>NZ_FOCQ01000012.1 GCF_900110165.1 Lihuaxuella thermophila
TCCTTCAAGCACAATGAACATCTTTTCTTCAGCAGACCACTTTCTTCTAGGCATAAGAAAAACCCCTTTCAACCCTATTCTATAATAACTTAGAGCTTGTCTGGGGTCTTATGGGGTCAGTATAAATCTTATACTGACCCCATAAGACCCCAGACAAGCTCTAAGTTATAATGAAGGGGGACGAAAGGGGTTATTTTTTTTGGGCAGGAGAAAATGGACAGTTCGATGGAATGAAAAGCTAAATGAAGTCCATTATGCATCAAAAGTTGTAGAAGTTATGAAACAAGCAGAGAATGAACTAAATGGAGAATTTACACTTGTATTAAAGTAAGATCAGAAAAAAGATTATTGTGGCTGCTGACAAACTAGAGAGTCAGCAGTCTTTTTTTTCGAAATCGATGAATCACGCCTAGCAAAAGGAAACTTACGCTGAGCAACCTAAACGACTTGTACCATAAGTGGGCAACGAGACCCGACTGACTTGCCCACCCTTCGAAGGGCAAAATATCCTCGTAAGTAGGAAAGAAATGGGGAAAGCATAAGTTTGATTATCCTCAACTAAAGAGCTACACTGATTACAAAAACTTTGCAGAAGATATATTTAAAAATTACGACCGTAAGTTCTATGGATAGATGGATCAGCAAAACTTCCTTTCACGTGAATAAACAAGGTTATCGAATGCATCTAAAAAATGGTTTTTATCTTTTAGATCGGGTAACATGAATTTGAACCCCAAAATTACAGTCGAAAGCCTCTACGACCTTTTCAAAAGTCTGGTCTTATTTAAACCTTCTAACATGAGTCGAACAAGCTTAACAAAGGGATCAACGAGAAAATATAATCAAGTTAAATTCTTGAGTGGACTTGAGAATGAAGTTAAGACTATATAAATATTTTACAATCCGATTGGATAACAATAGAAATTGAGGAGAGGTCTGAAATGGCGATCTATTTTTACCGGACAAATGAAGAATACGGATGCTTTTCGAATTTTTCTCCTCACCCATTTGAATTAGATGGAAAGCGTTGGCCGACCAGTGAACACTATTTTCAAGCGCAAAAATTTGTTACGACAGCTCCGGAGTATGCGGAGAAGATCCGAACTACAGTTTCCCCGATGACCGCTGCAAAACTTGGAAGATCGAGAAAGGTTCCGATACGACCCGATTGGGAAGAAGTTAAAGATGATGTGATGAGGCGGGCTGTTCTACATAAATTCAAGTCTAATCCCGAGATTCAACAAATTTTGTTAGCGACAGGAGATGAAGAAATTATAGAAAAAACGACCAACGATTATTATTGGGGTTGTGGTCTCGATGGGACCGGGAAAAATATGCTGGGCACAATTTTAATGGAAGTTAGAAAACAGTTACGTCAGGAGAAGTGAATGATTGAGATCGTTTAAGTACCATTCTATTAAAGAGACATTCATATGGTGGTTTCCTAACTTACTCACCAATCACACCCTGACCTACGAATAATGGCCGGAAGGAAAAAACCTTAAGAAGTGATGATCATTTCTTAAGGTTTTTTTCATCGGTCTCCATCAGATGTGGCAGATTGAACACTCCAACTACCTCATCCCCATCCTGAACCAGGTTTCCTCTTGATCGCAACGATCCCCATGTGCTACCCGATCAATGAGATGCATGGTTGCTATCTACTTCTCCCTTCACCCAAGCGACTGCGGTTTCCCAAAACTTCTTCGCCGCTGGGGAGAGGCTGTCCGATGAAGGGGCGGCGATGCCGATCGTTCGGTAGATTTCTTCACCCAGCAACACAAAGTGAACGTGTTCCAGTTCGTTTGGCAGAGTCATTTCCGGCAAAATGCTGGCACCCAGCCCCGCTTGCACCATCGCCACAATGGTGTGATCATCTTCGATTTCAAAACGGATGCGCGGTTTTAAATTTTTTTCGTTGAACAACCTGTAAATATGGATATCGCATCCTTTTTTTGGCATGATAAACGGGACTTCCGCAAGCTGTTCGATGGAAGGGGAAGGATGACGGTGAAGCGGATGTCCTTGGGGCAGAAGAAGAACCAGCCGATCGTTTTTCAATCTTTCCGTGTGAACCTCCGTTTCCTTCATGGGGAAAGGGATAAAACCGAGATCGACGGCGCCGGTGCGGATCCATTTTTCCACCTCCTCATATCCCCCTTCGCGCAATTCCACTTCAATGGACGGGTATTGGCTTTGATACTGTTTCAGGATCGAAGGCAGCCACTTTGCGGAGACACTGGGAAAGGTGCCCACCCGCACCGTGCCGGTTTGGAGTCCGGTGATGCTGGCCGCTTCTTGCTTTATTTGTTCTTTCAACCGGAAAATCTGGTGGATATAGGGAAGGATTCGTTTCCCGTCCGGGGTGATCCGGATGCCCGAACGGTTGCGCTGGATCAAGCGAAACCCCAATTCGGATTCAAGGCCGGCAATCGCATGGCTGACGGCGGATTGCGATAATCCGATTTCTTCCCCGGCTTTGGTGAAGCTCCCTGTTTGCACGATTTTCAGGAAGACCTCCATTTGGGTGAATGTCATCCGTTCCTCCCTCATTTCCTTTGATTCGTTTTATTCATGTTTATTATTATAACAATTCATTTTACTAATGCTAAGAATGGCGTTAATCTGGAATTGAGCCTTCCTCATATGAAAGGAGAATGGATATGGCGAGCTTGAAATATATTTTGCTCGATGTGTTCACCAATCAAAGGTTCGGCGGGAATCCCCTGGCTGTATTTGAAGAAAAGAAGTCATTGGATTCCGGGCTGATGCAAAAAATCGCCAATGAATTGAATTTGTCCGAAACGGTTTTTATTTTTCCGCCCGGCGACCAGGCGAAAAAGAAAAAAATACGCATTTTCACACCGCAGATCGAATTGCCCGTCGCGGGCCATCCCACAGTGGGAACCGCATTTTTACTGGCATCTGAAAATTGGATCGAGACGGCGGAAGGCGCCAATGAGTGGATATTGGAAGAAGAAGTGGGCGACATTCACGTGATCGTTCATAAAGAGCAAGGCAAGATTACGAGGGCGGAAATGAAACAGCCGATTCCCGCATTCGGCGATGTGTATGCCGATCGGCAGAAAGCCGCCGATCTGCTTTCCCTTTCCGCCGACGACCTGGCAGAGGGTTTGCCCGTCCAGACGGTTTCATCCGGCGTGCCGTTCCTGTATATTCCCGTCCGGACGCTGGATGCGATGAAACGGATCAAATTCCGCAACGATGTCTGGAAACAATCGTTTGCCGGTCATCCCGACACGCAGCATATTTTTGCCTTCACACTGGAAACGGTCCACCCCGGTTCAACGGTGCATGGGCGCATGTTCGCACCCGCCATGGGAATCGCGGAAGACCCCGCCACCGGAAATGCGAGCGGCCCTCTGGGTGCTTATCTGATCGAACATTCCCTTCTCACCCCGAATGAAAACGGGATCTATACTATCCGCAGTGAACAGGGGATCGAAATGGGCCGTCCCAGTTTCATTGATATTACGATCAAAAAATCGGGAGATGTGTACGAAGAAGTGAAAATCGGCGGTTCCTGCGTGAAGGTGGGAGAAGGAAGAATATTTGTGTAACAGCCGTTTCACACAAGATTCGGCCGGGCACGTAAGCCATTGGATGTTTTTTTCGGTTCGCTTCTCGATCCTCCTCCAAGACAGCGAAAATGACGCTTTCCACAAAAAAACCCCTCCATACCTGTTGGAGGGGTTTTTTCTGTACGGTGAAGGTGATTCACTGAGATCAATGCGCACCATTGGTTACATTTTTTTCTTTCGCTGCCCGGAGTGCCATCCATGCCAATACATAGATCCCTGCGATGACTCCCAGCCTGCCCCAGCTGTACAGGATCCACATCCGGGCACGTTCTGCTAAATCGGGGGAGAACGTTCCTTCCGGCGGCGTGGTGGAGAAAACGCCCAATTCAGGAATGAAATACAGGAACGTAGGAATTCGTAAGATCATGTATAAGCCGATGATCCCCCATATGAGATTCCTTCGTTTCCGGTCTTTCCAGCACAAGATCAGGGCGAGCAGAATCATCCCCTGAGCGGCGAAGTGGTGGGGAGCCCAAAAAATTCCCGGCTCCAGACCCAGATCTCCTTGCAACAGGGCAAAAGATGCAGGGGGTGAAGCACTCCATTTCGGGGCAAAGACCATCAATTCGTAAATGCCTCCCCCTATTTCAATACCGACCAGTGTGATGATCGCGATGAGTACAAAATGGGTGAATTTCTTTTTCATTCCGCATGCCTCCCAATTTTCTGTTATTTTTTCTTCATCCTCACTGTACAAAATGGAAGATCGTCCCTTCTACGGACAAAGGTAGCTTTTATGGCTGGACTTTGGTGAAGAAAAAAGATTGGACCAAAGTCGAATGGAAAGCCAAACTTAAGGACGTATTCAATCCATAGCGTTTTTGATAACTTATCCTTAAATAAAAGAAAGGAAGGGATGGCCGTGAAACTGACGATCCAGCTCATGATTGGAGCAGTATTGATAATCTTTGGTGCATGGGCTTTTTTGGGGAATGAGGGAGGAAGTGATGCATTCGGCTTTTTGTTTTACCTCTTGTCCATCGGTCTGATCTATGCGGGAGGAAGCCTGCTCATAAAAGGAAAAACGACCGGTAAAAAAGGATGGGGCCTGCTTTTTTTGGTCGGCGGGCTGGCATTGATGATGAATTGGATTCCGATTTTCTTTCATTATCTTTCGAAATGAAACAGTTCAATACCGATTGAAGGGGAAGAACCGGATATGAGACGAACGATGGGAATCTTGTTTTTGGTTTGTGGGGGTCTTCTATTGATCACGACCATGGCCGGTTTGGGGATCGGACCCTGGTTGTTTTCGGGGACGCACGCAAAAACATCATCCATCGACCATGTACAGGAGATTCGGATTGATTCGCCTGTGGATGTCAAAATGATCCCGGAAGACCGCAGGGATGTGAAGGCGGTCCTTCAAGGAGAGGAAAGTGAATTGATCTCTTTGCAAATGTCCCGGAAGCAGAATCAGCTGCAAATATCATTGAGGGAAAAATGGATGTACTGGTTGTTTCATACGGGGAAATCCAGGCTGGATCTCTATGTTCCCCGGCAGTACAACAAAGATGTAACGCTGGAAGGTTACGGAAATATTCAGATCTCAGGAAGCAAGCCAAGAAAATGGACGCTCACGGGCCTGAACGTGACCTTGCAAGACGGAAACAGCGATATTCAAAACCTGCAAGTCCATTCTTTTGACTATCAACATCGCACCGGAAATGTCCGGCTGCAGGAATTTCGTTCCGATCAGGCATCCATGACTGTCGGAACAGGGGATGTAAACATCGCCCGCTTTTCAGGGGCATTAAAGGTGAAGCTGGGGACAGGAAATCTGCGCGCGCAATTGGAACATGTACAAGACGCAGTTACGACGGAAGTCGAAAAAGGGGATACCTGGATTGATTTGACAGAGGAGATACCTTTTCGAATCCATGCGGTTACCAACCAGGGAACGGCCGAGTGCGATTATCCCATTCAGGGAAGCAAAACAAGCAAGCAGATCCAAGGTGCTTATAAAAAAGGAACCGTTCAACTCCATCACCAAACAAATAAAGGAAATATTCGCATTCATTGATGCTCGTAAGGAGGGCGAAATGTGCACCTTTCATTCAAACAGCAGCTGGCGGTCATCGCCATTGTGATCAGTATCAATCTCTGCCTTTACCTGATCATTGAAGATGCGCTCTTTCTGGTGTTTACTCTGTTTCTCCCCATCGCTCTCCTGTTTTTTATGGGCCGTCAAGTTCGGATGGGAGGGTTCATTTTACTTTGCGCCCTGTTTTTTTACTTTCCGGTCCTGTTTCGGCTCTGTCTGGCGTTGCTGTTACTCTGGTTGGGGTACCGGTGTCTTCGGGGAGAGAAGGGAGACTCTGGAACTCATTTACAGATCAGCCGGATCTGTCCCGCACTGTATGCCAGCCATTCACTGCTGCATCAACCATTTGAAATGAAAGATGCCATTTGGGCATGGGTGGCAGGCGAAATCCAGATCGACCTGTCCCAGGCGATTCTCTGGGAAGGGGAAAATACCATTGTGGTGAGCGGATTGATGGGCGATGTAAATATCTATGTTCCATCTGATTTGGAAGTTTCCGTATCCACATCGGTCGTGTTCGGTCAGGTAAAACTGTTTGGAGAAAAAGTTGAAAAAACAGTCCGTACCCATGTTCAAACCGAAGCATACCCCCGGTCGTCAAGAAAAGTAAAAATCTGCCTCTCATTTCTGTTTGGCGATGTTGATGTGAGATATCTATGAAAAAAGAGCGAAAAACAAGCGTGATCGGGTTAATGGTCCAAGTGGCCGTTCTGGTGGCTGCCGTTGTTACGCTTTTGGTCCTGTTCATGATGTTTCACGCTTATCCATTGACCATGCGTGTTCTCTTGGCAATGGAGTGGCTGAATCTGCCGGTATTTATCTGGATCGTGGGCAGTGCGGTTGCTGCCGGAGTCATGGTTGGGCTGAGTTATGGATATGGCTTGAAAAAGCGCTTAACATCGCTGATTCATCTGATAAATACATTGAAACAAGGCCGGTTCCATGAACCGTTTCCGGCTTTGGGCAATGATGAGATCGGGCAGATCGGCGTATATCTGCGTCAGCTGGCGGTTCATCTAAAAAAACAAGTCGTCTCTTTACAACAGTTAAGTTCGGAAAAAGCAGAGTGGAAGAATCAAGCGAAGAGGGAGGCCATCTTCGAAGAACGGCAGCGTCTGGCCAGGGAACTCCATGACGCAGTCAGTCAGCAATTGTTTGCGTTGTCGATGATGCTGGCGGCAATGGAACGGAACGGGCAACTGCCGGAAAAGGAGAGAGCGCGAATCTCCATGATGAAGAAAATGGCCCTGGATACACAAAAAGAGATGCGTGCCCTGTTACTCCATTTGCGTCCTGTTTCCTTAGAAGGGCAAACGTTGACGGAAGGATTGGAAAAGTTGTTTCGGGAATATTCAGCCAAAAGATGGATGGATATTGACTGGGAGATTGACCCGTTACCTGCGTTGTCCAAAGGGATGGAGGACCATTTATTTCGGATCGTGCAGGAAGGTCTGTCCAATGTCCTTCGCCATGCGGAAGCAAGTAAGCTCCGGGTCTATCTGAAATACAGAGACCAACAATTATCTTTAAGACTCATGGACAATGGAAAGGGGTTTGATGTAGAAAGGATGAAAAACACCTCATATGGATTGCGATCCATCGAAGAGCGGACCCATGAAATGGGAGGCGTTCTCAAGCTGATCTCCTTGCCGGGGAAAGGAACGCAGATCGAGATCAAAGTGCCGATCATCGAACAGAAGGGGCAGATCGAATCATGATTCGTGTATTGATTGTCGATGATCACTCGATGATTCGCTTGGGACTGGCGGCTTATCTGGAACAGGAACCGGAGATTGAGATCGTGGGAGAAGCGGCAAATGGACGGGAAGCGGTAGAACTGAGCCAACAGCTCACACCGGATGTGATTTTGATGGATTTAGTCATGGACGGGGTGGATGGAATCGCGGCAACACGAGAGATTGTGAACAAAAACCACCGGATAAAAATTATTGTATTGACCAGCTTTCAGGATGAGGAGAAAGTGCATCAAGCGATTGAGGCAGGTGCATTCAGTTATTTGTTGAAAACATCGGAGCCGGACCGGATTGTTGCGGCCATCCGCGCCGCAGTGAAAGGACAATCGATCCTTGAAGAATCGATTACAGGGAAAGTGTTGTCCGGATTGCGCCGTTCAAAAGAACCGAAACCCCATCACCATTTAACCCCCCGGGAGATGGAGGTCCTGAAACAGATTGCCAAAGGGAAAAACAACCAGCAGATTGCGGATGAATTATACATCACAGTGAAGACAGTCAAAGCCCATATTACCCAGATTCTGTTGATATTGGGGGTAGCCGATCGGACCCAGGCGGCCATCTACGCTCACCGGAACCGGTTGGTCGATTAGAAACAGACCGTCCGGTTCAAAAGGCCAAGCTGCCTCTTGAATCCTTTGCCTTCCTGAGAAAAGAGCAGGTCATTTCTTCGGGGAGCCTGGCAAATTACGAAAGGAAACAAAGAGTTGGAAGATGGGAATGGAGGAGAAGACGAATGCCGTTTTTAAAAGATTTCTTTGAGCAGTTCCGTCAGCCCAGCGGTTTCTGGGGAAGGGTGGCAGGGAAAATGATGTCCATGACCACGGGTGAGCGCAATGAATGGACGCTGGCCCTTCTGGACATTCAACCCGGCGACCGGGTGCTGGAAGTCGGCTATGGCCCCGGAGTGGGCATCGAGAAAGCGGTCTCGCTGGTTCAGGAAGGGGAAGTCGTGGGACTGGATGCCTCGGAAACCATGCGGAGCCAGGCCGAAAAGCGCAACCGGCGGGCCATTTCTGAAGGGAAAGTTCGTCTGCTATCCGGAAAAATCGAAGAATGGCCGGGATTTGAAGTTCCCTTTGACAAAATTTATTCCGTTAACTCCGCCCAGTTCTGGCCGGATCGTCCGCTGGTGTTGAAAAAGTTGTTCCAGTGGCTGGGACCCGGGGGCAGGGTGGCTACCACCTACCAGCAGATCGGCAAGAATGTCGAGGACCCGTCCGCTTTTGCCGACCGTCTGACCAGTGAGCTTGCGCAGGCCGGATTTGTGCAGATCCGTCGTGAATACCGGCAGTTTAAAGGCGGGACGGCTGTTTGCGTGATCGCACACAAACCGGTCAACGGTTGACGATACATCATTCACACTTGCGGACTGTTAACGAAATAACGTCATTTTTCCCAAAAAGCATTACGATCACGTAATGCTTTTTTCTTGTTTCATGATGTCAGATGAATACCCGCTACATTTACGTTTTTTTCTTCTTCACATCCAAAGGTGAGAGAAAGATCGGTTTTAAAAAAGTCAATAATATTCCTTGACAGGAATATTCTGTGCGGGTTATATTTAGAATGAAAGGAGAAAGGTTATATGGGCTTCAAAATCACAGCAACTTTTACTGCACTTGGCGAGCCCAACCGACTACACATTGTTGAGCTTTTGCGTGACGGCCCTCTCACGGTAGGGGAGATCGCCGATCGGCTTCAACTCCGCCAGCCTCAAGCCTCGAAACATTTGCGTGTCCTGTTGGAAGCCGGGCTGGTTGAGGTGCAACCGATGGCTAACCGGCGAATCTACAAGCTCCGACTGGAGCCGTTCCAAGCACTGGACGCCTGGCTAGAAAGCTATCGCAGTGTTTGGGAGGAACGCTTCGACAATCTGGAGAATTATCTTCAGCAGCTGCAGTCCGAGGAGAACAAACAAAACTGAAAACAAATTCTCAGGAGGAATTTCAATGTCAAACAAAATGATTTCCAAGGTGGAGGGTCAGGAGCTCATTCTGGAGCGTGTTTTTGATGCGCCGCGCGAGCTGGTATTCAGAGCGTTCTCCGAGGCTGAGCATCTGAAGAACTGGTGGGGTCCCCGCGGCTGGACACTTACCGTTTGCAACGTGGATTTTCGTCCGGGTGGAATCTGGCATTTCTGTATGAAGTGCGTCGATCAGAATCAAGGGGATTTTTACGGAACCGAATCCTGGGGCAAAGCGGTATATCAGGAAATCGTTGAGCCGGAGAAAATTGTCTATGTTGACTACTTCTCTGATGCCGAAGGCAATGTGTCGGAGGAGATGCCCTCGTGCAAGGTAACGATGTCTTTTATGGAGCACGAAGGCAAGACGAAGCTCGTCTGCCGGGCTCAATACGCTTCCGCCGATACGCTGAAAACCGTATTGGATATGGGGGTGGTGCAGGGAATTACTGAGACTTGGGATCGTCTCGCCGAGCATCTGCAATCCCTTCAATAACTCTTTATTGGAAGTCCGTGCGGGCATCGAGTATTAAGAAGATTCGGTCAAAAGGGGAAGTTGGTGTTTTGCGCTAACGAGCTTCAAGTTGGATGAGAGGCTCCGGCAACAGGTTAACGAACAGTTGCTCGAATCCCCGGTCGGAAAGGATCATGAGCATCGGGCAGGTATTTACTTATATAAAGGGGCGGGAAAAATTATGATCAGCCAAGTAGGTCAAATTATGCTGTATGTAAATAACCAGGATGAGGCAGTCAATTTCTGGACGGAAAAATTGGGATTTACCGTGATTTCCGAAGAGGATAACGGTCAGGGAATGAGATGGATTGAAATTGCCCCATCAAAGGGGGCACAAACAAGCATCGTTCTGCACAATAAGGAAATGGTCGCTAAAATGCAGCCCGGATTAAACCTCGGAACACCTTCTTTAATGTTTTTTACGGAAAATCTCGATCAATTATACAGCGACTTATCCAACAAACAGGTCAAAGTCGGAAAGATTGTAAATATGCCATCCGGCAGAGTATTTAACTTTGCAGATGATGAAGAAAATTACTTTGCTGTGATGGAAAAGAAATAAAAACTGGGAAATGAAAGCCCAATCCCCTTTTTTAAAGGCATTACTTCAAACCAAGTAATGCCTTTTCCTGTTTGATTCGGTGATCTCCGACGCATGACAATGGAACAAATTTTGGACAATAAATGGTCCTTGACGCAAGATTATTCAAAAAATATAGTAAAATTGGGGTTTAAAAAATAATACAATTACGATACAGGTATCGTATCGTAAAAGGCCATGGAAACAGGAGGCTGGATCATGGTGCGAATGCGTTTGTTTTTAGTGCTGCTGGGGCTGTTGGTCGCTTTGGTCCCTTCTGTACCTGCATGGGCCGCGGATGAAGGAACCGGAACGGCATTATCCTCCAACATCTGGTACGACAAGTACATCCAACTGGAAAAGAACATCTACCCGTACCACGAGAGCAAGCATTCGAGCGATCTCGGATGGGGGGCAAGCTACCAGCTCAGGAGCCTCATCAACATGTACCGCGTGACGAGAGACAACGCTTGGCTGGACAAGCTGGTTCGCCAGGCGGATACGATGATCGCCAACGCCGATGATATCGATCACGACGGATTTCTGGGATGGGCGACCTGGGGTTATTCCCCGGTAGAATTGACCAATATCGGCTTTGAAACAGCCGATCCGGCGGATAGCACCCTGCCGGCGGGCTGGACCCGAAAACAGGGGACGGCTGCCGACGCCTACCGATCAGCGGAAGCGGTGTACCGTGGCGCTTCCGGGCTAGTGCTGAAGTCGGGCGGCGGCCAGGCTCCCGTCATCGTGCAGAAACTGGACGAATACGTGCCCGCCACGCAGTACAATGTCCGGCTCTACACCCGGACGAATCACGAGAATACGTCCGCTGTCGTAAAGGTCGTCGACCTGACCTCGGGAGAAGTCCTGCACCAAGCCTCCGTGAATTGGACCTCTTTTTATTATTCCAGCACGAACTTCTTCACCCCGGCGGAAGCAGGCCACGAGATCGAAGTGCAGTTGACATTGCAGTCCGATCAAGCTGACGGCTTCGCGCATTTCGATGAAGTCAAGGTGTCGGGCTGGTTCCCGTACATTGTCCATGACGGGATGGCCGGCATCCCGCTCGCGGAGTTTGCGCATCTTGTGAAACAGACGCCGGAACTGCGGGCGAAGTATGGCAAGAAGGCAGATGCGTATGTCCGGTTTCTCGACGAAAACATCATTCCCCGATGGGAGCGTAGCACCTATCTCAGCAACTGCTGGGTAAACGTGTCGGACGACCTTGGTTATTACCGGTTCCCGCGGATGGACACGTCCGGCGAGAACAGCGCAGGCATCGAACCGGCCTACAATTATAACGCCAGTATGGCCCATCTGTACGTTCTCATGTTCAACCTGACCAAAGATCCGTTCTACCGCGACCGTTACACCAAGATCGGCAACTATCTGAAAGGCGCCTTGCAGACTGAGGGAGACAGTTACATTTGGCGGTATTGGTCACGTCCGGGGAGCTACTGGGAAGATACGAGTCACGGCAATGTCGAAGTCGGCGCTTTCCTGGAATATTACTGGAACCGAATCATGTTCACCGGCGATGACATGAGGAAAATCACGAACCGGTTCACCGGTTATATGTGGAACGGATCGCTGGAAGACCCGAAAGTCAGCAGATATCTCGACGGCACCGGCGGCGACGTTTACAGCACTTACCTGATGAACTGGATCGAACTGTCCCAGTTCGACATGACCGTCTGGAAAATCACTTCGCAAATGTACAAGAAAGCCAGCCTCTCCCATCCCCTTCACCTGTTGGTCCTGTCAGCGATTATGAAGTGGGATCCCGAATCCGTCATCAACTCAGACTTTGAAACGGATGACGGGAGCGGAAAACCCCATCCGGCCCATTGGACGATTCATGAAGACGGAGGACGCGTAGCTCTCGACGAACACAACGCCAAAGACGGACGGTACGGACTGACAATTCACCCCGCCGGCCATTCCCTGCCTGCGGCGGTGCAGCAGTGGACGGGATGGAAGCCGTCAACGGCGTACCGCTTGACGCTGGACGGCAAACTTACCGGGAATGCGTCGGGCGGAAAAGCGGTGATCCGTAACGCCTCCACGCAGGAGATATTGGCGGAAGTGATCGTGACGAACCAGAAGTGGCAGAAGCTCAGCACAGAGTTTGTCACCCCCGCAGACGCAAATACTCCATTGGAGATCGTTCTTACCGTCGGGGGACAGCCGCAGTCAGCCAAGGTACATTTCGACAATCTGGACATTTATCCCCGATAAGAGGATGAAGCACTAGGAAAATGCGCAACCGCCCTTCCGGTAAGACGTAGAAAAGGTGAAGGATGAAGCTGCAAAGGCCCGGAGAATCATGATCCGATCCCCGGGCCTTATTTATGACCAGGCTCTTTGCTTATTGTAATGAGCTTTCATGTCCGTCTTGAAATGAAGAAGTCTTCTTTTCAAAGGATTGCAGCAACATTGCTCCGCAGAAAAGGGGCAGCACGGTGGGAAAGGGATCATGAAGAAGAAATATGAGAAACGGAGGTAAACGCGTCCACCCCAAATGCAGCGAGGTCACATACAACAAAAGGAGAAAAGGCAGCAGGAAAAGGGTCCGGAACATTGGCCTGTTCATGGTCCACGTCCCGTATTGCTTCCTTTTTTGCAGGAGCGAAGGCAATCCAACAAACATGCCCGCAAGAAAATAAAATCCTGTGAAAGCTAAAATATAATAGGTGCGGTCAAAACTGTGGAATGACAGTTGTTCTAATGTTTTTATTCCCATTCCCCCATAGTGTAACAGGACGGATCCCAAAACCAGATACACCAGATAAAACAGTACACTCTTTGAAAATTTCAACCCCCGGGTTCCCCCTCTTAAAAGTGAATTCCCCTTTCCATCCATTCAATTCATTTCCCTTTACAATGATTTATCACACCATCAGCTCGATGTAACTGGAGTGCCCAAGATCAATCATTCAATCAGAGAAAAGTGGCCCAAAAAATAAATACCGCCTCGAAAAAGGCGGCTTTGTGCAAAATTAACTGCCTGGCGGGTCATTGTGAAATCGGATCATAATTCAACACTCCTCAGAAAACAGGCCGTTTTGTGCAAAATTAATCGCCTGGCGGGTCATTGTGAAATCGCATCATAATTCAACACCCCTTTTCTCTGTAATTGTACTTCAAGTTCAAACTTTCTTTCAATACTTCGGTTAAACTTGATAAGGTCTGTCTCTTTGTAGCACTGGCACAGCCGGAATAAAACGTCCAGCTCCTGAATCTCAAATCCATGCTTTTCCGTCAGCTTTAACGCTTTTTCCAGATGGAGAACGGCTTCGCGGGGCATATGTTGCTGCAAATAGAAGTCGCCCAGGGAGACGAGTGCCCGGATCGTGCGGCGTGCGTCTTTGGTTTTGTCTCCGATTCTGACCGCTTCTTCCAGTGCTTTTTTGGCTAGGTCATATTTCCCTTGTGTCAGATACATGGTGCCTTGTTCGGCGTACGTATCGATAAGCAAGTTTTCTTTTTTGAGTTTGGTGACCTCATCTTTTAAATCTAAAGCAGTGAAAAAGCAAATCTCTGCTTTCTCAAATTCTTTTAATTTGTGGTAAATGCTGGCCAGTATCGTCCATAAATCCAGCAAGCGGTCGTGTTTTTTATTTATTTTCGCAATTTCTATTCCCTCCATCGCATACCGGATCGCTTCATTAAACTGCTGCTGTTTTTTCAGAATGCTGGCATAAGTCTCGTACATATTCAAAATTACGTCGATGCTTTTAATGGAATTTTGCTGTTCCATTAACAGTTCGATCGACTTTTTGGCCTCATCAAGCCTGTCCAGCTTTTCTAAGCAAATGGCCTTTGTCATTTGCAAATAGTGCTGGCTGACTTCTCTGTCACCGCCTTCCACAAAAGATTTTAATCCTTGTTCGGTGTACTCGAGAGCTCCTTTCATATTATTCTCATAGTAGGAAATGCGAGCTAAATCGTTGTAACTATTAGCTTTAATGTTGGTCTCGAAAAGATTGGTCTTGTCGATCAAGTCGATAGCTTGGACAAAATGGCTTTTCGCCTTTTTCCGGTTATCTTTACGGAAATACGCCTTGGCCTTCAAATAGTGAATGTAATAAGCATGTTGTTCGTATCCTTTCAGGTCGATCTCCCGGAGCCTGGCCAAACCCCGGTTTGGATGGTTCAGGTCGATATCGTGCTCAATCGACCGCAAGCGCAATAAAAACAGTTCTTCCTGCTGTTGCTCTCGGTTGCAGAGGGCGGGGGAGTCTTCCAAATCCACCCCCAGCTTGCCTGCCAGATATTCGATTTTATCCGGGTGAACGTTTTCGATCCCCCGCTCAATCGAGCTGATGGTGGCGGGTGAAATCTGCCGGTCGGCCAGATCCTTCTGCCGCAACCCCGATTCTTTTCTTTTTTTCCTGAGCAGCATGCCGATTTTTTTGCGGTCCATCCTGATTCCCTCCCACTTATTTAAATAAAAAAATAAAGTTCCGTCCCGCTCCGAAGTTCCGTTTTTTCCCGTTGAATCACAGCAGGATTCTTGGAAAAATCTTGTTTGAAAGGTGAATTGTTTGTATTTTCCCCCTATTATAATAGTTAAACGGAAATATGCAAAAAATGTTGAAATTTGAAATTGATTTTAAAAAATATACAATGAAATCAGAGCGATGAACCAAGGAGGTGGTTGGGGATGAATGAAGTCAAGTTGTGGATGGATGGACAAGTCCTGTATGTGCTGCCGCCGGGGGCGAAGAAGCCGAAAGTATATAAAGATCTAAAGAGAATTAAAGAAATTCTTTCGGAATACGGCCTGGCACCCGGTCAGTGGAAAGGGGTTTTTACCGCAGAATGGGAGTCCTGAACAACGTGCACCCCACAGGCGACATCCGCGGGGTGCAGAGAAATGAGTCGGTCTGTTGATTGTATCACAGGTGACCGTTTGAAAGCAGGATGAAAATCCGCATTTGACCAGGGAGGCATGTCAGGTATGGAAGAAAGGGAGATTCGGTTGAAGCTGGACCGGGAGACCAAACAGCTGGTCTGCCGTTTATTGCGCCAACACGCGGAAGAGCTCAAGGAGAAGGCGGAGGGGCAGAAGACCTTCTGCCGCCTGCTGCTCGCCCATCAATTGGAGCAAACCCATGAGGTGCTGGCCCAAATTCAGGCGGGGTGGAAACAGGCGCTTCCCACCTTAGCCGTTGGGAAGGCTCTGCCGGAACCGGACGGGGATGGACATGACCAGAGTCGGCATTGAAGTCCTGTACCTGAGCCGCATTGAGTGCAAGGATTGCGGCAGGCTGATCAGACGCCGCCATCTTCAGGAGCGGAAACCCGGACAGGGAGAGACGCATATCTGCCCAAGTCCCGGATGCCGGCGGGATGAAAAAGGGGTGGTCCGCTACCGCAGGCAACACACCATTGACAACCAGGAGCAGAAGTACCGGCTGTTGCGCCACACCCCTTACAAACAGATCCCGGTGGCACTGATTGCCCTGGGAACCATCACGGTGAGCAAATATCACAAAAACCAAAGGCAAAGTGTCCCGGAAATCAAAATGGAAAAGGGCAATAAGCTTCACCAAGAAAAATGAAGACATCCATGACCGCTTCACACAACCTGTACTTAAAGATAGGATGGCGGATTTTGATGGTGGGGAAAGAATGAAAACATAAAAACCGCTCTGTTTATGCCAGAGCGGTTTTTTGTGTCTATATGATTCGGGAAGAATGGTTCCGGAACAGCCTGTCTAACCGATGGTTTCCTCTGCTTTTTCCTCCATTTCTGCTTGCTCTGTTTTCCCGGGTTTGACCAATATTCGTGTGACTCTTCGATTTTCCACTTCCTGTACAAGAAAGATCAAACCATCAAAAGCAACCTGGTCACCGACTTCCGGAACTTTTTCCAATTGAGAGAAAAGCCAGCCGCCAATGGTATCATTGTCAGGGTCATCGATCTCGATTTGGAAGTATTCGTTCACTTCTTCAATGAGCAGGTGAGAGTCAATGGACGTTTCATTTCCATTCTGGACAAAGAACGGTTTTTCGTTATCAAATTCATCCTGGATTTCCCCAACGATTTCTTCAATGATATCCTCTGTGGTAACAAGGCCGGAAGTCCCCCCAAACTCGTCGACAACGATGGCCATTCCCGCCCGGTTTTTTTGCAGATTGCGTAAAATGTCTTTCAGTTCCATCGTTTCCGGAACCAGAACGGCGGGACGCGCCAACTCGGTCAAAGAAGGGGTTTTTCCTTCAGAGAGATGCTCATAAACGTCCCGGATATGTACAATTCCCAGGATGTCATCCTTATCATCGCCGCATAAGGGGAAACGGGTATGATGCGTTCCCTTCATGATCTTCAGGTTTTCATCAAGCGATTTATCTCGATAAACACATTTCATGTTGACTCGCGGGATCATCACTTCCCGTGCAACCCGGTCCGTAAATTCGAAAATGTTATCAAACAAGGCGAGCTCGGTTTGGTCGATCACTCCGCTTTTATGGCTCTGGGCAATGAGCATGCGGATTTCCTCTTCCGTATGGGCTTGCTGGGTATCATTCAATCCGATTCCAAACCATTTTAATATCAAATTCGCGGCTCCGTTCAAAATATAGATAAACGGCTTAAACAAACGGTAGAACCAGTCTAATGGAGCCGCTGTCCAGAGCGTCGTGGATTCTGCTTGACGGATGGCAAGGGATTTAGGAGCCATTTCACCGAGAACAATATGCAAAAAGGTAATGATGGAAAAGGCGATGGCAAAAGCTACGGTGTGAATGAGCCATTCCGGTAGCCCCAGGTAAGTAAGAGCCGGTGCCAGCATATGTGCAATGGCCGGTTCTCCAATCCAGCCCAAACCTAAGGAAGCCAACGTAATTCCGAGCTGAGTGGCAGACAGGTAGGCATCCAGGTTGGCCAGCACTTTTTGAGCGACTTTCCCGCGACGATGTTCCAGTTGAGCAATTCGTGTGGTCCGTACTTTTACAATCGCAAATTCAGCGGCCACAAAAAAGCCGTTTAACAATACCAGAAAAATCACCAAAAATAGATTAAAGGTGATTTCTATGACACCTTCCAACGAACAAAACCTCCTAAAAAAATGACATAGCCTTTACAGGCCAATATTTGATCAACTCAAGTATACAATAAAAAGTGGCGCAAAAGGATGTTTTTACAGCGGTTAAGCACCATCATTGTCTCCATTATATCAAAAGCGGCCACAATCTATGTTTGTCGGTAAAATCAATCATCATCGAAAATGACCATGGATCCCGCACTCAATGAGCAGCAGCGATTGAAAGCAAAAAAGTCAGGGCGTATTCATGGTTTTCTTGAATACACCCTGATTTCTCCTTAATAAGCTCAAAAAAGAAGGTATTCCGTACGCCACGCCCTTATTACATCCACTTCTGCCTTTCAACTATCTCGCTTTGCCAACAGGGATTCAATGTCAAAGGACTTTTTAAACAGTTCGAGGATCAGAGGGTCCACCACTTTTTTGAACGCCGCTGACGGATTCTTTCTCGGGAAGATGTCGGAGTGTTTCACTGTTTTCACCGCTTCGTCCCGACTGAAATAAAACTCGACTCCGCCTTCTTCTTTCTCTTCATCCAGCGTCTCGACAAACGCGTCGTCCTCCAGCTTTTCATAATCATCGAGTGTGTGGAGATCGGCGCAGTGCAAGGAAAAGGTTTGATCTGTAAAATTGGTGACCGTGAACAGGACAACCCCGTCTTCCTCCCGCCTGTCGGTCAGCTCCGCCTTGGCGACGAAAGGTTCGAGTTGCGCTTGGTAGTCCGTACAGATTTCCATAAATAAATGAAACAGCGCATCGGCCTGATCAATCCATTTGTTGTGGATGTTTCTTTTTTTGAGTTCTTTTTGCTTCTGTTTCCGGTAGATATCCACTTGCTCTCTCACAAAGTCCTCAAAAATGGTTCCTTTCGCCTGTTCATTCAATTTCTCCAATTTTTCCAGCACGTTGACAGAGCACCTTCCGAAACATGAACTTAACGCTCTGGATATTGTTGCCGCATGCCGGCCGATTTATCCGGGGTTCTCTTGAAACCATGAGTGACAATTCCGGCGTTGGGTAACGATAAAGAAAAAAGCACAAAGGAGCATACCCGATGCGATCCATGTGGAAAGGGAGTATCAGTTTCGGATTGGTGAACATCCCGGTCAGCATGTACAAAGCAACAGACGATCATAAAACAAGTTTTCGCAGTCTGCATGAAGAGTGCAAACACCCGATCCAGTACAAAAAATGGTGTCCCGTCTGCAACCGCGAGGTGGAACACACCGAGATCATCCGCGGTTACGAGTACGCTCCCGGAAACTATATCATCATCACGGACGACGACCTGAAAGAACTTCCCCTGCCCACGCTCAAGACGATTGAGATTCTTCATTTCACCGATAAAGACAGCATCGATCCCATCTACTATGAAAAAGCTTATTATCTGGGCCCCGGCGAATACGGCGGCAAACCGTACAAACTTTTGTCGCAGGCAATGGATCGGACCGGAAAGGTCGCGGTCGCCAAAGTGGCCTTTCGCACCAGCGAGCATTTGTCTGTCATCCGTTTGCATAAGAACTGCCTGGTCATGAACATGATCCATTATCCGGCGGAGATCCGGGCGATTGAGGGAGTCCCCGGAATTGAAGAAGTGGCCGGCATTGAGGTTGGCGAGGCGGAGATCGACATGGCTGCCAAACTGATTGAGGAAATCAGCGGGGTTTTCCGCGACGATTACAAGAGCAACTATGAAGAGGCACTCAAAGAACTGATCGAGGCCAAAATCCAAAATCAGGAGGTGGAACAACCGGAGGCCGCACCGCGGGCAAATAATGTGGTGGATCTGATGGAAGCGCTGAAACGAAGCCTGAATGCCACCAAAGAGAAACAGCCGGCGAGGCGAACCGAACCGACAGCGGTGGCCGCAGGAGGGGAACAGGACGTCACTCCGGGGACCACAAAGGCAAATCCCGATGTTGTACCGCCATCTCCGGAACCGCGGAAACGGCGGAGACGAAAAATATAGGGAGGCGATGGGACCACATGAAACAACCTCAGCCCGGAGAGGGAACCGGACTGAGGTTGTTGGAGCTAAATGAGTCCTTGTACTTTCAATCGGTTCTCGTTTTAGACGGTCCATGAGTCCAATGCGGTCACATCTTCGGAAGACAATTTCCATTCTGCGGATCTGACATTTTGCATCACTTGCTCTTTGTTTTTTGCACCGGTAATGACCGTGGCTACGGCTGGTTTTGCCAGCAGCCAGTTCACCGCCACTTGGGCCATCGGCCTCTGGTAACGGTCGGCGATGGTCCGGATTCTTTCCACCTTTTTCAAGTTTTCTTCGAATTCGCCTTCTTTAAAGAGCGGATTGAACAGGCGGCGAACGTCATTTTCGGGAATGTGGCTTGTTTTGTTGAACTTCCCGGTAAGCAGTCCCTGCGCGAGCGGGCTGTAAGGAATAAATCCCATTCCAACCCGCTCCGCGTAAGGATACTCGGCTTTTTCCACCCCGCGCTGGAGCAGATTATATGGAGATTGGAGAGAGACAACATGGGCGTACTTGCGTGCTTCCTCCATTTGTTCCACAGAAAAGTTGGATACGCCAATATAACGGACTTTTCCGCTTTGAACGAGCTCGTTCAGAGTTTCCATGGTTTCCTGGATCGGGGTTTTGTGATCCGGCCAGTGAACTTGATATAAATCAATATAGTCCGTGTCCAGGTTTTTCAAGCTTGCGTCAATTTCGCGCAGGATGTTTTTTCTGCTGACATCCATCACAAAGCCCCCTTGATCATTCCAGACAATCCCGAACTTCGTGGCGATGATGACCTTGTCGCGCACGGATTTGAGTGTTTTTCCGAGGATGCGTTCAGACTCTCCATACCCGTAGAAAGGTGCGGTGTCAAAGAAATTGACTCCATGATCATACGCAGTCCGGATCGCTTCTACGATATCCCGCTCTTCAACATTTCCCCAGCCCGATCTTCCGGCGGCCCAGGCACCAAATCCAATGACAGACGTGTAAAGTTCGCTGTTTCCTAATTGTCTCTTTTCCATGAATGATCTCTCCCTCATTTTTAGTCGCAGGTTCGAAACTCCGGCAGAACATACTCAGCCAGCTCGTGCAACACCTCCGGAATCGGGCGCTGAGAGTGGCGAAAATGAAAAGCCATATGAGTAACCCCGATCTGCTCAAGTCTTTTCAAATGGCGAACCAGTTCATTTCTTCCAATCGTCGCTCCGAACTTAAACGGCGTTGCGGGGTGATCCGGATGTTCATGAAGATCCAGATGAAAGGCTGAAATATACGGCTTGATCTCTGTCAATCCCTGCCGTTCATGTGCCTTTTTCCACTCAGCCATCTGGCGTTCGGTTGACTCGATTCCTCTCGGATAATTGAACCAGGCATCCAGATGTTGAACGATCCAGTCCAGTGTTTGCGTTCCCCGGCCGGCCATGACGAGTGGAATGCTCTCTTGCACGGGTTTGGGAAGCAGATCCAGCCGGTTGTCCATTAACATCTCATCTTTCTTCCAGGCTTCTTTGATCAAGTGAACACTTTGCCGGAAAATTTCCCCTTTCTTTTCGGCTTCCACTCCAAAGATCGGAAACTCCACCGGCCGATCGCCCGTTGCGATCCCCATCACGAACCGCCCGCCGGAAAGCTGGTCTATGGTGGCGGCTGCTTTGGCCACGTGATAAGGATGGCGCAACGGAAGGACAATGGCCCCTGTGGCCAGGATGATATCCTGAGTGATGGCGGCCAGATACCCCAGATAAGCGAAGGGGTCAAACAGTTGGGCGGCATCGCCGAAGCCATACGGATCAAATAAGGGGACATCCCGGATCCACATCGATCTAAAACCAAGTTGATCCGCCAATCGGGCATACTCGGCATGGCGCTCCATATTGGGGACACCAAAGGGACGCCCTTCCTGTTTCGCTTGCTTGAGCCCTTCCGGAGACCAGTCCGTATCCAGCGGAAGCTCAACGCCAAAGGTCATGCGATTTTGCGGAATCATTTTCTTCAACGCAGAGATACTCAGGGTCATCATCTCTTTCTCCTCATTTGAATCAATTGTGTTCTTTTTGTTCCAAACCCATGCTCCATCCGGTTAAGATGACGGCCCCTGCAACCATCGAGGCGCCAACCCATGCAGTATGGATGAGCCCGAGGGAATCCGTGACTACTCCTCCCAGGCCGGAACCGATCGCAATTCCGGCATTAAATGCAGCGATATTGATGGCAGAGGCTACGTCTACGGCCGAAGGGACGTATCTCTCAGCCAGCTGGACAACATAAAGTTGAAGTCCCGGAACGTTCATGAAAGCGAAAAGTCCCATCAACATGATCGTCATGAGTCCCGCTGCTTTAAAGGGAGCTGTAAAAGTTAAGATCAATAAGACGATCGCCTGGATGACAAACATATAGAACAGGGATTTGATGGGATTGCGGTTGGATAATTTGCCCCCGATAATGTTTCCGATGGCGATGGCGATTCCGTAGACAAGCAGAATGATGCTGACCGTGCTTGCCTGAATTCCCGTAATCTTCTGCAGCAATGGGGAAAGATACGTGAAGACCACAAAGGTTCCGCCATAGCCTAAAGCCGTGATGATAAAGACCAGGAGTAAGCGGCCGTTTGTGATCAGTTTCCGTTGATCTGCAAATGTTGCCGATGTTCCCGGACGGAGACGGGAGGGAATGAGAATCGCGTTGGCAATTAAAGATATCAGGCCAATCGCAGCAATTCCCGCAAAGGAAATTCTCCAGCTGAATGTTTGGCCGATAAACGTTCCAAATGGAACACCGGTCACCGTCGCAACAGTGAGACCGGTAAACATAAAGGCAATGGCACTGGCCCGACGGTCCTCCGGAACCAGATCAGCCGCGATGGTCGAACCAATGGACATAAAGACACCGTGAGAAAGAGCCGAAATGACCCGGGCAACGAGCAACATCCCGAAGTTGACAGCTGTGGCTGCGATACTATTTCCAATCACAAAGACAATCATGATCCAGATCAGGAGTGTTTTTCTGGACATCGATGAAGTAAGGGAAGTTAAAACCGGTGCCCCGAAAGCCACTCCCAGGGCATACAGGGAAACGGTGAGTCCGGCTGTCGTCACCGGAACATGCAAATCCTGTGAAATGGATGGCAGTAATCCGACACTGATAAATTCCGTCGTTCCAATGGCAAAAGCACTAATGGCTAAAGCGAGCAGGGCAAGGAAGCTGTGCCCTTGCATACTTTTGCTTTGAGCGCGATCTAACGTGTGTATAGACATAAGAAACCTCCTTGAATCAAAATACCATTTATTTCGATTGGATAAATTGGAATTGGAAAAGACGATTACCAATCGTTGAGTCTCCTCTTTGATCTGGAAGAAATAGATATCGACAACCACGTGACTTATTATGTAACATACATTTATGCATAGGAAGTACGTACTTTTTAGTGATATTGTTACTTATCAGTGATATAGGAACCGATGAGTACTATAGATACCAAAAGGGAATTGAGCGGATCGAAAAGGTGATCGAAATGAAAAAAACCGAAAAAACGTATAACATTCCTGTCGAAGCGACCCTGGAAGTGATCGGGGGAAAATGGAAAACGGTGATTCTCTGCCATTTAACCCATGGGCCGATGCGAACGAGCGAACTGAAAAAAGCGATGCCGAACATCACACAAAAAATGCTGACTCAACAGTTGCGCGAATTGGAAGAGGATGGCGTCATCAACCGAATTGTTTATAATCAGGTTCCGCCAAAAGTGGTTTATGAGCTGAATGAGTTTGGATGGTCGTTGAAGCCGGTGTTGGATCAGATGTGCGCATGGGGAGAGGAGTACATTAAACGATCCAAAAATAAACAATGAAATCAGAGGATCTAAAGAAGTGTCTATATTCGATGGATGCGGAGTGTGTTGTTCATCTCCGTTTCAGCAGTTTCACCACGAACGGACAGTTGCCGGCCGGAATGTAAGTTTGGTACGCTATTCATAGAAAACGATGAAAGGAGGGTACCCACATGAAGAAAAGATCGTTGTCGTCTTTGTCCAGCGGGATCGGGTACTCGACTGCCGTTTTCTTTGATCATTCTAACCAGGGGAGAAGTCTGCCTAAAATCCGATAGAGGAGCGGCTTGGGAAACCTTTGATTGGAATGATCGCAGGAGCATAACCGGGATCAAAGGCCACAGGTCGCTTTCCCTGTGGTTGACATATGGTTCTGTGTACACTGCAGGGAATGCCTGTGGTGTTTTTTTTGTAATGGAAGGGGAGGAAACCGGATGAAATTGCGGGGCCAAAACGTTTTTCTGAAATTTCTCGAACTGTCTGATGCGGAAGCTTTGTTGCGTTTGGAATTGAAAAACCGGGACTTTTTTCAAAGGTATACAGCTTTGCGGGACGATGATTTTTATACATTGGAGGGTCAACGGGATCGAATCAGGAAGAACAATGAGTTAAAAAATCTGGACAGGCTTTACTCCTTTGGCATCTATCTGCTGGAAACCGGGGAACTGATCGGAAATATTACACTTTCCGAAGTGGTACGGGGGGCACTGCAAAGCGGCTGGATCGGATATGCTCTCGACCAGGATCATAATGGAAAAGGGTATATGACAGAGGCTGTCCGTCTGGTGGTGTCTTATGCGTTCGATGTGCTGAGGCTTCACCGGATTGAAGCGGGGGTGATGCCACATAACCTGGCATCCATCAAAGTATTGGAAAAGGCAGGATTTCATCAAGAGGGGATCGCAAAGAAAAATGTGAAGATCAACGGGAGATGGGAGGATCATCAAATCCTCGCCATCATCAATGAGAAAGAGGAGGAAACCGAGATGAAAGCATGATGGTGAATGAACGGAAGGAAGAAGAAATGACTTGAGACACCCGCCCAGGGGAACTCAAGTCATTTTTTCAATCACCGGATATTCAAATCCTGGACTCTCTTCCGATCGAATCGAGGTTTTTTTAAAGGATACAGACCGAAAATGTCCAGGTCCTGCATAAACGGATCGGGAGTTGCCCCTATTCCAGATTGGAGTGCTTGGCCAGCGCATCCTGATGATCCACGCGGTGAAGATTCGCGTAGCACAGGCAAATGGCATCAAACAGAATGTGGGTACATTGATCAAACAAGGAACCCAGCGGCTGGACACTCGGCTGTTCTCCCTCCCGGCGGTATTTGGTTGCAGCCGGGATGTGCAACAGATGGGTTGCGGCTTGAGCCAGTTCCGATTCCGGGTTGGTGGTTACAGTCAGAACCGGACAGCCCAGTTCACGGGCTTTTTGAGTGACCAGCAGGACACTTTTGGTTGTGCCGGAACCGGAAACAGCGACCAGCACATCTCCCTTTTCCATAGACGGTGTAATGGTCTCGCCGACGACATACACTTTCGCACCTAAATGCATCAGGCGCATCGCAAAGGATCTAGCCATGAATCCGGAACGCCCCTCGCCGGTGACAAAGATGCGCTTTCCGGAGGCAAGAACGGATACCGCCTGTTCGATGTGGGTTCTGTTTACCTGTTGGAGCACCGTTTGCATCTCACCGAGTATCGTTGCAATCTCATGCATGGCTGTTTTCTCCTTTCTGTGACGAATTCAAGAATTCTTGAATGGTGCGTGCGGCATCCGCGGGATCGGTTGCCCGGGTGATGGCCGTCCCGATGATGAGGATGTCCGGCCGGGCCCGGATCAGCGACGGCAGGGAATCCAGGTTGATGCCGCCTGCCAGCGCCAGCTTCTTCTTCCTCCCGTCAAACCTCTTCAGCATGTGCGGAAGCTGATCCGCTGACTGTTGTCTGTCTCTCTTTTCCTGCTCATCTTTGCTCACGTGAACGCAAAAAACTACCTCTTCATAGGTTGCCAGAGCTTGCAATTGTGCCTCGGGGGTATGAAGAAGGTCGATCATGACCTGTTTTCCGTGCTTTGCGGCAACCTCGATACAAGTTTCTATGGTGACCAGCGGGGCAGCCCCCATGACGGTGGCGACATCGGCACCGGCCGAAAAGCACATGTCAAATTCGTAAGCCGCATTATCAAAGGTTTTCACGTCCGCGACGAGACATTTGTCCGGAAAGCGGGAGCGCAAAGCTCTTACGCTGTCCATGCCGAATTCCTTGATGAGGGACGTTCCCACCTCAATCCAATCCACAAACGGTTGAACTTGCCCGGTGATTTGGATGGCTTCTTCCATGGTCATCCGATCAAGGGCCAATTGGATTTTCATCAGGCATTCACCCCGGATTTCAGGAGCGGTTTCTCTGTTTTATGCGTTTGGACAGCGATCGTTAACAGGACCGAGATGACGAGTGACCCAGCCATAAAGATATAAGAAATGCCCGGGCCGCCGGTGGCTGCGTTCAGATAGCCGACGATATACGAGCCGGCGAAGGAACCCAGTGCTCCCATACTGTTGATGAGTGCCATGGCTCCACCGGCGACATTGCGTGGCAAAATCTCCGGAACAATGGCAAAGAAGGGGCCGTAGGGCGCATACATCGCTCCGCCTGCGATGACGAGCAGAGTGTAAGAGAACCAGAAATTGGAGTCGCCGAGTGCGTAAGAACCATAGAAGGCAACCGCACCGACCAACAGGAACGGCCAGACGAAACTTTTCCGCTTCAACGTACGGTCTGAATAATAGGATACCAGCAGCATCCAGACAACTGCCAGGAGGTACGGAACGGAAGAAAGCCACCCGGCCGCCACAATGCCGAAGTTGGAGGCGGACTTCAGAATGGACGGGAGCCATAAAACAAAACCGTACACACCGATACTCCAGAAGAAATATTGGAGTGAAAGCAGAATCACTTTGCCGGTTTTAAACGCTTCCCAGTAGTTTTTGACCGGTTTCATGCCTTGCTGTTCCCGTTCGAGCGCATGAGCGAGATCTTGTTTCTCCTGATTGGTCAACCACTTGGCATCCTTTGGCTGATCCTCGACCAGCTTCCACCAGAAGAAGGCCCAAATCACGGCCGGCAGCCCTTCAATGATAAACATCCAGCGCCAGTTAAACGCATCCACCAAATAACCCGAAACGACAGACATCCAGAGAACGGTGACCGGGTTGCCGAGGATCAAAAACGTGTTGGCACGGGAACGTTCTTCTTTGGTAAACCAGTGGCTGAGAAAAACAAGCATCGCCGGCATGACCACGCTCTCGACAACACCCAGGAAAAAACGGACAGCAAAAAGTCCGGTCACATTGGACAGCATACCGGTAGCCGAAGCAAGCAGTCCCCACAGGATCAAGGACCAGAAGATCAATTTCTTGGCGCTTCTTTTTTCCGCATAATGAGCGCCGGGAATTTGAAAGAAGAAATAGCCGAGGAAAAACAACGCGCCGATGAGAGAGGAGACGCTTTCGGTGATGTTTAAATCTTTGGCCATCCCTGCCGCCGCGCCGAATCCGTAATTAGCCCGATCCAGATATGCCAGGCTGTATGTGATAAAGACAACGGGAATCAACCTGAACCAACGGCTTTTAGCCAATGCGCGCTTTTCCATATCACTCGCCCCTTTTTCCCGTGAAATGTTGGATTGATCAAGATGTTAGCGATTCCCACCCGGGCAGGCCGGCCTGTTCACCGGGCGACATCACGGCCATATGCCTGATCCAATTCCTTCACAACCGCTCAGTCGGAGTTTGGTGATCCACTCGATTGAAAGAGCCAGCCTTGATCGTGACAAATTTCACCCCCTTATCAAGGGTAAATTTCCCGGTATCCGTTGGTTGTGAAAATTGGAGACAGTAACCATCATCCGTCAGTTGAATGCCCGTTGAAGTCGATATAATATCCAATTGAGATAATGGGAACGGTTCCATAAATAATCAACGATTGTCAGGGGGATTTTCCTTTAGTGAGGACTGATTTTGGATCATATAACTGGAACCGTTACCATTACAGTGTAAAAAAGGTTGGCCCGAGAGAATTAATCAACCGCGGGCGTAGATCCCCGGACGATTAACTTTCCGGCAAAATGGATATTTTGAGCGGGGGAGGTGTCCCCTTCCAGGCGGTTGAAAATGCGTTCCATCGCAGTAACTCCGATTTGATAGGTAGGCTGGGCAACCGTGGTAATCCCCGAACCGATCAAGGGTGCCCATTCGGGATCATCAAACCCGGCCACAGCCACATCCCCAGGAATTTGCACTCCCTTTAATTGCAAAGCGGAGATCAATTTAAGCATCACGACACCGTTGGCTGCGATGATCGCCCGTTTGTCCCCTTCCGTATCGGTTAAAAAGTGATCCAGCTTTTCCATCAATGATTCTGGCGAGTGAAGGTCCACTTCATACAAATCATCGGCAGGAATTCCTAGCCGGGTCAATTCCCTTGCAAAGGCAGCGGCGCGCTCCTGCCGGGAACTGACCCCGGCTAAGGGTTCCGTGATGTAAGCGATCCGCTTATAGCCCTGGTTCAGGATAAAATGGACCAGCTCGGAGGTTGCCTGCTCATTGTCCAGACCGATGGTATCAAAACCCAGCTCGGGCATTTTCCGGTCCACCAGAACCACGGGTGTGCGATCATTGGCCAGCTCGCGCAAAAATCCGTTATTTTGGCCGGTTGTGTTGATCAACAGCCCATCGATGCGATGGGACTGCAGCGTGAAAATGTATTCGCGCTCCTTTGCGGGATCGTTATCCGTGTTGCAGACCATCAGGCTATAACCTTTTCTCTTGCAGACATCTTCTGCTCCCCTGAGCACAGCGGTTGAATAGGGATTGGTGATGTCCGCGACGATCATGCCGATGAGATAGCTCCGATCTCCTTTTAATCCTCTCGCCAACTGGTTCGGACGATAGTTCAGCTGTTCAATCGCTGCTTTGATCCGGGTTCGGGTACGGTCTGACAGAGCATGATACTGTCCGCTCAGATACCGGGAAACCGTCGTTTTTGATACGCCGGCAGCTTTGGCCACATCCGTAATCGTAACTTTCTCCGTCTGTTTTTTTCTCATCATGATCCCTTTTCGATATTCATTCATTGATGGAACCGGTTTCAGAAAACGGTTCCATTCAAATATATCATAGCGCTTGATCAAGGACAAGCACCTGGCTTCTGTTTATTCTTCAAACACTGGAAAATCCCCGCTCGATGAAAAAGAATGGCTCGGATCGGTTTGAATTTTATTTCCTCTCAGATTCTATCCATTCAATTTCAGCCGATTTATAATGAAAACGAATGCAAAATCAGGGGAAACCGGAGGGACTTGAGGATGGAAGAACGCCTGAACTCTTTAACGACGGAACAGCGCAACGAACGGACCAGGCAGATCGATCGGGCAGACATCATGGATATCTTGAAAATGATCAACGAGGAAGATCAAAAAGTGGCCCTGGCTGTGCAAAAAGTGCTTCCCGATATAAAGGTGGCCGTGGAATTTGCCACCCGTTCATTCCAACAAGGGGGACGGCTCATTTACATCGGCGCGGGAACGAGCGGCCGTCTGGGGGTCCTCGATGCGGTTGAATGCCCGCCCACATTCAGTACGCCGCCGGAGATGGTTCAGGGGTTGATGGCCGGAGGGGAGAAGGCGTTCATCCGAGCGGTTGAAGGTGCGGAGGACAAAGCGGAATGGGGGGAGCGAGACTTAAAAGGGATTCATTTGACGGACAAGGATACGGTGATCGGGATTGCCGCCAGCGGGAGAACTCCCTATGTAATCGGCGCTCTTCAATATGCGCGCAGCATCGGGGCGAAAACCGTGGCCCTGTCCTGTAATGAAAACGCCGCGATCAGCCGGGTGGCGGACCATGCCATTGAAGTGATCGTCGGCCCTGAAGTGTTGGCCGGATCAACCAGGATGAAAGCGGGAACAGCACACAAAATGATTTTGAACATGATCTCGACGACGTCCATGATAAGAATCGGCAAAGTATACGAAAACTTGATGGTAGATGTCCACATCAGCAATCACAAGCTGAAGGAGCGGGCGATCGGCATCATCCGCACCATTACGGGTGTTTCGTATGAACAGGCCAAAGAAACGCTGGAACTGGCGGATAACCAGGTGAAAGTGGCCATTGTCATGATCGAGACCGGCACGACCCGCCGACAGGCTGAACAATTGCTGAAACGGGCCGGAGGCTATGTACGGCAGGCTGTTTTGCTGGGAAGAGAATAAAGGGTGAAGGTTGTGTCAGCATATATTCCATGCCGGGCCGTTCCATCGGATTTACAGCAGATAAAACTATTTCCTTTTTCCCCGTCGGTCAGACGGGGAGCGATTTCCTCATCCCAACTGTTCTGCTTCACCTCCTGGATGCTCGTTTCCTCAATCAATTCTCCCGGAACCATGACTCCGACAGGTAAATAGCCTCCCAAAGTAAGAGGGCTTTTTAAAAGTGTGGAAATATTTATCAAGTAATCGATTGGCCGCACATTCTCCGGAATTGTTGACAAAAAATATGAAATAAAATAAATTTCAAATAGGTGTAATCGATTTCAAAGGAGTCCAAAGCATGGCGAAGATGATTGATGTGGCAAGATTGGCAGGCGTCTCAGTGGCAACGGTCTCCAGGGTGCTGGCGGGCAGCGCCCATGTCAGCCGGGAAACGAGAGAGAAAGTGCTTCGGGCGATGGCAGACTTGGATTACAAGCCGAATCTGCTGGCTCGGAATTTGCGTAAAATGGAATCCAAAACGATTGTGGTTGTCATACCGGATATCTCCAATCCTTTTTTTTCCGATGTCATTCGCGGGATTCAACATGTCGCCAAAGAGCATGGATACCATGTTTTGCTGGGGGATACACAAAACGACGTGGATGCTGAATGGGATTTTATCGAGATGATCAAAGAACGGGCCGCCGATGGGGTGATCCTGGTCACGGCGCGCACCTCCCCGGAGAAGATTATGGAGATGGCCCAGGAAGTTCCGCTGGTGATGGCATGTGAGTACATCCAGGGAGCGGAGTTGCCCATGGTGACCATTGATAATGTCATCAGCGCGAAACGGGTCGTGGATCACCTGGCGGCACTCGGGCACCGGCGCATTGGATTTATTGCGGGGCCGCTTCATGTGATCATCAGCCGGGACCGCCTTCAGGGCTTTGTCCTGGGATTGAGGGAACACGGGCTCGAGCAGGATTCCTCCCTTATTGTCGAAGGGGACTTCAGCATCCCGTCCGGCTATGATCAGGCCGTGCGGCTGCTTCAATTGCCCGAGCCGCCGACGGCCATTTTTGCTTCCAATGATGAGATGGCGATCGGAGCGGTCAAAGCCGTCAAACAGATGGGATTAAAAGTGCCGCAAGATGTGGCGGTTGTCGGCTTCGATGATATCCCGATGGCGACGGTGATTGAGCCGGCTTTAACAACGATTTGCCAGCCCAAATTTGAGATCGGAAAAAAGGCGATGGAAATCCTGCTCCAATTGATTCAACAGTCCAACCGCTCTCACGGGCATCTGAAGTTGCCGGAAAAGCTGATTGTCCGGGATTCGTGCGGAGGGCGGTTGAAAGGCTGACCTCGGGGTACGGTTGTGAAGATCGAAAAGAGGTTTAATGAAAAAGGCTCCTGTCATTCTGCCGGAGCCATCATACTCCTCTATAATTACAAGCAGGATTTAACTTCTTTTTTCACACATTCCACACCGTTTTCGGGGTAAAGAACTATTGTTGGAAAAAAGTATTGACGTCGATGCCTTATCTCTCTTATTATAAAGATGTGTGAAGAATTTAATACTTTTCCTTCAATTAAAGGGGAGTAGCTGTTACAGCAAAGTCGTCATTTCGGGCCAAAAACCCCGGCTTTGTTGGCAACATGGTGATGTTGTAAGCAAGACCTTTACTTTTCTTGGAAAGTAAAGGTCTTTTTATTTTTGCAAATGATATATCAAGAAAGGAGTTGGAAGAAAAATGGAATTGTTTTCCTATGAGTTTTTAACAGCGCTCGTTTCCATTGTGATCATCGACCTTGTCCTGGCGGGTGACAATGCCATTGTGATCGGGCTTGCCGCCAGAAACCTTCCTAAGCAGCAACAAAAGAAAGTGATTTGGTGGGGGACAGCCGGAGCGATTGTCATGCGTGCACTGGCTACATTGGCGGTGGTTTGGCTGCTCAAGATTCCCGGTCTGTTGCTCATCGGCGGGCTGATCCTGATCTGGATCGCTTACAAGTTATTAGTGGAAGAAAAGGAACACGAGGTGGAAGCGGTAGATAATATGTGGGCGGCGATCCGTACCATTGTGATCGCTGATACCGTGATGGGGCTGGACAACGTGCTGGCGGTTGCCGGAGCGGCCCACAACAGTTATCTGCTGGTCGTTTTGGGACTGCTGATTTCCGTTCCGATTATTGTGTGGGGAAGTACGCTTTTCCTCAAGTTGATGGAGAAATATCCGGTGATCATCTATATCGGTTCCGGAGTATTGGCGTTTACGGCCGCTAAAATGATCGTTGACGATAAATGGGTGAAGCCCTTTTTTGAGGAAAACGCCTGGCTGCAATACGGGTTGATGATCGTTGTGGTTCTGGGTGTGATTCTGGCGGGAAAATGGGCGAAAAGCAAAAAAAAAGCAGTAGCTAATCCCAGCAGTTAATGTGATGATTCAGCAAAAATATTCATATCACGAATGGTTTTTATGAGACAGGAATTTGGTTCATGCTCATCTAAATGATATGTGATCTCGATCGGAAAGGTGGGTGTGATGGCGAGACTGGAATATCGTTTATTGGATGAGGCAAACGGATTCCCCCTGTTATACACCTATGACAACATCAGCAAAGATGAGATTGCTCTTCGCTTTGCCTGTGATTATTTTGTGAAGGATCACAAGGTTTTTGAGAAGACTTCGTGTGCCGTGGACTCATTGAATCACATCATTTATGTGGTCCGGAGACGCGACGAACAAGTGGTGGAGCCTGGATTGGTTTTTGCTCCCCATTGGCGGGGAATCCGCATGGAGGTGCGGCATTTTCGCGAGGATGCCGACTTTTATCCCATAGTGCATACTTATCATTTTCATGAGCCCGGGGATGCTTTGCTTCATCTGATGAGCCATTTTCTCTATTTCCAGGGGAAGGAGTGGGAGAAAACCTCGACGGAAGTGGATGAGAATCGAAAAGTCTATGTGTATTATGCTAAGCCCACATCCATTTGAGGGGGATGGCAGTTGAAAGATAAAAATGAGCAAACAGCGCAGTCAGAGAAAAAGAAAAGCAGACGCCTGGTCGGACTGTTTGCTGCAGCGATGCTGACGGTTCCCGCCGCCGGCTGTGATGATGACGGGTTGGAGCTATGTTATGATAACGACGCAGACAATTATTGTGATGATGATCATAGCACTTATAACCCGAATAATTATGTGGTCATCAACGGAAAAAAAGTGGCTTACATTAAGGACGACAGCAGTTATGTCTCTTCCGGTGACGATGATTCGGGCGGAAAATACAAGGGAGGAATCGGCAAAAATTCGGGCAGCGTGTCCGGAGGATGATGGGATTGGTGGATCAAAGTTATCAACGGCGTAGAGAAGAGATTTATGCTCCCATGCGTCAAGAGGGTATTTTTACCTGGGATTCGATGTACAATCAGGAGTACGCACTGGCGTCGATCTATCCCATCTCCGAATCCTTCCGGGCGGAAATCGCCGGGGCCACGGAAAAGCTTGGCAAAATTTTCACCCGCACGATCCGGGTGATTCAGCAAGGGCCGGACGAGTTGTTGAACGAGCTGGGAATTCCTGAAGCGGCACGGCTGGCTGTCCGCCTGACGGCAAATCCGGACATCCCCACGGTGGTTGGCAGGTTTGATTTCGCCCGGACTCCCCGGGGGTTAAAAATGCTGGAGTTTAACAGCGATACACCCACAGGTGTGGTGGAAGCATTCTACGTGAACGGAAACGTTTGCCGGTTCTATGGCTGGCAGGATCCCAATGACGGGATGAATGAGCATATTTTTGCGGCTTTTCAAGATATCATCGGGCGTTATAAAAAGATGGGGTTTTCCGCCGACGCGGTTTATTTCAGCTCGCTGGACTGGCATGAGGAAGATGCCGGCACCACCCGGTATTTGATGCGGGAATCCGGGCTGCATGCCCGGTATATTCCCCTTTCCTCCCTGGCTGTCAAAGGGGACCGTCTGTATTTCCGCGATCGTGAACAGGGGAGTTACCAGCCGGTCGATGTGTTGTACCGCTTGCATGCATTGGAAATCCTTGCCGAAGAGACCGATGACGACGGTTATCCCACCGGGGCTCATCTCCTGGATTTGGTGGCGAACAAGAAGCTGGCGCTCATCAATCCGCCGGATGCTTTCATCGCCCAGACCAAAGCGCTTCAAGCCTTGATCTGGAATCTCCACGAAACGAACGCCTTTTTTACTCTGGAAGAACATGAATGGATTGATACCTACATGCTGCCTACATATCTGGAGAATCCGTTTCTCGGAAAAACCGCTTATGTCCGGAAACCGATCTTCGGCAGGGAAGGCGGAGCCGTCACTTTATATGATGCCAGCGGGGAGACCATGGCCCGGGATCAACAATCTCTCTACTGGGATCAGCCGATGGTATACCAACAGCTGGCTGAACTGGAGACAGTGGAGACGGATACCTTGCGGGGCCGCTTTCACGGCCGTCTGTTGTGGGGATCTTTTCTGATTGGCGGCAAAGCATCCGCGATCATGGCGAGGATCGACAGAAAGATTACGGGAAATCTTTCATATTTTTTACCTGTCGGCATTGGGGATCGGAAAGGAGAGCTTCGATGACACAATCAGAGGCAATACTGAACTTTTTGACTTATCTCGGCGTAACGATTCCGCTCATTATTTTCGGATATGTGGTCTTTCTGTTTGCGACTCCGTATAAAGAATACCAACTCATCCGGGATGGGGCAGATACGACCGACCCGGCCAAAATCAACGCAGCGCAGGCGGCTGCCCATGATCTCGGAGGCAAATTGCTGGGGTTGGCCATCGTGATCGCATCAGCGATCTTTAACTCGGTCAATATCGCCGATCTGATGATCTGGGGAGCCGTCGGCATCCTGGCGCAAGTGGCCGTCTTTTACCTGTTCAACTGGCTGGCGCCATTCAGCGTGATTTCGGAAATCCCCAAAGGCAATGTATCCGTGGCGATCTTTTCCTCCCGCCTGAGCGTGGCAACCGGATTGTTGATGGCTGCACTGATCAGTTATTGATCCTTAGGAAATGCGAGCGGGAATCCTCCCCGGTTCAATGGGGAGGATGCGTTGGAAAATCGGCGAAACGAGCAGAGCAGTTAAAGATAATCCTCCAGTTTGACAAACCGGAACCCTTTTTGCTTGAGCAGCGGAATGGCTTTCATGACGCCTTCCGCTGTTTCTTTTTTCGGCATGTTAAAGTGCAAAATGATGATGGAACCCGGTTTGGCCTCAAGCATCGCCCGTTTGACCTGTTCGCTGGAGTAAGTGGCTCCCGCATCGCCGATGACATCAAAGTTGACAGGCTTTTCTCCAAGTTCATACACCATTCGGACCGCCACATCATCGTAATAGGCAGTCCCCGGGCGGAAAAACCGCGGTTTTCTTCCGGTCAGTGACTCGATCTTTCGGGCATTGAGCAGGACTTCATCCACCACTTCCCCGGGGTTTTGGGTGCCTTTGATTCCGTAGACGGATCTCCCTGAGACGGATAAAGGCAGATGCTTCGTCCCGTGATTTTCAATCTCAAACAAAGGGTTTTTCGACAAGGTTAGAAAAGTATCGCGATTTGCGTCAATCCAGCGGCTGTTGACAAACAAAGTAGCCGGTATGCGCTGGCTGATCAGATAGCGGATCAGTTGTTGATCGTAACCGTTCCCGTGTTTTCCCCCGCAGGCATCGAACGTGAGGGCAATCACTTTATCACCGGTATGCAAGCGGTTGATCACCCCGGGAGCATTTTCTCCCCAGAAGCGCGGTTTTTGGCCTGCGAACTTCTGGATCAGGCTTTCCTTCAGTTGGCGGGGGTTTTCGGCAGAGCCGGAGTGACGCAGCGAAGTCGCCTTTGCATCTGCCGGTTCCTCTTTGACTGTGGCCGGGGGTTTGGGTTCAGATAACCGGAAATCGTCTTTGCCAGCCGAACAGGCGGAAGCCAGTCCGGCAAGGATGGTGAGGAAGAGAATGAAGCCGTTCTTTTTTATCATTTGAGAATCCCTTTTCTATTTCTTCTAAAATCGATGATTACTAGATTTGATTGTATAACAAAACAGAAAACTTCCCAGCAGAAGAAGTGAATGTCATAAAAATGACACAAAACGGACCGTGGGCCTGGGCCGTTTTCAGGCAAACAAAAAAAACCGGCTCTCCGTCTCCGAAGAACCAGTTCGTCCGGTCAATCCCGGTCAAACCATCCTTTTTTCCGAAACCAGCGAACCATCATGAACGCGACAAATCCCATCAATGTGAGCACCATAAAGTATCCGTATCTCCACTTGAGTTCGGGCATGTTTTCAAAATTCATCCCGTAGATTCCGGCGATAAAAGTGAGCGGCATAAAAATCGTCGTAATCACGGTGAGCGTCATCATGATCGAGTTGGCCCGATGCGAGTAAACGGACAAGTAGCTGTCTCGGATATCATTGGTCATTTCCCGGCTCGATTCGATCATGGAATTCAGCTTTTCCAGGTGATAGTAAATATCGTTGTAAAGCCGATGCTCTTCATCCTTCAGAGCCAGATGATGTGAGTTTAAAATGCGGTAGAGCAGATCGCGCATGGGCCAGATGGTATGCAACAGAGACAGGAGCTGGCTGCGGATGGCAAACACTTCATTCAACAATGCCTGCAGTCTGCGGTGTTTTCCTCTTGATCTCTCTTCCAGAGCGATGATGCGGTCCTCCAGTTCCTGAGCGATCGGGAAATAGGAGTCCACCAGTTCATCCATGATTTTATATGCGATAAATTTGGGCCCCTTGGCTTGCACACCGGTATCTTTTTTCATCCGGTCCCATAATTCGTCGATTGCTTCGTGTTTCTGATAATGGAAGGTAACGATAAATTTTTCCCCGACAAACAGATCGATTTCCTGGGGCTTGAGGGTTTTCGTGTCCAGCGCTTGCAGGACATAAAAGGTATAGCCTTCAAAGTAATGAAGTTTGGGACGCTGTAAAAAGTGGAAACAATCCTTGACCGCCAGGGGATGAAAGCCCATTTGTTCCAGTTGTCCCGCTTCCTGCATGGAAGGAGCATTGAAGTCGACCCAGTACCAATCCGCCTCCAGGTGTTGGTAATCGGACAGGGGAAGATTTTTTTCGGTCACTTTCCCATTTGAATAGACAAGTGTGCGGATCAAGAAAAACAGGCTCCTTTCGCCTCATTCATCCAAAAGGTATCGACACTGATCGGATTCATACATTATACATGATAACCGCTTACGGCAACAAATTCACGGTCAGAAACGGAGATTTCCGTCGGTCGTTGAAAAAAGCTTGCATAAAATGTGGTTTCCGCTAAATCGGGGGTAGACTTTTTGTGCATAATATGTATAATAATTCATATGAATGAATTTTTATTAGTACGGAGGTTTTAAAATGGATAAACAAAAAATTGTGCTGGCTTATTCCGGTGGTTTAGATACATCTGTCGCGATCAAATGGTTGAGTGAGAAATACGGCTTTGATGTGATCGCCGTTGCCCTTGATGTGGGGGAAGGAAAGGATTTGGATTTTATCAGGCAAAAGGCTCTCCGGGTGGGGGCGGTCAAATCGGTCGTCGTCGATGCAAAAGAGTGGTTTGCCAACCAATTTCTCGCTCCGGCGCTCAAAGCAAACGCGATGTATGAGGGCAAGTATCCGTTGGTGTCAGCCCTGTCCCGTCCGCTGATTTCGCAAGTCTTGGTTCAGGTGGCCAAAGAAGAAGGGGCTGTGGCGGTCGCGCATGGGTGCACGGGGAAAGGGAATGACCAGGTGCGTTTTGAGGTGTCGGTCAAAGCGCTGAAGCCCGACCTTCAGGTGGTGGCTCCCGTCCGTGAATGGGCGATGTCCCGTGAAGAAGAGATCGCCTATGCCAAACAGCACAACATCCCCATTCCGGTAGATCTGGATAACCCCTACAGCATTGATCAAAATCTCTGGGGAAGGAGCTGTGAGTGCGGAGAACTGGAAAATCCGTGGGCCGCTCCGCCGGAGGGGGCTTATGAATGGACGAAACCCGTAGCGGAGACGCCGGACATCCCGACGGAAATCGAGTTGACATTTAAGGAGGGAATTCCCACTCACCTCAATGGTGAAGAAATGCCGTTTCACCAGCTGGTCAGCAAATTGAATCAAATCGCCGGTGAGCATGGAGTGGGCAGGATTGACCATGTAGAGAACCGACTTGTCGGCATCAAGTCGAGAGAAGTTTATGAATGCCCGGCGGCGGTTACTTTGATCACCGCGCACCGTGAGCTGGAATTTTTGACCCAGACCCGCGACATCGCCCAGTTCAAGCCGGTCATTGAGCAGAAATGGGCCCAGCTCACCTATGACGGCTTGTGGTTCTCTCCTCTCAAAAAAGCGCTGGATGCATTCATTGATGAAACGCAAAAATATGTTTCCGGCAAAGTGCGTGTTCGTTTGTTTAAAGGTCACGCCACCGTAACCGGAAGAGAATCGGCATTTTCCCTGTACAATGAGCAGTTGGCCACTTATACCGCGGACGATACATTTGATCACCAGGCGGCGGTCGGATTTATCAAGTTGTGGGGATTGCCCACGCATATTTATGCAGAAGTGCATGCGGAAAAGGAGGAGCAACATGAAACTCTGGGGCGGGCGGTTTACCAAGCCGACCAACCGGTTGGTTGAAGAATACAATGCCTCCATCACCTTTGATCAGGAATTGGCGGAAGAAGATATCCAGGGGAGCATCGCGCATGTCACCATGCTGGGGGCATGCGGCGTTCTTTCCCAAAGTGAAGCCGATCAGATCATCGAAGGCCTGGAAAAAATTCTGCAGAAAATCCGCGCCGGGGAAATAGAGTTTTCGATCGAAAATGAAGATATTCATATGAACATCGAAAAGCTGTTGATTGAGGAGATCGGGCCCGTTGGCGGAAAGCTTCATACCGGACGCAGCAGGAACGACCAGGTTGCTGTCGATATGCACCTCTATGTCAGAAAACAGACAGTGGAAATGGTGCGTCTGCTCACCCAACTGCAGCGGGTTCTCATCGAGCAGGCGGAACAACACGTCGATACCATCCTTCCCGGATACACACATCTGCAGCGCGCGCAGCCCGTCCGTTTCGCCCACCATCTGCTCGCATACGTTTCGATGTTTGAACGGGATATTGAACGTTTGATCGACAGTTACAAAAGAGTGAACACTTGCCCGCTCGGGGCGGGAGCGATCGCGGGAACCACCTTTCCCACCGACCGCCACATGGTGGCCAAACATCTCGGCTTCGACCGAATCTATGACAACAGCATGGATGCGGTCAGCGACCGCGATTATCTGGTTGAGTTTTTATCCATCTGTTCATTGATCATGGTTCATCTCTCCCGTTTGTCGGAAGAGCTGATTCTATGGACAAGCGAAGAGTTTAACTATATTGTGCTCGATGATGCCTTTTGCACAGGCAGCAGCATGATGCCGCAGAAAAAAAATCCGGATATTCCCGAGCTGATCCGCGGCAAAACCGGGAGGGTATTCGGCCATCTCATCGGCCTTCTCACCACGTTGAAGGCTTTACCTCTTACCTACAATAAAGATTTGCAAGAAGACAAAGAGGGAGTCTTTGACACGGTCAAAACATTGACAGGGGCCCTTTCCATCATGGCTCCCATGTTGCAGACGATGAAAGTGAACAAGGAACAAATGAAGAAGAATGCGGAGTCCGGCTTTTCCAACGCCACTGATTTGGCCGATTACCTGGTGAATAAAGGACTCTCCTTTCGGGAAGCCCATGAGGTGGTTGGAAAGCTGGTCCTGTACTGTATCGAACAGGACAAATATCTTGCCGGTTGCACCCTGGATGAGTTTCAACGTTTCTCCAAGCTGATTGAGCAAGATGTCTATGATAAAATTGCCTGCGAACAGGTGGTGGAAGCGAGAATAAGCCTGGGTGGAACGGCTAAAAACCAAGTCCTGAAAACACTTTCGGAGAAAAAGAAGAAAATGGATGAAACCTTATCCTGGCTATCGATCGTATACTGAACGTAAATGTCCCTCACTGGCAGACGGCCATGGGGGCTTTTTCTTTTGACCGGGTGCAGATTTTAAAAAAAATATAAACCTAGGAAAACAGAAGATTGATGTTATAATAGGAAAAGGGTTTATATGGAGTTAAGAGAAGACGTATCTCATCAGCTTTTTCCTTCTGGACGGGATGAAGATAATCTTACTTTTTGCTACTATGTATAACTACAGAGAGATAGAACGAAATCAGCATAAAAATCCTGGAAGGTGATTCTGTGATTGAGATGCATGATGTCTGGAAGGTCTACGATAACGGCGTAGAAGCTCTTCGCGGAATCAATGTGAAGATTGACCGGGGAGAGTTCGTGTACATCGTAGGTCCCAGCGGAGCGGGTAAGAGTACGTTTATCAAATTAATGTACCGTGAAGAAAAGCCGACCCACGGAGTCGTGCTGATCAACGGTGTCAACGTAAAACGGGTGCGTGACTGGAAAATTCCCCATGTCAGGCGGAAAATCGGGGTTGTGTTCCAAGATTTCAAGCTGTTGAATATGACGGCCTACGACAACGTAGCCTTTGCATTAGAAGCGATTGAAACACCGAGAAGAAAAATTCGGCCGAGAGTGGAAGAAGTTCTGGAACTGGTGGGGCTCTCGGACCGCATGTTTGCTTATCCATCCCAGCTTTCCGGAGGGGAGCAGCAGCGTGTGGCCATTGCACGCGCAATTGTAAATAATCCGAGCTTTTTGATCGCAGACGAGCCTACAGGAAACCTGGATCCGGAAAATTCCTGGGATATCATGTATTTGCTGGAAGAGATCAATAAACGGGGAACCACCATTGTCATGGCTACCCACAACAAAGAGATCGTGAACACCCTGCGTCAGCGGGTCATCGCGATTGAGCAGGGCATTATCGTCAGAGATGAGGAAGGGGGCGAATACGGATATGAAGATTGATACGATGATTCGCCACTTTCGTGAAGCTTACCGCGGCGTAAGAAGAAACGCCTGGATGAGCTTTGCGGCCATCAGCGCCGTTGCCGTAACTTTGTTTATCTTCGGGATTTTTCTCGTGTTCGCGTTCAATATCCGCTATATGACGCATGAACTGGACAAGCAGGTGGCGATCCGGGCCTCGCTCGTCCCTCAACTGACGCCGCAGCAACAGGATGAATTGTTAAAAAACATTAAAGCTCTCCCCAAAGTAAAAGAAGCGAAACTGGTTCCAAAGGAACAGGGCTTGAAAATAATGAAAGAAGCCTGGGGCGAGGACGGGGAAGAGTTTTTTGCCGGCCTGGAAGGGGATAAAAATCCGTTCCCGGATGTGATTGAGGTACAGCCGAAAGATCCCCAGCAGACAGAGGAATTGGCGAAGGAGCTGGACAACTTTCCAAATGGAATCGAACGGGTGGATTACGGCGAAGCTGTCACCGACCGCCTGTTAAACTTTTCCGGTTGGGTGAGAAACGTTGTCCTCATCTTCGGTCTGGGGCTGGCAACTCTGGCCGCGTTCCTCATCTCCAACACCATTAAGTTGACCATTATCGCACGCCGGCAGGAGATTGAGATTATGCGGCTGGTAGGGGCAAGCAACTGGTTTATCCGCTGGCCGTTCTTTATCGAAGGTGCCTTTATCGGAGTGGTAGGGGCGATCGTGCCTACAACATTGGTATTAGTGTTATACCAGGCAGCATTGACGAGCCTTGGTGCTGGTGAACAATACGCCATCCTGAAATTGATGCCGATGCTCTCTCTCGGGATCAATGTATCGTTAAGCATCTTTGCTCTCGGTGCGGCGATTGGTATGCTGGGCAGCATGATTTCGGTGCGTCGCTTCCTGAAGATTTAAGAAGCCCCTATACAAGGAGGGTATTCGTGAAGCGGAATGTCCTGGCTGTAACGTTGATTTTGTCTTTGATTTTGCCGTTACCTACCGCTGGAATCGCCTCAGCGGAACCGAATGACGCTGGCATTGAACAGAAAAAAGAAGCGATCCGGGCAAGAGACAAGCAGATTTTGCAGCTGGAAAAAAAGAAAAAGCGTACCGAACAAGAACAACAGGATGCGCTGGCCAACATCGAAGCACTGAAAAGCAAATTGCAAGCGTACGATAAAAAGGTGTATGAGCTGGAGCAAAAGGCGGAGCAAGGCGAGCGGAAGATCAAAGGGATCGAACAGCAGATCGAACAGCGGAGGGAAATCTTTAACCAGCGGCTCCGCAGCATCTATCTGCAAGGGAAGATGTTTTATCTGGAGACCTTGCTCCAATCCTCTTCGTTTGCCGATTTTTTAGGCCGTTTGGATTATATTTACATGCTCAACAGAGCGGACAACCACGTGATCGAAGGATATCAAAACGATCGCAAGCGCCTGCTTGCCGCACAACAGGAATTGGAAAGCGATCTGGCCTTGCAGAAGCAGGAGAAGGCAAAAGCGGACCAGCTGTACCGGAAGCTGGAGGCGCAGCTGAAACAACATGAAAGTGCATTGGCTTCCCTGGATGCCGATTTGAGCGAGTTGGAAGAAGAAAATGAGAAAGCGCGCCGGGAAGTGGCTGCCCTGGTAGCCACAGCTGCCCGGGAAGCGAGGGAACGTGAAATCCGGGACGAGCTGTCCGGCAAAACGATCGTCGCCTATACGGGTGGAAAGTTCTATTGGCCGGTCGACGGAGGAGTGCTGACGTCACCGTTTGGCAAGCGGTATCATCCGATCAGTCATACCTATCGGATGCATGAAGGAATTGATATTGCCGCCGGTCTTGGAACTCCGATCAAAGCAGCCGCCCCCGGAGAAGTGATTGAATCCCGCCCTTCTGACGGATATGGCTATATCGTGGTCATTTATCACGGAGACGGTCTGTCCACCCTTTATGCTCATATGTACGCGCAAACCGTCAAGGTGAAAAAGGGGCAAAAAGTGGAGCGGGGGCAAGTGATTGCCGCTGTGGGCAACAATGGCCGGTCTACCGGTCCCCACTTGCATTTTGAAGTTCATAAAAGCGGAACTCCGGTCGATCCCATGTCGTACTTCCGATGATAAAAGAACAAACCCAACCGAACGGGAGGAGATTCGGACAAAGTGAAACGGAAAATCCTCGTTGCAGTGTTGGCCGCAAGTCTGGCATTCAGCACATGGACGGTTGAATCGATCTTTGCCGCCGGGTCCAATCCGGAATCGAAGCTGAAACAGATTCAGGAAGACAAAACGAAAGCGAAGGCTGATCTCAATCAGGCCCGATCCGCACTCAACGAGCAAAAGAAAAAGCTGCAAGATTTGGAGAAAAAAGTAGATTCCTATGACCAGCAAATCGCCAAATACACCCAATCGCTGGCAGAGAATCAAAAAATGCTGGAAAAACAGGAAAGCAAGTTTAAGAAAATCCTTGTCCGCATGTATCAGGAAGGACAGATGGATTATACGGTAAGACTGCTGGAGGCGGAGACTTTCAGCGAATTTCTCGCCAGGTTTGAAACCGTGCGCATCATTGTCAAACAGGAAAAAGCAATCCTGGATAACTATATAAACATTAAACGGAAAATCGAAAAAGAAAAAGCGGCGATTGAAAAGGAAAAGCAAAAACAGGCGCCTTACCTGGAAGCAGCCCGCAACGAATACCAGAAGTTGGTAAAGAGTGTAAGCGAGAAAAATCAAAACCTGAAACATCTTGAGCATCAAGAAGAACTGACGAGAGAAGCGATTGAAGAAAAGAACCGCTTAGTCAGAGAAGCGAGCGGGAGATACAGCGGAACCGGAACAGGAGAATTGATGTGGCCGGCAAATGGCCGGATGACCTCGCCATATGGCTGGCGAAACGGCCGCATGCACGAAGGGATCGATATTGCCAATGATATCGGTACGCCGATTTACGCCGCTGACTCCGGAACGGTTTCACTGATGAAATCGGATCCTGACGGTTATGGTTACTATATCGTGATTAACCATGGAAACGGCCTCTCTACCCTTTACGCTCATATGTACCGCTCATCTGTGACGGTAAGTCTGGGACAAAGGGTCAGAAAAGGGCAACGAATCGCTTCAATCGGCAACAATGGGCGTTCCACAGGTCCTCACCTCCATTTTGAGGTACATAAAAACGGGAATCCAGTAGACCCGATGCCTTATCTGCAGTAGGTTCTGTCCGGTAGGCAGTGTGTTTGAACGATGACTTGGGCGAAAGAGTCGGTCTGGTTGCTCGCCGTCCCCTGGAGGAACCGGATCGGCTCACTTTTGTGTGAGTCGGGCGCAGAATGGGTAACCCCGCTCCCTTTAATGATAAAGGGAAAGAATTAACAGCCTTTTTTTAAGGAGAGGCTGTGTTCACTATGTTAGGATAGTAGGTAGATGCTTGAGAGTGATCATTCAAATGGATGTCATTGGCAGAGAAAGTTGGGAGGGTACATCACAAGCATGAAAAACAGAGCAATCGCGTGCACCCTTGCCGCTGCTCTCCTCGTTGCAGGGCTTCCTTTTCACGGGGCATCCGCAGAGAATGTCAGGGAAAAGGTAAAAGAGATTCGCGAAAAGAAAGCGGATATTTTGGACCAAATCAGCCAAAAGAATGCCGAAATGCAAAAGTATGAGCAAACGATCAGAGAAGCACAAGAAGAAGTGAAAAAGATCGAGAAACAGGTCGAGCCTGTTCAATTGGAATTAAAGAAGCGAATGGATGAAGCGGAAGAAGTCAATAAGGTATTCAAGCAACGGCTCCGTTTTCTTTATCAAAAGGGCGAAATGAACTATATGGCCAATGTATTGGCAGCCGATTCATTCAATGATTTTCTCACCCGCTTTGAATATGCGCGTCTTTTTATCAAACAAGATTATGCATTGTTTCAAAAGCGGATGGAAAAAGTGAGAGAAGTTGAAGAACAGAAGAAAAAATATGATCAATTGATCGCCAAGCAGCAGGAAGAGATCAAAAAAGCACATGATGCTTTTAATAAACTCATGGAAGAGATGAAGAAGGACAAGTCCAATTTGCAAAAAATCCACGCGACCGAAGAGTACTATGAAGATGAATTGATTGAAATCAACCTGGAAGAGTGGCGCAGCGGAAAATTGACTTTCCCTTATACAGGCCCGATGATCCGGCCGGCAAAGGTAAGGGAAAGTTCAGGGTACGGATATCGCGTCCATCCGGTAACCGGCGTTGGAAGAATGCATGAAGGGATCGATTATGCGGGTCCGGTCGGAACCCCCATCTATGCGGCGGCAGACGGTGTAGTGGTTTCCAGCAGGTCTTCCAGCGGATACGGATGGCTGATCACCATCTATCATGGGAATAAAAATGGTAAAAGAGTGTTTACCCGTTATGCGCACAGTTATCCTTATCAAGTGAAAGTGCGGGTTGGACAACAGGTTTATGCCGGTGAGCAAATCAGCTCCATCGGTAATAACGGCTTATCCACGGGTCCTCATTTGCATTTTGAGGTGCGTTACGGGTACGGGGACAATCCTCCGGCCGTCAATCCAAAAAGCTGGCTCAGGTAAGGATGTCCGGTCATTTTCAAAATGGATGACTATTTTTCCAACTCTTAACATAGATTGAGGTATGTACAAGTCTCATCTTCGCGATTCGGTGTGGCGGGTGTCGGTCAAAAGGTGGTGTCTACGTGAACTTTCGCGGTCGAACAGTTGCATTTTTCGTGATTGTCTCTATGGTATTCAGCAGTTTGGCAACGGCGCTGTTGGTAGGTGACGGAGGCGTTCTGGATCAGCTGTCAGGGAAAGGAACACTGGAGTCAGGCAATTTTACTTCCGGCCAGGGTGCAGCCGGGTTTGACCAGTATGCCAGCAAATTAAAGAAAGCCTACAGTTTGATCAAATCCAACTACGTTCACAACGTCAGCGACGAGCAGTTGATTGACGGCGCGATCCAGGGGATGGTCGAAGCTCTCGGGGACCCTTATTCCGCTTACATGGATCCAAAACAGGCCGGCCAGTTCAAGGAAGACCTGAAATCCTCTTTTACAGGGATCGGTGCGGAAGTGACGATGAAAAACGGCAGACTTACCATCGTCTCTCCGATCAAAGGATCCCCTGCGGAAAAAGCGGGACTCCGTCCGGAGGATCAAGTGATTAAAGTGAACGGGGAAAGCCTGGAAGGATTGGATCTGACCAAAGCGGTCAGCAAGATCCGCGGCCCCAAAGGAACCAAAGCCAACCTGGAAATCGTGCGCCCGGGGGTTCGCGATATCCTTCACATCTCCGTGGTTCGCGATGAAATATCACTTGCCACAGTTGAAGCAGAAATGTTGCCGGAACAGTTGGGCCGCATCACAATCTCCCAGTTCTCCGAAAATACGGCGGAGGACTTTGAAAAAGAGCTGAAAAAGCTCGAACAGCAAGGTATGAAAGGACTCGTCATCGATGTCCGCGGCAACCCCGGCGGACTGCTGCCAGTTGTCCTAAAGATTTGTGATCAGCTGGTTCCGGGGAACAAAACGGTGATGATGACCGAAGACAAAAAAGGGAACCGCACCAAGCACCAATCCAAACTGGACAAAAGAAAACCCTACCCCATTACGGTTCTCATCGATAAAGGCAGTGCCAGCGCTTCGGAGATTTTAGCCGCGGCCCTTAAAGAAGCGGCCGGATATCCTCTTGTCGGGGAAACAACCTTTGGTAAAGGAACGGTCCAGTCTGCGGAAGATTTTGAGGATGGGAGCAATATCAAGCTGACGATGGCAAAATGGCTCACTCCCAACGGAAATTGGGTGGACCAGCGGGGAGGAAGCAAAGGAATTAAACCCGACTATCCGGTGAAGCTTCCGGATTATGTCTATGCCATCCCGCCGCAACCCTCAACACCGCTCAAACTGGATACCAACTCGGTTGAAGTGAAAAACATGCAAATCGTTCTGGATGCCCTCGGTTTTAATCCGGGAAGAAAAGACGGATATTTTGACAGCCAGACCCAATTGGCGGTCAAAGCGTTCCAAAAAACCAAGAATTTGCCGACGAGCGGACAACTGGATACCGCCACCGCAGACCAATTGCGGAAAGCCTTTGGAGAAATGTTGAGACAGCCGAAAAATGATGTCCAACTGCAAGTGGCCATCCAAGTGCTGAAGAAAAACGTAAAATAATAAAAGCGTGCATCAACAGTCCGGGTACTGCCCGGGCTTTTTTTTTATGTCCAAAGCTGGTCAGCTGTTCAAAAATAAATATGGATTGAATATTCCAAAAATGTTAAAATATACCTTGTGTATTGTGCCGGTAATCGGTTTGAGAAAAATGAGGCCCTCGCATGACAAAGTGGTTCAGCTTGAAATCCGGATTCGATGGGAGGAAAAACGATTGTTTTCGTTTTGGAACGATGCCCTCAGCTTCGTAAGTGAAAGATGGGCGTTCGCCTTCAGTCCGTGGCTGGTGCCCGCCTATCTTCTCCCCCTATTTCAAACTTATTGGCTCGGCCGCATGGAAAAGAAAAGATTTGGCCAGCGTTTAGAGTCGCCGGCTTCACTGGTCCTGAGAACCTGGGCACTCGGAACAGCGGTTGGATTGCTCTTTTCGCTGGTGATTGATCTGATGAATTGGCTGGTGGTGCGTCAAGATCTGATCTGGATCTGGTCGGTCACTCTGCTCTTGTCGTGTTTGGGATTGCGCTTCGCCTGCCTCTCTTATTCAGCCGGGATTCTTTCACTGGCAAGCTTGGCAGCGGAACAGCTTGAAAAGATACCTGTTTCCGCACCATGGGACAAGCTTTGGCTCTCTCTCATCCAATTTTCCGAGCTCCATTGGCTTTGGATGGCGGGGGCGCTCCATTTGCTGGAATGGGCCTTGATCCGCGCTGACGGGGAGCACGGAGTGTTGCCGATTCAGATGAGACATCGAAGCGGAAGAGCGGTGTGCGGTTTTCTGCTGAAAAAGGGCTGGCCGGTTCCATTGCTGTCGGTTGGAGATGGAAGTTGGCTGTTTTTTCCCGTTTTCCTCTCGTTTGCCAGAGTGAATGTCTCCAAACCGGTCAAACAACAAAAAAGACTCGGTTCTACCTTTGTGTTTCTCTATGGCATCCTTCTGTGCGGTTTGATGGTCCTGGCGGAAAAACGGGAAGTCGTGCTGTGGGTGGCAGCTTTTTTTGCGGTAGCCGGGCATGAATGGATCTACCAATGGGGACGTTGGCTGGAAAGAAGAAAAGAGTCTCTTTTTGTTTCAGATGAACGAGGTTTGCGGGTACTGGCTGTTCTCCCGGATTCTCCGGCGGCGGCGATGGGGATCAAACCGGGACATATTGTCCAATATTTCAATGGTTTTCGGATCCGCACCATGGAAGATTTGCAAAACAGAGCTGCCAAAGCCGCCTTCTGCAAACTGGAAGTATTGGATGAGCGATTGGACCGCCATATGATGCACAGGATTCTTGGCGAAGAAGACCCCGGCCATCTGGGGATTGTGGGGGCGATTCCGGTGGAGAGAAGTAAGCAGGAAGCAAAACAGAGGGAAGTGACTTAAACAGATTTTCGGTGGAAAAGAACCGGACAGAAAGACGGCTGACCAGGCATCGTTATATCTTTGCGAGCGAGAAAACCCCTGGCTTCAGCTATGGGGATGAGAGCGAGCGTCAGGCGAGGGAGGGGATGGTTTTCCCCCTCTCGCAAGCCTGACCATCTTTTGCTTTTTTTGTTCCCTCAATTAGATAGTTTAAGATTCATCGCCGTGGGGCCCACGGTTTGAGCTTGGTCTATTTCTCCCGGTTGCGGGAGATTACCCAAGAATCCCCTGCCTTTAGGCATGGGGAGTGGTCAAGCTGTTCCAGAGACGATTACGCGTTCTTGCTGATCTATGAAACACAACCGCAATGACAACCATAGGTCCTGAATCAGGTAACTCATACTCCTGAACCGGTCAACATCCTTGCGTCAGAAGTCTCCCGCTTCCATAAGCGGTAAGCGGCGGGGTGAATAACGCGTCAGACGAGTGAGGTTTTTTTCTCTCTCACAAGTCTGACCGTTTGTTGTTTTACAGGATCGATAGTTGCCAATTCTTCCGCCTTGAAAAATTTATTGACAACGTTTACATAGATTCATATATTTATAGTAAACGTTTACGTTATATTAAAAACTGGGAAGGAATTCAGATGGGTCCAACAATCAAAGACGTAGCCAAAAAAGCAAATGTATCGGTGGCAACGGTTTCACGCGTGCTCAATAATCAGCCGGGTTATTCAGAAAAAACCAAGAAAAAAGTATTGCAAGTCATTGAGGAAATGGGATACCAACCCAATGCGATCGCCCGAGGGCTGATCAACAAACGTACGCAAACGATTGGCGTTCTTTTTCCGAGCGTGTCCAGTATGTTTTCTTCGGGAGTTCTCCACGGAATCGAGCATACGGCCCATGAACGTGATCACAGTGTAATCGTCTGCAATACGGACGAAGATGGGAAACGAACAATGAAATATTTGCAGGTGTTACGGGAAAAACAGGTGGACGGAATCATTTTTACCAGTGAGGTGATGAAGGAAGAGTATTACAATGCCCTAACGATGATGAATATTCCGGTTGTCTTGCTCGCTACATCATCTGTCAGGTATCCGTTCCCATTTGTAAAGGTGGATGACAAGCAGGCCGCATATAGTGCAACCGAATATTTAATAAAAAAAGGTCACCGAAAAATCGCGATGATCAGCGGTACTGAAGAGGATCCCATCGCCGGTACACCGAGGATTGAGGGATATAGGGAAGCACTCGGGGATTATGGAATTCCGTTTCAAAAGAACCTCCTCGTCTTTGGAGATTTCGGGTACCGCAGCGGACGGATCGCCATGGAAAAACTATTGCAAACTAAAGCTGAGTTTAGCGCGGTTTTTGCCGCCAGCGACGAAATGGCCGCCGGTGCAATCAATGTCGCCTACCAGCATGGCATCAAAGTTCCGGACCATTTATCTGTCATCGGATATGACAATCTGCAAATTGCCGAAATGTCCGTTCCGCCACTCACGACAGTTGCCCAACCTCTTTTTGAGATGGGAAAATTGGCCGCCGAAATGCTGCTTACCATGATTGAAACGGGTACCAGAGTGGAAAGCAGGATCATGCCCCATACGATTATCGAACGTCAATCCGTGGCGCAATTATCCTGAGTCTCTTTATTTTTCGTTTTAACGTAAACGTTTACGTTAAGGCTATCAACAGCTTGTTGCTTTGATAGATCAGCAAAATGAGCTTGACACTTCTCCATCAAAATCAAGAGAAATGTAAACAGGAAGGGGACTTCAAATGAAAAAGCTGATTTCACTGATGTTAGCCGCTTTGCTGCCCGCATCACTCCTGGCAGGATGCAGTTCGTCGGAATCGGGCAAAGTAAAAATCGAATTTTTCCAAAACAAACCGGAAGCCAAGTCAACTTTTGAAAAGCTCGCTGAGAAATTTGAAAAGGAAAACCCGACGATTGACGTGGTCGTGTCCACCCCGCCCGATGCAGAAACTGTTTTAAAAACGCGAATCGCGAAAAATGACGTTCCGGATGTCATTGGCTCGGGTTTAAACGCCACCTTTGTGGAGTTGGCTAAAAACGGCATTTTCGCTGATTTCTCAAATGATCCCCAGCTTCAAAACATCCAACCCGCTTATGTGGATATGATCAAAAATCTGACGGGTCTGAAGGAAGTGCACGGCATTCCATATTCCGCAAACGCGAACGGAGTTCTTTATAACAAGGCACTCTTTAAGGAACTGGGATTAACGGTTCCCAAAACATGGGATGAATTCATCGCTGTCGCGGACAAAATCAAAGCTGCGGGAAAGATTCCGTTCTACCATACTTATAAAGATTCCTGGACAACATTGATTCCGTTTAATGCGCTTGCTTCCAACCTTCCCGGGGATCAGTTCTTCAAGGACCGAGAGTCAGGAAAAACAACATTCCGGCAGGCGTACCGGGAAGTTGCTGAAAAGCAGTTAAAACTGTTGGAATACGGAACCAAAGACAACTTTGGAAAAGGGTACAGCGATGGAAACGCTGCCTTTGCCAAAGGTGAGTCCGTGATGTATCTGCAAGGAATATGGGCCATTCCGGAAATTAAAAAAGCAAATCCAAACATAGAAATCGGTACTTTCCCATTTCCCGCAAGCAATGACACTGCGAAGAACAAACTCGTCTCCGGTGTGGATACCTTGCTCACCCTGTCCGCTGCCACCCAGCATAAAGAAGAGTCGAAAAAATTCATCGATTTCCTGTTGAAGCCGGAAAATGTAAAGTTCTACATTGATGAGCAAAAGGTATTCTCTTCCGTAAAAGGTGTCACGCAAGATGACCCGAGTGTTTCCGACCTGAAGGAGAGCTTCCAAAAAGGGTTGCTGGTTGATTTTGCTGACCACTATATTCCGTCCGCGATGAAAGTGGATAAGATTGTCCAAGGATTCCTGCAAAAGAAAGATATGGATGAATACCTGAAAACTTTGGACACCGAATGGAATAAAGTTCAAGAACGAAAGTAACCGTGAGGGGGGATTGGCTGACCGGCCAATCTCCCTTAATAAGAGATGATTTCTCCCGAAGCGGCCAACCGTTGCCATAACCACAATCAAGCTTTAAACCGGGGAGTGCAACCAATGAGCAAACGCAACACCGCCTTTTATTTAATGACGATCCCTGCGGTGCTCTTGTTCTTCGCCTTTCACACATTTCCAGCCATCCAGGGAGTCTATTATTCGCTTACAAACTGGAACGGCTTCAGCCCAACCTATGAGTTCGTTGGTTTCAAAAACTATGTAAATATATTCAAGGACGAAAATGTGCTGAATGCCTACATTTTTACTTTTAAGTACGCCGTTCTCACGACGATTCTGGTAAATGCCTTGAGTTTGATCATTGCTCTGGGACTCAATGCAAAAATCAAGTTCCGCAATTTTTTCCGGGCTGTTTATTTCCTGCCCAATATACTCAGCATTTTGATTGTGGGTTTCATTTTCAACTATATCTTTGGGCATGTGATTCCGGATGTTGCAGAAAAGATGGGGATCGAATTCCTGAAATCCAATATTCTCGGAAACGAGAACCTGGCATGGATTGGAATTGTGATCGTGGCCGTTTGGCAATCCGTTGCCTTCAATACCATTTTGTATCTGGCCGGTCTTCAGACGATTCCATCTGATTTGTACGAAGCGGCAAGCCTGGACGGAGCCACGAAATGGAAAGAGTTTTGGACGATTACATTTCCGCTGATCGCTCCGTTTTTCACCATCAATATGGTACTGGCGATGAAAAATAATATGAATGTGTTTGACCATGTGGTCGCCATGACAGGCGGAGGGCCGGGGAGAGCCACAGAATCTATTGCTGTATTGATTTATCAAGGAGGGTTTACAGGCGGAGAATTTGCTTATCAATCAGCGAACGCCGTGATTTTCCTGTTCATCATTGTCGTGCTCACGTTCATTCAACTTAAATTCCTGCAAAAACGGGAGATGGAAATGTAATGAAGAACAAAACCAACTGGGCTGTCACCGTTCCCATTGCACTTGGTTCCCTGCTCATTCTGTTTCCTTTGTATTTGGCGATTGCCGTAGCACTCAAGAGCCCGGAAGAGCTGGCAAATTCCATCCTCGGCCTTCCTAAGGAATTTCATTTGGAAAACTTCATGAGAGCCATTGAAATGACAAACTTCTTCCAGGCATTTCAAAACAGTGCGTTTGTCACCGTTATTGCGGTCGTTTTCACGATTTTGACCAACTCGATGGTCGCCTATGCGATTGCCCGGAATATGGACAAAACATTCTTTAAATCCTTGTACTACTACTTGATCAGCGCCATGTTTATTCCGTTTCCTTTGATCATGCTTCCGATTGTCAAGGAGACGTCAGCGCTCGGGATGAACAACCTGTTTGGACTTTCCGTTTTGTACATCGTGTACGGGTTGTCATTGAACATCTTTATCTATGTAGGGTACATCCGTTCCATTCCGCGGGAATTGGAAGAGGCGGCCATTGTGGACGGCGCCTCCGCATGGGGAGTTTTTTGGAAGGTCATCTTCCCGCTCTTGTCTCCAATGAATGCAACGGTCGGAATTCTCACATGCCTTTGGGCGTGGAATGACTTTATGCTGCCGTTGATCATTTTAAACGATCCGGAAATGGCGACGCTGCCTCTGAAGCAGTATATCTTCCAGGGACAGTTTTCCACCGATTACAATACAGCCTTTGCCTCCTACTTGTTAGCCCTGTCACCTTTAGTCATCGTGTATCTGTTTGCCCAGAAATGGGTGATCAGCGGGGTGACAAAAGGGGCCATCAAGTAAGAGGATTTTGATGAAGAGAGAGACCATACGCAGGAGATGAATGGAATGGAGAGGAAATGGTGGAAGGAAAGCGTTGTGTATCAAATCTACCCGCGCAGTTTTATGGACAGTAACGGGGACGGAATCGGGGATTTGCGGGGGATTATTTCGAAACTGGATTACCTGAAGGAGCTTGGGATCGATATCATTTGGCTTTCCCCTGTATATGAGTCGCCCAATGACGATAACGGGTATGATATCAGTGACTATCAATCGATCATGGATGAATTTGGCACGATGGAAGATTGGGAAGCACTTTTGCATGAAGTTCACAAAAGGGATATGAAGTTGATCATGGATCTGGTTGTGAATCACAGTTCCGATGAACACCCCTGGTTTGTTGAATCGCGAAAATCCAAGGATAATCCGTATCGGGATTATTATATCTGGCGTCCGGGGAAAAACGGAAAAGAACCGAATAACTGGGAATCCTGTTTTGGCGGTTCAGCCTGGCAGTACGACGAGACAACCGGAGAATACTATCTTCATCTTTTCTCGAAAAAACAACCGGATTTGAACTGGGAAAACCCGAAGCTCCGGCAGGAATTATACGATATGATGAGATGGTGGTTGGATAAAGGGATTGACGGATTTCGGATGGACGTCATCAATTTTATTTCAAAGGAACCGGGACTGCCGGATGCCCCCAATCCGGAAGGAAGGAAATATGTTCCCGGCGGCAGATATTATATGAACGGCCCTCGGATCCATGAATTCCTGCAGGAAATGCACAAAGAAGTCTTTTCAAAATACGACATCATGACGGTTGGCGAGATGCCGGGGGTAACACCCGAGGAAGCCGTTCTGTATACGGGTGAAGACCGGCATGAAGTCCATATGGTGTTTCAGTTCGAACATATGGAGCTGGACTCCGGACCAGGCGGAAAATGGGACGTGAAACCCTGGAGACTCAAAGATTTAAAAGCCGTGATGAGCAAATGGCAAAAGTCATTGGAGGGTAAAGGTTGGAACAGCCTGTATTTAAACAACCATGATCAGCCCCGGATGGTTTCCCGGTTCGGTGATGATCGGACTTACCTGGAAGAGTCCGCCAAGATGTTAGCGACCTTTCTTCATATGCTGCAAGGAACTCCCTATATTTATCAAGGCGAAGAGATCGGCATGACCAATGTACGCTTTCCCTCCATCGAAGACTACAAAGATATAGAAACGTTGAATATGTATCGGGAAAAAGTATTCGAAAACGGCGAAGAGATCGAAAAAGTGATGGACTCCATTTATAAAAAAGGAAGAGACAATGCGCGCACGCCCGTCCAGTGGGATGATTCGGAGCATGCCGGTTTCACGTCGGGAACGCCATGGATCGCCGTTAATCCGAATTATAAAGAAGTGAATGTCAAGAAAGCACTGCAAGATAAAAACTCTGTCTTCCATTACTATAAGAAGCTGATTCAATTGCGGAAGCAGCATGAGATCATCGTTTACGGAACTTATGATTTGATTTTGGAAGATCATGATCAAATCTATGCCTATACACGAACACTGGGAGAGCAAAAACTACTGGTGATTTGTAACTTCTTCAGCGGCAACCCGGTTTTTGAGCTGCCGTCCAATTTAAGATATACGAAGAAAGAATTACTGATCAGCAATTATGACACAGACCCGGAAGAGCGGATTGAAAACATGGTGTTGAAACCGTACGAAGCAAGAGTTTACCGGCTGGTTTAACGATAAAACCGTTCCCGGGCAGCTTTTGAAGGATTTGACGAAAAACTGTATAAGTGTTGCGTTTTTTTCATTCAAAACACAAACTATATTCTCTTGCTGAAATGATATCAAAGTAACCCGATCCCTTTGATCAATGGGATCGGGTTGTGTGTTTTCGTGCGCACCTGATGGATAGCGGGGCTGTTGGATCATCATTCGCCGGGATTTGGGCCACTCAGATGGCTTCAGCTGCGATTTATTTTCTGTTTGGCCGGATTCACGCTTTTTTATCTAAAAAGCGAAACCTTCATCCTCGCATGTTTTTATTTTCGCAAAAGGGAACACTTGATGTTTAAAGAATTTATTGGAAAGGCGTCGGATGAAGAGGAAGGAACTTACGTTCCCTTGTTGAATCACGATATGATATAATAAGTCCTATGACGGAAACGAGGTGATACCGTGGAACGCAAATTCCAACTGGTTTCGGAATTTCAGCCACAGGGTGACCAGCCCCGTGCCATCGAACAGCTCGTAGAAGGCATCAGACAGGGAAAAAAGTGCCAAACCTTGCTGGGGGCGACGGGTACGGGGAAAACCTTCACGATGGCTCACACGATTGCCCGCGTCAATAAGCCGACGCTGGTGATCGCTCATAACAAGACCTTGGCCGCGCAATTGTGCGGAGAGCTGAAAGAGTTTTTCCCGCATAACGCGGTAGAATATTTTGTGAGCTATTACGACTATTATCAACCGGAAGCCTATATCCCTTCGACGGATACCTATATAGAGAAAGATGCCTCGATCAATGACGAAATCGATAAACTGCGCCACTCGGCAACCAGTGCCCTGTTTGAGCGCAGGGATGTCATTATTGTTGCCAGTGTTTCCTGCATCTACGGTTTGGGTTCGCCGGTCGAATACCGGGACCTGGTGTTATCGCTGCGGGTCGGGATGGAGCGCGACCGCAACGAAGTGCTGCGCAAACTGGTAGATATCCAATACCAGCGCAATGATATGAATTTCACGCGCGGGACGTTTCGTGTCCGCGGGGATGTTCTGGAGATTTTTCCTGTTTCCCGCAGTGAACAAGCGGTGCGGGTAGAATTTTTCGGGGATGAAATTGAACGCATCCGGGAAATTGATGTGCTTACCGGGGAGATTTTGGGCGAGCGCGAACATGTGGCCGTTTTCCCGGCGTCCCACTATGTCACCCGTTCGGAGGTAATGGAACGGGCCTTAAAAAGCATTGAAGCAGAGCTGGAGGAACGGCTGGCCGAGTTGAGAAGCCAGGGCAAGCTGCTGGAAGCGCAGCGTCTCGAACAACGGACGCGTTATGATATGGAGATGATGCGGGAGATGGGATTCTGTTCCGGCATCGAGAACTATTCCCGCCATCTGGTGGGCAAAAAGCCGGGAGAACCGCCCTATACCCTGCTGGATTATTTTCCTGATGATTTTTTGATCATCGTGGACGAGTCCCATGTAACCATCCCGCAGATTCACGGGATGTATAACGGGGACCAGGCAAGGAAAAATGTGTTGGTAGAACATGGTTTCCGCCTGCCTTCAGCCAAGGATAACCGGCCGCTTAAATTCAGCGAGTTTGAAGAGAAGATCAATCAGATCATCTTTGTCTCGGCAACGCCGGGGCCATATGAGCTGGAAAAAGCCCCGGATGTGGTCGAACAGATTATCCGGCCGACAGGACTGATCGATCCGTTGATCCATGTTCATCCGATTGAAGGGCAGATCGACCACCTCATCGGCGAGATTCACAAGCGGATCGCCCGTGACGAACGCGTCCTGGTCACCACTCTGACCAAGAAGATGGCCGAAGACCTGACCGACTATCTGAAAGAACTGGGAATCAAAGTGCGCTATCTCCATTCGGACATCAAGACGATTGAACGGATGCAAATTTTGCGCGATCTGCGCCTGGGTGAATTTGACGTGCTGATCGGGATCAACCTTTTGCGCGAAGGATTGGATTTGCCGGAAGTGTCACTGGTAGCCATCCTGGATGCGGACAAAGAAGGATTCCTGCGCGCCGAACGTTCCCTGATCCAGACCATCGGGCGGGCCGCGCGCAATGCCAACGGCGAAGTGATCATGTATGCCGATACGATCACGGAGTCGATGCGGAAAGCCATCGATGAGACAGAGCGGAGACGGAGGATCCAGACGGAGTATAACCGGAAGCACGGGATTACTCCGCAAACGGTGAAGAAGAAGGTCCACGATGTGATCGAAGCGACCAAAGTGGCAGAAGATACCGCCGAGTACAAGATTCAGACCGAGTCGAAGAAACTGACCAAAAAAGAACGGCAAAAATTGATCGAACAGCTGGAAAAAGAAATGAAAACGGCAGCCAAGGAACTCAGATTTGAGCGTGCGGCGGAACTGCGTGACATGATTATCGAACTCAAAGCGGAGGGAGCATAAACCTTCATGGCACAAGAAAATATAGTGATTCGCGGGGCACGCGTACACAACTTAAAAGATATCGATGTGACGATTCCGCGGGACAAGTTTGTCGTCGTCACCGGCTTAAGCGGGTCGGGCAAATCGTCTTTGGCCTTTGATACGATCTATGCCGAAGGACAGCGGCGTTATGTGGAGTCGCTGTCTGCTTATGCCCGCCAGTTTCTCGGCCAGATGGATAAGCCGGATGTCGATGTGATTGAAGGCTTGTCTCCGGCGATCTCCATCGACCAGAAAACGACCAGCCGCAACCCGCGTTCCACCGTGGGCACGGTAACGGAAATCTATGACTATCTGCGGCTCTTGTTTGCCAGAGTGGGACACGCTTATTGCCCGGAGCACGGGATTGAAATCACTTCGCAAACCGTGCAGCAGATGGTGGACCGCGTCCTGGAGCTGCCGGAACGCACGCGGATTCAGATCATGGCGCCGGTTGTCAAAGGACGCAAAGGGGAGCATGTGAAATTGCTGCAGGAGATCGGGCGGCAGGGTTACGTGCGGGTGCGGATCGACGGGGAAATCATGGATCTTTCCGACGAGATCAAACTGGAGAAAAACAAGAAACACACCATTGAAGTCGTCGTGGATCGCCTCGTGATCAAACCCGGGATCGAAACGCGTTTGTCCGATTCGATCGAGACGGCACTCGGCTTGTCGGGCGGGGAAGTGCTGGTGGATGTGATTGACGGCGAAGAACTGCTGTTCAGCCAAAACTTGGCATGCCCTCAGTGCGGTTTCAGCATCGACGAGCTCTCTCCCCGGATGTTCTCGTTTAACAGCCCGTTTGGGGCCTGTCCAAGCTGCGACGGGCTGGGAAGCCGCATGGAGATCGACCCTCAGCTGGTCATTCCCAACCCCGGGCTCTCGCTGGCTCAAGGGGCGATTGAACCATGGGCGTCATCGACCAGCAATTACTATCCTCAACTGTTGGAGGCCGTATGTTCCCACTTCGGCATCGATATAAACAAACCCTTTGAAGAGTTGTCGAAAAAAGAACAGAACCTCATCCTGTTCGGCTCCAAAGAGCGTTTCCCGTTCCGTTATACCAACGATATGGGCCTCACCCGGGAAACCCAGGCTCTCTTTGAAGGGGTTGTCCACAGCTTGAACCGGCGTTATCGGGAAACCACTTCGGAGTTGATTCGTGAACAGCTGGAAGCCTATATGAGCACCAAAGAGTGCCCAACCTGTAAAGGGGCCCGCCTGAAACAAGAAGTGCTCCATGTGCGGGTGGGCGGCAAAAACATCGACTACGTCACCCGTCTGTCCATTGGGGAGGCCCTTCAATTCTTTGAAGAACTTACCCTTTCGGACAAAGAAATGCAGATTGCGCGACAGGTGTTGAAGGAGATCAAAAGCCGGCTCGGATTCCTCGTCAATGTGGGCTTGGACTATCTGACTTTGCATCGGGCCGCAGGGACGCTTTCCGGCGGGGAAGCCCAGCGCATCCGCCTGGCGACCCAGATCGGTTCCAGCTTGATGGGCGTTTTGTACATCTTGGACGAACCCAGTATCGGGCTTCATCAACGGGACAACAACCGGCTGATCGCCACGCTGAAAAAAATGCGTGATCTGGGAAATACCCTGATCGTGGTGGAGCACGATGAAGACACGATGTTGGCCTGTGATTACATCATCGACATCGGACCGGGCGCCGGTGCACATGGCGGACGGGTGGTGGCGGCCGGGACACCGCAGGAAGTGATGAACGATGAAAATTCGCTGACCGGGCAGTATTTGAGCGGGCGCAAATTTATCCCCATACCGGCGGAGCGCAGAAAACCCAACGGGAAGTGGCTGGAAGTATACGGAGCGAGCGAAAACAATCTGCGCAAGATTGATGTGCGCGTTCCGCTCGGCGTGTTTACCTGTGTAACGGGCGTTTCCGGCTCGGGAAAAAGCACGCTCGTGAATGAGATTATCTTAAAAGCACTCGCCAGAGAATTGAACAAGGCGAAAACCATCCCCGGCAATCACGAGAAAATCGCCGGCACGGAACATCTGGATAAAATCATCAGCATCGACCAATCGCCGATCGGGCGGACACCCCGGAGCAATCCGGCTACTTATACGGGAGTTTTTGACGACATCCGGGAAGTGTTTGCCTCCACCCAGGAAGCCAAAGTACGCGGTTACCAAAAAGGCCGGTTCAGCTTCAACGTGAAAGGCGGGCGTTGCGAAGCCTGCCGGGGGGACGGCATCATCAAGATTGAGATGCATTTCCTGCCGGATGTTTATGTTCCTTGTGAAGAGTGCAAAGGAAAACGATACAATCGCGACACGCTGGAAATTAAATACAAAGGCAAAAACGTCTCCGATGTGCTGGAGATGACCGTTGAAGAAGCATTGGAGTTCTTCCAAAACATCCCGCGCATCAAACGGAAATTGCAAACGTTGTACGATGTGGGCCTCGGCTACATGAAACTGGGCCAGCCGGCGACCACTATGTCCGGCGGGGAGGCCCAACGGGTCAAACTGGCTTCCGAGCTGTATAAACGAAGCACCGGACGCACGTTGTACATTCTGGATGAGCCGACTACAGGTCTTCACATCGACGATATTGCCCGCCTGCTCAAAGTGCTGCAGCGACTGGTGGAAAACGGGGATACGGTACTGGTGATCGAGCATAACCTCGACGTTATCAAAACAGCTGATTATATTATCGACCTGGGGCCCGAGGGAGGAAGCGGCGGCGGAACGATTGTCGCCACCGGGACTCCCGAAGAAGTGGCCGCGACGAAAGGATCGTATACGGGTCAGTTTTTGGCCCCGATCTTAAAAAGAGACCGGGCACGAACGAAAAAAGAGATGGCACACCCGGAAAAGAAGATCGCACAAGCGACATGAAACGGATCAAGGAAGGCTCTTAGCATGGGCCTCCCTTTTTTGTTGTGGTTAAGACCGAAAACAGTGGTAAAACTAAGAGGGCAAGGCGTTTCCACCTGCAACAAATCCCAAGGAGTTGATGAGGATGCCAAGAAGAAACAAACTCGTTGTACCTGGTGCAGCAGAGGCGCTTGATCAGATGAAGAACGAGATTGCCCGTGAGTTTGACGTCGATCTTGGCCCGGACACAACTGCCCGTGCGAATGGAGCTGTTGGTGGGGAAATGACGAAACGCCTTGTGGCGATGGCCTCACAAATGATGAGCCGTCGTTAACAGATGGGGGGAAACATTCCCCCCGTTTTCTTTTCACGTGCTGTGATCATGGCAAAAAAAAAGCAGCCCTGCCTAAGGGCTGATGAACCGATCACTCCAAGCATTTTTCGCTGGCTTACCTCGATGAAATCCATGCTAAAGACGGGTCAATTTTTCCGCTTCAGCCTTGGACGATTTGACGCAAACGAATTAATTGCCGTCTTAGCACATCTGCGTCACTGCGCCACTCCATGTGTGGGCCTGTACCGCCGTATTCAAGAGTAACAAAAGACGGCCTGGTTATCTCCAGTGCTTTGATGAGCAAATCGTAGTCCTCTTCCTCCATTTCCAAATGCCCGTCGCGAAGTCCTTCGACCGCATCCCGGGCGGGGCCGGATACGTGGATTTCTTTTACCGCTTCCAGCGGCATCTTCCGCAGATAAGAAATGGGATCTTCTTTGCGATGCCATGCCGCGACACGGAGATGAGCCAAGTCCAGCAATAACCCCACCCCGCATTGGCGGCAAACTTCCTGGATCACTTCCGGATCGGTGGCACAGCGCCATGTTCCCCGGAATCCGTAAAAGGGCACATTTTCAACCAATAATTCGACCGTCATTTTTTCCTTCCACAGTTTCACTCCGGCAATCATTCTCTCGATAATCACTTCATCGGACGAAGGGGGCGTCTCCCAATCAGCCGGGAGAGACATCAGATGCAAAGCGATATGGGGTGACCCGCACGCGTGCAGCGCTTCATTCAGCCCATCCCACTCTGTGTCCTCAAAAGAAGGCCTTCCCGCATGGGGCAGACAATGCAACAGAATGGGCCGGAGGGGTCTGGCCACTTTGAACTCCTCCCAAAAAACATCCCACCGGCTCAGCTTAATCCAATCAACGTGAGCAAGTTGCTGCTCGAGCAATGAAACCAGCTGCGGAGAATAATTACAGGCCAAGTGCGGCATATGAACCTCCTATTAGGAAGGGAGAATTTAGTATAGTCTTAATACCCCAAAAAGGAGGAGTTCATGTTCATTCTTTATTTGAAATTGGCAAAGCTGAGAAAACGGGCCAAACGAAACAAGCAGCCGGCAGGGAAAGTGAACAATCCCTGCCAGGTTTAATAATCCTCCCTTGTCCGGGATTCGCTGACTCCTGCTTGGATCAGGATTCGCTTGATTTGTGAAAAGCCATACTCATCGGCGAGATCGAGCGCTGTATCGCCGCCAACCCAGTCCTTGATATGAACATCCGCCTTCGCATCGACCAATGCTTGTACCGCTTTCGGCTGATTGGCCACAACGGCGATCATGAGGGAGGTCAAGCCGTTTTTATTTTTATGATTGAGCTCGGCTCCTGCTTGGACCAGCAATCGAATGGCTTCCACTTTTCCGGCAGCCGCTGCGGCCATGAGCGGAGTTTCTCCATAGCGGTTTTTGCTGTTGACATCGGCCCCCTTTGAGATCAACAATCGCATGATGCCGGTTTGATTATGTTCGGCGGCTTTGACGAGAGCCGTCTCGCCGTAGTTATCTTTGGCGTGAAGGTCAGCTCCTGCCTGCAACAAGATTTGAATCGTCGAATGACGACCGGACGCGGCTGCCGCCATTAATGGAGTAAATCCTTTGAAATCGGCCGCATCGACGTCTGCTTCGGCCTGAAGCAAAGTGCGGACCACATCATCATGACCGTTGACTGCTGCAAACCACAAGGATGTGCGTCCGGATATACTCTTTTTATCCGGATTGGCCCCTTTGGCGAGCAAGAGTTTCACCACTTCATGATGCCCCTTTACTGATGCAAACATCAACGGGCTCACGTTTCTGGCCGGTTCCGAGTCGACTTTGGCCCCGGCTTTCAAGAGAATGTTCACCATCTCCAGCCGGCCTGTTAAAGCGGCATATTCAAGCGGGGTTCCTTCTTTGCCGGGCTTATCGGGACTCACTCCCTTCGCCAAAAGCTGTTCAACTCTGGCCCGGTCATTGCCCACTACCGCCTGATATAATTCCTGTTCTTGTTTCGTCAGGATGATTTCTTTTGAGGGAAGGGCTGAGAGTGGATTACTCTCAGCATCTGCGATCGCGATTCCGACCGCCACCAGGATTCCACTCCCCAAATATACGAGAAAAAAAGATACCTTGCCCAAATTATATTTGAAAAAGAGAAAAAGCATCCCGGCCAGGGCGAGCAGGATGATCGTGATTCCAATCCACAACTTCTTATATCCTCCCATTTTCGTTCAGATTAGAGTTTTGATCCCCAAGGCAATAAATTACTTCGTCCAAGATGGAAAATCCTTCTGTTTAGGATAAAGAACAAAAGCGTGAAAGAAAAGACGGATTTTTTTATCTAATTTCATTATTGAAAACGATTACAATACTATGTCATAATAAAATCAATACTTATTAAATTCAGTTTAATAATATAGGACAGGATCAAGGGGGCATGACAGTGTCAATTTGGAAGAAAAGTCTTGCTGTTGTCCTTTCAGGTGTGTTGGCGTTCAGTCTGAGTGCTTGCAGCAGCCAGGATGCAGCCGGCGGTGATGCATCTTCCGGGAAAGTGATTAAGGTGGCTTACCGGAAATTTGGCTCGGGAAATAAAGGGCTGGAAAATTGGTTGAAATCAAGCGCGGCCGAATTTGAAAAAGCCCATCCCGGAGTGAAGGTCAAATTGGTACCCATTCAGGCATCCGAAGCCGATTTCTTCGCCAAGATGGCGCTGACGATGAAGTCCCCGGCTACAGCACCGGAAGTGGTGACAGAGGACACCTTTATGATCAGCTCTGACGCGGCGGCCGGCTACCTGGAACCCCTGGACCGGTATGTGTCCGGTTGGGATGAATGGAATCAGTTTTTCGAACCCGTCCAGCGGGGGATGAAGGCCGAAGACGGCAAGATCTACGGGGTTCCTTACAGTACGGATACGCGCGGATTATATTATAATACAAACATTTTCAAAAAAGCGGGCTTGCCGGTTCCGTGGCAACCGAAAACATGGGAGGATGTCTTGGCGGCCGCCCGGGCCATCAAGCAGAAGGTGCCCGGGGTAACTCCGTTCTGGGCCAACGTTGGGAAAGCAACAGGAGAAGCGACCACCATGCAAACGTTTGAGATGCTGTTGTACGGAACAAAGGACCGCCTGTATGAGAATGGAAAATGGGTGGTGAAAAGCCCCGGATTCCTTGACTCCCTGAAGTTTATCGATCAGATTTTCAAGAGCGGACTCGGGCCCGAACTGTCTCAGGTGCTGACGGGACAGGCCGGGGATATTGTAGCGAATCAGATGATGCCACAGGAAAAAGTCGGGATTGTGCTGAATGGAAACTGGGTTCCGGCTGCCTGGAAAGAAACAGGTCCTGCTCCGTGGAAAGAGGGGACCAAGGTGTACCAGTTCGCCCCGATGCCGACCCAGCATGGGGAAGCCCCCGGTCATACCAGTATGTCTGGCGGATGGGCGCTCTCCATCGGAGCGAAGTCCAAGGAAAAAGACCTGGGAATGGAATTTATTAAGATCGCTACAAACAAAGAACACCAAAAGCAGTATTCGTTGACGCAAGGGGACCTGACACCCAGGAAAGACGTGGCTGAAGACCCGGAATATATGAATGCTCCGGGAACGGTATTTAAACAGGCTACTTCCTTCCTGGAGTTCACCCACTACAGACCCGGAAACTCCCAGTATCCGTCCGTCTCCACACAAATACAAGCGGCAGTGGAAGCGGTTGCCATCGGCACATTAACTCCTGAAAAAGCGATGGATCAATTCGCGCAAAATGTCAAACGCATGGTCGGGGCGGACAAAACGGTCGAAAAATAAAGAAGCATCAAAGGGAATGGTCGATACCTGAGGGCATCGGCCATTCCTGCAAAAAGGAGGGGATGTCATGGAGACGGCAAAAATAGGGGAGGCTCCTCTTGCGGGAAGGAAAAGGACAAGCTCACAGACAAGAGACCATCTGCGTGCCGTGTTGTTTTTGCTGCCCGCCTGGGTTTTGCTGCTGGTGTTCTTTTTCGGCCCCATCCTACTCACTTTCTATTTTGCTTTTACGAATATGTCTTTGACCGGCGAAGCCTCCCAGCAACTGGAATTTGTAGGGATGGCCAACTTCTCCGCGATTTTTTCGGATCCGAATTTTATGACCAGCATTGTCAATACCCTTGTTTTCCTGGTGTTTTCGGCTTTGATCGGCCAGCAGGCGCTCGGACTCATTCTCGCTTTGCTGATGAATAACCGGTCAAGAACGTTCCGGCGGATGATCGGGGCACTCGTTTTGACAGGCTGGGTGACCCCGGAAATTGTCGTCGCCTTTATTTTCTTCGCTTTCTTCAGTGACAGCGGGACCTTGAATACATTGCTGGGAACCGTGGGAATGGAGCCGGTCAAATGGTTATACGAATATCCCATGACTTCGGTTGTGATCGCCAACATTTGGCATGGAACGGCCTTCTCCATGCTGGTTTACCAAGCCGCTCTGGGAGGGGTGCCGAAGGAAGTGGAAGAAGCGGCCATGATCGACGGGGCGAGTGCATGGCAGCGCTTATGGAGAATTACCCTGCCCATGATTAAAGGCTCCGTTGTGACCAATATGGTCCTGATCAGTTTGCAAACCCTCGGCTTGTTTACGCTCATTTTCGCTCTGACTGGAGGCGGGCCGGGCGTTCAAACCGAAACCCTGCCGGTCTTTATGTATCATCAAGCCTTTGTGAGTTTCCAATTGGGCTATGGAACGGCCATTTCATTGATCCTGCTGTTGATCGGCATGATCGTCAGCATGGTCTATATTCGCTTGCTGAAAGTCAAAATTTAGGACGAAAGGGGAACAGGCCATGAACAAGATCCGGTTCAAAACCCAGATGACGGGGAAAGCACTGCCGTACCTCGTATTAAGCCTGATTGGCGTTGCCTTTGTCGTCCCGTTGTTGTGGATGGTATTTGCTTCCCTGGACGCCAACGCAAATCTGGCTTTAAAACTTCCGGAACAAATCACCCTGAACAATTTTAAAGAGATTGTGACGAGCCCCGATAACCAGAGAGCCTTTCTCAACGGAATCCTGCTTTCGTTGGGGCAATCGGTTCTCGTGGTGATCGTCGCCGGATTAGCGGCTTATCCGTTGTCGCGTTATCAATTGCGCTATAAATCCCCCTTCATGTATTTGATCCTGTTCGCCACCTGTCTGCCGATTACGGCGGTGATGGTTCCTGTCTATCAGCTGTTTGTTTATTTGAATTTACAGGATTCCTTTATCGGGACCATGGTCTTCCTGACGTCTGCTTCCCTGCCGTATGCCATCTGGATGATGAAAAATTTTATGGATTCCGTGCCGTTGGAACTGGAGGAAGCCGCGTGGGTAGACGGCTGTTCGATCTGGAAGGCGTTTCGCGTGATCGTCGCCCCGTTGATGCTGCCCGGAATCTTCACTGTAGGCATCTTTACTTTTGCCGGAAGCTGGGGGAATTTCTTCGTTCCTTTTATCCTGATTCAATCTCCGGAAAAGTTGCCTGCATCGGTCAGTATCTATCAGTTTTTCGGTTCCTACGGTTTGGTTGAATACGGAAAGCTGGCCGCCTTTTCCTTTCTCTATACCATGCCGGCCGTACTCCTCTACATGCTGGGGCAGCGTTATATGTCGGAAGGATTTAACTTCCACGGAGCCGCAAAAGGATGAAGCACAAGGCTCCTTTCATGAACGGGGGCAAAAGGGAACAAACATCGCTGCCCGGCAGGGCCTGTCGCCATTCCGATCCGGCGACAGGCCCGAGTCATTGTCGCGCAGCTCTGTGCCCGGCAAATCGTTCATCTCTGATAAAGAAATCACTTACATCCTGAGTGGTTAAAAGTGGATGTTAAAATTGGAATCATTATAGTATAATTAATTTTCGCCAAATGATGGAACGGGAGGGATGGAGTGATTTACTGGGTATTGATCAAAAAAAGCTATCTTCTTCAGCTGCAGTACAGGATTGCCCACTTGATCAACAATTTGGGCAGTCTCATCTTCGGTTTTATTTATATCGCCATCTGGACAGGTGTCCTGACGGGTAAAGAGCATGCCACCCCCTATGATATCCCTGATATGGTTCATTACATGGCATTTTCCCAATGCCTCTTATGGGTGGTCGCATTTTTGACTCCGGGTTTGAATGTGCAAAACAGTGTCAGGACGGGGGCCATCAGCATCGAAATGGCAAGGCCCGCCGCTTATTTTTCCGTGGTCATCAGCCAGGAAATCGGAAGAATCGCCTATAACTTCCTGTATCGCAGCTTCCCGATCGGTCTTGTTTTTGCCGTCACCGTGGGTTTTTATTTCCCGGACCGCTGGGAGACTTACCTCTGGACTCTGCTCTCCATCTTGTTGGCAGTCTGGATCGGTTTGAACTTTCAATATCTGATCGGCATTTCCGCCTGTTGGACGACGGAAGTCACCTGGGCGCACCTTACCTATATGACTTTGTTGTTCGGGTTGGGCGGACAGCTGGTTCCGGTCGACCTCCTTCCCAGAATACTGGGCCAAATCACCCCCTACTTACCCTTTGCCTGCATGATTTACTATCCGGTGGTCATCTATCTGGAAAAAAGTCCTTCCGTGCCGGTTGCGATGATTGGGATTCAGCTGGCCTGGGCGGCAGTTCTGACCGGGATCGGCGGCTGGCTCACCAGGCTGGCACGCAGGCGGCTGGAGATTCAAGGAGGGTAGCGGGAAGATGAAGATGTACTGGATCTTGCTATCCGCCAGTATCCGGGCCCGCATGCAATACAAAATCAATTTCCTGCTCTCCGCGGTGGCGAACGCCCTGATCATGGTGACCGAATATATCCTGCTGGCGGCGATTCTGCTTCGCTTTGACGACATCATGGGCTGGCGAATCCATGAAATCGGCGTTTTATATGGCATCTCATCCGCTTCTGTCTCCATCTACCGACTGTTGGCCCCTGAGATACACAATTTTGAAAAATACATGATTGACGGAGAATTTGACAGTCTGCTGATTCGTCCCGTTTCGCCCTTGACCCTGCTGATCACCCGGAATGTGGATTTCAGCCGCCTGGGAGGGCTGACACAAGGCCTGCTGATTCTCTTGATTTCATGCCGCGGCCTGTCGCTTGATTTCTCCTCGTTGATGCTGCTCGCATTTTATATTCCGATCGCGATTCTCTCCGGATGCCTCATTTCTTTTGCCTTGGGATTGATGACGGCAACCCTCGCTTTCTGGACCCAGCGTATCAAAGACTTCCAAGCGTTTACCCTGTATGCCCCGTTCAATGCGGCCAACTATCCGATCAGCATTTACCCGGGGTGGTTAAAAGCCGTTTTCTTCACTGTTCTTCCGGTGGGATTTATGAATTACCTTCCGGCCACCTATTTGCTGGGCAAAGGGGGGGAACACATTTACTTATGGATCTCACCTGTGTTCGCCGTGATCTTTTTCCTTGTTTCGCTTAAGTTTTGGCAGTTCGGCATCCGGTTTTACCATAGCACGGGGAGTTGACAGTATTGAATGTGATCGTCGTCAAAGAGCTGAGAAAAGAGTTTAAAATATACAAGACGAAAAAAAGCCGTTTTGGAGCGGTTCTTTCTTTGTTTTCCAGAGAATATGAACGCAAAGTGGCGGTGCGGGATCTTACTTTTCAGATTGGAGAAGGGGAGTGTGTCGGGTATCTCGGGCCCAACGGTGCGGGAAAATCGACGACCATTAAAATGCTGTCGGGAATTTTGCACCCGACGAGCGGAACGATCACGGTGATGGGGTACAGCCCGCAGGAAGAGCGCAAAAAACTGGCGAGGCAGTTTGGCATCGTGTTCGGGCAGCGGACCCAATTGTGGTGGGATCTCCCGCTCCGGGATTCCTATGACATCCTGCGCCAGATGTATAAAGTGGATCAACGGTCGTACCGGCAATTTCTGGACCGGTATGACCATTTGCTGGGGATTGGGGAGTTTCTGGAAACACCGGTGCGCAAATTATCGTTGGGGCAGCGCATGCGGGCTGACTTGGCGGCGGCCCTGATCCACGATCCCCGGATTCTCTTTCTGGATGAACCCACCATCGGACTCGATGTGGTCGCCAAAAAACGGATGAGGGAGATTTTGAAAGAACTGAATGAAAAGCAGAAGAAGACGATTTTGCTCACCACTCATGACATGGACGATATTGAATATTTATGTGATCGTGTGATGGTGATCAATCATGGTAAAATGATCATGGACGGGACGCTTGGGGAATTGCAAAAAATGATCGGGCTTCCCAGCATGATCCGTGTGAAGTTTAAGGATCGGCCCCGCGTGAAACCACTTGATTTAAGCGAAAAAGTGACGGTTCAGGGCGATGAGGCAACCATTTTGTACGACCGTCACAAAACATCCGTCCCTTCCCTCCTGGCCGCAGTCGGGGAATGGGGGGAATTGCTGGATATTCAAATGGCAGAACCGGAGATGGAGGAGATCATCCGGCGGATCTATCAGTCGGAGTCGGATGGTCTCTTAAAAACTGTTTGAAGGAGGGCTTCCCATGTTTTCTTATCTGGTCGAGACCGGCCACACAGTGGAAGGGGCTGTAAAAAGTCTGGAACGGAAACTGGCTGACATGAAGTTGCAACTCCTCTGGAAATACGATGTAACGACGAAGCTGTTTGAACAGGGAATTCGTCTGGACCAGGATTACTGGATTCTCGAAGTCTCACATCCGGATCTCACCAAAAAAATGCTGGTCCAAAATCAGTGGAGCGGTTTCTTTTTGCCGTGTAAAATGGTTGTTTTCAGCGACCGGGAAACCGGCAAAACCCAAGTGGGCATTCTCCGCCCCACATCTGCTTTCTCCCATTTGGAGGACCCGGTTCTGAGAGATTTGGCGAGCCGGTTGGAGGAACAGCTCATTTCCGTGTTAAACGAAATCGAGCAACAACAAGTCGTTTGAACATCATCGGAAAGATCCATGCTTTTGGTGGAGTCGCACAATATTTCTATTGGATTGCCAGCCTGAGGGGTTTCACCCCTCTTTTTTATTGGAAAGTTATTGACGCGATGGAGCGGAGATGGATAACAAATTTCGAATGGGGCTTTCATACCAAGGGTGTATCAAGCTGTCATGAATCCTTTTCTTTGCAATCGTGATAAGGGGGAGAGCCAGCGGAGATATCTTTTTGGCGACGAGTGACTCTGCCACCGCATCGGAACGGAGTTGCCAAAAAGATTTCGGAGCGGGATTAAAAACAGAGTGACTCATCTCTGGGTTGTGCGCCAAGCAGACGGGCATGTTTTCCGTGAAAGTATGCTGTTGAAGGGTGTTTCTGTGGTTGTGTTGGGCGGTCGGCCGTGTTGGTCTCCGTGCTCTTGAGGCCGGCAAGGAGGTAAAACTGGCCGCTCCGGCCCTCTCGCTACGGGCGCGGATCAAACTCGCTGTCGCTCAAACAGGTGATCCGCTTCCTCCCTCCGCTCGGGGCCTCCGCTGGGGACGGCCTCAAAGGCACTTCGTCCAATCACGGCCTCCCTGCACGATGTTGCGTTTGGTCTTTAGGTTGTATCAGCTGGTGAGATTGTTTACTGTACAAGAAACGACAAGGATGAGCGGGTCTTCCGGTGGAGGGACTCTGCCACCGCATCGGAACGGAGTCGCCAAAAAGATTTCGGAGCGGGATTAAAAACAGAGTGACTCATCTCTGGGTTGTCGCCAAGCAGACGGGCATGTTTTCCGTGAAAGTATGCTGTTGAAGGGTGTTTCTGTGGTTGTGTTGGGCGGTCGGCCGTGTTGGTCTCCGTGCTCTTGAGGCCGGCAAGGAGGTAAAACTGGCCGCTCCGGCCCTCTCGCTACGGGCGCGGATCAAACTCGCTGCCGCTCAAACAGGTGATCCGCTTCCTCCCTCCGTTCGGGGCCTCCGCTGGGGACGGCCTCAAAGGCACTTCGTCCAATCACGGCCTCCCTGCACGATGTTGCGTTTGGTCTTTAGGTTGTATCAGCTAGTGAGATTGTTTACTGTACAAGATCGACAAGGGAACGAAGTCGCAAAAAAGATTTCGGAGCGGCTCTTCAAACAGACCCACCCTCATCCAGGTTTGTGTTCAGTCGTCATGATCGTTTTCTGTGAAAGAATGCTGTTTATCGAGATGTGACATGGAGTCACGGCCGTTTGGTTTGACGGAGGAATGGGATGAAAGTAAAATAGAAATGTCCTTAAAAATAGGAATGAAACCGATTTGCCTACATATGTTAATCAAAAAGGAACAAGCTGTCCAAATTTTTTGCGGAGGAACAAGATGATCCGGTTCATACGAAATTTTTATGTGGAGATTACGGGAATCCTCGTATTGGGAGCTTTTTTGTATCTGCTTACTTCCGGCTACGGTTTGCTGTTTTCCTTAAGTGAGTTGATCCGGAGCGGGAGCGTGGACTTGGGGCCCAAATGGCAAAATATGTCAACTATCTTTCTCAGCATCTTTATCGAAGGGCTGCCGTTTATCTTATTCGGTGTATTTCTGTCCTGTCTGATTCATGTGTATGTGAAAGAGGAGACCATTTGGCGATGGACACCGAAAAACCCCCTTTTGTCGATTCCCATGGCCACATGTTTGGGGCTGTTGCTTCCTGTTTGCGAGTGCGGGATTGTCCCGGTCGCCCGCCGTCTGGTGCAAAAGGGACTTCCGCCATATGTCGCGTTTACCTTTTTGCTGGCTGTGCCCATTGTGAATCCGATTACCATCCTGTCCACCTACTTCGCGTTCGGCGACAGTTGGGACATGGTTTTTGCCCGCACGTTGACCGGAGCGGGAATTGCGGCGTTGATGGGCTTTTTATTCTATCTGTTCTTTCGCCGTGTCCCGGTGTTAAAAGAGGAGAAACAGACGGCCTGCACCCATGAACAGGGAAGCTGCGGTCATGAATCCCATGCAGAAGAAAGGCATGTTCACCATCCGGAGGATCGCTGTGACCATCATGCCCATGCCGAAGGGGGCAAGTGGATGCATGCTTTACACCATGCTGTCTTTGAGTTTATCAACATGGGAAAATATTTTGTGTTGGGGGCACTGATCGCCGCCGGATTTCAAACCTTTGTCGGTTTATCCGCCATCAAGAGCTTCTCCGAACAGGAAGGGCTCGCATTGCTCATGATGATGGGACTGGCATTTTGCTTATCGATCTGCTCGAACGCTGACGCATTTTTAGCCGCTTCCTTCCGTTCGGCGATGGGTACCGTGCCGCTGCTGGGCTTTTTGATTTACGGCCCGATGATGGATCTGAAAAACCTGCTGATGATGCTTGGCAGTTTCCGCCTGCCCGTCATCTTGTTTTTCTTCGGCGGAACCACGATTCTCACGCTGTTGTCCGTGTTTCTGTTGTTTTAGGGAAAGGAGAGACGGGAATGAGAGCACTGCTCAGAGTCGGAATCTGCTTCGGCATCGCCGTGATGTTGCTCAGCCTTTTGGTATCAGGGGAAATCACTCTGGTTGTGCATCCCCGCTTTAAGGGGCTGATCGCTGTCAGTATTTTGTTATTGATCGTGCTCGGTCTGGTCCAGCTTTGGAACCTGAAAAGAGGAGAGATCCACCGCATCGGTGCCTGGGGATATCTGGTCATTCTGTTGCCGCTGTTGTTCTTTATGGTGTCGCCGCCGAAAGCACTGGATGCGAGCATTGCCGCCAATAAGGGAGTCAGCTATATGAATGCCCAGGCGCTGGCGAAGCAGCAAAAGCTCTCCCCAAAACAATCAGCCGCCAGTCAAAAGGGGAGTAATCCCAACGATTCCCCCTCACCGGAGCAAGCGCAGCCTTCAGATGGAACAGAACCGGAGATCGTCGAGATCGATAACCCGTATAAAGAACTGGTTCCGAAGATCAAAGCAGAACCGGTGATCACGTTCACCGAAAAAAATTATGCCGATTACTTTAACACCATCAATATGTATCCTAAAGAGTTTGAAGGGAAAAAGATTCGTTTGAAGGGGTTTGTCTACCGGGATGAGACATTGAAAAAGAATGAGTTTGTCACCGGCCGTTTTACCGTCACCTGTTGTACGGCGGACGCCACGGTAATCGGAATGGTGACCACCGGTTCCCATGCCGGGCAAGTGAAATCAAACCAGTGGATTGAAGTGACGGGAACAATTCAAACGGTGATGTACGAAGGATACGAGATGCCGGTGATCAAACTGGACTCTTATAAGCCGGTTTCTCCGCCGAAAGATCCTTATATATATTTTTAACCAGACAGTTCCATCGTTCTCTGGTTCGGCGATTAACTGAGCTTTTTACTGCCGGTGTAGAGGAATCAGCTCCTATCTAACCTCACTCCCGATTCCGGCATCAAATGCGCGGTGTTAAGCCGGGAGATTCATATATTGAAACAAAGGTACAAAAAAGCAGTTCCCTTGCCCACGGGAACTGCTTTTGAGTGTTTTACTTTTTCACAACCGCATGGCCGCCAAACTCGTTGCGGAGCGCGGCTACCACCTTGCCGTGGAAGGTATCTTCTTCGAGAGAGCGGTAGCGCATAAAGAGTGACATGGCGATAACCGGGGCACAAGCTTTTAACTCCAGGGCCGTCTCCACGGTCCATTGCCCTTCCCCGGAAGCGTGCATCACCCCGGCGATTCCCTCCAGTTTGGGATCTTTGGAAAAAGCGTTCTGCGTGAGGTCCATCAGCCAGCCGCGAATGACGGACCCGTTGGCCCAAACGCGGGCCACCTCTTCATAATTGAAATTGAACGGGCTCTTTTCCAGCACTTCAAAACCTTCGCCGATCGCCTGCATCATTCCGTACTCGATGCCGTTGTGAACCATTTTGAGAAAATGTCCGCTGCCCACTTCACCCGCGTAAAGATAACCGTTTTCCACCGAGATGTCTTTAAAGACCGGTTCAATGATTTGGAACGCTTCCGGATTGCCGCCGATCATAAAGCAACCGCCGTGCCGGGCTCCGGAAATCCCTCCGGATGTCCCCACATCCATGAAATAGAGGCCCTTCGCTTCCAATTTGGCGGCACGGGCAAGCGTGTCTTTGTAGTTGGAGTTTCCGCCGTCGATGACGATGTCTCCTTCACGCAGATGGGGAATCAATTGTTCCAACACTTGGTCGACAATTTCTCCGGCGGGAACCATCATCCATACCACACGGGGAGCCGGCAGCTTGTTCACCAGATCTTCGATGGAATCAGCCGGAATCGCTCCCTGTTGCGCCAGTTTTTGAGCCGGTTCGGGAATCACGTCATAAGCGACGACTTCATGCTGGTGATCGAGCAAGTTGAGAACCAGGTTAAAACCCATTTTACCCAGTCCGATCATTCCCAGTTTCAATCAGGTTTCCTCCTTATCGGTCTCGTTGTACCCTTATGTACCCCAAAAGTCACTATAGAAGAGAGTAACATAATATGGACCAAACCATAAGAGCGAATCTCTTTTTCGCAAAAATCAATCGCTTCTGCGCTGTTCAATCATTAAAAGCTTGCGCAAATGAAAGGGAGAAGATGCAAAAGGAGGGGTCAAACCCATCGGGAAGAGAGGTGTAGAACTTATACAGAAAAAGGGTAAATATATAACAGAGGAGGGAACTCTGTATGAGCTGGTTGATCAGACTGGTGGTCAATACCTTGGCTGTGCTGTTGGCCGCACATTGGATTCCGGGGATTTTTGTATCCGGGTTTTCCGCCGCTTTCTTTGCCGCGTTGATCTTGGGGATCATCAATTTGGTGATTCGCCCGCTGCTTCTTTTACTCACATTGCCGATCAATATTCTCACCTTGGGCTTATTCACATTGGTCATCAATGCCCTGCTCTTCTGGTTGACGGGCTCACTCATTGACGGCTTTGACGTGAATGGTTTTATCCCCGCATTTCTGGGTGCTTTGTTGTTGACTGTTGTTTCCTGGATCATGAATGCGATCATGGATTAGAGCAAAAGGCAAAAGGGTGAGCCTTGGAAGCCCACCCTTTTGCTTTATGCGTTTTTCTTGATTTCGATCAGCTCTGCCCGGATGATGTAACGGTCCGGGGCGGATCCGAGATAATCAAATGGATAGCAGGTAGTCAGTGAGAGCACGGGGCGATTGATCGGGACGATCACGGTACGGTCCTCGGCATCGGTAATCCAGGTTTTGCGTATCTGATAAGTATAAATGTACCCGTTGTAATTGACATACAGCCGGTCCCCTTTCTTCAGTTCCCCGACTTTGCGGAAAACCGTGTCCCGGTGGCCGGAGAGGACAACATGCCCGGTATGGTCGGGTTTCACGGTGCCGTAACCCTGATAAAGGCCCACTCCTTTTTTCAAGGCCTCATCGTCCGTTCCTTGGACAATGGGCAAAATGGCTCCCAGGCGGGGAATGGCCAATTCACCGATTCGCTGGCCGGAGACGGGTTCGGGCCCCTTTTTTGTCCCGGGGACCGTCACTTTGGAAAGAGCGGGTTCCTCGGAGCGGTCTGTCCAATCATCCGAAATGGCCATGGCCAGTTTAGGATCGTCAATGGCAATATTGATTTGACCCCACCACTGGTACGCATTAAAACCAAGAACCACACCCCCTGAGGCGATGAGCAGCCAGGCCAGTATTCGGATCATGAGAAATCACTCCTTAAGATCTGGTTTGCATCGTATATTCGAACGTTCGGAAATACCATGTTTTATAATTTGCCCAGAGTGGCAGTTTTTCCTTTTTTTGCAGCAATCTTCATTAAGAGTGGTTAAATGGAGACGGCTTAACCGGTCTGCTTTGCGGGTTTGATCCATTCATTTATTCGAACGGCGCTTCCATTTTGTGTCCCAAGATTAGCCGGGAATTAGCGGGTCCATTTCTGGACGGATTGGTATAATCGTGCTAAGAGCAGTTGAGTGGAGGAGTGATCATGAAGCTGAACCAAGCAGAAGCAAAGATGATCAGCGAATTGGAAAAAGCCCTGAATACGAAAATCCTCTTTCATTCTCCTTCTTCTGCCGTCCAACAAGTGTTTGTCCTTCCTTTCACCAAACAGAGATTTACCTTTGCAACACCGCTGAATCCCAGAGAACAGGCACTTGTGCAACTCTTTCTGAACACCTGGCGAGAGGAAAAGACTACACTCGTCAGTTGGCTGAAAGCGGTGAGAGAAAACGAGGCAGCCGTTTTGCCTCCTGAGCTGTCCGGACTGGATTGGAACAAACGCGTTCCATTTTTGGTCATTTTTGAAACCGAGCTGGATGAAACGGCAGGGGAAGAAGCGGAAGCGCTGTTGGAGGGGTATTTTGACCGGCAACAGGCGTGGCTGGCAGCGATCAACCATCAGGAATGGTTGATTTTGGCCCCGCAGGCCGGTTTGTCCGGAGAAGATGATGAGTCATGGGAGACTCTCGATTCGCTCTTGCAAGCGGCTGAGGGCTTGGCGGAAGCGATTCAAAATGAGATCGGGAAAAAAGCCATGATTCTGGTTCACAGGCCGATCTCTTCCCCGGAAGAAATCCGCAGCATGTGGTTTCATTTATTGAACAGCTATCAGCTGGCCAAAACTTTTCATCCCGGCCGTACCGTTCATGCCGCTTGGAACCTGGGATTGGAGCAGTTATTGGAGAATTTGGACGAGGAGGCGGCGGAAAGATTTCTTTCCCGGTTTCCGTCTCCTGAGATGTTCCAGGATGAAGAAATGAGAAAAACAATGGAGATGTTTTTCCGGCTGAACTTGAACGTCAGCGAGACCGCCCGCCAGTTGTTTATCCACCGCAATACTCTCTTGTACCGGTTAGAACGGTTGAAGCAGGAAACCGGGCTGGATTTGCGCCAGTTTGAAGACGCCGTTCTGGCTAAAATCGCCTTGCTTCTGACCATGATTCTCGACGCGGATTGATTTGGCATCCCTGCTTTCACAGCCGAAGCATTCTGTACAATCTGCGCAAAAAAACGCTTTCAATTTTGTATGATTTGAACATGTTAAAGCGTTTAGACCCTTCGCTACAATAGACTTGAACACAACAGGAAACCGGGAGGTTGGGAAGCGATGGCTCAAGTAAGGCTGAACCATATCTACAAACGTTACAGCAACGGTTTTGAAGCTGTAAAAGACTTTCATTTAGATATTGAAGATAAAGAATTTTTGGTATTGGTCGGACCATCGGGTTGCGGGAAATCGACTACTCTGCGGATGATCGCCGGTCTTGAGGAGATCAGTGAAGGGGAACTGTACATCGGAGACCGCCTGGTCAATGATGTGGCTCCGAAAGATCGTGACATTGCCATGGTATTCCAAAGCTATGCTCTCTATCCCCACATGACGGTTTACCAAAACATGGCCTTTGGATTGAAATTGCGCAAGTTCAAAAAAGATGAGATCGAAAAGCGCGTGCGTGAAGCCGCTAAAATTCTTGATATCGAGCATCTCCTGGACCGCAAGCCGAAACAGCTGTCCGGGGGTCAACGCCAGCGGGTGGCACTGGGCCGTGCCATTGTGCGTGAACCGCAAGTATTCCTGATGGATGAGCCTCTTTCCAACTTGGATGCCAAATTGCGTGTACAAATGCGTACGGAAATCAGCAAATTGCATCAGCGCCTGGAAACCACCGTCATCTACGTCACCCACGACCAGACGGAAGCGATGACCATGGGAGATCGCATCGTGGTGATGAAAGACGGGGTAATCCAGCAAGTGGATACCCCAACGGACATTTATAACCACCCGGCCAATATGTTCGTAGCCGGTTTCATCGGCTCCCCGGCGATGAACTTTGTCGAAGGTTCCCTGATCGAAGAGGGCGGGGAAGTCTACTTCGTAAGCACCAATGTAAAAGTAAAAATTCCTGCCGGCCGTGCTCACGTGCTGCGCGAGAAAAATTACATCGGCAAAGAAGTGGTGTTCGGAATCCGTCCGGAAGCGATTCACGATGAATTGGCCTTTATTGAAGCTTCACCGGAAAGCTCTTTTGAGGCCAAAGTAGAAGTGGCCGAAAATATGGGTTCCGAAATGTATCTCTACCTGAGCGGATTTGGCGATAAATGGCTGACCGCAAGAGTAAGCGCACGAACGCTTTATACTCCCGGCAGCCAAGCGAAACTGGCTTTGGATATGAATAAAGCCCATATCTTTGACAAAGAAACCGAATTAACGGTATTCTAATGCCTATAAGAATATGTTGGCGACTGGTTTTTCCAGTCGCCCTCTTATTAGGGGAATTTTCTTAAGGAGAATCACGGATGGGGAAGAAAGTAACTGTAAAAGATATGCTTCAGAAGTTTGATCTCGAGGTGATTTGCGGCTGGGACCAATTGGACCGGGAAATTGTCGTGGCTGATCTCTACCGGCCGGGATTGGAACTGGCTGGCTTTTTTACGTTTCATCCGGTCGAGCGGTTGCAACTCCTGGGAAAAACAGAACTCTCCTTTATTCAGGGCTTAAGCCAGGAAGAAAGAGAGGAACGGCTGGAGAAGCTGTGTCATCCTGATATTCCTTGCTTTATAGTCACGCGAAATTTTGACGTCCCGCCGGAATTGGTGAACGCGGCCGAAGCGAAAGGGGTGCCGATTTTACGCACACCGCTCGCCACCACCAAATTTGGCAGCAAATTAACCAATTATTTGGAGAAGGTGCTGGCTCCTAGCACGACGATCCATGGGGTGCTCGTGGATGTGTACGGAATTGGTGTATTGATCATGGGTGCGAGCGGAATCGGAAAAAGCGAAACCGCACTGGAGCTGGTTAAGCGGGGTCACCGGCTGGTCGCTGACGATGCGGTTGAAATCTTTCAGACCGAAGAGGGGAGTCTGGTTGGTCAAGCTCCGGACCTGATCCGCTATCTGCTGGAGATACGCGGACTGGGCATTATCAATGTGATGACTTTATTTGGAGCGGGAGCGGTTCGGGACAAGAAAAGGATTTCGTTGGTGGTGCGCTTGGAAGCCTGGCAGGAGCAGAGGCAATATGACCGTCTGGGATTGGATGAAGAAAGGATTCGCATTATCGATACGGAGTTGACACAGTTGACCGTTCCGGTGCAGCCCGGCCGGAACCTGGCGGTGATCATCGAGGTGGCAGCGATGAATTTCCGCGTAAAACGAATGGGTTATAATGCCGCCCAACAGTTTGTGCAAAAGCTGGGGGAAACCATTGAAGAAGGTGACGATCTCGATTGAAACAAAACCTCTCCACATTTACGTTGATGGAGAGGTTTTGTCATTTATACCACCAGATTTCCCGTCCGGCAAGGCTTGTTTTCGGCTTTTTCCAATGCGGATAATAGATAAATTGGATCGGATCGTTGTGTAGACAGCCGGGAGTGCGGCAGAATCCCCTGTTTTGTCTGACGGTCACACAGTCTTGTTGCCCGCATTCCACACAATCATATGTGGGGGGGATGCTTTTGTTTGTGTAGGAATCTATGTTAATCAATATAAATCCCTCCGGGTTTTTGTCTATTATTTTAAATGATTGGGACTTTTCATGTCCATTTTTTCTTTCGCCTGAAATTTGCTTTGAACGGCAGGAGGAAGGTGGATGTCGGCTTATTTTGCTTCTTGAATGTTTTGCGTTACAATAGGTACGAATTGCACTTTGACCAAAGAACCCTTTTCAGTCAGGATTTATTTGAAGAAGGGAGCACGACTCATGCTAACACTCTCGGTGATTGATCCGGTTGCTTTTTCGCTCGGGCCTCTCCAAGTACACTGGTACGGGATCATCCTGGGGAGCGCTGCGCTGATCGGCTTATGGCTGGCGGTTCGGGAGGCGGATCGTTTGGGCTTCAACAGCGAATTGCTGCTCGATATGATGATTTGGGTGATTCCTGCTGCGATTGTGGGGGCGCGTCTCTATTACGTCGCGTTTGAATGGGAACATTATTCCCTCCATCCGGAGGATATCCTCGCGGTATGGAAAGGCGGGCTGGCGATTCACGGCGGGTTGATCGGGGCGTTCGCCGCCGGTTACTTCTTTGTCAGGAAACACCAGTTGCGCTTTCTCGTATTGGCCGATATTGTGGCTCCCAGCATCATTTTGGGTCAAGCCATTGGCCGGTGGGGCAACTTTATGAACCAGGAGGCGCATGGCGGACCGGTGAGCCGTTCCTTCCTTGAAGGCTTGCATCTGCCGGACTGGATCATTGACCAGATGAACATCCAGGGAACCTATTACCATCCGACTTTTTTGTACGAATCCCTGTGGAATCTGGTTGGATTTGCGCTGCTCCTGGTTCTCCGGTATCTGGTCCATCCGCGCCGCGGGGAGATCTTTTTCAGCTATCTCATCTGGTATTCGATGGGACGTTTCTATATTGAAGGCTTGCGTACCGATAGCCTGACCTTTGAGGGACCCGCTTGGCTGGCTCAGCTGCTGAACGCATTCTGGTCTCCGATGACCCTTCTCTTTGAACCCGGCTCGATGGAAGACGGAAATATCCGCATCGCCCAGCTGGTGAGTCTGCTTCTCGTCCTGTTTGCCGTCCTGATGATCATCTGGCGCCGTGCGACGGGCAGAGCCAAGGAGAAATACAATAACGTCGAATTGCGGGATCAGCAAAAAGTTCAAATGAGCGAAGCTTAGGAGTGAGATGGGTGAAATTTCCTTGTGTTTTATTTGATCTGGACGGAACATTGATCAATACCAATGAGCTCATTTTAGCTTCCTTCATGCATACCCTGAACACTCATTGCCCCGGGAAATACACCGAAGCGGATGTCCTGGCCTGTATGGGGGAACCTCTTGTCGACCAGATGAGGCGATTTGATCCCGACCGGGCAAATGAAATGGTGAAGACATACCATATCCACAATGAAACCCATCACGATCAATTTGTGAAAGAATTTCCCTATGTGAGGGAAGTGCTGCAACAAATGCACACGGCCGGGGTGAAAATGGGAGTCGTCTCCAACAAAAGGCGGAAAGTGGTGGAAATGGGTCTCCGGCGGTTCGGCTTGGACCGTTTCATGGAAACGGTGATCTGTATTGGAGATGCCGAAAAGGCAAAACCGGAACCAGACATGATCTTTCTGGCCATGGACCGGCTGGCAGTTTCCCCCGGTCAGACACTGATGGTCGGAGACAGCCGTTATGATCTGTTGGCTGCCCAAAAAGCCGGTGTGGCTTCTGCTGCGGTTGCCTGGAGCCTTCATGCGGAAGAGTTGAAGGAATATAACCCTGATTATTTTCTGAACGATATGCGGGACCTGCTGGAGGTGCAGGGAGTCTCGGCTGCGGTTCAAAGGCCGCAAGGGGAAGCGCCATGAGGAAGACAGAGCGCTTTCCCGTTTACGGGAGCAACTCGCTGTGGCAGCTTTACCGGACGGTTTCTTTCCGGAAGGTATTTAAAAATACGCTCGTCATTCTGTTGGCCCGGTATACCCCGTTGTTGCCGGTGAAGAATTGGCTGTACCGGACATTTTTGGGCATGGATGTGGGGGAGCAGACCGCCGTGGCATTTATGGTGATGATGGATATCCTGTATCCCGAGCGTATTCACATCGGCAAAAACACCATTATCGGATATAACACGACGATTCTTACACATGAATACTTGATCAACGAATACCGCTTGGGCGATGTTCATATCGGGGATCATGTGATGATCGGTGCGAATACCACCATTCTCCCCGGTGTCACAATTGGCGACCATGCGGTGATCGGGGCAGGATCCGTCGTTACCAAAGATGTTCCGCCGTATACATTTGCGGCCGGAAATCCCATCCGGCTTATTCGGACCCTTGAAACATGACCGCTTTCGGTGCTGAAACTGCTGTAACAACAGCAGTTATTTTTTTCTCACAAAAAATTCATGAAACTGAAATTGACGCTAAATGATACCGTTCTGTAAGATGATGGTGGTCATTAAGTCTCGGGATTGCTTTATTTGGAAACACTTTTTTTAGCTTTGGCCAAGGTCAAGGAGATCGCCAATAAACTGACTGGTCATCTTATCCAAAGACACGGCTGCAGGGAAAACGGGGGAACAAACATACTTCAGAGAAAACGCGCATGAATACTGAAAGCAAACTGGGGAATGAAAGTGGATCTGTTTAAGGACGCTCCGAAATCTTTTTTCCGACTCCGTTCCGATGCAGTGGCAGAGTCACTCGTCGCAAAAAAGATTTCTCCGCTGGTTCTGTCTTATCAAGGTTGATAAAGAACGGTCCCTGTGCAGGGTGACACAATCGTGGGTGATAGCCCGCTCCGCTCATTCGTGTCGATCTTGCTCAGAAAACGGCCGGACTTGATACAACCTAAAATCAAACGCAACATCGTGCAGGGAGGCCGTGATTGGACGAAGTGCCTTTGGAGGCCGTTCCCAGCGGAAGCCCCGAACGTCCACTACAGATGAATTCAAAGGAGGAAACGGCTTGAACTGGCTGACCCGCTTCTCGCTTAAAAACATCGCTGCCATCGTGATTCTGGTGCTGCTCGTTTCCATGGGGGGAGTTTATACTTCCGCCCAATTGAAGATGGAGGCAATGCCCGACATCAACTTCCCTGTGATTGTGGCATTGACTCCGTACCCCGGGGCATCCCCGGAAGATATTGATAAAAAGGTGACTCAACCGATCGAAAAAGCACTCTCCGGGATCAAAGGGGCGAAAAAAGTCACCTCAGTTTCCGCTGACAGCACTTCGGTGGTTGTGGTGGAATTTGATTTTGATGCCGATCTGGATAAAGCCCAGCAGGAAATGAGGGATTCGATTGACCGCCTGGAGTTGCCGGAAGAAGTACTAAAAACCACCTTTAACCGTTTCGGTTTTAATACCTATCCCGTCATGAACCTGTCCTTTACCAGTGACACGAAAAAGCCGGCCGAACTGGAGCGCTGGGTTCATGATGTGGCCAAAGCGTCTTTTGAATCGGTGGATGGCGTGGGCGAAGTCCAGGTCAAAGGCGAGGGAAATAAGCAGGTCTACATTCGGTTAAAACCGGAACAGCTGAAAAAGTATAACCTGAGCCCCCAGCAGGTCCAACAGGCTCTGCAAAGCGCCAATCTCTCCCTTCCCCTCGGGGACCTGAACATGAATCAGATTGACTTGCCGGTACGCATCGAACAGAAAATCACCAATATTGAGCAATTGAAAAACTACGAGTTAACGATTCCCGCCAACCCTGCTGCCGGTTTTCAGGATGCGTTTGAGCAGATTGGACAAGGTATGCAAGGATTGGGCCAGGCGGTTGGAGGACTCGGGCAAGCGGTTGGGGGCTTAAGCAAGGGATTGGGCCAAATGGGTCAGGGAGTGGGCTTGCTTCAGGCCCAAGTCCAAATCTTGCAACAAGCCCAGCATCTGCAAGCGCAGATCATCGGGGACCAGCTTGCTTTGAACGAAGCTTCAGCTCAATTGCGGGAGAATCCCGATGACGAATCACTCCAAAAAAGAGTCAAGGATTTACAAGCGAATATCGCCCGCAATCAAGCCATCTTAAAAGTAATGAATGATCGGTTAGAGCAGCTCCGGTCCCAAATGCCCAAACCTCAATCAGGTGGGAAAGAAAGGGAAGGAGCTGGCGGGGCAGCGAAAGTTCCCTCGGGGAAAACGGCCAAGCCGGGTGTAAAAGAAGCGGAAATCAAAACGATCCGACTGGAGGAGATCGCTTCCGTCACCGAGTCGGCAGACGGAAACACCATGATCACACGGACGGACGGAAAACCGTCGGTCAATGTGGATATCGTGAAGGACCCGGATGCCAACATCGTGGAAGTGGCTGATCAGATCAATGAAAAGATCGCTGAACTGAAGAAAAACAACCCGGATGTAAAAATCGCTCTGCTCTTTGATCAGTCGCGCGGGGTAAAGGCTTCGATTCACTCCATGATCCGGGAAGGCCTCCTGGGAGCACTTTTTGCGGCGATTGTGATTTTAATTTTCCTGCGCAATTTCCGGATGACGCTGATCTCGGTCGTCTCCATTCCCGTGTCGGTCCTCGCGACACTGATTTTGATCAAACAGGCGGACATCAGCTTGAATATCATGACTTTGGGTGGTTTGGCGGTGGCCATCGGCCGGGTGGTCGATGACAGTATTGTGGTGATTGAAAATATTTACCGCCACATGATGAAAAATCCGGACAGAGATGTGAATCTGATCCAGCTGGCCACCAAGGAAGTCGCCTCAGCCATTACTTCATCCACCATGACCACAGTGGCGGTATTTGTACCGCTGGGTTTCGTAAACGGCATCGTGGGCAAAGTTTTCTTCCCGTTTGCCCTCACGGTCGCCATTGCCCTTCTCTGCTCGCTGGCTGTGGCTGTTACCATTGTGCCGGTACTGGCGAAAATCATGCTGCTGCGCGGGAAAAAGCTGCGTTTAGACCGGACAAGGAGCCGGACGGCGGAAGTATACAAAAAAGCGCTGGCCTGGTCTTTGGACCATAAAGGTTGGGTCATCACTGTTTCCATCGTCCTGCTGCTGGCAAGTTTGGCGATGATCCCGCTGGTGGGAACGAGTTTTATCCCGTCGGACAAGGATAAAGCGGTTCAAGTGAGCCTGAAGATGCCTTCGGGAACGCATATCAGCAAAACGGATCAAATGGTCCGGAAAATCGAAGAGAAAATCAGACGGCACAAAGAAGTACAGGTCATTTCATCTTCTGTCGGCAACTTGCGCGGACAGCTGAACAACGATGGAAGCATCGGCAGTGCCAACCGCGCCTCCATGTTTGTCAGCCTTGCACCTTCGGCGGATATGGATCAATGGCTGGAGGAGATTCGCCATGAGCTGAAGCCCTTGCAAAAAGAAGGGGAGATCATGGTGGAAGAGGTAAAAAGCGTCGGTCCTCCTTCCAGCAAGATTCAAGTGGGCGTGAAAGGGAATAACCTCGATGAGATTCGCCGGACGGCCGATCAGCTGGCGGAGAAGATGAAACAGGTCCATGGGCTCGTCAATGTCAGCCATAATCTGAGTGAAGAAAAAGAGTTGGTGACCATTCATGTAGACCCCGCCAAAGCGGCAAAAGAAGGCCTGGTTGCCCAGCAGGTGGCTTTCTCCGTCCGCGGTCTGCTGGAAGCGGACAAAGTGATGGAAATCGAAAAAGGAACGCAAACCCAGGATGTGAAGCTGGGACTGGAAAAAGAGGGAGTAAATTCAGTTGAAGAACTGAAAAATGTACAAATCCTCTCTTCGACAGGAAAGCTGATCAAGCTGGGTGAAATCGCCGCCATTAACAAAGAGAAAGGACCGGTCACCATCCAGAAAGAGAACGGACAACAATATGCCGTCGTTTCAGGAAATGTCACGATCAAGGATACCGGTGCCGTTTCACGGGATGTGCAACAAATCATCGACGGGATGTCCTTTCCGAAAGGGATCAAGGTGACTTTGGGCGGCGATACCGAAGAAATGAATAAAAGCTTTGCCCAACTGGGGGTTGCGATGGTTGTGGCTGTAGCCGCCGTCTACATTGTGATGATCATCGCTTTTGGGGAAGCGACGGCTCCATTTACAATTCTCTTCTCCTTGCCGTTTGCTCTCATCGGCGGCTTGCTCGGGCTCTTGATTTCCGGCCAGCCCATCAGTGTTTCTTCGATGATCGGATTTTTGATGCTGATTGGGATTGTTGTCACCAACGCCATTGTGTTGATCGACCGTGTCGGACAGCAGAGAAGGCGTGGCCTGGCCATTCGCGAAGCTTTGCTGGAAGCGGCCGGCACCCGTCTTCGTCCGATCCTGATGACAGCCCTGGCGACGATCTTCGCCCTCCTGCCGCTCGCCTTGGGATATGGCGAAGGGACATTGATTTCACAAGGTTTGGCGGTGGTGGTGATCGGCGGTCTTGCTTCCTCCACCTTGCTCACCCTGTTCATCGTGCCGATTGTGTACCTTCTGCTCACCCGGGTTCAGGAGCGCATCATCGGCAGACCAAAAGCGGAAGTGAAGGTGTAGAAAAAAACGGGTTCCTCCAAAAGGGGGGGAACTCGTTTTTTCTTTCATAAACGGATCGTCATCGTCCCCGCATCGAAGTCTTTTATTGAGAAGATCGGCAAGTTTAAAAAGACTTACGAGAAATCAAGCGAGTGCTTTGACAAGATTGAACCGGTGATGGTGGTACCCGGATCCCAGGAATTCCGGTCATCGAAGAAGAAAAGATACAACGAAGCAGTGAACATCCTTTTATGGTCGGCGTCATCAAATTGTGGGTTCAACTGAATGGCTCAAAGATCGAAAGCGACGTCCAAGATTTTGTTTACTGTTGTGATATGAATCAAGCCATTACGGGGATTGAGCATGTCTTTCAGCGAAAGTCGTCTGTATGCTGAGATGAAATTTTTTCGATGGTCCGTTACGCAAGAGCCGGCTTTCTCCTGAATTATTGAGATTCGACCATATTTCTTCCCACAACTCATCTGAAATCTCATTCACTGCGATCACCACATCATCTTTATCTCCATTTATCATAAATATAAAAGATGCCCCTCTTTCCAGGGGCTTGCTTACTTTTTAAGTATGGTTTGTTTCACATGATTAAGAAACGCTTCCTCATCCAAAACCTTGACCTGTACAATAGGTTCTACTGAAAACTGAACACGTTTTTCAAGGGATCTTGCCAGCTCTACCACTTTGTTTGCGAACCCTTTATCCTCATACACTGCACTAATCTCCTTTCGGATTCCGTCTTTGACCACAACAGCATACAAAGTGCTTTGCTCACAAATTCCTTTCTGATCGGCGTTTTGAAACTCTGACTTTCTCCTTTCTTGTTTAAACCGGTCAAGGATGTCAGACAATCCATCCTTGTACTCCTCATAACGTTCGATGATAGCCAGTAGAGCAAGCCCGGATTCTATAGAAACTTCTTCCGTAATCTTTTTCATCTCTTCAAGAACCATTTTCTTGTTATGATTGGTTTTGGTTTTTAAATATTCATACAACCGATCAACCGTTTGTTTCATTCCGGTATCCTCCTCCATGCACAACACATGATCTCAAGGGAGTACACCCTTCTTCTTCGTGGTTTCATCATCCTGTTTATTCGTTAGCCTATAGTAGATATATTACATTTATATTAAAAATTCCCTCCTCTACAGGAGGGATCAATTGCTTTTTTTGTTCTTTCACCATTTCAATCTTCACGTTTTCTCCACACCCCCTCACTGATAGGGACCGGTTCAGCGCACGATATGCAACGGCTTTGGCGTAGAGATGGATATGAAAGGAGTATGCGGAATTGGTTTTTCAAACGGAAAGTTCTCAGCAACAGTCATTCGTGAGCAGTAGATCAGGCTGAAGGAAAGGGAGGTCTATCTATTAAAAATAATAATGATATTATACAATTTTTTTACTAGTCATTGATTTGGATAATTTAAGGTGTTATAATCTACCACAAGAAGAATATCAAACAATAGAAAACGGTAAAGTGGAAGAAGTGTCACTTATGATGAGTCAATGTTAAAACATCTGGCTCCAACTCCACAGGTTTCAATCTGAATCCCCCACCGGGCTGCTGCTTTTTGACGGATATGAGCTCGCGAATTTTTATTTATTTTTTCAGAAAAATTACATAATGTTTTGAAATCGTTGAGGGTCGAGAAAAGAGAAACGAGAAGAGCGGAAGAGGGATGCAGATGTCCAGAAATAAGGAAGAGCTGATTCGTCAATTGGCTATTAAGATTGAAGAAGAGTTGAGAGATATGATCTTGAAGGGCCCTCATCCAAGTCTGACGAGTCTCTCGGCCTTTTGTTCTTGCTGCCTGGAGTTTAGGCACCGCAAAAATGTCCGCTTGGTCAAAATGGACGGGGATGAGCTCCCTATTTGCCTGGAATGCATGGAAAAGCGGAAGTGGAAAGAGTCTGATTCCTTCGAGGCGTTAGAATACCAGGCAAGAACCATTGCGATTATGAGAATCAAAGGAATAGCCGATTAGCGTGAGGACAGGAAACCCATCCCGTCCTTTTCTTTTGTTTGAAAATTTACTGTGCTTGAGCTAAAACCACCTGTTGCGTGACCCGCTCCTCTCGCTGCTTTTGTTCCGGAATCGATCTGACGGAGTTTGTTTGAGCTTGGTATCGCTCGCATGGTTTTCATGCATGGATGAGATGAACAACTCACGGCCGTTAGTCTGTCAAAAGGGCCCTCCATTTTCACCTCGCCAAATAAACCACCCATCCCGAAGGATGGGAAAAACGAATCTAAAACCAATCGACATCCATCAATTTCGTATACGGAATCTTCTTGCGAATCTCCCCGTTGACGATGACAAACCAGCCCTCATAAGGATTGATTTTGCTGATTCGTCCGTAAAATTGCAACGGGGAGTATCTCCCGGCATATGTAACCAACACCGGTTTTTTCATGTCGAATGCTTCTTCAAGAATAAAGCTCATGTACTCGAGCTGATCTTCATCGATGACCGGAGGCTGGTACTTTTTTTGTTTGTGTCCGGATTTCGGCTGCTTCTCGTGCCGGACAGGGAGGACAAATCGGTTTTCCTCGATCCATTTGTAGAAGTCAAGTATATTCACATCGATCACCTTCCTTGTCCATAATGATATACGAATATATGTTCGTATTTCAAGAGGGAAAAGGCGAAAAAATACGAACGTTTTTCCGGACAGGTGAGTTTGGTTCGCAAAATATATTCATTTAGGCAGATCAAATGTGAATATAAATCATACCAACGTTTCCTGAAGGGTAATTTTGCCGTTGTATGCCTTATAAATGGAAAAAGAGCCGTATAGCGGCTCAGTCACATGAACGGGAAACTCATTTTAAAATGACGCCCTGGCCAGGTAATCCTCAAGCTGGCCCGAGGCTCCTGCAAATCCCGTCACCATAGAGTGTGCTTCCTTGCTCGTTTTGAGCTCCCTGTGTGCGGATCGGGGAGCCCATGTTGTCCTGTTAGTGCTGATCTAAAGTTAAGCTATTCTGACTACTGGGGGCAGCGGCTTTTAGTTTTTTATGATGGAAGACATAGGAACCGGCGATCAAAATGTATCCAATCAAAAAAATCAGCCATCCGCTGGCAGGGTCGCCCACAGATATACTTGAATACATAGCACCCGTTAAATCAAATACAAAGCCGGCATAAGCCCACTCCTTAATTCTCGGAAAACCGGGCACAAGGATCGCCACTACTCCTAATAATTTAGCAACTCCAAGAAAGGGAAGGAGATAGGCAGGATAACCCAAATGGTTAAATACAGCAACGGCATCCGGAGAAGACATTAGATCGGGAATAGAGCTGAGCAGCATGAATGCTGCCAACGGACCTGTAAAGACCCAGTAGAATATTTTTGTTTTTTTCATATCAGTACGTCACTTCCTCTCTTCGTTTGATCGAATAACCGCGCATGATCCGTTTGCTTTTTTCGCGGATGGTGTTTTTCTTTCCTTTTCAATATACCAAAACGGGAATATACCTGTCAAGGAATATTCAAAAAATTTTTCCATTTTACGCAAGGATACTTTTCCTTCTAAATCTTGTAATGATCGAAAAAGCGCAATGAAGCAAATCCGATGCATTCGATGGGGGGAAAGGGAGGGTCAGATTCTGAATATCCCGGTCCATTTGTATCAAGCTTCCGGAATAGCTGGTAGAGATCTTCTTCCGAATAATAAAGTATGCTACTGTCAACCCGCGCTCTAGGGCACGAAGCGGTGACGGAAAGCAGAATGGTGCTGAAATAAATTAAGCCGAGCCTGATGAATGGCTCAGCTTATTTCTGATCCAGGCCGACAGCATCCTGAATCGAGGAGAAGTTGTCCCGTTCCAGCAGTTGGAGTAATTCTTCATTGATCCGCTTCGCAATCGAAGGACCCCGGTAGATCATACCCGTATAAACTTGAATCAGATTGGCGCCGGCCCGGATTTTTTCATAGGCGTCTGTTCCGGTGAAAATGCCTCCCACACCGATGATCGGAACTTGACCCTGGGTGATGGAATAGATGTGGCGAATGAGTTCAGTCGAACGGTGGGTGAGAGGTTTTCCGCTCAGTCCCCCGGCTTCCCCTTTGTGCGGGGATTTCAGCCCTTCCCGGGATAGAGTCGTATTGGTGGCGATAATTCCGTCCATCCCCAGGTGAAGAGCGGTATGGACAATCTCTGACAGCTCTTCCGGCGATAAATCGGGAGCGATTTTAAGCAGGACGGGGCGATGACGGCCCGTCCTGTCCGCCAGCTCGTTCCGCTTGGTCAAAACGGCGGAGGTGAGTTCCCTGAGCGCATCCACATGCTGCAAGTCCCGCAAGCCTTTGGTATTCGGGGAACTGATGTTGATGACAAAGTAATCGCCGTATGGATAGAGAGTTTCCAAGCCGGTGAGGTAATCATCGGATGCCCGTTCGTTTGGGGTATCCTTATTCTTTCCCAGGTTGATCCCGATCGGGATGTGCGGGCGCGGCAGGTGTTCAAAGGATTGTCTCGCTTCTTCCACCCCGTGGTTATTAAAACCCATGCGGTTGATCAACCCTTGATCCTCAGGCAGCCGAAACAGACGGGGGGCGGGATTCCCCGGTTGAGGGCGCGGGGTTAAGGTCCCCACTTCCACAAAGCCGAAGCCGAGCGCGGCCAGGGCAGGATAGACATTGGCGTGTTTATCAAAGCCTGCCGCCAATCCCACAGGGTTTGGGAAGGTGAGTCCCCAACATGTGGTGGCCAGCCGGGGATCGTATACGGACATCACCTGGTGGTACATCTTTCTGAGAACGGGAGCTGCCTGCATCATCTTCAAACTGCGGATGGTCCAGTCGTGTGCCGTTTCGGGATTCATTTGAAATAATAGTTTGCGGAGCGACGAGTAGATCATCAGTAGCTTCCTTTCCGGTCATTCTTCGCGTTTGGTCAGGTTCCGGGCAAAAACTCTTCGTTCTGTAGGATACCACATTTGTTCTGTTTCAGGCAGAGATTTTTCCTGTATATGCAAAAAACTTAACCGGTCTGCGGTTAAGTTTTTTTGGTCTCTTTATAGTATGGCGAGTGGCTCCTACCATGCCAGGAAGCCAACCAGAAAGCACAGGAGCCCTAAAATAATGGGTTCCAAGGAAGAGCTTTTTCCCCGATAAACGAGATAGATTCCCACAAGTTCGAGGACGACTCCCGCAATGAGAAAGATGGTTCCGAGATGTTGCATGTTGTACGTCCTCCCCTTTCGCTCCGAACGGTCCTTTTATTTTTTTATTCGCAAGAGGCTTCGTTTTTTTGTCCGTGTTCGGAGAAGGAGCGCCCGTTTACCGGAAGATCTGATCCAATTTATCCGCATAAAACAGAAGGGCTCGCCGATATTTTGACAGATTTGTGTCATTGGTTGTTTCCGCCAACTGCGTCAGCATGATCTCCATACTGCGGGCATGCTCGCCCAGATTATAGCAAGTCATCGCCAGAAAGGTTTGAAGGGCGCGGTCATCGGGGAATTTTCTGCATCCTTCCTCCAGTGTGCGCAGGGACTTATCGTATTCTCCCAAACAGCGGTAGGTACTGCCCAATCCCAGGTAGGCTTCTGCCAGCAAGGGTTCCGGAAGCCCCAGGCGGATGGCTTTTTCATAATAGGGAACGGCTTCCTTTTCAAGGCCCATCGCGTCATGCGTAAAAGCGCATTCCAACCAAAGAGCCGGATCATCCGGAGATGTCCGAATGAGTTGGAGCAGAAGTTCTCGGGCAGACTCATATTGACCTTGTTTCCTGAGCAGGCTTGCCCGTTTCAGATCCGGATTCATAGAACCCTCCTATTTCACTGAAAAAAGTAGTAGATTATTATTTATAAACATGAAACCAGAGAACATATTTCGAGAAATCCATGCAATTTTCCTTTACAGCAAATTTCCGCATTTGATTACGATCACTTGTGCATAGATTTCAGTGGTTGGAGGGAAGAGAGTTGAAGATATTTTTTGCTACACAGAATGAAGGCAAGCTGTGGGAGGCTGGCCGGATCTTGGGGCCGCTCGGAATCGAAGTCGTCCCGGTGCCTGTGGAGTTGTCCGAGCCGGATGCCGGCACGATGGAGGAAGTGGCACGGATTAAACTGAAGCAGGTGATGGAACGGGGGATGACTCGGGTGATGGTGGATGATGCCGGGATTTATTTTGCCGCCTATCCGCAATTTCCCGGAGTATTGACGAAACGGGTATTTCATCGGATCGGCTACCGGGGGGTGGCGAAACTGTTGGCAGGGGAATCCCGCGAAGCCTGGTTTGAAGGAACCGTGGCCGTTTGCTGGGATGGGCAGATCCGGACGTTTTCGGGAGTAACCAGGGGCCGGATCATCGAATCGATATCGGAGAAAATCAGACCGGAACCGGGCTTTCCTTTTGATCCCATCTTTGTGCCGGAAGGAGAACACAGAGCTTTAAACGAAATGCCTGTAGAAGATCGTCTCCGCTATTCATACCGCCGCAAAGCCCTGGAGAAAATGGCTGAATGGATGAGAATGGTATCCGCCAAGGATAGCCAATAGGGAATCCCCGTGTTATACTAGGAAGCAACGGATGCTTTAGTATATTAGCAAACTAAAGTGCGGCGAGGAGTGAAACGGATGACAAAACCGCACACCTTTGAAAAACCAACGGGATTTCGCGACTTTCCACCCCCGCTGGCGTCGAAAAAGCGAATGATCGAACATCGGGTGCAAACCCGGTTTGAACTGTGGGGTTATCAGGAAGTATGCACGCCAACGTTGGAGTATTACGATACCGTGGGAAATGCGAGCGCGATTCCGGAGCAGAAAATGTTCAAATGCATAGACCGGGAAGGGAACATGCTGGTGTTGCGCCCGGACCAGACAGCGCCGATCGCCCGGTTGGTTTCTTCGGTCCTGAAGCACGAACCTTTGCCGCTCCGCCTGTTTTACCATGCAAGCGTGTTTCGGGCACAGGAGAATGAAGCGGGACGCAATGCGGAGTTTTATCAGTCCGGCGTCGAACTGATCGGCGAATCCGGTGCGGAAGCGGATGCAGAAGTGATCGCGCTGGCCATCGAAGCGCTCCAAGCCTGTGAAATCCGGCAGTTTCAGCTGACGGTGGGCCATGTGGGATTATTGGATGGGTTGATACGTGAGCGGGTAGACGATGAAGATGTGCGGATCCGTCTGAAAGAAGATCTCGGAAGACGGGATGTGGTGGGCTTTCGCGAACGGGTACAGCATCTAAATATCGGGGAAGCGGCCAAAGAAGAGCTGCTCTCTCTGCCCCGTTTGATTCAGAACCGCCGTCATTTATCCGGTCTTGCTTCCCGCTCCGGCTCTCCGGTCGTTCTGGATGCGGTTCGTTATTTGGAAGAAGTTTGGAGCCATTTGGAAGATCACGGACTGGCTTCCTATGTTTCGTTCGATCCCAGTCTGGTGGGTAGCCTTGGTTATTACACAGGGGTTTATTTTGAAGGGTATGCCGCCGGACAAGGATTCCCCTTGCTCAGCGGCGGCAGGTACGACCGTTTGTACGACTCCTTTGACCGGCCCCTGGCTGCCACCGGTTTCGCTTTAAAAACCGACCGTTTGATGGAAGCATGTCCCGTCACTGCGAACGAGCCTGAAAAAGTGGGCTTGTTTTACCATCCGTCGGCCAAAAAACAAGCGATTGAACAGGCTCGCCGGATGAGACAGGAAGGGCGGATCGTCGTGACGCACAGACTGACGTCCGGAAAAAAAACTGCCCGGTATGCGGGGATTTATGATCGGTTGCTGATCATCGGTGAAGGAGGTGTGCAGGATGTCTGATTTAACGATCGCCATGCCGAAAGGGCGCATCTTTGAAGAGGCATTGGCCCTTTGGCGCAAAGCCGGCCTGCCTGCCCCTCCCGATTTAGATGCCGATTCCCGCAAGTTGATCGTTTCACTGCCGGGTGCGAATCTCTCCTTTTTTCTTGCCAAACCCATGGATGTTCCCACATATGTTGAATACGGAGTGGCTGATCTGGGAGTGGTCGGGAAAGATGTGCTGCTGGAAGTCTCCAGAGATGTGTACGAGCTCCTGGATCTGAAAATCAGCCCTTGCCGGATCGCTGTCGCGGGAATGCCTGATTGGAGTCCTCCTTTGCATCCGCGGGTGGCGACGAAATATCCGGGGATCGCGGAACGTTATTTTAAAGAACAGGGACAGCAAGTGGAAGTGATTCATCTGAACGGTTCCATCGAGTTGGCGCCATTGATCGGATTGGCCGACCGGATCGTCGATATTGTTTCGACCGGCAAAACGCTGCGGGAGAACGGACTGGTGGAACTGGAACAGATCACGACGGTCACTTCCCGTTTAATCGCAAACCGGGCCAGTTACCGGTTAAAAAACGAACTCATCCATTCGGTGTGCGACCGTCTGGCAAAAGTGGTGCAGAGAGGGGTAGTGGTATGATCCGGATCGTTGACCCGGCAAATTTTCAAATCAAGCGGGAAGTCGATAACGGAACAGAAGAGCAGCGGAGGATTGTACGGAGGATTCTCGGGCAGGTGAAAGAGGAAGGGGATCGGGCTCTGTTTCGATTGACGGAACGGTTTGACGGCGCCAAGCTGGATTCGCTCGAGGTCAAGCCGCAAGAAATCGATCAAGCGCTGGAGCAAGTGGATGATGGATTTGTCCAGGCATTGCGGGAAGCGGCCGAACGCATCCGCCGTTATCATGAAAAGCAGAAGCGGACTTCCTGGATGGAAACGGCCGAAGACGGAACCATCTTGGGACAACTCGTTCTCCCGCTGGAAAAGGTGGGCGTTTATGTACCGGGGGGCCGGGCCGCCTATCCATCGTCCGTGTTGATGAACGTCATCCCCGCCCGGGTTGCCGGAGTCAAAGAGATTGTCATGGTCACCCCTCCCCGGGAAGATGGGACGGTCTACGCTCCCACGCTGGTGGCGGCAAAAATCGCCGGGGTGAAAAAGATCTATAAAGTCGGGGGTGCCCAGGCCATCGCAGCTCTCGCCTACGGGACGGAGTCGGTTCCCGCCGTGGACAAAATCGTCGGACCCGGCAATATCTTCGTAGCGCTTGCCAAACAAGCCGTCTACGGGCTGGTGGATATCGACAGCATTGCCGGGCCGAGCGAGATCGTGGTGATCGCAGATGAAACGGCCAATCCGGCCTTTGTGGCAGCAGACTTGCTTTCGCAAGCGGAACATGACCCAATGGCTTCTGCCGTCCTGATCACCCCGTCCCCGAAACTGGCAAGCCGGGTGGCGGAAGAACTGGACCGGCAATGCAAGCGGTTGGAACGAAAGGAGATTGCGGAAGCATCGCTCAGGAATCATGGAGCCATCTGTATCACGAAAGATCTGCCGGAAGCATTTGAGGTGGCCAACCAGCTGGCGCCGGAGCATCTGGAGCTGTTGGTTCAGGAACCCTGGAACTGGCTTGCGAATGTCAAGCATGCAGGGGCGGTTTTCCTCGGCCCCTACAGCCCGGAGCCGGTCGGCGATTATTTTGCCGGTCCCAACCATGTTCTGCCTACCAATGGTACAGCCCGTTTCTTCTCGCCCCTGAATGTGGATCATTTTATGAAAAAGACAAGCGTGATCTCTTACAGCCGGGAAGCGCTTTTCCGAGATGCGGAAAAAGTGATGGCCCTGGCAGACGCGGAAGGACTCGGAGCGCATGCCGCATCGGTCAAAATCCGCCTGGAACAAAAGGAAGAAGGTGAAGAACTTGGCTGATCTTGTACGCGTGGGATCAGTGAAACGCACGACATTGGAAACGGATATTTCGCTGAAACTGACGGTTGACGGAACCGGAAGAACGGATTTGAACACCGGTGTTCCGTTTCTGGAACACATGCTCGACTTATTTGCCAAGCACGGCCAATTTGATTTGCAAGTCAAAGCGAAAGGAGACACCCTGGTGGATGATCACCATACAGTGGAAGATATTGCCATCTGCCTGGGTCAGGCCCTTCACCAGGCCCTGGGGGATAAACGGGGAATCCGCAGATACGGGAACGCATTTGTCCCGATGGATGAGACGTTGGGACAGGTGGTGGTCGACCTTTCCAACCGCCCGCACCTGGAATTTCGCGCGGACTTCCCCGGTGCCCAGGTGGGCACGTTTGCGACTGAGCTGGTTCATGAATTTTTCTGGAAGCTGGCACTGGAAGCGCGGATGAATGTGCATGTGATTTTGCACTACGGGCGTAATACCCACCATATGATTGAGGCCTTGTTCAAAGCGTTGGGGCGGGCGCTGGATGAAGCGACGCAAATCGATCCCCGCGTGCAGGGGATTCCTTCCTCAAAGGGGGTATTGTAATGATCGCCGTCATCGATTACGGGATGGGCAATTTGCACAGTGTGAGCAAGGCTCTGGAAAGAATGAACCATCCTTGTGTGATTACCTCCGATCCGGAAGTGATCCGTCAGTCAGAGGGGATGATTTTGCCGGGAGTAGGTGCTTTTGGGGATGCGATGAGGGAGCTGGAAACAAGGGGGTTGGTGTCGCTTATCAAAGATGAGGCGCTGAACGGAAAGCCGCTTCTGGGCATTTGCCTTGGTATGCAACTTTTATTTACGAGCAGTGACGAATACGGTTATCACCAGGGACTCAACCTGCTTCCGGGACATGTGATCCGTTTTGAAGGGGATTACAACATTCCGCACATGGGCTGGAACTGGCTGACCTTTAAACACCCTCATCCTTTATTCAGAGGACTATCGGAAGGACATGTCTATTTTGTCCATTCATTTCATGTGCAAGCGGCCAATGATGAAGACGTGATCGCCACCACCGATTATTACCAGACCGTGACCGCCATTGTGGCGCGTGGCAGCATCGCCGGCATGCAATTCCATCCGGAGAAAAGCGGGGAACTGGGCTTACAGCTGCTCGACCGGTTTGCCCGGATGACACAGGAAAGGAAGAAAGTGACCGTCCGTGGATGAGGGTGGATCTGGTTGAAGGCCGGTCCGAAGCATGATCCCCGGAAACGCTCATACTACACCATACGCTTTTACGGAAAACGATCATGACGATTGAACACAAACCGTGGATGAGGGTGGGTCTGTTTGAAGGGCCGCTCCGAAATCTTTTTTGCGACTCCGTTCCGATGCGGTGGCAGAGTCACTCGTCGCAAAAAAGATTTCTCCGCTGGTTTTGTCTTATCAAGATTGATAAACGGTCCATGACAGCTTGTCGCAACCCTGATCAAAGTGCGCTCCGCTCATTCGTGTCTATTTTGCACAGAAAACATTCTGACTGGTTGATACAATCAAGAGATGAGCTGCAAAATCGTGCAGGGAAACCGTGATTGGACGAAGTGCCTTTGACGCCGTACCCAGCGGAGGGGGAAGCGGGTCACGTGTTTGAGCGACAGCGAGTTTTACCCGCGCACGTAGTGAAAGGGCCGGAGCGGCCGGTTTTACCTCCTTGCCGGCCTCAAGAGCACGGAGACCAAAACGGCCGACCGCCCCGGAAGCACAAACATAGAAACACATTTTCACAACCCCATGTTACAAAAGGAGCATCATTTACTTTAAGGATAGAAAAAAGGTGAGAGAACCATGGAGTTTGTCTTGTATCCCGCCATCGATATCCGCGGCGGAAAATGTGTCCGGCTCACGCAAGGCGACTACGAGCGGGAAACCGTCTACGCGGAAGACCCTCTCGAGATGGCAGAGCGCTGGATCGAAGCCGGTGCCGAGTGGCTGCATCTGGTCGATTTGGATGCAGCCCGGTCCGGGGAAATGGTCAATTTGCCGGTGATTGAAAAACTGGTACAGGCCAGTTCGGTCCCGGTGCAAGTGGGCGGGGGAGTCCGCGATCTGGAGCGTCTAAAAAAACTGCTGGGAATCGGAGTAAGCCGGGTCGTCATCGGCTCCGCGGCAATCGACCATCCCGAGTTTGTGCGGGAGGCCTTGTCACAGTACGGAAAACAGATTGCCATCGGATTGGACGCCCGCGACGGCAAAGTGGCCACACACGGCTGGCTGGACCTGTCCGAGGTTCGTGTGGAAGAATTGGCCCGGGAAATGGTCAGCTACGGTGCGGAAACATTTATTTTTACAGATATATCCAGAGATGGAATGTTGTCAGGCGTAAATGTAGAGGCGGTGCGGGCACTGGCCCAGGCGTGCGGAAAATCAGTCATCGCTTCTGGCGGCGTGCGGTCCCTGGAAGATATTCGCCGGCTGGCTCAAGTACAGGGGGAAGGAGTTGCCGGGGCAATTATCGGCAAAGCACTTTATACGGGAGCCGTCCAACTCCCGCAAGCCTTAAAAGCAGCTGCGGAGGTGCAAGGCAAGTGATTACCAAACGGATTATCCCCTGCCTCGATGTAAAGGATGGACGGGTGGTGAAAGGGGTTTCCTTTGTGAACTTGCGCGATGCGGGCGATCCGGTGGAACTGGCGGCCCTTTATGACCGTGAACGAGCCGATGAGCTGGTCTTTCTCGACATCTCCGCCTCTCATGAAGGTAGAAAAACCATGCTCGATGTGGTGGAGAGAGCCGCGGGAGAGTTGAGCATCCCCTTTACCGTAGGGGGAGGAATCGGCTCAGTGGAAGACATGTTTCACATTCTGCGCGCCGGGGCGGATAAGGTGTCCATTAACACGTCCGCCATCCTGAACCCCGAACTGATCGAAGCGGGGGCCCGCCGCTTTGGCAGCCAGTGCATCGTGGTCGCGATCGATGCCCGTTATGATTCAGAGCGGGAAGATTGGTTTGTCTACACACACGGCGGACGAAAAGCAACAGGACTCCGGGCTGTGGAGTGGGCGAAAGAGGCCGTCGAACGGGGGGCCGGAGAGATTTTGCTGACCAGCATGGATCAGGACGGGCGCAAAGACGGATATGATATTCCGCTCACCCAAGCCATTTCCGAGGAAATAAAAGTCCCGGTCATCGCTTCCGGCGGAGCGGGTCATGAAAGGCACTTTTTGGATGTATTTACTCAAACGAAGGCGGCCGCCGCTCTTGCTGCATCCATTTTCCATTTCCAGGAAGTTTCGATCGGGAAAGTAAAATCTTATCTGAGGGAGAGGGGGATCGAAATCCGTTGAAACTGACGTTTGACCCGGCCTCAGTTAAATATGACGAAAAAGGACTCGTTCCGGCCATCGTACAGGATGCGGTGAGCAAAGAAGTGCTGACACTGGCCTACATGAACAAAGAATCGCTGGAGCTCACCATCACAAGGGAAGAAACCTGGTTTTACAGCCGTTCCCGCCAAGCTCTCTGGCACAAAGGGGAAACGTCCGGCCATACGCAAAAAGTTGTCTCGCTCAGTTACGATTGTGATGCGGATGCCATTCTGGTCCAGGTGATTCCCGCCGGCCCCGCCTGCCATAAGGGAAGTTACAGCTGTTTTGAAGGAGTGGAATGGGAAGCGGGGCATCGCTTTGAGATCCTGAACAGATTGGAGTCTTTGATCGCGGCACGGGAAGCGGAACGCCCGGAAGGAGCTTACACCACCTATCTTTTTGAAAAAGGATTGGACAAGATCCTCAAAAAAGTAGGGGAAGAAGCGTCGGAAGTGATCATCGCCGCCAAAAACCGGTCTGCAGATGAGCTTCGCTATGAAACAGCCGATCTTTTCTATCACCTGCTGGTGCTCTTGCGGGAAGCAAAGTTGCCGCTTGACGAGGTACTGAGAGAATTGGAAAGCAGGCACGGGAAATGAAGAAAACAGACTGGGTGATGATCCCGGTCCCTGTGCTTGCATGAAACCGGATTCGGTTCTTCAGGTTTGCGACACCTCTTCTACGGGGTGTCTTTTTTCTTCTTCATTACATCCTTTAATCATTTTTTGATATTTGTATCAAAATGATTAAATTGCAGTCATCTGGGTTAAATCTGTGATCTTTTTGGCTGGTTTGTTGCTGCTGGCAGTGAGTATGTTATGGATTTGGGTTTGTTACGGGGTCGAGCGGGATTTGCAAAAATACCCGCTTCAACTGCGAATGGATTTGTATGACACGCTGCGAACGCAATTTTTTGAGAGCGGAATGGTGATCTTTTCTGTTAGCTGTTTATTCGGATGTCTGTATTTTAGCGGATTGACGGGAGGATTTTGAAAATAAAGGAAGCAGTGAAAAAAATCCGACTGGGGCAGTATCGAAGCTTCTGCCCGTTAAAAAGAAAGGATGAGCTGGGCGCGATGAGTCATGAACTCTTTGAGATGAGCGGTCAGATGGAAGAGCGGCCCGCCCAGATGAAAAAAGAAGAAAAGTTGAACGAGGCGTGGGATACATTAAAAGAACTTGAACGTAAACAGAAACGGTTGATCGGAAGTATCGGACATGAATTTAAGACCCCCTTAACCGTGATGAAAGCCTATGTCGATCTGATGGATGGAGGTTCGGGACAAGATTTTTGAATCATTTTATACGGTGAACAAGGATCGGTCCCGGCGATCGGGAGGAACGGGGTTGGGTCTGACTCTGGTTAAAGAGCTGGTGGAAAAACAGCGGGGAAAAATTACCATAATGGATATGGAGGAACTGGGAACTTGTTTTATGGTCTCATTCCCGTACTATACTTGAAAAGTTTACAATTTTGAAACATTTGTGTGCGGTTTGGAAATGATTTGTTTATCTTTTTGAAATATAACACGGTCGATGATGGGGATTGGGACCGGCAAAGCCTTCATCGTTACCGGAACCGATTTTCCGGAACGCCCTGGCCGCAAGCAGCTATGCGGGAGCCGGGAAACCCATCCTGTTGCTGAAAAGGGACAGCATTCCCGCACCCATCGCCGAAAGTCTGAAAAATTTCCTCTTTGATGAGATTGTCGTTGTCGGAGGCCCGGGAGCTGTTTCCGATCAGATGATTTCACAAATCAGGCAGATCAATAAAAAGCAAGATGACGGAAAAAGCAGCTGAGATTGTCCAGCTGCTTTTTCTGTGTCCGAATGAAGGAGATCAAATGAACATTTAAATTGAACATCTTCATGTTTATCGCTGATTGGAGTAGGGTATGGGGGTAATAGGTGCGGGGGAAAACTTCCGCACTTACTTTTTAAAGTCAGGGAGGTTTTTCCGATTCGTAAAGAAAGAACCTTTGTCATCAGATCTGTCGGTTCCGTCTGTTTGCTGCTTCTGCTCCTCATAGCGGCGTGCACACCGCAAGCACAACAAAACCGGCTGACTTTGCAAGAAGGAACGTTGACCTTTGCTATGAGCGGATTATATAAGCCCTTTAACTTTCGCGATTCTCAGAACGGTGGAGCCTTATCCGGTTTTGATGTGGAGATCGGAAAAGCGTTAGCCAAGGAAATGGGACTTAAGCCAAAGCCGGTCACAAACCCCTGGGAATCGATTATCGCCGGTTTGCAGGCGAGAAAATATGATGCCATCATCGGCAGCATGGCAATTACAGAAAAACGGAAAAAAGCCGTGGGCTTTACCAAGCCTTATTACCGTTCCGGTGCCCAGATTTTTGTCAAGGCGGGCAATACATCGATCCGTACAGCGGAAGATTTGAAAGGCAAGAAAATCGGTGTCGTCAAAGCGACCACATTTATTGATTTGGCAAAAAAGTATTCCCCTCACATCGTGGAATATACCAGCGATAATACCGCTCTTCAGGATTTGCCGACCGGCCGCATTGACGCGGTGATCACCGACCAGGCGGTAGGACTGTACGCGATGAAGCATATGAAATTTCCGATTCGAGATATTGGAAAGCCGCTGACGATGGATGAAATGGCCATCGCCGTTCACCCGGATAATGAGCAATTGAGGGAAAAATTGAATCAGGCTCTGGATCAAATCATTCAGGACGGCACCTATGAAAAGATCAGCCGCAAGTGGTTTGATCGGAATATTTTGACAGGTGAGTGAAAGGGTTTCATCCATCTGAGTCTCAACTGAAGGAGTGAGTCTTCAACCAAATGGATTTCGTTCAGATTTTTCAAACTACGTTAGCGGGGTTTTCAAAAGCTGCCTGGGAAACCGTTCAACTCACTTTTTGGTCGTTGGTATTAGGGATGGGACTGGGACTGATTCTGGCCTTTTTCAAAATTTCCGGAAACAGGATACTCCATTGGATCAGCAACATTTATATTACCGTGATTCGCGGCACCCCGCTCATTGTACAGATTTTTACCATTTATTTCGGATTGACCGAAATGGTCGTGTTGGATTCCTTTACTGCAGGTGTCATCGCCCTCGGCATTCATGCCGCCGCCTATATTGCCGAAATCTTTCGGGGGGCGATTCAGTCCATTGATAAAGGGCAGATGGAAGCAGCCCGGTCCCTCGGGATGACCTACGGACTGGCCATGCGCAGGATCATCTTGCCGCAGGCATTTCGGCGTTCCATTCCGCCTCTTGGCAATCAGTTTATCATCGGCTTAAAAGATTCTTCTCTCGTCGCCTATATCGGGGGAACGGAATTGTGGTCGGCGGCTCTCAGTGCAGCGGCGGATAACTTTCAGCAATTTGAAACCTATTTCGTCAACGGATTGTACTATTTAGTTCTGGTTTTGATTTTCACCTATTTAGTCGCACGGCTGGAAGCGAGACTGGATGTGGAACAAAGGAGTGCAAAAACTTGATACGCGCAGAGAAGTTAAATAAATCATTCGGCAGCCTCCATGTGCTCAAGGATATTGATCTCGAGGTGCAAAAAGGCGACGTTGTCGTGATAATTGGAGCGAGTGGTTCGGGAAAGAGCACGTTGCTTCGCTGTCTCAATTTTTTGGAAATGGCTGACAGCGGCGAAATTTATCTCGAAGGGAAGCGGATTGATCCGGACAAAACCGATTTAAACCAGGTGCGCCAACAAGTGGGCATGGTGTTTCAACATTTCCATCTGTTTCCCCATCGGAGCGTACTGGAAAACATCATCGAAGCACCTCTCTATGTGAAGAAAACGGATCGGGAAAAAGCAGAAGCCATGGGCATGAGCCTGCTGGAAAAGGTGGGATTGGCGGATAAAGCCCATGTGTATCCACACGCCTTATCCGGCGGGCAGAAACAGCGGGTCGCTATTGCCAGGTCACTGGCGATGCAGCCGAAAGTGATGCTGTTTGATGAACCCACTTCCGCACTGGACCCCGAGCTGGTGGGAGAAGTGCTGGCGGTGATGAAAGAGCTGGCTCAAGAAGGAATGACGATGGTGGTTGTCACCCATGAAATGGGTTTCGCCCAGGAAGTGGCCGATGTGGTCGTCTTTATGGACGAGGGGAGGATCATCGAGGCGGGAAAACCCGGGCAGATATTTCATTCGCCGAAGGAAGAAAGGACAAAAGCATTTTTGAGCAAAGTGTTGTAGGCCAACAGCGGAAGGGATTTTGTCCTTCCGCTGTTGGTTTTAAGCGATCGATGTACCGTTTGGAACGGATTCATCCGGCCGGAGCAACACGACGTCCCCTTCGCCGGGGATTCCGCCAAGCACCAAAACTTCCGAATCAAATCCGGCGATGCGGCGGGGTGGAAAATTGACAACGGCCACCACTTGACGGCCCACCAGATCCCGGGGTGTGTATCGCTTGGTAATTTGCGCACTGGAACGCTTGACACCCAGCGGGCCAAAATCGATCTCCAGTTTGATTGCCGGTTTTCGTGCTTCCGGAAATTCTTCGGCATGAATGACCGTGCCGACCCGAATATCCAGCTTGAGAAAATCATCGATGGTTGCCATGCGAATAGATCCCTCCATATGAAAGCATGGATCGTTCCTATTGTACACTTAAAAGTCCTACTGTTTAAACTTTGTCCTGTTTTAAGGTTTAAACCAAATGGATTTTTTTCCTCTTATCGAACAGAAACGGAGTATAAGCAAGACAACCCGAAGGCCAGAATCTCTTCAGTGGAATTGAAATTATAGGATTGCATCTGGATTTACAGGGGATCGAAGTGGATAAAGGGGATGGAGCGAACAGGCAGCGAAATGTTTAACAAAATCTACCCGTTCTTTTTAAGCCTTGTGCGTTATAATGGGGAAAAATACAAATAGTTTTAACGGATTTCTGCGATCCTTACATACCGTATCCAAATCTCCGTACATGGATTCACTGACTGCCGTCAAGAAGTGCACACTTCGATTGGGAAAAAGCAGGTCTCACCGGCTGTAAGGGACGATGCTCAGGTCCCTTTTGGGACAGGTATGTAATTTAGATGGAAATATGGTATACTTGCTCAAGTACCACACCACCAGCTGTACCTTTCAAATTTGCTGGTTGGAGGGAAGATATGAAAAGAACACAAGCCGGACTCGGCAGCAAAAACAAAAAAGTCGTGCGTTTGCAGTTGGATGCGGGCTTCTTTTTTGAGCGGGCAGTCCGTTCACTCGATCGTCAACGTTACGACAAAGCAGTTAAATATTTTCGCCTGGCAATGGAAAAGGAACCGGACAATCCGGTCAATCACTGTAATTTGGCCGGTATTTTGTCGGAGCTGGGCAGGTATGAGGAATCAAATGAAGTGCTGATGACTGTGCTCACTGATGTGGACCCGGGACTCCATGAATGCCTTTTTTATATGGCCAATAACTGCGCCAATATGGGTGAGTTTGAATTGGCGGAGGATTATTTGCTGGAGTATCTGAGCCTTGATCCGGAGGGTGAGTACGCTGAAGAAGCGGAAGATATGTTATACATGGTCGCCTATGAATTGGGGCGTCCTCCTCGCGAGCCTGTACCCGCCGCATTGCCGGCTTATATAAAGAAGCATGAAGAAGCCCGTCACTATCTGGAAGAAGGCCGTTTCCTCCAGGCGACAGAACTGTTGGAAGAGCTGGTCGAGACCCATCCGGATTTCCTCGCTGCGCGCAATAATCTGGCGTTGGCCTACTATTATACAGGCCGGATGGAGAAGGCGATGAAGTGCATCGGGCAAGTGTTGGAGGCTGATCCCTCCAATCTCCACGCATTGTGCAACCTGGCCGTTTTATCCCAGCACATGGGTGAAGCGGAACGCAGCAAAAAGATTAGGAACACACTGAAAAAGTTGATTCCCTTTCACAGGGATCATGCTTATAAATTGGCGACGACGATGGGAATTTTGGGCGAGCACGAAGTGGCTTTTGATTTGTTTTCCCGTTTGCTCAAAGTCGAAGAACATCCGGAACCAAGCCTGTATCATTATGCGGCCGCTGCTGCCTGCAATACGGGACGGTTAACCCGTGCCCGGAAATATTGGAAGAAAGCCGCCGCACTTGATCCGGAATCGGATGTGGCCCCGTTTTACCTGAAACAGGTTGAGTCGTGGTTGTCTCAACCGGAGGCGGAGATTCCGACAGTCAGTTACCATTACCAGCTGCCGTTTGAAGAACAGGTCATCAGCGGGGGCGGGCTCGATTCCAACTCCCGGCTCCTCGCGCAGCTCAAGATGAATCCGCTTCTCAGATCCTCATTTTTTTGGGCTCTGGAAAACGGGGACCGCCACACCAAGTTTCAGGTTTTACAGGTTCTGGGTTGGATCAGGGACAGCGAAGTAGAACAATTGCTGCGGCAGTTTTTGTTGCGCAAGGATGAAGAAGACGAGCTCAAAAAAGCGGCGCTCATCATCCTGAGGGACTTGGGGGCAAAACCGCCGTTCAAAGTGTGGACCGAGGGACAGATCATCGAAGCGGGCGTCAAACCGACAGATCTTGTTCCGCCATCGAACGACGGGAAATGGGAACAGGTACTCGAATGTTGTTTGAACGGGATGAAAGACTACTCTTTGCACCAGCAAAACGAAGCTGTCATGTTGTGGAAGGAATTTGCTCTCAAAGCAGCGTCTGCTTTTCCCTCGATTCGCAAAGCGGAAGCCTGGGCGGCTGCGCTGGAGTACCTGGTGGCCAAAAATCACAATCTCAAAGTCACACAAAGCCATATCGCGGAAAAATACCAGGTTTCTCCTTCCACGGTTACCCGCATTGTGAGGGAACTTCTCTCCGTTCTTCAAAAAAAGCTTTAACCAGCGAACCTGAGGAGGCTTGATCATGCGAAAACTGGATCAAAACTCTTTCGCCGAGTTTATCCGTGAAGGAGATAAAGTGGTGGAGTTCAGCGCTGACTGGTGTGTCGATTGCAAACGGGTAGCTCCCGACATGCCGGCGATCGCTGAGAAATTTGCCGGGCAGTTCGAGTTTGGTGAATTGGATGTGGACGAAGCCCGGTCGATCGCCGAAGAGTACAATGTAAAAGGAATCCCCACCTTCATCGTTTTTCGCAATGGTCAGGAGGCAGGCCGCCTGCCCAGCCGGGATGCGAAAACAAAAGAGCAGATCGAAACGTTCCTCAGCGAAATGAGCCAAGTGCAAAAATAATCTTTACATTTTATTAAAGAAAGACCATGCCTGGCTTAACCATTCTTTCCTATAATAGATAAGAACCTGCCCCCTTTGATGTTTAATATAGATGCTTCTTTTTGCGCGGACTTGTTCCGCGTCTTTTTTGTGCATAAAATTTATTGTCCGCGGCCGGCAAAGATGATATTCTAATCATCAAGTAAGCGCATGCAATTCATGGACATATGTTATTCTTTCAATAAAACTTACTTCCATCATTGGACCGATAAGGAGTTTTGCTTTGCATGGAAAAAAGATATATTGGTATTGACCTTGGCGGTACAAGCATGAAGATGGGTATTGTTGACGAAAACGGGCAAGTGATTTTGGAGAAGGAACACCCTACGCTGAAAGAAGAGGGACCGGATGGTGTCATCAACCGCATGATCGCGCATGCCAGGGAATTGGCCGACCTCTCGCATACCTCCTGGCAGCAGATCGGGGGTGTCGGTGTCGGTTTGCCCGGATTTTTGGATATTCCAAACGGAATCGCCCGACATCTGACCAACCTGGGCTGGACCGATGTCCCGATCCGTGATCGTTTGCAAGCAGGTCTGGGACTCCCGGTTGCCATCGATAATGACGCAAATGTGGCGGCATTGGGAGAAGCCTGGTGCGGAGCAGGGGCCGGAGTGAATGATGTCGTCTGCATTACCCTGGGCACCGGTGTGGGCGGCGGAGTCATTGCGGGAGGACGTCTGCTTCATGGCATGAACGGGTTTGCCGGGGAGATCGGGCATATCCAGATGGACCCGGACGGGCATCCGTGCAATTGCGGACAAGTGGGTTGTCTGGAAACCATTTCTTCGGCGACCGGAATGATCCGGCTGGCGAATGAAGCCATCGCTGCCGGACGCTCTTCGCTTTTGCGAGAAAAAGCCGGGCAACATCAACTATCCACACGTGACTTGTTTGAAGCGGCCAGCCAAAATGACGAAGTGGCCAAAGAGGTGATCGGCCAAGCTGTCCAAGCCCTGGCCCGCGCTTTGGCGATGCTGTCCATCGTGTTGAATCCGGCCCGCTTTATTATCGGCGGCGGAGTCTCTAAAGCAGGCGACGCGCTCTTTGTTCCGCTGAGAGCTGCTTATCGTCAACGGACGCAAAAAAATGCTCAGGAGGGTGTGGAAATTCTCCCCGCAAAGCTGGGAAACAGAGCAGGATTTATTGGTGCTGCCGGTCTTATCGCCCGCCGGGAAAAGTAAGGTATAATATAGTTAATGATAGGTGGGGTGATGGCTTTGGTCAAAGAACAAGATGTAAAACTGCTCGTCATCACCGGAATGTCCGGCGCCGGAAAAACAGTGGCAGTACAAAGTCTCGAGGATTTGGGCTTTTTTTGCATTGATAACCTCCCTCCCCTTTTGCTGCCGAAGTTTGCGGAGCTCTTGGAGCAATCCAAAGGCAAGATCGGCAAGGTAGCACTGGTGATTGACTTAAGGGGACGCGACTTTTTTTCCTCTCTTTTTGAGTCATTGGACCAACTGGAAAAGTGGCATGGGATTCATTACCAGATTCTGTTTCTGGATTCCAATGATCAGACTCTGGTACGCCGTTACAAAGAGACCCGGCGGAGACACCCGCTTTCACCGGACGGGACTCCTTTGGACGGAATTGTGCAGGAGAGGCGTCTGCTGGAAGAAATCAAGGGGCGGGCGCACCAGATTATTGATACCAGCCATTTGAAGCCGAGTGAGTTAAAGGAGAAAATCGTCACCCGTTTTTCCCAATTTGATCAGTCCGGGATGGCGGTCACATTTATGTCGTTCGGGTTTAAACACGGGGTTCCGATCGATGCGGATCTCGTTTTTGATGTCAGATTTTTGCCGAATCCGCACTATGTGGATTCGCTCCGCCCGCAGACGGGCAAAGACCCGGATGTGTCGGATTACGTGATGAAGTGGACAGAGACGAAGCAGTTTTTGGATAAGCTGATCGATTTGTTTTCCTTTTTATTTCCGCAATACAGCAAAGAGGGAAAAACGCAGTTGGTCGTCGGCATCGGCTGTACAGGCGGGAAACACCGTTCTGTGGCCATTGCTGAATATCTGTATCATAAATTTAAAGATCAAGAGCGTTGCAGGGTAACGCACAGAGACATCGAGAAAGGCGGATAATCAAAGGTGTCGATCAAGCGCGATCATAAGCCGGGCGGAACAGGGCGTCCGAATATCGTATGTATAGGCGGAGGAACGGGGCTGTCTGTGATTTTGCGGGGATTGAAAAAACAGCCGGTGGATATTACGGCAATTGTGACGGTTGCCGATGACGGCGGGAGTTCGGGTCGGCTGCGCAATGACCTGCAAATGCCGCCGCCGGGAGACATCCGGAATGTCTTGATTGCACTTGCGGATACAGAGCCGCTCCTTGAAAGCGTGTTGCAATACCGTTTTGAAAATGGTGAGGGCCTGGCGGGCCATACGCTGGGGAACCTGATGATTGCCGCAATGAAGGAAATTACGGGGGATTTTACGCAGGCGATTAAAGAGATGAGCCGCGTTCTGGCCGTTCGAGGGAGAGTATTGCCCGCGAGTGAGCAGGATGTCGATCTGCTGGCGGAGATGTCGGACGGAACGATTGTCAAAGGAGAATCGCAAATCCCCAAAACCGGAAAGCGGATTCGCCGTGTCTTTCTGAATCCGCCCGAACCCAAGCCGCTGGACGAAGCGATCCGTGCCATCGAAGAGGCGGACGGAATTATTATCGGACCGGGAAGCCTTTATACAAGTATTCTCCCTAACCTGTTAGTGAAAGATATGAGTGAATCGATTCGTACCTCCCGCGCTTGTAAAGTCTACGTCTGCAATGTGATGACCCAACCCGGTGAGACAGACAACTTCACCGCGAGCGACCATATCCGAGCGATTTACGATCATGTGGGGGAACGCCTGTTTGAGGTGGCCATCATCAACAATGAAGTTCCTCCGCTGTCCATACAAAAGCAGTACGCAGTCAAAAACCAGCGGATGGTCGTCCCGGATATCGAGAAGATCCATAAGTTGGGCTGCCAGGTGCTTGCGGATAATTTATTATTGTACCAGTCGGTGCTGAGACACAATGCGGACAGAATCAGCCGGCACATCCTCCGGCTGATCCGTGAGCGGATGAAACAGCGGCAGAGCGGATAAAGAAGGGATGCTGAATGTCCTTTACCTCTGTGACAAAAAAAGAATTGACTCTGTTGGAGTCGGAAGCCTGTTGCAAACGGGCGGAGCTGTCTGCCCTGGTTCGGATGAATGGAACCGTACAGCTCAGGCAGCAGCAATTTGTGCTGGATATCACGACCGAAAATCCATCGACTGCCCGATACATGTTTTCGCTGCTGAAACAACTGTATCAGGCGCAGCCGGAGGTACTTGTGCGCAAAAAGGTGCGCCTGAAAAAGAACAATGTGTACCTGATTCGATTGGCCTCGCGGGCAGAAGAAGTGCTTCACGATTTATGTATTCTCAAGCGGGGCACTTGGGAGCGGGTCATGGGCATTTCTCCTCGGCTTCTGAAAAAGAGCTGTTGCAAGCGGGCTTATTTGCGGGGCGCTTTTTTGGCAGGCGGTTCGGTAAATAATCCGGACAGCGCTTCTTATCATTTGGAAATTGTTTCCACTTACCACGATCACAGTGAGGCGCTTTGCCGGTTGATGAACGAGTTTCACTTGCATGCCAAGATGATTGAGCGTAAAAAAGGATATGTCGTCTATATTAAAGAAGGAGACAAAATCGGGGAATTTCTCAATATCATCGGAGCCCATCCATCCCTGCTCAGGTTTGAGGATGTCCGCATTATGAAGGATATGCGCAATTCGGTCAATCGTTTGGTCAATTGCGAAACAGCCAATCTGAATAAGACCATTCAGGCAGCCATGCGGCAAATTGAAAATATCCGGCTGATTGACCAGGAGATCGGGCTCAATCAATTACCCGACCGCTTGCGGGAAGTGGCCGAAGCCAGACTGAAATATCCGGACGTCAACCTGGCGGAGCTGGGACAGCTGCTCCCCAGCGGCAAAGTAAGCAAATCCGCCATCAATCACCGCTTGCGCAAGCTGGATGAATTAGCCAAACAACTGCGTACCGCAAAATAAAAAACGTAAAATGGTCCCCGGATCACCCGGGTTTCCATACAAAACCATCTTCATCCATCAAGGGGGAATATCGATGATTGAAAAGAAAGTGATTGTCAGCCTGGAAACCGGCTTGCATGCCCGTCCGGCTGCCTTGTTTGTGCAAGTAGCCAATAAATTTGCCTCTGAAATCTTCGTTCTCAAAGATAACAAGAAAGTGAACGCAAAAAGCATTATGGGAATTATGAGTCTCGCTGTTTCCAAAGGGACCGAAATTACGCTTCAGGCGGATGGCCCGGATGCGGAAGAAGCCGTCCATGCACTGGCAGAAATCGTTACCAAATCCGAATAATCACATGACTGGATGAAGAGCCTGATCTGATCGGCTCTTTTTTTTGCCGTGCATGTTCCCGCTCAATCCTCATGAAAACGTACAAATCATGTAACATTTTGCCCGTTCATAAGCCCTTATTTTTATATAAGATGAAGGAAGAACGCTATAAACAATGGTAATCCGATGTGGAGGATAAGATGGACGCGTTTCTGTATCCCGTTATTACTTGTTTATATCTGATTCTTTTTATCTGGAGTTTACGGTTTTTTCATGAATCTTCATTCTGGGGATCGTTGTGGGTATTGTTCATCATCGTGGGTCTGATTTACAACAATTTGATCTTGTCCGTCGGAAGATGGATCGGGGTTGGGGATGTGCTGGAAGTGCTGAGCATGTTCCGTTATCTGCTGCATGTTTTGCTGACCCCGACACTGGTATTTGTCGCTCTGGATATCTTGCGCCGCATCCATGTGGAATGGTCGGAGTATTTAAGCACTCGCATCGTATATAATCTATATACCTTTTCCCTGACCGTTGTCGGTGTCTATTCCGAAATTCTGTGGATTAACCTGGAGCCGACGGAAATAAACGGGGTTCTTGCCTATATCCCCGCTGATTCCAACATCCATTTTTCATATTCCACTTTTTTAACATTGATTCCGCTGTTGATTTCAGGGATCGTTGTTTGGAAAAGGTTAAGATGGCCCATATTAATCTTTGGGGTCCTGATGGCTCTGGCCGGGGGCGTCCTGACCTTGGCTTCTGAAAGCATGAGTCTGGGTTCCGCCTTTGAACTGATTTTGATGTGGAGCCTGGTGGTGACAGAGCAGAAGCTGAAGCATGAGGATTTTCACCCGACCGAACCTTTGAACCAATAGCTGACGGCGAGCTTCCGGGAAAAAGGAGAAGCCTGGATCTACCAGCCTCTCAGATGCATAAATCCGTGTCCGTGTTTAAAACTAACGGCACGGAGGTGGGTTGCGATGAACTGGAAACTTTTCGTCGTGTTAGGCTTGGCAATCATCCAGCTAGTCGCCTGTCAGCGCTTTGAAAAACCGGAAGCGAGAACCGGGCTGGACAATGACAGCCATTCTTACAGCTATGTCGGTTATCCGGAAAGCAAAATGAAAATCGCCGCCATGAATGTCGCAGGCGTCAAAAGTGTAGTCATCAAATATAACGGGCGGAATATCATGGTGTACGTGATTCCAAAAAGGCAAATCGATCCCAGGGATTATCCGCACATCGCTGAACAGGTTCGAAAAGCGGTGAGCCGGGAAGCTCCTGTCAATCCCTTTCAAGTCCGCGTCCTCAAACCGGAAGATACCATTTTGGAATAAACAAAACCATCTGGTCTCAAACAGAGATCAGATGGTTTTTGCTTTTATTTCCGGGGATCCATGATTTTATCAATCAGCCCGTATTTGAGCGCATCTTCTGCGGTCATAAAGTGATCGCGGTCGGTATCCCGTTCGATTTTTTCCAGGGGTTGGCCGGTAAATTCGGAGAGCATGCGGTTGATGCGGTCACGCATGCGCAAAATGCGTTTGGCCCGGATTTCAATGTCGCTGGCCTGCCCTTGTGCACCACCCAACGGCTGGTGAATCATCACTTCGCTGTTTGGCAGAGCGAACCGTTTTCCCTTTGCTCCGGCGGCAAGCAGGAAAGCGCCCATAGAGGCGGCCATACCGACACAGATGGTCGATACATCAGGCTTCACAAACTGCATGGTATCGAAGATGGCCATTCCGGCTGTAATGGAACCCCCCGGAGAGTTGATATACAGATGAATATCCTTTTCCGGATCTTCTGCCGTCAGGAAGAGAAGCTGCGCCACCACCAGGTTGGCAACTTCATCGGTAATCGGGCTTCCCAAGAGAATAATGCGGTCCTTCAACAACCGGGAGTAGATGTCATAGGAACGTTCTCCGCGATTTGTCTGTTCGACGACAATTGGTACAAGGTTCATCTTTGCGGGTGCAACGGGCGATCGCACCCTTCCCCCTTTCTCTATGTCCATTCTTTCGTGTTGTGTGTCAAACGATTCTTTCTGATCAGGCTCTTGACTTATTGTAATCATACAACAAAGGTCAAAAAAGGTCAAATGATCAGAGTGAAAGAAACAGCCTCCCTCGCCGCTCCGTTCATTGACGGCTGGAAGAGATCATGAATATGTATGGCTCTCATCGGTGGTCCCTCATCAGATCGCCGGTTTGGAACCCATCAACATAATTATTCCCGTTGATCTGCAAAAATAACGGCTCCAAAACGGAATAACCGACACCTGTTTTACGATTTCAAAGGGATGCAGAAATCGATACATTCCATCTGAAAAGGCAGGCATGAAAATCGGAGTCGGATCACCTCCGACTTTGCTCTCCCTCGAACCATTTGCTGATTTCCTCTTCAATGTTATATGTGTACTGAAGCTCATGTAAAGAAGCGTTACAGACAATCCGGCTGTACTCAAACAGAATCTCTTCTTTCTTCGATTGCCCCCAAATCCAACGGTGCATTTCCATTACAGGCTGATTTCTTGCAATATGAAGTACCGCAGCTTCGTCAGCAGTTGGCATGCGGCAATTCAGGCGTTCCAAAACCCGGGAAGCTCTTATTTTTTTGTTTTCCCAAAGCCATTTAAAGAGTGGAACTTTATGATCTTCTTGTCCCACGAGTTCTCCCATCAAGGAGGCGAGTAAATATGTGTCGAGAATCCGATAAGGAACTCGATCCACCAATTGTACACGAAACCGTCGAAGTACTTTTTCCTTGGCGTCAACTCCTAGGTTTCGCCCTACTTCTTCCCCGGCGGGTATGATACTCGATGGTTCGAGATATCGGACCAATACTTCTCTGCCTTGCTCACGCATCATGTGAATGAAAGAACCCACTTGTTTCAGCTCGGGCCCTTTATTTTTCGGCAGATTTGGATATTCACCCATGACGATCTTCGGAGCGGAAGAACGGACAAAGGCACCTCCACGAGGTACAATATCGATTAAATTTTCTGCTTGAAGACGGAGTAGAGCAGCACGAATCGTAGAACGACTGATTTGAAGTTCCTCCGCTAAATCCCGTTCAGAGGGGAGGCGTTGTCCAACGCTGTAGATTCCTTGTTCGATTTGTTCCCGAATGATTTGCACAACTTGATCAATCTTGGAATTGTAAGTCATTCATTCCCACCCCATTTTTACGGAACACCATACATTTAAAATCTATCGGATAAACGCTCGTTCCTTATTGGCATAGAAGTCTTGGATTCGAATCCATTGGGCTGGATGCATATCCAACTGTTCCAACTCTTCTTTCGTGAAAAACTTTACTTGAACCGATTCCGAACTGACTGCGATTTCTCCGCTCACGATTCGGCATGAAAAGCAAATGGAGAATTGCTGCCGGACTTCCCCGTCCGAATATGCAATCACATGATTAGGGTCAGTGTAAATTCCGATACATTTTATTACTTCTACATCAAATCCCGTCTCTTCTTTAACTTCCCGGATAATCGTTTCTTCGATCGACTCTCCCAACTCCATGGCCCCACCCGGCAGCGACCACAGATGATTATCGCTTCGTTTATGCAATAGGATTCTGCCCTCCGAATCAGTGACGACAGCGGAAGCGGCAGGAACTAATGAATTCGGCTTAGGCGCACCGGGTTGATGGTAATAATCTGTTCTAGCCAAGAGCATACCTCCTTTGGTGGTGACCAGTCATCTATCACAATATTACCATAAGTCAGATGGTTATTTCATTGGTATTGACATTGGTACCTACCAAATGATAAATTGAATATACCAAAAACAACAAATTAGCAGAAAGATGTGAATGAATTGGGTGGATCGGAGAAGGTCACGAACCTGTTGTCAACCCGAAAAAAATTAAAGGATTATTGTGAGGTTGTACCTTTCACTCTACAGAACAAGAAAAGGGGACCGAATTTAAACACTGCAAACGACTCATTTATATTTTTAAAGGCCGTCAATGGAGACCAAATTATATTCCGCCTGGCAGATGTACAAGTCGTAAGAACGAGGCAGAAGACGATCGTCATCGGAAAAAGTTTCGATTAACAAAGAAGAGAAAGGGGGAGTAATGTGTCGCAGGAAAAGACAGGAAGATACATAACAGGGGGACAAGCGGTTAGTTATGTCGTTTATACGCTGGCTAAGCTCGGTTATCCCCGCGAAAAGATCGTAGAGATAGTCAAAGAGCTCATTAACACTTTCGAACTGAAGTGCGATGTATTCACCTCTAATGCTGGTTTGAAAGGTGGAAGAGAAGATCGAAAGCACTTGCTCCCAACGATCAGCAATCGGGAAGGAGTTAGATGAACGTGAGACCTGTTGTATTTTGGTATGACTCTTCTAAAAGGAAACTGATTCTTCTGGATACTTTTCATCAGAGAAGAGCGGAAATATCCTCATCCAAACGATTGACCGAGTTTCTTCAGACCTACAACCTTACTCTTGAGCAGTGCAAAAGGGTTCATGAAGTGGATTTAGATCAGTTGGGTTTTTTTGAGAAATGGAGAATCCTTCTGTTGATGGATAAGGTTTGAGCCTCTGGGCTAATATGCAGACTGATTGAAAAAGGGGTCGTAATCTTCTGAAAAGGATATCTTTCTTTATATCTATTCCATCGGAGCTATTTGGAAAGATGGGGGATGGAAAAGAGTTGGTCCACCGAATGTTGATTGATACTCAATTTATTGAAAATGACTGATTTTTTAAAATGTTATTCTACAAGCTGTCCGAATAGAGGAATGTATTTAATAGTAAGGAATTAATTCCATCTATTGAGTAGGGGGTATGAGAATGAGTCGAGTTGATGAAGCTTTTCAAAATGTAAATCGTGATGAGTTTGTGTTGAGGGAAGATGGCAGTATTGTCATTCAAAGTACAGCAAGCAATGCAATCAAAAGTGGTTTGGAAATGTTGGACGTAAAAGAGGGGAGTCGAGTATTGGAGATTGGTACAGGTTCAGGATTTAGTGGGGCGCTTCTCTCGTATTTAGCAGGTTCAAGCGGTACTGTTGTATCGCTTGACATTGAACCTGAACTGACAAGGCGAGCAAGGGAGCTATTTAAGCAAAAAAACATTACGAATGTTCGCTTTGAAACAAAAGATGGTCGGGAAGGCTTTGAGTCTGAAGCACCATATGACCGTATTATTGCTTGGGCGACCCCTGAACATATCCCTGATGCCTGGAAAGATCAAGTGAGTAATGGGGGGATTCTAGTCACTCCGTTTCGAGTTCTACCAATCGCTCGATGTACTGTTACGGTAAGTCTGAGAAAAGTTGATGGTGTTTTAAAAGGAGAATCGGTGTCAGGGGAAGGTTATATCATGATGTCATCGGAGCCGATACAAGACATAGAAAAATTTGCAGGGTATCAAATACACGCGGATTTAATCGGCAAAGGGGAAGATCCTGTTTGGGCGAGTTCAATCTGGATGAAACAATTCCAGGGCAAAGAATGGTTGGAAAGGTTTGATGCAATGCAGAGTGAAACATCTCCTTTTCAGGAAAAAGGAGAAGAGATACGTGCTTATCTTCTTGGCAAAAATCCGGAAGGTTTTACTTATGCATTTCATCCCGATTCCGGATATTGGGTTGGCTACAGCAGTCCTGATGGATTTGCCTTAGTTTCCGAACGGCAACCAAAGCAATGGGTGGTAACTGACAAGATACATAAAGATGTTCTTTGTGATTGGTGGGATGACTGGAAACGGCTTGGAAAGCCAAGTTATGAGCAATTACAGCCTTATATGGCAGGGAATCAAATCAAAGTGAAATTGAAAGGAGGTGTATAACGATGGAGTACCAAGTGCCCGAGTTGATCGAAATCGGTTCATTTGAAGAAATGACATTGGGTTCCAAATATAGCGATACAGCAGATGAAAGCTCCTACCGTTGGTAAGCGTTTTAAAGTTAGAAAAAAAAACTAACAAGGAGAGACAAAATCTGTCTCTTCTTGTTGGTTGATCAGGGGAGAGGATATTTTTGTTTCTTGGAATTTATGAGGGTTATTCTCTTTATTTTTTCAGTTCAAGAAATGATTATCTTCATATTAAAGAAAATAATGCACAAATTATTTTTATTGGTGAATTATTAGCAAGTGAAGAAGAAGCTTATTTTTCCTTTAAACAATTTCTACAAAATCAATACGCTAAACATATTCTCTTTCTTCGTGGAAATTACCAAACGATCATTCGTATATCTGATCATTTATGGCTTTTCCCTGATTTAAGTAATGTTAGACCTATTTATTATACAAAATTGAATCAGCAATTTTTATTCGCCTCTCATCTTATTACTCTACAAAAAGAAATACACCCATCATTAAATATACCTTGGTTTACTCGTTCTTTGTACACAAACGGCTTTCATATTGAAACAGAAACGCCTTACAAAGAGATCAGGATGATTCCGGGAGGATTCGGTCTGCATGTCAGTAAAAATGGAACTCAATTATTTCAAGCATGGAATGTGGATGCTGAAGAAACCTTAACATTGGATGAAGCAAAAGAAAAGCTCAAAGAAGAGTTAACTGCTTCAGTATTGTTGCGTTGCCGTGAAAAAAACATAACTACTGATTTAAGTGGTGGACTTGATTCATCAACAATTACATGGATTGCGTCTAAAAAATATCCGGTCAAATCCATCACTATTATTGGACAAGAAGAAAATGAAGATAGGCGAATTGCAAAAGAAATTGCAAAGGAACAGGAAAATATTGAACACTATCCATTTACACAAGATGAGATTCCGTCTATCTATTCCAATATGGATAAAATCTACACGGATACTCCAATCTCATTTCTGTGGTCTGCAAACAAAGTAAAGAAAAAATTTTGTTGGGCAAGGGAGAATCAATCTGAGATTCACTTGAGTGGAGAAGGAGGAGACACCGTTTTAGGTGCAGATTTCACTTATCTTGTTGATTTGATTCATCAAAGAAAATGGAAAACATTTATGTCTCATGCAAAGGGCTGGGCTGATCAGAAAAAAGAATCCCCTTGGCTTTGGATTTCCGGTTCACTCCGACTGGCATTCCATCTTCCCTTTCATCCAAGTCAGAGACATCCGCTTTCCACAGCAAATGATCGAGCAGATTGGTTTACTTTCTCTCCTGTAGTTAAAAAAGGACGTTATTCCAAGTACCTCGGAGTTTCTAATACTCTTCACGGAATTAATTATTTAGGTTACATTTCACATGGGTTAAAGAATTTGGGGGATCAGGAAGGTGTTCATTTGGGCGTACCGTATCTTGATCATAATGTCGTTCGAGTCTGTATCCGGACTCCTTCCGAATGGAAAATGAATCCATATAAACTTAAACCATTACTCAAAAGAGCATTTCAAGATGAGCTACCTACTTGTTTATTAAGTCGTAATTCTAAGGGAGATTATACACCCGATGTTTATTACGGAATGAGACAGAACTTTTCATGGTTTCAAGAAAATTTTCAAGAAATGCTTCTGTCGAAAATGGGCCTAGTTGATATTCAAAAATTTCATGAATATTTTCATAGATTGTCAGTTGGAACGCCTGTAAGACTTCCAGAATTTCATCAAACTCTTTCTTTGGAACTTTGGCTTCGTCAATCCAGTAAAAATCGTCCCTTGGGAGGGTGAAAAATGAGACTATCCATTCCTGAATATATTCAAATTAGAGAAATTGATGGTCAATGGGTTCTCTTAGATTGCAGACAAAATCGCTTTTACGCTGTTAATAAAACAGGAGCAGAGTTTTTGGAACAGGTTAAAGTTCACGGAGAAATGGCAAAAGCGATTGGGACTATGAGTAAAGTTTATCAAATCCCATATGAAAAGGTTGAACAGGATATGCAGTTGTTTATACACCGTCTCATCGAAAAAGAATTGGTGATGAACAGATGATAAGGGCATGGTTTTATCTTGCCTATGCCAACTTTCTTATAAAAACTCATAAGCTAGAAAAGCTGAAGCCATTTCTTAATCGAAGACAGGCGAGATGCAAGGAAGCATGGTCATTTGATGAAGCAAAGCAAGCCTGTGTTGAGATTGAGAAAGCAAAGCGTTTTTTCTTATCTCGGACTGCTTGTTTAGAACAATCTCTTGCTCTGTTTCTGATCGCCACATCAAGGAATAAATTAGTGAATTGGGTGATAGGTGTTAGGTTAGCCCCCTTCAAATCTCATGCGTGGGTGGAAATTAACGGAACGCCTGTTGAAGAAGCAGAGAAAATTAAGGCATATAAAAAAATTATAGTAGTATAGAGTAGTAAGTCGATTTTTGTTTATTAAAAATGGAAAATTAAAATCTCACATGTTAATTGGTTTAGCTCGTATTAAGTCAAAAAAATACATGGAGACCAGTTGTTTATTGATGAGATTGAAACAGCATTTAATACAACAGTGAATAGTGGTATTGGTCTTAATCACTCGCTTTGTCATGGAGACTTTGGCAACTTGGATTTTCTTTTCCAATCGCTCGAGATTTTAAGAGAATCATACTATATCAACAAATACAAAGAGATTTTATCAAAAGTAATGGTTAGTACTAAAAATGGTTGGTTATGCGGTACTCCGTTAAATATAGAGACTCCGGGTCTGATGACTGGGCTTGCAGGAATTGGATACGGAATGCTTCGACTGTTTGCTCCTGACAAAGTTCCTTCAGTACTGAGCCTGGAGTTTGTTTCTTAATAATTTTCCACTATTCTTTTGTGTCAATTTTAAAAGCAGGAGAAGTGTAAAATGAGTGAGAAAAAAGTTTAAAAACCTTTTGTATATTGTGGGCAACTCAAGGGCTCTCAGCATTGGGGAGTGGACTTAGCCATTTTACTTTTGTTGTTTGGTTAACACAGTCAGTCTATCCACATAGCACGAAACAGGATGATTCAATTTTTGCAATAACCGCACTAGGCCTAACTTCATTTCTTCCCCGAATTATTATATCGCCAATCGCAGGAGTTTGGGTTGATCGTCTCGATCGAAAAAGCATAATGTTATTTATGGATTTGATGCAGGGATGTATTAGCTTCGTGATGTTTATCTTGCTTTTAAATAATGGTCTATCTCTCTGGACATTGCTATGTCTGATTGCAGGTATGTCATTGTTGAGTTCGTTTCACAATATCGCATTTGATTCTTCCTATATTATGATTGTTCCCGAACAGCATTTACCCAGGGCAAATGCTATGATGCAAACCATATGGACAGTTACAGGTGTTGTTTCTCCGGCTTTAGCGGCAACTATTATTTCGCTGCCCTCTAAATTTGATTTTTTACCTTTGCATGATGGAGTAGCATTGGCAATTGATCTGGATGCATTAACATTTTTTATTGCCGGATTCTGTTTAACGTTCTTGAAAATTCCCTCACCTGATAATCGTGTGTGTCGAGAAGAAAGCACAATTAATAAGTCTTCTTTTATCAACCACATAAAGTTTGGCATTACTTTTTTGCTAAAATATCCTTCAATGCTTTGGTTAGTCATTTTAGGATTTATTACGAATGTAGTTTATTCCTCAGATATTTTAATACCAATTGTGGTTAAGGAGATCTTGGAAGAAGATTGGATATCTAAAGGATGGAACTATTCATAGTTATGCGTTTCTCGAAACCGTTGGCTTTGTTGGTGCAACTGTAGCCGGTTTAATAATGAGTTGGTGGGGGGACTTAAAAAAATCATATTTATGGTGTTCTTTTCCCATTGTTGATCAGTGGTTTTATGGTTATTTTTTTCGGTATTTCACGTACTATTTATGCTAGTGCTTTTTTCTTGTTCGTCAGGATGTTTTTGTCAATTGTTGATGGTAGTCATGAAGAAACTATTTGGCAAAATATTGTTCCAGCCGAAGTCCAAGGACGAGTGTTTGGTTTTAAAAGATCTATTAGTTATATAGCGCCGCCAATTGGATTTTCATTCGTTGGTTATTTGAGTGTGAATTTAGGCTCATCTACTGTTTTTGTGCTTTTAGGTATTTCTTTAGTAGTTATTACGGTGATTCAGTTTTTTAATCGAAGGCTAATCAAGGTTGGCGAATTGAAACTCAAAGTGTCAGATTTATAAAATATTTTTGTACATGATTGATCTGATTTGCGATGAAGAGCTCCAAAAATATTACGAAAAGCTGGGCATGAAAAAGGCGAGCGGAATGATGATCCGAAATTACCAGAACCAGTCGGGAACGCCGGCTCTGGATTCGTTAGGTACATAAAATATTGGATTATTTGTTTGTTCAGTTAGAATGCAAAGCAAGAAAAAGAACGCGCGATTTGTATTCAAAATGTGAGTAAAACGTATTGGAAGGAACCCGGAAAAACGGTAATATGATTAGAGAAACAGGAATGATTATCCGGAACTGACGGTTATTACGATAACTCATTTTTTATTATGAATGTGTCTTTTGTATTTTAGTAGACATTAAACAGCTGAAAGAAGTTGAGTGAATGCTAAAAAAGAAAGTGTTGGCTGCTGTGGTGTGTGGATTAATGTCTTCCATTCTTCTCTCAGTCATGTTCCCGCTCAATTTTTCAGAACATGATCAAGTTTCAAAATACAGTTGGGAAAGCATGCGTACATCTTTCTTTATTTACACCATGTATTTCCACGGGGCTATTTTGATTTATGGTTTACCGGTCTCATTGCTTGTCGGATGGATCGTTAAAAGGTTGCATGGTTTTTTGAAAGATATTGCATCTTTTCTTCTGCATGTTGCCTTAAGTATCCCGGCAATGGTTTATTTTTATATTTTCCCCCCGATCATTGCGGGGATTTTTTCCATAACAGAGTCTTTGTTGCTTAGAGTCAGGATACGGGGAAGTGAGTGGATCTGGAGTTACGCAGTTTTTTCTATAACGGCGATTCTTTGGGGATTATTATGGGGACTGTAGAGATGAGCCGTAATAACTTGAGAGTTATTGAAGAACAACCCCGGTATCCTCTGGAAGAGTTGCCGGGGTTGCCCAATGTGTTCGGGGTTTATCCCTCCGAATTCATATTAAGGGTGATGGAGAGCGTTCACGGCATTTACAAGGCCAAAGCCGGATTCGGCGTCATATCCGCTTTTATAAATATCTTCAGCGGATTGTTCGATGATGGCTTTTACCTGGGCGGGAGTGAGGTTGTTTTTGCCGTGTTTGGCGATGATGACACCGGCCAGACCCGCCACTTTGGGAGCGGCCATCGAAGTTCCGATGTAGCGGGCATAGCCGTGGCCGATCACATTTTGATTGCTGTCTACAATCGGAACCGTGCTCAGGCACATATAGGAAGGATCGGCTCCTTTCCTTGTTGCCGGGTCATAATGGGGACCGCGGTCACCGCCCGGTGACATGACGTCGATTTTGCCCACTCCGTAGTTGGAGTAGTAAGCAAGTTGTTTGTTTTTGTTTCCGGAAGAAACGCGAATCAGCAGATTGGTGGACGGATCGCGATGGGTAGCGCCGTTGTTCTCTTCATCAAAGAAACGGGTTAATTGGCCGGGGTTGGTTATGTTTGCAGCAGCGTTACCGGCAGAACCGACCACGGTTACCCCTTTTTTCGTTGCATAGGCAATCGCTTTTTTGAACAGGTTGAGATCTGCGCGGATATCGTTGGTATTGTGTTCGGGGTCCTGCAGGTACAAATAATCACCCAGGCTCATATTGACGACGTCATAATCCTTGTCTGCGGCATATTTGAGTGCAGCGGCGATGTTTACCGTTTCCGCGTAGCCATCCGCTGCAAATACTTTCAAGGCGCCAATGCCCAGTTCAGGCCCGACTCCCAGCACTTTTCCGTTGGCGGCAACAGCACCGGCGACATGGGTGCCATGTCCCTGCACGTCCTGGGCCGTTGCTTCGCCGGGAACAAACGATTTGGCGTCTACGATGTTATTTTTTAAGTCAGGGTGTTCCAAATCGACCCCTGTATCGATGATACCCACTACAATGTTTTTATTGCCTTTGCCGCCGGGCAGCTGGTAGCTGGCTCCGTTTTGTGTGACTTGCTGTATGTCCCACTGTTGGTCATAAAGAGAAGGATTGGTTGTGTTCAGAGAGGCTTCCTCTTTGACCGGTTGGTCCTGAACAATCTTTAATGTGCGCCCGGCATCTTCCACAGACGGATTGGCCCGGATTTTGTCCAAAAAATGCGGATCGTTGGAAACAGCCTGGGCAAAAGCAAGCTCAGCATCTGACCGAACCAGGGTCCCGCCCGCATCTTGAATCATTTTTCCTGCATTTTCAGGAACTCCTGCTCCCTTGAAGTTGATGGTGTACTTTTGCTGGCCCGCCGATTCAGCGGAAGCCGAGCCGGCCGTCCCCGGTGCGATCATGGCCGCAGCCAGGAAGATGGAAAGGCTGGCGGAAATCAGCTTTCTCATATTTGTCCCCCTCTGATAAAAGTAGAAAAAGAAACAATATAAACAATATTTGATTCGGTAATCAAATGGATAATCCTGCAGAAGCATCGAAAAATTCCGCAGTTAGAGTGTGTATCATTTTTGGTCTGATGTAGATACCATGTATATACACAGGATGGTGGAGGTGATTTAATGAAATGGAACGAAAGGGGATTTCACATGACCACTCTGGTCCGGAAGTGGGGAAATAGTCTCGCGATCCGCATCCCAAGCCATATTGCGGAGAAATTTTCCATTGAACAAGGCTCTGAGCTGGAGGTATCAGTAGAGGGACAAGCAATCAAATTGATTTAGAAGAAAAAGAAGCCGACACTTGACGAGCTATTGGCTAAGGTCACGCCGGAAAAATGTCATCGCGAAAAGAGGTTGTCGCGGTTTGTCCGGACTATATCAAAACGATTCTTTATTTAAACGATCGGTAATATGCCGGTCTTTTTCTGTCTTTCAGTTTATTTCTATACGATTCTGTTTCTCTCTAATCGTGGGGAGGACATCCATGTGTTATCCACATAGCACCAGGGATGTCCCGATTTTTATTTATTGATGATGTCATCACAGGTTAGAAGCAGCATGCGGGTTATATTCTTTTTCGTACATTGACATCGACCAGCCTCCATCGATCTCGTTCCCATTTCCAGAGAGAAGTGACATCAGCGATGGTATCGGCATTGTAAAATCCGGCGATCCGCTGGACACCGTATAATTCATAAACTCCGTCGCGATCCGGATCGACCGGGCGAAGCACACTGTATGCGTTGGGAAGGATATTGGACGGGGTGAGTAATTTGCCGTTTCTGTAATATCCGGCTTGGTCATAGATACTCTTTTTTTCAGACAGATCAAGAGTATAGGTTCTGTTGGGTTCCCTGATTGAAAGGGAGACTCGGTAATGATCCTGAAATTGGCCGGTGATCGTAAGGGGTTGGGGGACAGGCAGTTTTCTGGGGATGTTATTGATAACGGAGTAGAGATGAAAATCGGATATTCCCCCGCTCCCGCCCGTTTCAGCAGAAACATAAATGTCCGCCACTTGATCCCCGTTAAAATCGAAAAACTGCATTTTCGGATTATATCCGCCCGGCAGGGGAATCGTCGAGCGCCTTTGCGTAGCCCCATCGACCACTTCAATGTACAACTGTCTGTAGTATACCGTTTCAGGGCTGTATCTTTGACCCAGTAAGGAAACCTGGTCCGGGACACGATCACCTGTAACATCGACAGATTGTCTGGCCAATAGAACGACTGGGTTGACCTGTCTTACATAATAAGAATAATGCGGAAAATAATCCGGATGATGGCCAGGATTTACGGCTTGAAATCCGAAATAGGGGTTTTGGATATACATCATTCATCGTCTCATCTCCTTTCCTTCACAGTATATGTAGGCAAATAACCAAGTGTAACCATTGGTCCTTGATTATCCAACCTTAGGGTTTTGCGCGGGCAAGTCAAGGAATCCCCCAGGGTCATCTTTACACCTCCCGGGTGATGTGCTGTATGTCGTTGATATCTGGTTCGCGTTCTTTTAAGCGCAGAGGAAGTCTATTGCCGACATCATTATAAACACTTAAATAAACTTGAAAATACTTAAGTGATATTGATATACTACGGGAAGGAGGGGTGAAGATGTACCAGGAAGAGCGGTTAAAAGCCATTTTAGATCACTTGAAAGAGCATAAGCGAATCAGCCTTGCTGAGATTTGTGATCTCTTTCAGGTCTCCAGGGATACGGCCCGGAGGGATCTGGTCAAGCTGGCTGAGCGAAATGCGATCATCAGAACCCATGGGGGAGCGTTGCTTCCTTCGGAGTATTACGAAGTCAAGCCTTATAAAGAGCGAATCCACATTGAAAATCCGGTGAAACGAGAGATTGGAAAACGGGCGGCGGAACTCATCAATGACAATGATCAGATCTTTTTGGATACATCCACGACGGTGCAATTTGTCGCCGAACATTTGCAGGCCGACCATGTGACGGTGGTGACCAACTCGATTGATATCGCCGAACTCCTTTCCGATCGGGAGCAAATCTCCATTTATCTTCCGGGCGGCAAATTTCACCCCGCTCATCGCTATATGTACGGATCTTCAACGATTGAGCATTTAAAAAACTACTTTGTCAATAAAGCGTTCATCAGTGCGGCCGGCATCAGTGAACAGGGACTCTTTTACTTGGATGAAGAGGACGGGCTGATCGTTCGCGAAATGATTTCCAAAGCAAAGCAAGTGATTGTGCTTGCCGATCATACGAAATTCGGAAAACAGCTGTTCTACCGGGTTTGCGAACTTCATCACGTCGATGTTTTGATCACCAATCACATTCCGGATGAGGATTTGTTTAACAAGTTGAAAGAGAGCAGGGTGCAGATCATTCTAACCGGTGATCAGGAGGAAGAGGCATGAAAATGATCTTTTTGGACATGGACGGGACACTGTTAAACCGGAAAGGAAAGATCAGCAGAAGAAACAAGGACGCGATCGCTCACTTGCAAAACAAAGGGGTGAAAGTGGTCATCGCCACAGGGAGGCACTATGCAGACGCCAGGGTGAGACTGGTGGAAGCCGGCATTTCTTGCCCGGTGATCAGTTTAAACGGTGCCGACATCCGCCTGGAGAATGGCCGGCCGCTCTGGAAGCAAACCCTGCGCAAAAAGGATGTCCGCCATATGGTTACATCAGCGGCGGAACTCCAGGCGTATCTTGAAATCTATTGCGAGGATCACATCTATTCGACCTTTGACGGGAAAAAGCATCTGGATGCCGAAATCGACATGCTTTCAACCCGCCGGCCGGAGGTTTCCCGCAGAGAGCTGGAAGAGCGGTGCAGACAGCAATTTTTGCAGGCCAGAGTGAAGCAGATCGGGAGCTTTGATGAAATTCTGCCGGAAAAAGAAGTGTATAAGATTCTTTTCTTCACTTTTGACAACAAGAAAAAAGTGGACTTTCTCTCTTGTATAAAAGGTTTGCAACGCGTTTCTGTCAGCTCATCCGCAACCTATAACGTGGAAGTGAACGAAATCCAGTGCCACAAAGGCTTTGGATTGCAAAAAATGGCGGACTTTTATCAAATTCCCGTCCGGCATACCGTTGCCGTTGGGGATCACTGCAATGATTTGCCCATGTTTCAAGCGGCAGGGTACAGCGTGGCGATGGGAAATGCCGAAGAAATCGTAAAAACCGGTGCGGACTATGTGACAGTGACAAATGAACAAGACGGGGTGGCCGAAGCCATTTACCATTTATGGCCCCGTTAGGATCAAGGGACACGCATTTTTGCAGGTTACAAATAACGCCTTCTGCCGTGTTCGGTCGCTTTACAGGCAAATAAACACGGCCGAAGGCGTTCGGTTTTGTGTATGGGCTGTGTGTATTGAAATGCTGTTGGGAATGTTTTATTTTGGCTTAAATGAGGTGATCCATCATGTCAAAAACAAATATATCATTGAATAAAAATTTGACACGAAGAAACTTTTTAAAGAAAAGCTTCTTAACATTTGCAAGTTTAACCGGTATAAGTGGCATCTCCTACTCTTTCTTTTTTGAAAGGTTAAACATCGAGATTAAAGAGATAAAAATAACATCGGAGCGTGTTCCTATCTCATTCAGAGGCAAAAGAATCGTACATATCAGCGACATTCATTTTGGTTTTTTCTTAGGAATAGAGGAATTAAGCGAAATCACAGCTGAAATAAACAGAATCAAACCGGATCTGATTTGTTTTACAGGAGACCTCATCGACGATGAATTTAATGGAACTCAAGCAACTCAAGTGTCTGAGATATAGCGCCCCAATTTAAAATGCGACGGTTAGATGTGTAGAGCTCTCCGGTTTTGATAGAATTCTGCTTAAGGAGGAACCGGAGATGAAACGTC
>NZ_FOCQ01000038.1 GCF_900110165.1 Lihuaxuella thermophila
TGTAATGCTACCCTCAGAATGCGACGGAGGTCAAGCAACATGAGTGGAGAGCTCTCCAGAATAGACCTCCATCGGCGTCAGATAGCCTAGCGAGGAATGGACCCGCTCATAGTTGTAAAAGTGAATGTATTGTCCAATAGAAGCACGAGCCTCTTCCAGTGTACGGTATTCGTTGGGCCAGACCTCTTCTTCTTTCAGGGTGCGGTACCATCGCTCCATTTTACCGTTGCTTTGTGGATGGCGATAGGATGTCCGAATCGGGGTAATCCCCAAGGTTTTGAGAGTTTGAACAAAGTCTCGGCTGGTAAACTGGCTTCCGTTATCCTGGACCAGCTTCAGCCCGCTGCCGCGGACACCGTAAGGAAATGCAACATTCACGGCTTCCTCCAGGACATGAATGGCTTCATCGTCCCGGCAGAAACGGCTCAGATCCCAAGCCACCACTCGCCGGTCATAGGCATCCACCACGCTGAACAGGTAAACCCAGCCCTCATCGGTCCAGATTTTCGTCAGATCGATATGCCATACCTGATTGGATCCTGAAACCGGGAGATCCCATTTCCGGAGAGTGCGCCTGGCGTCATACCGTTTCGAAGGTTGCAGAAGCCCTTCCTTCTTCATGACACGGTAGACAGTCTTGGAATTGGCATGGACTCCATTCCGGCGCAGCAATGCCCAAATTCGACGATATCCATAAGTCGGGTGAGTTTGGCAAAACACATGTACCTGATCACGGATTTCATCCTGCCGAAAGCAGCGCCGTGGATGAGCACCTGACTTCATTCGGGCACGATAGCGGTAAAACATGCTTTTGTGAATCCCCACCAGCCGGCAGGCGGTTTCCACGGGAAACCCCAATTCATCCACCAATTCCATCAATAGTTTCCATGCCTCTTCATTCAGACGTCGAGCGTTTTTTTTATTTGAGCGAGCTTCACCGTCAGTTTTCCGATCATTTGCTCATATTCAGCGATTTTGGCCTGGATCTGCTCTCTCTCCTTCTCGACCGGCGGTTTCCCGGCCAATCCTTCCAAGCCGCGTTGAATAAATGTATCCCGCCAACGGTAATACAGGGTTTGGCTGATGTTGTGCCGCCGACACAGCTCCGCGATCGAGATGTCCCCCTTTAACCCAGCCAGAACAATATTCATTTTTTCTTCGGGTGTCCATTTGCGACGTTTCATCTCCGGTTCCTCCTTAAGCAGAATTCTATCAAAACCGGAGAGCTCTACACATCTAACCGTCGCATTTTAAATTGGGGCGCTATA
>NZ_FOCQ01000025.1 GCF_900110165.1 Lihuaxuella thermophila
CCAAACGCCACCGCAACCGCCGCCGCAGCGTTGACAAGTTCCTCCCATTGGGCCCATTTTTCCGGAGCAATATCCACACCGGCCACCGCGAGCGCCAATTTTGCAAATGAAAACAGATACAACCAAGCTTTTGGGTCTCTAAGTCTTTGCCAGTTCATATGATCAACCTCCAATTATCCCTTTTTGAGCAAATAAAAAAAGCGCTCCAATTGCGCCTGTTGCTATGGCCCCGGCGATAATTCGCCACATCCAGATGAGTTGATCCTCTAGTTTCCTGGCTAATTCCAGGGCGTCTTCTGCCTTGTTAAGTGCCTCTCGACTACGCTCATCTGCGGTTAACGCGCTCTCCATCTTCTCTTCCATCTGGTCAAGCCTGGCCTCGATCCTCTGCAAGGATCGCGCCATCTCTTGGATCATGTCGTACAGCTCCCTTGTGGAGATAACAACCCCGTTATCTGTCATGATGTAGCCTCCTTACTCGTTTGGACGATGGATTTTGTTTTGAATGTTGGCCAACATCGACTCAAATTGATTGTGGACGCTGTGGTATCCGACTGCGTAGGAGTTAACCACCGGATTCCATGCCTCATAGCACTTGGCCGCATGTTTGACTCTTAATGCTTGATCGGTGGTCGGTGTAATGATCCAACCAGGGCGGGGCTGGTTCCAGTCGTAACGAGAAACAAAAAAACGAGCGTCTGTAATGACACCCGCATTGTAAAGATCATTTAGCGCCCGGCCACCGTCCGCATGAGTATAAGTTGAGTCATGGTAGCTCATCGCCTTGTGGCTTGCGCCGGGGTATTGGGTCGCATACTCCAGGACCAGGTTTTTTACTTCGTTATAGCTGTAGGCCCCGTCATCGTCTACGGGCCGGATATGGATGTTTTCAGGTTTAACCCCCAATTGTAAAAGCGCGCATTTCATCTCATTGGTCCGGGCGGCTGTGAAAGCCGCATCATCAAGCGGGGCGTATCCCTCCGTTGCTGGGTTATGATAGCCTCCCCACCACCCCGAAGAAATTTCCCCGTTTAGCATCCTGTGCGCTGCGGAGCCGGCCCCGCTGGTGTAGAGGACTGCGATCACTTCTCGGCCAGCGTCGATGTGTTGGGCGATATCCACCGCCATCGAAAGGGTCTCATCATCCTGATGCGGGACATAATAAATGGCGGGTGTAGTCAATACCGCGTGACTAACTCCCGCCGGGGAAATGGCTAATACTAAGGTTATCGTTATCAAAATAAGCTTTTTCATATTTTCCTCCTAAAAGTTCTCTCGTTGTTTCATACGAGCATTTAAGCTCTTCAGGTTTTTAAACAGATTCAACATTTCATGGCCACTTTGATCAGTCATAACCGGTTCGATGATTTCCCCCTCAGGTGATAGAGATATTTTGACTTCGCGCACGATCTGCGAGACTCGTTTTCCCCTCAATTGGAAGGTTACTTTATCTCCAAGATTGTAATCCGTTTGGAACATGCTTCCTTTTACTAATTCATTGGGGATGAATGAATAGGAGTTAATTTGATCCCGTTCTCTTAAACCGCTGTGGACTTGTTGTAATAACTTCGTTGTGTTGGTACTTTGGCTGCCGTCTATGAAGTCTTCACTTACACCCCAACGCCGTTGAACTCCACCATTGCCGGCTACTTGAAATTGCCTTGCGGTTCCTTGGCCTTTATCCCCGGCCATAACAACATTTGCTTTAGGCCCCGCTTGAATGAACTTGTAACTTCTGATGTTACCAAGATCAGGCGAGAAGATCACAGAAGATGATTTGTCCGGCGGAACGTAAGTCGAAAAACCAAGGGTGTTTGACGTGTTTTGGATACATTGAATACCTATAGGGTATCCGTTCCATTCAGATACGTCCGCAACTCGGATCATTTCGTCCAGCACGTTATCAAACCTGACGTTTGAGGCAACACTTGAATACCCTTGGTTTGCGTTGGCTGCGATGTTAATGAATGTGAACCGTCTGTTTGTAGGCGCATCAACGCCAAATTGTTTCCGAGCCAATCCCTTGATCACCGCATCGGCGTAACCGGTTTGGCTATAGAACTCACTTGAGTAAGTTGTCTCATAACTAAAAAGAGCGCCCGGAATCCCGAAGCGCATCGCAGGCCAAACCATATCATCCGGCCCAATTACTTTTAAAGTGTGACCTTGGTCGCTCCAATCTTCCTCCAAGTGACGCGCAGGCCCGGAAAAGATGATCGAACCATTTCTGATTACCAGAATACCAGATTTCCCGAAGTTTAACGGGTTACCGCTACCATCTTGGGCGTTCACCAGCTCAATGAGTTTTTGCGCTGCCTTGTTGCCGAATTTTAGGTTAAGCTCCCACTCACCCATACGATTAAAACGCCGGGTGAATGTTAGGTTAATAAAGTCGTCAACCAGTTCAGCTACTTGTAGGTTATAATCTCGAATGAAAATTTGATATTGAGCCATATCATTCACCTACCATTACGGGCCTGCTTATGACGCGAAACATGGTTTGACCGCCCACTGCACCAGAGGCGAGGGAAAAATCTAGAAAGTTGATGTCAGGCAGAAGCGCGAATAACTCACTAGTTGAGGAAATGAGATTCCAGGAGGTAACGCCATTCTTTGTCAGCGTCCGTTCTCCGGGTTTTGTTTTGACTAACACCACATTTGTGTTAGTGAACGAACCCAACAGCGAAATATTTTCCCCGGTCATGAAATTGGTTAATGAAGGATTCGTACCTGGACCGCGAAAATAGAAATCAAAAAAAGCCTTTTCATCTCCATCGTTGCTGGCTTCGGCGACAATGCCTACTTGACTTGTGCCAAAGTTTACATGCGTGATGGTTACGTCGGCTTTATACCAAAACGGGTCATATATTTTGAAAGTCAACAGCAACTTTTGAAAAGTAGCGCCTGAATTTTGTCGACTTTCTTCACCTTCCAAGCCCTGGATCAATCGCCCAGTCATGTACCGATAACCATCGCTCATCTTGGAGACAATCTTCACTTTCTTCCTCAAGCCTTTGGCAAGCGCTCGTTTCTTGTCGTTTAGGTCAGATGCGTTGCTGCCTTCAATCAAAATTGGTAGTGTGATCGTCCGAGCCTCTGTATTTGCCACCCGTTCAATAGATCCAGCTTCAAAAGGAATTTGATCTTCTTCAATACTGATTGGTGGGCTTAACAACCCTGCGCGGCCATCCTTGAGTAGTGAATAGCCGGCACTGCCGTCCAGCTTAAAGGTAGTACCCAAAGTGCTTTCCGCCGGTGGGCCGAAGTCAGCGCCGAATACTTCCCTATGGTCGTACACTTCCAAATAGGTTCCGAATGATCCCGAATTGTTATTGTATGAGATGGTAGGGCTTACCGCTGACGCTGATACGCTATCAGCGACGGTTTTAATGAGTGTACCATTTTCGTACATCTCAATAGATCCTGGATAGGTATTCATCTCCCGAACGATGATCCGATAGTATTTGACGTTCGGACCGGTGTTCGGGAATTTTATAGATAGTTTGCTGGCTCCGTCGTATAGCTCGAATTTAGCTTCTCCGGTATTGGTGGAAATCACTGTATCAAAAGTGGCGGGAAGCGTAACAGCTACCCGCCTGTATGTTTCATCCACCGTTATGTCAGCCGATTCGATCAGTACATATCCGTCCTGTTGGGTTACATCTCCCGAAGCGATCCAGCCCGTTGCGGCAAAGTCATCCATATTGTCCTGGAAAGACCAATCTTCATTGATGGTCATATATTCAAGCGTTGCCATAGAGGATATCCACTCCTCTCAGCATTTGGATAAATTGACTTTGAGTCATCTGACCGCCTGTGGCTTGGTAGTTTATATTTTCAATGTAGATGTTTTTGGTTTGAGATGCGTTCATATCTCTGGATGTTCGACCTAATGATGCCTCCTCGGTTTGAATAGGTTGTACGGATTCCCGCGCTAAATTCTTGGAAGCTTGCCGTGCTTGCTTGATCATATCCTGAATACCGATTGCAAACCCTGCGCCAAAATCATGCCCCATTTCAATGGTCATCTTAGCAGGCGAACTAATGCCCAACCAATTTTTAACCGCAGCTACTGCATCTTTTGCTGCAGCCACGGCAGCATCCACAACATCTCCGGCAAAAGCGGCGATTCCATCAGCAAGGCCAAGAATTAAATTTTTTCCTGCTTCCCAGAAGTCGTTATGAATCCCCTCTATAAGATTCAAACCACCTAGAATTATGTCATATACCAGTTGTATGCCTTCATCAACAAGTGTTTCGATTATTTTCCAGACTCCCGATGTAAATTGTTGCATCCCTTCCCATGCTCCCTCCCAGTCTCCGGTCAGGAGAGAAAGGGCTGTGTTAATGAGTCCCATGATCATATCTAGCGCCCCATCAATAATGCCTTTGATGAAGTTCCAGGCTGATTCAATAACTGGGATCAATGTATTCATTACAGTAGTGATCACTGGTTGAATCACGTTCTGCCAAGCCCATTGAACAATCTGAACAATCTTAGGCATTACCTGATTGATAAACGCAGATATTCTTCCCCACACTTGAATTAGAAAAGGAGCAATCTGTGTCATGACAAGCTGAATAATCTGGTTGATATACGGCCAGGCGAACTGAATCACCGCCAGAATTGCTTGCTGTGCCAGTGAAATTACGTTGGTGATAATATTCCATGTTGTTTGGATCACGGTCAAAATTTGCGGGCCGTATGTTTGAATAAAAGTTGTTATTGTGGTAAACAAACTCATCACAATAGGCAATATTACGGCCTTTGCTTGGTTGAATGCCATTACGATTCTATTCCACAAATTAATCACAAACGGCAAAACAGTAGTTTGGAGCTGTTGGAAAGCCGTTGATATTTGATCCTTGTGGCTAAATGCGATCTGTACCAGATAAGCCAACCCTTGAGCGGCTTTCTGAATTATTGTCAGAATCACAGAACCGATTGGCGCGAATGCAACCAATAAACCGCCGACAACAACCGCCAAATTCCCAAGGATGCTTAGGATTTTTGGCCCGTTGGCTTTTACATAATCAATAAAAGCCTTAAAAGACTCTGAACCCTTTAGACTTTGCGTCCACTGTAGGAAAGCCTCGGACATTCCCACAAGCCCGTTTTGTACCGAATTTGTTAGAGGAGTGAAGGCCATCAACAAGTTGATAAACCCGCCAAAAACATTTACGGCTATATTTCCAAATGCGGTTATGGCTGGCCCTGCTTGTTGCGCAATCCAGTTGAAAAATTGTTGAGCCTGTTTTGAATTTGACATTTCACTCATAATGTCGAAGAAATCGCCTAATGATTCCATAGCCACTTGGAAAGCTGGTTGTAATCCTTTCAATACATTTTGCAAGGTATAGAGTGAACTAACGAAAAAATCCACAACCGGTTCTTCAAATTGTTTTGCGAAGTCATCCCAAAAAGACTTAAAATCCGCCAAGGCTGTGGCCGCGCGTTGTTGTTCTGTGCTTAATGTTGCCATGATTGCGGCCCGCTCTTTAAGAAGTTTATTCACTTTTTCCTGGTCGCCTAATGCCTGGGCTTTTTCGATCTTTTCATTGATTTTTTCAATTTCTCCACTCGCTTCAAAGACATCATTAAGAACCGTAACCGCTATCGCACCAAAGCCGGCCAAAGCCACACCAGCAGCAGCGAAGGAAGCAGCAATGGCTCCTGCTGCTCCAATTGCTGCTGCTCCGATTGGTGTTATGGCAGGAACTACGCCGGCAAAGGCAGCAATGGCCCCTCTGCTAACCCGCCTGCTTGTTCCACCTAAGCTATCCAATTGCCTTTCCGCACGTTCAACCACTCGATTAAACCGCTCGGCATCAGCCGCAATTCTCACCATTACCTCTGCCGCAAGAGCCATATGCTCACCTCGCTCTCTTGGATTTTTGTTTTACCTTGTTTAATTCGGCTTCTTCTTCCCGTTTTTTGATATTGAAATAAGCCATCCAATAGGAAAGCTCCTCAGATGAAATGTTATGGAGGAGTTCAGAGACGGTCATACCCAGAGTTTCAGCCAAAAAGAAATAAAACCGAAGCTCTGGGTGTTCTAGGAGTTTTTTTCCTTATCGGCCAAACCGTCCATACCGGAAAGTTGAATTACCTTCTGGGCAATTCGTTCTATTGCGCTACTGCTTTTATTCAGCAACATTTCTCTGTCGGTCGGCTCGAAAACACGTTCGCCTGTTTCCGGATCATAGCAAGCAGCAATGATTAAATTTGGGTACATTTTGTCCATGTCGGCTTTCCCATCTTTGGTCACTGCCGCAGTCAGGATTTTATTCCTTTCCGCACCGGTCAGCGCTTTAATTAATAACTCGACATCCCATTCAGGAACATGGAGTTTCTCTTCCTTGATATCCTTAATGCTTGCGATTTTATCCCGTAATTTACTAGCCACGTGAAACCACTCTCCTATCTGCGTCTGGTGTCCCTTCAAGTTCAAGCGCTTCCTCAACCAAACCATCAACCGCGCTTCCAATTTCGTCGCTGCCAATCTTCATCCATGCCCTCAGTGGATTACTTGCGCTGTCAGAGTAGAACTCCACCACTAGGATTTTGTCTTGGTCTAGCAGATCATACAGCGACGAATCCACATACCACTTAGACAACTCGGCAGTGACATCCAGCAAACCTTGTTCCCGTCTCACAAATGAATCCTGAAATCTGGTTGCATCCTGGTTATCAGCTTCAATTGTCCAGGTGTATTCGTAGCTTTCAGCTGCTGTTGCTGTGGTTAAATAATCCCCCTGAATCGTAATAGCCGCGTCTAGAGGTTGCGCGCTATCAAATGTCACCGTTCCAGTTAAACGGTTTAAGGTATAGGTGGAAGGATCGGCAACGGTTGGCGTTCCTGCCCCCGCGCCGTCCGCATCCACATACACAGTAACTGGCGCATTTGGTGCTAAAATCCGTTTGGTCGGGTCGGTGATTTGATATTTGATTCCTTCCTGTAGTTCGGTTGTCGGCTCGGGCACGGCCATACTAACAGGTGTTCCAGCTATTTTAACTAGGGACTTTCTACCTGCGATTGCCATATGAATCACCCCGTAACCCTGGTGACTGGCCCGGTTCCTTCAAGCTCTACCGAAACTTCGACAGTTCCATCAACAGCGCTTGATTCTTCAAAAGAAGCTACTTTTACTTCCTGCTGAAATCCACTTGTACCATCGCCCAGGAATTTAACATGCAGGGTGGTATCGTTTAGAAAAGCATCCAGGATCGCTTCTTGCCCGTTGATGTCCGATGGGTTACGGAATCCGGAAAGCTCATAAGAGGTATCTTTCAGACCTTGGATACGGCGAACGAAATCATCGCCAAAATGGGTGATATCCTGGTTGTCACCTTCGATAGTGGCCGCCGCTTCGTTCAACTCCTGAACAGTGTTAAAAAGTGTGCCATCCGTCGACACTTGTACAACGGTTTTACGTCCTGAAGTTGCCATACATCAAACCTCCTCAGTAATTTGAAGTGTGAATGTGTTCAGGTAGTACGGACTCTGTACATCCGTTACTGCCGTCAATTCACCTCTTGTTATGTCTGCATCCCGGACAGTGCCAGCAAGCCCTAAATCTTTCCGAAACTCCGCCAAATACTTATCAATGAGAGAATCCATCGTTTCAGTGGCCGTTTTCGCATCCGTTCCCATAGAAACATAAAGGCGCAACTCAAAAGTATAAGTAATGTCATATTTCATTGGTTGGCCCATGGTTTGAAAACTGTGACGTGTCTGTTCAAACGAAACAAAATTCACCGTAACCGCAGGCAAACTAGGAAAAGATTTTGGCTCATAAGAAAACGCCGTTACATCAGGTACGGCGTTTAACACATTCATAATAGCGGTTTTTACTGTTACCAGGCTCATATGAAACCCTTCTCCTTCATTACTCGTTCGGCGATTCGCGGGACTCTCCTGTTCACTTCTTTAGCAGCATTTCTAAGATAGCGACTTTCTTTGATAGTAACGCCACGAAGAGTTACCCACCGTCCATTGATCTGATACCGCATAACCTTTCCCTTTTTCGGTCTGATGGTTCCGCCAAATTCATGGACGGGGGCATAAACTAATTTTGAACCCACTTTCGCAGAACGCCCGGAAAGACGCGTGATTTGGATCGAAGATTTTAGCTCTCCACTCCGAGTCGGCGCATTCTGCTTTGCTTCATCTTTTAGCTCCTCTGCTGCTTCCCGGACTGTATCACTTACTATTTCTTTAAGGTTCATCTGTTTTTGAAAGCTCACATCTATATCAACTCGCATTAGATCACAACCTTTCGGTATGAATCTAACATCCTCAAGGCGGTATAAGGAAAACGATTCACACCGGCAGTTTCTCCCGTGATGATGTCAGATTCCCCAAAAGTTTGGCTATAGTCCAAGCTATCCCGCTTGAACCAAAACTGAACGATGAGTAAGGCCGCTTGCTTGATACCTTGTGGAATAGTGTCTTTTGTTTCGCCATAACCAGCCACATAGGTAACATTGATGATTTGACGTTTTTCCGGGAAAGAAGCCCCGTTTTTAGTGAAAATGACGCCATGTGGGTAAAAACCTACATTCGCCGACCAATCTATCCCGTCCACTAAGACTGAAGTAATCGACTGGATCGGCCTGTAAGTGAGAACTTTCGTATCTGTTCCAGTACCATCTAAGTCTTCGGTGACAGTTTTATTGATGATAGGGCCATTGATGAACCTCTCGCATTCATCCGATGCCCGGTTGATCAATGCTTCGATCAGTTGATATTGAGGATCTGTTGTTTCTGGTGTGGCTAGTCTTAAATAATTAAACACTTCCTCGACTGAAATCAAAGCGTTTTCTTGTAGCGCCATTTCACTCATCCTTTACGCCTACGCCGCTTAGTAGCCGTTTCCTTTGGTTCTATGGTGGCCGTTTCCACCTCATCCTCAACCAATTTAGCAATGCCAGCCGCTTCCCATGCTTTAGCAATTTCCGCGTTTACTTCTGTTATTTGCCCGGGAGATAATGACCAACTGGAAGCAGCCATTGCAGTCAGCATTTTTATGCGCTTCTTAGCCACTTTCCCACCTCCAATAAAGAAAAAGAATAGGACCGAGAAAATCCCGGTCCATTAGGTGGCAGAGTTTTGATAGTAGCGGATGGGGCCTGCACCGGCATCAGCCAACACACCACCATGACGGCTGAACGCAAGGAAACCGACTTGCAAAAAGTCCGCATAGCGCTCTTGCAAGCGCAAAAGCTGCACTCCCAGGACATCACGGATGAAGTAGTTGGAGAAGTCACCAAACAGGATCGATTTGGCGCTTGCAGCCATTACAGGCATGTCATTGTTCACGACATAGCGATATCCAAGAATGGTATTGGGAGCACCTTGAGTCAAGCCCGGCGCCCATAGCGGCCTTCCATCATTGTCTTTCAGTTTTTTCAGCGCTCTCAAAGTGTTGTCGTGAAACATGAATTCAGCGCTCATACGGTAAGCCGGGTCAACCGAATGTTCCAGATCGACTAGATCTTCATAGGTGATCGAATCGATTTGGCCTGTTGCGCCAACTTTACCTTCTAAAGCACCTGTAACAACCCCTTGCGGCTCGCTTGTGCCGGTTCCGGTGGTGAAGTGAGCGTTGGTGATACGACCAATCCTCTCAGCCAGTTTGTTCCGGAGCCAGGACTCAATATCAAAAGCACTGTCTTGGAGAAGTTGGTACGGGACACGGATGATTTTGGACGTATACATATATGCCCCTAGGTTTTTTTGGCCAAATGTCGTGTCTTGTTCCCCTACTTGGGTGTTTTCATTCACGATGGCCCCTACATTTCCGGTGTCGTCAGCAGTCGGAATGGGAAGGTTATTCCCACTGGAGGTTGTAAGAACCGTCGTTCTAGCTTGGCGCATACCCCCGAACCATTTCATGGCATCAATTAGCTGGTTATAAAATCCTTCCGGCACGGTATACCCACCGCTTGCGCCTGTCACAGCGGACAAGGCGCGAGTTTCAGACTGATCAAACTGATTAAAGTTTTGAGCTAGAAGCGAGCGTTGTTCTTGATTCAGCCCATCAACGCCAAAGCGAAGATATTGGCTGAACGCTTCCCGGTATTCTTCCTGAGACGGTTGATCTCGTTGTTCAACTGCTGGACGTGCAGGTTCTTCCAACGCTCCTTCTTTTTTGCGGCTATACAGCCGTTCTTCACGTTCAATTCGTTTATCCAGTTGGTCAATCTCATCCATCAGCCGGTCAAATTTCTGTTCATCTTCGCCTGCCCAACGTGCTTCATTACTATCATATTTGTTCAGGATTTCTTGAGCTTCATTCCACAGGTTTGCACGTTTCCGACGTAATTCCATGTTTTCACGAGACATTTTTATTCCTCCTTAATGCTTCCGTTTTAAAAGTTCTAATTTGCGTCGAAGCGTCGCCATGTTCCGCACCTGCGGAGTTTGGTTTGCTTCGTTTGCCAAGGAAGGCTCCAGCTCAACCTTGGCAGTAAGTTGGTTTAACAGATTCACGGCTTCACCAATAAAATCACGGTCTTCCGTGAGAAGCGGCAGACCGCAATGGTATCTCACAAGGATTTGGCTGAGTCGTTCCAGATCCAGACCATCGCCCATCAGAGATCGGGCTTGAACGCTTGTCTGTGGATATGCTGGGTAGGTCACAATAGACACATCGAACAGCTCTACTTCCTTGAGTGTCCGAATGTTCTCTTTCCCTTTCGCTTCCCAAACATCTTCGACTGTCCGAAAACCAAAGCTCATTTGATCCACATCACCGCGTTTCATGGAAGCGATCAAATCCTTGGCCCACTGAGCATCCGGCGGGATGATCTCAATCCGTAGCCCGCGTTCATCTTCGGCAAGTTGAAGTGTGCCGGATTTATTCCGCCCCAGAACAAAATTAGGGTCATGGTTCCAAAGCGCTCGGACATCAGCCGTTTGAATCGTCTTGGCGAACGCGCCTGGCGCGATCTGTTCCCGGAAACCGCCCAGATTCTCCGACAGTTCGTTGAATACGGCAGCATATCCGGTTATTTTGGGTGAATTTTCTTCATCAATCATGCGGATTTCCATTAATGGAAAAGCTCTGCGTTCGATATTCATAGCTCTCATCTCCTAATCAGCTACAATCATGCAGTCGCATCCCCGGTGAATCGGCGGATGCTTGATAGCATTTCGGATCATGAGCGGTGCATCTGCTCCTTCCGGTTGGTAGTTACCTGCTTCCAGAAAAGGGCTGTTGATGCCAATCACTCTTCCGTCCAGGCTTTGGCAATATGGGCAGTCGTCTCCGACCGTGATCCATCGTTTGTTTAAAACACCACCCATGCTGTACATTGCCAAGGCCACGGCGTTATTAGCCTGGTTAACCTCCCGACTCGCCACCTTCTCCGGTCTTTTCTCCATCCATTCGTTTAATCGCTGTTCAATGGCTTCCAGTAGTTCCTCACCGGCTTCTCGAATGATGGTTTGAAGCTGATTCAATGATGACCCCACGTATCGGGCCACGAAAGTAGTCATGTATGCCTCCATAAACTCTTCTATTTGCTCCGTCTGAGGCTCTATGCCGATTTCTTCAGCCACTTCCATCGCGATTTCTTCCGCATACGCCAAGAAAACGGGGGTCATATTTCTTCGCACAAACTCCGGATGCTCTCGGTAAAACTCCTCCAGCCAGTCGCTGAAAGATCGAGCGTCCCGACGTTGCAGGAGCTTCCGGGCTTGTCGTCCCACGTCCTGAACCTCCCGTTTCACCACCCGGGAGACGGCATCCAGAAAGAGGCGTTTGTGTGCCTGTGCGATCTGCCTCCGGCGATTGGCCGACCGGATGGCACGCTCTTCCCTGTCCAGTGCGCGGCGTTCGGAGCGAATTGGCGCTGTCGGCTCCGGTTCCGGCATCTTTGCCTGATCTACCGGAATCATGTTGCCATTGACCAGGTAAATCTGGCCCTGTCCGTCGGGGAGCGGGTTCATGTTCTCCAATTCGCGGATATCATCCGCCGATAACCATCCATTCTGTCGGCCAATCGCATAGGCTTCATAGCGGCTTTTGGTGTCGCCTCTTAAAAGGCCATCCACCACGAATTCAGCAAAAAAACTCCTTCTCTCTGACGGGAGAAAGAGTTTCCACTTGAGCGCCTGTTCCCATCGAACTAACCAGGGGCGGATCGTATGGACCACAAATTCAATCGATTGATGTTCAATATTGCTGAACGTGGCCCTTTCTAGATCGCCAATCATGTGCGGCGGGACTCGGAAAATCCGGGCGATTTCATTAACTTGGAATTTCCTTGTTTCCAAGAATTGTGCATCCTCTGGCGGAATGCCAACCTTCTCAAAATCCATCCCTTCTTCCAGCAACATCACCCGATGGCTCTGGCCAAGGCCGGAATAGGTTTCATTGATGCTTGCCCGAAGGTTTTTTGATGCAACCTCCGAAAGTTTCCCAGGATGTTTGACCACGCCGCCCAGGTTTGTCCCGTTCCCAAAGAAGCGGGAACCAAATTCTTCAGCAGCTAATCCTAATCCAATTGCCTGCCGCGCCGCTCCGATGGGTGAGATTCCTTTTATTCCGTCAAAACTGAGTCCCGGAATGTGTAACACTTGGTATTCCGAAAGGACTTTCCGAGTTCCATCCGGCAAAGAAATTCGATATTGAAGCTGTTCCCGCCCGTCTCTTTCTAACTGGACACAATTGGGCGGGATCGGCCAGAGAGCGCGAATATATCCATCTGTGTCCCACTCGATCTCAGCGTAAGCATTCCCCCACAGCATAAGATGGGTCTGCAGAACTTCCCGAAAGGTGAAGGAAGTCATCTCCGGGTTAGGCATGTCATGGAGAATTTCATAAAGCGGATGATCCGGCGCCCTCTGTTTGCCGGCAGGAAGTCGCTGATATACATGGAGCGGAAGAGAGGCGATTGTTTCCGCCACTACACGGACACAAGCAAAGACCGCTGAATAGTTCAATGCGTTCAATTCGTTGACATTTACCCCTGCGTGGCTCAGCGGGCCGGTGAAAATCCGCATTAGGTCATTCCAGGTTAGCGGCCCCCCACTCTCAACAGATCGCTTTTCTAACCACTTTGACAAAAATGGAATCCTAATGACTGCTCACCTCCCCTTAGAACGTGATGATGCCACGATTTTCATAAACTGAAGTGGTATCTTCATTCAACATCGCCCGTACATGAGCGTTGATTAATGATGCAATAGGGTCAATCCGATTAGTAGATTTATCTTTATCAAGCATGATGTTTTCATTGTGATCCTGGCGCACCACCGCATTAGAGATGGCCCAGGTTAAAACCGGATTTTTATCGTGAATGATTTTTCTTTGGAGTGTTAATTCCCGGATGCTCTTGGTAGCCGCAGACAGAGTTTTAATCCCCTGGCGGATCTCGACCATTGTGAAACCCTCTGCATCCATCTCTTGGGCCAGCATGGTTGCAGACCAGGGGTCATAACAAATTTCTTTGATGATCCACTTTTCCAGTTCGGCATGATCTTTGATGTACTGCATAATAAACCGATAATCGACCACCGCCCCGGGAGTAACCGTGATCCAACCTTGCTCCACCCACAGATCATAGCGAACCTTATCTGTATGCATCCGGGCTTTTAGTGTGTCTTCAGGCATAAATGAATGATTAAAAACGACATAAGTCCCATCTTTTAATGGGAATTCAAAAGATACACTAGTTAAGTCAACGCTGGAAGACAGGTCAATCCCAACATAGCAGGTTTTGCCGACCAAATCCGGAAGGGTATCAACCCCGCAAGCGTTCCAAGCGGATAAAGCCATATAGCCATTTTCTTTTTGATCCACCCACCGATTCATGTTCTTAGTGAGGAAGTTCCGCATTTTCTCCGGGACATCCAACGCTGCTTTCAACTCAGAACGTAAAAAAGCCATCCCCTCTTCGTAGGTAGCTACGATCGGATTGGCTTTAATCCAGTTGCGTTCATCCTTTATGTCGTCGTCTGTGTCTAGTTCGCAGATCATCACAAAATATTCGTCATTCTCAATAGGGTTGGATGGGTCAAGAATTTTGGAGGTATACAGATATTCCGTATAACAGGGCCGAGACATATCAAAACCGGCGGTCGTGATAATGACAATAAGCGGATTTTCCCGCCCGACCATACCGGAAATCATGACGTCATATATCTCGCTGGTTTCGTGGACGTGGAATTCATCGATTACCGCAACACTCGGATGTTTCCCGTCCCCCGTCTTCCGAGCCTCTTTGGAAAGCGGTTGGATGACAGAACCGCTCCGGATGTGCGTGATCCGCCCATATGAGTCCTTATATTTCCCTTTCAAAAGCTCACAAGCGCGAATCTGGCTTAAAATCTCGTTGTAAACGATGCTTGACTGTTCCCGGCCCCATCCGGCGATGTAACACTCTTCCTGCTCATCGCTCAAAAAACAGGTGTAGCTCGTAATAAGGGCCAAAAGCTGAGATTTCGCATTCTTCCGGGCCAGTTGGATATAGGCTTTGCGAAAGCGCCGCGTCCCGGTCTCTTTGTCCTTCCAGCCAAAAAGATTGCCGACAACGAAGAGCTGAAAATCCGTTAATTCGATTCTTTGGCCGGCCAATACTCCCTTTGTATGCTTGAACATATTAGCCCATTTGTAGAAGCGATATAATTCATCCTCATCGAATTCATAAGGAGAATCATTGTTTTGCATGCGCTCAAAGTCATTTAAAAAGCGCTGACAGGCTTGGATATGTTTCTTACAAGCCAATATCTTGCCCTCTACAATATCTCGGGCATATTGGATCACTCTTGAAAGAAGGTTCATAACAGTTCACCGAAGAGAATTTCCTCTTCAGTTTTAGGTTTCTCTTCTTTCTTTGGAAGAGCGATTTTTGCCCGGGCGCTTGGCGTTAAACCAAACTCAATAGCCAACGATTTCATTTGCTCATGGAGCTGTTTTTTCTTCGTCAGGAGAGGATGAGGAACTTTGTTGGTCTCTGCTGCTTTGTTCGTATACTCCACCATCATGCCTTCCTCTTGAATGATCTTGGTGCATTCAATGTAATCGCTATAGGCATCGCAGTAAGCAGCCAGAGCGTTAATATCTACATTCGTGATCAGATCCAGTTCCTCCAGTTCCTTGGCGATCCGCTTAAATTCCTTTTTGGCGATCTTATCAAGCCAGGCAGGAGGTTTTACTTTATCGGATTTTGGTTTCAGTTTTGCTTCAGCTTCTTGTCGTTGTTCAATTTCTTTTTTAGTAAGGTGCTTTTTCCCCTGGATCAGCATCAAATCAATCGGTTTAGCTTTCCGTCCCATTATCTCACCTCCAATCCCCCTTTTACGACAAAAAGGGAATTTTGTCCGCAGAAGACTGCCGCGCGCGCTATACAGAAGGAGGCCCCAAGGATTGGAGGCCCCTACCACTATCTAAAACAATTTCAATTGTTCACATTGGCCTAACATGCCGTTTGATAAGGGGATGATATGATCAAGTGAAACACTTAGAGGATGAGGATACTCATATTCAAGAGATACTTTTTTGTTACATATTTGGCATATACCGCCGTCTCTTTCG
>NZ_FOCQ01000022.1 GCF_900110165.1 Lihuaxuella thermophila
AGTCTCCATGTACTGATTAACAACTTCCAGCGTGACCGTTCCAACGGTCGCAACAAAATAGGAGTTGGTCCAAAGGGATGGGATTCGTGATTTCAGATATGGAAACTCTTTCCTCAATATTCGCGATGTGTACCCTTTGAGATGTTTAACTGCCCTGTGGATCCCAAACTCCGGGTCACATTGAATGAGCAAATGCACATGATCGGGCATGATCTCCATACTTGAAACGTCACTTCCAGCTCTCTCGCTTTTTCCATGAACAGCTCTTTCAGCCGGTCACTTACAGGCGGAACCAGCACTTTGAACCGTTCCCAAATTCATCACCTATTGCCAATTTTACAAACATGCATTAGACATGCACAAGGTATCTAATTGAGGGAACAAAAAAAGCAAAAGATGGTCAGGCTTGCGAGAGGGGGAAAACCATCCCCTCCCTCGCCTGACGCTCGCTCTCATCCCCATAGCTGAAGCCAGGGGTTTTCTCGCTCGCAAAGATATAAGGAAGTTTTTCGGATCTGCCATTGATTTTGGGCAAGTTTTGTTAGATAGGCCAATGATTCATAAAATTTCTTCAATCGGCACATGTACCAGGAAGATAAACATATAACAAATCATATGGATCAATAGGAAAGGAGTGATGGGCATGGCAGACACACGGAACAAAGGCGACGGCCTCAAATTTTCTACGGAAGTGATTGAGACGATCGCCGGAATCGCCGCCAGTGAGATAGACGGCATCGTGTCGATGAGCGGCGGTGTGGTAGAAGATTTCGTGGAACGATTCGGCCGTAAAAACTTATCCAAAGGGGTTTCGGTTGATATCGAAGAACAAGAATTGAGGATCGACCTCAAAGTGATTGTCGAATATGGAACAAACGTTCCTGATCTCTATCAAAAAGCGTCTCTGGCGGTGGAGAAAGCCATCGAGAATATGACCGGGCTACATGTAGTAGAAGTGAATATGTATGTTGAAGGTGTCGTGGTGAGAGATGAACTCGACCAATTGGTAAGAGTCACAGATTAAATGAGAAAGAGGGAGTGGCTGGCTGCTAACCCCATCCCTCTCCTTCCATCGTATTGAAACACCGGCTGGTCACAGTGGCAAAGTGAACGATGCATTTTACCGTATACCTTAAAAATGAACGCAGCACGCCCGTATTTCCGGAACCATCAGCAAAGGTGGCAAACCCGGCCAGGATCATTTCCGGGCCGATTGATGAATCTTTTCTCGCCCCCGCAAAAACCCGCCCATATGGCCGTTTCGAAACGCCAGTACCTCTGACAAAATGCTCACCGCCACTTCTTCCGAAGTTTCGGCTCCGATGTCCAGGCCGACGGGATTGTACATTCTGGCCAGTTCTGCCTCTCCAAAGATAACTCCTTCCTTTTCCAGCGCCTCCAACATTCGCTGGCGGCGGGACCTCGGCCCGAGAACACCCACGTAAGGAGCGGGGGAGTTCAGGGCAAAACGGATGGCAGCCTGGTCCCGCTCCAGGTGGTGGTTCATCACGATGACAAATGTCCGCCTCCCGATCATCACCCGTTCTTCCCATGCATCCGCATGAGTCAGGATGATCCTGGCTCCCGGAAAGCGCTCCTCGTTTGCGTAGGCCGGGCGGGGGTCAATCACCGTCGTCCGGAACCCCAATTCCGCAGCCAATTTGGCCACAGGGATGGCATCGTGACCGGCACCGAAAATCATCAGCTCAAACGGGGGAAGATTGACATCGACGAAAATCTCTGCTTTTCCGCCACCGGACAAGAAAAACGTGGATGTCTCGGATCGGGGATAAAGGGTATCCAGTTTTTTCCTTGCCAGTTTGACGGCCAACTGGTTCAGCGAGGCGTCACCCAAGTCACCCGAAGGTTCACCTTCCTCGGGAATAAAGAGACGGGCACCGATGGGAAGATCCGGAGAAGAAGACTCCAAGAGAGTGGCCAACACGGCCGACCGTTCTTCCTTGAGGCACATGGACCACGCGGCAAAGGGTTCCCTTCCCGTGTCACGGGAATCATTTTCCTTCCGTCCGTCCGAGGATACTCCGTTCTCTCCCGTGAAACCTGGGTTTTCCGCATCCTCTCCGGCGGATGAAGGCGGAGTGTGCATCACCTTTGGCCCCCGGCTGTCCGGAACCGCTTCAATCCATATATCGACCATTCCCGGACATCCCAGCCCCAAACCCCACACCAGATCCTCGTCCAAATGATAGCTCTTGAGGATCGGCCGTCCGTCAGCCATCACTTGTTTGGCCACTTCCACCACATCAGGCTCCAGGCAGCCGCCGGAGATCACACCAGTCGTGTTTCCTTCCTCGTCGATCAGCAGTTTGGCTCCTTCGCGGCGATAGGCAGATCCTTTTACGCGTACGACAGTTGCCACAGCCATCTTCCGGCCCACGCGCTTCGTTTCTTCCATCGCTAAGGCGATTTCCCGATGCTCTTTCACGTCCGTCCCCTCCGATAATGGATGCGTTTGGCCAATTGCCGGAAAGAGGCCGGATCACAGGCCTCCGCAAATGTGTCGATATAAGGGAGGGCTGCTTTCATCCCTTTGGCCTCCGGTCGGTAACCCTGAAGGGTCAAGAGAGGGTTCAGCCAGATCACCCCTGCCACCCGGCGGCAGATCTCGGCCATCGCCCGGGACAACCCCTCCGGGTCCCCGATGTCCAATCCGTCGCTGGCAATGATCACCAGCGTGTCCTTCGTCAGCAGGCGCCAACCGTGGTAATCCAGAAAAAGTTTCAGCGATTCACCGATGCGCGTTCCCCCGTCCCACTCCATGCCCAAACCGGTCAACGTCGGCAGCCGTCCGTTCGCATCCATGCGGAGCCGGTCGGTCACACGGCGAATCCGTGTCGAGAAGACAAAAACTTCTACTCTACTCGCCTTTCGGGTGAGTGCGAACGCGAATTGGAGAAAACGCTCGGCGTAGGGAGCCATCGACCGACTCCCGTCACAGAAAAGGAGGAACCGAGCCTGACGTCGGAGACGGCCCGACCAAGACGGCAACACCATTTCGCCGCCCGAGGGGATGCTGTTCCGGAAGGAGCGGCGAAAGTCAAGGCGTTTGCCCTTCCGCATCGGCTGTAGACGGCGGCTTCGCCGGAGCCGGATTCGGGAGACCAGCGCGGCTGCCGCCTGCATCATCTCCTCCAAGCCGTCAGAAGGGATCCGGGCGATGGACCGCTTGGCGGAATGGACGGCACTGTAGCGGGCCACCCGAGCGAGGGGTACATCCCATTTTCCCCTCTCCGGTTCCAGAAAATCCGGTCCGGCAGCGTTACCGGATGAAGCGATCGCTGTATCGGGAAGGGATCGCTCTTCCTTCTCTCCGCCGACTGCCCCAGAGAACGCGTCGTTAAACTCTGCCGGGCTGAACTCCGTCCCTTTCCGTTTTCCAACAGGCGAATTTGGCCCATCTGACGGAGCCGACTCTTCCTCCACCCCTGCAGGCCTTTTCGCGTCACGCTCTCTCTTGCCTTCTCCCTTTTCCCGGATCGTCTGAATCGGCCGTCCGCCAGCGTTCGACTCGACGGCGAACAAGAAGTTATCGAAGAGCGTGTCGAACATCGCCTGTTCTTCCCGGTTGGAGCACAAGACGAGTCGCAACGCAGCAGCAAATGCCGTCTTGTCGCCGATGTCGACCACCTCGAGAGCGCGAAACATGTCGATCTCCTCCCCGGGACCGATGGAAAATCCGCGGGCGCGGAGCATGCGGCAAAACCGGAGCAAATGCTCGGCAAGATTGGGCTGTGGGAACAGGGAAGTTTGTATCACGCACAGATTCTCCTTTCCAATTCCCCGTTATAGCCGGGTGACGGGCAAAAGTTTCACTGAAAAAATGAGACCCTCTCCTCCATCAAGCTTCCAAACCGGCTTCCCGGAGCAGATTTCCTTTCTCCAACTCGTCCTCGATCGTCTCCCAGTCCTCCCGGTCCTTGACGAGGCAGCCGAGGGTTTCGCGAATGGTTTCCATGTTCAGCTCTCCCCGGTGCAGAGCCATTAGGGCCTGCGCCCAGTCCAGGCTTTCGGCAACACCGGGTACTTTGTGGAGAGCCATCGTTCGGATCCGCGCCATGACGCGGACAATCTGTTCAGACAGCCGACGATTGATTCCCGGTAGTTTCGCCTCCAGGATCTGAACCTCCTTATCCGCGTCAGGGTAGGGAATCCACAGATAGAGGCATCGGCGGCGCAGGGCATCACTAAGATCGCGGGTTCGGTTGGAAGTGAGTACGACGTATGGCCGGTGCTTGGCCCGGATCGTCCCCAGTTCCGGGATGGTCACCTGAAACTCCCCGAGGATCTCGAGGAGAAACGCCTCAAATTCCTCGTCTGCTCTGTCCACCTCGTCGATCAGGAGAACCGGGGAACCCTTTTCGTCGGAAATCGCCTCCAGGAGGGGCCTGCGGATCAAAAAAGAGGTGCTGAAGATCTCTTTTTCCTTCTCTTGCACCGATGCTCCGCTGTTTTCGGAGAGACGGATGTGCAACATCTGCTTTGGATAGTTCCACTCATACAGGGAAGTGTGAATATCCAGTCCCTCGTAGCATTGCAAGCGCACCAGACGGGTGTCCAACACCGTAGCCAACACCTTGGCGATTTCCGTCTTGCCCACCCCGGCGGGACCTTCCACCAGTAAGGGTTTCCTCAGGGCCCCCACCAAGTGAAGAGCGGTAACCACGGACCGGTCGGCAATGTAACCGTGTTCACGGAAAGCATCGTGAATCGACTGGATGCGATCGAGCATGGCACTGCGCCTCCTTCCCCATGGGTATTGCGAAAGAAAGGGCCGGGTCCGGCACCTGCATGCCCTCACCGACCTTTCGTCAACACTTTTGTCCGGACTCTCCGCAGAGACTTCCAGATTATATCAACAGCCTCTTCAACGCCCGGATGGTGTACACCCGAGTTAGATGGCGGCGATATTCTGCCGAGGCGAACAGGTCGCTGGCCATCTCCTGACCTTCCGACGCCAAGGCCGCCACCTCGAGGATCGTCTGTTCCGAGAGCTTTTTCCCCACCAGTGCCCGCTCCGCCTCCTCCGCCCGGTAAGCCGTGTCGGCGACACCGGTAATGCCGATCCGGGCATCATTCACCATCCCGTCCGGCCCGGTGCTCACGACGGCGGCCACGCCGACTACTGCGTACCCGGAGGCCGGGTGCGGATATTTGAGATAGGTGCTCTTCGCCCCTTCCGGTGGAATAGCGAAGGAAACGGAAGTCAGGATACTGTTTTCAGGGAGGGCGGTGATCAGCGGACCGAGGAAAAACCCGCCAGCGTCGAGGGTCTCCTTTCCGTCCGGCCCCTGCACCTCAAACTCCGCCTCCAAGGCCAAGGCTACTGCGGGCAGATCGGAAGCAGGGTCGGCGTGAGCCAAATTTCCCCCAACGGTGCCCCGGTTACGCACCTGGATATCCCCGATTTGCGATGCTGCCTCGGCCAGGACGGGAGCGTACTTCCGCACCAAAGGGTCGGCAGCCACCTGACGGTGGGTGGTAAGAGCTCCCACCACCAGTCGGTTTCCCTCCTTGCGGATACCGCTGAGTTCCTTGATCCGTCCTATGTCGATCAATTTCCCGGGAGACGTGAGCTTGATCTTCATCATGGGCAGGAGGCTGTGCCCCCCTGCCAGGAGCTTCGCCTCCCCGCCAGCTGCCTGGAGCAGCTTGACGGCTTCCTCCACCGAGGTGGCCCGTGTGTAATCAAACGCGCTGGGAATCACGCTTCTCTCCTCCCTTTCTGCATCGCTTTCCAGACCTTTTCAGGTGTCAGGGGCATATCCAGATCCTTCACCCCGAAGGGTTTTAGAGCGTCCACCACCGCGTTTACCACCGCCGGAGTGGAGGCGATCGTTCCGGTTTCCCCGATCCCCTTCACCCCGAGGGGATTGACGGGAGAGGGCGTCTCCGTGAACGCCGTCTCGAAGGCGGGAAAGAAACGGGCCTTGGGCATGGCATAATCCATGAACGTGCCGGAGATCAATTGCCCGTTTTCGTCGTAAACGGCCCCCTCCCAGAGAGCCTGACCGATCCCCTGGACAATCCCCCCGTGAACTTGCCCCTCGGCTACCATCGGATTGATCACCGGACCGGGATCATCGACAGCCACGTACTTCTTCAGCTTCACCTCGCCGGTTTCGCCGTCCACTTCCAGTATGCAGATGTGAGTGCCGAAGGGGTAGACAAAGTTGGCGGGATCGTAGAAGGACTGGGCTTCCAGAGAGGGTTCCACACCTTCCGGCAGGTTCCAAGCAAGATAGGCCTGCAGGGTGACCTCCTGGAAAGTGATCTTTTTGCCCGGAACCCCTTGCACTTGAAACGCACCGTCTTCGAAATCCAGGTCGGATTCAGAGACTTCCAGAGCATGGGCGGCGATCTTTTTCGCCTTCTCCAACACCCGGTCGCAGGCGATGGCGATCGCACTTCCACCCACCGGTGTCGTCCTGGAGCCGTAAGTTCCCCAACCCATGGAGATCCTGTTCGTGTCTCCGTGCACGATTTCGATGTCCTCAACGGGCACGCCTAACTTCTGAGACACGATCTGGGCGAAGGTGGTCTCCTCCCCCTGGCCGTGCGGGGAAGCACCGGTGAAAACGGAGATCTTGCCCGATGGATGGACACGGACGGTGGCGCTTTCCCAGAGTCCCCCCTGGAAGCCGACGGCACCAGCGACTTTTGAGGGACCCAGTCCGCAAATCTCCACATAGGTGGAAAATCCGATACCCAAGTAGCGTCCCTTTTTCCGCGCTTCTTCCTGCTCCTTGCGGAATTGATCGTAGTTGATCATCTCCAGGGCCTTGTTTAGCGCCCGGTGGTAGTTGCCGGAGTCGTACTGGAGCCCCAGAGCGTTGTCGAAGGGAAACTCATCCTCCCGGATCAGGTTTTTCCGGCGGATCTCCAGCGGATCCATGCCGATTTCATCAGCGAACAGGTCGATCATCCGCTCGATCTGATAGGTGGCCTCCGGCCGTCCCGCTCCCCGGTATGCATCGGTGGGTGTGGTGTTGGTCAACACCCCGATCACTTCCACGGCCGCCTTGGGAATCTTATAAGGACCCGGGGCGATCAGACCGAACAGAATGGTAGGAACACCGGGGGCCGCTGTCGATAAATAGGCACCCAGGTTGGCTGTGTTTTTGATCCGGAGGGCGGTCAAGGTTCCGTCCCGTTTGCCGGCCAGCTCGACATCAAGGATCATATCCCGGCCGTGGGTAGTCGTGGTGAAATGCTCTCTCCGGTCTTCCGTCCACTTGACCGGACGGCGAAGATCACGAGCCACGTAACCGACCAGCGCCTCATCGGGGTAGACAGCAATCTTGCAGCCGAATCCGCCGCCCACGTCGGGTGCCACCACCTGCAGCTTCGTCTCGGGAATTCCCAGCACGCCGGAGAGGATGAACCGGTGGATGTGAGGGTTTTGCGACGTGCACCAGATGGTCATCTCTCCACTGGACGGATTGTACTGGGCTACCGCCGCCCGGGTCTCCATCGGGTTGGGGATGAGGCGCTGCTGGTAGAAGCGCCGGCGGATCACCACCTCCGCCCGGTCGAAGACTTCGTCGGGCACTTCCCCCGCCTTCCAGTGAAAGGCGATGTTGTTAGGCACCCCTTCATGCAATTGCGGCGCCCCGTCCTTCATCGCCTCCTCCTGATTGACCACCGGCGGCAGCTCCTCGTACTCCACATCAATCAACTCCAGCGCATCCCGGACAGTGTATCGGTCCTCCGCCACCACCAAGGCGATGCCGTCTCCCACATAGCGCACCTGATCGACAGCGAGGGCGTGATGGGGAGGGGTTTTGATGTCGGAGTCGGGTACCAGCCAGGCCGTGGGAATCGTGCCCATCTTTCCTTCCAGGTCCTTTCCGGTGTAGACCGCGACCACCCCTGGCACCTGACGAGCTGCGGAAACATCGATCCGCTTGATGCGGGCATGGGCATGGGGGCTGCGCAGAACCGCCATGTACAACATACCCGGCAGTTGAATGTCATCCGTGAAGTTGCCTTTACCGGTTATCAGACGCGGGTCCTCCCGACGCTTCAGCGGTGTGCCAAAAACATTCGGCATCGTTAGCGCCCCCCTTCTCCACTGTCATCGCCTGCTGCGGCCACTTCACGATGCCCTTCCGATTCGGACATCCGAGCGGCTGCATACTGTACCGCACGGACAATGTTCTGATAGCCCGTGCACCGGCAGAGGACTCCTTCCAGCCCTTCCCGAATCTCCTCCTCCGTCGGGTTGAGATTTTGCTTCAACAGTCCCACCGCCGTCATCATCACTCCCGGTGTGCAGAATCCACATTGCAACCCGTGCTTCTCCCAGAAGCCTTCCTGAACGGGGTGCAAATTCTCCATGTCGCCCAGCCCTTCCACCGTGGTCACATCCGAGCCGTCAGCCTGAACCGCCAAGACAGTGCAGGACTTAACCGCCTCCCCGTCAAGCAGCACGGTGCATGCCCCGCACTGGCTGGTATCGCAGCCGATATGGGTGCCGACGAGCCCTAAACCGTCCCTGAGAAAATGAACCAACAGCATCCGGGGTTCTACCATCGCGCTCCTCCGGACTCCGTTGACCGTGACCGTCACGTTCACCTTTCCTGTTTCCATCAGGTGCACCTCCCGGAAATGGTTTCCCTCATTTGGGAGTCGAATGCCGGATTTCCTTCTCCACCGCCTTGAAGAACTGGCTGAGGATCAGCTTAGCCACGCTGCCCATGACCCGCTGTCCGACAGAGGCCAACACACCGGTCACATGCGCCTCCGCGTTACAGATCAGCACCGTACCCTCTTCTGCCTCTTCCAGCCGGATCCGTGCATCCCCCCGGATCTCGCCGGGCTTGCCCTTCCCGCTCATCGTAAGGCGGTAGGATTCCGGCTCGCGAAGTTCGGACAGCTTCACTTCTCCCGTAAACATGCCCTTGACGGGGCCGACATTGAGTCCAAGTTCAGCGCTGTAAACGCCCTCCGAAACCTCTTCCAGCTTCCGGCATCCCGGCAGAGAGCGCCGCAATACCTCCTCGTCCTGAAGAAACTTCCAGACAACCTTCCGCGAAGTTGAAAATGGATGCCGAACCTCGATCCTCAAATCATCTCCCCCTGACACAGCGATGGTTGTTCTTTGACAACTTACCGCCATTCCCACCGGCGACGGCCGGCTGTTTTGATCAAACCTCCTTCGCAACATAAAATCAAATGTCTCCAAACTTCGATTTCCATACGGAATATGTGACAGCGGTTTCAAAATAAATGTTCATTTGTAGCCCCCGTCATAAACGATATGTACTGCAGATTGAACCGCTCGCCACCACCCAAAGAATAGAAATTACCGGAAACTCCTGAAGGGAAGTTTCCCTTTCCGTAAGAGGCAATAGTCTCAAGCTGTTTTTTCTATAATAACAATATCACGAATAATGTTTTAATTCAATAAATTTAGTTCATATAAAATATATGAAATTATAAAAAAGATCAAACCAGAGAGCAAAAGCGCGGACAGTGTGTGTGCCTACGATCCGGATGAGACGTTGATGAGTCGGAAAACAAAAGGGCCGTTCCGGATGGAAAATTGGCTCGAATGGGGTTCCATTTATATCGATCACTTTTGCAAATCTATGTTTATATGCCAGCGCGAATGAGAGTTCCACCCTCCCGGCTTGAGAAATGCATCCGGTATGTAAGGGATCTGCGCTACATTTGAATGATCCCGGAAACTTGGAAAAGGAAACGTTTGTGCCATCAAACAAGGTCTTATGCGAAACAGATTGGTTTAAGTTAAAATTCCTGCTCAACCACCCTTAGATCTTCATAAGTATCAATGTCTGTATTCCATATTGAATTTTCGAAGGAAACCAATTTCAATTTGTGCTGATGTCGTTGGATGATGGATTTGCCTCCTTCATCTCCTTGTATTTTTTCAAACTCCTTATATAATTGACGGTCAAATAAAACCGGGTGTCCCTGCCGGCCGTTATATAGAGGCCTCACAATCAGAACACCGTGCGGCCGGCAGGTTCTGTAATCTTGCAGTAATTGTTCGACCACTAAGCAAGGTACTAACGGTTGATCCGCAAGGAAAATGATGGCCGCATCCGTTCGCCCCTCCAATGCCTTGATGCCTGTTTGGATCGAAGATGACATCCCCGTATGATAAGACTGGTTGGCAATGATTTCGACATCCCGTAAATCGGCTGTCTGCTTTTTAAATTCATCGACATGTTGTCCTCCGACCAAAATAACGGGGTTTAAGCCGGAGGCAAGGGCGGTTTCCACCGCATAGCGAAAAAGCGGTTTCCCTTTTAGGGACAGCAAGAGCTTAGGCTTGCCCATTCGTTTGGACATGCCCGCCCCAAGGATTAATGCTCCCACATTTGGCATGGATGGATCTCCTTTCACGGCAGTTGCCTGTCCCCCTGTCCGGAAATCGGTTCCGATTGAAACCGGCATCGTCCATCAACAAGAGAACCTTTAAGTTAACCAGTTTCCCACACTTCGGGATTGATTAAGTTGGGAGGACGCTCACCGGTAACCCCTTTTACCAGATTTTCAGCCGCCAGCTTGGCCATTTTAAACCGGGTTTCAAAGGTGGCCGATCCAATGTGCGGCAAGGTGACGACATTGTTGAGCCGGAGCAACGGATTCTCCGGATCGATCGGCTCCTGCTGGTAGACGTCCAGCCCCGCCGCCAGGATGGTGCCATTTTGCAAGGCAGCGACCAGGTCTTTTTCATTCACCGTTTTTCCCCGGGAACCATTAATGAAGATCGCTGATTTTTTCATCTTCTTAAACTCGTTCTCACCCATCAGATTTTCGGTTTCCGGAGTCAAAGGCACCATCAGGCAAACGAAATCGGATTCTGCAAGCAATTCATCCAGACTGCAAAACCTGGCCCCGTATTTTTGTTCCGCTTCGAAGTTTCGCGAACGATTGTGATACAAAATCTTCATATCAAAACCCAAATGGGCTCTTTTGGCAATGGCCGAACCGATTCTGCCCATCCCGATGATGCCGAGCACTTTATGATGGACATCGACTCCAAATAAATCTTCGTCAATCATCTGATTCCATTGACCCTTTTTTACGTAGAGGTCCAGCTCAGAAATTCTTCTGGCCGTGGCAAGAAGCAGCCCAAAGATCGCATCAGCCGTGGTCTCGTTGAGCACATCCGGCGTATGGGTGGCCATGATCTTGCGCTTCGTCAGCTCCGGAATATCGAGATTGTCATATCCGACCGAGATCGTACTGACAACTTTTAAGAGAGGGGCCCGATCCAGCAACTCCCTATTTACTTTTAATTTCGTACCCATAATCCCGTGAGCCTCTTTGAGCTCCTGGAGAAAGTGCGGATCCTGCGGGGAGTTCAAATGTTCAAAATAAACGGTCTCGCATTTTTCTTCGATCTCAGCCTTAATTTCTCGGGGAATTCGATGATAAACGATCACTTTGGGTTTCATCCATTCTCTCTCCCGAATATATCAAATTAGAAAGGATGCTAGTTCAAAAAGTTCCGGAACACTATCCGTTCCCGTAATATCAAATCGTTGAATTTGAGTGTTAAAGCCATTTATTCTTATGGTTGATCGTTGAATCCTTACGGTGATATCCGCTTCATTATATTATAATGAAAAAACGGGAGGGGAACATTTTGAATCGTGCATGGACAGCCGTAATGAATCACAGGGAGTTTTGGATGGATTATTTTTTTCTTGAGACCGATCCGGAAACCTGGAAACATGAGTTTATGTTAGACGATGAACCCTTTATCTACGAATACGAAAATCCAATCCGTTTCCCGATTACCAAGCATATGGGTCTCCTCTTGGAGATGGGTCCATATCTGCCCGGCACCTCTTTGAAAGTCTATGATCTTTCTACTCCTGACGGGATTGAAATTGGAAAGTTCGATGATTCACATCCGCACGCCGTCGTGTTGCGCTTTGAAGAAGCAGCGGCACTAGGCGACTTTCTTGCCCCGCAAGTTCCTGAGTATCCGGAGGCTCCATACATCTTGCTCAGCAACTTTATGGCTATCACGGTTGATGATGATTTGGAACGGGTCCATCAAAAAACAAAAACGGCCTGGCAATCATTGGAGCTGTTTTCAGGCGATTTCATACAGCAAGAAGTCATCGATCGAATGTGCTATCCCATCAAAGGTATCCAATTTAACCATCACCCCGTATATGGGTGGTATTGTGATGGAGAAGCATCTTTTCTCAGTTTACGGACTCTTGACAATAAAGATTTTCCCTTTGCAAAACTTCAGGAATTACTAAAGAAAATAGGACTGTAGCAGGAAAAGCGACCAGCTGTTGGTCGTCGTTTACGTGGTGTCCTCGGCAGCGGGGAAAGGGATCCCCTTCATGTTCCAGATGGGTATGGGGATGGCAGGGTCAACCCTCTTCAGCATAGGCGCCGCAGCATCCCCTTCGGTGTTGCCGCAATTGATTGAAACAGCGCAGCTCATTGAATCCAAAGTTGAAAGAGCCCCTCTGTGATTCCTAAATGATACAGGTAGTAAAAGCCAAAACATGTGCTGATGGCACCGGTCACCCGAGTCAGTAATTGATGGATGCTGCCCTTTTTGACGGTAAGTACAAACGGAATTCCGATCATGGTTGTAACAAGGAACATTCCCACGACCGTTCCCGCCCCGAAGATGAGAATATACAGGGCACCCTCCCATGCATGTCTTACTGTGCTCATCGACAGCAGAACCATCGCGGCGCTTCCAGCGAGACCATGGACCATCCCCACCAGTGCCGATTGAAAATAAGAAACCTTTCTCCGTTCATGGTCGGAATTGATCCTGCCGGGCTTACGTAAATGAAAATGTTTAGGCAGTACGCTGTCCTGCTTAATGGAGAAAATGTTCACTATTCCCAGATAGACAAGCATCAGGCCGACGGTGAATTCCAGGGACAGCGCCCACTTCCCGGGAATTGTTCCTTTCATCAGAATCAGTGCCATACAAACGATGAATAAAGTTACCGAATGCCCCATTCCCCAGAACACACCGGCTAACGAAGAGCGCCATAATTTTTTGCTCCGGCCGGCAATCGTAGATACCGCGATCACATGATCGGGTTCCATGGCATGTTTGATTCCCAGCAAGAAACCCAATGCCAGAACGGAGAGTAAATCCGTTTCCATGCACTCACTCCCAACAGATTCGAACTGAAAAATGCTATGAAAGCTTTCGCAAAATCTCGTTCATCGAACCGGAGCGATATCCTTCCAGATCAAGCGCTACATAGGTAAACCCTTCCTCTTTTAACACGGTTGTGATTTGATCGGCATAGGCGAGTACTTTTTCAAACTCTTCGCGCGGCACTTCAATCCGGGCGATGGTATCATGATGCCGAATGCGCAGCGTCCGGAAACCAAGGTCTCTCAGCGCTTGTTCTCCCCTGTCCAATTGTCTCACTTTTTCAAGGGTGATCCGCTGCCCATACGGAATACGGGAGGACAAGCAAGCGAAAGAAGGTTTATCCCAATTCGGCAAGCCCATTTCCCGTGCCAATTGGCGAATCTCCTCCTTGTAGAAGCCTGCCTCTTGTAACACACTGCGGACTTCATATTCTTTTGCCGCCTTGCGGCCGGGCCGGTAATCGCCTAAATCATCCATGTTGGCGCCATCGAGAATCCAGGGGATGTTTCGTTCTTTCGCCAGACGGGTGAGCGTAGCATAAAGGCCAGCTTTACAGTAGTAGCAACGATCCGGGTTGTTGGCGACAAAATGGGGATTTTCCATTTCAACAATTTGGATGATCTCATGTTGAACTCCCAGTTGCCCGGCCAGCTCGATCGCCTCGTTTAACTCCCGCTCCGGAAATGTCTCGGAATCGGCTGTGACCGCCAATACCTTGTCTCCCAACTCTTCGGCCGCCCGCGCCAGTACAAAGGTAGAATCGATGCCTGCCGAAAATGCGACAATCACTTGCTCCATGTCGTGCAGAATCCGGCCTAACTTTTTATTTTTTTCCCTTAAATCCATGCCCTCTCCCTCCTGTGATAAGAAAAGGTGGAGCGTGAGTCCGGGAACTCACGCTGTTCTTCGTTTGTTGTTTACGGCTTGATAAACACGGTTTTCACGGCCGTAAAGAACTCAATCGCGGCGCGCCCCTGTTCTCTCGAATGGGAGCTGGATTGTTTCATTCCGCCAAATGGAGCCTGCAACTCGACACCCGCTGTTTCCGCATTGATCCGGACAAGACCGGCATCGATGTCTTGAATAAAGGCTAAAATATGGCCGATGTTTTTGGTAAAAATCGATGCGCTTAAGCCGTACTCCACATCATTGGCCAGCTCAATCGCTTCTTCCAGGCTGTCCACTTTCATCAGGGCCAGTACGGGACCGAAGATCTCTTCTTGGGCAATCGTCATGCCGGAGTTCACATGTTCAAATACCGTAGGCTCCACATAAAATCCGTTTTTGAGGGCTTCACCGTCCGGCTGTTTCCCGCCGCAAAGCAGTGTCGCCCCTTCTTCCACCCCTTTTTCAATATAATGGAGAACGGTTCTTAACTGTTTTTCGCTCGCGCACGGACCCATCCAGGTCTCTTTTTCCCGGCCATCACCTATTTTCAGCTCATTCACCCTGGCTAGCAATTTTTCTTTAAACGGCTCATAAACCGCACGTTCAACGATGACCCGGCTGGTCGCCGTACACTTTTGTCCTGTCGAGCGCAAACCGCCAATGATCGTAGCTTCGACAGCTTGGTCCAGGTCTGCGTCCGCCAACACGATCACCGGATTTTTTCCGCCCATCTCCAATTGGTATTTCGCCCCGCGGGCCAAAGCCGTTTGACCCACGCTTTTGCCCACTTGTTCCGATCCGGTAAAGGTGACTCCGTCAATACCCGGATGTGCGGCGATTCCATGGCCAATGACTGGGCCGTCGCCCATCACCATGTTGACAACTCCGGCCGGAACCCCCGCTTCGGCAAAACATTGAATCACTTTTGCAGCCGTCACAGCGGTTTCCTGTGCCGGTTTAAAGACCACCGTATTTCCGTAGATCAACGCGGGAGCGATTTTCCAGACGGGAATGGCAACGGGAAAATTCCACGGGGTAATGACGCCAACGACCCCCAGCGGAACACGGGTCGTGAACATCAATGCCTCACTGTCGGTGGACGGAATCACATTTCCGATTTCCCGCATCCCCTCACCTGCATAATAACGCAGGATGGCAACACCTCTGGCTGTTTCTCCTTTGGCTTCGGGCAGGGTTTTCCCCATTTCCCTGGTCATCGTTTCAGCGATTTCGTCCGTTCGCTTTTCGAGGATGTCTGCCACTTTATAGAGATAATCGCCTCTTGTAGCACCGGAGAGCTTGCGCCAACCGATCTGTGCGGATTTGGCGGCCTGTACGGCCCTGTCTAAGTCCTCTTTGCCCGATTTTTGCACATATCCCACGATTTCGGATTTGTTTGCCGGGTTTATGCTGGCATCTAACTGCTGGGTGGATGCCGCTACCCATTCCCCGTTCACATAGTTTCGGTAAGTAACGGTTTGTTGGGCTTGTGTCGTCATCTGGCATTACCTCCTGCAAGGATGATCAGAAAGTGGGTCCAATTCTCCAAATACCAAAATCATGCTGTTTTAAGATTTCCGACTTGGTCAACTTTCCTGAGGCCACCGACACGATTTCCGCAAAAATCCTCCGGCCGACGTCTTCAATCGTCTCAGTGCCCTCAATGATCGTTCCCGCATTCACATCCATATTGTCTTTCATTTTTTCAAACATCGGTGTGTTGGTGGCAATCTTAATCACGGGGGCGATCGGAGAACCGGTGGGGGTTCCCCGTCCGCTGGTAAACAGGACGATCTGCGCCCCTCCGGCCACCATCCCGGTTAATTGCTCGATATCGTGGCCGGGCGTGTCCATCCATACCAATCCTTTTTTTGAAGGGATCTGCGCATAATCAATCAGTTCCTGTAAGGGACGGGTTCCTGCTTTGGCTGCCGCTCCCAGTGATTTTTCTTCCAGCGTGGTGAGCCCTCCCTTTATATTGCCGGGACTGGGGTTGCCGGTCCGGATATCCACCCCCATCCGGATGGCGCGATTCTCCATGGCTTGAATCACTTCATAAACGCGCTTGGCGACCTTATCATCCACTGCCCGGTCAGCCAGCAAATGCTCCGCGCCGATCAGCTCGGTGGTCTCGGCCAGGATGGCCGTACCGCCGTGATCGACAATGAGATCGCTGACCACGCCAACGGCCGGGTTGGCGGATAGTCCCGAGCACGCGTCGGAACCCCCGCACTCTGTCCCCACAATCAATTCGCTGAAGTCAAAAGGTTCACGCGACAAGGCCGATGCGTCCTGAACCATTTGCGCGGCGATTTTCGCTCCCTGTGCAATGGCCATCAGCGTTCCGCCGTAATCTTGAATGGAAACCACTTCGACCGGCTTTCCGCTTTTGGCAATCTCTGCGGCAATCTCTCTTGCCTGATGGGTTTCACAACCGAGTCCCAACACGACGACCCCGTACACATTGGAATTTGTCCCCAATCCCACATAGGTCCGGAATGTTTGTTCATAATCGGCTCCTACCTGGGCACAGCCGTGTTGATGAATAAAGGAAACGGTCCCGTGAACCAGCTGGGTAATCTGATGAGCCGCCTGTGTCGCACAGGTGATGGTCGGCAGAATCAGCACATGATTCCGCACGCCCATCCGACCATCCGGCCGCCGGTAACCCCAAAGTTTATTTTGCATGGCTCATCTTGTCCCCTCTTCCTCGTTTTCCTTCCACATTGTGGATATGGACATGCTCACCCACCGCAATATCTTTAACAGCCAGGCCGATCACTTCTCCGTACTTGATCACGTCTTCTCCGGATTTGATGGGAACAACGGCAAATTTGTGGCCAAATTCGATCAAATCTTTTAGTTTCACCGTCATGATTTTGCCCCGGCATTTCATCTGGACAACCGTGCCCGCCGGAATGTTGCTCAATGCGACAGCCACGTTGTCTTGAGGTTTCATCATCACCGTCTTGTAAACTGTCTCCATGGTTCGGCCTCCTTACTTAACCAGCCGGTTGCTTCACCGGATTGGATAAAATCCCAATGTCCGAAATTTCGATCTCAATCCGGTCCCCATCGAGTAACGTAAAGTCATCCGGCGGAACAATGCAAGTACCTGTCAACAAAACCGTTCCGTCAAAGATTTGATTATCCTTGATCAAATACTCAATCAATTCATGCAGTTTCCTTTTCAGCTGCCCGGTGCTTGCCGTACCCTCCACGACTTTCTCGCCACGCCGGTAAATGCGGCAGGTAATTTGAAACCGATAGGGATCGGCGACGGATTCGGCGAGAAGAATACTTGGACCAATCGAGCAAGAATGACGCCAAATTTTAGCCTGGGGGAGATAGAGCGGGTTTTCGCCTTCAATATCACGGCAGCTCATGTCATTTCCGATGGTAAAGCCGAGAATTTCTCCTTGTTGGTCGATGACCAGCCCCAGCTCAGGTTCCGGGATTTGCCAATTGGAATCACTGCGCAAATAGATGGGCTGGTTGGGCCCTACTGTCCTGCGGGAAGTTGACTTAATGAACAGCTCCGGGCGCGGGGCCTCATAAACTTTGTCATAAACGGTGACTTGATTCGTGTTTCCGCCGGTTGCTTCAAAGTTTCGCGCCTCTTTGCTACGCTCATAAGTCACACCTGCCGCCCAGACTTCAGGAGCATCAATCGGGACGAGCAGATGCAAATCCGCTAATGTTTGCCGGAGAGGAGAAGACTGTCTGATGGATTCCCTCACCCATTGAAGAGGGGTTGATTGATTCACTTTTGCCTTTTTCACCAAATCCAAAAAATCGGTGCATGCGAGTCGGTACACCGTCCCTTCATCTGTTACCGCCCCCATGACAGGAGCATCGTCCTCCAGAAAACGGATGATCCTCATGCTGACTCCTCCCAGACGATAATATAAAACCGGGTTTTGTCTTAACAAAAACCGTATCCCAATTGTTGAGAGATTTCGTTGGCTGCTTGTTTCAACAGGGTAACAATGTGATCTTCGGATTCATTTTTCAGACCGGAGATCGGTGTAGACACGCTGATGGCCGCAACAACTTCTCCCGAATGGTCGCGAATGGGTACTGCCACACACCGGACTCCCGGTTCATTTTCCTGATTATCTATGGCATAACCCATGGCCCGAACGCGTTCCAGTTCCTTGAGAAAGTCAGTCTCATTGGTAATCGTGTTGGGAGTATGCTTCGTGTACACATAACCGGATAATATCTCTTTTATTTTGTTCGGCTCATGAAAAGCGACCAGCGCTTTGCCCACTGCACTGGAATGGATCGGAACCCGGCGCCCGATGCGGGAATACATGACAATGCCGGAGGTTCCCTCCACTTTGTCGATATATACGCCTTCCTTTCCGTCAAAGATAACCAGATGGACCGTTAATCCGGTTTGAACGGACAGTTTGACCAATATATTTCTCGCGAGATTTCGAAGATCCATTCCCTGCAAGACGAGATTTCCCCGTTCCAGCAATTTGAGACCCAGTCTGTATTTTCCGTTTTCAGGATTTTGCTGAATATATCCATGTGACTGAAGGGTTTTTAACAGGGAGTGAACCGTACTTTTATGAAGGCCGATCCGTGCGCTGATCTCTGTTATTTTTAATTCCGTATCGTATTCATCAAACAGATCCAGGATTCTAAGGGCACGATCCACTGCTTGAATCATTGGCATGTTAGCTCACCCCGGGGCATTGCTTATTCAGTAACCGGAACACCCAATCCAATCGCACCTCTTTCGGATGTTTTCAGATGGGGTGCATAACGCTTGATCATATCCAACCCGATTCTGGCTCTCCGAACCCGTTCCCGGCACAAAGAAACGGAAACATGCTCCAAGTGTGTTCCTGAAGGATAAATATTGGGCGAATTTCGGAGTCCAAACTTGATATATACAGGTGCAGCCACCCGGATGATTTCCGGTATTTCGTAATGACGAATAAAACCGCCAAGATCATCCGGCACCTCAACATAAATATCGATCGGAATATCCACTGCCTGGCGGATGGCTGCCAGACGAGCCAACGTCAAATCGGTGGGGACATTGTAGGTTCCCGCTCCCATTTGCTCGATCAGGCGAATTGAAACCGGGTTGGCATGGGCCATTTGCACCGATACTTTTACAACCAGATCAGCCGGAAGTTCTCCTTTTTTCTTAAACTCATTCACCAGCCACAGCAATCCTTCATCAGCGACTAGGATACTTCTGATTCCCATGCGGCAGGCACGCTTAATGTCTTCGATCGAATAGGCGAGCTGATCCATTCCCTGTACCCTGAGTCCTGCTATCTTTCCGGCACTTGCCCAAGGCATGGCCGTAATGTCCCAAGTGCCGCGCGGGCCGACAAACAGACTCACTTCCAGCTTTTCCCTGAGGCCCATTTCAGCCATCTCCCGGAGTTCGTCATCCGTTAAGAGCATAATTCCGCTGCCTTGCGAGATGCGGTGGACCAGTACATCGTATTCTTTGCAGGCTTCAAGGACGGCGGCAAAGGATGCCGGGCCTTCCACACTGGGAATTTCGACCCGATACTGGGCTCCGTCGGGGAACGTTTTTGTCGAGGTGGGAAGATCATGACAATCCTTCGCGGGAAAGCCCAGCTGTTCGATCACTTGAAGAGTTTCCTTCATTGGATTCCCTCCGGTTTGTGAGATAGAAATACAACATCCGTTTTGTAATCCAGATAGGCAGCTTCGGCGACTGCTGCGGGAACCACTCCGTGGGCGGCATCCGTATGCCCGGCGAGCCGGTTGCTCGGGGCTACGAACCGTTGGCGCTTCCTGATGTTGGCCAGTCTCGCTTCACCAAGGCGTTGGCGCTGCTCACGAACGGAATCAAACTCAAATAAAAGTTGTCCCCGGCAAAAGGCATCCGGTTCAATAAATTGTATCTCGCGTTGGCTCAAATGGAGGAAGAGCAGATCCCCGGTTTCCAGATAGAGAATTCCTCCTCCTTCAATGGCTTCAGGGGTGAGATGACCGATGGCCGCTCCGTATGTGACACCCGAGTATCGTCCGTCACTGATCACGGTTGCCAGTTTTCTCAATTTCCGGTTGGCGTTAATATGCTGCATCGGAGTAAACATTTCCGGCATCCCAAACGCCACCGGTCCTTGTCCGGCGATGATGACAGCAATTTTTAATACCGAATGGTCGACCAAATGTTCAAACAACCGGTCATAATCCAATCCCTTCCAATCGTCATAGTGTTCGGGATCATTCTGTTTTAATACGGCCAAGAGCCGGTCATGCGCAAAACGGCGCTCTCTTCTCAACCGGTCCAGCAACTGAGAATCCAGCAGGCCCCGGTTGGCCTCCTCTTCATTTTCATAGTAGAGGACAAAGGCCGCTTTCTTATCAAACTCATTCAGTTGTTGTGTCGTCATCCCGCTTATTTTTACCACGGCACTTTCAAAGAAATTGCCTGTCAACACATCCACACCGCTGAACGGGCGCCGGGGAGCAGATAAAATGATGGGGTTGTCCGATACATTGGAAGCCGGCAGCCGGTCCCGGTTGCGGAGCCGCTCACGCCAACTGGTGCCGGTCACCGTGGGTGCATCGAGATCCATCGGCACCCCATTTTCCAGCAGTTCATAGAATAAAGTTTCCATTCCCCTGATCTTTCCGCTGCAACACTGCATAGCCAGCGCAAAAATATCCCTGCCTTGTGTCAAGCTGTAATCAAATAAATCCGGAATCGGATATTCTTGATGGATCTTTTTCAAATCCCACAAACTGAATTGATATCCGGCGTACAGCATCGCTGCGACCAGGTGCATCATCAGGTTGGTGGAGCCTCCGGATGCACTGTGGATACGGATGGCATTCTTGATGTTGGTTCCTACGATATTCTGGACGCCAAAGACGGGATTGTTGATCATCAAAGAGAGATCATCCAGCGCCCGGTTGATCTGTTCCTGGTTCGGCGGCTCGGTCAGCAACTCAAGAGCGGGGTGAACCAACCCCAACCCGGCCACTAAATGGCGCGAGCTGTTTCCCGTTCCATTAAAGGCACATATTCCTCCTTTGCCGTCACAGGTATTGACCGCCAGTCTTTTCTCAACATCCTTGTGTTTGGCTTCCGTAATGATTCCTTTTTCACGTGCCCGGATGAGAACTCCCTGGAACGCGGTATTGGAGGAGCATTGCAGGATATAGGACATGGTATCCCGCAAATCATCAGCAATCTCCTGTGCCCCGGATTGTTCCGCCCGTCTGGCCACATCTTCCAATTCTTCCATTAAATCAGGGGGAATCGTTCCTCCTTTCAATACATGTGCCGGGGCAAATGTGGCAAAAAAGGGAGCTTCCCCGCGAATTCGCCGGATTCGGTCCACATGAGCCAGCGCGCTGACAACCCCCAGAGGCTGTTTGTCACAGCCTTGAATCACAAACGCCCCGTGGTAACTGTGAGCCTCCAACTGGTTGACCACCATCTGGGCAACAGCATTCCGGCTTTGCAAGGAATAGCTCATCCCCTGATTGCTTTGGGCCGTCCCGTCACACATCACCGGAGTGGAGAAAGTAAAAGGAACTCCCCCGTTTTCCCAGATGCGGATCGCAGCCCGTGCGGAGGTTTGATTATCCATGATGTGCGCGGGGTGGTCTGCCGATCCCCCGATAATTGCGATCCGGGGGGCGTTTTCCTCCAGCCGGTTGTAGATTTCTTCCAATGTCCAATCCGGGACCGGCCCTTCATATGCGCTGCCAAGGATTTGTTTGGAGCGGTCTAAAAGGGCAGCCACCGTGATCGGCTCATTTGCTTTCCCCTGGACATTATCCCGGTATGGATTGACGCCATTTTCAATCTTGGGATATCGGGCTGGCACATCCGTTTCCTCCTTTTTATGGATCTGGTTCGCACAAAAACCAACTATTCGATTAGCCTTCCAACTCGATCGGGGCGGGTCCGGTTAACACATCCACATCCTCCCGTTCGATGGCTTCGGGCAACAAGCTCTCGGAGATCCAGATTTCTTTTAATTCCAGGGTATTTTTAATTCTGACGAGACGCACTTTTTCCATATCAAAACAGTTGCAAGTTTTGATGGCCGCTTGCACGGCTAATTTCTCCGTTTCCAGAAACATGGGCATTTTGACCACATCCACGACGGTACTGGTCAGGGCGTTGGCATATCCCTTCTTCCAATCGATCGCATCGAATACTTTCTTCGTGGTGATATCGGCCAGACCGATTCCGTTCGCGTTTCCGTGGGTTTTTTCTGTCAGCCCCAGCACGACGATTCGCTTCACTTCCGGTCCCCCGCTGGCATATGGAGTCGGATAACGCCCCGTGATGTTGGGATCCATTCCGTCACCGGAGATATCCTTTCCGATTTCATCCACGACGAGCACATCCATGGGATCGAAGAGAATTTTGGGCATCAGCGCTTTTGCTTCCACCAGCAATTCAGGTTCAATCTCTTCGATCTTTTCGGAAGGAACAGCGATGATTTTGGCCGGGCGATCGTAAGCATTCTCAATCGTACCCAGTCCGAAGATTATCGGAACACGGCTCATCACCACTTTAGCCATAGCCGGAACATGTTCAGCCATGTATTTGAAGCTGTACGCGTGGGCCGCTTCCGCTCCTTTCTGCTTCCCCAGCCCGATCGTGATCATCTTCATCAAACCGCTCTCCACGCGTCCGCGGAAGGCTGTGTGGGGTTTAATCCGATTGATCACGACGACTTTATCGGCTTCGTAAGCATGTTGATCGGTGTAGACGGGAAGGCCGTTCGGCAGCCTTCCCACCTGCACCACCTCCATGCTCGACCGGATCGGGGCTCCAACCGTCTGTTCCGTTATCCCCAGTTGCTTTAATACGTCCAGTTGTCCCTCGGCAGTCGCTCCGCCGTGACTTCCCATCGCCGGAACGATGAACGGTTGCCCGCCTGCCGATTGAATCGCCTTGACCACTTCCCGGGTCAAGACCGGGATCTCTGCGACCCCGCGGCTTCCAACCGCGATGGCCACCCGGTCGCCGGGTGAGACTCTCTGAAGAACCCCTGTTTCCCGGATGGTATCCTGAACCGCCCGGGCCACATCCGGAACTTCCGGAGCGTGAAACTTCTGCCTGACTTTTACCATTCGCGGGAGAGGAATTCCCTGAAGCAACTCATCAATTACACCCATGATATCCCCTCCTGTTCATCAAAGATTATTGGCCCCTCACTTTTTGCAACTCCCGGTTCAACTCTTCAAACAGATCGGGACCAAACTCTTTTGCATACCGGTCCAAAATCGGTTGAATGGTCTCTTTCACCTTTTTCTTCTCTTCATCCGGAAACTCATTCACTTTCATTCCTTTTGCCTTTAAATTGGCCAGGGATTTTTCCACCTGGGCCCGGTTCGCTTCGCGCTGGAATTTGCCCGCTTCGACCGCGGCTTCCTGAAGGATTTTCTTTTCTTCTTCGGAGAGGCGATCCCAGAATTTTTTGCTGACCAAAAAGACAAACGGGGTGTATACATGCTCGGTCAGGCTGAGGTAAGGCTGGACTTCATTAAATTTATTGGATTCAATCGTAGGCAAGGGATTTTCCTGACCATCCACCGTTTTGCTCTCCAAGGCGCTGAACACCTCCGAGAAAGGCATCGGTGTGGGGTTGGCACCCAGGGCCTTAAACACATCGATATGAACCTTTGTCTGTAATGTTCGAATTTTTAACCCCCGAAAATCAGCCGCCTGGGCTACCGGATGTTTGCTGTTGGTCAAATTGCGGAAGCCGTTTTCCCAGTAGCCCAGCCCAATCAGACCGTGCTCAGGCAATTTGTCCAGGATTTTCTTTCCGACAGGTCCATCCAGAATGGCATCCGCCTCTTTCGGATCGTTGAACAAGTAAGGAAAGTCAAATATGCCAAATTCTTTGACCGTCCCCACCAACGGCGAGGTGGAAGGAATCGTGATTTCCTGCAGCCCGGCTTTGAGGGCTTCAGTCATTTTTAAATCGTCTCCCAATTGAGCGCTGTAGTAGGGTTGGACCTTTAACTTCCCGTTGCTTTTTGCATCGACGATCTCTTTAAACTTTCGTAAGCCCTGGGCTTGCGGGTGGTCTTCGTTTAAACCGATTCCCGCCTTAATGATCCGGTTTTGGATGGGAGCATTGGCACTCGTGCCTCCGCTCTGACAACCGGTCACAGTAACGATCAACGCCGGGATAACCAGACTGACCGCCAATCGATTCATCCATTTTTTCATGTTTACGAGCCCCTTTCTGCCAGAGAGTAATGAGTCAAGTCATAAGCGGTTTTTCCGGACTTTAAGGACAATCGATCCTTGACTTGGTGATTGACGAGGTATTTGGGGAATTCCCCGTGAATCAACACGTCGACAATGCCCAATGCCGCTTTTAAGCGCATTTCCCGGGCAGACTCTTCCGAATACCAGGCCGCGTGCGGAGTCAGTGTAACCGACTCCATGGAAAGAAAAGGATGATCCGGACGAATCGGCTCTTCCTCAACCACATCAAGGGCCGCTCCGGCAATCCGTTGTTCCTGTAAGGCTTCAATCAATGCCGGCTCATCAATCACCGGTCCGCGGGACGTGTTGATCAAATACGCCTCCCGTTTCATCAACCGAAATTGTTCCCTGCCGATCAATCCCTTCGTCGCCGGGGTAAGAGGTGCATGGACGGAAATGAAATCAGACTGTTTACACAGATCAGGGAGGGAGACCAGCGCAACACCCCTTTCGCTCGCCGTCTGTTCGGGAACGAACGGATCATAGGCAATCACCTTGAGTCCCAGCGGCTTCACTTTATCCGCAAGTGCTTGCGGAATGTTCCCGAAACCGACCAGCCCCAAGGTACGCCCCCGCAGCCGGTAAATCGGTTGCATCACTTTATAGTCCCAGACGCCCTTTTTCACCGCTTCATTCGTAACGGAAATTTTGCGCACCCCGTTCAACAGGAGGGCAAGGGCGTGATCGGACACTTCATCCATGCAATAGTCAGGCACATTGGCCACACAGATCCCGCTTTCTGTCGCTGCATCGAGATCAATCGTGTTCACGCCAACCCCGTAGCGGGTAACGACCTTGCATCGACTGAGCGATTCAATCACTTTCCGGCTGATCGGGGCATACTGATTGATGATTCCATCCGCATCCCTGCATACTTCGATCACTTCATCCTCTGTGCGGCACTGGGCGGAAACAAGCTCGATCCCCTCATGCTGCAAAACCTGTTCTTCATAGCGCAAATCGGGATACTCCCAATCCGTGACGACCACTTTCCAGCGGGACATCATTCGTTCACTCCCATCCGGGGTTACTTTTTATCCAAAAATTCAATGGGGACGGTGACAATTTCCGGGAAGAGGATCAGCAAGAACAGAATGACGCAATGGATGAGCAAGAAAGGCCAAACCCCTTTCATGACGCCTTCCATATCCGTCTTTCCGACACCGCAGGCCGTATTGAGAACCGTTCCCACCGGCGGCGTAAGCAAACCGATACAGTTATTGATAATAAAGAGAATTCCGAAATAAACCGGATCAATGCCTGCTTGCTGGATGATCGGCATCAGGACGGGAGTCAAAATCAAAATGGTCGGCGTTAAATCCACTGCGGTACCCACCAGCAAAACCAAAAGATTGATCATGACCAACAGCAGGAATGGATTGTCCATCACCGGGCCCAATAGGCTGGTAATCTCGGCGGGGATGTTTGCCACGGTGATCAACCAGGCCGAAACCATCGCAGCCGCAGCCAGAAACATCACCACGCTGGTGGTTTTTGCAGCCGATACCAATATTTCATACAGCTGGCTGATTTTCAGCTCCCGGTAAATCACCAATCCAACGATCAATGCATAGAAGACCGCCACCACTGCCGCTTCGGTCGGCGTGAAGACACCGCCTCTCATTCCCACGACGATGAGCACGGGCAGGAGAAGCGCCCAAATCGCCTGTACTGTTGTTTTGGCAATCTCTTTCAGCGATTTTCGTTCATATACTTCCAGTTTTTCATTGCGCACCAGCCACCACCAGACAATCGCCAAACCGATGGCCATGAGGATTCCCGGCACGATCCCGCCGAGGAACAATTTGGTGATGGAAACGTTGGCCGTCACCCCAAAAATAATCATGGGTATGCTTGGAGGAATCACAGGGGCAATGATTCCGCTCCCGGCGATCAGACCGGTGGAACGGTTGCGGTCATACCCCGCTTTGACCATCATCGGGATGAGAATGGCCCCCAAAGCGGCTGTATCCGCCACCGCGGAACCCGAAAGTCCGGCAAACAGCACACTTCCGATAATCGCGACGTAGCCGAGCCCCCCGCGAATATGACCTACCAGAGACATCGCAAAAGCCACGATCCGCTTTGAAATGCCGCCTGCATTCATCAATTCTCCGGCAAGGATAAAAAACGGAATCGCCATGAGCGGAAAATTGTCCGCACCGTTAATCAAGTTCTGGGCAACAATCTGGCTGTCGAAGTTGTCCATTGAAAACATCAGGGCGACCCCGCTGATCAAGAGTGCGTAAGCGATGGGAATACCTAATGCCATGGCAACAAGGAGTGTCACGATGAAAACGGTAAGTGTCATGTTGTTCCCCCTTGTGAATCCGGTCTGTCTGCCGGCAAATCTTCTGATTCTCTGGTCATGATGAGCTCATCGCCCGATTTATTTCCAAACACGGCCTGATACAAGTTGCGGAGGACAATGATTCCCATGCCGACGCTCATCACGATGCCGATTCCGTAGATGAAGGACAGTGGCAAGCCGGTGGCCGGAGCTGAACTGTCCATATTCAGCTGCGTCATTCCCCAGCTTCCTTCCAATACCAGCCACAAGGTATATAAAATCAGCAAATTGCTGATGACATAAACGACTTTCTTCCATCTGGCGGACAATTTTCTAACCAGCATATCCACACCAAGATGTTCATTTTCTTTCAAGGCGACAATCGCCCCTAAAAAGACCATCCAGATAAACAGGAAACGGGCCATTTCTTCGGACCAGGTAATTCCCGAATTGAAGGCGTAGCGCAAAACGACGTTTCCAAAGACAAGGATCGACATGAGCGCAAGTGAAAAGGCAATGGCGATATTCAGGATATGACGAACGACTTTGGCTGCTTTTTCCATACTCCCCCTCCTAGTTGGCCGCCGCCGCTTTAATCTTCTGAATCAGCTCTTTCGTCGAAGGATTCATTCTGTAAAATTCCTCATAAATGGGATTTGCTGCGGTTTCCATTTCTTTTTTCAGCTGTTCATCCGGGCTTTGGAATTTCAATCCGTTTTCCTGAAGAAACTTTTTATCCTGCTGATAACTTTGCTCCAGCAACTTCCATTCGTAATCTGCAGCTGCTTGAGCCGCTTCTTCAATCACTTTTTGTTGCTCCGGCGTCAGCTTGTCCCAAAATTTTTTGTTGATGATATACACGTTGGGACTAAACATATGGCGGGATTCAAGCACATGGGTTTGCACTTCATACCATCCCGAAGCCCTTAGGGTGGCGATCGGGTTCTCCTGGCCGTCGACCACTTTTTGCTCCAGTGCCGTAAATACTTCTGAAATCGGCAGCGGGGTAACATTGGCCCCCCAGGACTTGCCTAAAGCGATATAGTTGGGGATGTTTGGCATTCTCAACCGGAAACCTTTAAAATCGGACATTTTCGTGATCGGGTGATTGCCGGATATCATCCGGAACCCATTGGCACTCCAGGCGAGGACGCGAACCCCATGTTTCGATTCCATCTCAGAGGTCAACTCTTTTCCGATCGGACCCTGCAACACGGTTTTTGCATGTTTGAAATCCTTGAATAAGAAAGGCAATTCCGGTATCGCCATCTTCGGGATATCCGCCTGCATGATCATGCCGGGAATTCCCATCTCGATGGTGCCATTGCGCACGCCGTCATAAAATTCCTTTTCCGCACCCAGCTTGCTGTTTTCATAAATATCGACTTTTAAAGTGCCCTTGGAATTTTTCTCCACCATGTCCTTAAATTTTTCCCGCAGAGCGATGTTTTGAGGATGGTTGGCGGCAAAGTAATGGGCCACTTTGATCCGGTGAGTTTGACCGGATTTGGAATTATCCGCTTGTGACGCGCAGCCGGCCAATAAAACAATCAGAATAAGAGAGCAAATGATGCCCCGGGTGAAGCGCTTCCATCCATTCATAAGAACCCCTCCCGTTTCCGAATGTATTGGCAGATGGTTTTATATGATAAAGTTCGGTTTTATCATTTAGATAAAAAACGATTGCCCTTCGTGATAATGAGCTTTCTATGTACTGTTCTGTTTGGGAACGATTTCATTTTTCAAAATAATATGCGTTCATATTGTTCTATATTATAAAACTAAGTTTATGAATATAGATAAAAAAGAATCAAGAATACAATTATTACTTTTTATTTACTATATATGAATGATTAGAATATTGTCAACTCATTAATATTTTATATCCAATTGGAAAGAGTGTGGATAAAACTCGGATTCCCATGGTACAGTTCTTTTTTTCATTTAGGCAGCCTTTTCGATGAAGCAACACAAAGAGGTCAAAGCCCCGCACCTATGGCGGGCAAAGCATTGTTTGTTCATAGCTCGATGATGGGCTCTCGAAAGATCCCCGTTTTCAACCCGGTCCCCCCATAGATGCTAAAAAACAAAAAAGCCAGCAATTTTCATGCTGGCTGTCAGCCGTTTAAGACTCTTTTCAAATTTTCCCGATAGGGAGCCCTGATGACTCCGTACTCGGTGATGATCGCGGTTACGTACTCCGCCGGTGTGACATCAAACGCGGGATTATACACTTGAACTCCCTCTGGGGCGATTGGTTTGCCCATTCCGGCCACCACTTCCTCCGGTGATCGCTGCTCAATCGGGATCTGTTCGCCCGTCTCCGTTTCCAAATCGATCGAAGAAGCAGGAGCAGCCACATAAAAGGGAATTCCATGCGCTTTCGCCAACACGGCCACACTGTAGGTGCCGATTTTGTTGGCCACATCTCCGTTGGCCGCCACGCGGTCCGTTCCAACGATCACCGCTTGCACCCATCCCTGTTTCATCACGGCACCCGCCATATTGTCACAGATCAGCGTCACATCAATCCCGGCCTGCATGAGTTCATAGGCGGTCAGACGGGCTCCCTGCAACACCGGGCGGGTTTCATCGGCAAATACCTTAAACTTCCACCCCCGCTCACGGGCCAGATAGAGAGGAGCCAATGCCGTTCCATACGCACCGGTGGCGAGACCGCCGGCATTGCAATGGGTCAGGATGCCCATTCCATCCTGCAACAGAGTGAGCAGATGTTCTCCAATCTGCCGGCACACCCGGACATCCTCTTCATGAATCGCCGTCGCTTCGTTCAATATCGCTTGTTTGACGGAGGAGACGGGTTCGCCTTTGAATGTTTTGGCCTTGTTCACCACTCGTTTTAGCGCCCACGACAGATTGACAGCCGTCGGCCTCGCCGAATTCAAAAAGTCCGCGATCCGTTCCAGTTCTGCCCAGAAAATCTCCTCCTGGTCAGGCAGGCCACGCACTCCCAAATACAATCCGTAGACGGCAGCGATGCCAATCGCCGGTGCCCCCCGGACAGCCAATGTGGCAATTGCCTCCCATACCTCTTCCGGGGTGGTCAAGTGTAAATAAACGGTTTCAGTTGGAAGCCGCCGCTGATCCAGCAAAACCAAATGATCTTCTTGCCAGAAAACCGATTGGGGATGCGGGATGGCTTGATTGAATTTCATTTCACCGTCAGTCCTTTCCCGAGAATCTCCCGGGCCAGGTTGGTCAGGTCAGACACGGTCTGAATCGATTTGCACTTTAAAACCAACTGCTCCCCGATCTGTAAAGCCTTGATTTCCGCTTCCGCGCGAACGGCCGGATCTTCGATCGATTCCAAATCGGCTACCGGAGCGAGACCGATCACCCGGCGCATCATTTTGCATCCGGCAAACCCGGAAGTATCCTGGAGAGCCTGGAACAGTACATCATCCAGAAAGCCGGGAACGGACCACATTTCATCTTTTACATGCTCTTTCCACAATGCACGGAATTCTCGTTCAAAGCCGTTCCAGATCTGTTCAACCGTATCCAGCAGCCAATGTTGATATTCCTCTCTCCGCTTCTTGTCCTGCGTGTGCGCCTCATGGGAGACAAAGGAAAGGAAAAGGTTGGCGATCACGGCCCCCACATCAAAGCCGATCGGACCGTAGTAGGCAAATTCCGGGTCGATCACTTTGGTGCTGTCTTCTTTCACCATGATGGAGCCGGTATGCAGATCCCCGTGCAACAAAGCTTGTGTGCGGGTCATAAACGATTCTTTCAGACGGGCGATCTCCCTTTTCAGTTGATGGTTGCGCCAGATCGACTCGACCGTTTCCCTGATCAGCGGATTAAATGAGTTGGTCTCTGCATTGTAGTAAGGATCCGTAAATACAAGATCCTCTGTAATCTTGCACATTTCCGGATTGATAAACCGGCGGACGTTTTCTTTTTTCTCCTGCGCGTCCAGGTAGTATTCCGAGGTAAAAAAGAGCGTGTGGGCAAGATACTTCGCCAAATCCTCAGCCAGACGGGGGTACACTTTTCCCGCAATTAAGCCTTTTCTTAAAATGATATGATCGGATAAATCCTCCATCGCCGTCAACGCCAATTGATCATCGTAAAAATAGACGGCGGGAACCAATTCCGGCACCAATTTGGCTGCTTGTTTCAACGCCTCCGCTTCGATGCGGGATCGGTCCAGCGTCAACGGCCAGGATTCCCCCACCACCCGGGCATAAGGGAGAGCTTGCTTGAGGATGACGCTTTTTCCCGATTTTTGATCCACGATGTGAAAGACCAGATTCAGGTTTCCATCGCCAATTTCCCGATTGGCCAGCTCCGCATCACCGGCAAACAAATCCGGTAAAGAACGGGCGTATTCAACCGCATCCTTTTCCGTCAAAGCTTTATAATTTTCAAACATCGATGGTTTCCTCCTTTCTTGGCAAAGGCCCGCATCATGCGTGCGGGCGTTAGCGGTCAAGCGTTGAACTCCGGATCCTGATAAGGATGCGCCACCCAGCCGGACGGGTCGATAAACAGGCGCACGGCCACGACTTTGCGGTTCTCCATCAGCGTGAAAAAGTGCGGAGTATTGACCGGCACGGAAATGACATCCCCTGCGGAGAGCTCCACATCAAAGTAGCCGGTTCCCTCTTTGCCTTTAATCGTGAAGATGCCGTTTCCGGAGACGATGGCCCGAACCTCATCTTCCGTATGAACATGCACGTTTTCAAATTTTTTAAGCAGTTCTTCCAGATTGGGAGTCGCCTCGGACAAAGCCACCACATCCCATTGAACATATCCGTTCCGTTTGGCCAGGGATTCAATTTCCTCTTGGTACACTTGCAGGATCTCTTCCTTTTCCTCATCGGACAAAACAAACTTTTCACGCAAACGGGACGGCAGTTTTTCCGTCGGCCAATGTTCGTAAAGGACCCCCTGCTCTTCGAGGAATGACCGTACCTCTTGCTCCGTTTGCAACCGTTTCCCGGAATTTCTGATGCGAATCTGCGCCATGAAAAAACCCCTTTCGATCTGTACTATTTTTTCAAAAGTTGCAGTTTTACTTGATACTCAAACAGAAATTCAAATGCTTCCAAATGACGTTTGGCAGCAAAAATGCTGTCTCCCCAGGCATAAATCCCGTGGTTTCGAATAAGCACCCCGGGAACGCGGGGATCGAGCACTTCGCCGACTGCTTCCGCCAAAGCGGGAATATGGGCATAATTTGGAACAATCGGCAGTTGGATCACGGCCCCTTCTTCCCAGAAATTCAATGCCTTGATGATTTCATGGCCGGTAAAGGAAACCTCCCCTTGATCCCCGTAAAGCTCGGAAATGAGATTATTGGCAACTGTATGAACATGGAAAATCGCCCGGCAATCGTTTATCTTTTGATAAATGGCCGTATGGATCAGGGTTTCCGCCGACGGTCTCTGCCGGGTCGGAAATGCCGGTTTCCCTTCGAGGTCAACCAGCAGGAAATCCTCCGGTGTATGGATCGATTTATCCTTTCCGCTGGCGGTTACCGCGATTAAGGCCGGCTGGCCCTCCTCAACCTTCACACGCACAGAGAGATTGCCGCTCGTGGCGGGAAACCATCCACGCTTGGCAAAAAGATCCTTGATCTCGCGCAAATCCCGAAAGGCCTGCTCAATCTGTTCCAATTCGACCCGAATCGTCTCAACGCTTTTCAGTTGTGTCATTCCTTTTATGCACCTCACTTTGCCAACGGCGCACCGTTTAAAATATCAATCACGTCAAAAAAGGTGGTAAAAGGCTGGTGGACCAAACCCAGCTCTTCACATTTTTTCAGCAGATAATCGCGGGCAATCGTAAAATCGGCCAGTTTGGAACCGGCCAGATCGGTGATGCTGTCACCGATCACAATCTTTTCATACAGCCGGCTGTCATACGAACGGATCACGCTCGTCTTGCACATCCCGCAATCCACGTCACAGTGCGGGTCACAGGGGTGCGGCCAAACAATGCGGATGGTCTCTCCGCTGAAATCACTTCCGTTGCAATAAATATCTTCGACCGGAATCGCATAGCGCGACAAGATCGGATAGACAAAGAAATCGATGCCTCCGCTGGTGATTAAGAGCTTGATCCCATGTTCGCGGCAATATTGGATAAACTCTTCGAATCCGGGCCGGATTTCCGCCTGGTCAATCGCATACCGGATGATTTCTTCTTTCCTGGAAGAGGGCAGCAGGGAAAACATTTGCCCCACTCCCCGCCGGACGCTGATGCGCTGAGAAAGGATATCATCTTTAATCGATTCCCAACCCGGGGGGTTAAAATGTTTGAAGATGCTGATGATGTTGTCGTTATTGGTGATCGTTCCGTCAAAATCACAGAAGATCACCCGTTTTCGGAACGATGTCATTCCAGACTCCCCCATTTTTCCAAAGCCAGTTTCAACTCCGGCGAATCCTGTGCGGCTTCCTGTAAAGACCGCCCCTCTACCGCAGCGCGGATGGCATCGACAAAGGCTTTACCTCCGGCCGTCGAACCTTGCGGATGTCCGTGAATGCCTCCCCCGGCATTGACAAGCAGATCCGTGCCAAAGTCGCGAACCAGGGCAGGCACCAGGCCAGGATGGATTCCTGCCGAGGGTCCCGGAAACGAGCGCCGGTGTACCGGTGAAGGTTCGCGCAAGTATTCGGCCACTTTTAAAGCGTCGGCTTGGGGCATGGCCACCGAGCCATAGGGGGAAGGATACAGCACCATATCTGCCCCTGCCCACCTCATCAATTTTCCTAACAGAAGCGGTGAACTTAATCCGTACTCAGGAGAAGCGTAGATCGCTCCCGAAAATGCCGGATGAGCCATGAGCGGAACCCGGATGTCAGGATCGCCGGCCAATCGGTGGAGAATGTCCAATCCGTAGGGAAGCGCATTGACCAGCAAGCAGTCGGCTCCCTGTTCCACCAGGCGTTTCGCCTTGTCGACCAATTGCGTCACCGGTCCGGTCAAGTTTACGGCATACAGCGTTTTTTGCCCGGTCCGCCCTTCCTTTTCCCGATTGATCCTGTTGAACAGGCGGACCCTTTCCACGGCTGGTGCGTAGTCATCGCGGAAGAAGATTTCGTCATCCTTCACCAAATCGACCCCGCCATCCACCTGGTGACGATAAGCTTCCTCCAGTTCAGCCAGGTTCATGCCGATACACTGCTTAAAAATGCTCATCAACAGCGGCCGGCCGGCCACTCCCAGCTGTTGCCGAATTCCCTCGACTCCGAACTTGGGTCCCGGTAACTGAGCGAGGAACGAATCCGGTGCTTCGATATCCATGCACCTGATCTTCCCGTCCATCGACAACTTGCCGAAAACGGTGGTCAAAAGTGCGGGTAGATCCGGTGTCAGATTTCGCACCGGATAACCGATTTTACAAAGCGCGCGCGGTTCCCCGTCCGCAGTCGGCTCCAATTCCGCCACTTCGATCACTTTCCCCAGATGGGCGGCCATTTGCTTTTTCTTCGTCTCCGGCAGCTCCGTCCAAGTACCGACCGTTAAACCCACCGCAATGCTGTTTGCTTTTTTATGAAAATCATTCTTCCCGTGAATCAAATATGTAGCGATGATGTAGTCCTGATGGGCCACCATCCAGCCATCACCTTCCCCGTATCGACTATGCTTTACCTTACAGGAGATCGGGCCCGTTTATTCCGGCACCAATAAAAAATCCCTTTCTGCAGATGCAAAAAGGGATACATTTATCGTTATCGCCTTCTCTCATCTGTCAGAACAATATTGTCCTGCAGGAATTGGCACCTTTCTGCTTTTGTGCAGATGGTTGCCGAGGTTTCTTCGGGCCTGTCCCTCCACCTCTCTGGATAAGAGAATTCCACAGATTTATTCAATTTTCCATCAGCTCTTTTAATTTAACATATTTATTTTTATTAATCAACAGTCTTGGTGAAAACTTTTTTCTGTCCGGTTTCATCCATAAAGTTTCAGCTATTTCTTTCACACGGTGGATCTGTCCGTTTCAATGCCATCGAAGCGGATCATCGGCACAATTCCCGGTGTATAAACGAACAATAAAAGATATTTAAAAAAATATATTCGTGTTTTTGATGTTCCTGGCCTTGATTTCCCCTGTTACTTTTGTTATAGTCTCTTAGGGTTTTGAAAGCAGTTTTTCCACGACATAAATCCCATTCATCCGAGATGCATGTGAGGGATCCGATATGAAAGATAAATACGATGTGATTGTTGTGGGCGCAGGTCCTGCCGGTATTTTTACCTGCTACGAAATGTCCTTGAAAATGCCGGAAGCCCGGGTCCTGCTCATCGACAAGGGACATGACATTTATTCTCGCAATTGTCCCATTTTGCAGAAAAAGATTCAAAAATGCCCTCCTCCAGCCGGTAAAAAAGATTTTGCCGGTTGTGTTCCCGCCTGCTCCATTACCAACGGATTCGGGGGAGCAGGGGCCTATTCGGACGGCAAATTCAACATCACCAGCGAATTCGGCGGCTGGATGACGGATTATTTACCGACGGAAACGGTCGTGGATCTCATCAAATATGTGGATGAAATCAATCTGCAGCACGGAGCTACAGATACGATCACCGATCCGCTTACCGATCGGGTTCGGGAAATCGAAAAAAGAGCATACTCCGCCGGGCTGAAATTGCTCCGAGCCCGGGTCCGCCATCTGGGAACCGAACAAAACCTGAAGATTTTGGCCAGCATTTTTGAATATCTCAAAGACAAAGTAGAGATGAAATTCAAAACGGAAGTCACGGACATCGTCACCGAAAAGAAAAACGGGCGGCATCAGGTAACGGGTGTTGAGCTGAACGACGGAACCATCCTTTCAGCGGAAAAAGTAGTGATTGTTCCCGGACGGGACGGGTCCGCATGGCTGGGCAAAGTCCTGAAAAAACGCCGCCTGAAAATGTCCGCCAACCAGGTGGATATCGGTGTCCGGGTGGAAACATCCAATATCGTCATGGAAGAAATTAACGAACATCTGTATGAAGGAAAGTTTATTTTCAATACTTCGGTAGGAACCCGGGTCCGGACTTTCTGCAGCAATCCCTCTGGACATGTGGTAGTGGAAAACCATTCGGGAATCATGCTGGCGAATGGACACGCCTATAAAGATCCCAATCTGGGCAGCGAAAATACCAACTTTGCTCTTCTGGTTTCCCATCAATTTGATGATCCGTTTGACCAGCCGACCGAATATGCTCATGAAGTTTCCCGTTTAGCCAACCAGTTGTCGGGCGGCGGCGTGATTGTGCAAAAATACGGGGACATCCTTAAAGGCCGCCGCTCCACTCCCAAGCGGATCAGAGAAGGTTTTATCAACCCGACCTTAAAAGAGGCGGTACCCGGCGATCTGGGCCTCGTCTTGCCTTACAATACCATGAAGAGCCTGATCGAAATGATGGAAGCGCTGAATCGGGTCACACCGGGAATTGCCTCCGAACACACATTGTTCTACGGTGTGGAGGCCAAGTTTTACTCCGCCCGTCCAAAATTGGACGACCGCTTTGAATCCGAAATCGCCGGCTTATATGTAGGCGGCGACGGAGCCGGAATCACCCGCGGCCTGGCCCAGGCAAGCGCATGCGGTGTCTGGATTGCAAGAGCTATCGCTGAAAAGTTGACTGAGCCGTCCCATGCTCCGGTTCATCATGGATAATGTCTGTTCCATCCAGATCCAACCGTAAATATGGGATAACAAAGCACCCCCTGAAGACCGGCACTCTCTTCAGGGGGTTTAGGCAATTTCAATTCTTCCCAGAAGTGCGGTTTTTCCTTTGTCGGAGCCGTCAGAGGCGATTTCTCCACGCAGGCACGTTTCGCCTGTTTTCCATAAACCCATGACCACTCCTCCGCACATATTTCTGATCCCATCCCGCAGGGAGATTCAGTCCAAGTGGTTTTGAGAAACCATCTCGCTGACATGCTTTTTTACCTCCCCGCATCGGGCCGGGGCAGGGAGCATTTTTCCCGGATTGCAAAGATTTTCAGGATTAAAGACTTCGCGTACGGCCGTTTGAATCGCAAGCTCTTCTTCAGTGAACAGGTAACGCATCTCCTCGCGCTTTTCCAAACCCACTCCGTGTTCACCCGTGATACTGCCGCCAACTTCGACGCACACTTGAAGAATTTCCGAACCCGCCTGAACGGCGCGCTCCTCTTCCCCCGGTACCCGGGAATCAAACATAATCAGCGGATGCAGATTCCCATCGCCAGCGTGAAAAACGTTGGCAATGCGGATTCCTTTTTCCCGACCGATCTCCTCTATGCGGGCGAGCACCTCCGGCAAGCGGCTGCGCGGAATCACCCCGTCTTGCACGAGATAATCCGGAGAGAGGGTGCCTACAGCCCCGAAAGCCGTTTTCCGGTTGGCCCACCACCGTTGTCTCTCCGCTTCGGAAGCAGCGGGCCGGACTTCCCGTACCCGGTGTTTCCGGCAAACATCGACAATCCGCTCAATCTGGTCATCCAGCCCTGATTCTACTCCGTCTACCTCAATCAACAAAACGGCGGCGATATCCCGCGGGTAACCAACAGGAAAGGTTCCTTTTTCCACTGCCTCGATGGCCAGTGTATCCATCATCTCCAAAGCAGCCGGCAAGATCCCGGCGGCGATGATATCGGATACCGCTTCGCTGGCGGCACTCACCTCGTCGAACAGCGCCAGTACCGTTCGGACGCCTTCCGGCTTCTTCATCAAGCGGACGGTGATTTCCGTGACAATTCCCAATGTCCCTTCCGATCCGACCACCAACCCGACCAGGTCATAACCCGGTTCGTCGGGCAATCCTCCGAGTTCAACCACCTCGCCGTCGGGAAGAACCATCTTGACCCCGAGTACATGGTTGGTAGTAACCCCGTACTTCAGGCAATGGGCACCACCGGCATTTTCACCCACGTTCCCGCCGATCGTACACGCTTGTTGGCTCGAAGGATCGGGAGCATAGTAATACCCCTGGCCTGCCACCGATTGCGTCAAATGAAGGTTGATATACCCCGGTTGGACAACTGCACGCCGGTTGGGCAAATCGACGTGCAACAGACGATTCATCCGGACCAGGCTGATGATGACTTCCCCGCCGGTCGGAGTGGCGCCGCCGCTCAAACCGGTGCCCGCACCGCGCGGAATAAAAGGGATCTTGCGCTCATTCAGCAGACGAACCACCGCGGCCACTTCTTCCGTGTCCTTTGGGAACACGACCGCCCGGGGGAGTGCCTTTTGCAACGTGTAGGCATCGCATTCGTACGAGACCAACTCTTCATGGCGAAAGAGTACGCCATTGTCACCCACACAGCGCATCAGTTCATCAATCAATCCCTCATCGCCGTTCTGCTCCCGTCCAGCTTCCCTCCGATAAGCTTCGTCCAGCAATTCGATGGTGTGAACGACCCGCTCACGTCCGCCGCGGCGACCTACACCCATAGCCATCTGCAGCAGGCAACCCGGGTTTCCCGTCGCAATCCAATCCACTCCGTCCGGAACATCGTCCATTTTTCTTTCCAGCAGGCGACCGGCCATATCCGGATACGTCAAATTGTACACTCCTGCACTGCCGCAGCAACGGTCAGCTCCGGGCATCTCGATGAGCGTCAACCCCGGGATGCTCCGCAAAATTTCGCGCGGCTGGCTGCGAATCCCTTGACCGTGCGCAAGGTGGCAGGCCTCATGATAAGTCACTCTTCCATCCAGTCTCCCTTGGGGGGCTTCCCAGCCGATCTCGGAGAGAAAAGCGGTCACATCTTGGACCCGGCTGACGAATTCGGCTGCTTTTTCCCGGTAATCAGGATCGTTCTTCAAAAGTTCATCGTATTCTTTCATGGCGGAGCCGCAACCGGCAGCGTTTACGATCACCCGGTCCACTCCGGCCTGCAAAAACGCATCAATATTTTGCCGCGCCAGCATTTTAGCCGTTTTTCGGTCACCGGCGTGCACTTGAAGCGCTCCGCAGCAGCGCTGTCCCTTTGGCACCACCACTTCACAACCGTTCCGGCTCAGGACGTGAACGGTGGCTTCATTGATTCCGGCGTACACTACATCCATCACGCAGCCGGTCAATAAGGCAACACGACAGCGTTGCTCACCCTTTGCAGGCGTCACCTCAGGTATGCTTCCCCGGGAAGGCCGCTTGGGAATCTCCGGCAATACGGCCTCCAGATCGCGCAAGTGGGCCGGAATCCATTTCAAAATACCCGCTTTTTTCGCGAACATACGAAGTCCGGACCGCTGGTAAAATCGCATCAACCTGCCCAAAACATGGAGGCGTCCGGGATAAGGAAACAAGTGGCGCAAAAAGAGGCGGCTCACCAATCCCTTCCATCCCTTTGGCGGCATTGCCCGGTAAAGCTGTCCGCGGGCCTCCTCAATCAGGGCACCCACCTTCACGCCGGACGGGCAAGCCGTCTCGCAAGCCCGGCAATCGAGACATTGAAACACGGGATCGTATAATCCCTGGTTGAGTCCGAGCCGTCCTTCCCCCACCGCTTTGATGAGATGAATCCTTCCGCGGGGGGAATGGTGTTCCAGGCGCTCTTCCTGATAAGTGGGACAAGCGTCCAAACACATCCCGCAGTGAATGCATGCTGACCACTTATTCGGGTCGGGCGGATCAGAAAACGGATATCCCTCTGGTTTTGGCAGCGGATGGAAGGAGTGGTTCATATCAGATCCCTCCCACAAATCGTCCGGGATTAAACAGACTTCCCGGATCCAGACGTCCCTTCAATTTGCGCATCAGACCAAAGCCTCCCGGAGTCCGTCCCCAGACAGGAACGCGATTCTTGACGCACAGAGGTGCATGCTCGACCACCAAATATCCGGATCTTTCTTCCAACCATGACCGGATGAGCCCGATCGTCTCACACACTTGATCCAGTTGATTCATTGAAGCAAACAGGTTCACCCGCGTAATCCCGGTCCCGATCCCTCCATGCACAATCGCTTCTATTCCCTGTTTTTCCGCAACATCACTCGCCTTCCAAACTGTCCCGGCGACCCGGTCAGGCAGGGTTATTGCCTTTAAAGCCACTTCCATTCCGGAAATGTCCGTTTCCAAGGCATTCGGGGTCAGCCGGCCCAAGCGATTCCACAGGCTCGCAGCTTGTTCCTGCTCCAACCATGCGCGAATGGAAAGCCCTTCCTCCTCCGCCCACCGGGCAACCAGGTTTCTCTGCGCGGTGACTGCTTTTTCTTCATCCTCAAAACCGATGACCCATGCACATCCTTCCCCGTCCAACCCGGTAAGAGAGCGAAGCGCCGTACCATTCACCAGCTCCATGGCACAAGGTTCCAATGAAGAGTCCCATACGCGGCGGCTAAAACGCATCATCGTTTCCCCATCAGAGGCAGTTAATACCAAAACGGTTTCAGCCGGTGGCAATGGACGCAATTTAAATGTGCATTCAGTGATGATGCCCAGCGTTCCCATCGACCCGACAAAACATTTATTCATGTCATATCCGGCCACGTTTTTCACTACTTTTCCGCCGGTACGAATCATCTGTCCGTTTGCCAGGATCATCCTGAGTCCGGTTACCCAATCGCGCGGAGCCCCGTATTTCAGCCGTTTGGGTCCGGTTGATGCAGTTGCCACCAGGCCCCCTGCAGTGATGTGTTCCGGCCAACCGGGATCCAGCGGCAATACTTGTCCTTTTTCTTTCAGTTGTTTTTGCAAGTCTGCCAATGTCGTTCCCGCCCGAACAGTCACGATCAAATCGCCGGGGGAATGTTCGACAATCCCGTTCATACGGGCCAGAGATAACGTAATGGCACGCCCGCGAATCGAATTTCCATATGTCCCCCATCCTCCTTTGCCTTGCGGGACGATCGCAACTCCTTCCCTGGAAGCCCATCGCACGACGGATCTTGCCTGTTCTTCCGTATCGGCAAAAACAATGGCTTCGGTCTCCAATCCGCCATCTGATGAGGATGACTCGCGGGTCTTCACCCTTTCGGATCCCAGCTGTGCGATCAATCCGTCGATCCCGGTTCCACTCACAAGATCACTCCCCTTTTTCGAGCCCCAAACACAACGGGAGACCGTTCAAATGCTTTGGCGATACAGATCAATATAAGACTGTTGTTGTTTTTTCAAATGTTGAACCATGGCTTCTTCCGCCCTGCCGTTTTTAAGTCCGTCAATGATCTGCTGATGTTCGGCGATCACTTCCTCCCGCCTCGATTCCCGGTGCAGGACACGCATTCCGATTCGCCGGATCATATCCGAAGTTTGAATAAATACAGCCACCAGTCTCCGGTTGCCGGCCAATTCAAACATCCATTGATGAAAATCTTTGTCCAATAACATGAAATCGTAGTCGTTTTGCTCCCTGCTGCTTACTTTCATCGATTGCAAGATCGTTTCCAACTGCTTTAAGCTTTTTAAGTCCATATGGGACTGAATTTTGTTTACGACATAAGTTTCAAGGATCAAGCGAATTTCAAAGAGATCATGAATATCCTGGGTGGTGACCGGACTGACAAATGTTCCTTTGTAAGGGATACTGTAGATCCACCCTTCCGCTTCGAGAGTCTGAATCGCTTCGCGGAACGGGGTTCTGCTGATTTGAAACCGTTCATGCGCAGACCGTTCCGTAATCATCTCATGATCATGGAACTCGCCCCGAATAATCGCTTCTTTTAAAATGGTATACGCCTGTAACTTCAGCGGGTTTGGCCTTGGTAACTGCTTCACGTTGAACCTCCCCTCCCTGTCATCGCGCTGCGCTCATCAAAACAGACTGACCAAAAACCATTCCGATATATTATACAATAAATATTATATAAAATATTTAGATAATTTGTACATGTCTTTTGATCAAAACACCGAAAATGAGCAAAAGAAGTCTACTTATCAGAAATTATCTCTATCCATTCGCAATGTTCTCGTCAATCGAATCTCTCGATCGAAAAAGGAACTTGCAACCTCATTTTCCATTTAAGAGGCGATCGCTATTTTAATCAGTGCGTGACCTGGAGCAGTTTGGCTTGCAATGCCGGAGTAATCTCACCCATTTTATCCCACACAATAGTTCCACCGTTCGCAGCCCCGAATTTTCTCTTGGCCGATTCTTCGACGGCACCGGTTAACGCCTTTATATTTTCGTCTCTTTCGTTTCACTTGGGATTGGATTGAACGCATGACACGGTAAACGACTTGGTGAGCTTTGCCATCTCCATTCCTCCGCTCACTCAAATCCACATGCTTCCGCAAGCACATCTACGATGTGCACAGCCTGCATATGGTTGGATAAGCCGAGCCGTTCTGCCCCTAGCCGCATCTGGAGTAAACAACCGGGATTGGCGGTAACTATGGTGGTCGCGCCCATCGCTTTTACTTTTTCCATCTTCTTATCCAGAATTTTGATCGATTCCTCATAATTCAACATGTTATAGATCCCCCCTGATCCGCAACATGATCCACTATCTTCCCATTCAACAACGTCCGCCCCCGGTATCGAACGCAGCAAATGACGGGGTTCGTCATACACGCCCTGCACATACCGCAAATGGCAGGAATCCTGGTAGATTAGAACTCCGCGCCGCTCCTTTCTATACGAAAGAGGACCGTATTGCATCAAAATTTCGCTGATGTCCCTTGACCGATTGACAAACCGTGCGGCTCTCTCCTTCCAATGTTGATCTTCCATGAGCAGGTGATCGTATTCACGCAGGATCGCCCCACACCCGCCGGCGTTATTGACGTAGAAATCGGCCTCGGATTTTTCAAAAGCTTCAATGTTCGCTTTCGCCAATGCTTTCGCCTGTTCCAGAAGACCTTGATGGGCGTGCAGAGCCCCGCAACAGGTTTGATTTTGGGGCATAACCACTTCACATCCCACCGATGTGAGAAGTTCGATCGTCAGCCGGTTGGTCCGGTACATCAGGGCATCCATCACACAGCCGGCAAAAAAAGCCACCCGTGATTTCTTTTGTCCTTTTGCAGAAATCACCGTTCCCCATTTGTATCGTTTCCCCGGTGATTCCAGAGATGGAAGAACGTTCTCCAAATTAGCGAACGGTTCAGATATTCGATGGATTACTTTTGTCTTCCGAACGAATTTGGCGACACCGCTCTTTTGGTATAACCAGACTAAGTTTCCGATCGCACGCAATCGTTCGGGATATGGGAATAATTTCATCAAACTCAGTCTTTTCATTCTTTCACCAAACACAGCTCTCTCTTTCTCTTTTTGCGACTCTTCAATCGCCTGTTTGGCAAACTCCAAAATATGTCCATATGGAACATTTACCGGACAAGCGACTTCACACGCCCGACAGCCCAAGCACAGATCGATCGGATTTTTTAGATTTTCCTGAATGTCGATCTTTCCTTCCGATGCCAATCGGACCAGATTAATTCGTCCCCGGGGGGAAGCAGATTCCTTTCCCATCGAATCATACGTTGGACAAACGGGTAAGCAATAACCACATTGGACACATTTGTTTGTTAATGCATAAGTGGAATGGAATAATTGCTGCACCGGATTTCCATTGCTTTCCGGCTGATGGCTCTTTTGACTCAAACTCATTCTGTTAACACCACCTTGGTTTGCCCAGGTTTGGGGAATATTTTTCCGGGATTTAAGATGTTGTTTGGGTCCCATGCCTGTTTAATCTTTTTCATCATGGCCAAACCGATTTCACCCAGTTCCATTTCCATATAAGGAGCTTTCAACGTGCCGATCCCGTGCTCTCCGGAAAGAGTTCCTCCTAATTCGATGGCCGCCTTAAATATTTCACTCACAGCCTCTTCGACTCTTTTCATCTCCGCGAGATTACGTTTATCCGTAATAATGTTCGGATGGAGATTCCCGTCTCCGGCATGACCGAATACGACAAGATTTAATTGGTATTTTTCCCGAATCTGTTTCAGGCGCTCCATCATGTCCGGAATCTTGCTTCGAGGAACCGTCGCATCCTCGGAAATCTTCGTCGGTCCCATTTGTGTAATAGCAGGCGAAACCATTTTTCGCGCCTTCCAGATCTCCTGTCGTTCTCTTTCGTCTTGCGCAACTCTGATCGTCGTTGCTCCCATTTGCAGGCATAATGTTTCACATTGAGAAATTTCTTCTGCAACTGCGATCGGATGCCCGTCAACTTCAACGATGATTAATGCCTCAGCATGAAGCGGCAAACCGCACGGTTGAAAGTTCTCTACAGCGCGCATACATGCGTTATCCATCAATTCCATAGCGGCCGGCAAAATCCCTGACGACAAAATGTTCGTAATCGCATGTCCCGAATCAACCAGTCGGTCGAAAGCAGCCAGCAGCGTCCCCCTCGCCTGTGGTTTAGGAATCAAACGTAAAATGGCTTCAGTTACAATCCCCAATGTCCCTTCAGAGCCCACAATCAGTCGGGTAAGATCATATCCGGTCACATTTTTTACGGTTTTTCCCCCGGTACGAATCATATCCCCGGTTGGCGTCACCACTTCTAACCCGATCACGTATTCCTTGGTGGTTCCGTATTTCAATCCTCTGGGACCACTCGAATTTTCAAGTAAATTTCCACCAATCGTTGAAACGTGAGAACTGCTCGGATCCGGAGGATAAAACAACCCCGCCTCTTCCGCTTTTCGATGAATGTCAGCTGTGATAACGCCCGGTGACACAATTGCAAGGAGATTCTCACGGTCTATGATCAGTTTTTTGTTTAAGCGGGACATGTCTAAAACCATCCCTCCCTCTACCGGAAGGGGGCCTCCGCTCAGAGAAGTAGCCGCTCCTCTCGGATAAACGGGAATCAAATATCGGTTGGCAAGCTTCACCAATCGACTGATTTCTTCAGCATGTTCGGGTTGAATCACAATATCCGGCAAATATTCGCCAAAGGAAGCATCAAAACTATACGAATACCGATCCTGCAACTGCAAAAGGATTCGATCGTTTGGAATGATTTTTCGGATTTCTTCCAGAACCTTTTGATCCATTCTTTCCCATCCTTTCAACAAATCAGATCCCCAGCCATTGTTTTGGATCGTGGACGAGAACTTCTTTCACAACTATTCAGGGGTACGTTCACTGTCTGTTCACAGATGATGATGTATTGACCGAATAAAAAAATCGACGAAGACGACGGTTGCGTTACCACCAGGCAGACCAAATGTTCCACATGTACTTAATCAGCTTATGGTCCGAGTCGTTTTCGATCGCTTTAAAGATGTTTTGGACAACACTAAATTCTCCCATTGATCATCTTCTATTAATATCATTCAATAAAAAAAGCTTGTCGACCTGTATAGAATACACATGTCGACAAGCCGGGCACTTGATCTTGAATTCAAGTGCTTTCTATTGGCGGAAGTGAATTATTGCTTCGACCCTTTCATTCTGTTGCGGAAAGTGTAAAGCATGAACCCTAGTCCCAGTAAAAGCATACCTAAGCCAACCGATACCCAAACCGGATAATTGGTTGCTGTCTTGGGCATTTTGGCACCTGGTAGCGTATCAGACGGCTTGTCGCCGGGATTGTCACCAGGTTGATCTCCGGGATTATCTCCAGGATTATCACCGGGGTTGTCGCCAGGGTTATCGCCGGGGTTGTCACCAGGGTTATCGCCAGGGTTGTCACCGGGGTTATCGCCAGGGTTGTCACCGGGGTTATCGCCAGGGTTGTCACCGGGGTTGTCACCGGGGTTATCGCCGGGGTTGTCACCGCCTGGCGGTTCTCCGCAATTTCCGTTAATTTTGACTTTGGCGCTGATGATGTGACCTACTTGTTTGCCGTTGATTGTCAACTTGAGTTTCAGCGCATACTCACCCGCAGGGCCGTTGGGATTTTTGGCGGGGATATACCGTATGGTAAGATCTTTATTTTCGCCATTCACTTCAACTTTTCCGTCCGCAACCAGTTTGCCTTTGATTTTGGCCGGACGAACTTCCGGATACCAGTAAATTTCATACGGAACCTCGATCTTCAGCTCTTTTAATTGATCGAGTGAAATCCCCAACGGTTTCGTAAGTTTCCCAACTTTCACTTTTGCATAGATCTCTTTGCAATTTCCGCCAACTTCGACAAGATTCAAAGCCTTGATTTTCCCCAACAAAGTCAGGTTGACATTTAAATTTGTGAGTGACTGCTGTGCGGATGTTACAGCCGGAAACAGCGTACACACCAGCATAACAACCACAGACAAAATGACAGAATAAGTTTTGTTAACCATTTTTATGTATCCCTCCTTGCCCTATATTATTTTACACAAATCTCCCATTTCCTTTTTGATTCGCGAGAAAAAAATAAAAAAAAGATCATATTATAAAAATATATGCATATGTGATGCTTTCTAACTTGATTAATCGATGTTTCAAATAAAATATAAATAAAACAATTATAAATCATAGAATCTCTGCATCAACGGAAGCAGCACAATGATTAAGTCATACAATTTTGAAATTTTAATCTTGCCCACACTTTAATCCCAAGACTGCGAAAAAATACTAAAACACAACAAAAACGGTGTCCCGACTCTTTGGAACACCGTCTATTTCATCTATATTTCCCTGAACAACTTCGCCATTGAAATAGCGAGCTTCTCGTTTCATTGAACAGACCCATGTCGTATGCTCCAAGTTCCATGTCTCATACAGTCAGAATGGTAGATTTTAGAGAGTTTCCGCACTACATGCCCTTATGCTACAGTTGTCAGGCAAACAGGGGGAATCACGAGCAACGCTCATTTTCATCTTCCCCATTGAAGGGGGAAAAATCCTGCGCGTTCGTCTTAAGCCGCTGAAGTTGCTTTTTCTGTTTGGTCTTGTTCTCCTTTTGCCACAACGACCGCTACACATACATCGCCGGTAATGTTCGTCACTGTCCGGCTCATATCAAGCAGCCGGTCCACGCCCAAAACAATCGCAATTCCCTCAACCGGAAGACCGACAGATTGCAAGACCAGGGTGAGCATGATGAGACCGGCTCCAGGTACCGCAGCAGTTCCGATCGAAGCAAGCGTAGCCGTCAATTTGACCACTCCCCATGCCTAAAGGCAGGGGATTCTTGGGTAATCTCCCCCAACCGGGAGAAATAGACCAAGCTCAAACCGTGGTCCCCACGGCGATGAATCTTAAACCTTCTTGCAGAATGTTTTTGGCGGCATTGATGTCCCGATCGTGATGAACACCACATCCCGGGCATGTCCAAT
>NZ_FOCQ01000013.1 GCF_900110165.1 Lihuaxuella thermophila
TTCCCGACTGCTGGCTGTACTCATAATAAACTTTGATGTTGTCAAAAGCTTTGGTTGTCTTGATCTGGGCGGTTTTATGTTCCCAGTCATGGGACCTGGACTTGTTAAAGTGGAAGGTAAAGGTTTCTTGTAAAGTCGTTCCGCTGTACGTTTCGATGATATAACCGTAGATTCCTCCGTTTGGATTCGGATTTTGTACTTTGGAGAAACCGGATACGGTCAGCAGAGCCCCGGCTCCGCCGCTGAGCTTGACATCCTGGCGCAGCGATTTCCACAGGGCGGATTTCCCGACGATGCGGAAGGAGTGGTTGCCCGCATGTTTCTCCGTCGTATCAATTCCGTCTACACCCGTGGAAATCTCCATGCTGCCGTCGGCCAGCCAACGGTCCGGAATGTTATCGGCCGGGTCGGAATCGCGTTCAAGATCCCCGTTTTCCAGGACGTTATAGGCTCCGTTAAACTCTTCCTCCACTTGAAGACCGTCGAAATAGTAATCCCCTATCTTTCCTCCTGCCGAGACATAGGCGCGAATCTGTAATTGGTTAATACCGGCAGGGAAATCGCCCGGATGGATGACGACATGCAGTCGGGTCGAGTCTTGATTTCCGGTAATGCTGGCACTCCGATAGGCAATGTTTTGATAGACGCCATCCTTATAGCCGAATACGTAAATCGTGCCCTGTCCATTGGCATTCACTGTTTTTACATTTCCGCTGAACACATACGTTTTGGCTGGATTATAGGGGATGAGCTTTCCGCCTACAGCCGCACTCGTCTGTGGGTTGGAAATCTTCACACTCCTGCTCCCCAGAGTCACACCATCTGTAGTGAGTCCGGGGCTTGCCCACGAGAATGTCGCTGTCCCCGCCTTGGTTTCCCAATCATCCGGCCAGTTGTCCGCATTCCGGTCCAGCTCAAAGCTTCCATTGTTGGCCAGATTGCTGCCGGGGCTCATCGCGGATGTTTCTTCGATCACGTTTCCGTAAGCATCATATTTGGTCGCGGAAGATTTTTCGGCCGGGTCCGTGGTTGATGTCTGATTCGTTTTATCGTCGTACTCATTGGTTGTGGTATTGCCGTTGGCATCCGTTTCTTTGATCGGGTTGTTGTTTTCGTCATAGGTGGTGGTTGTGGTTTCGTTTAATGGATTGGTCACTTTGGTCAGGTTGCCGTTGGCATCGTATGTGTAGTTATAGGTCGCCGAGCTGTTGGCTGCGTTTGCATTGGCATCTTTTTGGCTGACCAGCTGGTTTTCATTGTTATAGGTAAAGGTTTGTTTGTAATTGAGGCCGGCCGGGTCCTGGGTAATTTGCACCACATTGCCGTAGTCGTTGTGGGTGTACAGGGTTTTAGTTCCCTTCGGATCGGTGACGGTGGTGAGTTTGTTTACCGTGTCGTAGGCAAAGGTGGTGGTCGCTGTCTGGACAGACCCGCCTACAGTAATGGGATAAGCAAGCGTCTGAACCTTGTCATCGGCGGTGTAGGTCACGGTTTTCTTGTTTCCGTTGGGATCGGTAAAGCCTTTCAGGTTATGGTTGGTTTCATATTCATAGGTGACGGTAGACAAGCTGGTACCCGCTGCATCTTTCTTGGTGACGCTGATCAGGTCGCCGCTTGCGTTGTAGCTGTACTCGATGGTTCGGCTGGCCGGGTCCGTGATCCTGGAAATTCGGTTATTGGCATCATAGGTGATGGTACTGATGCGGTTCGATGCATCGGTGATTCGGATCGGGAGAGCCCCTGAATAGTTAATGGTGGTGGTGTTCTCGTTCGGGTCGATCATTTTCCATATATAGCCGGTGGTCGTGAAAATGTATTGATTTTGGGATGCATCTGTCAGGGTATAGGTACCGTCGGCATTTTTCTTCAGCTCCAACTGAAGAACCTGGGAAGTATCATAGGTTCCATCCCCATTGGGGGTAAAGCTGTGCAGGGTGCCATCGGCGTCTTTGTACTGGATCGGTCCGTCTCCGCTGTCATAGAGATGCTGTTCGATATTGGAGGTCCAGCCGTAACCGAACAGCCCCGATGTGTTGGCCCGGCTGTTGTAGGCTCGGGAAACACTGGCAGGGATGCCGCGGCCCGGAATATTCAGGTCGGATTCGGGTAAGTAGAAGTTTCCGTTATAGGTGTTGACATTGGTTGCCGCAGATGTCCAGAATGGTTCTTCTCCCAGCGGACTGATCGTATAGGTGATGACCAGCTTGGGCTTTTGGGTCGGGTCGGTCGCATAGTCACTGGAACGAAATGATTTCCGGTCATTGGTTTCGGTCTGATGGCGAAGGGAGACTCCGTAGTTTTTGGTTGTCCCGCTGTACCAGCCCCGGGCGAGGGAAGTCAGATCCCAGCTGTATTCGCCTGCACCCCCGACGGTGGTCGAAGAAAGGAGGCTCCCAATGGACGGCTGATTGTTCCAGGTGACACTGGATGAAGACCAGTTGGAAGTGACCGGATACAGGTTGACCTGCTGGTTGGCCACCGTGGAATACTGGTTTAGGTAAAGTCTGGCTGAGCTGATTTGCGCTCCGCTCAACAGCGGTTGCAATTGAAACTTGATAAAGGAACGGGTGATTCCGTAGTCTGTATAGGTTCCGGTAATCAGGTAGGTTAGACTGCCATAATTGGTTCCTTGTACGGTTGTGTCCTTGTTACCGACAAACGCATCGTACGTATCGTTGGTTCCCTGGATCGTTAAGGAAGGGTCAATCGCTACCGGATAAGCACGTTTGGGATCTTTCAGCCATTCTTCGTCTGCTTTCACATCGAGATAGGTTTTGTTCCCTTCCGTGCGCAGTTCCAGTTTGACATCATGGGAGATGGAATCTTTCGCGTCTACCATGACCGGACGGGGGATGGTAAACAAGGCTTTCCCTTTGCTGTCGACAAACTGGATGGACCCGTCTTTTTGCGGGACGGGCTTCGCATGTTGCACGTTCATGCCCATGGTAAAGGTGGATTTCCCATTGTATTTGTGAAGAATCCATTCTTCTTTCACGCCGGAGTTGTCCGTGTGATAAACCAGGTCGGTCTCCGGATAAATGCCTTTGTAAGAGACTTTATTATTCTTCGTTTGAGCAGGCACATTTGCACCGTCGATCAGGTGGAAATCCACTTTGGCTTTTCCCAGTTGGAATCGGACCAATTTTTTGGATTTTGATTGTTTTGCGAATCCAATGCGGAATTTATTGGCTTTGTTGATGTAAGGCAGTTCGGGGTCCAGTGCTTTCGTTCCCGAAACAGCTACGACCTGGTTGTCGATCTCTTTCCAGGCGCCATCTTCCTGGTAGTGGACGGGTTCCAGGTATTCTTCCTGAATGTACGTTTTCCCGTCTCCTTTGATAAAGGTTTTGGAGTTTTCGGTCCTCAGCTCCACGACTTCCTGCCGGCTGTTAAAGAGTTCCTTTTTCGCCTTATCGGCTGCGTAGGCATCTGAGTAACCGGGTAAAAGAGTTGCACCCATTAAAGAGACAATCACAATGACAGAAATCCAGCTAAGCCTTTTCATCCATCTCTGACTCATGTGCTCTCTCCCTTTGTTAGGATGATTGGTATTGGTGAAAAGAACAGCAGGATCGGATGAAGATCAGCTCCCTCCTTACGCCTTAAGATCGCGATTTTTTAACAGATCGTTAAAAAACATTGTCAATTTAGTGACGTTTATAATTTACAGTCTTCTCATGTAATTTGTAAATATATTTTCCATTCGGACTTATATTAAATTTATGTTACGAAATTAAAGTAATAAATTTACCAATCCATGATGTGAGATTGGATAATTAGGAAAAATTTTATATTATATCTGGATATAAAGAAGAAATAGGGAGTTTTTACCGGTAGAAGAGATGACAATTTATGGGGATTTATTTGGTTGTTTCAACAGCAGTGATTAGCAAACTAAAAACAGAAACCAATTATTAGCAGGGAAAAAGGGGTTAAATCATTCGCAGCGAGAGCGGATTCATTGGAGTGCTTGTTGTTTTGGCTGGAAATGATGCGGTGGATAGAGTTATTTGGAAGATATTCATCTCAGATATGACAACATAAGTACGCAAAATATAAGATCTTTGGCAAGTTGCAGGTGGGAAAGAATCAACAATATAACAAACCCCGGTACTCACATTAAAAGTGAATACCAGGGTTTGTAGATGGAATGCGGAACTTCAATATTTTTAGAGAGACTCATTGTCTTTATGTATCCCTGACGCATGCATCCAATGTAGAAGGAGCCTACTTTTCACCTTCTTTACGGATCGGGTTCCGTATCATCGCCGAAGAAATGGATTTTCTCATTCATAAAAAGAACCTCCTTTTTCCCTTATTTAAGGTTCTGGTTCCGGATCATCGCCATAGAAACGGATTTTCCCGTCTATAAAAAGACCCTCCCTTTTCACCTTCTTTAAGGCTCTGGTACCGGATCATCGCCGAAGACACGAATCTTCTCACTCATAGGAAGAACCTCCTTTATTCATAAAGACCTTTAGCCTTGTAATAGAGTTTCGAATATTTGATGTAGTTGGTCTCGTCTCCCAGGAAGAGATATGCCTGCATCAACCCGTGGAGAGCCTCCAGGTTGGTATGTTCATCTGAATGGAGCGTGCAGGCTTCCGCAAATGCGGCCCGCGCCTCCTCATACTTGGCCTCCGACAGAAAGACCTTTCCGATCGAGAGCAGTGCTTGAGAGTATTGTACCATGTTATTTTCTCTTTTCGCAATTTTTTTCGTTTTCTCTAATATCTCACGGGCCAGCGGATAGTCCTTTTTTTCGATATAGACGATGCCGAGTCTGAGGCGGGCCTCAAGGATTAACCACTGCCTTCGTGAAATCTTTTCTTTCAGGTCGATTGCCGCCCGGAGGCATTGTTCCGCCCGGTGCAGCTTTCCGCTTTCCCGGTAGATGTCCGCCAGGGTGATGTACAGCTCTACTTCCCGCTCATGATTATAATTGATCCTGGCGATTTCCAGCCCTTTTTTCGCACAATCCGCCGCCGAGTCGTAAAGTTTGATGTCCTTTTTGAGCTTTGCTTTTAAAACATAGACCCCGATCGCGGCCCCAATATTGATCTCAAGAGAATCTATTTTGATTTCATCCAGTGTTTTCAACGCTTCTTCCGGCCGGCCGAGAGACCGTAAAAAGATTGCCTTATTCGTTAACAGATTGATGTAGTAATATCTCCGCTGTCCGTCGAGATCAAAAATCTTCAAGGCTTCCTCCACATAGCGCAACGCTTTCTCCTTATGGCCATGTTGTATGAATGCAATGACGGACAGGTGGGTCAGACAACAGGCTTTTAAATTGGTTCTCTCGTGATCTGTGGTTTTCTCCAGTAGTTGCAGGGCCCGATGAAAATAGTCAGCGGCCCGGTCATACTGCTCCACATTGTAAAAACAGACACCTTTGAGAAAATCGAGATGCGGACCCTTGTATTCAGCGGGGAGCCTGGATAATTCCGACAGTGTATCCCGCGGTTTGGAATTGGCTTTGTTTTCAAGGATCAAGAGATAAAGATTCCGGTCTTCTTCTTTCTCTTTTTCCAAGTCGGACAGTTCCGATAAATCAATGTCCAGCTTGCGCAAGATATACTGGACTTTCACCGGGTTCTGGCACAAGCCGCGCTCGATGGCCGACAGGGTGGTGCGGGGAATATGCTCGTCCGACAGATCCTCTTGCCTTAAATGTCGCTCTTTGCGCACTTTTCTGATTAATTTTCCGACCTTCTCAAAATCCATTACAAAATCCCTCCTTTTTTATCATTATTCACCATTTTTCTCCCATAGGCAATCATGATCGGAATGATTCATCATGACGAATGAAAAATGGTAATGGAAGCCATTTGATCCGATATGACAGGAACAGGAAAAAAATGAATCTAATTTCTGTAATTTGTTGAACACAATTTTCCAGGTTCCTATACTGTAATTAATCCGGATATTCAGAAAAAATTCAAAAGGGTTGTTGCATATGGTGATACCATTTGCTCCGCGCAAGAAACGTCCGGGCGCCGATGTAAACCATCTGACACACGCATTTATATTTTTAAAAACCCCGGACGGAAAATCCATCATCCTTCGCCTGGCTGATGTACAGGTGAAAACCGCAAACAGCCAAACGACCATCACGGGAAAAAGCATCCGCTTGCTGCGAAGGGAGGGAAAGAAAGGAGTTAAAATGTGAACGCATGCACAAAACATCCCGAGGCGGCAACCGGTGGGGTGAACAGAAAAAATGAGGTTGACTGTTTATGTGATTCGATTTGACCGGTTCAGGGAAGAACCAAAAAGGGGGGAGAGATGTGGAAGAAAGAGAGATTGTAATCAGACTGGACCGAGAAGCCAAACGGATCGTTTGCCGTTTGTTGCGTCAACATGTAGAAGCGCTCAAGGAGAAGGCAGAGGGGCAAAAAACGTTCACCCGGCTGCTGCTGGCACATGAAATGGACCGCACCAGCTGTGTTCTCGATCAAATTGCCACCCAATGGGCACAGGCGCTTCCATCATTGCCTGCAATGTCAGCTTTGCCGGAGCCGGATGCTCCTGAACAGTGAGAACAGGATGGGACAAGCTTGATCTCCTTGGTCTTGCAGACCTGAGTGTGAACGGATCTTGAGACATTTATCAAATTGAAAAGCGGTATCAACCATGACTGGGTGGATGATGCCGCTTTTTCTATTTTTCGATCAGGGCGCACCCGGGAAGAACACGTCCGCTTGTAAGGGAATAAATATAGAATTATAATAAAAATAAATACAAAAATGATGTAAATAAAAAATTTTATACAAACTCCATTGTTCATTGACAATCTTTTGACAGCAGATAAAAAAAAGAGCGCTATTTTTTGAGTAGAAGCCATCCCATAGGAAAAGGTGGAGCGACATCATGAGGCATAGGTGGAAGGTTTTTTACTCATTTATTTTCGTGCTGAGCCTTTTGTTTCCGCTGGTTCCCGAACGATCTGATGCCGCCGCTTATTCGGCGACGGTAGCCCAGGTGGTGGACGGGGATACGATTCACTTGACCGAGTCCGTTTTGGGAACGACAAAGGTTCGCCTGTTGTCCATCGATGCGCCTGAAACCAATTACAACGGGCAGGCGCAAAATCCGTGGGGAACAAATGCGAAAAACTATCTGGCTCAGTTGTTGCCCCCCGGAACCCGGATCACCATTGAAACCGATGTAGAGGAAAAAGATGCGTATGGGCGTCTGTTGGCTCATGTCTGGAAAGGAACCCTGGATGTGAATAAAGAGATGGTCCGGCAAGGGCATGCGGTCACCTATTACATCTGGCCCAACATGAAATACTTTGAGGACTATCAGTCTGCTTATCTGGAAGCAAGACAAGCCGGCAGGGGGATGTGGAATCCGTCCAACCCCATTCCGGAACTCCCGTTTGAATTTCGGGATCGTGTTTCGGGAAGCAGCCAGGATAAATATGTAGGGGATTACTACACGAAGAAGTATGTCGACCCGGCCGACTATAAACAAATTCCGATTGAGAACCGCGTCTTTTTCTTCACCGAAGCCGATGCCCAGTCGGCCGGATATTCGAAAGAAGGGGGAGGCCAACCCCCGGCCGGGCTGTATATTAACGAAGTTCTGCCGGCTCCACAGTCCAGGTATACGCAAGAATTTGTCGAGATTTACAATGCCGGTTCTTCTTCCGTCGATCTCAGCGGCTATGTGATTGACGATATTACAGGGGGCGGTTCAGCTCCGTACACCATTCCGTCCGGAACGGTCATTCCCGCCAAAGGTTATTTTGTCTGGGAAACCAACAACTACTTTAATAACGCCGGGGATACCGTTACGCTCAAAGCCAGGGATGGTACGGTCCTGGATCAATACTCCTATTCCGGTACCGCTTACGACGCATCCTGGTATCGCAAGCCGGATGGCGGGACCTGGAGCTCGCAACAAGATACGACTCCGACCAAGGGAGCAGCTAATTACTGAATACGTTAAAAAAGCGCTGTTTTCTCAGTTTTTAAGAGAGAACAGCGCTTTTTTCGGGTTGGAATGTGTTTATTCACGCTAACAGAGCTTCTAGCATCTTTTATGTTTACTCGGGTATAATTTTTGTACAATGGGATAATTAAAAATATTTTATACTTAATGGTATTACTTCGTAGCCGGACACTCCATGGAGGAATGGGGTGAATGGCTGTGATGAAGCTCTTGAGGAGAGCAGATTTCTTTTGAGGTTCCATCATTCATGAAAAGGGTGAATTCACATGCTGGAAGGGAAAGTTGCCCTGATCACCGGTGCGGGTACCGGAATCGGGCGGGCGATCGCCTTGCGTTTGGCCCGCGAGGGGGTGCGGATTGTCATCAATTATTCTCGCTCTCAAAAAGAAGCGCTCGAGACGCAGAAAGAAATTGACGCTTGCGGGATTCAAAGCCTGCTGGTTCAGGCGGATGTAGCGGATGACGCGGAAGTTCGCCGGATGGTTCAGGAAGCCGTCAATCAGTTTGGAAGGCTGGACATCCTGGTGAATAATGCCGGCGTGACCAATTTTGTTGCCCATGATGACCTGGAAGGCCTCAAAGATGAGTATTGGGACCGGGTGATGAATGTAAATGTAAAAGGCGTGTTTCATTGTTGCCGGGCCGCAGCCGCTGAATTGAAAAAGCAGAGGGGGTGTATTATCAACATTACCTCCATCGCGGGGATGACCGGATTGGGAAGTTCGATCGCTTATGCCGCTTCCAAGGCGGCGGCCATCAGCGTGACGAAATCATTGGCTAGGGTGCTGGCGCCGGAAGTGCGGGTGAACGGCATTGCTCCCGGAGTCGTTCGTACCCGGTGGGTGGAGGGGCATGAAGATCATGTGGAGAGGCTTGGCAGCGGCACCCCGCTCGGAAGGGTGGCGACTCCCGAAGATATTGCCGAAGTGGCGTTTTCGTTAATTGCCCATTCCCATTTTGTCACCGGGCAAAATATCGTTGTCGACGGCGGAATGTTTATATAAAAATAGCAAACAGAAAGCCTGCTCATTTCCGTTTGCAAGAAATGAGCAGGCTTGTCTTGTTCCTGAACTGCTTCCAAATAAATCGATATGCTTAACCGTTGATGGAAGCTTCATTCAATAGGGAGGATTTTTATTTTCTGGAAAGCTGGATATAAGCAGAAGTTCCTTTATTACCGACCTTTTTCAATTTAAATTGAAGTCCGTATTTGGGCAGGATCTTGCCTACGGTATCCACACCTTTTAATGTGTAATCATTTCCGTCGTAGAAGGTGGATACCCCCGGGAGACCGGGATAGTGCATCGAACCGAATGTCGCATAGTTCTCAATATGGATGTCGGAGGTCCGTTTGAAGTTGAAAGCAGCGTCTACCAACTGATAACGGTCCGTTGCGGGTGTGCCGGTGCTCCAGTAGTGAATGCGTTGGTGTGCGTCAACGACCCCGATCATTCCTTCTCCCGGATGGAGGCTGGTGTTGTTATCGAGATAGCGGCCGTCATAATACCAGACGATCATTCCCGGGTCGCTGGTAATGAAGCTGTTGCCGCGGCGCAGGTTAGCCAGGCCCCGGTCCACCCCGTTATGGGTGCGCCACTCGATCAGGTAATAGCTGGGATACATTTTACCTTTTCCATCGAAATGGATAAAGCCGGACAGTTCAAATTTCGGCGTGCCTTCCGCATCATCAAAGAAAACTTGGGTTCCGTCTGCGGTTACGGAGATGTTATCTGCATAAAAGCCTTCCTGCACCCAGCCGGCATCTGTAACATAGTTAAATTCAACTTTGATTTTTTTGCCGGCAAAGGAGGAAAGATCCAGCTCCTCTTTCACCCAGCCGCCGGTGGTGTCATCATAGGAGGTTAGCGTTGTCTTCTGGTTGGTTGCGACATCAATGATATTGACATACAGATAGTCGTATCCTGTCTCAATATCCCTCCAGGAATCGAAACTGAGGCCGGCCTTTGTCACGCCGGTCAGATCGATCTCCGGAGAGGTCATCCTGGTATTGACATTGTCGCCCAAATCGGAGAAGTAAGCATATTTTCCGGCTGCCGGTTGGGTAGGAGGTTTCTTTTCCACATCAGGCAGATTCACTTTTAAGACTTTATTTTCCGGTTTGAAGCTTACCGCTTCATTTACTTTATAAACCAGGCGTTTGTTCATGTTTTGATGATCGATCTCTACAGGAGAAATCCATTTTCCCCCGTAAGTTGCCTGTAAAAACATTTTGGACCACGGATCAAAGCCGGTCGGTTCCGTTCCCGCGATTTTGCCGTTCCATGAACCGCCGGACATCAACGACCAGGTTCCGACCGGGGAACCAAAACCTTGTCCGGTCGTATCATAGAGATCAGGCAATCCCAGGTTATGACCGTATTCATGGGCGAAAACCCCGACGGCACCATCTTCGGGTTGAATCATATAGTCATACGCTTTAAGTGTGGTTCCCGGAATCGCTGTCGGGGATTTCAGCGTCCAGCGGTGGGACCAGATCGCATCGCTTCCAAGCTCACCACCGCCTGCTTCTTCACCGACACCGGAGTGAACCAGCATTAAGTTATCCAATAATCCGTCCGGCTCCATCACTTGTTTGTCCCAGTCGATATCGTACGGATCGCGTTGATCGTAGAGCTTTTCCTTTCCTTTAATCGCTTCGCCCACCTGGCTTAATGTTTCCACAACCAGACCGCGGGGATCTTTATCATTTTCCGCAGCGGTTCTTTTGGACTCCATCCAGGGGGTTACCACACCATCCACGGTCCAGGTTCCGCCGGATTGTTGATAGTAGTATTGCGCCATGGTAGTCAGCTTGAGACCTTCCGGAGTCGTATATCCGTTTGGATTAAACAGCATGTTGCGGTAATGCTCCGGGTTAAAATCCTTGGTGTAGAGATAACCCTCTTCAGGTTTGAGACGGTTATGACTGTAGTCCGGGAATTCCACCAAGGCCATCACGATCCGATCTTTGTGGGCCTTTCGCGGTTTGGCATGGCGGGACTGGCTGTCTGCCTGTTTGGCCCCGCGCTGTTGGACACCTTTCAGGCCTTTTTCCGCTTTTTTGCCAAAGGTTGTGGAAGTGTCAATGCCACCATGAACACTGTGCTTGACCACATATGCCTCGACCGCTTTTTGGACTTCTTTTTCCGAGGCATCCCGGTCAATCTCTCCGCGCTGGATTAGCGCCTTGGACAAACGATTGAAGTCAACGGTCGCCCAATCCACATGCTTTTCATGTTGATCATTCGTGCTCGGTCGCGCAGAAGCCTGTGGAGCAGCGGCAAATACCCCAAGCACAAGAGCAGAGGATAAAACACCAGCCATCGTTTTTCTGAATTTCAATACGGTCACCCTTTTCCGGATTGGACTTGTTCGCACTATTCCGACAGGGAGGTACGGTATGTAAATAAATTCCGATTACTAGACTGCCGAGTCGAAATAGTCACAACTCTATTATATTTAATTATTGGAATATGTCAAAATAAACATAAAAAATATTATAATTTGTAGTATTTTATCTATATCCCTTGTTTAATTGATACACTTGAATTTCGTATTCTCAAGCCACATTTCACCGCATTTTTTTCTATTTGAAATCCGCATTCATCAAACGGGATTGAATGATGATTCTCTTTTATTCAATGTGAATCATGTATAATGGTACAAGCAGCATTCCGATTCAACGTAAAAGACAGAAACATTCGGCTCAATTTCTACTTGCGATTTGACGGGGACAAATTTCAGGGGAAGAGGGATGAAATTCCAGCATCAGAACCAGTCGCTGGCCGGCTAGTAGGGAACCCTTCAGTGGAAGGTGGATGGAGAGATGGAAATCAGCCTGTTTGTTTTATTGGCCACGGCAACCATTGTTTTGATTCCGCTTTTCATTTCCTATCAACAACATCTTGGCTTGGAGAAAGAAATTTTGTGGTCGACGCTGAGAGGCTCTGTCCAGCTCCTGTTGATGGGCTATGTCATCACATGGATCTTTTCGATCGAAACCGGATGGCTGTTGACAGGGCTTCTCTTGCTGATGATCGGCATCGCTGCCGAAAATTCATCCAAGCGCGGAAAATGGTTGAATCGTTCTTTTCTCATCGCTTTTACCGCCATTTTTTTGGGAGAAGCCGTTTCGCTTTTTGTATGGCTGATTTTTGATGTGGTTCCCTTCCGGGCTCAATATGTTTTGCCGATGAGCGGGATGGTGATCGGAAATACCATGGTCATCACCGCGCTGTCCTTTGAGCGGCTCTATCATGAATTTCAGCAAACCAAGGAGCAAATCATGGGTAAGTTGGCGCTGGGAGCCAATATTCGTCAGGCAAGCCAGGATCTGATCGAGACGACGGTCAAATCCGCGCTGATCCCCAGTATCGATTCATTTAAAACGATCGGACTGGTCCATTTGCCCGGAATGATGACAGGGATGATTATCGCCGGAGTTTCTCCGGTTACCGCTGTCAAGTACCAGATTCTCATCATGATGAGCTTGATGGCCTCTTCGGTGACATCCGCTTTAACAGTCAGTTTTCTCAGCTACAGGTCCTTGTTTAGAGCTTCGATATTCTAGAGCGCTTTACATAACCTGGATTTGAGGGAACAAAAAAACACCCGGTCTGTATGCGGTACAGAAGCCGGGTGTTGTTTTGAATCGGGACGGGCGACAGTGGCAAGAGTGAAAACAAAACATTGCGGAACGTGATTGCCTATTTTTCTTCCCCTTCTTCCACGCGGAAGCAGCTTTTGATTTCCTTGGTGACATCCATGTCTCTCAAGTAGAGGAGGGCCAGATCCAGGTCTCTTTTGGAGATCTTATGGGTGACCAGAACAATTTCGGCATGTTCTCCGCCATGATGAGGCTGCTGGATCACCTGGGCGAGGGAAATATGATTGTCGGCGAACAATTGGGTTATTTTTGCCAGCACTCCCCGTTTATCAGCGACGACCATGCGCAAAAAGTACTTGGAAAACTTTTTGTCATCCGTCTTTAATTTCTTTTCTTTATAAGGGGCGACCATGCCGCGGCCATTGACGCCCAGCTTCATGTTCTTCACCACAGTGACAAGATCGGAGACCACAGCCGTGGCCGTCGGCAGCTCTCCGGCCCCCGGCCCGTAAAACATGGTTTCCCCAACGGCTTCGCCATGCACGCAGACGGCATTAAATACTCCGTTGACAGAAGCCAGGGGATGGGATTTGTGCACCAGGGTCGGCTCTACGCTTACTTCGATCTCGTCATCATCACGTTGTGCCAGACCCAATAGCTTGATTTCATAACCCAGTTTTTTGCCGTAGGCGATATCCTCTCGCGATATATGGGAAATCCCTTTTACATCCACTTCATCCAGATTGACCGGCACGCGAAATCCCAATGTGGAGAGGATGGCCATTTTGCGGGCAGCATCGAGGCCTTCCACGTCGGACGTCGGATCCGCCTCAGCATATCCCAGTTTCTGGGCTTCTTTCAGGACCTGATGGTAGTCGGCGCCTTCCCGGCTCATTTTGCTCAAAATATAGTTGGTGGTTCCGTTTACTATCCCCATCATCTTTGTGATCCGGTCAGAAGAAAAGCTTTCCACCAGAGCGCGCAGGATCGGAATGCCTCCCGCCACGCTCGCTTCGTAAAACACATCACAGTTGTTTTCCTGGGCAGCGTTTAAAATCTCCGCTCCGTATACCGCCATCAGATCTTTGTTGGCCGTAATCACATGTTTCCCCTGTTGGATGGCAGCTAAAATCAACGGCTTAGTCTGTTCAACCCCGCCCATCACTTCAATCACAATATCAATTTCCGGGTCATAGATGATTTCGTCCGCATTTGTGGTGAGAAGCTGCTCATATCCGGTTAAACTTCGCTTTTTTTCCTTATTTTTTACCAGAATTTTATGAATCCCGATACGAAGCCCGGTTTGCTTAAACAAATCCTCTTGATGAGCGGATACGATCCGGACCACCCCTGTTCCGACCGTTCCAAATCCCATAAGGCCTACGTTGACTGATTTCCTCTCCATTCCGTATCCTCCTGTTGTGTCCGTGAGTAGTGAACATATGTGTATCAATTGAAGACAGTATAACCAAGAACAGCGGGAATGGCAACAGACAAAAATGAGCAATTTTTGTCCAAATCGAACGAATTGTCAGGCTGTGGCTCCAAATCAACCAACTTACAGGTTTTTCGACAATGTTTCGCGCTCCATCCGAGTTACAGGATCGCCTGCTTGATTGTCGCCGCAAATAACGAATCCCCGCGTATGGTACTGCGGGGATTGTTTCAGTGCATCCATTGTCTGCGATACATTGGATCACAATCTTCTTCTGAAGGCAATTTACCCTTGGGATCGGGGAACAGGATACGCAACACTTCCCTTCCTGATTCAGGGACTTTGATGAACTCCACCTGGTATTTTCCTCCGATCATCGCGTCATAGCGTTTCCCTTCCTCAAACACTTTACCTTCTTTGATTTGATCCACAAGTTCACGAAATATTCCCTGTACCGCTTCATGGGAAATGGGCAGAACGATTTGCAAATCCGGATGATTGAAGTTCTCGGAGAGACCGTGGGTATGGGCGTCGATCCGATTTCCATCGGTCTGGTAGTGGATGTACCAACCGTACTTCTCAAGCATCTCATTTTCCCAGTTTTTCGTATCATCCCTTGAGTCCATCGGAAATCCTCCTGATCGCTTTTTCCTAGTTTCAGCATTTCCCGGCATTTCAATCCCAACTGATGGACTCATGGCCGGAAAGCACGCTTCGCACATGCAAGCCGGCCCTTGCCGGAGGGCTTATGAGGTAATGTAAAGGCAGTTTGTTAGGATTGTTTTGAAAAATTTGATGATATCACTATATGTTTGGGTGATATTGCGGTTTAATTATTATAGGAGACGTTTTGATGATAAATCTTCATGGAGCGGGGGATGCTGACATCAATGAATAAGGGACATGAGTCCATTTTTTGGGGAGGTTGTTCAGAATGAGTAAACGCCAGGTGCATATTGTCGGAATCTGCGGGAGTCTGCGCAAGGATTCATGGAACCGGAAGCTGCTCTTCAATGCGAGTCAACTTCTGCCAAATGATTATCGGTTTACTCTGGCTGATATCTCATCCATTCCGCCGTTTAATGAAGACCTGGAAAGCCAACTGCCGCAGCCGGTGACGGATCTTGCTCGATTGGCCGAATCGGCGGATGCTTTCTTGATCAGCACCCCTGAATATAATTACTCGGTGCCGGGGGTTTTGAAAAATGTATTGGACTGGCTGTCCCGTCCATCCGCCGGGGCTCCGCTCGCTTTAAAACCCGTCGCGATCATGGGGGCGACACCGGGGCTATTCGGAACCGCGCGCGCCCAAACTCATTTGCGGGACATCCTGTTCGGCGTCAATATGGTTCCCGTCAACCGGCCGGAGGTGCTCGTCCCACAGGTACACACCAAATTTGATGAGCACGGGATGCTGACCGATGCAACGACCCGTAACTTTCTGCAGCAACTGATGGATGCTCTCGTTGCTTCGATCCGGTGAAAAAACAGTTTCATCTAAATGAAGAAATCTTCCTTTTGGCGGTCGATTCGCCGGAAGGAAGATTTCTTTTAAATCAAGATCTCATCAATCATCTGTACATTCATGTACCCGCACTCCGGGCAGTAAACCAGATGAGGGCAGCGATGGGTGGCCGCGTCCGGCAAACCATCCGTCATTTTTAAATCCTCAATGGGGCGGTAGGGGCTGTAGTCGGCGTAAAAATCCGGCAATCTTCCGTGATCCTCAAGCAAGTTCCCGCAGTCGGGACAACCGGAGAGAAAGTCGCTAAAACTGTTACAAACAGGGCAGGCGTAGGACTCTTGTTTGTTCATCGTTGATTCACCACGGGTCTTTCTCTTTTCCCATTAGCTTGTCACTTTCCGATCAAATCATTCAGCGGGTCAGGTTTAAAGGGGAAGAAAAAAGCATTCATCTGAATGTCAGATGAATGCTTTGCTCACAGATGAACTCACAGTTTGAGGTTGGAGCTGTGCATAGGCTGCAATTTGGCTTCGGGATCCAGATATTGTTTTGCGTTGTTGACTGCGGTCGGTGCCTCACCGAAGCCGACAGCGATCAGTTTGACTTTGCCGGGGTATGTGGCAATATCACCCGCAGCGTAGATTCCGGGAATATTGGTTTCCATTCGTGAATTTACTTTAATGCTTCCGTTTTCAATTTCAAGCCCCCACTCCTGGATCGGGCCCAGGGATGAGACAAAACCGAAGCTGACGATGACGGCATCCACGCTCAACTCTTCTTTGACACCGCTTTTTTTGTCAACGATGGTTACTTTTTCGATGCGTTCTTCCCCATGTAAGCTTTCGATTTCACGGGGTGTAATCACTTTGACCGTTGAGTTCATCATCTTTTCCACACTGTGTTCGTGAGCGCGGAATTTGTCGCGCCGATGAATGACGGTTACGCTTTTCGCGATGGGTTCCAGCATTAAGGCCCAGTCCACGGCGGAATCGCCGCCGCCCGCGATCAGGACATCTTTATCCTTAAATTGGTTCTTGTCTGTCACAAAATAATGCAGATTGGTTTTTTCAAACCGTTCGGACCCGGGGAGCCCGAGCTTGCGCGGTTCAAAGGCCCCGCAGCCTGCCGTGATAATGACGGATCGGGTCAGGTGCACCTGTTTTTGGGTAATAATTTCGAATAAACGTTCTTCTTTTTTGATCACTTTCAATACTTTTTCATCCAGACAGTACTGCGGTTGAAATAGATTGGCCTGTTCGATGAGATTGTCAACCAGTTCTTGGGCGAGTACTTTGGGAAAGCCGGCCACATCATAAATATATTTCTCGGGATAAAGGGCAGAAAGTTGTCCGCCCAGCTGAGGCATGCTTTCAATGACTTTTACGGAAGCCTTGCGCATTCCCGCATAAAAAGCCGCGAATAAACCTGTGGGACCGCCTCCGATAATCGTAATGTCCGTAACCGAGTGACTGTTCAACTGTTCAACCGTCAACGACCGCACCTCCGGCATATTCGAAAAATGATGGCACAGATATGTTATCACATTATCTATATCATACCACTAGAAAAGAAGAGAAGGAGTTATGGAGGAAAGTAAAAAAATTACCAATAAATCTATGCGGATATTAAAGGATATTTGGATACAATGTGAACAAAAACCTCTTGCCAAAAGTTCGTGAAAATCATATCATAATCATTGGCATGATTCAATAAGGATGTCGACTTACCATTGATGAAGATTGTGAGATTGTAATCATATATGAAATATGTAGATGGATGTGATCAAGGATGAGTGTACCTAAAATTGTTATTCTGGGCGCGGGATACGGCGGTTTGATGACGGCAAAAGGTCTCCAGAAAGAACTTAATCACAATGAAGCGGAAGTGACGCTAGTCAACCAGCATTCGTACCATTACATTACGACCAAGCTTCATGAACCGGCGGCTGGCACTTCCCATCATGATCATGCTCGCCTTTCCATCGCTTCTGTCATCAATACGAACAAGATCAATTTTATTCAGGATCGGGTAACGGCCATCAAATTGAATGAGAAAGAAGTGCATCTGGAAAACCGCGAGCCGCTGAAATATGACTATCTCGTGATCGGTTTGGGCAGCGCCCCGGAAACCTTTGGCATTAAAGGGCTTCTGGAAAATGCTTTCTTCATCCGCAACATCGACAGCGTGCGCATGATACGGGAACATATGGAATATATGTTTGCCCGTTACCAAAATGAGAAAAAAGAAGAACTCATCACCATCGTCGTGGGCGGGGCCGGATTCACCGGAATTGAGTATGTAGGAGAGCTGGTGGACCGTATGCCGGAACTCTGCCGCGAATATGACATCCCGCTCGAAAAAGTGCGCATTATTAACGTCGAGGCGGCGCCTACCGTTTTGCCCGGATTTGACAAGGAACTGGTCGATTACGCAGTGAAATATCTGGAAAGCAAAGGTGTGGAATTCCTCATCAGCACGCCGATCGAGGAATGTACCGAAAAAGGCGTTATTTTAAAAGGCGGAAAAGAAATCAAAGCTGCCACCGTTGTTTGGACGGGTGGGGTACGCGGAAACAAGCTGGTTGAGGAATCAGGAATTGAAACCATGCGGGGCCGCGTAAAAGTAGACGAATACCTGCGTGCGCCCGGTTATGATCATGTGTTTGTCGTGGGCGACAGCTCCCTCGTATTCAACGAAGAAGAACGCCCCTACCCGCCGACGGCGCAAATGGCTACCCAACAAGGTCAGCACTTGGGCAAAAATCTGGCAGCTCTCATCCGCGGCGGAGAGATGAAGCCGTTTAAATACATGCCCAAAGGAACCGTCGCCTCGCTCGGACGCAAAGAAGCGATCGGGGTTGTGGGTGACAAAAAGTATGTGGGCGGCATGGCAGCCTTCTTGAAAAAAGTGATCGATCTTCGCTGGCTGTTCTTGCTCGGCGGTGTTTCCCTCGTTCTGCGCAAAGGAAAACTGTAACCAAGAGAAAAGGCTCCTCTTTCAATAGGAGCCTTTTTTATTGATTCAATATTTTTTGCAATACTATAAAAACAGAAGGATTTACGAGTTGTTACCGCTTACATTGAGCGAGAAGTGGTAACAGGCAGAAATCTATTACTTTGCTTATGATATGATTATATGTATAATTATCAGAAAATGTAATTAAATGAGAAAGAGGTGAACGAAATGAAAAAATATACTCAAAATTTAAATTGCAACTATTGTGGCGGAGACGGGTATGTGCAATTGTTGCTGGGTGGTTCGGAAACTTGTTATGCATGCGGGGGAACCGGAAAGAAGGCTAAAGAAAAACAGTGCTAGTTTTAATAGACGAAAATTTCACAATTTTATATCAATTTTTGAAGGCGGCGCAGATCCGGCCGCCTTCTCTATTTCCCGAACTTTTTATAACGTATTCAACGCATCCATGATTTCCTGATGAGAGATGCATGTGAACATCGGCACGTCCCGCAATGTATAGCGGCTTGCTTCTGTTTCGCGCAGTTCCTGAACCAAATTTAAAAAGTCTTTGGGGTCGTCCGTTTCAAAGGCTACCACAAACTCCTGATCGTCGATCCCGAAGCTGTATGTGGTATTCAGTTTGACCGACGGATATTTGCTTCCCACCTGGATATGCTCATCCATCATGCCCTGACGGGTTGGGAAGGAGAGTTGGTACCAGTCGCGCGTTTTCACGAACGGATAGATAAACAGGTATTTACTGCGTCCCGGAATAATATGTGTACGCGGGTTTTGATGTTCCGGATCCATCTTATCCACATAAACGCTTCGCTTGGTCAGCGAGAGGAAAGAATATGTGATTTCGAGATATTTCCCCAAACCTGTTTTCATCAACTGGCTGGTCATTTCCTGGAAGACTTCCAATTCGTTGGCAATCCTCCACAACATGATTTCAGCATCCGCCCGGATCCCAACCAGAGAATAGGAGAGGACAAACATGCCGGGACGGTTTTGGTACTCTTTGACGACAGCGGCAAACTCCTGTTTTCCTCTCTCTTGTTCCTCTTCACTCAATCTCCGCCAGGCGGGGTCGACTTTGAAGAAGGAAAAGTTGACAAATTGGGTGGGCAAAACGGGACGGGACCCGGCCTCAGCAGCAGGCCTTGTTCCCGGTCTGCCGGGGAAAGAAGGTCTATCTTGTGGACGCATGAATGTTCCTCCTTTAAGGTAAGTCCATCCCTTATTGTAGCGAATGTCCGCAGAGGGAAGCAAACGGCCTTCGGCATTGTCAAAAAATTGACTTGAACGCTGGAATTGTTCAAGGTTTTGTATGGATTGGTCCGTTGACCTTGATCCTTATTTTCTGTAAAATGAAGGGCGGATTTAAAGATATGGAGGCGATGACTATGAGTCAGCCCCTGCTTCATGTAATGGCTGTCCAATCGATCAGCCTGCCGCAGTTAATCATTTCCATTCCGCTTTTTTTTGTGTTAACTTTTGGCATTGGCTTTATCCTGAACATGATCCTGAAAACGACATGGTTGCCCTTGGTCGTATATCTGGGCATTGTGATATACTTTTTGTTCAACCTGTCCACGTTGCGCGTACCGGATCTGACTGTGCTGATTTCCGGTCTCGCAGGGGCGGTCGGCGGCGGATGGACGATCAAAACGCTGCGGGCAAAAGGATATCGGATGTTTTGATAAGTCTTTCCTCCAGGAAAGGCTTTTATTTTTTTTCGCCGCATCATACGTCCTGCAAAACAAGGATTCGGTTGCGGAAAAAACGGTCTAGCCGGACGAATCCTTCACGATGGTACTCAGGAAAGGACGCTCGGGATCGGGAGCCAGAAAATGTTCGGGATAAAGCAGATGGGCCAAGTGTTTGATGCCTGTCAGCAGCCGGGGGGAGGGGCGGCAGTACCATCCTTCTTCGAGAATATGTATCCGCGAATCCCGGGCAAATTCTTTTCCTTGCCATTCTGCTCTTGAGGTGATCAGTTCTTTTTTTACTCTGTGCATGGGGATTCCTGTCCATACGATCAGCGCGAGATCAGGTTGTCTGGCTGCGACATCGCTCCAGTCTGTTTTTACGCTTTCCTGGTCCATATCTTCATAAATGTTGATGGCTCCCACCAATCGGCTGACTTCGGTCAGCCAATTCCTCCGTCCGGGAGTAAATACCGGTTTGGGCCACCATTCCCAATATAGCCGGAAAGGGGTAGTTCTTTTGGGGATGTGATTCCGGATCTGATCGATTTCAGCCAGGAATTGTTCGGCCGCATGATGAGCCTGTTGGTTTATGTTGAGCGCTTTGCCCAGCGTTTTCATGTCTTCGGCAATGTCTTCGATGGATTTGGGATTCAGCACGATGTAGTTGAATCCGGCTCGCTCCAGGCGTTCGATATTTTTTTCCATGCCGGGAACGCTGAGGGAGGCCACAACTAAATCCGGTTCCAAAGATTTGACTTTTTCGATATTTATGTTCAGATCGGGGCCCAAGCGGGGTAAATGGTTCCACGCAACAGGCCAATCAGAATAGTCATCCAGTCCCACCACTTGGTTTTCCATCCCGAGAAAATACAGGATCTCGGTATTGCTGGGGCAAATGGAAACAATTCTTGTCAATGGAGATCCCTCCTGGAAAAATTAATACCAGAGCCAATACATCAGCAGGGCTATGATAATGCCGAACCAGGCTCCTGTGAACACTTCGATGGGCTGGTGTCCCAGGATTTCTTTTAACTTTACCCGGGTTTCCGCAGACGGGTTGCCCTTGAAATGGCGCAATTCATTTAACAAAACGGAAAAATCCTCCACCAACTGGTTCAGAACTTGTGCCTGCATGCCTGCATGCCGCCGGACTCCCGCTGCATCGTACATCACGATGATCGCAACGATGGTGGAAATGGCAAAGGGAGAAGAGTCCCAGCCGCTCGTCAGGCCGACGGAAGTGGCGAGCGAGGTGACGGCCGATGTGTGTCCGCTCGGCATACCTCCTGTATTGACCAGCCAATTCCAGTCCCATTTTCTGGTGATGGTGTAGTTCCACGGAACCTTTAAAAATTGTGCCAAAGAGATGGCTACCAAGGAAGTCCATAATGGAAAATTGGATAATGCTTCAGCGAACATAGACAAAATGCCTTCCTTTCCTTCGCTTCGGGGGACCTGATCTGTCTCCGGTCCGGTCTTTGATTTTGGATTGAGGCGGCCGTGGGCGGCCGTTGGCCGGAGTATGTGAGATGCTGATAAAACTAAGTATTTGTTAAACTATTTCATTATATATCATTGTGATGCCTATGTTAAACTGAAACCACTTCCGGGATGGATTCTGTAATAAGCCGCAATCCTGCCAATCTTTTTATGCTTGAATCTTTTATGATTCCTGCTCAAATACCATAACTTGTTTTGCATACGAATGGGATAAAGAATATCGATCTGTGCCAAATTCCGCAAAAATCAATGAATAGTAAAGGATTTTGCTGATAATGATGAATTTTAAATCGAATGGATAGGATATTGCGGTTTACAAGTTTTTAGGGAATGATAAAATTATTTTGCTAACTGATATAGCTCGATATTTTAAATATATCTGAATACTTGATCAAGTTTGATTTTGGTGCTAGAATTCTATTACTCTCTCAAATGTCATTCCAAGGGGTATGAGATGTATGTGGGATTATCTGCCTAATCCATTGCCCATTCATAATGAGCTGAAATGTCCGCAATGCAACGGCCGTTTTAAGTTCGGTGATAAGGACAAGGTCCATCAGGGATTAACTTGTCCCCATTGCCAAAGGGTCAGCAAATTTTCCGATTGCATCTCCGAAGAAGCCATTTTTTATGAACTTACTTTGGCCCGCAAAAAAATGGAAGCAGCGCTGTTTAAGTCAAGAAAAAACCCCGGGTGTTCACGGTTTTCTCGAAATCAACGGCGCTGAACCCATGAAATGCCTGGCTTGCGGTCAGCCATGGATTCAAAGCCTTGTCTGTCATACGAAAGTATGGTATATTAATTTTCGTCTTTCACATCATTTGCCGAAGTGGCGGAATTGGCAGACGCGCACGACTCAAAATCGTGTTCCCAAAAGGAGTGTGGGTTCGAGTCCCACCTTCGGCACCAGATCCACAGACCGGATTTCCTGCCGGCGATCTCCAAATAACAAATGAAACCCTGTATTCCTAACGGAGTTTCATCGATCCCGTCATTCCTATTCATTCAGTCTTCATTCGCTCTTGGATTGCATGACAGCAGCCGTTTTATTTTGTCATCTGTTTTTGGAATGTTTTTTAAATTCCGTCATTACTTATCAAGAGATTGGGATCCTGCGGGTGAAGGGCTTTTTTTGGTCGGCTGCATGAGAACGTTCGCCTTTCAACATTTCCTCTTTTTCAGTTTTCATTTTTTCGAATCATCTTCCCGCTCCGAATTCGCAGCAGCCGTGTTCTACGGATATTCCGCATGGCTTCTTTCTGAAAGTGGCGGGGCCGGAAGGAGGGCATGAGCGAGCAGTTCTTTTTTATCCGGTTCTTCATAAATAACATCTAAGAGGTGTTTGAGCACCAGGTAAGCGGAGAAGGGTTCCTTTAAATAATTTTCGGTGTAACACAGATGGGTTTCCGGACAGAGTAGAATGGCTTTTAACTCCTCCAGCTTGTTAATTCTCTTCTTGATGATTCTGAGCACTTCAGGCTGATCCCCCGTCAATTCCCCGTCTTTCCAAATCAGGGTGATGTGATCGTACAACCAGCCTTTGATCATAAACTCCATTCCGGTTTTCTCCTTTCAGTTGTACAAACTGTGTTCCAATCGGTTCCGAACTCGATGTTTATAAGATATAAAGTACGTCAGAGCGGGAAAAGATCCTTCCGGAATGAGTATATAGGGGGGAGGCCGGTCTGGCAAGATTCTCCCAACATGGGGGAGGATAGAGGAAACGGATGGGTGAAAATAGAAAAAATATAACAATATAAATGATAAATGAGGGATGAGATGACTGCGGAAATCGGAATCATGAACAAGATGGCGGTGGCATTGGCGGCGGACAGTGCCGTAACCATCGGGATTCATAACGGGCAGAAGATCTATCATTCTGCAAACAAGCTGTTCGCTCTTTCCAAATATCATCCGGTCGGGATCATGATCTATGGAAACGCCCAGCTCATGGGAGTCCCCTGGGAGACGATCATCAAAGTATACCGGACGGAGCTCGGTCAGCGCAGTTTTCGCACACTGCAGGAATACTGCGAGGATTTTATCTCTTTTTTGAACACGAATAACGTCTACTTCCCCGAATCGGAGCAGAGCAGGTATATGCAAATCACTGCCTATCATTACTTTCAAAAAATAACGGAAGATATTGAAAAAGCGATCATTGAAAAGCTGAAAGGACAAAATTCAATTTCCGAACATGAGACGGAAGTGATCGTGCAGGACATCATCGCAAAGCATTATCGACAGTTGAAAAATATTGAGAGACTGCCTGCTTTTACGGAACAGTTCAGCAAAAATTTTATCAAAAAGCACCGACCGGTGATTGTAGAAATTATAAAAAAAGCTTTTGAGGGATTGCCTTTGGGCGATGTTCAAGTGGATCAGCTTCTTTATATTTGCGCTTGTTTATTTACGAGGAATCGCTTTCCGAAAGAAACTTCGGGCGTCGTGATCGCCGGGTTCGGGGAAGATGAAATCTTTCCGTCACTGTTTTCCTACAATATCGAGTGCATCATCGATAACACCTTAAAGTACAGGCGGGAGCAGGCCGAGAAAATTGGCGAAGAGACGACGGCGGCCATCATCCCTTTTGCGCAGAGTGAAATGGTTTATACGTTTTTGCAAGGAATCGATCCCAATTTGGACCTGATTTCCCGTTATTACCTGCATCATGTCTTTTACAGTTTTCCGGAGATTATTACTGAAGAATTGCTGAAAAAAGAAAGCAAAGAAATCAAGAAAAAGGTAAAAGAGAAATTAAGAAAATCAACGCTGACATTGTATAATAATTATATAGAACAACTGGAGAAGATCAGATTTGAACAATATACGCAACCCATATTGGATATCGTGCAGTTTTTGCCCAAAGATGAGCTGGCGGCGATGGCCGAATCCCTGGTCAACCTGACGTCCTTCAAGCGTAAAATAACAGTAGGTGCCGAGACGGTCGGGGGCCCCGTCGATGTCGCTGTCATATCCAAAGGAGACGGCTTCATTTGGATTAAACGCAAGCATTATTTTGAAGCCAAGTTAAATCCTCATTTTTTCGACCACTATACAAGAGGTGTTCAAAGTGGAAAAGAATAAAGTATTTCCGTCACTGGAAGAATGGGAAAAAGAATACCTGCCTGCCCGGGTCAGACAAAAAAAATACGAGGCGTTCAGAGAAGACCCCAAATCGGTGGGAATCGCCCTGGCCAAGGAGTCATTGGATAAGCTGAAAGTGGAGCTGACCGAATGACGTTCTGACTTGCCTTCTGCCTATGCAGAAGGCTTTTTGCAAACTGGCCGGGGATGTTTTCCGATTTGTTGTAAAAGTTGGACGAGTGATCAGCTGTATGGGAGAAATGGGTTATAATAAAAAAAGGAGGTGTTGCCGATGAAAGTCCCCATTTACGGTCAGAAGACCAAATACTCCTATGCCGATTACCTCAAGTGGAATGACGATGAACGTTGGGAACTGATCGACGGTGTTCCCTACAATATGGCTCCGGCACCTTCCTCCAAGCACCAGGAAATATTGGGCAACATCTTCGGGATCTTTTATAACTATTTAAACGGAAAACCGTGCAGAGCCTACCTGGCTCCGTTTGAAGTGAGGCTGTCCGAACACGATGACGACCATGAAACGTTTCATGTGGTTCAGCCAGACCTTTCCATCGTCTGTGATCGTAAAAAAATCGATGAACGCGGTTGCAAGGGAGCCCCTGACTTGATCGTGGAAGTGCTGTCCCCGGGGATTTCCGCAAAGAGAGACAAAATATACAAATTCGACCTCTATGAAAAATTCAAGGTCCAGGAGTACTGGATCGCTGATCCGCACAACGAGAATATTGAAGTCTACACGCTGCAAGATGACCATTTTGGTGAACGGGAGGTCTATACCCTGGGTGATCAGTTTCATGTAAGCATCTTTGACGATTGCGAAATTGATGTGAATCACATCTTTAAGGAGCCTTTTTAGTGAGAGGCTTTTTCTTTTTGCTCTGATCAAGCGGGGCGGCAAAAAAGGGAGCCATTGAAAGGAAAAGAAAAACCCCCGCTCAGGCGAAGGGTTGATTGTGAACTCCCGAGGTAGCCATTGAAAAGGAGTCCGCGAAGGAATTCAGATGTTGGCTTGAAACATGATGTGTGAATAAAAATACAATTACTATTATACTCATTCGACGGGCAAATGCAAATAGTTTTATCCCGGGGATCATTGCGTCAAAATGGATCGCAGACGAAGATCCCCGTCCGCTTCGCCATTGGTGCCCCTGGTTTGCCATAAAACCGGGAGAGACGCCATTCATCGATCCGTCAAAACATTTTGATCACCTCTTGCGAAGCGCTTTCAAATTCTATATACTCTAACTAAACCGGTTTACTAAACCGGTTTATCTCAAAGGAAGATTGAACATGAAAAAAGTAACCATGGCGGACGTAGCAAAATATGCGAATGTCTCAAAGAGTACCGTATCTCAATTTTTAAATCAACGATACGACTTCATGAGTCAAAAAACAAAGGAACGCATTGAGCAGGCGATCCGGGAACTGGGTTATCAGCCTAATTTCGTTGCGCGGAGTCTGAAACAAAAGAAAACTTCCACGATTGGCGTCATCGTCGCCAATATTTTGCACACCTTTTCCACTCAGGTGATCCGGGCCATTGAGGATGCGTGTCATGAACATGATTACCACGTCATTGTCTGCAACGCTGACGACGAGCCGGACAAAGAAAAGAAATACATCGACATGTTGACGGCAAAACAGGTGGACGGGCTGATTGTTTTTCCTACAGGTGGAAATGTGGATCTTTATCAATCCATGGTTGAGGCGAAGTTACCGCTCGTGTTTTTGGACCGGATCGTTTCAGATGTCTCGGTTGACGCGGTTCTTTTGGATAATGAAGCGGCTGCTAAGATGGCGGTGAACCATTTCATCAGCAAAGGCTATGAGCGAATCGGAATGGTTACCACTTCATTGATCCGTCACGTGACCCCCAGGGTTGAACGGATCGCCGGATTTAAAAAAGCTCTGGAGGAGAACGGGATTCCGGTATGCGATGATTATGTGAAAGGCCTTGAAGTAGAGTGGATCAAAGAGGGGTTAGAAAAGATGTTCTCTCTGGATAAACCCCCGCAGGCCCTTCTGGCCGGAAACGATCTGGCACTGATGGAGATTCTAACTTATGCAAAACGGAACAGCCTCACGATTCCCACAGATCTGGCAATAATCGGAATCGACGAAGTCTCCTTTGCGGATCTTTATCACCCGCCCTTGACGACGGTGAGACAACCTGCCTTTGAAATGGGGAAAAAAGCGGCTGAACTGTTGTTCGAAAAAATCGACGATCCGGATTCCCGGAAGAAAGCTTGTGTTTACCGATTCGCACCGGAGTTGATCGAACGCGCATCCTGTTGACTGCCATTTAGCTGTGAAAGAGAGTGATCGATTCGTGTTGGATGTAATTACCATCGGTGATGCCCTGATCACCTTTCAACCGTCAACAAGGGGGCCGATGAGGTTTGCCCATACATTTGAACGGAAGGTTGGCGGGGCGGAGTTAAACTTTGCGATCGGTTGTGCCCGGCTGGGATTGAAAACAGGATGGATCAGCCGTCTGGGCAATGACGAATTCGGCCGATATATCCAGCATTTTGTGCGCGGAGAAGGGATCGACATTTCCCGGGTCCGGCTGGTGGACGGCTACCCGACTTCTTTAAATTTCAAGGAAATGATGGAAGACGGAAGCGGACGGACGTTTTATTACCGTTTTCATTCGCCGACATCGACGATGACGCCCGATGATCTGGATGAAAATTATTTTAAGCGGGCAAAGGTACTTCATATTACGGGGGTGTTTCCCGCGATCGGCGGACGAAACTATGACATCATCAAACGAGCGGTTGAATTGGCGAAACGGCATAGGTTGTTGGTGTCGTTTGATCCCAACATCCGCCTCAGACTGTGGGGACGAGAAGAAGCGAAAGAGAAGTTGACCGCGTTGCTGCCTGATGTCGACATCATCCTGACAGGGGAAGATGAGGCAGAGCTGTTGCTGGGTGTCAAAAGTGTCCGCGCAATCATTCACAGCTTATCCGATTTTGGCATCGGCTGGATCGCCGTCAAACGGGGCGAAAAAGGAGCTGTTGGGCATCACAATGGAGTGACGGTTGAGTCGCCTCCGGTAAAACCCCGAAAAGTGGTGGATACCGTCGGGGCCGGGGACGGTTTTGATGCCGGATTCATTTACGGTGTGCTGCAAAATTGGCCGCTCGACCGAACACTGGCATTCGCCAATACGATCGGATCGATGGTCGTCAGTGTTTCAGGAGACAATGAAGGGCTTCCGTATCTGGAGGACGTGCTCATTCAACTGGGAGAAAAAGATTTTATCGAGCGGTAAATCGGGCAAGATGGGTTCACAGCATGCAGGAATGAAGGTAAGGTGGAGATCAGATGAGTTTATTGGAGCAGATAAAGGAAAACGGGATCGTAGCCGTCATTCGCGGTGCGACCACTGAAAATATTGTGGAGATTGCCAGAGCGCTCAAGAACGGCGGTGTGAAAGCGCTGGAAATTACGGTAGAAACGCCGAAGGTTCTCTCGATGATCGAGCGGGTGTCTGATGCATTCGGGGAGGAAGTGATCGTCGGTGCAGGTACGGTGCTCGATCCCGAAACAGCGAGAGCGGCCATTATGGCGGGGGCGAAGTTCATTTTCTCACCAACCGTTCATCCGGAAACGATCAAGATGGCTAAGCGTTACGGCGTGATCAGTATTCCCGGAGCGTTAACGCCGACTGAAATTTTAACGGCATATGAAAATGGGGCGGATCTGATCAAAGTATTCCCCGCCCATGTATTTGGTCCGCGTTATATCAAGGATATCCACGGGCCGTTACCCCACATTCCGCTGATGCCCACAGGCGGACTGGATGTTGACAATGTGGGGGACTATATCAAGGCTGGGGCTGTCGCCGCGGGAATCGGCAGTTCATTGGTGAATACAAAAAAACAGATGGACAGCGACTTTTTTATCGAACTGGAAAATAAAGCGGCCCAATTTGTACAGGCAGTGAAGGAAGCAAGAGCGTAAGATCGCCAAAGCGGGAGAAGTTCAACTCTCAGTGGAGCGGAGACGGCCAACATATGCTGGAGCGGGCCTTCATTCCATGGGTTGTGCCGTGCGGTCATGGACTGTATTTGTTGCAATCTGCATAACCAGAACAAACGGCGAGTAACACTGCCGCTGCATCGGAAACGGAGTCGCCAAAACGATTTCCGAGCGGGTCATAACAGAGCAATTTACCCCCAGGCTGTGTTCAGAATTCATGGCTGATTTTATAGGTGGTGTTTTAAAGATCAATCCCCAATCGGCCCGCAACCACTACTTTGTCTGATAAAAAAAGATCGTCGGGAGAAGCTAACGGCTGATCCGTCAGTTGGATTCCGACGCTTAAATAGGCATTGGTAATCAGCGTGGAACAAATAAACCGCCCGTGATTTTCTCCGCTTTGAGGCGGGATGCCGAATCCATACCGCAACAATTCCTTGAGGATGGCGGCATAATCATATTCTGTGCCGATCTGGGCTTTGACGTATTGGAGAATCTTGTTTTGTTGATCCCGGGTAAGTTTCGGGTATCGCAAAACCAGTGCATCCCCGAGAAAATCATCAATCGGTCGGTAATCCACTTGGCGAAATATTTGAGCCTCGATGCCTAAACGCCTTTCGGGATCAGCGATGATGGCTGCATGGCACCAAGGGGAATCTGTGATTACATCAATAACCGTACCCAAAATACCTGAGCTGTTGACCAACAAGATATCGGCCGGTTGCAGTGTCATAAAGTCTCATCCCTCAGTAACGATTTCTGGTTCCTTTTTCCATCGGCGTCTTCAGGTGAATATTTTCAACATGAAGGTGTCTACTCAACGCTTATTCGTTATTCTTCTTATTTGAATGGAGAGACATTCATCGTCCTTCATGTCCAATCTTGTTAAGTAAAAACGACGGTCACTTCACAGCCTGCCGGGTTCTGCGTGTCTATGGCTGGTGATCGTTGATGGATATAAAATCAGAGGACTCCTGCTTTCATCAAGGAGTCCTCATTTTTGTTGAAAAGGAGGGGCGGTTGACTTTTCTTATAATCAGATCCGGTTCTTCATCCGACAGGATTTCGCCGGAACTTTCAGATCTATGAGAACATGAGGCGCTGGCGTGACTCCGATGCCCTGCGGGGGAGTATTCAGGGGGGATCGACGGGGCTGAGCACCATTACCCCGGCTACGATTGTTTGACGCATGTGAGGATGATCTGCCTGTGGCTCGCTTTTGGGGGGTTGCCTTACTTCCGTATGCCCGTCTCGGTGGCCAGACGGGTGTAGGACCGGGTCTCTTCCTTGACAAACCGGGTGAAGTCAGCGGAATTCAAATATGAGCTCTGCACGTGGATATTGTTCAACTTTTTCAGAAACGCCGGGTCTTTCACCATTTTGGCGATCGTTTCATCCCACTTTTTCACCACGTGTGCCGGTGTGCCGGCCGGCATCGACACCCCCGTCCACCATTTGACGCTCATGCCCTTGATCCCCTGTTCTTCCGCTGTTGGTACATCCGGGAAATATGGACTCCGTTTTTCTGCCTGGACGGCCAATATTTTTACCTTGCCCGCCTTGGCCATGGAATACACCTCTGCCACTGAATGAACGGCCAACACCGCGTGTCCGCCTGCAACCTTGGGCATGGAGTCGGACGCTCCCTTCGTGGTGATCATCCGCGTCTTGGAGAAATCAACGCCAATCGCTTTCAACCATTCGGCCACCCCGAAAGCCGAAGTGCCGGCAGGTCCGACACTGGTCCATGTCAGTTGCTCGGGATGTTTTTTCACCCAGTCGGAAAACTCTTTAAAGTCTTTCCAAGGAGCATCCGCTTTGACCGTAAAGGCGATCGGGTCCTCCACGATGCGGCTGACAAACAGGTGATCGGAGAGCTTCACCGGCGGATCAGCCATCCCGGCGGCCATCATCGTCGTGCTCGACACGTTGTTTGCCATTACCGTATACCCATCGCGGGCGGACTGTTTCAACACGTATTGTGCAGCGACAGCCCCGCCTCCGCCCGGCTTATTGACCACGACCACCGGTTGCCCCCATTCTTCGCTCAGGTACTCTGCGACTGCACGCGCCACCAGGTCGGTACCCCCACCGGGAGCAAACGGAACCACGTATTCGATCTGCTTGGCGGGGTAGCCGCTGCCGGACTCAGCCGTTTGACCGGCCGGATCCGAAGCGGAAGGGAGGGGAGAACATCCCGTGACAAGCATGACGCCTGTCAACACAATCATGAGCATAAGCGGCAAACGGTTTCTCTTCATTGGTTTAAAACCCCCTCGATGGAAAGGACATCAGGCAATCTCCGCCTGCTGTCCGGTTTCTTGCCTCACCCGCTGTTTGGTGCGCCGCATCAAGTTCAGCGAGAGAAACAGCAGTGCCACGGACAGCACGATAATGGATAGAGAGAGTGGACGCTTGAAGAAAATCAGGGGATTGCCGGCAGACATGGCCATCGATTGTATAAATGATTGTTCCAGCATCGGCCCGAGAATAAAGCACAAGATCAACGGCGCTACCGGCCAGCGATATTTATGCAAGAGATAGCCCAACACGCCAAACACGAGGGCGACACTTACGTCGAACAGGCTGTTGCGTACCGTGTAAGCGCCGATCGTGCTTAGCATGAGGATGACCGGAGCCAGGATCCCGTACGGTACCCGGGTCAACCGGGCCCAGATGCCAACCAGCGGCAGATTCAGCACCAACAGCATGAGGTTGCCGATAAACATGCTGGCGATCACTGTCCAAACGAACTTGGGATTTTGTTCAAACAGTACCGGACCGGGAGCGAGCCCGTAGATCATCAGACCGGCCAACAGGACTGCCAATGGAGGAGAGGCAGGGATCCCCAATGCGAACAGCGGGATAAAACCTGCGGAGCTGGTCGCGTTATTGGCCGCTTCAGGAGCCGCTACTCCCTCCATCGCTCCTTTGCCAAACTGGTCGGGGTGTTTGGATGTTTTTTTCTGCAGGTCGTACGCCAAAAACGTGCTAACCGCCGCCGAACATCCCGGCAACAAGCCCAATAGAAAGCCCACCAATCCTCCCTGAAACATCGGTTTCACACTTTTGCGCAAATCCGCCATGCTCGGATAAATGCTGCCGATGTTGCCGAATGAGACGGCTGTTCGCTTTTCTTCAATTCCCTTCAATACCTCGGTGACGGCAAACAAGCCGATGATGATACTGATCATCTCAAAACCGCCGGTGAAGTCGTTGCTTCCGTAGGCAAACCTCGGCATTCCGGAAGAAGGGCCGATTCCCACCATGGACAGCAGATAGCCGAACACCCCCATGATCAAGGCTTTAACGATGGAGTTGCCGGCCAGATTGATCATTACCGTCAACGCCAGAAGCATCAGGGCAAAGTACTCCGGCGGACCAAACTTTAACGCCTGATCGGCCAGGAAGGGAGCGAAAAAGACCAGGCCGATCACGCCAAGCGTACCGGCGGCGAAGGAGGCGATGGCCGCCACTCCCAACGCAGGTCCTCCTCTCCCCTTTTTCGCCAGCGGGTAACCGTCCAGGCAGGTGGGCACGGAAGAAACCTCGCCGGGGATATTCAGCAAAATCGCTGTGGTCGACCCTCCATACATGGCCCCGTAGTAAATGCCCGCCATCATGATGATCGCCTGTGTGGGTTCCAGCACTGTCGTCAAGGGGAGGAGGATGGCAATCGCGGATGTCGGCCCTAACCCGGGCAATACACCCACAAACGTGCCCACCAGCGCACCGATTCCCGCCATCAGCAAGTTTTGCGGGGTCATCGCCTGCATAAAACCGGAAAGCAGCAGCTCAAAAGTTTCCATGCTCTCCCCCTCCTGCTAGAGTTTAAACAAACCGACGGGAAACGGAATTTTTAGCCACACCGCAAAGATCAGGTAGATCGACGCCGTCAGTACAATGGCAAAAACCAGCGACACGTGCCAGCGGTACGGCCCGATCTGTTTGAATAAGCCAAAGGAGACCAGGAGTGTGCTGAGCGCATATCCCAGGAGAGGAATCAAATACCGATAAGCGAACATTAAAGCGATAGACCCCAGAATCACGCTCAACCGGGGCTTTGCCGGAAATGGCACATCTTCCGGTCCGTTCCTTTTGGTAAACAGCAACAGCGCTCCCAGCACCACCAGTATCACGCCCAACAGGGCAGGCATCGTATGGTCGCCGACCATCGGGCTGGATCGATACGGATACAACCGGACCGCCTCGATGAGTGCGGCGATCCCCAGGATGATCCCCAGCAGCCCGCCTGCCCTGTCCGCCGTGATCTTTCTTTGAGACATGACACCCCTCCTGTTGGATGACCCATTTCATTTCGCATCTGCCGGGATGCAACAGATCAGCGGATCAAACTACAATTATTTAAACATTTATTTTATCAATTTTCAATATATTATAAATTATATATCATCATCGCATTTAGAAGTAAAGGGAATGGAAATGGCGTAAAATTCTAATGAAACATATGATTCTGTATTGGCGATTACAGTGGAGTCAACGAAGATGTAGGAACAAAAGATACGTATTCTCATCTATCTGTTCCCCATTGAGCCGTTGCGGAATGCGTTTTCGAAAGAGCTTGGGCGTCTCACGGATACCAGATCAATAAAAATGTGGTGATGGGATCATGCGCTATTGTAAAGCGGAGGAATTGATACAGTTGACGGAGGGAATCTTGCGCCGGTTGGGTGTTCCCGAGTTAGATGCAAAAGTAACTGCGGATTCTTTGGTCCAGGCCAATTTGGAGGGAACCGACAGCCACGGAATCAGCCGGCTGCCGATCTATGCCAGGCGATTGATGGATCAGCGGATCAATAAGAATCCGGATATCAAGATCGAGCGAAGCGGTTCGGTAATCAAAGTGGACGGAGATAACGGTTTAGGCCAAGTGGTCTCCTACCGGTCCGTTCAGGCGGCGATCCCTGTAGCCAAAGAAACGGGGATTGCGGGCATCGCCGTTCACCACAGCAATCATAATGGAACAGCCGCTTATTATTGCCAACACGCTTGTCGCGAAGAGATGATCTTGATTGCAATGACCAATTCCCCGTCCGGAATGATTCCCCACGGCGGAAGGCAGGCTTATCTCGGCACGAACCCCATTGGCTTCGGCTTTCCCGTGAGATCAGGCCCTCCCGTGATTGTGGATATGTCCTCCAGTGTAGCGGCCCGCGGAAAAATCATTCTGGCTGCCAAAGAAGGGAGGGAGATCCCGTCCGGGTGGGCAGTGGATGCCGATGGAGCGGTAACCACGGATCCGGTTGCCGCACTACAAGGAGGGGTGTTGCCTTTTGGAGGTGCCAAAGGATTTGCGCTGGCGACCGCAATCGAGATTTTGGCGGGGGTGCTTAGCGGAGCAGGCTTTGGCCCCCATGTGCAGAGCATCTATCATGACCGTCACGGGGCAGCTGATGTCGGGCATTTTTTTATCCTGCTTAATATTGCCCATTGGATGCCGATCGAGGCATATTATGACCGGCTTGATCAATTCATCAAAGAATTAAAAGCCATTCCTTTGGCCAAGCATGCGGAAGAAATCTGTTACCCTGGGGAGCGCCGCTTTCGCAGGTGGCAAGACCGGCGGAAAAACGGAATTCCCCTGTCCGGAGATGTGTGCATGGAGTTGCAGAAATTAGCAAAAATATGCAGGGTTCCATTTTCACTCGCCGACGAACAGGGCGGGGACACACGTCAGGGGGAAACCCATTGATCCCGGCTTGTATGATGTTGGATTGTGGACGGGACCAAAGAGAAAGCCGATTTTGATCCTGCCTTGAAACCGCTCGACCTCCTTGAACCAACAGGGATTTTTGAATTTTTTGTTTAATGTTCTATTGATGAAAGCATGAAAGGAGAGAAATCATGAGCAGGCGGTTCAGTTCTTTGTTGGTGAGTGTGATGCTGTTAACTGCAGGATTTTTTGCAGGGGTATTTTTTGGTCTGAACAGCGAAGCGGCAGTCGCCGATCAACCGGCCAAATCCCGGTGGGATCATCCGGTAAAATCACGGTTGGACAAGATTTTAAAAGAAGGCAAAATCCGTATTGGCACGACAGGGGATTATAAGCCGTTTACCTATTGGAATCCCGAAACCAAACAGTATGAAGGATATGACATCGATGCGGCCAAAATGTTGGCCGGTAGTTTGGGGGTAGAGGTGGAATTTGTCCGGACCTCGTGGCCCACGTTGATGAGCGATCTTCAAGAGGATCGATTCGATCTGGCTATGGGCGGAATCTCAAGAAATCTGGAGCGGCAAAAGAGGGCTCATTTTTCGGCCCCTTACATACGGGACGGGAAATCACCTTTGATCCGGAAAGAAGATAAAGAGCGTTTTAAAAGTCTGCAGGACATTGATCAGCCCTCGGTCAAAATCGCGGTGAATCCCGGCGGAACCAATGAAAAATTTGTGCGGGAGAATATTAAGCATGCCCAGGTGACGATCATTGAAAATAACCTGGACATCCCAAAGTTGGTGGCCGAAGGAAAATTTGATGTGATGATTACGGACAGCGTGGAAGCCCGATTCTATGCCAAACAAGATGAGCGTTTGTACGCCGCGCTGGCCGACCGTCCCTTTACGGTCCATGAAAAAGGGTATCTCATGCACCGGGGAGACTTAGACTTTCAAAATTGGGTCAATCTCTGGGTGGAAGAGATGAAATTGCAGGGTAAATTTAGGGAGCTGGAACGGAAATGGATTGAATAGGGATGGAAACGGGTGGCCAGGGGAACCTTGATGCCGTGATTCCTGTTTAGCCGCTCATCGTTGAACTGTTTGCTAGCTACCCCTGTGTTCACGCAAAGGGGGCAGGCCGGAGGTTAACCGGTTTTTCAGGTTGACCTCCTTATTTGTATTTAATGACAATGATTTTGCCGGTATAAAAAAGAAAATCAATTCATTGCGTTTTCAATGAAGGGATCGTCCATTCATGATGGACTGAATAGGATTAAGAATAAAATGAACATTAAAAATAATAGGATCATTCCCGTCTTTGTATTAGCATTCTGTTAAAAAACCTCCTTAGGATGAAAAACAGAAATGATTTCTGTATAATAAATGTATAATCATTAGTCAAAAGTTCTATTGTTTTGTCACCGGATTGTTCTGAAAAGTTACCTCTGAAACGATTCGGCACGTTTCCGGTCAACATCGGCAGCGGTGTAAGAGTTCGGGTCGGGTGACAAAGGAACGATTCCGGTCTTAACTAAGGGAGGTTCGAAAATGAGTGCGCATAAGCCCAACCCTAATGTTAAAGGGTCCAGGAATAAACTGCAATCGAACCTCGAAAAGCGACTAAAAGAATTGGATGATCGTCTTAAAATCGCCTTGGCGCAGCGAGCACTTCGAATTCATAACGAGGTGGAAAACATTTATCGAAAATTTGGATATGGGTTTCCCCCGGATGACGAAGACGACGATAAACCTTTGCACTGAATAACCCCTTCAGTTCCTTGTGTCTGGACAGGGCTCTCGGTATGAAACCGAAAGCTCTTTTTTGTTTTCTCAGGGTTTTGTGGGGAGGATGTTCATTTTCCATCGTTCTTTCGTACAGATCCGGCAGGCGTGAATAAGCACCAACCACAAAAGAACTTATACTCATTTTTGGACCGGGTATCGTTTTCCAAACCGGCTAAGAATCGGGCCGGACGTTTATGTAGAGGAGATTTCCCGCCAATCGGGGTGGCCCGCCCACGGTCGGTGTGAGCGGAAATCCAGCGATCCGATAAGCGGATCAGGCGCACAGCACCGAGTGAAGGATGGCCAGATTGGCTTGTTCATTCAGCCGGACTTGGTCGGCGTAACGCCAGATGTCGGCAGGCGTCAGCGGCAGTTCTCCGCAGATGTCGATTCCGAGGACGTTTTTCTCCCGGATCAGCGTCTGCAGGGTTTTGAGCAGTTCCCGTAAATGCATATTTCCATGGTCCCAGTTGGTGACGGCATGCGCACGATCCAGAACGTCTTTGTCAATACTGATGTAAATGTCTTCGGTAGGGATTCCGGCAAGCAGCTTCTCCGCATCGCCTGCGTTTGGCCACAGAACGATTTTACTTTGTGTATCGAGGGGACCGAGATTCTGCTCTCTGCTGACACCGACGATCACCGCCTGCCGGAGATGCGGTAAGCGAAGGACCGCTTCGGACACCCACGATCCGCAAGACAACAACCCCGGCACGCCGCCCGGAAGCTTTGCATCCGTATGGTTGTCGAATAAGATTAGGCTGAACGGACGGTTGATCTCGCTGAGCAAAAGATAGGTGACATAGTGATAATTTCCGTTTCCGATAAACGTGATGCCGCGGCGGGTGCGGCCGGACAGCCTGTTCCCGATTTCCGTTAACGCCCGGTCGGCGCAAAACAGGTTGGCCTCGGTGACATCCGAAAGATCGATCCACTCGCCGGCAAAGCCGGACAGCTTGCGCTGCCAGAGATAAGCGTCATCAAAGTTCAGCAATGTCACGTCATGATGAAGGAGTCCCATGATCATCAATTCCTTTCCTTGCGAGAATCGAAATGGAGGATCAGGTTTTCCTTTCATGAAGTGTCAGATATGAACTTTGTCTATACATTCATGATAGCAAATGGATGCAAAGGGTTCTATCTCCATCATGTTAGAGTCTGAACAATGGTAAAATTGGCTCTTAGTCCAGCGGGTGATTACTCAAAAAAGTACTCGGTTACATAAGGAGAATGAAGCATGGAAGATCAAAAGAAATCAGATAAAAAGAATTTGGAAAGAGGGCGAATCAGGGAATGGGTGCGGGATGCAGTTGAAGAAGGACTGATCCATATGATAGGAAACGCTGTCTTTAAAGGAATTCGCTTACCCGTCAAATGGATGGGGAGAATCTTTTTTGATTGAGATTGATTCGAGTTTCTTTTCCCCGCTCGTTCAGTTCCCTGTCGATTTTTGTCACAAAACGGCCGGTTTCATCGTCATAGGGAGTGAAAATGAAGTTGGGAGTGGATGATGATGAAACGGTTATTTGAAGAAGATCATAAGTGGGATGCAGTCATTGTCGGCGGGGGATTGGCCGGTCTGACGGCTGCCACATTTCTGGGGCGCTCCGGCAAATCGGTGCTTCTGTGCGAGAAGGCGGACCGTATGGGAGGGCGAGCTCAAACCCAGGACAAAAACGGCTGTTTGTTTAATCTCGGCCCCCATGCCCTCTATAAAAAAGGGGCGGGCATGAAAATTCTGTCTGAACTCGGAATCGAACCGCAGGGAGGAACTCCTCAAATCAACGGTAAATTGGTTTATGAAGGAACGATTCATCCCATGCCTCTCTCTCCGGCTTCCGTGTTCACATCCAAACTGTTTGCCTGGCAGGAGAAAAAAGAGCTGGGAAGCTTTCTTCAACGCCTTTATAAGACGGATTATACACAGCTGTATGGCATCAGTTTGGAAGAGTGGATCGGTGAACAGATCCAATATGAAAAAGTAAAGAAGTTTTTCCTTACTCTTTGCCGCCTGGCCACTTATACGAATGAACCGGAACTCGTGAGTGCGGGGATTGTAATCCGGCAATTGCAAATGGCTTCCGACGGTGTGCTCTATCTTCACGGAGGCTGGCAAACGCTGATTCAAAGTTTGCAGGAAAAAGCGATTCAGGCCGGGGTACGGATCTGTTCGGGGGCAAAGGTGGCTGAGATCCGTGGGGCTTATCCGGAAATGGTAGTGAGACTCGCCGATGACATCAAAATCCGGACTAAATATGTGATTTCCACAGCGAGCCCCGCTGAAACGTTTCAAATGGTTGAGGAAGCAGACAAAACCGGCCTGGCTGCCTTGAAAGAGGAGCTCATCCCCATTGAGGGAGCTTGTCTCGACCTGGCATTGCGGCGGTTGCCCCGTCCGGAGCTTTCCTTTGCTCTTCATCTGGAACAACCCTACTATTATTCCAATCATTCCAGAGTGGCCCGCCTCACGGAAAACCCGGATCATGTAGTCATTCATCTCTATAAATATTGTAGTTCACGGGAAGAAGCGGATGCGAATCAACCCAAACGGGAGCTGGAAGAGTTTTTCAACCTCATTCAGCCGGGCTGGCAACAGGAGTTGATCACCATGAGATATCTGCCGCGAATCAGGGCTTCACACGGATTGATCACCCCCCTGAGAGCCGGGCGGTTGGATCAGGAGAGCACCATCGTTCCCGGGATCCCGGGTCTGTTTCTCGCCGGGGATTGGTTGGGCAAAGACGGGTTGCTCGCAGATGCTGCCATCAGCAGCGCAAAAAGAGCGGCCGCGCAGCTGATTCAGCATGAATGGAAAGAGGGTGAGCTTCATAGAGATCACACCGACATTCTATCAAACCTATAAACCCCTACTGTTTTCCCTTGCTTACCGACTGCTGGGCAGTGTGACGGATGCGGAAGATATGGTGCATGAAATCTTCATTTCTTGTGAAAAAGTGAAGCGGGGACAGGTTGAGGATGTAAAAGCCTATTTGTGCAAGATGATTACCAACCGATGCCTCGACTACTTGAAATCAGCCCGCAAACAAAGGGAGAGCTACATGGGTCCCTGGCTCCCCGAACCCATCATCATCGATGAAGAAACCGAGAGACCCGATCGAAGAGTGTTAACCCGTGAATACCTCAGCATCGCCTATCTCGTCCTGATGGAACGCCTTACCGCGACGGAACGGGCTGTATTTGTTTTGCGCGAAGTGTTTCAATTCGATTACCGGGAAATTGCCGAAATCGTGGAGAAAAGTGAAGAGAATTGCCGCAAGATTTTCAGCCGGGCCAAGCAAAAGCTGGATGCCCGCGATCCCGAACCGTCCGCGAATTACAAACAACACAAAGGGATTTTGGAACGCTTTGTCCAAGCGATCCAAGCAGGAGACAAAGAAGCGATGCTCCGCCTTCTTTCCAAGGATGTGATTCTCTATACGGACGGTGGGGGCAAAGTCAAAGCAGCCATCAATCCCATCCAATCGTCCAACCGGGTGTTACTGTTTTTGCAAGGTGTATACAGCAAAAATTCGAAGCTGGACCATTCTGTCATCGTCAACCTGAATGGCACCCCCGGATTGCTCTTGTTTCGGGGTGAGGAGCTGGACAGCACCCTGTGCTGCAAATTTACCGACCAAAAAATTGAAGCGATCTATATTGTTCGAAATCCGGATAAACTGCATCACATCCGCAATCATATCGGAATGACAAGAAAAAAATCAACATGAAACCCGACTTTCCGGCAAAACTAAAAATCATCGGAGAAAGGAAGGGTTTCCATGCACGAACCAAAACATCCCCGCGAGGCAACAGAAAATGAATTTTTCTTCACGGAAGAAGAATCGATATCAGCACCAACGGATCCGGACGATGATTGTCTGGATATACGTATTCCCGCCCATGAAGTGAATGAGTTGCCAGACTAGTACCCCTTCGCAGTCGGACCCGGCATGCTCCATTCCGGAGTGGGCCGGGTTGTTTGTTAACCGGTAGGGATTATTGTCTTGATGACGGATGATGCGGACCGGCCTAGTAGGCATAATCGGTTCTTTGAGCGTTTTCCAATTTTTATGTTGCAAGCCGGTCAACATCGTTAATCGCGAGAGGAAGAGTTTCTTCTCATGATCTTCTGAGTTGATATCCAAAATGAATGGCAAACGAGCAAAATAGATATAATTGATTGAAATTTCAGTATAAAAGGGTTGTGCTACGATGCCTTGTTCCGTTACAGTTAAAAGTAGAGGATGTGGAAGTCGTTGGAGTTCTGCACAGTACAGCACCAGTGCGAAATGAGGGAAAGAAAAATAATACTGAAAGGAAAACGTATAAAATTGATTCCGTGTTCGGTCCGGATTGCCAAGCTTATCTTCGATGAAGACAGAGATCAATTGAGCCGTCTACTGGGAGCAAAAGTACCATCAGAATGGCCGACACAGGATACGAAAGACATTGTTCCGTTGTATTTGAGCAGCTTGGAAGCTGATCCGGAGATGCTAGGCTGGGGAATCTGGATCGCTATTCATCAGAAAGAGAATACGGTAGTGGGAGATATGGGATTTAAAGGAAAGCCGGACGAATCCGGGACCGTTGAAATCGGCTACGGCATTATTCCCTCCTACCGCAACAACGGATACGCTACAGAAGCTGCGGGACTGCTGATCAATTGGGCCTTTTCCCATTCTGCTGTCAAGAAAGTGATCGCCGAATGTCTGCCCGATCACGCACCTTCCGTGCGCGTTCTTGAAAAGCTCAACATGCAGCGCACAGTTGTAGAAGACAACATGCAGAAGTGGGAGCTGACCAGACAGGGCACTTGATTGGGACTCCCGGATTACGGTTGGCACTCATCATACATGACCCGCCGGATGGTTCAGTCGATCCTCCCTTTCCTGCTACCGGTGACAATGTGTAAAACAACGCGACGATGAAATCAGTGCTGTTCACGGAGAAAAAGCAGGGGTACGCAAGTAACGGAAATCTGACAAAATCGAAAAACTGCTTAGGATACTTCAATGATATACGAAGTTATTTCTTTTACTTTTGCGTTTTTGCCTGCACTGCTGAAGCGGTATACATGACAAAAAGCAAATTCTCTTTTATTTTCCATTTTAAATACACCATTCACAGAACCGGTGTTCCCGTGCGTGATGATGTTGCTGATCGATAATTCTGTGGCTCTGTGAACCATCATTTGTTGAAGAGCGTCGACAAACCGATCTTTCCCTTGGATCTGTTTGCTGCCTGCTAAATTCCACAATAGATTGTCCGCAATATGTTCAGTAATAAAGCCAATATCCCTTTGTACAAAAGCTATGTTGAATTCTTTCAGAACCTTCTTTTTAGGTGCATTCCCACAATCTTCAGCGCATGTAATCTGCAGGTCTGTGTATTCGGGATTGATGCTGCCCATTGTTTTCCTCCTTGATCGTGCCTTTTTGCCCCTCTCCAATGAATAATATCATTCTCATGTGCCTACTTGGAAGTTTATGACACTTTTCTGTTTAGTTTGATTATCGTACTTGTGTAAGAGCCGGCAATCAAGCTTTTTATGACGATGGGCTGTTTCCGGGTATCAGCCCGGCCATTTGGATGCCCACGGACCGATTTCCCTCATGATCGGTTCAACTTCTCTGCCTATTTCCGTCAGTTATATTCGACTGGGGGACTTCAGGATCAATTATACGGGTGACCATTTCGGCAGCTTCGAGCTCCTTTAATCACTCAGACAGAAGACGGCCGCTCATACGGGTATCCCCTTCCAACTGACAAAAAGTTCGGTCCGGATCGAAGTTGAAACAAAATCATAATTACCATTTCTTTCCTGCTATCTCCATTGCTTCGTTAACAGGGCATTTCTTTTGTTGTTTCAAACGGATAAATCCCTCTGATTTGATCATGGTTATATTTATAAAAGTTACTTGAAATATGTTAGTTACTATTATATATTTTTATTACAGAAAGTAAGTAAGGTGAAACCGAACTTGCCAATCAGCTTTTTCTTTTCAATGCTTCAATACGTGCTTTCAGTAGTCTGGTTATTCATAAATCACTTATGAAAGGAAGGTCAATTGGACATGAATAAAGGTCTGAACATTGCAGGCAAGGTACTTCTGGTCGTCGTGGGTTTGTTTTTTGTGATGAACGGTTTTTTCAAGCTGTCAGGGGCCGAGCAAGCGGTTACTTCGTTTCAGAAATACGGATTTCCTGATTGGTTCCGGGTGTTGATCGGTTTGGCAGAACTTGTGGGCGGAGCCGGTCTGATCTTCCGGAAAACATCTTTCTATGCTGCTGCTTTGTTGGCGGCCGTTATGGTTGGAGCGGTTGGAACCCATTTGCTTAACGGTGAATTTGCGGCGCTGCTCATGCCCATTGTCCTTTTCGTGATCCTTGCCATAACTGTTGTGAAGAGAAAGCCGGCAAAACAGGTTGATACCCGGCAATAAATAGGAGGTTTTCGAGTGGTTCCGGCTTTATTTATCGGTCACGGTTCGCCTTATCTGGCTGTGCAGCAAAATGAATATTCACGCTTCCTTCACCAATTGGGCCAACGGTTCAAACCCAAAGCGATTGCGATATTCAGCGCACACTGGGAAAGCGAGACTCTTTCGTTGACGTATACGGATGATGTTCTTGATACGGTCTATGACTATTACGGTTTTCCGGAAGAGATGTACCGGGTGAAATACCCGGCAAAAGGTTCTGTCAAAATTGCGGAGATCCTCGAAGATCGGTTCGATCGTTACGGGATCAAAACAAGAAGGGAAGAAAAGCGGGGATTGGATCATGGGTCGCATTGCGGCATATGTATCCAGACGCTGACATCCCTGTCATTCAATTATCCGTCCATCCTTTCCTGTCACCCAAGGAACAGTACAATATTGGCAGGGCGCTAAAAGGTCTCGGATCGGAAGATATTCTGGTCATCGGCAACGGAACAACCGTGCACAATCTTCGCTGGCTTTTTCCCGACGCTGAGGAACCAAAACCTGAAGCGATACAATTTGATGATTGGATCATTGAAATGGTACAAAAACGGGATATCGACTCGTTGGATCGTTATCTGGAACTGGCTCCCCATGCCCGGCTGGCAGTTCCGAGAGCCGAACACTTCGTTCCGCTCTTTCTGGCCATGGGCAGTGGTGATCAAAGCAGGACCCCGATTGTCATTCATCGATCGTATGAATTTGGTACATTGAGCAATTTGTGTTTCGAATTTTGAACGCTCCCCCGCCAAAGAAGCGGGGGCTTCTTTTTCACGCTGCTGTGAAAGAAGGAGACTTATAAGAATTCGATTCCTTCACAAATCATCCGTGGATCCACACGTAAGGGCTGAATCCGAAAAATAGCGGCAAAAAAATTTTAAGATTTTTCTAAATTAATATTCACAGGGCATCCGCCCAATGAATAGGATGACGATGTGCATGATGCCATTTTTTCGGATGGAGAGTGGGCAAAGGATGCTGATGACCCATGAGAGAGCCATGCGATTAACCCTTGGTCAAATGAGGGAGGCGATTCGAAACGGTCTGAAGAAAACGGCGTTCCCCAAAAAGATTATCGTTGTGGGGGCGGGCATGGCCGGTCTGGTCGCCGCGTCGCTGTTGAAGAAAGCAGGACATGAAGTGAAAATCCTGGAGGCGTCGGATCGGGTGGGAGGGCGCGTTTACTCCATTCGTTCTCCGTTCACCCATGGAGGGTATTTGGAAGCGGGAGCGATGCGTATTCCCAATACGCACCATCTGACCTTGGATTATATCCGCAAATTCCGGTTGCCCCTGAATGAGTTCATCAATGCCATTCCCAACGACATTCATTATGTGAACGGAGTGAAAACCCGCGCCCATGTGTACCAACGCAATCCGGATATCCTGCGCTACCCGGTCGCTCCCCACGAAAGGGGCAAGACGGTGGAGCAGCTCCTGGAGGAAGCGGTCCGGCCCATCGTCGACTTTATCCGGGAAGATCCGGAACGGAATTGGGATATCGTGGCCAGAAACTACGACCATTATTCATTTGAAACCTTTTTGCTGAACAATCCGGTCGGGAAATCGTTGTCTCGGGGCGCTCTTGAAAAGTTGAAAGTCCTGATGGGTGTGGAGGGGTTTCCCGAACTTTCGTTCTCGGAAATTTTCCGGGATATCGTGGATATCATTTTCAATCCCGATATCCGCTTCTATGAAGTGGAGGGCGGCAACGAGCGGCTACCCCGATCTTTTTTGCCGCAGTTGAAAGAGAATATCCTTTTCCGGCACGAGTTGAAAAAGATTGTGCAGCACCGGGACAGCGTGACGCTTCACGCGATCCATACCGTCACCAGGAAGCCGTTGCAACTGACGGCCGACCTGGCGATCATCACCATTCCGCTCACGTTGATGCAATTCGTGCAGGTGGAACCCCGGGAGTCTTTCAGCCGCGACAAATGGCAAGCGATTCGCGAACTTCATTACGTCCAGTCGGATAAAATCGGAATCCAGTTCAAAACCAAGTTTTGGGAAAAACATGGCATGCGCGGCGGAAAAACGATCACCGACCTTCCCATCCGTTTCGCCTATTATCCCAGCCATGGCATCGGCGAACCCGGGCCCGGCGTGATGTTGGCCAGTTACACCTGGGAAGATGATTCATTGCTTTGGGAGAGCAAGGGAAAAAAACGAAGCATCGAAGAAGCCTTGAGACAATTGTCCGTCATTCACGGAAAACAGGTCTTTCGCCACTTTCAGACGGGAGTTTACCACAGTTGGACCACTTGGCCCTACTCCGCCGGCGCGTTCACCATCTTCAAACCGGGGCAGCGGACGGATTTCGGCCACCGTATCGCTTCACCGGAAGGAAGGGTTCATTTTGCGGGCGAACACACCTCGGAAATCCACGGCTGGATTCAGAGCGCGATCGAGTCGGGGATCCGCGTCGCCTTTGAAGTGAATGACATTCCCAAGTTCATCTCCGCCGGGAAATGAATGGAGTCCGGTAATTTCTCCGGTTTGAACAAAAGGGTCTGGGGATATATTTTAAAAGATTACACATACGAGACGGTTAAATAGCCGTCTTTTTTGCTGATACCGCTCCGAATTGAAGATTCAACTCATGGAACGGGATCAGAAGTATCTTTTTACACTACTTATCCATCGCTTTTTTTGTGTATACTAACCAAAGAAAATACTGGAAGGGGAAAACGAATGAAGATACAACATGCGGATCGGAAACCCAACCGTCTGATCAACGAAAAATCGCCTTACCTCCTGCAACACGCCTACAATCCGGTCGACTGGTATCCGTGGACGGAAGAGGCGTTTGAGAAGGCAAAAAAAGAAGATAAACCGGTCTTTCTGTCGATTGGCTACAGTTCATGCCATTGGTGTCATGTGATGGAGCGGGAATCGTTTGAAGATGATGAAGTGGCGGCCATCCTGAATGAGCACTTTGTGTCCGTCAAAGTGGACCGCGAGGAACGGCCGGATGTGGATCATGTGTACATGACCGTGTGTCAGGCGATGACCGGCCACGGGGGTTGGCCGTTGACGATCATCATGACTCCGGAGAAGAAACCGTTTTTTGCCGGCACCTATATTCCCAAGGAAGACCGGTACGGGCGCACGGGTTTGATCAAGCTGTTACATAAAATCGTCGGGCTGTGGAAATCGGAACGGGGCAAGGCGGATGAGATGGGCAACCGGGTGGTGGAAGCAGTCAGGGGCTATCTCAATCCGGTGGCAGAGGGAGAGCTCGAGGCGGGTGTGCTGGATCATGCGTTTGAACAGTTTGCCCGGCAGTTTGACGATCTTTTCGGAGGTTTCGGGGATGCGCCGAAATTTCCGCGTCCGCATGATCTCCTATTTCTGCTGAGGTACTGGAAACAGAACGGGGAGGAAGAAGCTCTCCACATGGTGACGCATACGCTGGACTGCATGCGGCGGGGAGGCATTTATGACCATGTGGGATACGGCTTTGCCCGTTACTCGGTGGACAGGGAATGGCTGGTTCCCCACTTTGAAAAGATGCTTTACGACAATGCCCTGCTTGCCCTGGCTTATCTGGAGGGGTATCAAGCCACCCGGGATGAAAAATACGCGCAAACGGCCAGGGAGATTTTCAAATATGTGCTCAGGGACATGACCTCTCCGGAAGGCGGCTTCTATTCAGCGGAGGATGCCGACTCGGAAGGGGTGGAAGGCAAGTTTTACGTCTGGACTCCGGAGCAGATTGTAGAGGTGCTCGGCCAGGAGGAAGGGGAACTGTTCTGCGCTTGCTATGATGTGACCGGGGAAGGGAACTTTGAAGATCACACCAGTATCTTGAATCAAATTCATGTTTCGCTGGAAGAGATTGCGCGTGAGCGGAAGCTGACCCTGGAAGAGCTCGAAAAAAGATTGGAAGATGCAAGGGAGAAGCTGTTTACAGCCAGGGCCAAACGGGTTCATCCGCTCAAGGACGATAAGATTCTCACATCCTGGAACGGGTTGATGATTGCCGCCTTGGCCCGCGGGTTCAGGGTATTGGGCGAAACGGAATATATCGAAGCGGCTTCGGAGGCGGTTCAGTTTATCAACCGCAAATTGCGGAGAGAAGACGGGCGTTTGCTGGTGCGCTACCGGGACGGGGAATCCGCCTATCTCGGCTATTTAGACGACTATGCGTTTCTGTCCTGGGGATTGATGGAGTTGTATGAAGCCACCTTCCGGGCGGAATACCTGCACCAGGCGATTGATCTCACCAAGGAGATGCTGGAATTGTTTGGCGATCCCGAAGAGGGGGGGCTTTATTTCTACGGAAAAGACGGGGAAGAGCTATTCTCCCGGCCGAAGGAGATTTATGACGGAGCTGTGCCGTCCGGAAATTCGGTGGCCGCATACAACCTGATCCGGCTGGCCAAGCTCACCTCGGATGAACGGTTTATACAGGAAGCGGACAAGCAGTTAAAAGCGTTTGCCAAGTCGGTCGCCTCTTCGCCGATTTCCCATTCTTTCTTCCTGCTGGCGATGCAGTTTGCCCTCGGGCCGAGCAAGGAAATCGTGATTGTCGGCGAACCGAATGATGTCAGTACCAAAGAGATGATTCGCGTGGTGCAGCGGGCTTATCTGCCGGATGCGGTTATCGCCATGGTTCCGCAGGGGGATGATGTGAACACGATGAAATTCTGGATTCCCGATGCGGATGAAAAAGCGGCGGGAACAGACAGCAAAGCGACCGTCTATCTTTGCGAGAATTATGCTTGCCAGGCGCCGATTACTGATGTGGAGGAATTGAAGAGACAATTGGAGATACGGACAGGATGACAAGCGGATCTGAAGGGGAGAGTTTCGGGTGAACCTGAAGAAACCATAGGGAACCGGAAATTGTTTCCATGCGGCTGAAGCGGATAAAAATTCCGCTTCTTTTTTTTGCAATAGGTATTTACAATATTGATTCTTATATTATAATTATTATAAAAATGTTTCTCTAAACAAAGATAGTTGCCTTGAACAAAAATAAGAATCATTATCAATGCGGCTCCGGTCGGAGTCGCATCCGCCGTTATTAGGGGATTAAAAATGATCATTATTCTCATGTAGAAACGGGTGAGGAGAAATGAGCGCATCGATGGCGATGTGGAAAAATGAGGGTATAGAAAAGATGGGGAAAACACCGTCTCAACCGCAAAAAACTTCCGATCTGTCGGCATGGTTCAAGCGTCATGGCGAAATGGCGGCTGCTCTCGTGAGTGGGGGACTGATTTTGTTGGCCTGGATCTTGGAGGATCGATTTTCTGCGATGGCGATTCCTCTTTATCTGATCGCCTACGCAGCCGGGGGATTTGTGAAGGCAAAAGAAGGGCTGGCCACGCTTGTGCGGGAGAAGGAATTGGATGTCAACCTGCTGATGCTGTTGGCGGCGATCGGTGCGGCTGCGATCGGTTATTGGACCGAAGGAGGCTTGTTGATCTTTATCTTTTCCGTGAGCGGGGCCTTGGAAACCTATACCATGGCCAAAAGCGAACGGGATTTGTCCGCTTTGATGGAGATGAAGCCGGACACGGCCCGGCTCTACACGGAGACGGGAGAAGAAAAGCTGGTTCCCGTTGAAGAGTTGCAAGCGGGTGATCGGGTGGTGGTCAAGCCGGGAGAGCGGATTCCTGTTGACGGAATCATCCGGGAAGGGGGCTCTGCGGTGAACCAGGCGGCGATTACCGGTGAGTCGCTGCCTGTGGATAAATGCGCGGGAGATGACGTGTATGCGGGTACGGTGAATGGGTCCGGTTCCTTAATTGTCGAGGCGAAGCGTACGGGTGAGAACAGTTTGTTTTCCAAGATCATCCGTTTAATTGAGGAATCCCGCACCCGGGTGCCAAAAAGCCAGCATCGCATCGATCGACTGGAAAAAGGGTATGCCAAAGTGATTCTTCTGGCCACCCTGCTCCTCATCGTGTTGCCTCCGGTCCTCCTGAACTGGAGCTGGACAGAGTCATTGTACCGGGCGATGGTGTTTCTGGTGGTGGCTTCTCCGTGCGCCCTGGTGGCTTCCATCATGCCGGCCATTCTTTCGGCGATTTCCAACGGGGCACGCAAAGGAGTGCTGTTCAAAAGCGGAATCCAGCTGGAAGCGCTCGCCGATATTCAAGTGGTCGCATTTGATAAAACAGGAACACTCACGAAAGGGCAGCTTCAAGTGACCGACTGGACCGGATACGGAGAAATGAACGGGGAGGAGCTGCTGCAGGCTGCCGGCTCGATTGAAACGCTGTCTGAACATCCCGTTGGAAAAGCGATTGTGGAGAAAGCGAAGCAGATGAATCTCCCCCTCACCCGTCCTTCCGGGTTACGGGCAATGTCCGGATGGGGAGTGGAAGCGGAATATGACGGAGCGCTTTGGAAAATTGGAAAACCGGGGATGTTTCCATCGATGGACGGGACGATCCGGCAAGATGCGGCCAGATTGGAGCGGGAAGGAAAAACGGTGGTGCTCGCAGAGAAAGCAGGGAAGATCGTCGGATTGATCGCGCTGCGCGATGAGATTCGCCCTGAAGCCTGCCGGGCCATTCAACAGTTGAAGCGAATGGGGATACAAGTGGCGATGCTGACGGGGGACCAGCGCATCACAGCGGAAGCGATTGGCCGGGAAGCGGGGATTGATCGGGTCTACAGCGGGCTTCTCCCGGAAGATAAAGTGAAAAAGATTGAACAACTGGGGCAAACCGCGGGCAAAGTGGCGATGATCGGCGATGGAGTGAATGACGCGCCCGCGCTGGCCGTCGCTCATGTCGGGATTGCCATGGGAGGAGCGGGCAGCGATGTGGCCTTGGAAACCGCTGACGTGGTGCTGATGAATGACGATCTGGAGAAGGTTTCCCATGCGATTCAACTGGGGAAACGCATGAAGCGGGTGGTAAAACAAAATGTCTGGTTTGCTCTGTCGGTGATCGTCCTCTTGATCACGCTCAACTTTTCGCAAGCCGTCTCATTGCCGTACGGAGTGGTGGGACATGAGGGAAGCACGATCTTAGTGATTTTAAACGGTTTGCGGCTGTTGAGATAAAAGTGAAGCGGAAAAAGGAGCCCGGAAAATGTAACGTTCCGGGCTCGATCTTTGATTATAACGTCGCTTTGCCTCTCTTCAGATCGAATTGATGGGGTTTGAAGGAGACGAGGCGGCCGGTGGTATGGAAAATGCGGTGCGGTTTTGTTTCGTGACCATGTTTCGCCAGCCAGGCATATCCGATTTTTTTCGCCTCTTCATCTGTTTGGGCGGAGATGGGTTCATCGTAGAGCTTGTTGCCGTTTTCATCATACACGGTCATATGATACATCACAGTTCACCTCAATAAAAGAGTCATGATTTCCTAATGATTTTATTATAGTCATTTTTGCAACATTTCGCCTTCCATGCTTTTCCTGCGGCAACACATTTATAATTCCGCATGGTCCAAGGCTTTTTTCAAGTCCTTTCGGAGTTCCCGTTCCACTTCCGCTTGCTGCCCGTTTTCCGTACGAACCAGCACGCGGATGACGGCTTCGCTGCCGCCGATATTTTGTACGCCCAAAACTTTCGGCCCTTCCACAACCCCTGTCAGGCGCTTGGCCAGTTGCTCACACTCTTTTTGCAATACTTCGATCGCCCGTTCGATATCCGCCTCGGCCGGGATCGGAATATCCACTTCCGCCTGCCTGAGACCGCGGGAATGGTTGGTCAAGGCTTTGATGTCCCGGTTGGGGATGAAGTGAAGATCTCCGTTATCGGCCCGAATCTTGAGCACGCGCAAACCCACATCTTCGACGGTTCCGGAAAAACCGTTTACGGTTACGCGTTCGCCTACATTGATCTGGTTTTCCATCAACACGAAAAATCCGGTGACGAGATCGCTGACCAAATCCTTCGCCCCAAACCCGATGGCCAGGCCGATGATCCCGGCGCTTGCGATGATGGCCGAGGCATTGATGTTGAATTCACCTAAAATGGCGACGATGGTAATAAAAAAGATGGTGTAACTTGCCAAATTCGTGAGCAAGCTTTGCAAAGTCTGAATGCGGTGCTGCTCTCCCTGGCCCGGCGGACGCTTGTTCGTCATCACCCGGCGGATCAGTCTTTTAGCGATTCCGTTGATCACAAAGGCAACGGCCAAGATGATGATGCTGGTCAGAATGGATTGGACAATCGGCAACATCAGCTGACTCCTCTCTCCATGTTCATGATCGGTAAAAGTTCCATGATCTGCGGTCAGGTGGATTATAGCATATTATTTCGTATTGCTGACCATTTGGCAAAGGTTCTATAATCGGTCTAGACTTGATTTTTCTAACAGGGGGCAGCCGATATGGTACATACGTGGTCTGTGAAACGGTTTCGGATTCTCGTGCTCATCGTGGGTGTAGCCGGGATGTCCCAAGGGCTGCTCATCCCGCTGTTGACGACTTTGCTTGAGGAGCAGGGTGTCAGTTCCAGCCACAACGGATTGAGTGCTGCGGCCTTATATGCGGGGATTTTGCTCATGTCTCCATTCTGCGCTCCCGTTGTGAAGCTGTTGGGATACAAACGTTCCATTATCGCGGGTTTATGGGTGACCACTGTGGCCGTCATTTTATTTCCGGTGTATACCGGGATCTGGATGTGGAGTTTCCTGCGCTTTTGGGTGGGAGTGGGAGACAGTCTGCTTCACTATGCCACCCAGCTTTGGATTACCCTGACGGCACCGGCTGAGGAACGCGGGAAACGCATTTCTCAATATGGCTTTGCCTATGGACTGGGCTTTGGGATCGGCCCGCTCGGCATCAACTTATTGCAATGGGGTTTCTATGCTCCGTTTTTGGTACTGTTGGCCGTTTTGGCGGTGACATTTTATTTTGCCGGACAGCTGGACTCACCTGCATGGAGATCAGAGTCGACAGGTGAAGGGCATACGGGAAAAAACCGGGCGGGGTCTGTCCGGATTTTCGAAATTTACCGCGTGGGGCTCATCGCGTTGTGCCCGGCCGTGTTGTACGGATTGTTGGAAACGGCTCTGGCCGGCAGTTTCCCTGTTTACGGGCTGCGGGAAGGAATGTCAAAAGCCTGGGTTTCCGTCTTGATCTCCGCATTTGTCTGGGGGAGCCTGGCTTTTCAGGTTCCGCTCGGGATCCTGGGGGATAAGATGGGGCGCAAAAAGTTGCTGATGGGTGTATGCTTGTTGGGCGCGATCGGAATGGGCCTGATCCCTTCGCTGATCCCCAATGTGTATCTGTTGTTCATCGCGTTTGGGTTGACGGGCGGTCTGGTTGGCTCCCTCTTTTCGCTCGGGCTCGCCCATCTCACCGATTTGTTGCCTCCTTCCCATTTACCGACAGCCAATGCTGTCGCCTCCGTGCATTTTAGTGTCGGAAGCATTTTAGGGCCCTATGTGGGGGGACTGCTCATTCAATGGACAGGTGGTAAATCCTTATTCTATTTTCTTGCATTCTCTTTGCTTTGCTTCGTTCTGCTGGCGAGCCTTTACCGCGTGAGGGAGAATACGGCGGAAAAGAAGAAGCCAACAACGAAACCTGCCGTCTGATGGGTTCATGGCCGGCCGGGCTGAAACTGGCTGAATTTCTGGTTGAGGGCTGAAAGTGCCCTCTTTTTCTTTTTTATCAACATTTTTTTAATGATCGTCCATCGAGGGCTGCCTGACCACCCCTGTCTTTGCCCGCTTCACAAAACCGGTATCGGAAATCAAACTAACTTTACTAAAAATACTATAAAAATCCCAGGAAAATGTTACCTGAAGGCGGAGGGGACAGAAAAAGGAAGAAAACGTGAAAAGCCTGATATCACAGGGTTTTCTGCGTTTCTTGTCTGGAGAATTCGTAATGTAAATCGACAAATTACTCTTAGATGTATAAAATTTACAGCCAATTTCCCCTCGGGTCTATGTTAATATGTTTGATGTATTACGAAATTCAACAAAAAAGGGAGGATACGATGAAACTTACTATTAAATGGAAAAAAGTTGTCGTCGCTTCTGTAGCCTTGTTGTTGAGCACTTCGATTCTGCCGCTCGGACATGCCGATGCAGCATCCAAAACATTGAACAGTTCGCAACCCTACTCCTTGATCGAATCCCTCTTTGGTAAAATGGGTTTGGGAACATTCCTGAATTCGAAAAATACAGGAACAACCAAATATTCGGTCACTCCGGTGAATGCCCAACCCGCTGATTCGACTGCCCAACAAAGCAACAGCAGCGACCAAGTCGTGCCGAAGCCAAACCATCAGCAAGCAGCTGGGGAAGAAACCAATACCAGCTGGGGAGACAAAATCATCGCAACTGGTGAAAAATATATGGGTACCCCGTATAAATTCGGTGCTCCCACTACAACCACGAAAGTATTTGACTGCTCCTCGTTCGTTAAGCGAGTGTTTGCTGAAAACGGAATCGATCTCCCCCGTACTTCCAGACAGCAAGCTGAGGTAGGACAAGAAGTTTCCCGCAGCGAGTTGCAAAAAGGGGATCTGGTCTTCTTCAAAATCAGTAGCCGTCCTGGCATTGGACACGTCGGCATTTATGCTGGTAACGGTAAATTGCTGCACACTTGGGGTCCCGGAGGCGTCCGCTACGATGATATGAGCGACGGATGGCTGGATCGGGGCTTTGTGAAAGCTACCCGTGTTACCCCGGATACCGTTAAATAATGTGGAAATCATTCAACCCGCCCTCAGATTACAGGGCGGGTTTTGTTTGAAAGTTTAGAATAATGGAAGTCACAACGAAACCTGGCATGATGGTTCGGGAAGACTATTCAAGTACATAGGAATGTTGGTTTTGGTTGCTTACCTTCTCATCTCCCATCCATTTCCTGACCAGGTGAGGGACAGAGGTTGCCCGTTTTCTCCTGTGACCGTTGGATCTTTCAAATACCACCCTCTGCCGTTAACCGTTGCGTCCGTATGGTAACGGAAACGGAGGTATTTCATTCCCTTTGGAATGGCAATAACGTGCCGCGTCCATCCGTCACTGCTTCCCGTATAGGAGGAACCGATGGTGGACCAGTTGACCCCGTCGATGGATGCTTCGATTATGCCAAAGTCAGCTCCGGGTTCGATGCGATACCAGGTGGCAAATGCGAGTGTGCGTGTTTCCGGGCCGGATGAATCCGGGAGTTCCGCGGTTAAGGTCCGGTCCAAATGGTCCCCGTAGCCGGAAAACCAAGCGGGGGAGTGGCCGGGAATGGGAACCGGGATTGCATCGGCAGTCAACCTGGCTACCTGACGGCGTACAGGATTGGTGGAAACCGTTTGGCGGGTCGGGTGAACGCGATTGGTTAACGTGATGGCGATTGCGGCTTGATCCCGATTGATGACGATCGATGTGCCTGTATATCCGGTATGCCCCATCGCATGCGGACTGGCCAGCGCATCCATAAACCAGCCTTGGTTCAATTCCCATCCAAGTCCGTGGTCATCGCCGGGAAAGGCCTGGTTTTGGTTTTCTTCCATCCATTCCACGGTTTCGGGTTGTAAGATGCGGGTGTTACCATACTTTCCCTTCATTAAGATCATGTGCGCGAACGTTACCAGATCGCGGGCGGTGGAAAAGAGGCCGGCATGTCCGGCCACGCCGTCCAAAGCGGCGGCATTTTCGTCATGCACTTGTCCCCACACCAATCCGCGTCCGGTCCAAGGCTGATACTCCGTGGCGGCGATTCGTTCTTTTAAAGAGGCGGGGGGATTGTACATGGTATCCTTCATGTGCAGAGGTTCGGTGATGTTTTCCCGGATAAACACATCCAGCCGTTGGCCGGATAGCCGTTCCACCAGCGCTCCCAGTGTAATCATGTTTAGATCGCTGTAGACATAAGTGGTTCCCGGCGGATGGTCAAGGGGATAGGCAAAGACGATCTGCAAGCGTTCTTCACGGTTTTTGCCCATTTGCCAAAGGGGGATGCCGGGGCGGAAACCCGAAGTATGGGTCATCAATTGGCGAATGGTCACTTTTTCTTTTCCGTTTTGCGCAAACTCCGGTATGTACCTGGCAACCGGGTCATCGAGCCGGAACTTCCCCTGCTCATAAAGTTTCATGGCAGCGGTGGAGGTGAAGATTTTACTGATCGATGCAAGGTCAAAGATCGTATCTTCGCTCATCGGAATCGGCTTGTCCATCGGCGTAAACCGGTCATCCTGGTACCTGGCGGCATAACCGTATGCCTGGTGTTTGACAATGGCGCCCCGGCGGGCGATCAACACAACCGCTCCCGGCATCACGTTGTTTTCGATCGACTCTTGCATAAAGGGATCAATCGCTTTGAGCGGCTCTCTGTCCATGCCGGCAGAGGCGGGAGTACCGGGATGGAGAACAGGACTTGACGGAAGAGGATGATCCCATGAGGACGGACGGGTCGATGAAGGATGCAGCTCTTTTGTTTCCTTCTGTTCGATGCTTAAGCCGGTTGAGAGAGAAGTTCCATTTGCCCGGACTTGGAACGGAGTGAGTAACAAAACCAGCACCAAGGCAAGCATGAAACGGCGACAACGCTGTTGCTGCATGGCGAACCCTCCCATAATCTCTGATAAGACTATTTTAACAAATGAAATCAGATAATTTTATATTAAATTTAGAATCGGAATATTTAGTCCATCATTTGAACTTTTCGCCATTGTCCGCTTCCATCACACCAGCCGCAGGAATGGATGATTGACAGGTAGAGTGAGCAGTTATATACTTGACAACAATTGTTTTTTTCGTATTACGAACCATCATTTGCACAGAGCGATGTGATCACGGATACTGGAGGATGAAAAAATGGAGAAGCAGTCTTGGATGTCGCTCCGGTTCTTTACCTTTTTCTTTACGTGGGGCGTATTTATTCCGTATTGGACCGCATGGTTAACGACCAAAGGATTTTCAATCGAAGATGCCGGACTGTTCGTCGCGGTGGGCCTGATCGTTCGGGCCATCGCCACTTTCTATATTTTTCCGGCCTTGTGCAGAAGGTTTCCTTTATCTTCATTATTCAAATGGGTTCCGCTCATCTCCACGGTCGTGTTGCTCGGTTTTATCCCCTTTGATCGGGTTGAGATTCTCATGGCCGTCACAGTGATCTTTGCGCTCACCTATCCGATCTTATTGCCGATGAATGAAACGATGGCGACGCTTCTGGCCAGGGATCATCAGCTCGATTACGGAAAAAGCAGATTATGGGGGTCCGTGGGGTATATCGCGGCTCTGGTTTTAACCGGATGGCTCACTTCCCGCTACGGGGACACCCTCATCGTATATATTATGCTGGCCAGCTGTGCCGTTTTATCTCTGCAAGCTTTTGCGGGAGAGGCGAAAACGGTGCAATCCAGGCAGGAACAAGCGAAAGCGCCGTTGATGGATTTATTTAAATCACCCGCGTTTGTCATCTGTCTGGCCATTTGCATGCTGATTCAAGGAGCCCATGCCGCCTATAACGGTTTTGGCGTCGTTTATTTGCAGCAATTAAAAGTTGACAATACCCTGATCGGATGGATTATGGTGTTGGCGGTCATTTCGGAAATCGCCTTTTTCTATTTGTCGAAACGTTTCTTTACAAACATGTCCGTTCCGGTCATGTTTACAATCGCCGCTATTTCATCGGTCATCCGATGGTTGGCCGTATACCTTTTCCATGATGTCACGGTTTTTCTCCTTTCGCAAACTATGCATTCGATGACATTTGGCTTGACCCACTTTGCATTTATCAAGTTCGTCAACGAACATTTGCCGGGCGATACGATCGCGCCCGCCCAAGGAGTGTATTCCGCGTTAGCCATGAGTCTGTTTCCGGGAATCCTGACGGTGGCGTGCGGCTACTTATATGCCTTTTCCTCTCATCTGCCGTTTTTGGGGATGGCGCTTGTATCTTTTCCCTGTCTCTTCCTCTGTTATATGTTGCAGAAGCGACTGGCCGGGATGCAGATGAATTCGTCATTTCAGCAGGGAGCCGGCGCGGTTGCGCGGGCGAAACCATGAACCATGCTCAGCGGGAGGGAACCTCATAACTCCAGCCGTCATGAGCCAAGTAGGTACGCGGAAAAATGGCTCTCGCTTCCGCAAGCATCTCTTCACATTCTTCTTCCGAATAGCGGGAGCTGATGTGGGTGAGGATGAGTGTCCCGACCTGCGACTGGCGGGCCACCTCTGCCGCCTGGACGGAGGTGGAATGAAAAAAGGCTTCGGCCAGCGCTTCTTGTCCGGCTCGCAAAGTGGATTCATGAATCAACAGATCCACCTGTTCAGCCAGTGCAAAACAGGTGGCTGTCATCCGGGTATCACCCAGAATGGCTGCCTTCATCCCCTGTTTGGCGGGGCCCAGAAAATCGCGGCCGTCGATCACCCGGCCGTCCGGGAGTTCGGCGGTTTCTCCGCGTTTTAAACGTTGGTAAACCGGGCCGGGGGGAACCCCTATTTGCTTGAGGCGTTCTGCGTCGAGCGATCCGGGCCGGTCTTTCTCTTCAATCCGGTATCCGTAAGAAGGGAGGCCGTGTTCCAGCAATCCTGCCGTGATGGTGAAATGTTCGTCTTCTGCCGTGAAACCGTGCTCCACTTCCACGATGTCCAGCGGATAGCGCAGGTGGGTTTGGCTGGTTGCAAGCGCAACCTCCACAAAGGTTCGGAGTCCTTTCGGTCCGTATAAAGTGAGCGGGGTTTCCGTTCCTTGAAAGGAGCGGCTTCCCAATACCCCGGGTAACCCGAAGAGATGGTCTCCGTGAAGATGGGTGATAAAAATCCGGTTTACTTTGCTCAAAGTGACCGGAGATGATAAAATCTGATGCTGAGTGGCTTCACCGCAATCAAACAGCCAGGTCTGTCCCTGATAACGCGGCCAACTGAGTGCCAGCGATGAAACATTGCGCATCTTGGAAGGGACTCCGGCCCCTGTGCCTAAAAAGTACAGTTTCATGAGAATGGTTCCTTTCCTTCTTTTGGAATTTTTTAGAGCGGGCGGATGATCAGGAGAGAAGAGCAAAAATAGGCAATGATTTTTCCCGTTTATTCTGATAGGCTTATACTATTAAAAATACCGAACATGAAGGGAAAGGGGAATTCCCATGCAGAAGAATTTGACGAACTCCACCAGACCTCCTTTCGCTTCCCTTGTGCGGGAGTTGCCGTCGGTCGTGCCGTTTGTCCCTCCCGAAGCGTTGGAGAGGCAGAGCGGGAAAAAGATTCAGATCCGGATTGGAGCCAATGAAAGCACTTTTGGAATTTCTCCTCTCGCGCAAAAAGCGATGGCCGAAGCCGTTACGGAGATTCACTGGTACGGAGATTCGGAATGTTATGATCTGAGAAGCGAATTGGCCCGTATTCATCAGATCCGGATGGATGAGATCGTGATCGGGAGCGGAATTGACGAACTGTTGGGACTGATTGTGCGAGCCTTCTTGGAACCGGGCGATCGGGTGGTCAGCTCGCTGGGTGGGTATCCCACGTTCAACTATCACGTGGCCGGGTTTGGAGCCAAACTGGAAACCGTTCCTTACCAAAATTTCATGAATGATCTCGATGCGTTGGCCGCCAAAGCCGTGGAGACGGGAGCGAGAATGGTTTATCTGGCCAACCCCGACAACCCGACCGGCACCTTCCATTCGGCCCGTGCGCTGGAAAAATTTATGGACAAATTGCCGAAGGACTGTCTGCTGCTGCTGGATGAAGCTTATATCGAGTTTGCGCCTGCCGCTGAGACCCTTCCGCTGGATCTGGAGAATCCCCGGATCATTCGCACCCGCACATTCTCAAAAGTGTACGGGATGGCCGGAGCAAGAATCGGATATGCGCTGGCGGAACAAGAAATCATCCGGGCCATCGACAAAATCCGCAACCACTTTGGCGTCAACCGGGTGGCCCAGGCGGGGGCGATCGCATCCCTTCAGGACACCGAGTTCCTCCGTCACGTGGTTCAAGCGGTTGCAGAGGGAAGAAAAGAATACGAGCAGCTCGCAAAGAAACTGGGCTTTACCGCCATTCCTTCCCACACCAACTTTGTTGCCATTGATGTCGGCTGTGATCAAAAGGCGGCGGCGATTCGTGAAGCATTGTTTGAAAAGGGGATCTTCATCCGCGTTCCCCAGGTGGCTCCGCTGAACCGCTGTTTGCGGGTGACCGTGGGAACTCCCGAAGAAAGGCGCATCTTTGCCCAAGCGCTGGAAGAAGTTGTTTCAGAATGATAATTGTCACTACCTGCTGAGTGTCCAAAACGGGAGTGACTGTGAGACCGCCGGATACACCATCGCTGAAACAAAGAGCTTTGCCTTCTCCTGTGGGAAGGGCAAAGCTCTTTTTGTTTTCAGGCTTGCATGGCTGCCTGAGCATTGTAATCCAGGACCCATTCCGCCGCTTCAGCCACGGATTTGGCAGTGTGTCGGGCTTCTTTTTGCACTTCCGGATCGGCATGGAACATGGCAAAGCTGTGCGGGGTGAGCTGAAGCATGGAGATATCATTGTAGGAATCCCCGATGCATGCCGTTTCGTGAGGCTTCAGATCCAGCTTGTCGAGCAATCGCTTTAAACCTGCTCCTTTGGAGATGTTGGGCGGCATCAGGTCAATGCAGTCTCTGTCCGAGATGAACGTATCCACGCGGCCGGGAAATTGCTGATGAACTCGGGTTTCCAATTGCCTGATCTTCCCGATGTCCCCGATGAAACAAATTTTGCTCGGCTGAATGGTTGTGCCGATTTCTTCGAGAACACCGGGATGCTCTTCCACGGGAAACATCATGCGGGATTCAATCCGGCGGACATCTTCGGTGACGGAAGGGACCAGCATCCGGTCTTCCATACTGATGAAACCAACCAGCCCAAACGGAGCGGCTGCTTCATACAGATGGCGGGCCAGGTTGCCTTCAAAGCTTGCCGCAAGCAGTCGCTCGCCCTCACGGGTGTATACGAACGCCCCGTTTTGGCTGATTCGGTGAAACGAACCGCCCAGTTGTTCCATCACCGATACCAGCTCCTTGTCCATTCTTCCCGAAGCGAGGCAAATGTGAATTCCCGCGTCCATCAGGGCGCGAATGGCCCGGCGGTCGTCTTCGCTGATCTGTTTTTCGTCATTAAACAAAGTGTTGTCCAAATCGCTCACAAATAGCTTGATCATGGCCTCTCTCTTTCTATCCGTAAAATACAATCTCTAGCTTACCATAATCCGGCGAACCTGTCAGGCGGGGCATGTTTTAAGGATCACCCAAATGTTACGGAATATTAAAGCCGGTATAAACCTTTTATGTCAGGATCGGAATAGGGGAGGGATCTGATGAAGAAGGATTGTGGGGATGGGAAAGGGTAGGGTATAATTGACGGTTGTAAGAAACGAGAAATTTTAGGGGATAGAGGAATGAAGCTCATAGTCACAATTTTGCTGGTGATGGGAAGCCTTCCCTTTATTGCATTTTTCGCATTTTTCGTCTGGTTTCGCGCGATCAAAACCCCGAAGCCGCCGTACAAACAGCCTTCCCGTTGGCTGAAGCCGCTGGAATGGAAGGATGATCAGGTGACGGTTGGCTGGGTAGGGCATTCAACAGTATGCATGAATGTTTACGGCACAAAAATCATGACCGATCCCGTGCTCGGGAATCGGGTGGGCCAGCATTTGGATTCAGAGGGCCGATGGCAAGTGGGCCCCAGACGCCATACCGCTCCTGCCCTCTCCCCGGAAGATGCGGGCCGAATCGACCTGATATTGCTGTCTCACGCTCATTTCGACCACTTTGATATCCCGACACTTACCAAATTGGCTTCTCCGGACACGCGGGTCATTACGGCAAAAGGAACTTCTCACTTGCTCAAAAACATCCCGTTCGGGCAGGTGACGGAGCTGGACGGGGAAGAGAGTGTTTTACTGGACGATGGTGTCAAGGTGACGGCTGTTCCGGTGAAACATTGGGGGAATCGCTATCCCTGGAATCGAAGTTACGGGCATACCGGCTATTTGATTGAAAAAAACGGCACCCGCATCTTTTATCCCGGTGACACCGCCTACACGCCCGGCTTCCGCAAGCTGAGGGAAACAGGGGAGATCGATCTGGCCTTTATGCCGATTGGAGCGTATGCTCCGGATGCCTTGCTGAGGGCCCATTGCACCCCTGAACAGGCTTGGGAGATGTTTCTCGATACAGGGGCGAGATGGCTGGTGCCCATTCACTGGGATACATTTGTGCTCTCCCACGAACCGGTGGATGAACCCATCCGGCGGCTATTGGAAGCAGCGGGGGATCAACAAGACCGCATTGTGATCAGAGAACACGGCGCCGTGTTTCAATTCGTGAAAACACCGGTCATATCCGAAGGCAGCCCATTTCACACGGCGGGATGAAATGGGCTATGTCTTGGCTGAGAGGAGAAGCTGCCGTTTGGCGATGGCCGCTTTGATGGCCATATAAGTGACCTCTTCGGGAAGGGCATCCTTGATCGGGCGCAGTTTTTGCGCACCAAGTTCTTCGATTTTCTGCATGATCAGTTCTTCATGCTCAGCGGGGATGAACCGGTTCCAATCCAAAGGAAGGCCATCCACTCCGCAGCGGAACAGATGATCTTCGATGGTTCCCGTGGAGAGTCCGCGCGTTTCGGCAATGTCGGCGATCGATTTTCCCTGTTGGTAGAGGCGGTAAGAAATCAAATGGCTGGGTTCTTTTTCGCTTTGTCCGGGCTCTGCCTCGTGTGTCACCAGAGGCGAGATGCCGTTTTGTTTCACATATTGTGCGATCACGGCCAAAAATTCTTCACCGTACATTTGATATTTCCGCTCACCCACTCCGGAGATGAGGAGCATGGCTTCTTTGTTCTGCGGCAGACGTTTGCACATTTCCTTCAAGGTACTGTCCGGAAAGATCATATACGGCGGTATTTGTTCCCGCTGTGACAGTTTCAGGCGCACGGCCCTTAATTCTTCAAACAAGCCGCCTGCCTGCCCGGACTGTTTCGGGCCATCTTTATAGATCTTTCTGAGTCCGGTTACTTTCCGCTCTCCTTTCAGCACTTCAATGGCTTTCGGTGTCAGTTTGGCAACCGGCAGCGAGTGGTTGTTCAAACGGATGTGAAGATAACCTTCGGCCACCAGTTCCAGGCAGAGCTGGTGGATTTGTTTTTCCGTATACTCCTTCATGATTCCGTATGTAGAGAGCCCATCCAATTGCCATTCCAAAATCCGCTTGCTTTTGGAGCCTTTCAACACTTTCGAGACCGTCGATAACCCGAAACGCTCCTTCATCCGCTTGATGCAGGAAAAGATCTTTTGTGCTTCGGTGGTGAGATCGATTTCCTCTTCTTCCGTCAGTTTGCGGCAATTGCTGCACTTTCCGCAAGGCTCGCTGCCCGGATCGCCAAAATATTTCACAATCGTGGCTTGCAGGCACTGGCTGGTGTAACAATAATTGTGCATCTCTTGAAGTTTGCCGAATTCATGCTGTTTTCGCTCGGGAGAAAGCTCCGATTGTTCGATGAGAAACTTTTGCGTGTGCACATCCTGCGGACTGTACAGCAAGATGCATTCGCTCTCCTCCCCGTCACGGCCCGCCCGCCCCGCTTCCTGGTAATACGATTCCAGGTTTTTGGGAAGGTTGTAGTGAATGACAAAACGGACATTGGATTTGTCAATTCCCATGCCGAATGCATTGGTGGCGACAATGGCTTGCAGCTGGTCATAGGAAAATTTCTCCTGGGCCCGTTCGCGTTCCTCGTCGCTCATGCCCGCATGATAGGCGGCCGTGGCAAATCCTTGCCCGGAAAGATCCTGATGGAGCTGGTCCACCTCTTTGCGGGTAGAGCAATAAATAATCCCCGTCTGCCGCGGATGCGCTTCCAGATACGCTCTGATAAACTCCCGCCTGTCTTCTTCATGCCTGACAGAAAAACTTAAATTGTCCCGCTGCAATCTCGTTGCATAGATGTGAGCCGGCTCGATGGATAAAAGGGAAGCGATGTCTTCGCGCACCTCAGGCGTTGCCGTCGCGGTCAGGGCAGCGATGATCGGCTTTCTGGGCAACTGCCGGATCATCTGGGCCATCGACCGGTAGCTGGGGCGGAAATCATGTCCCCATTGCGAGATACAGTGCGCCTCGTCGATCGTGACCAAATAGACGGGCAGGGTCTCAAAGATGGCGCGAAAGCGGCCGGATTCCAACCGTTCCGGCGCAATATACAGAAGCTTGTACTTCCCGGCCGTCATTTCCCTGATCCGCTCATCCATTTCTGTTAGGGTAAGTGAACTGTTTATGTATGTAGCGGGAATTCCCAGCTGTCTGAGCCCGTCCACCTGATCTTTCATCAACGAGATCAGCGGAGAGATCACAATCGTGATACCCGGAAACATCAAGGCCGGAATCTGGTAGCAGATCGATTTCCCTCCGCCGGTCGGCATAATTCCGAGTGTATTGTAGCCAGCCAGGATGCTCTCGATGATTTGCCGCTGACCGGGCCGAAAAGAAGAGTGCCCGTAGTACTTTTGCAGCAGTTCTTCCGCTTGCCGGAGCGTCAACGCCGATCGCCCCTTTCGACAAAAATCGTTCTCTATTTCCTATATATTACACGAACAAGTGTATTTGAGGACAGCCTTTCTTCCTGATTCTCACTTTATAAAAGAAGTCAAAGGAAATAGAGTTGCAGTGAACGACAGGCAATCTGGCAAGCAAAAATGAAAGATCTATGAAAACCAGCCGTATTGTTCTACAATAAATGGGCAAAGATTCGCAGTCCAAGGGGGGACCCTCGTTGCTGTTTATAGATAACCAGAACATTACCGATCCGCGCATCAATCTGGCGATTGAAGAATATGCGCTCAAACATCTCGACATGGAGGATACGTACCTGCTTTTTTACATCAATGAGCCTTCGATCATTATCGGGAAACATCAGAATACGGTGGAAGAGATTCATGTCGACTATGTCCGTGAACACAATATCCATGTCGTGCGCCGCTTGTCGGGAGGCGGGGCGGTCTACCATGACCTGGGCAACTTGAATTTCAGCTTTATCACCAAGGACGACGGGAAGAGTTTCGCCAATTTCCGCAAGTTTACCGAGCCGGTGATCCGGGCCTTGCGCAAACTGGGTGTTCCGGCGGAGCTGAGCGGGCGCAATGATATTCTCGCAGACGGGAAGAAGATCTCCGGCAATGCCCAATTTTCCACACGCGGCCGCATGTTCAGCCACGGGACGCTGATGTTTAACGTCGACCTGGAGCGGGTGGTCCAGGCACTCAATGTGAAGCAGGAAAAAATCGAGTCCAAAGGGATTAAATCGGTGCGCAGCCGGGTGGCCAACATCAGTGACTACCTGAAAGAGCCGATGACGATTCAGGAATTCAGACAGGTGCTCCTGGATTCGATTTTTGAAGGGCAGGCTCCCGTCCCTGAATATATTCTCACGGAAGCGGATTGGGAGAAGATCCGCGAGATTTCCAAAGAGCGCTACCAGAATTGGGACTGGAACTACGGCGAATCTCCGGAGTTTAACGTCCGGCACAGCAAGCGCTTCCCGGTAGGTTCCATCGATATCCGCCTCGAAGTGGGAGAAAAGGGAATCATCCAAAACTGCAAGATTTACGGGGACTTTTTTGGTATCGGAGATGTCGCGGACATTGAACAGCGCTTGATCGGCAAACGTTATGACCGGCAAGAGATTGAGCAGGCGTTGGCCGATGTGGACGTAAAACATTATTTTGGAAACATTACGCGGGAAGAATTCATCGATTTGGTGTATTAGTCCGGCGTGGGAAACACTTGGTTTTTCCTGTATACGAAAGGAAGCCAAGTGTTTTTTTGTTCAAACACAAAATATTAATCATAATGGTGGAATGCGAATGAACAGGATCATCATCTTTCGGTGCTTGGGGGAGGCGGAGGGAAGAAGCGTTAAAAGGAACAGACATAAATTTTTATTTATATATCAATGCGGTTCCATTTTTTTGATATGATTGAATTGCAGGTAAATCATTCGTTTGAGGGGGAGCATGAATGAAAAAGCCGTTAAGCCAAACATGGGATTTGGATGTGTTTTTTCCGGGCGGAAGCCGTTCCAAAGAATTTGCTGCCTTTCTTCAGCGATTGGAGAAAGATATTGAGCATCTGCAAAAACAGATCAAACAAATGGAGGTTCCCCAATCCACGCAAGCAACCGGAGATTTGGTCCAAACGGTCTACCTGGCCGATGAGATCCAGGGGCGGCTCAAGGAAGCGATCGCCTTTACGGAATGTTTGACTGCTCAAAATGTAAAAGATGAGCAAGCCAAGCTTTTGTACGCCCAGGTGGTTCAATTACATAGTGCTTACGAATCGGCTCTGATTGAACTTGACAAACTGATCCTGCAAATTCCGCAGGCGGTGTGGAACGAGTTTCTCGCAACCAAACCGATCAGTTCCGTCTCGTTTCCGCTGAACGAGCGCAGGGAACAGGCGATGGAGAAGCTCCCCCCGGAGCAGGAAGTGTTGGCCAACGATCTGGCCGTGGATGGTTATCATGCATGGCACGATTTGTATAACAAAGTGGTGGGGAGGGTAACCATCCCTGTTGAGAAGGATGGCAAGGTTCAGGAGCTTTCCGCGGGGCAGGCCTGGAACTTGTTCAGCCATGAAGACCGCTCCGTTCGCGCTTCCGTGTTTGCCAAGTGGGAGGAAAAATGGGGCAAGGAAGCCGAATTTTGCGCCCACGCCCTCAATCACCTGGGCGGTTTCCGCCTCCAATTATACCGGCACCGCGGCTGGAACTCCGTCCTGAAGGAGCCGTTGAAGATCAACCGGATGTCCGAACAAACCCTGCAGACCATGTGGGAAGTGATTGACCGGAATAAAGATCTGCTGGCGGCCTATTTACATCGCAAAGCCAAGCTGCTGGGGCTGGAAAAGTTAAGCTGGTACGACATTTCCGCCCCGGTTGGCGAAGTGTCCAAGAAAATCAGCTATGACGAAGCGGCCGACATCATCGTGGAGCAGTTTGAGCGCTTCAGCCCCAAGATGGCCCGGTTTGCCGAAAAAGCGTTTGAAGAGCGCTGGATCGAAGCGGAAGACCGTCCCAACAAAGGGCCCGGCGGTTTCTGTACCCCCTTTGGAGTGAGCAGGCAGTCGCGGATCTTTATGACCTATTCGGGAACCCCTGACAACGTGTCCACATTGGCTCACGAACTGGGGCACGCCTATCACCAGTATGTGATGGACGATCTCCCGCAACTGGTGCAAAACTATGCCATGAACGTGGCGGAAACGGCTTCCACCTTTGCCGAAATGCTGGTGGCCGATGCAGCGGTCAAAAATGCGGCCAACGAGCAGGAGCGTGTGGTGTTGCTGGAAGAGAAAGCGCAGAGTTGCACCGCGTTTCTGATGAATATTCACGCCCGCTTCCTGTTTGAAACGGAATTCTACGAAAAGAGGAAAAAAGGGCTGCTCAGTGTGGAAGAACTCAATGAACTGATGGTCAGCGCACAGAAAAGGGCCTACCGGGAAGCGCTGGGCGGCTATGACCCGTATTTCTGGGCTTCCAAGCTCCATTTCTACATCACGGAAGTTCCGTTTTACAATTTTCCTTATACTTTCGGCTACTTGTTCAGCTACGGCGTCTACGCCCGCGCGCTGGAAGAAGGCCGGGCGTTTGAGGAGAAATACATCCATCTGCTGCGGGATACCGGCCGCATGACGGTGGAAGAGCTGGCCCAAAAACATCTGGGTGTGCACTTAACCCGGCCCGATTTCTGGGAGAGCGCCGTCCATCTGGCTCTTGCCGATGTGAAGGAGTTCCTGCGGTTAACCGAGTAGAGGGAAAATGCTGATCAACACGGGGCTCTTTTTCTGTCGAGCAGTCCTGGAAAGAAGTCTGTCTTAAAGGATTGCGCGCGTTACAATAAACTCCTCCCTGGCGGGCAGATTCCGTCAAGGAGGAGTTTATATGCTTATGAGATTATTCTTTTTCCGGTGATCTTTCCAACAGCCCGCTGTGCTTTTTCGTCTTCGCGATGCCGACTTGATCGATCGCTCCGGTATGTTCATTCATGCCGTGCAATTCGCCGCTGATCTCCGTCAGGTCTTCACGCCTTCTTTTGTTGTCCGCTTTATCCATCACGAAACCTCCACTGTTTTACAATATTTGCTCTTCTTAGGATGGAGCCCCAGCGAAAAATTATGTATTCGGGATTCAATTGTGGTTTTGCTTACGGGTTCAGCCGAATGGATCAATACAAATATTAAACAACCTATGGAGAATTTAATGGATAATAATCAAATAACGCATGCTTTTTTTGAAAATATACTTTGTCATATGCTTGTCTAATTTTTCAGACTTCCCCATATAAAATAGGCTAATAATTATATTCTTCGTTTTGAGTCAAAAACTTAAAACTTGATAATTATAAAAATATCAACTAAATCATTGAAAAATAGAATTGTAAGAGAACTAGCAAATGATCCTAAACTCTCCAGAGCATTAAGAGGGGAAATAAAACGTGATATTAACGAAATTAAGAGAAAATCGAAGAATAGACATGTACGAGTCAGAAAAAATATAAGAGTCCCTCAAGGGTATGATCTACATCATCGAAGAGGTTTTGAAGCAAGAAAAGGATTTAGTTATAGATATTCTGTTTTACAATTGAGGAAAGATCATAAAAGGTATCACAAAATACATGGTTATAGAAGATAGTTTCCTGTATGTTTTTATAACGTGAAAATTTAGGGGGACCATGTCCCCCTCCTATTCGATGTATTGTTAAATTTTCTTAGCACATATCAAGTATTAAGGGAGTAGTAGTTGAAATGAAAGATATAATAAATTTGATTTACGGTGGCAAACCCGGTGTAGATGAGGAAACACTAAATACTACCGAAAATTCTCTGGGAGCTAGTTTTCCTTCGCAATACAAAGAGCTCGTAAAACTTATAAATAATTGCGAAATAGGTGAATGGATTTTCTATCCGATTAAAGATCCCAAAAATATTAGGAAAACTTGGGATGACATTGTTAGAAATAACCAACCGTCAGTTAGATTTACCCATATACCGGAAGATTTAATCCAATTTGCTGAAAACGGAACTGGAAATAAACTTTGCTTTAAAATAAATAATAATAAAATGGAAGAAGCAATATATTTTTGGGATTGCGAAACGGGTTTAACGGAAAAAATAGCTGATAATCTCAAACAGTTTATTCAACAAGAATATGAATTGGATAATGAAGTTGATCTAGATGATGAATGATTGTTTATCTAACGTAGTGCACGAATATAGGGAGATGGTATTGTGTCTGATAAACTGGATTTAACTATAAATTCATATAAATTCAAATAAAAGGTATTATAGATTTTTAGAGAGAATTATCTCAAATCAAACAGTGTGAGGCCTAAAATCGGAAAAAGGATGGTGTGTCTCGCCATCAAATGATTGGGAAGACACAGAAGTCATGTTGTTTTGGTCAGATCGTGCATATGCAAGCCAATGTGCAAGAGAAGAGTGGTCTAATTATGTACCCACTGAAGCGCTTGGAAAAGTATTGACAAAAGATGATCAACAACACATCCAGAGATTACAACAATTTCTGGATCGAAAACTTTACAGACGCCCCATCTGGAAGTTTTGGCATTGGATGGCCGGATTATCTGAAGACGTAGAAGAGGCACTAAAAAAATTTTGATTAAGAGGTGAAAGGATGGGTTTTTGGGAAGAAACCACTAAAGAAAACAATAGATTGCTAATAGGCGATGAGCCATTTGACATTTTAATCGATGCTTTTCAAGAGTTATCTAATGTTTACTTGGAGGATGCAGGAAGGAAGCCAACCAGTGAAGAATTGGGCAAATTAATAGCTCTTGCATTAGATTCAATGAATTTTGAATGTCTGTCAGATATGGAAGGGTTTACGTTAAGTGAGTGTAAGATCAAGAAGAAAAAAGTAAAAAAGATCAAATATAAACCAGGCGATCTATTTGCAATTCCACTTAATGATGGAGAAGTTTATGGTTATGGTATGGTGTGTACTGGAGGTAAGCCGATGGAAGATGTGTATATAGAATATTATAATATATTCACAGATAATATTATTTCTATCAACCAATTTAAAAGGCTGAAGAAAGAGGTTGTATTTACTTTACTAAGTGGAGTTGCAGGCATCTTAGACAATGAATGGAAAAAAATAGGATCTATTCCTTTTGATGAATCCAAATATCAAATTCCTGATTTTTATGATAAAATGCATGGTGACGTATATTATATCAGTAAAGGTGCTGCAAATAATCCCGATGCTCGAATTTTTCCTGTAACTAAAGAAGAAGCATTAAAGGTAAAAAACCCTGATGGATTAATTGGAAGCGGTATTATCGAAGAGTGGTTGTATGAAGAATATCTTAAACAGAAAACAGGGGAGTCATAAAAAATTAAAATTGTAAACTCAATTTGCATTAAGATAATCTCTAGTATAACTGCTAGAGATTATTTTAATGCCTGAAAAATTTAACTTAATTCGAATCCTTTTACAATCCTAGTTGATTTTGGGATCATTTACCTAATAATAAGTATTACTATTTAGTAAGTACTTAAAATTGTAAATAAATTTCCCTCCCTCAGCGAATGCAGCTATAGGTATAGACATCACTACAAACGCCAAAGCCAGAAAAGCTACTACTTGTTTCCTCACTCTGATCAACCTCCTATAATTTAAACAATATCCTTAATATGACGCAAAATTAATTATAATACAATTATATGATAAATGTAAAAATTTTTGCTTATATTTATTTTCTGTCTATACTAATATTATTATTGCAAGGATATTGTATTAATTTTAGCTGCTCTGGTCATGGTTTTTGGTGGTACATCTGCGGCTTTTGCTAATGCAGGTACTCCTCAATTAACTCAAGCGCAATTGAAAGAGATTTGAGCAAGGAAAGAAAGACTCTGCGGAAGTAACAAAATCAGCAAAGTGGAAGAAGCCAGTTGATGCGGCAACCCTTGAGCGTTATCATAAAGCTAAAGGGCTCAATCCAATTTCTGTAATGACTCCTACTAATGGTGTAGGGACCAGAGGAGATATTTTATATACTCCCTCTTTCAGTGGCAGTGGTGATCAAACATGGGCTGGTGGACATGTGGGAGTGGTATTATACACTTCTGGAAGCCACGTAGCTGAAGCCTTTGGTATCGGCAAGGCTCCAGTGTCTGGTCAATATAAGGTTTATAAAATGGTTAATGACTGGAAAACAAGATCAGGATATTCCACTGTAAGAGGTCTGTGGGTGTCTGGAGCTGATAGCTCGGATTACAGCTATGTTTCTTCTTATGCAGATGCTAGAATCAATTACCCATACAATCACTTCTTTACGAATAAGACAAGAACAGATGCATTCTATTGCTCACAACTGGCTTGGCGTGCTTGGACTAATACAGGATTTGATATAGACGCTAATGGTGGCAGTGCTGTCTGGCCAGTAGATATTTTTAATGACAGCCAAACAACCGTTTTCTATTCGAAGGGTTAAAAAGACCAAAGTACTTAAGCTCGATAGGTTGCTTGAAAATCAAAAAAGAGCGAGAGGTGACTTTCGCTCTTTTTTATCTAGGGGGATTTCTGTGAGAAAAAGAAGTTTATTATTCATAATATTGTTCAGCATTTCTGCGCTTATTATAGGTTGTAATAACAATCAGCCTCTCATAAAAAATATATCAGATAGTCATATCGCTGTTATATATACAGATGCAACCAAAGAAGATAGTGAACTTGTTTTTATAGATGATAAAAAACAAATTTTAGGATCTCATCAAATGAAACAGATGTATATAAAGCGAATAGAACGAGGTGAGAATAATGAACTCCTCCTTCCTGTTGCATTTGGAGATAGTATTATCACCATCCAAGCTGACGGGAAAATAAGCGAAAGAGAAACTCCTATTATGCCACTAGATATATTTGTACATAAAGGTGTTGAAATAAGTAGTTACAATACAGATTACAGTACTGGAACATTGGAAAAGAAGCAAGAAGATCAAGTAAAAAAGACCACGTTATCAGGTTTACTAGAAGCTGTCGCTATGGATGATGATTATGTATATGCAGTTGGAAATGCAATCAGTGACAAATATAATGCCCTTTATATTCTGGAAAAAGATACTTTAAAAGTGCATAAAGAAATTGGGCTGGGTCCTCAATACGGAATAGGGAAAGAGATCCAAATTCTTGATGGCAAGCTTCTATTAACATCTCCACAGACCAAATCACTTACCATTGTGACTAAAGGAACGCGGGAGATGAAACAAGTAAAACTCCCTTATAAAGAACCAGATGATCTGCTCATAGACCAAGATTCCATTTACGTTACTTATATGTTGGGGAATCATATTACAAAAATAGATCGAAAGACACTTCAAGTTAAAGGGAGTTTTAGCACAGGAGACCAGGCAGTTTTAAGGGCAGATATGGATTCTCAGAATATATACGTGCTATCTCAGGCACAAAATGATCCACAACCTAGACAGGATATTGTTGGGAGAATAGGCATCTATAACAAGCAGACTGGTAATAAAGTGGGAATGATTGAACTTCCGAATAAACGTAATATGGGAGTACAAGACTTGATTATCACTAACCCGTCAAATCCTTAGACTCTCATTAATGCGAAGATCAGCAGATAAGGGACGAATGAGTTTGAATAAAAAACTAAGTAGCAAAATCCATAGAAAAGAGGTGTTCCAAGTATACCGGAATACCTCTTTGGTATTTTTGCACATCCCCGAATAAGAAGATAGAAACCTCACTTTCCAAGACTCCGTTGGGGTAACGATCCAGGACTACTCCCGTAAATCGGGTGGAAGTAGCGAACGTTGATTTTGGGATCATTTACCTAATAAATGGAAAATGACTTGAGATTGCATATGAAGCAACTCAAGTCATTCGTATTTATACGGGAAACTCAGGAATGAAACGTTCAAATTCGTCCTGAGTATCGGTAATGGCTAACTTAGAAGATACCTCAAGGGATTTACAGCAAGTCATTTTCTATTTATTGGACTGATGGCGGCAACTCGACAGAGGCTGCCCCCATCCCCCTTAGAGAAAAACATTAAAGTAACGATGCTAAACTTTATTGGGGAAAATCAAGGATTTTCCGGATTTATCTTAGCACTTGCATAAATGTTGTACGATTAAGCTAGATACCAAAAGGAGGAGATTTTATTGGAAAATGATCATCTTGCTCCCACGCTGCACCGGAGCGCAATGCTCGGTGAAATCATTACTTTTGGCACTTATCCGCAGACGGCGGATGGCTCAGACAGAACGCCGATCAAGTGGCGGGTGCTGCAAAATTCGGGGAGCGAGCTGTTTATATTGAGCGAGTATATTTTGGATTGCAGACGGTATCATGGCGAGTCTGCGGATATTAAGTGGCGTGATTGCGTGGATATTACGTGGCGTGACTGTGATTTGCGCAAGTGGCTGAACAACGAATTCTATCACACTGCATTCGATGCTGCCGAACAGGAATTGATAAAAACGACTCATTGCACGGACAACGGAGAAGGGTGCCCGGATACGGAGGATAAGGTTTTTTTGCTTAGCGTTACCGAGATAAAGGATTTATCTGATCTACACGGCAAGGATTTGCGACGCGCCGTTGGAACGGACTTTGCCAAAACAAAAAAACCCGATGGATGCCACTTGTATGTGTACGATAAAACGAACAAAGATAACTATATCATCATAAACGGCGAAGAGTTTGGCTGTTCCTGGTGGTGGCTGCGAACACAAGGAAACAAGCCTTCGCGTGCATTTTTTATCGGTACAAGTGGCAGTATTCGCAGCTATGCGAATAACAGTATATCCCGTTATGGTGTGCGTCCTGCTTTAAAAATTAATCTTCAATGATAAAAAGCGGGGCGTTCAGGGCTTGTCACTGATAACGAACAGGTCAAAGAGTGCCCTAAACCGGGGCATTTCATTGTCTAACACGATCATGTCACCGCAAATAACCATGTAGCGATCCCATAGTAGCTTAACAAAATGGCTTGGGGCCCAGCGGCTTTTTCCATTTATTGGGGAAATGAACCCGAAATCGACGTTCGCTACCTCCACCCCTATCTTACAAGCTCAATGTGACAACATTGTTTTTCATCAGATGCCTTCCCAAAAAATAAGAGCAGGCTGTACACGGGATACGTGATCAGTCTGCTCAATTCACAGTTTACATGACTGTATTTCATATTCTTCAACGTAATTCCGATACTTCTTCGCACAATAGGAATTAATGATGTCTGAGTTTAGTTCGGCTATGGGTATCCGTTTTTTTGCTAACAGGGAACGATATACATGAAATTAAAAGGGATTGACACATTCCAGGTTTATATATTTTTCCACGCATGGTAAAATAGAAAAAGAGAAAATATCCCTAGTAATGACTACTAGGGATAAGGAATAGATTTAGCAAGAAACTCAGTAAATTCTGCTGAGTTTTTTACTTTAAGTGCTAGGTGGCTCACCGGAATTATGCTTGGCAATCATATCATTCACCTCTGAAGGCGAGTTTTTTACTTTAATCGTCAGGAGGCTCGCCGGTGGTATTTCGCTTGATATTTTCGTTAATGACCATTTTACTCTCACCTCCTTCAAGAGTTTCGACATAGGAGCAAAAAAAGTCCAAAGCATAATCTTTAAAATTGGGATCACCGATTTCACGCAAATATTTAGCCAATATCAGAAGAGTTTCGTTTTTTTGATCTACAAAAGAATGTTGTTCGGCAAGACGTAAAGCTTCTTTCAAATGAGAAAGAACCTGATCCCGTTTATTCCGTTGAATCGAACACTTTCCTAATCCTATGAGCGCTTGTATTTCGTGATATACATCATTGGTTTTTCTGCTATACTCTAATGCTTCAAAATATTTTCTTTCTGCACCGGGGATGTCTTCTTGTTTATAGTACAACATTCCTAATTGAGTGTAAACGTATGCCGGAAGGTACTCACTTTTGATTTTTTTCTCCAGTTTTAGAGCCGTTGTAAAACAGCATTCTGCCAAATTCAGTTTATTCAGCTCTATGTAGATACTTCCCAACGTGGTCCATAACTCAAATGAGCGATCATACATTTTATCGATTCGAGCCAGCTCAATTCCCTTTAAAGCGAACTTTATCGCTTGAGGAAGTCTCCTTCCCTTCAACAGCAGTTTCGCCTGCATTTCATACATATTCAGTGTCGATTCTTTGCTCTCGCTGTGATATTGATCTGTTTCCGTTTTATATTTTGCGGGGGAGTCGGACGCGATGTCATCCAATACGGCTTGGGCATCTCCAATGCGGTTCAACTTTTCAAGATAGATCACTCTGCTGATGCGTATCATATCTTTATAATATTTTCTTTCTCCGTCAGGAACAAAATATTTGGAAGCTGCCTCGGAATATTTCCACGCTTGATGGAAGTTGTTTTGCAGGTATTCAATCAGACTCAGCTTGTGATAACAGGCACTTTTAAAGTTCGTGTGGTTCATTTCGGAATAGTGCCGGTCAATCATATGAATGACGTTAAAAAAATGGTTATAAGCCCTTTTCCAATTTTTCTTTCGTAAATAGAGCTTCCCTTTTAAATATTCCACCCAAACATGAAACGGATGTTTGGGTGGGAGGGAAAGCTCCCGCAACTCTTCCGAGGCTTTGTCCGGCCCCACCAAGTTAATGGTATTTTCTATGGAAATCAGTTTGATCTGCAACTCCTCATCCATGGAATCTTCATTCTGTTCCGATTCCTGGAGATAGAATTTCGTCAGATCTTCTTCAAGACCCAATTTCTTCAAAACATATTTCATTTTCTCTTCACTGACTTGCCCTTTGCCGCTTTCAATGTTGCTGAGCACGGGTTGGGAGAGAAATTCATCGACTAAATCGCCCTGGCGAAGTTTTTTTGCTTTCCTCTGTTCCCGTACAAATTTACCAAATTCAATTCGATCCACGCGATTCTGGCTCATCGAAACATTCACCTCAAAAAAATTTTTGCCTGCCTCTGTGCTAAACCGTGCGATTTTTCACCGTTTTTACGAAATACCCTTTAATTTAAAGAGCGATATTTCGTTATGTTCCAGTCTTAGACTTCATGTTGACTAATTTATAAATATTTTTTGGGTGGAATTTAGAAATTTGCCTTAACTTTTCTGAATATTATATAATGCGGTTAAGAAAAGAATCAATATTTAATCATTCAATTGTTTTATAAATTTCTCAGAGGTGGTAAAATTGCTGACAATGAGGATTGAAGGGCCGAGAAAAGAAGTAAGCGCTTTCATCCGGGACATTAAAAACAACCCGCAACATCAGGTCATTGCCCAATCGATGCCGTACATGGAGGATGTTCTCGAAAACAACGACGTGGTTTCTTACTGCCAATTCCGGTATACTCCTCTCTCAGAAGTTGGGAAGGCATTCAGCATCACGCTTCACACGACCAGCGGGGAGAATCCGGAAATTCGCCTGGATTACGGGAAAGTCATTCGGATCGGCAATATTGTCCAAGTTGTGGGGAAAGTAGCAACAAGGCTTCCTCAAATCCCGCCAGACAATCCGTTACTGGATGAGTTGTAATTCTGTTATAATTATACAAATAATTGTATTTTTATTCTGAGATGAAGAGGGATGCTTGATGTCAATCCATAAACAGGAAGAATTTATCAAACAACTCTCTTATAAGATTGAAGAAGAATTGAGAGACATGATCATGAAAGGGCCTCATCCAAGTCTTACCACACTCGTGGCATTCTGTCAGGTCTGCTTGAATTTCCGCGACCGAAGAGACTGCGCCCTGGTCGACTTACCGGGCGGGGAAACGCTGGTTTGCAAGATGTGTCGGGAAAAGAGGGGATTAAAAGAATCCCAATCAAGCGAAGCACTGGAATACCAGGCGATGACACTGGCTATTCTGCGGATTCGGGGAATGAGATAAGAAAAGTTGGGATCATTTGAGGGGAGGTGACTGGCATGGTGACTATCATCAGGCGACACACCGGGCCGCCAGGAGGCTAAGTTTGAATTGGGAGGAGGGAATTCTGTCCTGGTCAGCAAACCAACCGGGCAGCCTAAAAAGCAAAAAAAGAAACCTCATTCTGGAAACAAGGTTTCTTAAAAACATTCACTTTATCAGCTACATTATATCGAACCTCTTAACGTCCTGTCCATTGCCTGTAGGAGCTTTGGGCGGGGCGTTCGAAAAGTCTATTCGCCTATCAAGTGTCACCAAGTTAGTCGGTGAAAATTCTCTAGGAGGAGTAGCATGGAGCCATCAGGTGATTGGCATGACTATAGAACATACATGTATGAAGCATTAACCAAAGCCGCTAATCATTTTCGTGTTGTTTTGCATGGCAAGCCGACATTCGGCTGGCATGATCGTTCCATCGGCTCGAAAGTGAGTGGCAAGCATGAAAAACACTGGCTTCGTGTCGTTTCCGAGAAAAAATGGTGGGCACAAGGAGACTGGTGGGAAGGGAACCTTGTCGCCAATAAACTCAAAGGAATTCCGAAGCCTTATGTAATTGACGTTTATGAGTGGGAAGATGGAGAAATTCAATTACGAGCGGAGCGAATGACCTTTGCTGAAGGACAAGTCTGTTCACCCACTCAGGAGTTGAGATCGCGCCTGGAACTCTCAGACCTCTGGTGGTCAGAGTTACGCGCATCTCTGGACACGCTCTCCAGTTGGCAAACGGAGCGTACAATCACAGGCCAAGAAGAAGTGAACCGTCGTTTTTTGGTATTCTACGGTGATGACGTTGAATCTGAAGTGACTCGTTGGACCACTGCCCACGGTGATCTTCATTGGGCAAACTTAATGTCCCCTCAGCTCACCATCCTCGATTGGGAAGGTTGGGGGAGGGCTCCAGCCGGATATGATGCTGCTACACTGTATTGTTATAGTTTGCTTATTCCTGAAGTTGCCGAACGGGTGTACAAAACTTTTGAAGATATTCTCGACACTCCAGAAGGAGCCCTAGCCCAACTTTATGTGATCACTCGCCTCCTTCGCCGAATCGATAAAGGTGATTATATGGATCTTGCCGGTCCTCTTCATCGTCATGCGCGAAAGCTTCTCGCTCGTCTGTCTTAGATAAATGGTTAAAGGGAGTCGTGTCACCATGTCTCAAGAACGTTTTACTGCCCCTGTATCTATAAGTATATTTCATGAAGATTTATATCGATTTAAAGACCCTTAATAGACTTGTCTTTTCATAACACCTGCTATATATTCTCTAAGTAGATCAAATTTTTTGAATAATAATGGAACAAAGCGGCATCATTGGAAGAAAACAAAAATGAAGGTGGAAAAGAATGAAGATCGCCAATATTGAGGTGTTTGCCTTAACACTGCCGATGAAATCGGATTTTTCCATTTCGGGAGGGCAAGTGGGGAACCAGCAACAGGGAGCCCCCCATGTTTATGTGAAGATGACCGGTTCGGACGGGACAGTAGGCTGGGGAGAAGCCCGGCCCAGCCACCGTTGGAGTTACGAAACACTGGAATCGGTGACCACAACCATCCATCACTATCTGAAACCTGTGCTGGTGGGTGAACCGGCATGGGACTTGCGCCGTATTCACCATAAAATGAACCGGCAAATCGCGGCCGGATGGAATAAAGGGATGCCGATCGCCAAAGCGGCGGTGGATATGGCTTTGCATGATTTGCTTGCCAAACATCACGGTATACCCTTGCCCCGGCTCTGGATGGGGGCATTTAAAGATTCGATCCGGCTGTCTTATCTCATCAGTACCAACGATCCGGAAACTGCCTATGAAAAGGCGAAATATGCCAGGGAGAATGGCTTTCTCGCCGTGGATGTCAAGATTGGGCTGAATCCGCAGCAGGACGTCCGGATTTTGGAGGCAGTCAAACAAGCCGCCCCGGATCTGTACTTCCGGGTGGATGCCAATCAGGCCTATGATCTGACACAGGCGGTCCGCTTGGCCAGGGAAATGGAGCGGATCGGCGTCGATGTGTTTGAACAGCCGTTGAAAGCGAACCAGTTGCACGGTCACGCCGAATTGCGAAGAAAAACCGTCATCCCCATTGCCTTGGATGAGAGCATTTGGACCGCCGGCGACCTGATCCAGGCCATCCGTCAGGAAGCCTGTGATATGGTGGTGATTAAAGTGACCAAAATGGGCGGCTTAACAGAAGCCAAACTGTGTGGTGAAATTGCCGGGGAGGCCGGCCTGGGCTTATTGGGTGGCGGATTGACCGAATCCACTCTGGGGCTGACGGCAAGTGCCCACCTGTTTAATTATCTCGATATTCAAATCCCGGTCGATCTCAACGGTCCGATCTTTCTCGCCGATGACCCGGTGACGGATGGATTGAAAGTGGAAAAGGGCACCGTCCCCCTGTCTGGCCAAAGCGGGATCGGTTGCACGATATCAAACGACAAACTCGAAAAATACGGGACGAAAACGTTGTAACGTTTCGTCGAGGGAACAAAGGATGGAGGCCGGAAATGGTCTCTGTCCTTTTTTTGGGCGATCCGGCTGGATGTTTGTTCTCATTTCCCGATCGCTTGCGTCGCAGATCGAAGGAGCCATCCTTTCGTTATAAATCGGGAAAGGACCGCCTTTTGCTGTCACTCGTTAGGACGGCTCATTTCAATTTCAACTCCCACACGACTTGAATCCAATCGTCCTGTTTTTAAAATAGAGGAAATCATTTCAATATGATGTGAAGAACGTATTCTTTTAATCGGTTGTTTGACCATGATGAACTTTCTCTTTTTCCCGCAACTGCTTTAAGGCATGTTTGACGATGGCCTGCACCACGGCGGCCGGCCGGGTTTGATGCTTGTTGGCGAGTTCTTCAATTTGCTCAATTTCTTCATTGGTCAACCAGAAATTGTAGGACATGAATGCATCTTCGCTCACGTACTTGCGGTTGCGACGCGTAAACATGCCGACCAACACTCCTCATCGCCTGTTTCTGAAAAGACCCGTACAAGTAGTATAATATGGGATTGAGCGAAGAAAATAAAGAATCTTCTATCTCTTTTTCGGGAAAATGACGTATGAAAATGTGATGAGCGCATCGATCATTAAAATCAGCATCCAGACCTGGCTGATTTGGCTGGCGATCTGCGAACCGTACAACGGGTAGTCGCCCCAACGGGAAAAGTCCATTTCGGCCAGGGTGCCCAGGTGTACCGTCATACCGTATCGGAGGGCAAAGAAGACCTGAACAGTGACAAATACGAGCATGTGAAGAGCGAACCCTTTTAATTCTTTTTTGGTATGTGCCCAGCCATACAGCTGTTCTTTCCGCCAGGCGCGCAATGCTTCGGGAACGGGTTGCCCGCGGAGTTCCAACACTTTTCTCTGCACGAACCGGTCCAGTCGCTTGGCATCCTGTTTGCCGTAAGTCAACGCATAGATGAGAATGGCAACGATGATGATCAGATAAGTGGAAAACCTGCCCGTTTGCTGAAAATCCATCACTCCCAGCGCGATGATCCAACCTTCATTCAGCAACGTAACCGCTAACAGGATGTAGCTGATCTTGTGCAATTGAAAGACGTAGCGCAAGATCAAAAAGGCCAGCGTGGACACCCAGAAGACCACTTCGGCAGTGATGAGCAACGACCAGCGATGTTCAACGATCCATTCAAACACGTTCATGTTCACCCCTGAGGTAAATCTCGGTTGCTTGGTCAATGAATTCGATCATTTGTTCGTCGAAAGGGTAGAAGCGCAGATGTTCATCTGGATTTTTAATCATTTCCCAGAACTTTTCCACCATCTCCGCATCCCCGTCAAACCATGCCAGGGTTTCACGGTATAATTTTTTGGCAATCTGCTGTGCCTGCTCACACCCCGGGTCCAACTGTTGATGATATTTCACTTCTTTTAAAAGGGAAACCCATTTCTGTAAGGCCAGCTCATCCTGATCCAATTTCGGCACTTTGCTGAGAATCTCCATCTCTTCGCCGGAAAGTTGCCGGGATAAAACCTTCTCCCTTTCAGAAGGGGCCGTCTTGGAGTATTCAAACATTTGGAAAAGAGTTTCCCATTTTATTTTCCCTTCGATCTGATAAGAAAAGAGAAGAGCCTTTAATCCGTTTTCCATCAGTTTTAAGCGTTCTTGCTCTTCTTTTACGATTTTAAGCTGCGTGCGCAAGGAATCTTCCCATGAGTCCTCCCTGTCCAAAATTTGGCGAATCGCCTGAAGGGAGAATCCCAAACTCTTCAATAATACGATTTGTTGCAGCCGGATAAAATCCTGATCCGAATACAGACGATGTCCGCCTTCGGTTGTCGCGGATGGCAGGAGCAATCCGATCTCTTCGTAGTGATGCAGGGACCGGACCGTGACACGCGCTTTTCTGGCAAACTCCCCGATGCTGTACATGTAAACGCCCCTTCTATTCTTTTCTGCAAGTTTATTTTATAATCTCACGTTACGTCAGATTCAAGCGGGATTTCATCAACAAAATGACCCAATCGGACCATTTTTCGTTTCCCCGGTTTTCTGCATGTGGTTGCTGGAAACGCTAAGGAATAACGCATGCAGTTTTAAAATATCCTTGACAAGTATGAGAATTTTCTATTACGATTAAAACAAACAAGCGCTTGTTTTAAGAGAAGGGAATCTGTTATGCCAAAAGTAGGACGAAGAGAAGAGATCTTGGCCATTGCCTGCCGGCTGTTCAGCCAAAAAGGTTACCATGGGACAACCATCAGGGACATTTCCGATGCCTGCGGGATCTTGGCAGGAAGTTTGTATGCGCATATCAACAGCAAAGAAGATTTGTTATATGAGATCACCGAGCGGGGGGCGCGGGCGTTTCTCGAATCGCTGCGGCCCATTGTGGAAAGTGAACAGACAGCCGTTGAAAAGTTGCGGCAGGGCTTAAAAGCCCATATCCGCGTGATTGAGAACAACTTGGAAGCAGCCACCGTCTTTTTTCATGAGTGGAGAGCCCTGAGCGAGGAACGGAGAGCGAAAATACAGGCGATGCGCGATGAGTATGAAGCTCTCTGGGCGCGCATCCTGTCTGAAGGAGTGGAAAAAGGGGAATTTGGCGATCTGGACCAAAAATTTGCCCGATTGCTCATTTTGTCGGCCGGCAACTGGCTCTATCAGTGGTATTCCCCGGGAGGGAAACTATCCGCGGATGAGATCGCTGACCGGTTCGTGGATATGATGCTCGGAGGTTTTCAGAAATAGAAAAGGGAGGGTAAAAAATGACGGAGGATGTGCGCTACGCCCGGTTTATGGAGCGGATCGAGCGGGGGGAAAAGATCGAAGCGACGGATTGGATGCCGGATGAATACCGTCATCTGCTAATCAAACTGATCCACATGCATGCGGTCAGTGAGATTATGGGGGCTTATCCGGAAAAGGAATGGGTTCCCAAGGCTCCCACCCTGCGGCGTAAACTGGCGATTATGGCTAAAGTGCAGGACGAAATGGGGCATGGCCAGCTTCTGCTCAGGGTAGCGGAAGATTTGGCCGCACCGCTGGGCAAGACGAGGGAAGACCTCGTGGAAGACGTCTACAAAAGCCGGGTCAAGTTTCACAATGTCTTTCACATGGAAGCCAAAACGTGGGCCGATGCGGGCGTGATCGGCTGGTTGGTCGACGGTGCCGCCATCATCAACCAGGCGGCGCTTCTGGAAACGTCTTATGCCCCGTATGCCCGGGTGTTAAAAAGGATTTGCGCGGAAGAGAGCTTTCACATGCAACACGGGGAAAACATCATTCTGGCACTGGCGATGGGCACCGAAGAACAGAAGCAGATGTTGCAGGATGCACTCAACTACTGGTGGGAATCGCTGCTGTTCTTCTTCGGGCCGAAGGAGGTCACTCCTGCTGCCGAGCGGATGCTTCATTACAGGATCCGCACCAAAACCAATGAAGAGTTGCGGCAAAAGTTTCTGGATAAATATGTGCCCCGCATCTGGTCGATCGGGCTCACCATTCCCGATCCCCATCTTCGATACGATGAAGAGAAAAAAGAATGGGTATACACGGAACCCGATTGGGAAAAATTCGGGCGGATCGTGCGCTACAATGAGGGACCGAAATCGAAGGAGCGGATGGAACTGCGCCGTACCGCTCATGAAGGGCAACGCTGGGTGCGCGAAGCGATGATTCGCTCCCGGATGGCGACAGCAGCGGTGTGAGGTGGGACGGATGGAAGAAAAGCAAACGGAATACAGCATCTTTGAAGTGTTTATCCAACGCACGCAAGCGGAGCACCATGTTCATGTCGGCAGCCTGGTCGCTCCCTCCCCCGATGTGGCCATTCAAACAGCAAGGGAAAATTTTTTGCGCAGGGAGAAAGCGGTCAACATCTGGGTGGTTCCGCGCGATCAGATCACAGCCACCCCCTACGAACCCGACTTCTTTACGCGGGAAATGGACCGTAAATACCGCGAAGTAGCCGGTTATACCGAAAATGGCCGTTTGTGGCGGATGTTTAAAGAAAAAGCGATTACCCTCGAAGAGATTGTCGCCTATGTAGAAGGGCGCAAAGCGAGAGAGCGAAAAAAACAAGCATGAAGGGGGGAGAGCGAGTGAAGTTTGAAAATGCGGCACAGGCGAAACAAAATGAGAGGGTTTTGACCATTCTGAAGGATTTGCTGTTCCAGCTGGCGGATGATGAGCTCACGTTGGGCCATCGCGATTCGGAATGGCTGGGGCTGTGTCCGGACATCGAAGGGGATGTGGCCTTCAGCTCCATTGCCCAAGATGAGGTGGGACATGCTGTTTTCTTCTTTGATCTTTTGCACGAGCTGGGCGAAGAAGATCCGGATTCCCTGGCGTTCAACCGGAGCAGCAAAGCAAGGCGCAACGGCGTACTATTGGAGAGAGGGAATGGAGATTGGGCCTACTCCGTGGCGCGCCATTATTTCTACGATCTGTTCGAAGATCTCCGGCTGCAAGCGATCGCGGATTCCAGCTACCTGCCGCTGGCTCACGGAGCAGCCAAGATTCGCAGGGAAGAGGTTTATCATCTGATGCACATGCATCTGTGGTTTACCCGGCTGGGAAAAGCGGGCGGCGAAGCCAAAGAGCGATTGGAAAAGGCGGTTCAAAGCATCTGGCCGGAATTGGGAGGGCTGCTTAGCTTCGGTTTGCATGAGCAGGAATTGCTGAAACACGGAATCATTTCTTTTGATACTCATGAACTGCGCCGCCGGTGGACAAGCCGGATGAAAGCGGCCTTTTCCGAAGCGGGACTCATGTGGCCGGGAGAAATCCCCGAACCCCGGATGGATGGGCGGAAAGGGGAGCACAGTGAAGAGCTGGATGAGCTGCTCTCCACCATGACAGAGGTTTACCGCATGGATCCGGCAGCCAATTGGTAAAGGCAGTTCAGACGGAGAAGGGAAAGAAATCTTCCCTGGTGAAGGGGGGAGAACGATGGGCTTTGTTTCAGAGGAGCGGATGTGGGATGTATTGCAGGATGTGAAGGACCCGGAAATTCCCACGGTCAGCGTCGTGGAAATGGGAATGGTCAGTAAAGTGTTCATCAGGGGTTCCACGGTAGAGGTAGAGATGATGCCTACTTTTGTGGGATGTCCCGCGTTGGATATCATCCGTGAACATGTGAGCGGGCGTCTGTTGCAGGAAGCAGGGGTCGAGCAAGTGGAAGTGAGGTTTGTCTTTGATCCGCCCTGGACGAGTGACCGCATTTCCCCGGAAGGATACAAGAAATTAAAGGAGTTTGGCATCGCGCCGCCTGCAGCCGAACCGACCGCTCTGCCTCGTTGTCCCTACTGCGATTCGGGAGAGGGAATGGTGGAGAATTTGTTCGGGCCCACAGCCTGTCGCGCTATCTATTATTGTAAGCGCTGTCACCAACCGTTTGAGGCCATGAAAAAGGTATAAAAGAATCACAAGCAGGGGATGGAGGTGGATGGCCCTTGTTTCAGCCGGAGATTGAAAGCATGGAGCGAAAAGAACTCACCCGTCTTCAGAACCAGCGTTTAAAGGAAACCGTCGAGCGGGTGTACCACTCGGTCCCGTTCTACCGGGACAAATTGAAGGAAGCCGGGCTCCATCCGAATACATTCAATGGATTGGACGAGCTGACGAAGCTGCCTTTTACCGTTAAAAAAGATCTTCGCGATCATTATCCGTTTGGGCTGTTCGCCGTCAAACAGGAGGAAGTGGTCCGCCTGCATGCCTCTTCCGGTACCAAAGGAAAACCGACTGTTGTCGGATATACGAGAAAGGATCTGGATCATTGGGCTGATGTATGTGCCCGGGCGATTGTGGCTGCCGGCGGACGGACGGGAGATGTGTTTCATAACGCTTATGGTTACGGATTGTTTACCGGAGGCCTGGGGATGCATTATGGTGCGGAGCGCTTGGGAGTCACCACCGTGCCTGTATCCGGCGGCAACCGGACGAGACAAGCCCTGTTGATCGAAGATTTCCGCCCCCGCGGGATTGCCGGAACCCCGTCCTTTATATTAAGCCTGGGAGAAGCGATGATTCAGGCAGGCAAAGATCCGCGGGCCACTTCGGTCGAATACGGCATTTTCGGTGCGGAGCCGTGGACGGAAGAGATGCGGCAGGCACTGGAGGAAATGTGGGATATTCATGCCTTGGATATTTACGGGTTGTCGGAGGTGATCGGACCGGGAGTAGCCATTGAATGCTGGCAAGCCAAAGACGGCCTCCATATTGCCGAAGACCATTTCCTGGTCGAAGTGATCCATCCGGACACCGGGGAACCCGTTTCAGACGGTGAATTAGGTGAACTGGTGTTCACCACTCTCACCAAAGAAGCGATCCCGGTCATCCGCTACCGGACAGGGGACCTGGCGTCTGTCAGCCGTGAACCTTGCCGCTGCGGGCGGACGCATGCACGCATGTCCCGGATCAAAGGGCGGATTGACGATATGCTGATCATTCGCGGTGTCAATGTTTTCCCGTCGGAAATCGAGCCGGTTGTTCTGGCTCAGGCAGAATTGGCTCCCCACTATCAGCTGGTGGTGGAACGGGAAGGCGGGCTGGATCAGCTCACAGTGGAGGTGGAAGTGACGGAGGATTACTACGATCACATCGGCAGAGAATTAGAGGCCGGCGAACAGGCGGAAATGTTGAAAAAGCGCTTTGCTCACCAGTTGAAAGACCTTCTCGGTCTCACTTCCCAAGTGAAGCTTTATGCACCCGGGGCGATCCCGCGCAGTGAAGGAAAAGCCGTGCGCATCATCGACCGCCGGAAATTGCTGAACAAACAATCCTGATCAAGAAAAGGGGTTTGAATGATGGTCAAGTTAGTTGCACTGTACAAACAGCCGGAGGATGCCAAAGCGTTTGATGAACATTATTTTCAAACTCATCTTCCTCTTGCAAATAAAATGCCAGGTCTGATTAAGGCGACGGTGACGAAATATACCGGAACCCCGATGGGTGGAGAGTCCCCGTATTATCTGCAAGCTGACATGTATTTTGAAAATATGGAAGCGCTTCAGAGCGCAATGGCAAGTCCTGAAGGCAAAGCGGCCGCAAAGGATTTGATGGGTTTTGCCGGAAAACTGGTCACCATGATGGTGGGGGAAGAAGTAAACGGTGAGAGCCAGTGAGTCCCCGGTCATTTCAACGGCCCGCAGTCATCGGGGCGGGCACGATGGGATTGGGAATCGCCGAAGTCCTGGCCGTTGCCGGTTATCAGGTGCAAGTGGCCGAGCTTTCACCGGAGATTTTTGAGCGGGCGGTTGACGGCTTGCGCAAACGGCTGGTCAGACAGGCGGAAAAAGGCAGATTCACTTTGGAATTTGCGGATACGGTGATCAGCCGGATCCAGCCGGTGTATCAGTTGGACGAACTGAAGACGGCGGATGTGATTATTGAGGCGGCAGTGGAGCGGTTGGAGATCAAAAAAGACATCTTCGCCAAGTTGGATGCGGTTACATCCCCGGATGCGGTGTTGGCCACCAACACATCTTCTCTCTCCGTCACCTCGATTGCTGCGGCAACCAAACACCCGCGGAGGGTATTGGGGCTCCACTTCTTTAATCCGGCCCCGCGGATGCCGCTGGTGGAAGTGGTGCTCGGCGCAGAGACGGACTCGGAGCTGGCCGAAGCTGTCTTCGGCTGGATGAAACAGCTCGGGAAAAAACCGGTCAAAGTGGCCGACTCGCCAGGGTTTCTGGTGAACCGGGTGGCCCGGCCGTTCCATCTGGAAGCGTACCGCATCATCGGGGAAGGTCTGGCATCCAAGGAGCAAACGGATCGCATCCTGCGCGCGGCGGGATTTAAAATGGGGCCGTTTGAACTGCAAGACCTGATCGGAATCGACATCAATTTTGCCGCTTCCGTTTCTGTCTACGAAGGATTTTTCCAAGATCCGCGCTTTCGCCCCCATCGTTTGCAACAGGCGATGGTGGAGAGGGGAGCCTTAGGCAGGAAGACAGGAAAGGGGCATTACAACTATGAGAAATAGTGTGGTACTGATCGGGCGGGGCCCCCTGTTTTGGGAAGTCAAAGATTTTCTCACGGATTACCATTTCCGGGTGGTCACGCCGGATGAGCTTTCGTCGGAGATTCGCGCCGTCATCGATGTGGAAACGGGCGTGGATGAAGTCAAAAAGCATACACTCGTGCAGGTGGAAAGCCGGATTCCCTCCGGGGTGCCGGTATTTACATCGGCCTTGCACCGGACCGCTACCGAAATCGCATCCTGGCTCAAGCACCCGGAGCGGGTGGCTGGCTTTTCCCCACTCTTGCTCAGTGAAATGACAACCGTGGAGATCAGCCGCCCTTTCCAGGCCGATGACGAAAACGTCTGGAACCAGTGCCTGCTCTTCTGGAAGGAACTTGGCAAACAAGTTGAGGTTGTCGGGGATGAGCCGGGTCTCGTTTTTCCCCGCATCCTGTCTCTCCTGGTCAACGAAGCGGCTTTTGCCCTGTCCGAAGGGATTGCCAGCGCGGAAGATATTGATTTGGCCATGAAACTGGGGACCAACTTCCCGTCCGGCCCATTGGAATGGGCGGATGAGATCGGGCTCGATCAGATTGTAGCCATCCTGTCCGGCTTGCATCGGGAGATGGGGGACGATGGTTACCGTCCGGCTCCCTTGTTGAGAAAAATGGTGTATGCCGGCTACCTGGGACAGGCTTCGGGCCGGGGATTTTACCGCTATGATCGAAAATAGCTTTCTCACAATAAGGTGGTGAGGCGTGGAATGAGACGTGAAGTCGTCATTGTGGATGCCGTTCGCACCCCGATCGGCCGTTTTCAGGGCAGTTTAAGCCCGGTCCGCCCGGATGACCTGGCCGCCCATGTGATCCGCGGTCTGCTCGACCGTCACCCGGAGCTGGACCCTGCACAAGTGGAAGACGTCATTTTCGGATGCGCGAACCAAGCGGGAGAAGATAACCGCAATGTGGCCCGAATGGCTCTTCTCCTGGCCGGTTTGCCGGAGCAGGTGGGCGGAAGCACGGTGAACCGCCTGTGCGGGTCGGGCCTGGAGGCGGTGAATCAGGCCGCTGCCGCCATTGCGATGGGCTGTGGGGATGTCATGATTGCCGGGGGTGTCGAGAGCATGTCCCGGGCACCGCTGGTCATGTTGAAGCCGGAAGAGATCCTGGCCCGCGGAAATCAGACGCTGGTCGATACCACATTGGGCTGGCGATTTGTCAACCCGCGGCTGGCCGAGATGTACGATCCAATCAGCATGGGAGAAACAGCGGAAAATGTGGCTGAGAAGTACGGGATTTCGCGCGAAGATCAGGATCAATTTGCTTTCACCAGCCAGCAAAGGACAAAGGCAGCCTGGGAACAAGGAAAGTTTGCGGACGAAATCTTGCCGGTTCCTGTGACTCAAAGGAACGGGGAATCGGTGGTCGTTGACAAAGATGAACATCCCCGCCCCAACACCACGCTGGAAAAACTGGCACAGCTCCGCCCCGCGTTTCGCCGGGGAGGCAGTGTAACGGCCGGGAACTCTTCCGGGATCAACGACGGGGCTTCCGCCGTGCTGTTGGCGGAGAGAGAAACGGCGCACAAACTGGGGTTCAAACCGCTTGCGAAAATCATCACCTTTGCTGTTGCCGGCGTTCATCCCGACTATATGGGGATCGGTCCGGTGGAAGCTACTCGCAAAGTGTTGAAGAGAGCCGGACTCACCGTGAAAGACCTGGATCTGGTCGAGCTGAATGAAGCATTCGCCGCCCAGGCTGTGGCCTGCATGCGGCAACTGGATCTCGATCCGGACAGGGTCAATGTGAATGGGGGAGCCATCGCGCTCGGGCATCCCCTCGGGGCCAGCGGAGCCAGAATCCTGACCACACTGGTTCATGAGTTGAAGCGGCGCGGCGGAAAATACGGACTTGCCACCATGTGCATCGGTGTGGGCCAGGGAATCGCGACCTTGGTCGAACGGGCAGATGACTGATACAAAGAACCGGCGAAGGACTTCAGGAGTGGAGAGAAATCGTATGAACGTCTCTGGTGACAGCGGATTTTAACTGCCGCCCGGGAGGGGCCGAAGCGGTCAATCCTGCTTCTTGGCCGGACGAATAGATAAACGACCTCCCTTAAACCATTTACTTGCTTTGATATAAGGATCTTGCATCCAAATTATTCGTGTGAGGAGAGGATCGCATGTTAAAGGAAAAAAACGGACTCTTGAAAGAACAGTATCACCTGTTGATCAACGGAGAACATGTTCCGGGCGGTTCCGGGCAATATTTCGATGTGTATAATCCGGCAACCGGGGAAAAACTGGCGCAAGTAGCCAAAGCCACCCGGGAAGACGTGGACAAGGCGGTCGCTTCCGCCCGTGAGGCGCTGGAAAACAGCAAATGGGCCAAATGGCCGGCTTCGCGTCGCGGACAAATTTTAAATAAAGTGGCGGCCATCATGCGTCAGCGTTTTAACGAGCTGGTTGAGCTGGAGGTTTTAAACTCGGGGAAAGCGCTCTCTGCCGCCAAAGGGCAAGTGATGCAAGCCATCGAAGACTTTGAACTTTATGCCGGTGCGGTTACCACGATTTCCGGAAGCACCAAACCCGTTCCCAACGGATTTTTCCATTACACCACCAAAGAACCGGTCGGCGTGTGCGCGCAAATTGTTCCCTGGAACTACCCGCTTATGATGGCAGCCTGGAAAGTAGCTCCGGCTCTGGCCGCCGGATGCACCATCGTCCTCAAGCCGGCCAGCCTCACCCCGCTGACAGCGCTGGTGCTCGCCGATATTTGCCATGAAGCCGGTGTGCCGGCAGGTGTGATCAACGTGATCACCGGCAGCGGTTCTGACGTAGGAGCCTACCTGGTCGAACATCCCGGTGTGGACAAAGTGGCGTTTACCGGAGAAACCACCACCGGCAAAGACATCATGGCGAAAGCGTCCGAAACGTTAAAACGCGTGACCCTGGAACTGGGCGGAAAATCACCCAACATCGTGTTCTCCGATGCGGATCTGGAAGCGGCCGTCAATGGTTCCATCTTCGGCATTTACTACAACACCGGCCAGTCCTGCGAAGCCCGCTCCCGTCTCTTTGTGCATGAGGACATCTATGATGAGTTTATCGAAATGTTCATCGAAAAAACGAAAAAACTGAAACTGGGTGATCCGCTGAGTGAAGAAACCCATGTCGGAGCAGTGATTTCCCAGTCGCAATGGGACACCATCCACTCTTATGTGCAACTGGCCAAAGAAGAAGGAGCCCGTGTCGTTTACGGTGGCAAACGTCCGGAAGGAGCCGAGTTTGAAAAAGGGTACTGGTATGAACCAACCGTCATCGTGGATGTGACCAATGACATGCGTGTCGCCCAGGAGGAAATCTTCGGACCTGTGGTCGTCGTCATGAAGTTTAAAGATGAAAAAGAAGTGATCAAACTGGCCAACGACACCATTTACGGTCTGGCAGCTGCCGTCTGGACCAAAGATTTCGGACGTGCCCATCGTGTCACTTCACAGCTCAAAGCCGGTATCGTCATGATCAACAACCCCTTCTCCGCATTCCCGGGTCTGCCGTTCGGCGGTTACAAACAATCCGGATTTGGGCGGGAACTGGCCATCGAATCGCTGGACCTCTATATGGAGACGAAGAGCGTTCTCTCCTATGTCGGTCCGAAACCGCTCAATCCGTTCGGCGTCTAGGAGTGTATGATGAAGCCGGGACTTGTTCCGGGTTGCGAAGAGCGGATGACGATCACCGTCACGGACGAAATGGTCGCTTCGTTTGGCGGGAAAGTCATTCATCCCACCTTGTCCACCGTCACCATGGTTTACTACATGGAATGGGTGGGGCGAAAGCTGATTCTTCCCTTTCTCGAAGAAGGGGAAGAAGGAGTGGGGGCATCCATCAACGTCAAGCACCGGGCCCCCGCCCCCGTAGGCAAACAAGTCCATTTCTTCGCCAAAGTGACGGAAGTCACCCCGAGCAAGGTGGTCTGTACGGTCATTGCCGAGCATGACAGGGCCATTGTCGGTGAAGCTGAGTTTACGCAAGTGATCCTGCCGAAAGAGCGGATTCGGGAAAACATTGAACGGATGAGATAAATCATTCAAGCAGCCTCCGGGAAAAACGGAGGCTTTTTGTTGTTTTACACTCTGTTCAGCGGACCGATGAAAGCCTTCACGCAGCTTGCGTAATGCAAAAGGCGCGGGGAGTCCGGAAGACGAAACCCGCATGCTTCCGCCAGGGTATTGTTGGCGATTTCCGCCTCGGCATATTGAAGGGGCCAGGAAAGATGAAACAGGTCGCCGCGATGCACTCTGTGGCGATGAGCGGTAAACAGGACATACCGTTCGGTGAGCCAGGAATCGAGTGAGCCTTTTTGAGCATGAAAAACGGATGAGACCGGTTGATACCTGCAGTCAAATACCGCCTCCGGAAAGTGATGCGAACCGCTTCGGCGGCTGAAAAAATGAATGTGTGACCCTTCCTTTTGCATCCGGATGCGCGCTGCATAAAACGGCAGATGCAAAAAAGTGCGGGCCACTCCGGCCGCCAATCGGTTGGACGCATCCAGGCTGAAAAAATACACTCCGGGTTGCCGGTTGTAGACCACATACGTGCGCAGATTCAACTGAAGCAATCCGCTCATGAACGGAAGCGGGGGGAGCCAGCGGAGACGGGCCTCGTTTACGGCAAACGGCACAATCGTGACCCATGCCGATTGCTCATATGTATCAATCTCCAGCATGGAAGGAACCTGATCGCGAATCAGCTCCGGCGGGACAGGCCAGTGAGCAAGTAAGAGATCCGTCCACGTTTGGGTCATCACCCAGCCGATCGGGGGGTTATGATTGGATTGCCTCATGATCCGTCGCTCCTTCGTTGACTGGAGGAATACAAAAATTTTTTTATAAAAGTATTGACACTACAATCATTCCATGATAGATTATATCTTGTCGTTGCGAATCAAATAGGACATGCCGAAGTGGCGGAATTGGCAGACGCGCACGACTCAAAATCGTGTTCCCAAAAGGAGTGTGGGTTCGAGTCCCACCTTCGGCACCAATCGATCAACAGCGGATGGCGTCCATGCATCCGCTGTTTTTCTTTAGTATGTGCAATACGACCGGTTAGCCATTCCATTCCCGGTCATCCTGGACATGATTCAAACGGATAACAAGGGAAACGCCTGGTGATCCGTTTTCCACCGGCGGCGGATCGGAATTCATCTTTTTGTGTTCAAACAGGCGCTAATAAAGAAAAACATCTATTGACAATGTGAATATTGTATGTTAAATTAAATCCTGTCTCTTGAAGCGATTGACATAAAATAAAAAATAATAACGGGATGTGGCTCAGCTTGGTAGAGCACCTGGTTTGGGACCAGGGGGTCGCAGGTTCAAATCCTGTCATCCCGACCAGATTAAAACACCCTAACAACTGGTTAGGGTGTTTTTGCTTGGGGAACCGGAAACATTAAGTGGTTGTGGATCAGATGAGCCACGCCGTCTTCATTGTTGGACGGGACGATCACCTTTGCTTGCTGTAAAACGGCGGGATGTGCATTGGCGACAGCGGCTCCCAGACCTGCGAGGCTGAGCATGGACAAATCGTTGCAATGGTCCCCGATGGCTGCTGCTTTGTCCGGGGTAAGCCCGATTTTTTTCAGCAACGCGGACAGAGCATTTCCCTTGGAAGCGCCCGCAGGCAGGATCTCAAAATAGTTGTCTGAAGAAGGAATGAAATCGACGGGAAAGTCGGCTGTCTTTGACCAGTCGAGAAGGAGCTTCATGTCTTCACCGGAGGCCACGGCGATCACCTTGATGCACAAGATGTCCGGAATTTGCTCAAATGACCCGAGCATCTCGACATGAAAATCGATTTGGTCGACTCCGGCCTCCGCCAGCGGGCCCATGCGGGTCGCATACACCGTGTTTAACCCGTAAGCAAAAAGATCGACCGAAGAAGGGAGTTTTCGCTCCAATTCATGCAGAAGGGACAGCATTAACTCCCTTGGCATGGTATGAACAGGGATGACAGACTCCGAAGCGGGTTCGTAAAGAACGGCGCCGTTGCATAAGATGACGGGCAACCGGGGCTCCAGCTGTTCAATGTATCTTTTCGCTTCCATATAGCTTCGGCCCGTTGCCAAAGTAAATAATCCCCCCATGCGGCAAAAACGGGAGATGCTCTCCATGTTATGTCGCGAGATCTCTTTGTCATTGTTCAAAAGCGTGCCGTCGATGTCTGAGACCAATAAAGGATATCGGAGAAGGCTCATGCGGGAGATCAGCTCCTTTGCAAAATAAACATACCTGAAAAACTTCAACCTGCTTTTGAGGCATTGTAAAGTTTTTTCAACGACTCAGTCGGATCGTAAGGATGTCAGATAAATATATCATATTTTTACCGGAAAATGTTGAAAAAAGAGCCAATCCCTGCAAATGAGGGCATTGGCTGCTTCAGGCTGATCAGCTGGCTGCTTTTTGTTCGATTGTCGCTTCCTTCCGGTTGCGGTTGACCCACCAATAAATCGGCAAACCGGCCAGCGTGATGACGATGCAGAGGAAAGTGCCCTTTGGATCGTTGATCACGGTGCTGACAAGAATGAAAATGGTACCCAACAGAGCCACAATGGGAATGAACGGATACAGCGGCACACTGTAGGGACGGGTTTTTCCCGCATTCCGTTTGCGCAGAATAAATACGGCAAAAAATGCCTGGGCAAAGAACAGGAAAATGGCAAAGACGGAGATATCCGTAAGTTTGTCCGGATTGCTGACGATCATCAATACAATGGCCAGCAGCGCCTGGGACACCGTTGCGATCACAGGTGTCCTGAATGTTGGATGAATCCGTGCCAGATAACGGGAACCCGGCAATTGCCCCCGAATAGCCATGGCATAAGGAACCCGCGGGAAGCTGAGAATTTTCGCATTCAGGGTTCCGAAAATGGAAACGATGATCCCGATGCTGATCAGCTTGCCGCCAAGATCTCCGAATACAAGGGTGGCCGCCGTTCCGGCTGCATTCTCTCCAAGCGATACGATTTTGTCGGCCGGAAGCACATGGAGCAAGGCAATATTGACACTGAGATAAATGACGGTTACCATGAGGAGTCCGACAATGATCGCGCGCGGGAGGATTTTGTCCGGATTTTTTATCTCCCCGGCAACAGATCCGACCAGAAGCCATCCGTCATAAGCAAAAAGGGTGGCAAGAATGGCTGCGCCAAGATTGACGTCGCCGGCTATGCCGCTTTCCATGTCCAAAACCGGGCTCTGCCCTTTCCAAATTCCAAAAATGATGATCAGTGCAATGGGAATCAGTTTTCCAACCGTAAATAAAGTCTGGATGAATCCTCCGTATTTGGTTCCGAGGCTGTTGATCAAGGTCAGGAACAAGACGGCTCCAATCCCGATGGAAATCTTCCAATGTCCATCCAAAGCGAACAGATGAGCAACCAATGAACCGAAATAAAGCCCCAATGCGCCGATGATGGCTGGTCCGTAAATAATCGTCTGCACCCAACCGCTTAAATATCCCCAAAATTTGCCGTAAACCTCTTCCAGGTAAACATATAATCCGCCGGTTTTAGGGATTTGCGCGCTGATTTCCGCGATGGTCAGGCCGCTGGCGAGCGTCAGGATCCCTCCCAAAAACCATGCCCATAATGCCATGGTGGAGTCTCCCGAATAGGCGATAACCGTTCCGGGTTTCATGAACACCCCTGAACCGATCACCGATCCGACGACAATAGAAAGGGCGACGGTGAAACCGATATCTTTTTTCAGCTTATTTTCCCCAGTTGGTCGCATGGTGTCCTCCTCCGATGAGCATCTGTATCATTCTTCAACATGTTAAAGTATATCATCGATCTGCTAAAATAACAGCAACCATTTCATGGTTTTATCATAAATACAAAAAATTTAATATAGCGCACATTTTCTTATCTGTCAGTAGTCTGAAACGGATCCGTTCTTTTGTTCATTTTATTTCTGACAGCTAAAGTTATAATGTAAAGAAGAAGAGTCAGTGAGCAGGGGAAAAGGGGAATGGGGAAAATAGAGAGCCGAAATCAGACTTGAGATTTTACATGGAAGGGAAATGGTTATGGAACGTTTGCGGCAGATGTTAAATCGCATAGATGGAAAAGGATACAAAGCGTACAAGCAGATTCAAGGAGAGTATCAGTTTCCTCTGTTTACTCTCTGCATCGATTACGTGCAGGGAGATCCTTTTGCTTCGCCTTCCCGCCTTCGGGTCCGGATGCCGCAAAGCCGGGCAAAGTACCCCTCGGACTGGTATCAATCTTCTCACCGGAAAATTGCGCTTGAAGATTGGTTGACGCGCAAATGGGTGAACAGCATTGACCGGCAATCACGGAGGGTGGATGGAAGCGGCAAAAGCGGGCTGATTGCCGTGGACCGGCCAGGACAAGAGATTCTGCAAAGAACGTCTGTGATCGTGAATAACGATTTCGTCGAAGTGCGTCTGACGGTTGGTTTGCCTGCACGGGGAAGAACGGTGCTCGGGTGGCAGGCCAGCCAGATGCTGCTTTCAGATCTTCCCTCGCTGGTCGAGCGGTCTTTGTTGCTTGACAACGAGGACCGGGCTGCGGTGGAACAGAGAATGAAACTGGCGGACAACCAGCGGGCAATCCGCGATGCGATGCGTGAACGGGGCTGGGTGGCTTTTATCGCCGACGGATCGGTGCTGCCGCGGGAAAGCGGTGTGAGTGACCGCCCGTTGAAAGGTGAACGGGCCGTTCCCTTTCAATCCCCCCCCCTCATTGCGGCAAACGGTGGAAGTACCGCATGGCCCTGCGATCAGCGGGATGGCGATTCCCCGAGGAATCACTTTAATCGTGGGCGGGGGATATCATGGGAAGAGTACGTTGCTCAAGGCGATCGAACGCGGTGTCTACGATCACATCGAACGGGACGGCCGGGAGTATGTGCTGACCGATCCGGATGCCGTCAAAGTGCGAGCCGAAGATGGGCGCAGGGTGGAAAAAGTCAACATTTCTCCTTTTATCAATAACCTGCCGTTTGGAAGGAGTACGGAAAGCTTCTCGACTGAGGATGCGAGCGGCAGCACCTCACAAGCGGCCAATATCATGGAAAACCTGGAGATGGGCTGTTCTTGCCTCTTGATCGACGAAGATACAAGCGCGACCAACTTTATGATCCGCGATGCCCGGATGCAAGCCCTGGTCAGTAAAGGAAAAGAGCCGATCACTCCTTTTATCGACAAGGTGAGACAGTTGTATGAACAAAAAAATGTGTCTACCATACTCGTGTTGGGAGGGTCCGGTGATTACTTCGACATCGCCGATCGTGTCATCTTGATGGATCATTATCTTCCTTACGATGTTACTGCCGAAGCGAAACGGATTGCCCAAACCCACACCCTGGGGCGCCAGCCTGAGGGAGGGAAACATTTTGGCGAAATCACACCCCGAAGGCCGTTGTCAAAAGGATTAAATGCCCGGAAAGGGAATAAAGAGAAAGCGGATGCCAAAGGATTACATACCATCATGTTTGGGACGGTACAACTGGATCTCTCGGCGCTGGAACAACTGGTAGATCCCAGCCAAACCCGGGCGATTGCACTCATGCTGAAAAAATTTGGAGAGATGGCGGACGGTCAATATTGTTTGTCCGAGCTGGTGGGGAAACTCTATTCCGAGATCGGCGAACGGGGATTGGACATCATCTCTCCCTTTTACGGACAGCATCCCGGAGACCTCGCCCTGCCGCGAAAATATGAGTTGGCCGGCGCCCTGAACCGGTTGCGCACACTGGTTGTGAAATAGGGGGAGAAAAATGAAAGAAGTGATTATCTACACAGACGGAGCGTGTTCATATAACCCCGGTCCCGGGGGATGGGCCGCCGTCCTGCTGTACGGGAACCACCGGAAGGAACTGTCCGGCGGCGACAAAGAGACGACGAACAACCGGATGGAATTGACGGCGGTAATCAAGGCCCTGGAGGCGCTGAAAGAGCCTTGCCGCGTCAAAGTCCACTCCGACAGCGCCTACATCGTCAACTGCTTCCGGCAGAAATGGCACGTGAAATGGGAAAAGAACGGCTGGATGACTTCCGGCAAAAAGCCGGTGGAAAACAAAGATTTGTGGCAACGCCTTTTGACACTGATGAAAAAGCACGAAGTGGAATTCATCAAAGTAAAGGGACACAGCGATGTGGAATTAAACAACCGCTGTGATGAATTGGCCCGGGCCGCTGTGCCCAAGTAAATCCATCGGAACGACAAAGAATCAGCCTGTTTAATATATCATTATATATACAAATGTGATATAATAATAATCTGCATTTATGAACGGACGAATGGAGGTGAGATAAGTGAGACCGGCTGAATTAAAGCAAAAATTGATCGACCGTGCCAAGGAGATCGGCATTGACAAAATCGGATTTGCTTCCGCCGATCCTTTTATCGAGCTGAAGGCCCGGCTGATCGAGCACCGGAAAAAAGGGTATGAGTCGGGATTTGAGGAGCCGGATATCGAAAAGCGGGTACGGCCGGATTTAAGCCTACCGGAGGCGAAAACGATCATCGCCATCGCCCTTGCCTATCCCTCCAAATTGAAGAATCCGCCCCGTTCGGAACCGGGAGCGTACCGGGGAATCTTTTGCCGTGCTTCCTGGGGAGAGGATTACCACCATGTGTTAAGGGATAAGTTAAACCGGTTGGAAGCGTATCTGCACGAATGGGTGCCGGAGGCGCGGACCAAAATCATGGTGGACACCGGAGCCCTGTCCGACCGTGCTGTGGCTGAACGGGCCGGGATCGGCTGGAGCGGCAAAAACACGTCCATCATCACCGAAGAATTCGGGTCGTGGGTGTACCTCGGCGAGATGATTACCGATGTGTATATTCCTGCCGATCAACCGGTGACGGATGGGTGCGGGGATTGCAATCTGTGTATCGAAGCATGTCCAACAGGTGCTTTGGTGCAACCGGGCCAGCTGAATTCCCGGTCCTGCATCGCTTATCTCACCCAAACGAAAGGCTTCCTTCCGGAAGAGTACCGGTCGAAAATCGGTAATCGCTTGTACGGCTGCGACACCTGTCAGACCGTTTGCCCGAAAAACCGGAAGGTTCATTTTGACCATCACGAAGAGTTTCAACCGGACCCGGAGAAAGTCAAACCCCTGCTCAAACCGCTTCTATCCATGAGCAATCGCCAGTTTAAGGAAACATTTGGGCAGATGGCCGGGTCCTGGCGGGGCAAGAAACCGATTCAGCGGAATGCCATTCTCGCACTGGCTCATTTTAAAGACCAAACGGCCATCCCCGACCTGACCGAACTGCTTCACAACGACCCCCGTCCGGTGATCCGCGGAACTGCCGCCTGGGCTTTGGGCAAAATCGGGGGTGAAGAGGCGAAAAAAGCCCTTATCACCGCAGCGCAGAATGAAAAAGATGAAGAAGTGAGGAAAGAGATTATCAAAGGGATGGAGCTGCTGGGTCAGGAAAAAATTTATCACTAAGTGCAACAAAGGCGGATTTCATTCCGTCTTTTTTTATGAGGGCGTTTTCGTGTAAATGACGGGAAAACAATCGAGAGCCCAGAAGTTAGCATATTGTGTAAAAGGTGGATGAACCCTCGTCAAATATAGAAAATCGTTGTAAAATAAAAAGAATCGCTGGTAGGGAGGGTTTTCAATGGCCCCAGCATCGCAAACGATTGTTTGGAGTCAGATGGACAGCCCGATTGGTCCTTTAACTTTGGCGGTAAGCCACAAGGGGTTGTGCCAACTTACATTCAGCAAGAAATGCGACCCGGTAGTAGGTCTCCAAGTATGGTTGAACCACTGGTTCCACAATCCCAGACTGGAGAGAAACGATCACGAAGTGCTTCCTTTCATTCAACAATTGGATGAATATTTCCGCAAAGAAAGAAGGCAATTTGAGCTTCCTGTTGACTTGTACGGAACACCGTTTCAAAAGCTGGTTTGGAAACAACTTCAGGAAATTCCTTACGGTGAAGTTCGTTCCTACAAAGAGATCGCCCAGGCGATCGGTGCCCCAAAAGCAGTCAGAGCGGTCGGGGGGGCCAATAACAAAAACCCGGTATCGATCGTTGTTCCTTGCCATCGTGTAATCGGTTCCAATGGATCGCTGGTCGGATACGGAGGCGGGCTGCAGATTAAAGAATATTTATTATCGCTTGAAGGTTGGATTCATCCGAAAAATGTATGATCTCCATAAAAAATGAAAGGCGGGGCGGATCGCTCCGTCTTTTTTGCTTTGGTTGGGTGCTACTTTTGATTCTGAATACATACGTTTTGTAAAGAAAGGGGAGTACGTATGAGTGACAAGGATTACCGGAAAATTGTGCATGACTGGCTTCGGCTTCAGAACGAGTGTTGGCTGGGCGGAGACTTCAACGCATTTTTTGACTATATCACCCCGGGATGTGAACGGGAGCTTCAGGAGGAACGGAAGAGGTGGAGGATGATCCGAAATTTGCAGGAAAAGCGCCGGATGACCCCGGTGAAATGCGAGACGAACATCTTATCTGTGGACGAAAGAGCAGGCGGAAACCAGATCGACGTACAAGTGCTTGTCTCCGTACAACATGTGTACTCGATTCAGCATCAGTTGTTGGATGAAGAAAAGGAAGAATGGGCTTGCTTCCGGTTGAATCGGACTCGGGATGGCTGGAAAATCGCAAAGTTTACGACGGCTGATTCTCCCCGTCCGGGCCTCCATAACCGGCTCATCACCATTCCGTCAGCCGTGAATCCGGAGCCGGGAGCCCGGTCAACTTCTTCCGGATACAACCGGGCGAAAGCCGTTCAATATGCGGAAACGCATTGGAATGCTCCCAATCCCGGCTATCTTTATTTTTCCCAGGATGATTGCACCAACTTTGTATCCCAGTGCCTGCACGCCGGCGGCATTCCGATGCAATTTTCACAGAGGCGTGATCAAGGCTGGTGGTACAGGCAAAGCGGGAGAAATCATGTCTGGAGTTACAGTTGGACGGTTGCCCAGAGTTTTTATCAGTACTTGAAAGGGCAAAGATCCAGGGGACTCAGAGCCGTTCAAGTGCAGAGCGCCGAACAGCTCGAACCGGGAGATATTATCTGTTATGACTGGGAAGGTGACGGCAGGTGGAACCATAACGTGATCGTAACCGGTTTTGATCCCAACGGAGCGCCACTGGTCAATGCTCACACGACAAACAGCCGCCACCGTTATTGGGAGTACAAAGATTCCCCTGCCTGGACCCCGAGGACGAGGTATGCTTTTTTCCATATCCTCTAAGGAAAGTTGATCCAATTCCTTCTTTTCAGGTACAATAATATAGAAATTGGCACAAGTGGAAGGGATGTAGCCGTGACCGTTCACATTGTTCTTGTTGAACCAGAGATCCCGCAAAATACAGGCAATGTTGCCCGTACTTGCTCGGTGACGGGGGCCGTCTTGCACTTGGTTCACCCGCTTGGCTTTAAAATTGACGATGCCAAATTGAAGAGAGCGGGTTTGGACTACTGGAATGAACTGGATATTCGTCATTATGATTCCTTTGCCCAATTGAAAGAAAAGTACCCGAACGGGCGCTTTTTTTGTGCCACGACAAAAGGAGCCAAATCCTATACGGACTTTCGCTATCAGGAAGGCGATTTCTTTGTGTTTGGCAAAGAAACGAAGGGATTGGCCCCGGAAATTCTGGAGCAGCATCGGGATACACTGATCCGAATCCCAATGCGACCGGTGAGCCGTTCGCTCAATCTTTCCAACTCCGTGGCGATTGTTGTCTACGAAGCATTCAGGCAAATGGGCTTCCCGGACTTAACATAGCCGCATTCGACAGCAACAGACAAAAACCTGTATCCCGTATGGACAGTTCGGGAGTTGCGCGGAGAGCATGATCCGCGATGGGGAACTTCATCACCTGAAGGATATGATCGGGCCTGTTTGGCATGACAGCTTGTACCGGTTCGAGTGACGGCCGGGAAAAACCTCGCTGTGAGACCCCGCAGCAAAAGGATTTCACTGAGTAAAAGATAGGGATAGGAAGAAGGGAATACGGTTGATCAAGGCTTGTTTATTTGACTTGGACGGAACGCTGCTTCCGATGGAGACCGAACGATTTGTGGAAGTTTATCTAAAAGCCTTAGCCCCTCATGTGGCGCACCTCATCCCGCCGGACAAGCTGGTCCCGATGATCTGGAAAGCGACGATGGCGATGATTGAAAGCCGGGAATGCGAGCTAACCAACGAGCAGGTATTTGAGCGGGAGTTTTTGAAGATGGCCGGACTGCAAAGAGAGGAAATCTGGCCGGAATTTGAACGTTTCTACGAGACGGAGTTTCCGAAGTTGCAACCGTACACGGGGTATAACCCCATCGCCCGCGACGTCGTGCAAGCGGCGTTGAAACGGGGATTCAAAGTGGCTGTGGCAACCAATCCCGTATTCCCGAAAGCAGCCATCATGGAACGGTTGCGCTGGGCGGGCGTCGCTGATTTGCCATTTGAGTGGGTGACGGTTTACGAGGAAACCCATTTCTGCAAGCCCCGGCCCGAATATTATCGGGAAGTGGCGGACCGCCTCGGTGTGAAGCCGGAGGAATGCGTGATGATCGGCAACGATATGCAGGAAGACATGGTGGCGTCCACGGTCGGCATGAAAACTTTCTTCCTGTCCGAACATCGCATTGACCGCGGAAAACCCACGTATCGTGTGGATCAGGAAGGAACCCTGGCCGATCTTCTAGGAGCGATTGAAACGGGTACGGGAGTTTTCCAGAATGAAACAATTACAAGTGAGATAAAAAAAATGTAAAAAACCTTGGGATTTTCCTCAAGGTTTTTCTATCTTTTTTCTTTATTTTCTGATAAAATAGAAGTAACACCCTTCTATTTGTCGCATATATATGTAATAGATATCGCCTTTTACTTTCTTACTTCAGTCAGCTTTTAGGCACCAGGAGTCAAAGCTAAGGCAGGTATGAAACGCAGCAGGTTAATGGCACTAATTTCGAAAGAAAATTTTGACTGGGGAGAGGAGGCTACCATGGACATCTTAAAACGCATTGCCGATTATCGGGAACGCGAAAAAAAGTTGGCGTGGGAAGGGACCTTCAGCGAGTATCTCGAGCTTGTGAAAAAACAACCTCAAGTGGCTCAAACCGCTCATTCCAGAGTATACAATATGATCGCCAGAGCAGGCGTAGAGACAGATTCCAATGGAAATAAAAAGTATCTGTTTTTCAGCAGAGAACTTTTTGGATTAGATCGTGCCATTGAACGTTTAGTCGAAGAATATTTCCATTCGGCAGCCCGCCGCTTGGACGTCCGGAAACGGGTTCTCCTTCTGATGGGTCCGGTCAGCGGAGGAAAATCCACCATCGTCACCTTGTTGAAAAAAGGATTGGAAGAGTATTCCCGTACGGACGAGGGCGCTCTCTATGCCATTAAAGGTTGTCCGATGCACGAAGAACCTCTCAATCTGATTCCACGCGATCTGCGCCCCGAGTTTGAACAGGAATTTGGAGTGCGCATTGAAGGTAATCTGTGTCCGCATTGCCGCTTCCGTCTCAATGAAGAATACGGCGGACGAATTGAGGATGTGATGGTGAAACGGGTTCTTTTGTCGGAAGACGAACGGGTCGGGATTGGGACATTTAGTCCGTCAGATCCCAAATCCCAAGATATTGCTGACTTGACGGGAAGTATTGACTTTGCGACCATTACGGAATATGGTTCGGAGTCAGACCCGAGGGCGTATCGTTTTGACGGGGAACTCAACAAAGCCAACCGCGGACTGATGGAATTTCAAGAGATGTTGAAGTGCGATGAGAAATTCTTGTGGAATTTGCTCTCGCTCACTCAGGAAGGAAACTTTAAGGCGGGACGGTTTGCCTTGATTTCCGCGGACGAGTTGATCGTCGCCCATACCAACGAAGCGGAATACAGGTCGTTTATCGCCAACAAGAAAAATGAGGCGCTGCAATCCCGGATCATCGTGATGCCGATTCCGTACAACCTGAGTGTGTCGGAAGAAGAGAGAATTTATAAAAAACTGATCCAACAAAGCGATTTGGCCCATATCCACATTGCCCCGCACTCGCTTCGCGCTGCCGCCATTTTCACCATCTTAACCCGTCTCAAGGAGTCCAAAAAGCAAGGAGTCGACCTGCTGAAGAAAATGCGCCTGTATGACGGAGAATCCGTCGAAGGCATGAAAGATATCGATGTGGAAGAATTGAGAAACGAGTTTCTGGATGAAGGAATGTCCGGAATCGACCCCCGCTACGTGATCAATCGCATCTCCAGTGCTCTCATCAAAACGGACGCCAATTTCATCAATGCGCTGGACATTCTGCGCTCACTCAAGGAAGGTCTGGATCAACATCCGTCCATCACCCCGGAGCAACGGGAAAAATACCTTCACTTCATCTCCATCGCCCGCAAAGAGTACGATGAAATCGCCAAAAAAGAAGTGCAAAAGGCTTTTGTCTACTCGTATGAAGAGTCGGCCAAAACGTTGATGGACAATTATCTGGATAACGTCGAAGCGTATTGCAACTGGCAAAAGCTCCGCGACCCGATCACAGGAGAGGAATTGGAGCCCGATGAAAAGCTGATGCGCTCGATCGAAGAGCAAATCGGCATTTCCGAAAATGCGAAGAAAGCGTTCCGCGAAGAGATTTTGATACGCATCTCCGCTTACGCCCGCAAAGGGAAACGCTTTGACTACAACAGCCATGACCGCCTGCGTGAAGCGATCCAGAAAAAATTGTTTGCCGACCTCAAAGATGTGGTAAAAATCACTACCTCTACCAAAACTCCGGATGAAAACCAGTTGAAGAAAATCAACGAAGTGATCAACCGTCTGGTAGCGGATTACGGCTATACCCCGGCAAGCGCCAATGAATTGTTGAGATATGTTGGAAGCTTGCTCAACCGTTAACGCTGGTCTGTCAAGTTGGAAACGGGAGGTGAATAATGATGACGCACCCCCTTTTTATCGTTTCCCAAGAGGATTGGTCCCTGCACCGAAAGGGATATCAAGACCAAATGCGACACCAGGATAAAGTCAGGGAAGCCATCCGCAAAAATTTGCCTGATTTAATCAGTGAAGAAAGCATTATCATGTCGGATGGGAAACATGTGATCAAAATCCCGATCCGTTCCATGGAAGAATATCGGTTTCGGTTCAACTACAACAAGGCAAAGCATGTGGGTCAAGGAGACGGGAACAGCAAGGTGGGAGATGTACTGGGACGCGAATCTCCTGCCGGACAACAAGGCCCCGGAAAAGGGCAGGGAGCGGGAGACTCGGCAGGGTCGGATTATTACGAAGCAGAGGTCACTGTAGCCGAATTGGAGGGAATTCTCTTCTCCGAAATGGAGCTGCCGCGTTTAGAACGCAAAGAACAAGACGAAATGACTGTGGACGACATCCGGTTTAACGATGTCCGGAAAAAAGGGTTGATGGGAAACATTGATAAAAAGAGAACCCTCCTGGAAGCCATTAAACGGAACGCCTTGAAAGGCAATCGCGGCAAAGCCCGCATCTCCATCGATGACCTGCGCTTTAAAACCTGGGAAGATATTGTTGTTCCCCACTCCAATGCCGTCGTCATCGCCATGATGGATACCAGTGGAAGTATGGGAATATTCGAAAAATATATTGCCCGCAGTTTCTTCTTCTGGATGGTCCGTTTTCTTCGCACCCGTTACCAAAATGTAGAAATTGTCTTTATTGCCCACCATACCGAGGCAAAAGAAGTGAGTGAAGAAGCTTTCTTCACCAAAGGAGAGAGCGGGGGAACCATCTGTTCCTCGGCTTACCGCAAGGCGCTTGAAATCATTGACTCCCGTTATCCGCCGCAACGTTACAACATCTATCCTTTCCATTTTTCCGACGGCGACAACCTGACCTCGGACAATGAACGCTGTGTCGCCCTCGTAAAAGAACTGATGAAACGATCCAACATGTTCGGCTACGGGGAAGTCAATCAGTATAACCGTCATTCATCAATACTCACTGGCTATAGAAACTCAAACCTTTTCCAAGATCCCAAATTCATGTACTATGTCATTCGGGATAAGAGTCAAGTATATGACGCGCTCAAACACTTTTTTGGGAAAAAAGAGGCCGTATAAGCCTCTCATAATCGGGGGAATAACTCAATATTAAAGTGATCTATCTGCTTCCAATTGATATCCCGATAATAAGTCGCTTTCTCAAGCACTGACTTGAGAAGGCGATTTTTCTTTTCTATGTCATCCGTAGCGCGATAAGCAGCCAACACATTTTTTATCCGTGGTACAAATTCATTTTGCTTTTTCTCTTTTTCTTCCTCCCGTTTGATTTCTTCCTTTAGCTGATCAATCTGTTCTTGAGTGGTTTTAATTCGATCGCTGACGATTTGTTGCCGTTCCATAAAAACCTCAATTGTATAAACCTTTTTTTCCAGCAATTCATGTAGGTTGTTTTTTTGTTCAAACAATTCCTCCAGTTCCTTCTCCTTTTGTTTTAACTGTGCCAGCTTGAAAGGGATCACGGAGGTTGTCTTTTGTTTCTTAACTTTGCTTTCATCAGCTTCGAAAGTGGCTACAATTTGTTCCAGCCCTTCTAAAATTCGTTGCTCAACTAATTCTAAAACAGCACCTTTTTGTTTTCCTTTACAACTTGTTTGTACGCAGCGTAGTTGATCCCGTTTGTGAGGATAGTAAAATTTCATCATTGCGTGTCCGCATAGCGCACAAAACAATACACCGGCTAAGGGATTTGAAAGTGGTTTAGTTGGACGAGTGGGGGGCCTCCACCTTCCGGAGTGAGCCAGGTTAGCTTTTCGGAATAACTCTTCTGATACGAGAGGTTCATGAGCATTGTTATGTCTTGTCCATTGTTCGGGTGGCATTTTCTTTCGGATGTATTTCCCATTGCGCTTGATGTACTTGATTTTTCCCCATATGATATGTCCGAGATAAACCTCATTTTTCACGATCTCAGATATCGTTGATGCCCGCCAGTAATCATCTCCACTTGGTGACTTTATCCCCATTGCATCTAATTCCCTTGCTATCTGTATGCGCCCCGCACCTTCGGCCATTCTCTCAAAAATGAGTTTTACTACCCATGCTGTTTCCGGGTCCGGATAAAGCTTTAGGTTTTCGTCTCGGAGGTAGCCGTATGGGGGTTTTTTGCTGATCGATTTGCCTTCCTTTGCTGATGCCCGCCGGCCGCGTTGCATCCGCTTGTTGATCGCTTTCAATTCTTCCCTGGACAATATGCTTTTTACTCCAAAGATCAGCTCTGATCCTTCAGCGTTGGGGTCTATAACCTCCGTCGGGGTGATAATCAGGGTTTCTGAATACTGCAATACCCGGAAAATGGAGCCCATGTCGAACATGTCTCCCCGGCCTAAGCGATCCAGATCCATGACCAGGATCGCATCGACAGCCCCCTGCTCAACTTCCCGAAGCATTCTCTGTATTTCTGGCCGATCAATGATATATTCCCCGGAAACCACTTCCTCGAAAATCTCGACGATATGATGGTTCTCGCGTCGAGCAACCTCTAGGAGTTGCAGCCGATGCCGCTCCAGGGTGTCGAACTCTCTCCCCTCATTTTGGGCTTTTCGTTCTTCTTCAACGTCCTTTCGACTTTTTCTAAGGTAAATGAAGCAGTCAAGTCCAGTAGGCCGATTCATGTCACGTATCACCTTCTAAGACACTCGTTGTTTTGATTATAACATGCACAAAAATTTTGAGAGCGATGATGATCTGGATGAAGGTGAGGGATTGGGAATAAAAAAGTATTCCATTTTTTGGTTACCCTTTTATGGACTTATGTTGTTTTAAAAGAAAATGGTTGTATGACGTATCACGAACTAGCGTTCGAGAAATATTATATTATAACAGGAATTTTGCGAAATTGACACCCGTGCAGAATTATCATATCCTAAGCTTACAAGTAGTAATTTTTTTTATGATTATCTCGCCTAATAACCGTAAACACTAAAGGAAACCTCGATCAATTAATCGGAAGGAGGATGATTATTATGGCAAGCATCCTCGATGTAGCTGAGTATTTTTTATCAAAAGTGGATCTCGAAGCTGGAGAAAATATGACCCATCTAAAATTGCAAAAGTTATGTTACTATGCTCAGGCATGGCATCTTGCTATTCATGACACACCACTATTTGATGAAAAATTTCAAGCTTGGGCTCATGGGCCAGTTAGTCCAACACTTTATAAAAAGTATGCTGATTATAAATGGCAACCGATTGAGATTCCTGAATATCCAGAGTATGATTTGAGCCCTGGTCAAATGGAGTTTCTGGATGATATTTGGAATGTTTACGGGATTTATGACGCAAAATATTTGGAGCGGCTTACCCACCAAGAAGATCCTTGGCTTAACGCTAGAGGTAATTTGCCTGAAGGTGCATATTGTACTAATGTAATTGATGAAGAAGACATGAAGCGTTACTACAGGGAGATGACAGAAGATTAATGGGTCGCAATAAAAACAAAAAGAAAAAGCCTTTTGTCGAAAGGCCAGATGCTAATATCGGTGATAAAAAAATTAAAAGAGCTGGTTTGGAAGCAAGGGATGAAGGTAATACAGATGACCAGCATCCCGTTTTTTCTTTCCTTTATGTGGACGAGCGACTTCCTATAACGAATATGAATGATCAACAATTAAAAAACATGATGAATTTATTCATCAGATTAGAGCAAATGACATGGAAGGACATAAAGAAAAATAAAAATTACTATAAAGGGAATCTGGATATAAAGACATTCAAGGTTCCTTGGCCTACTCACAAAATAGATCCTTTTTACAAGGTTAGTGAACTTCGGTGTAATTGCGGGACGAGGATTTTTGGTTTTAGAACTGGCAGAACATTTAGGATTGTGTGGTTTGATGCAAATCATGATGTTTATCCTCATAAGAAAAATGGATAAGTGACAATAGAAGACAAAATACATAAAAACCGGCCACGCGGACCGGCTTTTTGTTTTTTGGGTTTTACCTATGGTATAATCAAAAACGCAAACATATGTTCCTGGTGCTAAAGTCATAAAATAACTTTTGCATCCAATAAACCAGGGATCTGTAAATCGACATGGATGTTTGAAGAATCATGATGATCGGCATAACTATTGTTCTTTTTGAGATCTTTATCACTGGGTATATCAGGTGGATCGATAGGAGCTTTTTTAGGTTCTTGGTTTGGTTGATCCTTTTTGGGTCTCTCTGGATTTATCGAAGGGTATAGATCGATTCGTTTATTTGGAGAATTAGAATTTCGGTGATTAGGGCCCATGCGAGTTTTACGTTTCCTTTGGTTTGGATTGACCTTTTGAGCATATTGTTCCTCAGGTTTGGCTGGAGTATCAACTATGGTTTCTTGTTGTTTTTTTTCTAAGTTTTCTTGTTGCTTTTTTTCTTCATTGCTGCCATTATTTTGAGTTTCTATCTTAGCTATCAGACGCTTATGTTTGTACTCCAGTTGAGTTATTTTATTCTTTAATTCACTGTAATCCTTTTTTAGTTCTACTATTTGCCGTTCGGAGGCAGTATACTTGGCATGATTGGCATACGCGGAATACACATGTAGAATCAATAAAAGTGATGTGACGGAGACTCCAATGAGAAGACAAAATTTCCTTCTTCGTTTTTTGTCTCTCTCCTTAAAGAAATCAGTCTTTTTTTGGATATGATCAAAAACCTTCTTTTTTAAATCTTTCGGCACTTCATATTGCGGGAGACTATCTAATAGATGATCAACGACTGGATCTAACTCGCGTAGTTCTAACTGGCAATATGGGCATTCTTCTAGATGAGCCTCAAAAAGTCGTAACTCTTCTTCTTCAAGACCACCCAGGGCATAGACTTCAACCAAAGAGCAAAGATCATTTTTAACGTTCATTAACGCCTAACCAACCTTTCAACCTCAATTTAAGCCTTTTTAGTCCTAGTCTCACCCGACTTTTTACGGTTCCTTCGGGAATGGATTTTAACTTTGCAACTTGTTTGTATGTGTAACCCTTCAGAATCAACTGAATCGCTTCCTGCTGTTCTTGAGGTAATTGCTGGATCGATTCTTGGATAATGGTTTGATTAATAAGCCGATCCTCAAAGCTATCATCTATTTTCCTTAGCGAATCCTGCACTTCTATAATAAGTGATCGTTTCTTGGTATCCTTTAGTTTTTTCAAAGCTGTGTTTTTGCAAATGTTTAATATCCATGTTTTGAATGAGGATCTAAATCGAAAAGTATGGGCTTTTTCAATTACCTTAACAAATGTGTCCTGAACTACATCCTGTGCTAAGTGATGGTCTTTTACAATTATTCTAGCGCAACGATAAATCGTTTCTTCATATCGGTCATATAAAATATTGATCGCTTCGTAATCCATCTGAACAATCCGCACGACCAATTCATCGTCCGAGATGTTCCCTTTCAATATCGAAACCTTCTTTCTTATTCAGTTTTTACCTAGAGTGAGACTAGGTTTTCAATTCAAAAAAAGTGATCTAAAAATCAATTTTTAGGGTCTATATAGATAGAAGCGCCTAAAAAAAGAGTTGAGAGGGAGAGAGCAGACTTGGAAAAAAATCTGACCATCTTCTCATCACTAAATTGTATCGGAAAAAAATGCAATGAGATTCGAACGTTAGTACCTTTAATTCAGTACAAATGCCAGAATTGTAAAGTCGGATTAAAAGAATATAATTGCTGTTTATTGGCCGCGTCATTAAAACATGAGTTAGGTATTTTACATAAACAAAAAAATCCTGAAAAGAACTATTAGTTATCATTCGTTTTTTCTTTTTGAATTTGAGTATCAACAAAGATTTCTAACACAGTCATAAGTTTTGTTAGAAACTCCTCGTCTTTCGTCTTTATGACAGTTCCGATAAGGCTGAGGAGTTTTTCTAGTTTTTCAGGATCATTCATTGCTGCATCGACTTCTGCACGATCTATATTAAACAACTTGAGAATGTCTGGATCATTTAGTATCGTTTGGTCAATCACATGGCCTTTTGGGTCGTCGGTTTGACCAGTTAGATAGTCTAAACTTACTCCAAAAAAATCGGCAAATTGTCGAGCTAACTCTAATGAAGGTTCGCGTTCTCCCCTTTCATACATACCGATGGCACTTTCGCTTAATTTAAATCTTTTTCCAAGCTCTTTTTGAGTTATTTTTTTGTGTTGACGTAATTCACGAAGTCGATTTCCAAAAATCTTCATATTCATCACCTGTCAACATATTAACACAAAGCGTGTTAATTTAGTATTTGACAGCACATAATGTGTTGACAACGCACATTATGTGTTGTAATATTGAATCAACAACACGAAACGTACTAAAAAGGGTGGTGAAAAGATGAATAAAAAACTAATCGCTGCAAAACTAATCTCTCTACGAGGAGACAAATCACGAGACGAAGTAGCAAAAGCAATAGGAATCAGTGTAAGCGCACTTCAAATGTATGAAAACGGGCGAAGAATTCCTCGCGATCCAGTGAAAATTAAATTAGCTAAGTATTATGGTGTATCTGTACAGGAAATTTTTTTTGGAGATCAACCGCACGAAATGTGCGGATAAAGGAGAGTGATCCAAATGGCCATATCACTACCTCAACGTAAATCGGGCATTGAACCTCGCGAATTCCAATTTGGCAACACCACGGTCCGGATCCATTCCAAACTGGCCTGGATGACCGAAGAGGAGCAACGCGCCTGGTATAAGGAGCAATGGCAAAAAGGGAACCCTATACTCCAACGGATCGCCGAAGCCATGTTCGAATAACTGGAATTATTATGTAAATTCCAAAAAATACTCCTCTTCATTTCTACCATTTAACCGTCCTCTATACAAGAGATTCATAGAAATTAATTTTTGGTAAGGAGGTCACCAATGAATCAACTTAGCCGCGTTTTCGACTACCAAGGAAGCCAGCTCAGAACGATCATCAAAGATGGTGAACCTTGGTTCGTTGCAAAAGATGTGTGTGATGTGTTGGAAATTTCGGATGCTAGGCAGGCAGTTGGACGGCTTGATGAGGATGAGCGGTGTTTAATACCGGTCACCGATTCCCTAGGTCGTCAACAAAATACATTCGCAGTAAATGAACCTGGTTTGTACTCGCTAATCCTTGGAAGCCGCAAACCCGAAGCAAAAGCCTTCAAGCGCTGGATCACTCATGAAGTCATTCCGTCGATCCGGAAGACCGGTCAATACAGCGTGAATGAATCACGGTTCCAGATTCCTCAAACCCTTCCTGAAGCTCTCCGGCTGGCTGCCGATCTCGCTGAAGAGAAGGAGCGCCTGGAACAAGAGAACCGGGTCCTGGCACCGAAGGCAGAAAGCTTCGATACCTTCATGAGCGCTGATAACGCGCAACCAATCGGAACCGTGGCAAAAGCCCTAGGAATCGGGCCCAACAAGCTATTTGCACGACTGAGAGAAGAGAAAATTCTAATGAGCGGCAACCGGGACAAAAAGAACCTTCCCTATCAAGAGTACATCGACCGTGGGTACTTCCGGGTTAAAGAAACACCGATCGTTATGGGTGACAAAACCATTAACCGGACACAAACACTTGTCACACCCAAAGGTGTTGACTGGATCGCTGGCCGGCTAGGATTGAAAAAGAACCTGCCAGCGGTGCCACAGTAAGAGGGGGATGATACGATGAAACCTGCACTGGACGAAAAGCTGATCAGCCTGAACCAGCAAGAAATCGATGAGATCTTGACCGCTTTGGAAACTCGAATCGAGAAAATCGAAGAACAAGTAAGAGTTTGCAGCACTTTCTACCCAGAAAAACCTGACCTTGCGAAGTATTGGAGCAGGAGATTAGAAGCATCCCAAAGCGTTTTGGAGTCATTTCGGCAAAAAGTATATGGGAGGTAATCACATGAAGATCCCTGGAGTTAAACGGATCAGCGGATTTATCCACGACGGCGTGCCGATGATCAGAATCTACTGGGAAACCGGTGTAAAAACACCTGCCGTACAGATGATGCCGTACATGGCTAGTCTACTTGGCGGCATCGGCATTCATGACGCCATAGGAGGAGGTGAAAATCATGAAGCAGCTCAACCAAGAACAGAGGAAAATCATCATCAAGTCTCTTGGCCTTTTGCAAAAGCAGATTCAGGATGTATTGGATATCCTGACTGCTCCAGGTGAGTATCGGATCACGATGACTCAATATGAGTTAAAACAAGTTTCTTCAATCATCGAGACGCTTAAATCCGATGAAGAGGTGATCTTATGAGGGTCACAGCGGGCGATTGGTTGACGCTTACCGATGAGCAAAAACTCGGGTTGATTGGATTAGCCGTCATCATGAACCGAGCCGGGCGGCTAAAAGTAGGAAAGCCCGCCAAAGTGGGGAAAGGCGAGCTTTCACAAAAAATTATTTGGATCTCATCTAAGTGTATCAGATCGGCGCACTTAGAGCAACGAGGGGAGGGAATCTGATGAAACCTCACCTTCGACGAATCGCGGAACTGTGGTACAAAGCGAATCACATCGCTCCGCTCACGGAATCCGAAACCCGTGAGTGGAGTGAATCCCATCAAGCGAACCGACTAAACAAACAACCGGCGCGCGCTTACGAGGTAGTCATGGGCTATCTCTGGGACCGGGCCATCAAACATGAATTGTGCCAGGTCGAAATGAATTTGCTGATTTGGGCGCTTGATAAAAACCTTGATCAGTATTGGCAGTGGCGCAAGTTAGAAAACTGCTCTCTCATCGCGCAACAAGCTGGCGACAAGAAATGGCAACGACAAATTGAGCGACTGAAAGAGGTGTTTCTGTAATGAGTCAGCGTCATCTTCAAGTAGTTGAAAACCAACAACCGGCACCGGTTCAAAACGTCGGGATGATTACACCTGCAGCTTCGCTGGATGAAGCAATCGAGCAATTTCATCTGTATCAGCAGTTAAAAGAAAAACTTGGCACCCCTGAAGATTTCCAACGAATTGGTGATAAACAACACCCCAAAAAGTCTTTTGTCCGCAAAGTACAACGCTTCTTCAATGTCTCCTGCGAGATCATCCAAGATGAACCCTTGAAAGATCAAGACGGAAACATCATCGCTTGGTTGGCTAAGGCCCGGGCAATTCATCGACAAACGGGGGCTTTCCAGGAGGCGGATGGTTCCTGCGGTTTTGATGAAAAGGTCGATAAATATGGCAACCCAGATAAGAAAAGGCAGACCATCCACAACATCCGTTCACATGCAGTTACTCGGGCAAAAAACAGAGCCATTCTGGATCTTGTCGGTTTCGGTGAAGTCAGTGCCGAGGAAATCATCGACGACAACGGAGGATATCAACAGCCAGAGCAACGCCAGGATAAACGGAAGCAACCCACTCCAGAGGAGCGCAAGCAAAAGGGAATCCGATCCATGTATGCAGTTGCTAAGGGTGAAAAGAAGCTGAGTGAAGAGAGGCTTCCTTAAATGGGATATGTCAAAAAGCCGGTTTTATATCGAATGGGAAACCGTTTGGCAAGCATAAATTACGGGCGGCGGCCGATCGCCCCGCCCTTCTCCCAAACCTTCCGGGAATTTCCCGGAACTTCCTAAACAGTCTAAGAAACTCAGGAGTAGGTGAGGAAACCATGGCAGAGCGCAGGATGATTAGTAAAAGTATTAGTGTGTCGGAAAAGGTCAATGCGATGTCAATATTTGCCCGATTGCTGTTTACCTGGATGATCCCGCATACAGACGATTTTGGAAGAATGCCCGGATCACCAGCAAAAGTAAAAGCCTTAGTCGTGCCAATGGCCGATGAAACAAAGCAAGACGTTGAAAATGCTCTTTATGAGATGGTCGAACAAAATCTAATTGAATGGTACCAGGTTGATGGTAGCCAATACATCCAGATCGTTGATTTTGAACGGCACCAGACAGGGCTTCATAAACGCACAAAATCAAAGTTTCCCGGCCCTGACGATCCGAATGCCAAGAAGGTTTCCGAACCTTTCCGGGAAATTCCGGGAAACTCCGAAATTTACCGCCATGAAGAGAACAGAACAGAAGAGAATAGAAAAATACTACAACAGCCTTCGGCACCGTCTGGCGACGGTGTGGTTGTAGCTGATAAACCACCAAACAATAAAGAGCTCATTGCCGAGTTAGTTTCCAAATATCGTAGTATCCCCGGAGTCAAACAGCACAAAGGCGACTATGCTTTCATCGGCAAGATGTATAACGAATTTGGTTACTCCGAGGTTTATTCTGCCATTGACACTCTGGAAGCAAAGATGTTGATAGAACCGATTGATAAAACATTAGCCTACCTGAAAGGCATCTTAGAAAATAGCCGTGGGAAAGTGCTCCCGCTGCCGCAGAGGCCACCTAAAGAGCGATCATGGAACAAAGAACCGGTCCGGGTGAACCAGCCGACAGACGAGGATCTTGAGCGTCAACAGCAAGTCGAGGAAGAGATGCGCCAGCTGATGCTTGAACGCCAGCAGAGAAGGAAGGGTGCCGTGAATGGAGATTAAACCGGCATTTGATACAGCACTCGAAGAAGAAATCATTGGAAGCATGATCTATGATCCGGCCTGTATCGCTGAAATTGCAGATTTTATTAAGCCGGAATACTTCTATCATCGCCAATACCAGCTGTTGTATGAACATATCATTGAGCTCTGGCAAGACGATGAGACTCGAGTTCATCTAGTTGAAATGGCACCGTTTTTGCAAAAACACGGAATTGATATCGCAAAGCTCAACAGAATGATGGGCGCCATAACAACTACGGCCACCATTGTCTATCATGCTACCCGGTTAAGGGATTTATGGGCGTTGCGCGAAGCCATGAAAGTTGGGTATGAGCTTATCCAAGCTGGACATCTGCGGGATCGGGATGACATCAAGGAGGCCATTGGACAGGCGGAAGCAAAGCTGGCAAAGATTACGGATACGACTGCTTCCACCGAAACAATGACAACGATGATGTCTGCATTGATGGAGTTTAGTGAGGAATTTGATGAGTTGTATCACAAGGGTGAAGGGATTGTTGGGCTATCAACGGGTTTTAAAGATTTAGATCTAAAAACTACTGGTCTTAAAAACGCCGATTTCATTGTAATTGGCGGTCGCTCGAGTATGGGGAAAACGGCATTCGCTCTTCAGCTGGCAAGAAATATTAGTGTCGATCAAGAAAAGCCCGTTCTTTTCTTCTCGTTGGAGATGAGTAAAAAGTCATTGGTTCGACGGATGCTTGCATCAGAAGCAATGATCAACATTCAAAAAATGAATTCAGGTTTGATCCAACCCGATGAATATGAACGGTATACAGAAGCAATGGGGATTCTTAGCAGAGCTCAATTGGTCATTGATGACCAGCCGGGGCTCACTGTTGCAGATATGAAAGCTAAAGCGAGGAGGATGAAACGAGAACGAGGGCTCTCATGTATCATTATCGACTATTTGCAGTACGTGAGAGGATCGGGTCGGCAAGAAAGATACCTGGAGCTTGGGGAGATCACTTCTCAACTCAAGGGCATGGCTAAGGAGTTTGATATTCCTGTTATAGCCCTGGCTCAGCTGTCTCGCGGCGTAGATCAACGTCAGGACAAACGGCCAGTGATGAGTGATCTGCGGGAGAGTGGAAACATCGAGCAAGATGCGGACCTGATTATGCTTTTATATCGGGATGAGTATTACAATCCTCAAACCGAAAAGAAAAACATCGTTGAAGTGATCATTGGTAAACAACGAAACGGGCCAACCGGGGTTGTAGAGCTTGGATTCTTCAAGGAAACCAATAGATTCTTTGACGTTGAGAAATTGAAGAATAGAGGGGGATCATCATGAACCGTTGGTGGGTGTATGAATTCATGAAAAATCGATACTTGGAGACCGGGGTTATCCCGCAAAGGCGCGAGATATTGGCGAAATTCTCCGGGATGGAAACAAAAGAGATCAGCGAGGGAATGATCGAATTCCACCTGGCTTACCCTCGGTTTAAAGAAATACGGGACGACTACGAAGCTCTGAAAAAAGAAATGGGAGCGTGACATCATGGAAGCAGCAATCACCTGGAAGCAAACACAACTTAAGAAGCCAATTAAATCATCGCTGCCGGCAGACGATGAGGTTATCATTCCCGGAAAATGGCGCGGGAAAGACGTGAAAGAGTTTGTGCACATGTGGAAGTGCGGTCTGGCTCTTAAAGATATCGCCAAAGGGTGGCCGGATCGAACCACCAATGATTTAAGGTTTCTTCACGATTACGCGCTTAAAAAGGGATGGATCAGCGAGAGACCAGGCGGGGAAGACGGCCGGCGGAGGTGTGGTGCATGAAACAGCGCATCAAGGGCAGGGTCAGCAAAGAAGGCTTCTACTTTGAATCTTTACGCGGCGGTCAAACGTTCTCGGTTCGAGAAGGAGGGCCGCAAGGACGATTCATCGGTCATGTGACGAGGCTCAGTCAAGGTTGGTGGCGTGCTCACCTTCCAGGCGGAATCACCGCAAAAGGGCAGAGCCGGTCACAGGCGGTTCTGAAGGCAATGAAGACGCAAGGAGAGGGAGAAACAGCATGATAGCAACAAGATCACCACTCATCTGGATGGGCGGGAAAGCAAAACTTGCCGTGGAGATCATCTCCCGGATGCCTGACCACAAAGTGTATGTTGAACTGTTTGGTGGTGCGGCCCATGTGATGGCCCAAAAGTCTCCATCTGCCCATGAAATATATAACGATATTGACGGACATCTGGTAAATTTTCTCCTCGTTGCCAGGGCGGATCCGGAAAAGCTCCGGCAGGCTTGCGAGACGCTGCCATATTCCCGATGGCTTTACGAAACATGGCGGGATGAATGGAAAGCTGGAAAGTGGCCGGCGGATCCGTTTGAGAGGGCGGTAAGGTGGTTCTATCTTAACCGGTCGGCCATTGCCAAAGGGAATTCACCTAAGAACAAAAACACTGGATGGCGACATAGCACAACCAGCAAAGAAAATCCAGCAAGGAGTTATCAAACAGCATGTCAACGTATCGAAAGTTTTGCTAAGAGAATGCGTCCTGTGTTAATCGAAAACTTGGATTTTCGCAAGGTTATTGAGAAATACGACTCCCCGGATACTTTGTTCTACTGCGATCCACCTTATTTTGATTGCGAGCATTACTACATGGGTGAGTTTAGCGAAAGGGATCACAGAGATCTGGCGGAGATGCTGAAGCAGATAAAGGGGAAGGCGATTGTCTCGTACTATGATCACCCAATGGTTTACCGCCTCTATGATGGATGGCGCATAGAGACATTTGATACACATAAGCAGGTTATCACGAACAAAAGCACCGCGGACAATCGTGCCAGAGAAGTGCTTCTCATGAATTATGATTTGCAAATGTCGCTCTTCGAGTTTGCTTCAGGTGGTGAGGTAAGTGGGACAGCTTGAGCTCTTTCCTGATGAAGTAACATCACTAAACACCATGAAATGTGTTTGCAAGCTATGCGGTACCAGTTTCAGAGCCGTTTGGAGGAACGATCTTTCCTTAATCTGCGAGAACTGCCAGCAGAATGAGCCGAATCCAATGAGGAAGACACACGGGCCTGGACCAGATGGAGCCAAGTGCAAAACATGCAAGCACCTGTTTGCAAAACGATGGGATAGAACCTATTACAAATGCGCTCTACGTGGCAACACAAACGGAGCCGGCACAGATCATCGGGTGAGATGGAACGCATGTGCGAAGTATGAGGAGGACAAAGAGTGAGAATGGTGGACCTCTTCTCCGGAATCGGCGGGATTAGTTTAGCAGCAGAATGGGCCGGGATCGAAACGGTTGCCTTTTGCGAAATAGAACCGCATTGTCAAAAGGTTTTGCGGAAACATTGGCCGTATGTGCCGATCTATGATGATGTTCGGAAGTTAACTCGGGAGAGGTTGGAGAGAGACGGAGTGATAGATGATGCACGAACAATTGACATTGTTTGTGGAGGATTCCCCTGCCAGCCATTTAGTGTTGCCGGGAAGCAACGAGGCAAGGAAGATGACCGCCACCTCTGGCCGGAAATGTTTAGAGTTATCAAGGAACTTAGACCCACTTGGATACTTGGAGAGAACGTTGCTGGAATCGTTAGATTGGCACTCGACGATGTACTTGCTGACTTGGAAAGTGAAGGCTACTCCTGCCGGACGTTTATTATTCCAGCTTGCGCCGTCGGTGCGCCCCACAGACGGGACCGGGTCTGGATTGTGGGCCACTCCGAGAGCAAACAAAATCGGAGGGTACAGCAGTCCAGGATGGAGTCCAACTTTGGAACAACAAGTGAAACTTTGGCCGACACCGAAAGCAAGCATTCGGGGAGATTGCCCATCGGAGAGAAAGCGGAGAACTCCAGATTTACCAGCAGCAGTCAAGATGTGGCCGACACCGACGGCGCAGGACAGCAAAAATGCAACGTTACCTCAATCGCAGAAAGATCGGGATTCAGTACCTGGAGCGTTGATCCGAGAAGGGCAGAAAGGCCAGCTGAATCCGGACTGGGTAGAGTGCTTGATGGGTTTCCCACCGGGATGGACGGACATCGATGGCCGGCAGGATTAGGTCAGGAGCAGTATGATTGGGAGCCACCCAGGGTAGCGGAAGGGGTTAAGAACCGGGTAGCTCGGTTGAAGGCGTTGGGTAATGCCGTTGTACCTCAGCAAGTTTATCCGATTCTCAGGGCTATGGTTGAAGCGGACTACAAATAAAAAGCACCCTTCTGGCTTCCACCAGAGGGGTGCATGACCCTAAAGAAAAGGTGATACAAGTGAATTTTAGCAATCACAAGAGTGAAAAGCAAATTAGCAAACCAAAAACGGTTTTATGGGAGCTCACCGAGGAACAGGTCAAAGTGCTTCAGCTGATATTCAATCAGTGGTATCTATCTGATAGTCAACGCGAGATCCGCGATCAGCTTGCAGATGAGCTTACTGATTTGGCAGTGGCGTTTGAGGAGGAGTGAACGTGAAAAAAGCGATTCAACGCCGGCTTAAAAGCCTGGGAAGATGGGAAGTCATCCAGATCGGCAACTATGTCATCCAACGATACAGCCAATTTTATTCTTACATCTGCTACGACGCTCACACTGGGCGTAATCTTGGCGGCGGAAGCTTAGGTCTTATTTCTCATAAATTAAAAGATCTCATCAAACAAGATAAAAGACCTATAAAACAAGCCGACTTTTTACACAGCTTATAGATTACAGGGCGGCCACTGTCCCTTTGGAGGAGGATAAAAAATGGGTAAACACACTCTCAAAAAAGGCGACAAAGTTGTCATGCACACATGCGCCGAGGCGGAAAAATACAACGGCAAAATATGGACTTGCAGCACGGATGAATACACAGTGGGCGAAGGAAGACTTAAACAACGTCTGATTTTCCTGGAAGGTTTCAGCGGTGCTTTTGCAGTCCAATATCTGCAATTGGTCAGATTGGAGACGGAATGAAAAGACGAAGAAACAAACGGGCGGCCATCCGCCCTGATCGGAGGTGTGGGAGTGGCAAGTGGTTGCATATTAGGCGATTGTCCTCTTTGCACCGATTTGATTTATGAGGATGAAATGGCCTGGGATGATGAATTAGGAATATGCCATGAATCATGCTTAAATAACGTCTTATGGAGAAGTGTTCACGGAAGCATTGTTCTAGTGGCGGTTAGGAGAAAGTCAAAACAGGAGGCGACACCATGAAAGGATTATCTGGATGGCTGGCACTGGACGGGCAATTTTACCCGTGCCGGTACGGGGAACATCACCAGCTGGCAGAGCTGATCTATGATGCCCACGAGAGAGAAATGAACCGATTGAGAGAAAAGTTGTCCAAGGAAAGAAAAGGGTATGTGGATCGGGAGTCGGTTATTCAATCCGGTGGTTTTATAAAACTCGGTTGTGATTCATTCGGCAGCGGTTATATTTTCTTCCCTGTGAGCGAACCGATGACGAAAGAGCAAGCCTGGTGGTTCTACTACAACCAAGACAAGTTGTCTAAAGAGCAGCGGGAAATGTGGGAGTGGTACTGCGACCAAAATTCGATCGAAACGGAGGAGATGGCATCGTGAGTTAACCCCCTGCCTCAACAGCAGGGGAGCGGCAGAAAAGAGGTTTCCCATGGACCACTACATTATATGAGACATAACTACCTAGTGTTACTGAAAGGGGAGGTCGGAGGGTGACTAAGTTCCATCTGATTTACCGGCCAGCGACAAAAGAATATGTCCAGTTTTGTGATATCGAATCGTGTTTTGGCCCGCACGTTGTTTGGACTCGTGATCAATCATACGCATATCAGTTTGAAAGCAGGCGAAAGGCTGCTCAAGTAGCTGAAACAATCACTCAAGCAGACAAGATCCGGATGCAGATCATCACATTTAAAGAAGAAGGGAGAAATACCATTGAGTGTGCATAGTACTAAACGGTTGAACGATTACGAGCTTACTGTTGGAGTTTACTTAGGAAAGAAAGATCGGTTGATTCGCTCTTGGCACCAAACGTTGCCGAAAGGAAGCTTTTCAATGCTAACCAAGCTTTGTATTCAGGCGTATCTACAAAAGCAATATTTCCCTCTGCAAACCGTTTGCGATGTTCAGTCACTGAAAAAAGAGATGGAAAAGAACAGATACTTCCGCCCTCAACAGCGCAATATCACTTTTACACCCGAAGACGGGCCCGTTTATGAGTGGGTCAAAAGCTTGGAAAGTGGCTATCGGAGTGAGGAGATCAAGGAGATTCTGAAAGAAACTATAACTCAAACCCTGAATCTCCATCCTTTCCGATCAGGCTCGGGCATCACCAATCGATAGAAAAGACAAACAAAAAATCCCCGCTTTCGGGCGGGGAAATTGCGCGATCTTCGTGCTATTTCATTATAACATGGGGTGGGAAAATGGAGAAACTATACTCTGATTTGTGCACGGAGATTGACATCCTGACATTGAGAATCAAAGATTTGGAAATGGAGTATAAGTTTTGGTATCGTGCATGTTTCGGAAATCGATCTTTCCCACTGGACATCTGTTTAAAGCGGATGGAAGAGATATGTGATCAAGTGGAAATGTACAGCACTCTCCTAGAAGAAAAAGAGAAGACGAGAAAAGAGATTGAAAAGCGCATGTCCGAATTTGAAGGGCTTGAATATAAAGTCAGCTATCTACGGGATGTTAAGGGAATGACCTTGGCTGAGATTGCGGCTGAACTTGGATACAGTTATATCTGGATCAAACAGATCAGCGCCAGGACGCGGAAGAAGAAACATACCAAGAACATACTTTCTGGTTGATTATTTCGTGTTATTATGGTATCGGAAGAGTTTGCCAAATCACCCGGAAGGTTTGGTAGGCTTTTATCATAAATGATACCCCTATACTTGAATAGGTTTTTGGGGGATCATCCTTGAAAATCCCCCTACCAAAGCGAGCGGGAAAAACAAAAAAATTCATCAAAAGGGCAGGTGGGAATTCCTTTCCCATCCGGATTTCCGTTATCTTCCCGCTCAAATTTAAAGCGCCGAACCGATAAAAAAATTGGAGGTGAAATTCCTCCAATACAGTGGGCGAATCGGCGCTTTCTTTTTTTGTGTTTCATTTGCATGATCAGTGATTCACTCCTAAGTGGTGTTTTAATGCTTCTTGGAGAATTTGCGAAAAGTTTACATCATGTTTTTCACCAAGATCATTTAACCATTTAGGGATAGTTAAAGTTTTCTTGACTGATTTTTGCCCGATTTCCTGAACCGCTTTTTTTGAAACAGAAACGAGAACTAATGCTACCTGTTCACCTTCTTCTTTGTATTCTTCTAAGTTAATTTCACTGAGTTTAGAAGGGGCAGGAATTTCTTCTTTGTTTTCCATCATGGTATACAAGTGTCCGGCAAGTGCTTCCTGGGCCATGCGAAAAGCGTCCTCTTCATCCTCACCATGAGAAACGCAGCCCGGAAGATCGGGGAAGGTTACACCTACACCCTTAACGTCTGGATCATAATGAAAAACAGCCGGATAGATATAATAAATTTTTGCCATTAAAATCATCTCCTTTGTGTATTTGAAGGGAAAGGGGCGGGATCAAAGAATCTTGATCCCTGATTGTCGCTCAATACTTTTTATTGTCCCTTTCGGTAAATCTTTCTTAGGATGAGGTATTGTTACAGTACCTTTTTTTGTTGGGTGTCTGAAGTGGTGATGATCACCTGTGACCCTTGCTAAGTACCATCCATCTTTCTTTAATGCTTTGATAATTTCTCGTGACGACTTTGGAATTAGAACCCCTCCCTTCAGTATTAATTATAATACGTATTTGATGCGTATTCAATACGTATTGATACGTACAAAAGCCTTTTTTATGTAAAACTCAGCCCCCGAGCGGTGCTTTTTATTTTACTCAAGTAGGTTGTGTAAAACTTGGTTAACGCTTGATGAATAGATATACTGTTAAAGAGGTGATGAACATGGAAGGAAAGCGGGAATGCCCTTACTGCGAAGGAACGGGTAAAGAATGGGATTATGCCTATAATTCCGAGATAGGCGAAGAGGTCCGCGTAGTCCTTGACGATCCTTGCGAAGAATGCGGAGGTACGGGGTTCATCCAAGATACACCTGAAAAGCGATAATATAACAGCACCCAAGCGGTGCTTTTTATTTTACTGAATGTAATTGTGTAAAACCCATTTTGTATGGATGTGGTACGATGCCTAAACGACCGCTAAGACCATGCAATAAACCCGGTTGCCCAAACCTTACACAGTCGCGGTATTGTGATAAACATGCCAATGAATATAAGACGCAGGAACGACAACGGAAACGGGAGTACAATCGGAAACGCCCCACCCCTGCGCAGCTAGGCTATGATCGAGAGTGGGCAAAAGCGAGGCAACGTTTCCTGAAAGCAAATCCATATTGTGTAGTGTGTGGGGATAAAGCGACGGTGGTGGATCATATCGTGCCGCATAAAGGCGATAGATATTTATTCTGGCAAGCAAGCAACTGGGCTCCTATGTGTTGGAGTTGTCATAGTAGGAAGACAGCGAAATATGATAGTGGGTTTGCTAATAAAAAGATTAAGTATACAAAAGGAAATTGATGTTTACGAAAGAATAGTTAATCAAAATAAAAGTTCCTGCGGTGCTGCAACACCCAGGAACGTGACCAACACCTGACATGGAGGCGTTGATAGTTGAATATTACCATATGCGCAACTTGTGGTAAACAATTTGAATACCTCAGAAAGAAAGGCCCTGCTCGAAAATATTGTTCTGATGAATGCAGAAACAAACAGCCTAGAACAGTCAAAAATATGACCGCTGAAAATATGACCGCTGTTTGTGTTGTTTGTAATGCGGAGTTCGCCCCGCGTTACAAAAGCCAAAAATGTTGTTCTCGTGAATGCGGAAAGAAATCGGCTGGTCAGGTTCTTAGTCAAAGGTTTCAAACACATATTTGTAAACATTGCGGATCTGAATTCAAGCATAAAAGAAGTGGGAGAACAAAGAATATATTTTGTTCTAGAGAATGCGCCTATAACCATAGAAAAGGAAGCACTACATCGAACAAGCGTAAAGAATATAAAGATTTACTTGAAGAACCCAAAAAGAATTGTGGAACAAAGCCATATGTAGAAAAGAAATGTCGTCACTGTGGAACATTGTTTAGAACTAACTACATGGCAGAAAGAAGGGTTTATTGTTCTATTAAATGTTCCAACAGAGCTAATGCATTGAACAGACAAAAACGTTTAAAAGGGAAGTTTGTTGAACGCGTTTTTTTTAATGGATATATTCGAAAGAGACGGCGGTATATGCCAAATATGTAACAAAAAAGTATCTCTTGAATATGAGTATCCTCATCCTCTAAGTGTTTCACTTGATCATATCA
>NZ_FOCQ01000015.1 GCF_900110165.1 Lihuaxuella thermophila
CTCACTCCGCTTTGAATTACAGGTCTCCAAGAGAATTTAGACAAATGCTAACTCAAAAAGTTGCATAATTGTCTGGACTTATGGGGGGCATTAAGTAGATACTCATTATCCAAAGTTTACACAAAGTAACAATAATACAACCGTAAATCCAAACAGCATTTAAAAACCAATCAAGAATAGAGGTCGATGAATGGTAAATAAAACAGAAAAATTGATTCGTTTTCTGGAAAAAAACCGTCCCTCCGATCAAAATACGGATTTGGTCTGGCATTTTGTAATAAAGCTTGTACAAGATGAAGGTTTGACCATCAAAGATCTGATTGCTATGTATTATTTGTATACCGTTACTAAAAATTGTGGGTCCCAAGGTATCAACATCATCAGTCATCGTGACGGGGTGACAACGGCTGGCATTGGTAGCCGCAAATATACTTGTGATGAAAACAAGCTTTTGGAACACTGGAAAAAAACGATGGATGCGTATATATTAAAGTATCTTCTGGACTAAAGTAATAGCAAGAAATAGGGATGTACACTATTGACTTAACTTTTGCGAAACGCTTCCAGTTATAGTCCCCCTTAATAACAAAATCAAGCCGCCTGTTGAACGGGTGGCTTGATTTTGTAAGCGACAATTGTAAAGTGGATCCCCCGCAATTTGATGATCTTACGAAAAAGCCTGTCATCATTCCAAATTAGTCTATCAGAAAAAATGTTATAAAAACGTTGCTTATCTTAATAAAAAATCGACTAATAAGTTGATAAAAATATACTGATCCCCCAACAGCCACAGACTAACTCTAAAGTTAAGATAAATGGGAACGAGAGATATTGGCAAAGAAAATGGACGGTAGATAAAAAATGGAAATCGGTTGGTAGGGATGCCGTCAGGAGCGAATATTTCTGCTGTCTTCCGTAAGTATGCTTTTTACAACTACAGTACTGGGTGAGAAGCTTTTAAGGTTGCTTGGTTCTGATCACTAGACCATCTAAACGGGAACAGGAACTTGAAAAAGAGCTGCAAGAAGCAAAAGCTCTCTTGGGTGAACAAGCGATGCAGATTGAGATTCTCAGAAAAAAGACCAACTGGGGCCGATGGTAAGTACAGGGGAGTTAATGCGAACCTTAGTTAGTGAGGGGTATTCGGTCTCACAAATTACTTCTGCCCTTCAGATCAATCGTACATATGTTATTCTCTATTAAAAAAGTTTTAATCTAAAGAACGTAGACGGTCTGATGCAGCAGATCTTCGAGAGAAGTTGGAGATGGGAAAATGCAAAGGGAACTAAAAGTTGAATACATTATTATCAACTTCCGACATGGGAACAGATAAAGAAAGCAATAGAAGGAACTGGATGGAATTGAGCATACTTATGTGTATTTAAAAGTAAACGATACCTACTTAACTGTGGAGGAGAATTTGTAGAAGATGTAGAGGCTGGTTTCATGTCATCTTTTATGACGAAGAGAGAGATTTTTTAAATTTAATGAATCCTCACGGAGATCGGGATCAAATACATTCTTTAGTAATAGAAGGTGTTTGAAGATCAACTAGTTCAATTACCTGAAGTGATAAAAGTATTTAAACAAAGCTTAGTGAAGATTTAACTTGGGAATAAATTAACATTGTGTAGTGAGTAAAGTTGAAAAACTACTGATTAGTAGGTATAACTCCCGGGTAAATCTTCAAATGATCAAGTTACTTAAACATAAGCCCAATTGTTTCCCAAGGTCGAGCTGTTTCTCAATGCCCGGTTGAGTCTCGTTCGGCATTCTCTCACTTGATATGAGATGAGTTTTAACTGTCAACAATAGGGGTGAACAGTTTGCGTACAACTTCTTCTAACTTACCCAAAGCTAATGAAAAAAAGGAAAAAGCAAAGATTAGTTATATACGAGCAACGATAACAGTTGCTATTATCGCCGTCCTCTGGTATCTCATTGAGGAAAATGTGTATAAATGGGTTGCGTACACTGACTATGGGCAAATTGTATACTGGGACGGATATGGCGGAATTGTTGCTTCTTTGGTTGTGTCAGGTTTACTGGGTGTATACATTTATGCTTTTCTGAACAGGAAACGCTGGAGCATGAGCAGCATGACTGTCACCGAGAAACAATTTTGGATTGGTTATTCTGTCCTTGTAATGATTGCATTTTTGATTACGCTCTTCGTTCTGGACAAATATAGCTTGGTCACTGAGAAAGGTCTTGTCGAATCAAGTTTCTGGAAACTGGGCGATCATGAAAAAGTTTATTGGAATCAGATAGATCGTGCAAAACTAGATATTATAAAAGATAAAAGAGGAAAAGTAACTGTAGTCTATCTTGAGTGCGAGTTAAAAAATGGAAAAACATCTACCATAGAATCGAATTTTTCCAGAACTAATACAAGATGGATGAAGAAAAAAGATTTTGTTCGCGCTTACCAATTAGTGAAACAAAATAAGGTTCCAATTCAAATTATGTCAATTGATTCACACGATATTGGGAAAATCGAAGGTAGATTCGGAAGGGAAGTAGCTGCATTATTCAAAAAATAGACCAGACCCACCTCTTAAACTTAAAATGCGATGAACTATTTCCTGTTTAAACTAAATGACATTCAATTTATTTGTCTGTCAAGCATTCCATATGTCTATCAAGCGGTTACGGATAAAGGAAGAACATCTGTCCACCCAAACAAATACAAGATACTTTTTCCGTACAAAATTGGAGATTTTAAAGGGAAAAGTAGTTGAAGATCGCGTTGACATAAATCGTTAGCCCTAAGGGTATAATGAAAGACTTTATAGATGGCTTCTGTCAATTTGGTTTTAAACATAATGGAGAAAGTTATATCATATCATTTTAGGGGAGGATTACATTCGCATACATAAGACATGTCAATCTTTCTCCCATTGAATCTTTTTTATGTTGCAGTTTATCGTCGCCGGGATGGCTGTGATGGACACCCAGACTTTGGTTCGTGAAGGGGTAAGATTAGCCGCTTCTTCAGGGGATGCCAAAGCGGAAGAGAAGCGGGGGAAAGCTTCTTTTGATCCTGCCGGCCGTTACTATTTAGAATCCTATCAGGTGAAAATCGAGGACGGGCAGGCGATTGCAAAGGCTGAAACCAAGATTGAAGCGGTTTTTTGGAGAGAATTGCCGCCGTTTACCTATCAGTTTGAGGCAAGAGCACCGGTGATCCAGTAGCTTATCTAGATGATTCGTTTCATTTAACTTCACTGGAGGATTGGGAATGAAAAAACGAATCAAACAGTTGCTGAAGTGGAGTCACGCTCATCGAAAGGGTGCCTCCACGATGGAGTTTATTGTCATCCTTCCGCTGTTCTCTTTTTATGTCTGGTTGTTTGGCAACTGGTGGTTGCAGGCAAGGCAGTTATGGATACGCAAGCGGCATTGCGGGATGCCGTCAAAGTTGCCTCTACATCAGGGGATGTAAAAAAAGCGGAAGACCAGGCCAAAAAATCATTTGGGGCTCCTAAAGAGTACAAACTGCAAAAAATAAGATCGAGATAGAGGATGAATAGGAATTTCCTTTGCAGAGGGAGTAGCTCCATGGACTCCACCTGATGATATTTATACTCCACCAGACGATTTAAACATAGCACCTCATTTGAAAGCTGAAGTAGAAGAATTCAAGATAGATGAATTTAAAAAGCCTAGTATAGAAGATTAAGTATATTACTAAAGATATTACTGGTGAATCTCTAAAATATAAAGGTAAAAAGGTTGATATAGAAAAACAGTATCCAGCAGACTTAGAAAAATTAAATTATGATGAGCGGAAAAACAGGATTAATCAGCAGCTTACAACAGTCAAACAAAAGAAGCAAGATTTAATTAAACGACATGGGGATTGGAATAAAGTTCCCCAAAAAACACGAAAAAACATCGAACAAAAGGAACGAAGTCTTAATAAACGGTTAAGATACCTGGATAGCGAGAAAACGAAGATAGAAACTAATTACAACAAACAGAAGTTAGCTGAAAGAGGGCCATTTATACGAAAAACTGGTTGTTATTGGGTTTACAATTTTGATTATTCCAGGTCTAATACTATTTACTTTGTTATTTCTCTTTCCCTATTCCATTGTATTAAAAGATAAAAGATTAAGCGGTTTTACAGAGGCATTTCGTTTTGGAAAACAGCATTTCTTGGGACTTCTTGGTTTAGTTATCTTAGTACAAGGAACGGAACTAGTTCTGGGAATTTTAGTAGCCCTTGGTGTTGACTCTGTAACTAACAGTTTTATGATACATGCTTTAGTTTAGATTGTAATAAATACTTTCTTCTTACCTATCTTTGTATTTTCAATTCGTTCATATTACGCAGAAAAAAGGGATCTTGTTTATCATGAGTACTAAAACGATTTATTATTTAGTTTTAACACTTTTATAATTTAACTAACAATAAAGATCGAGGCTGTTCTATCGGAGAAAGAAGAGCAGCCTCATAACATTTACAAATGTCATATTTAAAAAAGGGAGATAAATATTGCTGGTATGACGAAAGAAATCAATAAAATGGCTAGACAACAATAAAATACCTTTTTGCCGAATTCTCTACTTACAGGCCATTTAACATAATTTGATTTATGAGCAACATCTCTAGGAAATGCGATTGCATAATAGGGAAGTAACAGCCAAAAGGATGTAGTCCCTAACATTTTAATCTTGCTGGTGAAAGTTGGGAGAAATATTAAGTCTAGAATTGTTAATATAATAAGTAAGTAAAGAGATATTTTAGTGATTTTTAATGCTGAATGTTGAATTTTTTTTTATCAAACAGAAAAGAACAAACTAGCCCTATAATCACTGCTAAAAATAGAAAGAGATTTTGCAGCGCATGAATGAATTCACCCATACGAAACTCCTTTCAATCTTCTAGTAATGTCTATTGTAACATAAGATCATTCGGAATGTTCAAATGAACTCTTAAATCCATTTCGCATGGATGGCGGCGATCATTCAATTATGCGTGATGTACCTCACGGCCGGTTTGTATAAATTGACCGGCAGCATGTGGCTGGATGGTACCGCCTTATATTACGCTACCCGAACGCAAGATTACTTTACCCCGGGCTTAAGTGAGTGGTTGTGGAAAAATGAAACTCTCCTTAAAGGGATGACTTATGCCACCGTTGTCTATCAAGTTCTGTTTCCTATATTGTTGCTCTACCGATATACCAAATATCTGGCACTATTGGCGGCTTTCGCCTTTCATGCCGGGATCGCCGTTTTTATGGGATTGATTGACTTTTCATGGATTATGATCAGCTGCGAGCTTTTGTTGCTTTCCGATCGCGAGTTTCAAATGATATTTAAAAAGTACAAACGATTCGTCGCATGGTTGAGGATGAAGCTTTTGCAAAGTGCAGGATGAGTGAATGATGTCAGCAAACTTTTCGGAGTTTCAAGGACTGGATCTTGGAATTGAAAAAACAAATGAGCTTGTACAGAAATTAAAAGATACATTTGTTGATATCGATCAATTTAACAAGAATCAGCGATTGACGGAATCAGGAAAAACTCTAATGTGGTTGGCATTCCGCAAGGAGCCTGTAGTATTCACATATGAGCAGTTGAAAGATTACCATTTTTTTATCAACGATAACGATTATCTCCTTTATCTTTATGATGAAAGAAGGAACAAAGCTTATCAAACCGATATATTAAGCATTTATTCTTTTTTGGAAAGTAGTTACCAGGTAAATAGACAGTTGGATGTTTATGTATTTGATCATAGTTTTGAATGGGTTTACTCCATTACACATGAAGACTATACAGTTTTAATTGTTGGTCTTCCTGGACCGAGAAAAATATAATTTCTCAGGTATAATTAGATGTTAGATCAAAACAGCCGGGTCGAAATTGTGATCGAGTCTCAATAATCAGGTACTACATAAAAAATCTAGTTTTCATTTGAAGGCTAGATTTTTTATAGTGTAACGTGCCGAAGAAAAAGTCGTTTAATTGCCGGAAAATGAAAGTCCAAAGAGATAAGTGCCGTCTCGTAATAGAAGGTATTGTTGGAGAATCATTAGAGTATGTATAAAGGGTTAATTACTTGGTTTGATGTTCCAACAATTTTAGGAGAGTATAAAGTTCAAGTAATTAGAGAAGGAAAAGTTCTATCAGAAGGTAGTTTTAATGTAGTTGAAAACCCGAAGGATGGTAATAGTCAGCAATCTCAAGGTGGGATAACTAATAGTAGACCAGTAGATACATATAAGAAACTCACAGTAGATCCCCGTCCTATGACTTTTGGAGATTGGCCTAAAGACGAAAACAAGAAGTCCCTGGATAACATTAGAAAATACTTTGATCCTAGTGAGAAAATATCCTTAGATTTTGATGAACCAGATACTCTTAAAACTGATAAGTTAATTATAAGATTGCTTAGAGTTCGGGCTAAAGGAGAATTTCATAATTGGGTAAGAGGTTGGGAACAGAAAGTTGAGCCATCCTATAAGGGACTAATGTTAACGTTTCATGATCCTGTCTGGAATGGAGAACTGGAACCAGGGGAATACAGAGTCCGAATTTATAGGGACCTTGAGTTGATGGCAGATGAGACATTTAACGTTGTTGGGGGATTAAAAGAAGCAAGTCAAAAGCAAAAGCACCTAAACTTACCTAATTATGTAGGAGTTACTTTCAATAAAGACCAAGTAAAAATTAATGTTCCGGAGCCCCTTCTATTTAGTTTCAACAAAAGTGACCTAAAGCCCCAAGCGCAAGAAACGTTAGATGAAGTTGCCCTTGTATTAAAACAATATTCCAATGCTGTCGTTAAAGTATATGGGTACACAGATAGTTTAGGAGAGGAAGATTATAATTTGAAGCTGTCTCAAAAGAGGGCTGCGACAGTAGAATCATACTTAAAAAGTAGAGGTTTACAAGGAGTTCAGTTTGATACACGAGGTTTTGGAGAAATGAACCCTAAAGAATCTAATGACACAATACAAGGAAGACAAAAAAATAGGCGAGTCGAAATTATAATCGACCCTCGTTAAAAAATTTGTATACTGTACTGCTCTGAAATCTGAAGGCTATCATGCAATCGTGATAGTCTAATATTATTCTTATTTGCTTAAAATGATACGATCGCCACAAAACTGGGTAACCTTACCGCTAAGGTAAGGAGTGTAACGGACACGGTTCTTTTTCGAACCAGGTATCGTTTGGAATAAAGGGAACGCATCTATACGTCGATGTCGCTTCTACCTTTTATTGCTCCAAGTGGTTCTCGGTTGCTTCATCCTTACCTTGCCAACCCTCATTAGTAATACGGTAGTGTTCATCCTGACAACTTTAGTTATTTGGTAATGAAGCTATAATAGCCCATAAACTTCCAGAAGAGAGATAAAGAATAGTAGAAGGGAATTATTTTAATTAGGCAGCGAAAACGGACTGTTTAACAAAGGGGGGTCGTGTTGGTTGGAAAGACACCTAATTTAACATGTCAATCTTTCTCCCATTGAATCTTTTTTATGTTATGGAAGATTTTTCTGGACACTCTATTAAAAGTTGTTTAAAATAGCATATGTATTTTGAATGTAATAGGAGGTATTTGTTGTTGAAACGTTTCCTCATACTTTTCGTCGTTCTTATTGCTGCACTATTGGGTGCCGGTTGTGGAAGTGATGAGAAGAATGCAGACACCGGCAAAAAACCGGAAGAGAAGAAATCGGAAGCAGCAGCGGAAGCTGTTGCACCCAATCAAACCTTTAAAGAAATCGAATTTACAAACATTAACTGGATCATGGGAGCGCCGGATCCCGAGCCGACGGGTGGAATCTGGCTTTGGAACAAGGATAGGCACCCCGCCGGCTTGGATGACCAGGATTGGGACCACGAAGATATGCTTTACGTCCAGGCCAGCAAAAAATATCAACATCAAAATATCAATATTGAAAAGCTCCAGGTGATTGATCAGGATGTTGTGAAAATCGTCGTTTCCTGGGAGAAGGATATCGGCCGGGAAGCACCTGCCCGCGATTGGGTTTCGGTCGAAACCGGCGCGTTGGATGGAAAGAAATTTATCGTGGAAGATATGGAAGGCAAGAAAGTGGAAACGCAATGAGAGAAACCCCGAAAGGGGTTTTTATCAATTGCAGGAACCGGCGGTCGTTCATGGAGGGCTTCGGAGGATACATTTTTAACCAGGAGGGCATTATGCGGAAAAAAAGGTTTCTTTGTATGCTAATCATCGGCCTGATCCTTACAAGCGGTTGTTCGCTGGGTTCTTCATCTCTGTCGGGAAATGCCAAACAGACAGCGGAAAAACAGGCGGAACAGGCATCCAAATACAAAGAGGATGTGAAAATTCCCGAGGAGTTACAGGGAGTTGACCTGCCGCCCGAAGGCAAATACGCAGGTGAGAAATACGATTGGGCAAAGGTAAAAAAGGAACTGGACAAGATTCCGAAAAACGCTGATGGAAAAACGATTCTCAAAAAGTTTTACGAACTGGCAGCGGAAGATTACACGCCTTTTTTCAAGTATTATGAGACCTTTGATACTTCGATCATCAATGTGGAACAAGGTCCGGGCGGGTTGAAAAACCTCAAATTGCCAGGGGAAAAACCGGTAAATATCATGATTCTGGTCGATTCCAGCGGTTCGATGGCCGGAAAAGTATCCGGCGGAATGAAAATGGATCTGGCCAAGGAGGCTGTCAAGAATTTCGCCAGCCAAATGCCGGAAGGAGCCAACGTTTCCCTTTCCGTTTACGGTCACAAAGGGAGCAACAGTGAAAAGGACAAGGCCACATCCTGCAAAAGCATTGAAGAAGTGTATCCCCTCGGAGCCTATGATGAAAGCAAATTCAACCAGGCATTGAACCAGTTTAAGCCCAAGGGTGGACTCCGATTGCGGCTGCCATGAAACTGGCCAAGCAAAAGCTGGCGAATCAGGATAAGGCAGAAAACATCGTTTATGTAGTGAGTGATGGAGTGGAAACCTGTGGCGGCGATCCGGTACAAGCGGCGAAGGAGCTTCACGAATCCAATATGAAAGCCGTGGTCAACATCATCGGTTTTGATCTTGATGATGCTGGACAAAAGGCACTGCAAGCAGTGGCCGATGCCGGAGGTGGTGAGTACAGCTCAGTGGATTCCGAAGTGGATCTCGACCGCTATTTTGAGGAAGAGAGAAGCCGGCTGTACAAAGCGTGGTCTCACTGGGCCAACGAGCATTATGACAAGGCGGGCGACGTAGCCAACAAAAAATACGAGGATCTGCAACGGAAATCCCACGAGATGTACCAAATCACCGACCGTGAAGAAAAGCGGTTCTACCACATGAGCGAGTATTTGGAAAAAGAACGGGGATTTGAATTTGAACTCCTCTATAATCACGTCAATCAAAAGTTTTCCAAGCGGGCGGACTACATCAACGACTACAACTTTTACAAGAGAGATAAGCTCCAGGAAGCCGTTCTGGACAATAAGAATAAGATTCAGGACGAGGTATTGGACAAGGCAGACGAAGAGAAAGACAAACTTTATTAACCTGCCAAAATCCCCTGCATAGAGTACAGATCAGTCGACCATCGCTTTGAAATGCCGAACAGTCGGAAAAGATCTAGGATGATATACAAAGAAGGTATGCGGTTTGTTTTGAGGCAAACCACATACTTTTAACCATACATACCTATTTTGGGCACGCCGCGATCGTCCGCTTTTCAACCTTATTACTGAAATATACTAACTTCTCTTTAAGAGTCTATGGCACAAGAGATAATGATTCGTAGCAAGAGAAATTCACGACAGAATCCGCTTTATAGATTATTTCTTCTGCATCCGAAACGAGGAGCTGACTCCGGAGTCGATAGCAAGATGATTGCTAAACAATACGTATGAAGGAGGCTGGAAATGGAGCTTACTTTTTTTGAATCGGTAGCGCGTCTATGGATCATATTTGTTACCATTTTTTATTTTATTTTGAGTTGGGGCTTCTTTAAAACCAGATTTAGAGAGATCCTTTTGAAGATCGTAAAGGCTTTCTTTTATATCATGATAACGCTCATTGTATTAGCAGTGGTCACATCACCACATAGGATGAATACATTGTTTGATATGGTAGTATGGGCGTCAGCAGGGATGGTTTTCTCGTTGTATTTCTTTATATTTCCTATGGGGAACTATTTCCCATCAACCTCTCATATTTGGGAAAAGAGCAAAAAATTTGCTAAACCTATATTTAATGTTTGCCTTATATTGCTCGCTCTGATTTTCTTACCGGCTATAATTTCGATCGTCGCAGAAAAGCTTGGTATAAACTAACTAATAATATGATATATGGTGAGGAGTTTCAATATCAGTCGGAAGATCAGCTATTTTGCATTCTGATCGCTAGTGTAAGAAATGGAAAAATGTATGTAAATATGTTAAGATTTTAAAGAAAATGATCATTCTGGATGGAGGTTTCATACATAAATGTCTAGTAAAATGTGGATGCCTGTTTTAATCCTTAGTTTGATTTTGACCGCTTGCAGCGAAAAAGAAGAGGCGGGGGCACCTCAGGTAAAAGAAACTCCGCAGGTGAAGGAGACTCCCCAAGCGAAAGAGCCTGCAGACTCCAATGATGCTTTCATACCGAGTATCCCGCAATTCGAACAGCCCGAACCGCCGGAAATCCCACAATTTGAAATGCCGGAACCTCCGGAAATTCCCCAATTCGAATTTCCGCCAATACCGGAATTTCCGCAGATTTCTGTGTCTACGACAGACAAGCAGGTTAAAATTAATATGCCTGATACCCTTTTGTTCGACTACAATAAAAGTGATTTGAAGCCGCAAGCGCAGGAAGTGCTGGATAAGATTGTTCAGGGATGTGCCAAGTACGCATCAGCCAAGATTCACATTTCCGGACATACGGACAACATTGGCTCTGACCAATACAACCTGACTCTCTCGCAAAAGAGAGCGGAAGCGGTGGAAAAGTATCTCAAAGGCAAATTGGATCCTGGAAAGTTTCAATTTACCACGAAAGGATACGGGGAAACCCAGCCGGTCGCCCCCAATGATACGGAAGACAATCGTAAGAAAAACCGCCGCGTGCAAATTGTGATTGAACCGCAATCATAGAAGAGCAAAGAGCGACATCCATATGGCGATGTCGCTCTTTGCCTGTTTGATTCCATCATCACGGGTTGGCTACCATTTTTCCCGGTCCCTTCTCGTAATCCTTCAATCCTCTTTGTGAATCGGTTGTATTCTCCGCTGTTATGGATCGTGCCGCTTGCCTGGTTTGCTCGGAATACCCCCATTGGAAAGGGATTTTCTGGCGGCGATCATGAACGATTCTCCGCCGTATTTTACATTCCGGCATAGGGCAGATTACAAAAAACGAAAGGTTTAAAGGAGGCATCTCATTGAAAAATAAAGCGAATCAAAAAAAGTCCGATACGAAAGAGTACGTCGGTCCAGACCTCGCTTATTCAGCCGGAAGTCCCAATCAACATAAGACACGGGTCACCAATCAACCCCATCTCATTCCCGAGGACCCACTTCCTCCGGGAGAGACGGATCTCCGCCAGGTTAAAACAGATCCATCATAAAGCGCCCGACCGACTGCACACAGGTGGAATGTAGCTATCGCAACAACTGCAAACACTGATGAAGAAGCCGGGACAACCGGTTATCCCTCATGGCGATACTTTCCCGTAGATGTTTGGAGTATTTCACTAATTGGTGAAAGGAGGAATCCACTTGGCCAAGAAGTCGATGATCGTCAAGGCGAAACGTCGGCAAAAGTTTAAAGTGCGCGAATATACCCGGTGTGAGCGTTGCGGCAGGCCGCATTCGGTATATCGGAAGTTTAGGCTCTGCCGGATTTGCTTTCGTGAGCTGGCCTACAAAGGGCAGATTCCCGGTGTGAAAAAAGCAAGCTGGTAATGAGGGAAGGAGGGTTCCGCATGGGGATGGCAGTTGTTGATTCTCGCATGAATACGTACCCTGATAGTATCATCTTCCTGGATCATCTGAACGGGAAATCGTTCAGGTCTGAAGTGTGACGGATTTGATCCAATGGTACGTCTGTCCTTTTCTGCTTCTGAATGTTGCTGGAAAGAACCCTCCTTTTTCACCGGACTTCATTTTTTGATCCCTTCAAGCAATGATCTTATGGAAATATTTACTCTACCATTCGGGAATAACTAACCATTTGCTAGATATTGCCTTTCAGAGAGTTCATTGTTCTTCATCCCTTATGTGTTTGTTTGTCATCTACCCAAAGATTGATGAGTACCACTCGCCTGAGAACAAGCAATTCTTTGTCCTTTCTATTATGATTGTTTTATCCGGTACCATGTTCACGAAAAGGAGCAGTGAGGCACATGGCAGGGAAATGGTTTCATCTTTGGCGGCGATTTTCGGCATCCGGTATTTCCGCCTTGAAATGGGCTCTGGCAGTCAGCCTTCTTGCTTTTCTTACAGCCTGTTCACTCGATGTAAAAGAGGATGCAAACCAAAAAACTTCAGAAGGGCCACGGAACCAGGTCGAGACGGTTTCTGTCGATTTAAGGGATCATGAAGCCAAAGGAGGGCACTTAATCAGCAGGCATGTGGGGAAGTCGGATCAGGAGCTGATCGAGCGGTTAAATGAAAATCCGGGAATCTCCGCCGCCTCCACGTTTACCGATCTGTCCACTGCGGAAAAAGTGGTGGAGACAACCTTGTCCGAACCTGAAAATGTCGAAAAAATAAATCACTGGTTAAAACACCCGAGAGGAAATTTGGTGCTCAACTATCCGGGTGATGGGAAAACGGTGATTGGCCGCGGTATACAAAGGGGTTCAAACAGGATTGAAAATTATACCAGGGCCAAGATTATCTTAAAGAGTGACAGAAAGGGCGGCTACTATATTTTGACGGGATATCCGGAAGAATAGATCGGCAGGTGGGAGAATTGTATAAGGAGGATGTTCTTGTTCAGTTTCTTTCCGGAACTTTTCATCAAGATATTTCAACTCCTGAAGAAGCCTTGGCCGAGTTTTTGCGGGAGGAGGATCGGGAGTGGATTTCGGAAGTGGCAGACCAGATCGCGAAATTTCTGAACAGCGGCATCAGCGATGAGGAAAAGGACGCTTTCATCCGGGCTCATACATACATTTACTTTCCCTACTACAACATCCAGCCGGTACAGTGGCTGGAACAGGTTTTGGAGCAGTTAAGGAAAGGGCTGGATTCCGGTGGTTAGCGCGTGACGAACATAAAACCTCCGGCTCAAGCAGGGCTAGGAGGCTTGTACAGGGTTCCGACTTGATCCCTCCTTAAGATCCGCCGGAGCCTCAAAGTTCCCCTGTACAAACACTCTATGCGCGAGATGTATAATCATCCCCGGGTGGTGATAGCTTTCTGCATACAATCCATTTTCCACCGGATGAAGCCATTGAATATGACTCAACAAAAGTAGCTCTTCCCAATCGGAAAGAGCCTTTTTCCTATTTTTTTGCCTATTTTCTAGATCATTTCCGCTTCTCCTGCTGCCTGACCCGTTCCTGCCATCGCTTGCTCTTTTCCTTTTTCCAGGTTTACGAACAACAGCAGCGTGATTCCCGCGATGAAAAACAGGGCGAGCGAAGCGATTCCCGAGCGGCTGGAGCCTGTCAGCTGCCCGAAGAAACCGAAGACGGCTGGACCGAAGATGGAGGCAAATTTGCCGGACAAGCCGAAAAATCCGAAAAATTCGGCGTTCCGATGGAGAGGCACGAGCCTGCTGAAGAGAGAACGGCTTAAAGCTTGGCTGCCTCCCTGCACCAGACCCACCATGATGGCCAGCAGATAAAAATGCAGGGCGCTCTTCATAAAGTATCCCAGACAAACGATCATCAGGTAAATGAGCAAAGTAATGATTAAAGTCGTTTTGGCTCCCAGTTTTTGTGCGACCTTCCCGAATAAAAGCGTGCAGGGGATGCCGACAAACTGGGTGATGAGCAGTGCGCTGATGAGATCGGTCTGGCCGATCCCGATTTCGCGTCCGTAGATGGTGGCCATTTTAATGATCGTATTGATCCCGTCGCTGAAGAACCAAAAAGCGATGAGAAATTTGAGAAGTTCCGGATATTTGCCGATTTCCCTCATCGTTCTGGCCACGCTTTTAAAACCATGCATGGCCCGGGACATGGGGGTTTGTCTGATTCCCTTGAGCTGCTTTTTCTCGTGCACATGACGGAAAAGAGGAAGTGAGAAGAAGAACCACCACAGTCCGACCGTCAGAAAAGAAAGTTGGGTAGCGGCGAGCTTGGTCAGCAGAAGTTGATCATGAAAGGTGATCATCGCCAGGTTAACGGCAAGCAAAATCCCTCCCCCGATATATCCGAAGGCGTAACCCCGGGAAGAAATCATATCCCGCTTGTCTTCCGGGGCGACGTCTGTCAGAAAAGCATCGTAAAACACATTGGCCCCGGAAAAGGAGAGTGTTCCCAGAATGACCAGTACGGAAGCCCACAGCCACTCCCCTTCACCGATCGTAAACATGAGCAGGGAGGCGATCACCCCCATATAAGTGAAGAAGCGCAAGAATTGTTTTTTGGAACCGGAGGCATCCGCTATCGCCCCGAGAACCGGCGATAAGAGAACCACAAGAATAAGTGCGACAGACTGCGTGTACCCCCAGTAGGCTGTGGAGGTGGCGGGAGTCAATCCTTTCCCGGCCACGTCGGAATAAAAGATCGGCATCACAGCCGCCATAATCGTTGTAGCGAAAGCGGAATTCGCCCAGTCATACATGACCCAACTACGAACCGCTCGGTTATCCATAGAAGCACCTGCCTGTCTCATTAGTCAGAAAATAGTGTCTATGAACAGTTTATCACACGGGGAGGAAGCCGTGTATCGGAACGTCAATAAAGTCCTTCAAAAAAGGGTGAAGTCCCCCCTTCACGACTACACGCTTGGTGGGGATCGTGATAGAATGAAACTTAGCGAAATCTGCGATGGCTGACCGACACAACCGGAAGATAAATGCAATACTGATCGATGCAAGAAGGAATCAAAGGGGAATTGGGAGCATGAAAATGAAGGCACAGGGGGAATGGATTCGCGATAAGTATCGAATATTAAAGGCTTTTCCGTTTGTCATCGGGGTGCTTTATTTTACGGAGGCAAATACAAAGCTGGGGCCCCAAACCCGTTTTGTTCATGCACTTGATGTGAAAGCCGCGGGAGAAAACATTTCAGAAGAACCGATCCTCGCCCGTGATGACTCGGTTTTTTTTCCCGTTCGAGAGATGTTTATCGAAGATGGTGTCTTATATCAGGTTTTTTATCGTTTGGAGGGAAATCTGCTCGCCCACTATATCCGGCATCACGCCCCTCTTCCCGTTTCGGATATGGCATGGATGGTTCGGGGAATCACCAGCCATTTGCTCCGTCTCTACAGAGAAGGCTCATTTACCATCGTACATCCCCAGAACATCATCATCACCTCAGGCAATGCGATTCGTTTTCTATACGGCGGACCGATCGGCGTTTTGCCCAAGGGGATCGGTGCTGACAGGCTCCCTCGTGAGGATGCGCTTGAAATGAATCATCTTTATGATTCATACACGGTTGGAACGCTTATTTATCAGATGCTGACCGGAAAAAATCCCCTGGCTGCGGGTATTGAAGTTCCGCCGATTTCTACATACCGACCCGATTGCCCCGGTGAGCTGGAGGAATTGGTTAAAAAGGCTTTGTCGTTTGCAGTCCGCAAACGACCCAGAATCGAAGAAATCTTCGGGTTACTGGATCATCTCACTGTATCGTACGGATATAAATCGGAGGAGAAATCATAATGGAATTTAAGCAGAAAGGTGAATCGATTCGAGGTAAATACCAAGTGTTGAGTGCCTTTCCCTTTGTGGAAGGAGTCCTTTATTTTGCTGCTTTAACCGATCCGGATCAGGCGGATTCCTCTACCCCTTCGACCCGATTCATCCACGCTTTGAAACTGAAAAAGCAAATGGATGAGCTGGATTTAAAGGAGCTCCTGAATCGGAATGAAGATATTTTCTTTCCGGTAGAAGAGGTATTTGTAGAAGAAGGCATCTTATATCAAGTGTTTGAAAAGATGGAAGGAAATCTGCTCGGGATCTACCTGTTGCAGTCAGCACCGCTTTCTCTTGTCGAGACGGCGGACATCCTGAAAAAGATAACCACTCATCTGATGAATTGTTACGACCGGGGGCAGTTCGCCTTGGTTGACCCGCAAAATATCGTGATTACGAAAGCGGGACAAATCCGCTTTTTATACGGAGGCCCCAAAAAGCTTCTATCTTATGAATACCCCGAAGCAGAAGATGTTAAAAAGGTTGGCAGCCTTTTATATACGATGCTGACCAAAAAGCATGCAGATGAGCAGACCGGGCAAATCGAACCGCTCCGCCAGGAGAGACAGGATGTGCCTCTGGAACTGGAAGGGCTGCTGATGCGCGCTCTTTCCCCGGACCCCATGAAACGCCCGCGTACCCAAGATTTCTGGCGCTGGGCGCTGCGCTATGAGGAGAGAGAGTCGGCCGCGCTCGAAGAAAAGGCGAAGTCTGCCCCTGCCATATCGCCACCCGCCAAAGAACAAGTCAAAGCCAAAAAACCGTTAAGGGGAGAACAGCCGTCAGCCAGCCAGAGCGGTTCCAAACGTCCGGTCAAACTGATCTTGGGAACGGTCGCAGCATTGGCACTGGTCGTTTATCTGATCAGTCAACTCTTCTCTGATTCGGTTGACCCGGCTTTAGCAGGTATCCTGGATCCCTCCGTTGAGCAGGATGAGGAACAGGCGCTTCAGTACTTTGAAGCATCTAATCAAGCTTATGAGCAAAAAAAGTTAAACGAAGCCGTCGTCCTTGCGAGAAAAGCGTTGAGCGCCAACCCAGAACAGCCTGAATACTACCTGCATCTGGCCAACTTATTCGGGGCCGCGCGGGATTACACAAATGGAAAGAAAACATTGGAAGCCGCAGTGAACAAGTTTCCGCAAACAGCCAAATTTTATGATGCCTTATCTATTTTTGCTTATTATCTGAAGGATTACGGTACGGCAAAACAAGCGATTGAGCAAGCGATTCAATTAGATGGCAAACAAGCTCTCTATTACTATCACCAAGGAAAAATCCTGGCGGCTCTGAAGCAAAATGATAAGGCAATGGAATCTCTCCGTCAGGCGGTAAAACTTGAGCCTGATCAAGCTCGTTTCAACCATGATTTTGCGCTCTATCTTTTCCGGACAGGAAATTTGGAAGAAGCGATTGAAGCAGCCAAAAAAGCGGCAGACTCAGCGAAAGAAGATCAGGAAGTTTATTACCTGGATCTCGCAATCTTGTATTTTAAGAAAATAGAACGAATCGCCAATGATCCTGCCATAACCCCTGAACAAAAGTCGAAGACCCTCGACCCATTGGTCAAAGAGGAACGCCTGGCCATCGACAAAGCCTTGAAGATCAACAGTTATTACGGGAAAGCTTACTATTGCCTGTCGGTTATCAACTACTACGGAAACCGGTTAATATCTGCCAATGTGGCCGCATTAAAAGCAGTTAAAATCAATCCTAAAAATCACTTTTATCAATATCAACTGGGCTTGACTTATATGGCGCTTAAGAAAAAGGAGGAAGCCATTCAAGCTTTTGAACAAGCAGTGGAATTAGAACCAAATAATTTCCGGTACAAAAAAGCTTTGGCCAAAGCCCAAGTGATGGGAAGCAAACCGTAAAGGGGGACAAAGGCATGAAATGCTGGGTTCGAAATGGACTGTTTATCTTGTTTTTAGCAGCGGCCGGATTTTTCCTTTTTACTGCCCAATCTAAAGCAACGATTTCTTCAAAGGTTCCGGATTTGGAAATGGAATTGGAGCAGATCGAAATGAACCCCATCCCGGTTGAAGCAAGCAAATAACGGAATCGGTCATGTATGTTTGCAGACAGGGAACTGTCTGCTCTTTTTTATTTTCAAATCTTTTTGAGGTTGACTTTTTTCCATCCGGGTGTTATTTTATATAAAGTGTTTATATTGAGGGGCTATAGCTCAGCTGGGAGAGCACCTGCCTTGCAAGCAGGGGGTCAGCGGTTCGAATCCGCTTAGCTCCACCAATTCAACCTGCATCTGTTTCGATGCAGGTTTTTTTTGTTTGAGCCTGTCCCCATGATCTTCGCGGCAAATGGGCAGAGGGGGGAGCAAAGCAGGAGAAGGGAATCGTCGTACTCTGCTTCGATCGGCCCGGTAAAAAAGTTAAGCTAAATTTTAGGTTGCAGGGAGTGGCCGAATTATAAAATAAGGGAGAAACACTACATAAGAGATCGGGGAAGCAAATAAACTAAATTGTCGAATGAACCTTATGATGATCCCAAACGATACTGGGCCCAGGGGCGGTTCAGCCAACGATGGGAGCGGGCATCCATTCGCAAAATCCTTGAACCTCCAGTAACGTGAGGCAGTATGATCAAGGCATCGGCAAAAGTAACGCGGGTTAGGCGGGCTGAAATATGAAAATAGAGGAACTTTAACGATGCCTTCGTCTCCACTTACCAATGGAGTGTGGCTCCAACAATGAAGGATGACAGGATCCGTCACGGTTTGGATGATCCGGAAACATGAATGTGAACAGAGAAAAAAGCCTTATATCTTTCCTGCATTTTTCGTTATTGGGCACTTTTGAAATAGCTTATTATAAAAGATTTATGAAAAAACCATGTCTATATACAAACTTCTGACATAAACGGATAATTTTTATGTTATTTTAAAGTTAAACACTTTTCAGCATCCAAGGAGGAACCCGTTTATGAATCTACAGGCGCAAACGCCATCCACACCAAAGGAGAAGCCGTCATTGCTGGGGATCATTACCAGTCCGGAAAAGCAATTTCTAAGGATCAAGGACCACCCGACCGTCTGGGGGCCGATGATTCTCTTAACCCTTGTGACAACTCTGATAACAGGGATTCAGATGTATTTTGTGGTAAATGATCCGGTATTGTTTCCCGGAATGGTGGATCCATCGGGGAATCTGACGGGCGAACTGGATATGCTCAAAACCATTACCGTCATTTCCGGGACCGTAGGCGCTTTATTTATCATTCCGCTCGGCTCTCTGGTCGGAGCACTTTTCACATGGATATTGGTTTTATTGTTCCAAGGAGAAGCCAAATACCGCCAGCTTCTTTCCTTCGGGCTTCATCTGATGGTACTCAATGTATTATCCTTATTGGTCAATTTCATCGCTCTAATCGGCTTTGGAATCAATCCACTGGAGGGTTCCGTTACCAGTTTGGCTGCCATATTGCCGGTGGAAGGGATGTTGAAAGGTTTTCTCACCGTTTTGGATGTGTTTATGATCTGGGGATTGTTTTTGACCGCAAACGGATTAAAAGTGATTGCCAAACTTTCATCCGGAAAAGCATGGACCATCTCCCTCTTATTTTTCATTGTTACGGCTCTTATCTACGGTGTTACCTATACATTCAACAGCGTTGGTGTTTAAAGATAGAGTGGAGGAATGTTCGGTGAACAAGAAGATCTGGATCGGAGCCGGGATCGCAGCAGCCGTAGCGGCCATGGTGACAATAGCTGTCGTGCAGAAATCCCGTGCAGAGGGACCAGTCAAAGTGACCAGACTGGAGCAGAAAATGTTTGTGGAAACATTGACAACTTCGGGAACCTTAACCGCAGGGAAACAGCAGGCGGTTTATCTGGAGCCGGACCGGGGCGATCTGAAGAAAATCCTGGTCAAACAGGGACAAAAAGTGAAAGCAGGCGACCGTCTGATCGAATATGAAAATCCGACGCTCGATGCGGAGAGGGACCAGGCGGAATTGCAAATAAAAACGGCAAAGGTCAAGTTGGACGGTTTGTACAAACAAAAGAAGCAGCTGAAGCAAACGCCACCTCCGTCGTCAGTTTCCGGTCAGATTCTTGCAGCTAACCAGGGAGGAAGCCCGGGTTCCGGCAAAGATGAGATTGAACAGCAGATCCGGCTGGCCAGGCTGGAATTGGACCAGGCCGAAAAGCAACTAGACATGGTCAAGGCGAAAGAAAGCCGCTTGTTTGTCACCAGCGAACAAAACGGCACAGTGGTGCAGGTGAACGAAAATGCGGGAGCCGGTACCGGTGGAGCGGCGACGGCTGCAGAGCCGCTGGTGGTGGTGGCGGATCTCAGCCAGTTGAAAGTGACGGCCAATGTTTCTGAATACGATGCCATCAAAGTAAAAGCGGGGCAATCCGTTACCATCAAGACAGATGCCATTTTGGATAAAGAGTGGACAGCCAAGGTGGAACAAGTCGGCTTTTTGCCCAAAACGAATCAGGTAGCCGCGTCGGCGGATCAGGATGCGCAGGTAACCTATCCGGTGGATATCAAACTGGAAGAAGCCGTGCCGATGAAAATCGGTTCAAGATTGATCATTGAAATTACCACTTCCAAAGAACGGGTCAAGGGTTTGCCGCAATCAGCCGTCAAAGAGAACGGGGAGCAGAATTTCGTATTTGTAGTGGAAAAAGGGAAAGCGGTTCAAAAGCCGGTGAAGATCGGAAGAAGCAACGGTGATATCGTTGAAATTCTCTCCGGAATTTCTGCTGACCAGCCGGTGATTGTCAACCCGCCTGCCGATTTGAGGACAGGTATGGAAGTGGAAATCCGATGATTGAATTGAAAGGGATCTTTAAATCGTATCAAGCGGGGCACCTCCAGATTCCTGTGCTGAAAAATATTCATCTCACCATTGACGAAGGAGAATATGTGGCCATTATGGGGCCTTCGGGCTCTGGAAAATCTACTTTGATGAATATTATCGGCTGTTTGGACCGTCCTTCCGAAGGAACTTACTTCTTAAACGGCAGAGATGTGTTTAAAGAAGATGATACGGGTTTGGCGGCAGTCAGAAACCGGACGATTGGTTTTGTCTTTCAACAGTTTCAGTTATTGCCCCGGATGGATGCGCAAAAAAATGTTGAGTTGCCGCTCGTTTATGCGGGTGTATCGAAAGCGGAACGAAAAAAGAGGGCGCTGGAAGCCCTGCGCCGTGTCGGGCTGGAAGACCGCAAAAGCCATCGTCCTTCCGAGTTATCGGGAGGACAGCAACAGCGGGTGGCGATCGCCCGGGCGCTGGTTACACAGCCGTTGGTCCTGCTTGCCGATGAGCCGACCGGTGCCCTGGATTCCCATTCGAGCGGAATCGTATTGGATTTGTTTGATGAGTTGCACCAAGAAGGACGTACGGTCGTATTGATCACCCATGATCCGGAAGTGGCAGAACGGGCACAGCGGCAGTTGATCATCCGGGACGGGGAGCTCATAGCTGATCAGGTACGGGCAGGAGGGAAGCGACGTTGACGGTTTGGGAGAATATCAAGATGGCCTTGGATTCCATCTTTGCGCACAAGCTTCGCTCCATCCTCACGATGCTCGGAATCATCATCGGTGTCGCCTCGGTTATCGTCATTGTCGCCATCGGGCAGGGAGGAACGGCTCAGTTGACCGAGGCCTTCGCCGGTTCTCAAAACTCGATGAATCTTGTGCCCAAGCAGGATGAGAATGCCGGATTTTTCATTCAGGATGAAAACTTTTTTACCGAGACCGATTTGCAGGATCTCAGACAGATTCCCGAGATCAAACAAGTGGTGGCCAGCAGTTTTGAGATGGCCAGTGTTCAGTACCGGGATAAAAAAGCAACCGGAACGCTGGTGTTCGGCGTCAATAACAATGCTTTCCTGGAGATGTCGGGAATCAGTGTGGAGAAAGGGCGCTCTTTCCAATCGGCCGATTTTCACAGCATGAGCGGAGGAGCCATCCTCTCAAAAAGCCTGGCCGAAAAATTATTTCCACAGCAAAATCCCATTGGAAAAATTATTCGCATTGGTTCCCAACCGGTTCCGGTCATCGGTGTGTTGGAAACGCCCGAGGGACTGCAGGCGATGGTGCAAACATCAGAGGTTTACCTGCCTGCGCGAACTTGGCGAAACATCTTTGGCATGATGAAAATCAGCCAGGTGACATTGCAGGTAAAAGAACCGGGCATGATGGAGAGTGCGGGAAAGAAAGCCGTCAAGCTGCTCAATCGCAACCATAATAAAAAAGATGGTTATGAAGTTCAGAATATAGAGCAGATGTTGCAGGGAATCACCCGCATTGCCAATATTATGACGATCGTGATCGGAAGTATCGGCGGAATCTCTCTGCTTGTCGGCGGTATTGGCGTGATGAATATCATGCTGGTTTCGGTGACTGAGCGGACCAGGGAAATCGGAATCCGCAAAGCGTTGGGGGCGACAAGGGGAAATATTCTGATGCAGTTTTTGGTGGAATCGATGACCCTCTCTGTGATTGGCGGGGGAATCGGCATCCTGCTCGGGGCGGGTGTGGCGGGAATCCTCGACGGACTGAACATCTGGCCGGCGAAGGTTTCCGTCCCTGTAGGCATCGGCGGAGTTCTGTTCTCCATGCTGTTTGGCGTGGTGTTCGGAATCCTGCCCGCCAATAAAGCGGCCCGCCTGCATCCCATCGAATGTTTGCGGTATGAATAAGAAGGCGAGCTTTGTCTTATTCTGTAAGGGAAGGGCGTCCGGGGCCTTTCCCTTTTGTTATAATAAGGGCATGAAAAACATGAAGAAGGGGAAAAAAGGGGATGACAGAGGTTATCTTGTCGGGGGAGGTTGAGTGAGTGGATCAAGAGGAATCCAAAAAACCCCGGGGCCGCCTGGTATCTTGGCTTGGCTGGCTGGGGGTTTTGCTCATCAGTGTCGGCGGAAAACTCAAATCCATCCTTCCGCTGCTGAAATTTGGAAAGTTTGGCGGAACCCTCATCAGTATGGCGGTTTCCGTTGGAGGGTATGCCCTGTTCTACCCCTTTGAGTTTGCAATCGGACTGGTAGTGATGATTTTTATTCACGAGATGGGGCATGTTTGGGCGGCCAAAAGAAAAGGGTTGCCGGTTTCCGCACCTGCATTTATTCCGTTTCTGGGCGCATTGATCACCATGAAGAAGCAACCGACGGATGCGGCGACAGAGGCGTATATCGCGTACGGGGGGCCTCTGATCGGGTCTCTCGGCGCGCTGGCTTGTTACGGAGTGGGTGTGTGGACCGGGAATGAGCTGTTTTATGTGATTGCGATGGTGGGGTTTTTTCTCAATCTTTTCAACCTGATTCCCATTCATCCTTTGGACGGGGGGAGGATTGTGACCGCCATCACCCGCTGGCTGTGGGTATTCGGGCTGGTGGTCGGTCTTATCGTGATCATCTATTTGCGCAGCTGGCTGTTGGCTCTGATTTATTTGATGTTCGTCTGGGAACTGTGGGCCGTTTATGGAAGGAGCAGGCGCAAAAAGAAGATGAAACCCCAAACCTACTTGCTGGCTCAAGATATCGATCCGGTGAAGTTTGAGGAATCCGGGATCTGGATCCCGGGAGAGGATCACCAGCGCCCTCTTCCGTTTACCCAATACTGTCGCTTGGACACGCGGGAGCACGTACTGGAAGCCGAATTCCCGGGACTGGAAAACGTCATGCGTTTTGAAGGGATGCCCCCGGGGGTGGCCCGGCGGGTTCAGTTGGTCAAAACGACTCGCCCTACTTTTGAACATCCGTATGTCCGCATGCACCTCGAAGTGGATTACCTTGTTTCCGGCAGGGAAGCTGTCGGAGGGATTCAGCGCGATGATAAATATTACAGCGTTCCTGTAAAGACGCGCTGGGCGTTTGGGCTGGCCTATGTGGGTCTGGCGGGATTTTTGATTTACATGCTGTATGTCCTGGGGCAAGTGGCGCCCGATCTTTCTGCGGTAAGTTAAAAAAGACGGGTCCGAGAATCTGTTCTCGGACCCGTCTTTTTAAAGTGGAGTTAGCTCTCTACCTTAAAAGATATTGACTGACCCCGTGCTTGGGACGAAGGGGATTCTTGCGACCACCCATGCGGCGTTATAGCCGAACGGCAGGCAACGCCGGTGGAAGTCTTTACGCAACTCCTCAGTCCAAGGAGGTCTGTTCGTAACCAGTTTAACACAAACGGAGGGGTCACGCGAGAGGGTGGGATTGGTGCGCACCCGGTCCCCCTACAAGTAAAACGGGGCGACTTTCTTCAAAAAATCGGTTCTTATTTTACGATGTAAGTTTCTTCTTTGTGATCATGGATTTCCCCTTTTTCCACGTGTAATTTCACACGATAGGTTCCCGGCTCGGAGAAACGGATCGTGGTTAGGTATTCCCCGGGGTTCCGTTCCGCGGTGTCCGTCCACTCGTGTTTTTGTTCTCCTTCTTTCCAGTATTCAAATTGGACTTCCGCATCCGTCAAAGGATTCCCGTCCCGCTGGACATGGCCAATTACTGTGATGGGTTTCCCGCTCCTGGCTTGAGAGGGAAATTGGATATGCAGCTGAACCCCGTTCCCGTGATCTCCGTGATCTCCGTGAGAGTGGCCGGAGGCTTGGCCCACGGTGAATGCGCCGCTTGCCATCTGGTGTGTTTTGGGTGTGGTTACGTGGACGATGGTTACATACTCCCCTGCTTCCCGGAATGAAGCGGAGGCCGTGTATGTCCCGTTTTGCTGCCGTTTGGCCCCGAATTTCTGATGCTCTTTCTGCCCTTTTTTCCATACTTCAAATTCGACTGTGGCATCATTCACAGACTCGTTTCCCGCTTTTACCGTTGAGGTCAGGGTAACTGGTTTGCCGGCCTCCGCCGGGGCGGGATTTGTATTAAATTCAATGCGGAGCGGTTGGGATTGACCGGTTGGTTGATGCTGTTGGTTCTGATGGCCCTGATGTTCATTGGTTTTCTGGCTGCAGGCAGTGAGCCAGGCGGCGGCAAGCAGCACACAGATCATCGGTATGAATCGGATTGTCAGTTTCATTTTCCTTGTGCTCCTTCTAAATCTTTATCCAACGGTTGTCAAAGGGATCGATCTTATACTACTGCCTGAGTGTTCTGTTTTCCATCCCTCTTTGGAGCTATATCTTGTGACAAATTCGCCCGGCTTATGAATCGGCATCCACCCATCCGTGTTCGAAGGCGTAACGGGTCAGTTGAACGCGATTATTCATATGCAGCTTTTGCATGATATTTTTCAGGTGATTTTTAACCGTATATTCGGAAATGGAGAGTTGGCAGGCTATCTCTTTATTACTCAATCCTCTGGCCACACAACTGAGAACCTCACGTTCCCGGACGGTTAAGCCGGACTCTGGCGCAGGGCGGGGAGGCTGGCTGAATTCCCTCAGGATGCGCCGCGCGATTTCTCTTGGCATCGGTGCTTCATCGGCGGCCACAGAGCGGAGGTATTCCAGCCAGATGGAAGGATTCAGGTTTTTTAAGAGATATCCCTGCGCTCCTTTTTTAATGGCTTCAAACAGGTCGGAAACATCATCGGAGACAGTCACGATAACGATTTTAATCTCCGGGAACCGCTCTTTGATGATCCGTGTCGCCTTCAATCCGTTCAGCATGGGCATGTTGATATCCATCAGAATCATGTCCGGCATCTTCTCCTCAGACAACAGGATGACCTCCCTGCCGTTCGCAGCCTCTGCCACGATTTCAAAACCGGGATCATTTTCCAAAATCATGCGCATCGCTTGACGGGCATGTTCATGATCATCGCCGATGAGAATGCGGCAGGTCATCATTCCCCCTCCTTCTCGATCACTAATCTGGTTTTTCCGTTATTGCGGGTAAAAGAAAAGGAGCCGCCCAGCTCGCCCACCCGTTCACGCATAATCCGGAGCCCGAACCGGCCGTTCGGCTGAAACGGGTCTGTTTGAAAGCCAACGCCATCGTCTTCCACCTCTAAACGCCATCCCCGATGCTTGGGGAGCCAGCGAATCCACACCTGGCTGGCATCGGCGTGTTTGCGGATATTGGTGAGAGCTTCCTGGAGGCAGGCGAATAATTCCACTTGTTCTTTGGGTTCCAGATGCACATCCTCCATTTTTAAATCCAGATGGAAATCGAGTCCCGTATCCAATTCAAATTGCTGAACCAGTTGTTCGATCCGCGTTTGTAAGCACCGCTTGGACGGCGGATTTTTCAGGTTGTAGATCGAGTGGCGCACATAATCGTGGATCTGGCGAAGGCTCTTGTCCAGTTCTGTCCATTCGGGTCCCGGATATTTTTCTTTCATCCGGCTCACCTGGACGGAACACAGGAATAGGGTTTGGGCGATCCCATCGTGAAGTTCGCGGGCGATTCGTTCCCGTTCGTACAGAATCGCCTTTTCTTCTCTCTCCTTATTTAATTGTGTCTGCATGTTTTCGTAAATCTGAAATAACTTGTGCAGAAAAGTGATGGTAACCAGGAAAACGATCACCGGGGAGAGCCAGTTACCGAGTTCCATGGAGAGATACGGCAACAAAATCGTATGACGGAGATATTCCCATAAACCGATGACAAATGTAGGTAGGATGAGTATAAGCCATTTGATTGATTTGTAAGACAAGCGAATCACTCCGGTAGGTTTGGATTCTCGATTTTATCTTATAGCAGAAATTGGAACAGATCATAATAAACATTTGAACGACTGACGAAAATAACAGCGGGAAACCCTGGAAACCGGCTTATTCCAATCATGCTGCCTCCAATTCCTCAACCTGATCACGGGCTGGATTTCGGAAGGTGATAGAACTTTTTTGAATGTTCTGTTATTATTAATATATCATGAGAAGGGAGGGGTATCGATGAATCGATGGCAGCGCCGCATCTGTTTTGCGCTGATTTTTTTCATCCTGCAAGCATGGATGGCTGTTCCCGCATGGGCGTCGGGTGGCTCGGATCCGGATGTGCGCCTGGATCGGACACTCCGTCAGTATGTGCAGGAATTAAAACAAAATCCCGACACGAAGGGGATGCTGGTCGGCTATGAAGTGTATTCGCTGGATCGTCATAAAGCGGTATCTTCATGGCAAGAGAGCAAGACATTTGTGCCCGGTTCGACACTCAAGCTGCTGGTGAGTGCCGCCCTCTTGGACCGCTGGCCGCGTGAGCTGAGAATCCCGACGGAATTGTATATCGACGGCAGGGTGGCGGGAGGCGTTTTGCGCGGTGACGTGATCCTCAAAGGATATGGAGATCCTTCGCTCACGGTGGACAAACTGGATCAGCTGGCCCAGGCTCTCGTCAAAAAAGGGATTCGCAAGATGAGCGGTGATATTGTCGTCGACGATTCGTATTATGATTCTGTCCGTTTGGGAACCAGCTGGATGTGGGATGATGAACTCTTCCCGTTTAGCGCACAGATCGGAGCCGTATCCGTCAACGGCAACACCGTACGGGTAAAAGTGACCCCCGGACGATTGGGGAAACCGCCACGTGTTACCGTTTCTCCCGCACCGGATTATGTCCGGGTGGTCAACAGGGCGGTTACGGAAGATGGCGACAACCAGAATCTGACCATCACCCGGACGCGGGCGAAAAACGAACTGGTCATTTCCGGAAAAATCGGAACCGATCACCCCGGACTGACCGTGAAGCGGACGGTCGTGGAGCCCGGACTGTTTGCCGGGTATGTGTTCAAGGAAAGATTGCAAAAAAAGGGCATGCTGGCTGGGAAACACACCACCGTCATTACAGGGGCGGTGTCCGCACAGGCGGAGCGGATCGGCCAAATCGTTTCACCCCCCATGGATCAATTGCTCCGTCATATGACCAAGAAAAGCGATAACTTTTTTGCCGAGATGCTGTTAAAGCAGTTGGGAGCGCGGGAGGCGGGTGAAGGAAGCGCAGAGGCGGGGATTCGGGCCATTCAGTCGTTTGCCCGTGACCGGGCGGGGATGAATTTGCAGTTTCGACAGGTTGATGGTTCGGGACTGTCGAGGCAGGATGCCATTTCACCTCATCACTTGGTTCAACTGTTAGAAACGATGGATCGGCATCCGGCCGGGGAACGTTTTTGGTCGTTGCTGCCCGTTGCCGGAGTCGATGGCACGTTGAAGAACCGGATGACCGGAACGCCGGGTGAAAAGCATGTCCGGGCCAAGACAGGCGGGGAATTTGGACTCGCCGGAATTGCTGTTGCCCAGTCCGGAGAGCGGTTCGCTTTTTCCGTCCTGATCAAGGGGGCGCAGAAAAAGGCGTTGGCAAAAGCGTTGCAAGACCGGATCGCCATTACGCTGGCCACGTATCCGGATTTGCCGGACCCGGGTGAACTTCCGCCGGAAGAAGCATACCTTTTGAGCGATGCCATCGATCCGCTGTTGGCGGACGAAGCCTATGCCGGCATGATCAGCGGGATAATGGTTCAATCGGTCGATCATGGTGAAGTGCTGTATCGGCATCATGCGGAAGCGTTGTTAACCCCTGCTTCCAACATCAAACTGTTCACTGCGGGAGCGGCACTCCGTTCCTTGGGCATGGATTACCGGTTCAAAACGGAACTCTACCGGACCGGGCCCATTCGTGACGGGGTTCTGAAAGGGGATTTAGTGATGAAAGGATACGGAGATCCGACGTTGGCTACCGACGGGCCGCTGCGTGTCCAAGAAGGTCCGGTGATCGAACAAATCGTCAGCGATTTAAAAGCGCTCGGCATTCAGCGGGTGGAAGGGAACGTGGTGGCCGATGCCGGCATTTTCACCGATGATGTGTACGGGGACGGGTGGTCCTGGGACGACGAAAGTGAATATTATCAGCCGCAAATTACCGCCCTGTCCTTAAACAGGGGAACCGTTCGCCTGGACTACCTGCCGGGGGAAAAGGCGGGAGATCCGATCCGGCTCACTTTGTCTCCCAAGACGGATTATGTCCGGGTCGTAAACGAGGTGGTGACCGGACCGGCCGGTTCAGAAAACACGTTAAAAATTTGGCGGGACCGGGGAACCAATACGATTCGGCTGTCGGGCAGCCTCCCGTTGGATTTCGGCGGGGACTACACACGTGTTCCGGTTGAAAATCCCCATCTTTATGCCGGACATGTGTTAAAGGAACAGTTGGAACAGGCGGGCATTTCCTTCAGTGCCCGGAGCGGGGTCACATCAGGGCCGGTTCCGGAAGAGTCGGAATTGCTTCGGCGCTATCTTTCCCCTCCTTTGGCTGAGGTGATTCAATATCTCAATAAGAACAGCGACAATTTTTATGCAGAAATGATCCTGAAGACGATCGGTTTCGAGAAAAAAGGAGAAGGGACGGCCAAGGCAGGCATTTCAGTCGTGACTGACTATTCCAGGAGTCTCGGGGTGGATCTGAATGCGGATCTGTTGGACGGCTCAGGATTGACGAGGCGCAATCAACTGGCGTCCGCGCATTTGGTCGGGCTGCTGACCGCACTGACGGAAGAACCCTATTTTTCAGCGATTTACGATTCATTGCCCATTGCCGGAGTGGACGGCACGTTGCGCAGCCGGATGAAAAATACGGCGGCGGCGGGAAATTTGCGGGGAAAAACGGGATCATTAACAGATGTCAGCGCGCTGTCCGGTTATGTAAGTACCCAAGACGGTGAGCGGCTGGCCTATTCGATGTTGATGAATGGTTACACCAGCGGCTCCATGCGGGAGCTGCAAGATAAGATCGGTGTGTTGCTGGCCGAATTTAAACGGGAACAGAGGTGATAAGTCGGGCATAAAATCGGGGAACCCCCTTTTTTCCACTTTTTCCGTGGCCGCTTGGGGGTTCCCGCTCATTTCATTCTGTATCCGTCACGGGTGCGTTCTTTACCCGTTGCGCTTTAACTTGCCTGTGCGCATCGCATATTTTTCAGCGACGGAGAAAATCCACAATCCGAACGGGATCAGGACGGCTCCGATCACGACAAGTATGAGCAATTGTGGCCACAAGTCGGAAAGGGTGGCACCTTTTAAGAGTGCGGCCCGTGCCGATTCCAGCGCGTAGGTTCCCGGAGAGATCCAGGACAGCGGCTGCAGCCATCCGGGCAACAATGTGACAGGATAATAAATGCCCGAAACGAGCAAAATGACTCCTTGAATGATATGGGTTGCTTGTGTCCCCCGCTCCGGAGACAGCAGGGGAAGAACCGCAGCGATTAAGCCTAAACCCATAAAAGCCGGACTGGCAACAATCAATACCGACAACGCTGAAAAAAGGTTGGATTTTTCCAGATTGAGGTCGAAAAATAAAGCGACGGCCGTCAATACGACGACAGTGCGAAAGATGCCGTACAAAACGGCAAACATACACATTCCGGCCAGATGAGTCACGCGGCGGATCGGAGCCATAAACGTGTATTCGATGGTTCCTTCCCAGCGTTCCCAGGTGATGGAGTTGGCTACCTCTTCAAACAGCACCGACATAAAACCCCAGAAGAGAGCGCCAACCACCAGAAACAGGACCATTTCGGAACGTTCTGCCGGGTCGTTTACCGTAAAACCGATCAGCCCGATGGTTAACGTATTGACAACGTTATAGAAGAGGAAAACCGCTTCCCAGGCGATGTAACGCCGGATCAGGCTGAAACTCCGCTCTACAAAGGCATACATGGCATTCAGTTCACTCGTGATTTTCATCTGCCAGCACATCCTCCCATGATTTCCCTGTCAGCCGGAAGAATACTTCTTCCATTGAATTGGTTCCCACGTGATCTTTCAAACCTTGGGGGGTATCCAGCGCGACAATTTGACCGTGATCGATAATGGCGATGCGGTCGCATAACCGCTCCGCTTCATCCATGTCGTGGGTCGTCAGAATGATCGTGGCATCATGGGTGTCCATCACTTCTTCCACAAACTCCTGAACATCCCGCTTTGATTTCGGGTCCAGCCCGGTGGTGGGTTCATCCAGCAGAACCAGGGTGGGCGATGTCATCAAAGCCCGGGCGATCGCCACTTTTTGCTGCATTCCCCGTGATAAGTTTTCGAGTGAAGTATGGGCTTTCTCTTGATCAATGCCGAGGCGGGACAGGATGGAAAGAGCTTTTTCCCGCCCCTCTTCTTGGGGAAGCCCGTAAATTCTCGCCGCATAACGCAGGTTTTCCATTGCGGACAGCTTTTTGAAAAAGGAGGCTTCAACGGAAACACGGTTGATGAAGCGGCGGATCTGGTGTTGATCTTTTGACACGTCATACCCGAACACGGTTAACCTACCGCTGTCGGGAAGCAGGAGGGTGGATAACAGACGGATTAACGTCGATTTTCCGGAACCGTTTGGACCCAGAAGCCCGAATACCTCTCCCTGGAACACTTCAAACGAAACTTGATCCACGGCCTTTAACGGACGTTTACGGCCGAGGAAGCCGTTTTTCCAGGAACGGCTCCCTTTGACCGGCTCGTAAAAGGTTTTGCTGATTTGGCGGCAGCTTATGGCGACTGGTGATTCCGGCAAATCGGACGGCCGGTTCGCCTGTTCCGAATCCTTCTCGATGGTCTGAGTTGTCACTACTCTCACACCCTTTCACAAAAGTCAAAAATCATCCTTACATCCAGTGCGAATAATTCCGGCTGATGTCCAAGCTGCGTATCTTGTCACTCAGAATACTCTGCCGGTAAGAGCGGGGACCTTCGATCAACCAGTAGTCGATTAAAACGTGATTGAAAACGCTGTTCGTCTCGGATCCGGGTTCCATCTGCTCCTGTAGTCGGATCCGCTCTGTGGAAAAGAGGTGGATAATGGCTTTCAAGACGGTACTCCTCCTTTTTTTCAGCAAAAACAAAAAGTACCACAGGTTTTGTAGAGAAACGGCCTGTGGTACCCTGCAAAAGGGAATATAAAACCACAGGCCCCGCAGAACCTGTGGTGATTGTTTCGCTGAGATTAATTCATCATCGTCTCATCACCGAGGTCGTCCGGCGGCCTTGTATATGCTTTTTCAGCCAAAAAGATCCCGTTGGAGGGAGCTGCTCCTCTCCGGGTATCGGCAAAAATGGGCAGACCAACCCCTTGAACAGTTGGAACATTCATGAACACGTTCATCATGTTGGACGACCTCCTTTCAGAAACGAGTGTAATTTAAGGCAATTTAAATTCTAATGTTTAGCCAACCATTTGTCAATGAAATTTTTTGAATTGTTCTTTTCCATTTGACCCGGCTCTTGTCCTTGCCATGGAAATGGAGTATGTTATCGGAAATAAGTGAAATATACACAGAAAAGAAGGTGTTATGTTTGAAAGCCATTATTTTTGACTTGGACGGTACCTTGTTTCAAACGGAAAAGTTGGCCGTTCCTGCGGCGGAAGCCATGTTTCGTGATTTAAGGGAGCTGGGCTTGTATTCGGGTGAGACCCCTTCGGCAGCAAAAATTCAGTCGGTATTTGGAATGACGCATGAAGAGATTTGGCAACGGCTGTTGCCCGAAGCAGACGAGGAAACGAGAAAAAAGGCGGACCGCATCCTGTTGGAGAAAGAGTTGGAGATGTTGGCGGAGGGAAAAGGGGCTCTCTATCCGGGTGTGGATGAGACCCTTAAAAAACTAAAAAATGCAGGTTGGCCTCTTTTGATCGCCAGCAACGGGCTTCTTCCCTATGTGCGCGGGGCGCTGGAATCAAAGGGATTAATCTCTCTCTTCGAAGGAATCTACACAGCTGGTGAGTTTGAGACGGGAAGTAAAACGGATCTGGTGAACATTTGCAAAGAACGGCACGGCATCACCAGCGGATACATGGTGGGCGATCGCCGTTCCGATGTGAAAGCGGGAAAAGAAAATCACCTGACAGTGATTGGCTGCCGTTATTCCGGTTTCCCCCAATTTGGCGAACACGATGAACTGGCGGACGCCGACTATATCATTGGCGATTTTAAAGAGTTGCTCAGCATTATTTTGGATTCTTGACACTTTTCCATGCGTAACGCAGGGGATTGCCCGCAAGGGACTTTCTTCGGTCGCTTGGGTAATCCCTTCGGTCGAAGAGGAGTTTACTAAGCTACCCCCGAGGCCCCATGGTGAATAGTTTGTTTAAACTGCTACGTCACAGACTGTGTTTTTCGCAATTCAGCCTGGCCAGTTGTACACATCGCCTTTTACGTGCAAGGTGATTGGCTGCGGGGCGCAGCCTCCAGTGGACAACCCGATATGCGATCCGCTTGTCAAGAGCAACGAATTTTCGTTGAATGCGAAACATATGTTCGTGAATGTTATTCAGAAAAAATGCCGGACTTGCAAGAGGGGTAAATAAAAACTTCAGGAGGGGTTTCTGAGATGGAAAATGTATGGACGATTACTTACTGGGAAATCGCTCTCCGATTGTTTGCGGCCGGATTTTTGGGGGGATTGATCGGTTGGGAGAGAGAAAAGGACAATCATCCTGCCGGCTTTCGTACGCATATTTTAGTAAGTTTGGGATCTGCGTTGATCATGTTGATTTCCATCTACGGCTTCTCTGATTTTGTGAATGAAAAAAACGTCCGGATGGACCCGGCCCGCATTGCCGCCCAAGTCGTCAGCGGGATCGGTTTTTTGGGGGCAGGAACGATATTAAGGCACGGAGTTTCCGTCAAAGGGTTGACGACCGCCGCCTCCTTGTGGGTCGTGGCCGGAATCGGCCTGGCGGCGGGGGCCGGCTTTATGTTCGCTGCCGTCCTGGCGACGATTTTTGTGCTGGTAAGCTTGGAGCTCTTAAACCGTCTGGAAAATATATTGATCAAAAAACGTCATGTGCACGTCCTTTATATGATTCTTTCAGATGAACCGGGAAAGCTCGGGGAACTTACCCTCCTGATTGAAAAAATGGGAGGAAGCATTCGGAGGGTCAATTTTGAGGAAAGTGAATCGGATTCGAATCAAGTAGCGTTAACCTTTCACATCCGGTTAACGGAGAAGACGTCGATCGCTGAATTATGTGAAGAAATCAGTAAGATCCAAGGGATCAAGTCTGTCCGTACCGAGTGAATCGCTTGGTATGAAGACAAAAGAAAAAAGGGAAAATGATAGGTGAGAGGGAAAGAGGTACTTGGCAGAAAGAGGTGTTTTATTTATAATAATAATCAATAAGGTCAAAGTTAGTCAAAGTCAGCAGGGGGTTGTCCGATGAGCAGTATTTCGGACATCATTGAACACTATCTGAAGAAAATATTGAGTGAAAGCAAGACCGGAGTCATCGAGATCAAGCGCAGTGAATTGGCGGATGCTTTTCAGTGCGTGCCTTCGCAGATCAATTATGTGATCAGTACCCGGTTTACGATTGAAAAAGGGTATATCGTGGAAAGTAAAAGAGGAGGAGGCGGATATATCCGCATTCGAAAAGTCCGTCTCAAAAACCGGCAAGAAACGTTTGAAGATCTTCTGGAGCAAATCGGGGAGAGCATTCCGCAGATTACGGCGGAACATCTGATTTCCCGGCTTTTGGAAGAGAAGTGGATGACCCAGCGTGAAGCACTGCTGATGCGACGTTTAATTTCGCGGGATACGCTCAAGTTGCCGATTCCGCTGCGCGACCAAATGAGGGCGCGTATGATGCGGATGTTGGTTACCACATTATTTTCCAGCAAAGGAGAGTGACGTCCTTTTGCTTTGTCCAGAGTGTGGAAAACGCCCGGCAACACTTCATTACACAAAAATCGTGAACGGTCATAAATCGGAATTCCATTTGTGCGAAGTGTGTGCCCAGGAAAAAGGTGAATATATGCAGATGCCCGGATTTGAAAACGGGTTTTCTTTTCATCAATTATTATCCGGACTTTTAAACTTCGATGCTTCCCCTTCGGAACCCGGCGGGCACGGAGGGGCTCCGAAACCCCATATCCACCGCTGTCCGACTTGCGGGCTGACTTACAACCAGTTCAGCAAAATCGGCCGCTTCGGGTGTGCCGACTGTTACAAAACGTTTCGTGACCGACTCGTCCCCCTGCTCAGAAGGGTTCACGGGCATGCTTCCCACCGGGGGAAAATTCCCGAGCGGACCAAAGGTGAGTTAAAGCTTCGCCGTGAATTGGAGAGATTGAAAGAAGAATTGGCGTTACGAGTCCAAGCCGAAGAGTTTGAAGAGGCTGCCCGCCTGAGGGACCAGATTCGCTCATTGCAGGAAAAATTGGAAAAGTAGGGGGGATTCCATGTCACTCGAACATTTTATGCAAAATGCGATCAGTGAGTGGATGCGGGTCAAAGGTCCTGAGTCGCACATCGTTTTCAGCAGCCGTGTTCGGATCGCCCGTAACCTTACCGCCTATCCTTTCCCCATGTTAAGCACTTCTTCCCAAGCGGAGGCAGTGGTTCGTGAGGTTGAAGAGGCATGGAAGAAGGAGAGGGATTCCCACCCCTTGTTAAAAGACGCCGAACTGATTCGGATGCGGGATTTGACCGACCTGGAAAAAAGAGTGCTGGTGGAAAAACATCTGATCAGCCCGATGCTGGCCGAGGAATCGCGCCACGGTGCGGTGCTTCTCTCAAAAGATGAATCTGTGAGCATCATGATCAACGAAGAAGATCATATCCGAATCCAATGCCTGTTTCCGGGTCTGCAGTTGGAAAGAGCCTGGGAGATGGCCAACCGGATTGACGATTGGTTTGAGAAACATCTCTCCTATGCGTTTGATGATCAGTGCGGATACCTGACCAGCTGTCCGACCAACGTCGGAACCGGGATCCGCGCTTCCGTGATGGTTCATCTGCCCGCTTTGGCCATGACCCAGCAATTGGACCGGCTGCTTCCGGCGATTACGCAAGTAGGCCTGGCGGTGCGCGGGATTTACGGTGAGGGCAGCGAAGCGTTAGGTCAACTTTATCAGGTTTCCAATCAGGTTACCCTCGGACAATCGGAGGATGAAATTCTGGATAAGCTGCAAGGCGTGGTACGGCAGATGATCCAACATGAGGAACTGGCGCGCCAGCGGCTCCTGGAGACTTCCTCCATCCAACTGGAAGACCGTGTGCATCGTTCTTATGGAGTTCTCGCCCATTCGCGCATCATCGATTCGAAAGAAGCCATGCAGAGACTCTCCGACGTCCGGTTGGGAGTCGACACGGGACTCATCAGAGGTGTATCGGCCAATGTGATGAATGAGCTGATGGTCATGACGCAGCCGGGCTTTCTGCAGCAATACGCCGGGATGAGGCTCGACGCGGAACAGCGGGATGTCCGCCGCTCCAAATTGATCCGGGAACGGCTCTCGATGGAAAAAGATCAAGATGAATCTTAAAACTGGCAAAGAGAGGTGTCATGTTCTATGATGTTTGGCCGTTTTACAGAGCGGGCGCAAAAAGTGCTGTCACTTGCCCAGGAAGAAGCCGTACGTCTGGGCCACAACAATATCGGTACAGAGCATATTTTGCTGGGGCTTGTCCGCGAAGGGGAAGGAATTGCCGCGAAAGCGCTGATTGCGCTTGGCCTCGGGCTCGAAAAAATCCAAAAAGAAGTGGAAACGCTGATTGGTCGGGGTCAAGGGCAACCCGCCAACATCGCTTATACGCCAAGGGCCAAAAAAGTGATCGAACTGTCGATGGACGAAGCCCGTAAACTGGGGCACACCTATGTGGGAACGGAACACATTTTGCTCGGTTTGATCCGCGAGGGAGAAGGAGTAGCCGCCCGCGTTCTCAACAACCTGGGGGTAAGCCTGAACAAAGCGCGCCAACAGGTCCTGCAGCTGCTGGGCAACAGTGAGTCAGTGGCCGGGCATCAGGGGGGCAATCCCAATGTCAACACCCCGACCCTCGACAGTCTAGCCCGTGACCTGACCCAAGCGGCAAGAGACGGCAATCTGGATCCTGTCATCGGCCGCAGCAAAGAAATTGAACGGGTGATTCAAGTCCTGTCCCGCCGTACCAAAAACAACCCTGTGTTGATCGGGGAGCCGGGGGTAGGGAAAACGGCAATCGCCGAAGGATTGGCACAGCGGATTGTCGACGGTGAAATCCCTGAAACCCTGCGCGGTAAACGGGTTATGACCCTGGATATGGGAACGGTGGTGGCAGGGACCAAATACCGCGGAGAGTTTGAGGATCGCCTCAAAAAAATCATGGACGAGATTCGTCAGGCCGGAAATATCATTCTGTTCATCGACGAGCTGCATACGTTGATTGGAGCGGGAGGAGCCGAGGGCGCCATCGATGCTTCCAACATCTTGAAACCGGCACTGGCCCGGGGTGATTTGCAGTGCATCGGTGCCACCACCCTGGATGAGTACCGGAAGTATATTGAAAAAGACGCGGCGCTGGAACGCCGGTTCCAGCCGATTACCGTCGATGAGCCGACGGCGGACGAAGCGATCCTGATTCTGGAGGGCTTGCGCGATCGCTATGAAGCGCATCACCGGGTGAAAATCACGGATGAAGCGATTCGTGCCGCTGTAAAACTCTCCGACCGCTATATTACAGATCGCTATCTTCCTGATAAAGCGATCGACTTGATTGACGAAGCGGCCTCCAAAGTACGCCTTTCCGCATACACCGTTCCGCCGGAGCTGAAAGAGTTGGAGCAAAAGGTGGAAGAAGTGAAAAAAGAAAAAGACGCGGCCGTGCAAAGCCAGGAATTTGAAAAAGCGGCATCGCTCAGGGACAAAGAGCAAAAATTGAGGGAAGAGCTGGAGATCCTTCGCAACAATTGGAAACAAGACCAGGGGAAAACCGACTCGGAAGTTACGGCGGAAGACATCGCGGATGTGGTTGCCAACTGGACGGGAATTCCGGTGAGCAAATTGGCTCAGGAAGAGTCCGAACGCCTCTTGAATATGGAAAACATTCTCCATAACCGCGTCATCGGGCAGGAAGAAGCGGTCAAATCGGTTTCCCGCGCCATTCGCCGCGCCCGTGCGGGACTGAAGGACCCGAAACGCCCGATTGGTTCGTTTATCTTCCTGGGGCCGACCGGGGTCGGGAAAACCGAATTGGCCCGCGCCCTTGCCGAAGCGATGTTCGGGGATGAAGATGCGATGATCCGCATCGATATGTCCGAGTACATGGAGAAACACACCACCAGCCGGCTAATCGGCTCTCCCCCCGGATATGTGGGGTATGAAGAAGGAGGACAGCTGACGGAAAGAGTGCGCCGCAAACCTTATTCGGTCGTTCTCTTTGACGAAATCGAAAAGGCGCACCCGGAAGTGTTTAACATCCTGCTGCAGGTATTGGAAGACGGACGCCTCACCGACGGAAAAGGGCGTACGGTTGACTTCCGCAACACCATTATCATCATGACTTCCAACGTCGGCGCCTCTACGATCAGAAAAAATACGCGGCTCGGATTTACCACCGGGGACGGCAATATCGACAAAGATGAATACGAACAAATGAAACAGAATGTGATGGAAGAACTGAAGAAAAGCTTCCGCCCCGAGTTTTTGAACCGGATCGATGATGTCATCGTCTTCCACTCCCTGAAAGAGGAGCATTTGCAGCAAATCGTCTCGCTGATGGCTGAAGAACTGCGCAAACGGCTCAAAGAGCAGGACATCGATTTCGTACTCACCGAAGCGGCCAAAAAGCACCTGGCCAAAGAAGGTTTTGACCCGACCTACGGGGCAAGACCGCTCAGAAGGGCAATCACCAAACACATTGAAGACCGCTTGTCTGAAGAATTGCTCAGAGGCAACATCAGCCGCGGTGATTCTGTCACCATCGATGTGAGAGACGGCGAGCTGATGGTCGAAAAAACCAAAGTAAAGCCAACTGAAGCCATTTAAGCAGCCTTACATCCCCACAACAGGCTAGTGGGGATGTTTTTGTGTTGGGATTTGCTATAATGTAGTGAAGGAAAACAGTTTGAATAGGGGACGGACTGTGACGAAGAAAAAAAACAGGTTTGTTTGTCAAGAATGTGGATATGAATCTCCCAAATGGATGGGGCGTTGTCCATCCTGCGGAAATTGGAACTCAATGATCGAAGAGAGAGAACCTGTCCGCATTCCCGGCACGGCAGTCAAACTGAACCAAAAGAGGGAAAAAGCGGTCCCCATCACGCGGGTGGAGAAACTGGATCAGCCCCGTTCGGACACGGGAATGCGGGAGCTCAACCGGGTGCTTGGAGGAGGTTTGGTTCCCGGTTCATTTATCCTGGTGGGCGGTGATCCGGGGATCGGCAAGTCCACCCTGCTTTTGCAGGCAACCCATCAGTTGGCCAAGCGGGGAATGCCGGTTCTGTATGTCTCCGGGGAGGAATCTGCGGAGCAAATTAGGCTTCGCGCCGAACGTTTGGGGGCACTGGATGACCGGGTCATGGTCGCCTCGGAAACCGATTTGACCGCCATTGAAAGCCTGCTTGAGGAGACCCGGCCCAAACTGGTGGTGATTGACTCCATTCAAACCATGTTTCACCCGGAAGTCACATCCGCCCCCGGGAGTGTTTCACAAGTACGCGAATGTACGGGGCAACTGATGCGCTGGGCCAAGGAGAAGGGAATTGCCATCATCATCGTTGGGCATGTTACAAAGGCAGGAGCCATCGCTGGACCGAGAATGCTTGAGCATATGGTCGATTCGGTCCTGTACTTTGAAGGGGAGAGACACCACACGTACCGGGTGCTTCGCGCCGTCAAAAACCGCTTTGGCTCCACCAATGAAATCGGTGTATTCGAAATGAAAGAAACGGGTCTCTCGGAAGTGGGCAATCCTTCTGAAATGTTTTTATCCGGGCGCCCGGTCGGTGTTCCCGGCACGGCCGTAACTGCAAGCATGGAAGGAACCCGCCCGGTTCTCGTGGAATTACAGGCATTGGTGACCCCTACCAGTTTTGCAACCCCGAAACGAATGGCTACGGGTGTAGATCCTCACCGGGTAACGATGATTATGGCCGTACTCGAAAAAAGGCTTGGCTTTTTTCTGCAAAATCAGGATGCTTATCTCAATGTGGTCGGCGGGGTTCGATTGGACGAACCGGCTGTGGATTTGAGCATCGCCGTGAGCCTGGCTTCCAGTTTTCGGGACCGGGCCACTTCCCCGCACGATCTGTTTATCGGAGAAGTGGGGTTGACCGGAGAAGTCCGCGCGGTCTCCCGGATTGAGCAAAGGGTGGCGGAAGCTTTCAACATGGGATTCAGAAGGGTGATTTTCCCGGAAAAAAACCGTCGGGGCTGGACACCGCCGCAAGGAATGGAACTCATCGGGGTCAGTGCATTGGGAGAAGCATTGGAAGTGGCGTTGGGAGGGTAAGACGGTGAAGGAAGAAGGTCAAAAAGACAGGGTGATGAGTGATATCTTGCGCTTGCTTGCTCCCGGAACCCCGTTCCGGGAAGGTCTTGACAATGTTTTGGGAGCAAAAACAGGGGCGCTCATTGTGATGGGATACGATGAAAGCGTTCGTGAAATCGTAGACGGCGGCTTTCATATCGATTGCCCCTTTTCGCCTGCCCATTTGTATGAACTGGCCAAAATGGACGGAGCGATCATCCTCAGCAATGACGGAAAAAGAATTTTGTATGCCAATACCCAATTAGTGCCCAGCTCCTCCATTCCTTCGACGGAGACGGGCATCCGGCACCGGACGGCCCAGCGGACGGCGAAGCAAACCGGCAAATTGGTTGTGTCCATTTCGCAACGCAGAAATATAATAACTTTGTTTAAAGGAAATTTTCGCTATACCCTCAAAGATATCGGCGTGATCTTGACGAAGGCCAATCAGGCCATTCAGACCCTTGAAAAATATAAATCGGTATTGGATCAATCCACAACCAATTTGAGCGCGTTGGAATTTGAAGAATTGGTTACCTTAAACGAAGTGGCCTTAGTTTTGCAGAGGATTGAAATGGTCCTCCGAATCAAACGCGAAATCGAAACATATATTCATGAATTGGGGACAGAAGGGCGCCTGATCAGCATGCAGCTGGAAGAACTGGTGTCCAATGTGGAAGAAGAAGCCGAACTCCTGATCAAGGATTACTCTCAAGACCCGCAAAACATTAAACCGGAGAAAGTATTTGAGGAACTGAAACAGTTGTCAGCCGATGACCTGCTCGATTATTCCCAGTTGGTAAGAATTCTAGGGTTTTCGGGAAATATTAATACCCAGGAAGAAGCGGTTTCCCCTCGAGGCTATCGCATCTTAAGCAAAATCCCCCGTTTGCCGTCGGGCATCATTCAGAAGTTGATCAGCCGCTTTGAAACACTGCCGCGCATCATGCTGGCGTCGACCGAAGAATTGGATGATGTGGAAGGGATCGGAGACGTTCGCGCGAGAACGATCAAAGAAGGCTTAAAGAGGATTCAGGAACAGGTTTTTATTGACAGACATATCTAAATAACCTAGAATGAAACCACTAAGCAAGTTGAACGATAACGGCTAAGGAGGGGAAAACCGCACTTGAGCGGTATTCAATCAATTTAGGAGGTTCCCTTTATGTTTGCCAGAGCGTTGCCCAGTTGTTTTACGGTTGGGAACTTATTTCTCGGTATCATGTCCATCATTTTGGCGATTCAGGATTCATGGCAGTATGCTGCAATTATGGTGATTATCGGAATGCTATTGGACGGACTGGACGGCCGTGTCGCGCGAATGCTGAATACACAAAGCGAATTTGGAAAAGAACTGGACTCATTATCTGATGTTATCTCATTCGGAGTCGCGCCAGCCGTCATCATGTATGTTTCGGTTTTTAAGTCGATGGGGCCGGAAGGTTGGCTGGTCACAGCCATTTTCCCTATTTGCGGTGCCCTTCGGTTGGCCCGGTTTAACGTCCACCCGGGAGAGCCTGGATATTTCATCGGGTTGCCGATCACGGCGGCGGGCGGAATCCTGGCTACGATGGCCTTGTACAACGAATACGTGGCAAACGCTTATATCCTCATGTTTGCGATGCTGTTTTTGTCTTTTTTAATGGTGAGCCAAATCAAATACCCCGCTTTTAAAAAAATGAAGATACCGAAGACCGCGTTTTGGTTTGCTCCGGTCTTTTTGATTGCCGTCGCTGTTTCTGCCATTTTGTATCCGCGTGAACTGCCCAAAGTCATGTTTATCCCGCTGGCCCTGTATGCGCTGTACGGGGTGAAAAAAGCCATCGACCGCAAACGATGCGGGGAAGAAGTGAATGAAGACCCTGTAGAAGAAATGAAATAAGCCGCACAGTCAAAAACAACCCTGATCTCGCCAGGGTTGTTTTTGACTGTGCAAAAATATTTAACAATCTTTTAAAAAATATGCTCATTCGGCTGTAAATGAAGTATAATGGGTGAGTAGTAAAGGATACAAGGAATTACCGGAGATTAAAAACTCCCAAAGTGGATAGTTTTTTGGATTCCTGTTCGATTACATCCTGCAGGCGAATGTTCAGCAGGTTGCATAAAGCGGTCAGGTAGAACAAGTTTTTCCCCATCTCCGCTTTGAGCACATCCAGGCAGTGATCACACAGTTCCCCTGATAAATGGGTTTTTAGCTGCTCCTTCCACTCTTCGAGGGTCGCATCTTGGGGAACGGGCCTGCGACGGGCATTTACTTGGATGCAGCCGCACTCGGTGACTGCCTTCATCAAAGCGCGGTTCACCCGGGCATTGGATTCCTGAAATTTAGAGGAAACATCTAAAAAGCTGCGGTGTCTTAACAGAAGATCTGATACTTGCTGCTGGAAGAAATCAAAATTGCTGTCTTCACTCACGCCTTTCACCTCTTTTGCCGGTGGTGTCCGATCGCGCTCAAACTCCGTGCCATTGCTGAATAGACTAAGTTTATTATATCGGTGGCGCTTTCATAGTGTCAATTTCCCAATCAGGCTTCTCTGTATCGCAGGTAAAAAAAGTTGTTGACGTTTCAAATGGGAATATGCTAATATAAGAATTTTTAATTTTATTGACTCCTGCCGGCTTTTGTGATATCTTGGAAATAGATATTGCCCTTTGGAGGTGGCCTGATTTGTTCAATATTGGCGATAAGGTGGTTTATCCGATGCATGGTGCGGGAATCATTGAATCGATTGAGGAAAAAGAAATCCTGGGAGAGCGTCAAAAATATTATGTGATGCGTATGCCCATCGGTGACATGAAAGTGATGGTTCCCCTGAAAAATGTGGAAAGCATCGGTTTGAGGGAAGTCGTGGATGAAAGCACTGTTGAGCGGGTTTTGGAACGTATGCGTTCGGGGGAAGTGAACGACACGACGAATTGGAATCGCCGCTATCGTGCCAATTTGGACAAAATGAAGAGCGGAGACATCTACGAAGTGGCCGATGTGGTACGGTCCCTGATGCTCCGCGAAGAAGAGAAAGGCCTTTCCACCGGGGAGCGCAAAATGTTGGAAAATGCGAAGCAAATCTTGATCAGTGAACTGGTTTTGGCCAGAAATCTGAAGGAAGAGCAGGCATTTGAACTCATCGATGATATCGTTATTACAAAAAATAATTGACCTCTCGCTCGGCTGTCACCAAAAAATTAACAAGAAAATCGGGGAATGAGGTTATCCGCTGGTCAAATTGTCTATAATGATACTAGCTTAAGTGTTTTGAGAGGAGGTGAAGCCCCGTGTTGAAACGCTTTGTGCAACTAGCCTTCACTCTGATCGGAGCATCCGCTGGCTACTATCTGGGGCCGAAATTTTTCGGGGTGCTTCAAAGATCCTCTCTGAAATTCGGTGAAGTCCCTGCACCTCATTATATAGGCGCCGCTTTAGGTGCAGTCGTCATGTTCGTGGCTACCTTCTGGTTCTCGAACAATGTGGTAAAGTGGATTCGTTGGAGTGAAGAGCGCTTGATCAAAATCCCTGCCGCGGATGGTTTGTTTGGGGCTCTGGGATTGATCTTTGGTCTTATCGTCGCTTTTCTCATTCAACAGCCTCTCTCAACATTGCCGATTCCCGTCGTCAACCGGGTGTTGCCGTTTATCATTTCCGGTTTTCTCGGTTACCTCGGGTTCAGAGTAGGATATAAGAAACGCGATGAACTAATTTCCATTTTTACACTGGGTCGTCAAGGCAAAGAAGGGCGAAACAAAAAAGAAGCCCGCGAGGTCTTCGAACATAAAATTTTAGATACCAGTGTCATTATCGACGGGCGCATTGCAGATATCTGCCGGACTGGCTTTTTGGAAGGAACGCTCGTCATCCCCAGCTTTGTTCTTGAAGAGTTGCAGCATATTGCCGACTCTTCGGACGTATTGAAGCGCAACCGGGGACGCAGAGGTCTGGATATCCTGAATAAGATTCAAAAAGAGTCGAATGTAAAAGTGCTCATCTATGAAGGGGACTTTGAGGAAGTAACCGAAGTGGACAGCAAGCTGGTGAAGCTCGCCAAAGTTTTGTCGGGTAAAGTGGTCACCAATGATTTCAACTTAAATAAGGTTTGCGAGCTGCAAGGCGTCAGCGTGCTGAACATCAACGATTTGGCGAATGCCGTCAAACCTGTCGTCCTGCCAGGTGAAGAAATTAACGTTCAGGTCATTAAAGACGGAAAAGAGCATGGTCAGGGCGTTGCTTACCTGGATGACGGCACGATGATTGTGATCGAAGGCGGACGGGAGTACATCGGAGACAAGATTGACGTGCTGGTCACCAGTGTGTTACAAACTTCAGCAGGGCGTATGATTTTTGCCAAACCGAAACTGCTTGAACGTGCATTATAATCCAACATCGGGGTTCGTTTCCCCGATCCTCGGCATCCCGCAGGGGACAGAAGCGCCTCAAACCGCACCGGAATGTGCTTCTCCCCCATGGGGATCAAACAATTCGACTTCGTTTTTCAACCAGCCCGTATCGGTTTTATGAAAGCCGACGGGCATTGCTGTGTCTGAAAGGAGATAACTTTGTGAGTGTGGGCGTAATCATCCCGGCAGCGGGGCAGGGAAAGCGGATGGGGACCAAGGAAAGCAAACAGTTTTTATTCTTAGATGATCAACCGGTCCTCCTCCATACTTTGCGCGTCTTTGAAACGCATCCGGAAGTTGGGGAAATCGTTGTGGTTACCCGCGAAAACGAGATCGGGCGCGTCACCGGCCTCGTGGAAAAAGCCGGCCTGAAAAAGGTAACCAAGGTGACCGTTGGAGGCAGAGAGAGGCAGGAGAGCGTCTACCAAGGGCTAAAGTGGTTGACCGCGGAATGGGTATTGGTTCATGACGCGGTCCGCCCCTTTGTCAGCCATGAGGCGATTTCGCGTCTGCTTACGGTTGTCCGCATGCACGGAGCTGCGATTCTGGCTGTCCCCGTGAAAGATACGGTCAAACAGGTGGATTCTGCCGGGATTGTCGAAATGACCCCGGATCGAAACCGTTTGTGGGCGGTGCAAACTCCGCAGGCGTTTCGGACGGACCTATTGCGCGAAGCACACGAGCAGGCGGCGGGACAGGAACGTACCGTCACTGACGACTCCATGCTGGTTGAACTGTTGGGCATTGATGTCCGGGTGGTCGAAGGAGAATATACCAATATCAAGCTGACCACGCCGGATGATCTCATATTGGCTGAAGCGATTTATCAAATGAGGAGAAACAAAGCATGATTCGAATTGGACAAGGATTTGACGTGCATCAATTGGGTGAAAACCGGCCGCTCATCATTGGAGGGGTAACGATTCCTTATGAGAAAGGGCTGATCGGCCACTCCGATGCCGATGTTCTCTTACATACGATTTGTGATGCCATTTTGGGTGCCCTCGCCCTGGGGGATATCGGCCGGCATTTCCCGGACACAGATCCTGAGTACAAAGGAGCGGATAGTGCCGAGCTGCTCAAAGTCGTGTGGAACTTAGCCAAGGAGAGGGGCTACCGTCTGGGGAACGCAGATGCCACCATCATCGCCCAAAAGCCGAAAATGGCTCCTTATATTCCGCAGATGCGCGAACGGATTGCGGAACTGTTAGAGACGGACATCGACCGGGTCAATGTAAAGGCGACGACAACGGAGAAATTGGGCTTTACCGGCCGTGAAGAGGGAATCGCCGCGATGGCTGTCGTTTGCCTAGTAAAAAATGAAGTCTAGGAAAAACTAACTACCGGGGAGGCAACGAAGAAAGATGGCAACAGTTCGAACACGTTATGCGCCAAGCCCGACCGGCCACTTGCATATCGGAGGGGCAAGGACGGCATTATTCAGCTATTTACTCGCGAAAAAACACGGCGGACAGTTTATCGTGCGCATTGAAGATACGGATACGGAACGGAACATCGAAGGCGCAGCCGATAAGCAGATGGCCATGTTGAAGTGGCTCGGAATCGAGTGGGATGAGTCCGTCGATGTCGGCGGCCCTTACGGCCCTTATCGCTGTATGGAACGGATGGACATCTACAAAAAATATGTGGACCAATTGCTGGCTGAAGGCAAGGCATATTATAGTTACAGTACTCCGGAAGAACGGGAAAAAGAGAGACAAGAGCAGCTGGCGCGCGGGGAAACGCCGAAATACAGCGGGTGGGACCGTGACTTGACACCTGAACAGAGAGCAAAATTTGAGGCAGAAGGCCGGGTTCCCAGCGTTCGTTTCAAAGTGCCTGAAGGAAAAACGCTGGTTTTTGACGATGCGATCCGGGGAAGAGTTGTGTTTGAATCCGATGATATCGGTGATTTTGTCATCATGCGCCCGGATGGCCGGCCCACTTACAACTTTGCGGTCGTCGTCGACGACGCGTTGATGAAAATTACGCATGTGATCCGGGGAGAGGAACATCTCTCCAATACGCCCAAACAATTGTTGATCTATGAAGCGCTTGGATTTGAGGTGCCCGAGTTCGCCCATGTTCCGTTGATCCTTAACGCGGAAGGGAAAAAGATGAGCAAACGGGATGAAACGATCATCCAATTTATTGACCAGTATAAAGAACTCGGTTATCTGCCGGAAGCAATCGTCAACTTTATTGCCCTGTTGGGCTGGGCTCCCGAAGGGGAAGAAGAGATTTTCTCCCTGCAAGAGCTTACGCAAATCTTCTCTCTGGAACGTGTGTCCAAGGCCCCTGCCGTGTTTGATACCGGCAAACTGAAATGGATGAACGGCCAATATATTAAAAAAGCCCCGCTGGAAAGAGTTGCCGCCCTCGCTTTTCCCTATCTGGAGAAGGCAGGCTGCATCGAATCGCCTTTGTCACCCGAGAGAAAAGAATGGGTCACGCGTGTGGTCAGCCTTTATCAGGAGCAATTGGAAGAAATCTCGCAAATCGTAGAGCTGTCGGACCTCTTTTTCCAAGAGGAGATGATCTACTCGGATGAAGCGAAAGAAGTTCTTGCGGGAGAACAGGTTCCGGGTGTTTTGCAGGCATTCCTCAAGCAACTGAAGGAAGTCCGCGAACTCGATGCGGACCAAGTGAAAGCGATGTTCAAACAGGTGCAAAAAGAGACCGGGTGTAAAGGAAAGCAGCTCTTTATGCCGATCCGTGCAGCGGTGACCGGCGTGGTTCACGGTCCGGACTTAAGGGAAACCATCGCTCTTTTGGGAGCCGAAACGGTAACGGCCCGGGTACAGTCGTTGATTGACAATTACGAAGTCTTATTGGAAAATAAGCGGTAAGAACCCTGTAACCGAAAAGAACATTTTCATGTTTGAGCATAGAATAATTTAAAATGCGATGATTGGGAGAGTAAGGAACAAGCGCCGGGATTACAGAGAGGGGCTGTTCGCTGAAAAGGCTCCATTCCGGCTGTTCCCGAAGTGCCCCCATGAGCTGTCCCTCTGAAATGGTTGAAGTGCCAGAGTAGGAAGGTCCGGTCCCCGCCGTTATAAGGGCCCTGAGAGGAATTCACTTTTGGTGAATTCAAGCAGAGTGGAACCGCGGAAATGAAACCCGTCTCTGCAGCGCTTCAGCTGCGGAGGCTTTTTTATTCTGTCAAACCGTCTCATACAGGGTTTGGTCAACCGGATTCAGGCGATGGGTCTTTCGCATGTGGTTGCCCCGGAAAACTGGAGCGGAGGGCAAAACGGTTGGAATCCGTATCAATTTCAATCAAATGAAGTGAGGGGAGAAACCAAACCATGTCACTCGTGAATAAATTGACAGAAATCCGTAGGACGCTTCAATCGGATATTCAAGCTGTATTTGACAGGGACCCGGCAGCCAGAAGCACCTTGGAAGTCGTTCTCACTTATTCCGGTTTGCACGCTATCTGGGCTCACCGGTTCGCTCATTTTTTTTACCGGAGACGCTGGTTCCTCACCGCCAGAATCATTTCGCAGGTCAGCCGCTTTTTTACAGGGATTGAGATCCATCCGGGCGCCAAGATCGGCCGGGGGGTTTTCATCGATCACGGAATGGGTGTGGTGATCGGTGAAACCTGTGAGATCGGGAACCATGTGACCATTTATCAAGGAGTGACCTTGGGCGGGACAGGAAAGGAAAAGGGAAAACGACATCCTACGATTGAAGATCATGTGATGATCGCCTCCGGTGCGAAGGTATTGGGTTCGATTCGCGTGGGACGCTGCGCCAAGATCGGTGCCGGTTCCGTCGTATTGCGTGAAGTGCCGCCCAACTCCACGGTGGTAGGGGTTCCCGGCCGTGTGGTGATTCAGGACGGAGTTCGTGTGCAGACGGATCTGGACCAGGTCAACTTGCCTGACCCGGTTGAAAAAATGTTCCGCGCGATGCAAGCCGAAATCAACGCATTACGGGACGAAATCGAACGATTGAAACAAGGGGCAAAAACAGATGAGCCCCCGAGTAGTCAAGGAGGACCCAACCAAGATGACACTAAGGCTTTACAATACTCTGACTAAGAAAAAAGAGGAATTAAAACCCCTTACAGAGGGGGAAATAAAAATGTATGTATGCGGTCCGACCGTATACAATTATATTCACATCGGAAATGCGCGCGTCTTTGTTTTTTACGATGTGGTCCGCCGCTATTTGCGCCATCTCGGTTACAAAGTCACCTATGTGCAAAACTTTACCGATGTGGATGACCGCTTGATCCAAGCGTCCAAAGAGACCGGAGTACCGGTCCCGGAAATTGCCGAACGCTTCATCCAGGCCTATTTTGAAGATATGGATGCGCTTGGAGTGGAAAGGGCGGACTTTCATCCGCGGGCGACCGAACACATCGCCGAAATGATCGAGGCGGTCCAGGTGTTGCTCGATAATGGATATGCTTATGAAAAAGACGGAGATGTTTACTTCAGAACCCTCGCCAAAAAAGATTACGGCAAACTGTCGCACCAATCGCTCGATGAACTGAAAGCGGGGGCGCGCATTGAAGTGAACGAGCGGAAGGAACATCCTCTTGATTTTGCTCTGTGGAAGGCGGCAAAACCCGGAGAGATCAGTTGGGACACACCCTGGGGGCCCGGCAGGCCCGGCTGGCATCTGGAATGCTCGGCCATGTCCCGCAAATACCTGGGGGATACTTTAGATATCCATGCCGGCGGGATGGACCTCTGCTTTCCCCATCATGAAAACGAAATCGCCCAGAGTGAAGCTTGGACCGGAAAACCATTTGTCCGGTATTGGCTCCATAACGGGTATATCAATATGGGCCATGAAAAAATGTCAAAATCCCTGGGCAATGTGAAGCTGGTTATCGACCTGAGAAAGGAATATACTCCTCAGGCGATCCGTTATCTCCTTCTTTCCTCCCATTACCGCAACCCGATTCAATTCAGCAAAGAGATCATGCATCAGGCGGAGGGGAGCGTGGAACGGATCCGCACGGCTGTCGCCAATATCAAACATCGCAAAAAGGCGGCATTGGAAGGGGAGCCTGCACAGGAATTGACACGTAACCTGGAGTCCCTTTCGGAACAGTTTCACACCGAGATGAATGATGATTTGAACACCGCCAACGCGATCAGCGTCCTTTTTGAAGCAGTAAAGCTGGCCAATGAATGGGTGGCCCAACCGGTCGTCTCCGAAGGGTCGCTGGATGCCCTGCTCAGCTGGTTCAAAACGTACGGCAGCCAGATTCTCGGACTGGTGGATGTGGAAACGGAAGAAATCCTGGATGCCGAAGTTGAAGCCCTCATCGAAGAGCGCCAACAAGCGAGAAAAGAGCGCAACTTTGCCCGTGCCGATGAGATTCGCGACTTATTGTCAGCAAAGGGGATTATCTTGGAAGACACCCCGCAAGGAGTCAGATGGAGAAGAAAATGAGCGATGTTTTGCTGGGAATGACCGGGACGGGGCTCACCAGACCTCCCGGTGAACTGAACCCCTTGCTGCTCGCCTATTTGGGAGATGCTGTTTATGAAGTTTTTGTCCGCTACCATCTGGTGGCGAAAGGGATGCTTCGTCCCCGGGACCTGCAACGGGAGGCGACGCGGTATGTTTCCGCGGTGGCACAGGCGAAGGCCGGGCGACAGATTGAATCTTTTCTCACAGAGGAAGAAATGAACATCCTGAAAAGAGGGCGCAACGCGAAATCGGGCAGTATCCCCAAAAACACCAAAATCTCCGATTATCGGTACAGTACGGGCTTAGAAGCGCTGATTGGCTACTTATACGCATCAGGCAACGAACAAAGATTGCAAGAGATTATGGAGCAATTGCTCACGCATGTAGAGAAAGGAAAGGCGCAAGATGAGTAATTGGATACTGGGAAGGCACTCCGTCCTGGAAGCGGTTCGGTCGGGAAGGCCAATTGAAAAAGTTTTACTCGCCGAAGGTATACAAACGAAAAACATCCAAGAGCTGCTGAAGCAAGTGCAGGAACAGAAGATCCCGTTTCAGCGGGTGCCCCGTCCAAAGTTGGACCAGCTGGCCGGCGGAGGCAATCATCAGGGGGTGATGGCCCAGGTTGCCGCATACGGTTATGTGGAGGTGGATGAGCTGTTTCAACGGGCGGAAAAAAGAGGTGAACCTCCGTTTTTTCTCCTGCTCGATGGAATTGAAGATCCACATAACCTCGGTTCCATTTTACGTACGGCAGATGCCGCCGGGGTGCATGGAGTGATTATCCCGAAGCGGAGGGCAGTCGGATTGACGGCGGTGGTGGCCAAGACATCAGCAGGTGCGATCGAGCATGTGCCGGTGGCGAAGGTGACGAACCTGAACCGGACAGCTGATGAACTGAAAGAGCGTGGAGTGTGGCTGGTCGGGAGCGACGGTAGAGCTGAGCAAGAATATACTCAAGTCGATTATTCCGGGCCGGTCGCTCTGGTCATCGGGAGCGAGGGCCAGGGGATGAGCCGCCTGATGAAACAGAAGTGTGATTTTTTGGTGAGATTGCCCATGATGGGCCGCGTCACTTCGCTCAATGCATCTGTCGCTGCCGCGCTGCTCATGTATGAAGTGTTGCGGGGCCGGAAGGAAAAATGATGCGGCAAGAAGAATGGTTGGTCGTTGACGGATACAACGTCATCGGTGCAGATGCCCGGGTGCGTTGGAATCCGTCCAACCTTGAGGCAGAGCGGGACAAGCTGATCCGTGATCTCTCTGAGTACCAGGCGATGACGGGACGACGGGTTTTCCTGGTGTTCGATGCCCACTTGACCCCGGGAGCGCAAGTAAAAGACGTTCGGGAGCAAATCACCGTTTATTACACCAGACGGGATGAGACCGCCGATGAATGGATCGAACGATTTGTCAAACAAAATAAAAACCCGTACCGCCGGATCTATGTGGCCACTTCCGATTACCTGGAGCAGCGGATGGTGTTTGGTCAAGGAGCTTACCGCATTTCCTCGCGGGAATTGCTGCAGGAGATTCGAATCGCCAAACAGAAATTGAGTGAAAAATTGCGAAAAAATGAGTATGAGCGTCAAAGAAATACATTAGGTGAAAGATTAAGCGAAGATCTGCAGCAAAAACTTGAAAAATGGAGGAGGAAAAAATAGGAGAAAAATTGACGTTTTTGTTTCAGTTCAGATATAATAACCTTACTATGGGCTTCTAGGCTACATGTCGGGAGGGAAAGCGGTGAGTGTAAACCTGCAATCTACTAATTCGACCGATTACGAGAAGATGGTAGACTATGAGGCATTGGCCGACGAAGAGCTGGTAGATGGCGTACGTGTGGGTGACAGCGAAGCTCTCGAATACTTGATTAATAAGTACAAAAATTTTGTCAGGGCGAAGGCCAGATCATACTTCTTGATCGGTGCTGACCATGAAGACATCGTTCAAGAAGGCATGATCGGCCTTTATAAAGCGATTCGTGATTTTCGCGGTGACAAGCTGGCATCATTTAAAGCTTTTGCTGAATTATGTATTACGCGCCAAATTATCACTGCAATCAAGACAGCTACTCGTCAGAAACACATTCCGCTCAACTCTTATGTGTCATTGGACAAGCCGGCATATGATGAAGATTCGGATCGAACCCTGCTGGATAAAATACCGGGAACGCGTTCAAATCCCGAAGAGATTTACATCAATCGGGAAGAATACGACGATATTGAGGATAAAATATCGAAAATTTTAAGTGATTTAGAACGCAAGGTTTTGATGTTATATCTGGACGGGCGCTCTTATCAGGAAATCGCCGTCGACTTAAATCGACATGTCAAATCGATCGATAACGCATTGCAACGTGTGAAGAGAAAACTTGAAAAATACCTTGCGCTCAGGGAAGTCTCTATGTAAGGAATCAACGGAAGAAACAGGTGGCGGCCTGTTTCTTTTTGTTTAGTTCGACAAAAATCATCATAGTCCTCTTTTGATGATCAAAAAATGTCGGCGATAAATGTTGACAAATTTGAGAACAAACCTTGAGAGAACACAGGGTTTTTACAAGAGTGGATAAAAAAGGATATGAAACGAACCGTTCAGCACATGTTCCTTATGCTGAAGTTTAGAATCTCCTTGTTTCTGTCAATAATGGTAGAGCGAGACGGGGATGTGCGTTGACAGAAAGTATCCGTTATGATAATGTATTTTGGGTATTCTTTAGTTAAACTTACATGATCGGTGATTTAAAAGAATAGGGGAGGTGTCGGCATGCGGGTGAACATCACTTTGGCTTGCACGGAATGTCGCAATCGTAACTACGCGCTGACAAAAAACAAACGGAAGCATCCGGATCGTATGGAACTCCGTAAATATTGCCCCCGTTGCAATGCCCATACCGTACATCGGGAAACAAAATAATTTGCTTTAATCCTCTAGGAAAGATGGGGGTGACAGCATGGCAATACTTTCAAACATCGGACGCGGGATTCGGAAAAGCGTGAGCGGGACGGCCGGCTTTTTCCGCGGCAGTGTTCAAGAATTGAAAAAAGTTCGCTGGCCGAGCCGGCAGGAAATGGTCAGCTACACACTGGTCGTTATTGTTACCGTCGTCATACTTGCTGTCTTTTTCTTCTTGATCGATACCGGGCTGATCAGTCTGCTCAATCTGATCAAGTAGGCGTAAGAAACTTAAGCGTCATAAGGGGGGACAGGGTTAAGCCCTGAAGAGCATGGAGAAGAATTGGTATGTGGTTCACACATATTCCGGTTACGAGAACAAGGTGAAAACCAACCTGGAAAAGCGGGTCCGCTCCATGGACATGGAGGATAAAATCTTCCGCGTCCTGGTCCCGATGGAAGAAGAAGTGGAGCATAAAGATGGGAAAAAGAAAACCGTCATGCGCAAAGTGTTTCCGGGTTATGTTCTGGTTGAGATGATCATGACCGATGACTCGTGGTATGTCGTGCGGAACACGCCTGGTGTGACCGGCTTTGTAGGTTCTTCCGGGGCTGGTTCAAAACCGACTCCCCTTATGCCGGAAGAGGTAAATGCGATCTTACGCCAAATGGGTATGGAAGAACCCCGCGCAATTGTGGATTTTGCTGCGGGTGAAAATGTAAGGGTGAAAGAAGGGCCGTTTGCCAATTTTGTCGGAACGATCGAGGAAATCGATGTGAACCGCTCCAAACTAAAAGTGCTCGTCAATATGTTTGGGCGCGAAACCCCGGTCGAACTGGAGTTCTTTCAAGTGGAAAAAGTTTGATGAAGGCAAACCTTGTCTGTCTGACTGGGTTGTGGTAAAGTATTACTGTTTGTTACCCCCGTCTTTGGGGCGAGCGCAAGCCCGCGTTTCCGGGAGCTTGCCTTACCGTGGGAGGGTTAACCCCGCGAAAACCACATGTTTGAAGGAGGTTGGTTAGCGTGGCCAAAAAAGTGATTAAAGTGGTCAAGCTGCAGATTCCCGCTGGAAAAGCCAATCCGGCACCGCCTGTAGGCCCGGCTCTGGGTGCGGCAGGTGTAAACATCATGGCCTTCTGTAAAGAATTTAATGCTCGTACTGCTGACCAGGCAGGCCTGATTATTCCGGTTGAAATCACGGTATTTGAAGACCGTTCGTTCACTTTTATCACCAAAACGCCTCCGGCTGCCGTTCTGCTGAAAAAAGCGGCAGGAATCGAATCCGGTTCCGGAGAGCCCAACAAGAAAAAAGTAGCGACCGTCAAACGCGATAAAGTGCGTGAAATCGCGGAGCTTAAAATGCCCGACCTCAACGCGGCCAGCGTGGAAGCTGCCATGCGCATGGTTGAGGGAACGGCCCGCAGCATGGGAATTGTGATCGAAGACTGATAAAGCCGGCTGCAAACGCCACTAGCAGTTCAGGCTTGTGGGAGGATCATCCGCTACGACCACGAAGGGAGGAAATCGCTGTGGCAAAACACGGAAAAAAATATCTCGAGGCCCTGCAAAAAGTAGACCGGGAAAAATTGTATGAACCGGTTGAAGCGCTGGAGCTTGTAAAAAGCATTTCTACTGCCAAGTTTGACGAAACCGTGGAAGCGGCATTCCGCTTGGGGATCGATACCAAAAAAGCGGATCAGCAAGTAAGAGGCGCCGTCGTCCTGCCGCACGGGACCGGTAAGACCAAACGCGTGCTCGTGTTCGCCAAAGGAGAAAAAGCGAAAGAAGCCGAGCTTGCAGGTGCTGATTTTGTCGGAGACGAAGATCTCATCAACAAAGTGAGCCAGGGTTGGCTGGACTTTGATGTTGTGGTGGCTACCCCTGATATGATGGGCCAAGTCGGACGTCTGGGACGCGTGCTCGGTCCGAAAGGATTAATGCCCAACCCGAAAACGGGTACGGTTACTTTTGAAGTTGAAAAAGCAGTTAAAGAAATCAAAGCCGGTAAAATCGAATACCGCGCTGATAAAGCAGGGAACATTCACGCTGCAATCGGCAAAGTTTCCTTCAGCACGGAACAACTGGCGGAAAACCTGCAAACTCTTGCAGAGGCACTGATCAAGGCAAAACCGGCAGCGGCGAAAGGGACCTATATGAAGAGCGTAACCGTTTCTTCGACCATGGGGCCCGGTGTGTCCATCAACCCCAACAGCGTCGCTGCGCGTTAATCATAAATGCTCGATCAATAGTTGACAAAGAGATATTCTCTCAAGTATCCTATACACGTTGTTTGAAAACATGAATATTTGCCTTTACCGTAGACAGTAGGTGCGTCAGGTAACGCTTAAATATCCTACCGAGGTGCTCGCATGTTTAAGTACTTACCCGTGCCTTCGACTGTCTGCGAAGGCTTTTTTGTTTTTCATCAGTACTCCTTGTGAGGAGGTGTCCGCATGTCCAAAGCGATCGAACAGAAAAAAGCGATCGTATCCGAAATTGCAGAAAAGCTGTCCCAAAGCAAAAGCACCATCGTTACTGACTACCGCGGTCTGAATGTAAAGCAAGTCAACGAGCTCAGAAAAAGATTGCGTGAAGCGGGTGTTGAGTACAAGGTACTCAAAAACACCCTGACCCGCCGGGCAACGGAGCAAGTTGGCTTGAGCGAACTGGATCAGTATCTCACCGGTCCAACCGCGATTGCGTTCAGTAATGAAGATGTGGTTGCTCCCGCGAAAATTCTCCATAGCTTTGCCAAAGAGAACAAAGCTTTGGAGATCAAAGGCGGAGTCGTTGAGGGCAAAGTGGTTGGTTTGGAAGAAATCAAAGCTCTCGCTGATCTGCCGTCCCGCGAAGGGCTCCTGTCCATGCTGCTTTCCGTTCTGCAAGCTCCGATCCGCAACTTCGCGCTTGCGGTTAAAGCAGTGGCCGAAAAAGAAGACGGTGGAGCCGAAGAAGCGGCAAATGCTTAATTTCCCACTTAAACTTCGAAGCGAAAAATCATTTTTAACACGAATACAGGGAGGTTTCCTTCATGACTAAAGAACAAATCATTGAAGCTGTAAAGAACATGAGCGTTCTCGAGCTGAACGAGCTGGTAAAAGCAATCGAAGAAGAATTCGGCGTAACCGCGGCCGCTCCTGTAGCTGTTGTAGGCGGCGCCGCTCCTGCTGAAGCTGCTGAAGAGAAAACCGAATTCGATGTAATCCTGGCTAACCCGGGTGCTTCCAAAATCAACGTCATCAAAGTTGTTCGCGCCATCACGGGTCTGGGACTCAAAGAAGCAAAAGCACTCGTTGACGGTGCTCCGTCTCCGCTCAAAGAAGGCGTATCCAAAGAAGAAGCAGAAAAAATCAAAGCAGAACTCGAAGAAGCCGGTGCTACTGTAGAAATCAAGTAATTGATTTAACTCCGGCCGGACCCGCCGCCGTCGGTCGGCGGGTTGCTTTTATCTGGGAGGATCTTTTATGAGCGACCACTATTATTCACCCCAACCTGCATCGAAAAATGAACATCGGGAATTTCAAGCCAGCCTTTTGGGTCATACACTGACCTTTATTACTGATGCGGGCGTCTTTTCGAAGAAAGGGGTGGATTTTGGCAGTCGCCTCCTCATTGAGACAGCCGAAATCGGAAATGCCTCTACCGTGCTCGACTTGGGCTGTGGATACGGCCCGATCGGGATCGCTGTGGCCGTCCGTTATCCACAGGCTCATGTCGTCATGGTGGATATCAATGAACGCGCGGTTCATCTCGCAGCGGAAAATGCCAGGAGAAACGGACTGGGAAACCGTGTCGAGGTTGTGCGGAGCGACGGCTTTGCGGAAATTGCCAATCGCAAGTTTGACCGCATTCTGTTCAACCCGCCGATCCGGGTGGGGAAAGCCGCGGTCTACCGCCTGTTTGCGGAAGCGAAAGAACACTTGAATCCCGGAGGTTCACTCTGGGTGGTGATCCGCAAACAGCAAGGAGCCGCATCGGCACGAGCCGAGTTGGAAAGGCTTTATCCGAGCGTCAATCTCGCCCGCCAGAAAAAGGGGTATTGGATTCTTGAAGCGGTGAGTGATTGACATGATTTTCCGCTTGTGATAGTGTTATAAATTGCAGAAAGTGTCACTACAAGAGGTTTCCGTTTTATAGAAAAGTTTTCCATCCGGTTGGTTTATTTCTGCCTCCAGCTGGATAACATAGTAGACTACTTATAGGTGAAAAATGAGGTTACCGTTTTAACCCATTTTCTTTTTTTAGCTGTCACAGTCGTCTTATGCGGCTTTCGACTGGGTACGAGGGGGGAGTTTATTTGTCTTGGAAAATGATCCCGTGTGGCCGTCGGCAACGCCGGAGCTATGCCCGGATTAACGAGGTATTGGAGTTGCCGAATCTGATTGAGATCCAACAGAAGTCGTACCAGTGGTTTCTCGATGAAGGGTTGCGCGAAATGTTTCAGGATATTTCGCCGATCGAGGATTTCACTGGAAATCTGGTTCTTGAGTTTATTGACTACACCTTAGGCGAACCCAAGTACAATGTGGAGGAAGCCAAAGATCACCAAGTTACTTACGCTGCACCCTTGCGCGTCAAAGTACGGCTCATCAATAAGGAGACGGGTGAGGTTAAAGAGCAGGAAGTATTTATGGGCGACTTCCCGTTGATGACTGAAACGGGCACATTTATCATCAACGGTGCTGAACGGGTCATCGTCAGCCAATTGGTTCGTTCACCCAGTGTGTATTATAACACGAAAGTGGATAAAAACGGGAAGCCGACTTATACAGCTACGGTGATTCCCAACCGGGGAGCATGGCTTGAGCTTGAAACCGACGCAAAGGATATTATCTATGTGCGCATCGACCGCACACGGAAAATTCCTGTGACGGTTCTTTTGCGTGCCCTCGGATTCAGCAGCGATGCCGAAATTCTCGATTTGTTGGGCGACGATGAGTATGTCCGCAACACGCTGGACAAAGACAATACCGGCAATACGGAAAAGGCGCTGATCGAAATTTATGAACGCTTGCGCCCGGGTGAACCGCCTACGGCTGAAAATGCGCGCAGCCTTCTGTATGCCCGCTTCTTTGACCCCAAACGCTATGATTTGGCGAATGTGGGCCGCTACAAAATGAACAAAAAGCTGCACATCAAAAACCGTCTGCTGGGCCAAAAACTGGCTGAGCCCGTCGTAGATCCCGAAACGGGTGAAATCTTGGCTGAAGCCGGACAAGTCTTGGAGCGCCGGGTATTGGATAAGTTGTTGCCCTATCTCACCGGTGAACAGGCTTTTGGCATGAAAGAGCATTCGGTCCGCGGCGGAGTGCCGGATGACGGTCCCGTTCGTTTGCAAACGGTTCATATCTACTCTCCGCTCGATGAAAGCAAAGTGATCAAAGTCATCTCCAACGGCGAAGTGGATCGGTCTGTGAAACATATCACTCCGTCGGATATCATCGCTTCCATCAACTACTTTATCAACTTGCTGAACGGAGTTGGCAGCACAGACGATATCGACCATTTGGGCAACCGCCGCCTGCGATCGGTCGGTGAGCTCCTGCAAAACCAATTCCGCATCGGTTTGTCCCGGATGGAACGAGTGGTGCGTGAGCGGATGTCCATCCAGGATGCCAATGCCATCACACCGCAGGCACTCATCAACATTCGCCCGGTCATCGCTTCCATCAAAGAGTTCTTCGGAAGCAGCCAGTTGTCCCAATTTATGGATCAAACCAATCCGTTGGCCGAACTTACTCACAAACGACGTCTTTCCGCCCTTGGACCTGGTGGTTTGACCCGGGAGCGCGCGGGGTTTGAAGTGCGTGACGTTCACCACTCACACTATGGTCGGATGTGTCCGATCGAAACTCCCGAGGGTCCGAACATCGGTTTGATCAACTCACTTTCCACCTATGCGCGGATCAATGAGTACGGGTTTATTGAAACTCCTTATCGCCGCGTAGACCCTGAGACCGGCCGTGTTACTGACGAGATTGACTATCTGACAGCGGATGAAGAGGATAACTATTATGTCGCGCAGGCCAACGCGCCGCTGGCCGAAGACGGTACTTTCCTCAATGAGACGGTAACCGTACGTTATCAGGACGAGATTTTGAACGTACCGCGCAGTCAGGTCGATTACATGGATGTTTCGCCGAAACAGGTTGTGTCTGTCGCTACTGCGTGTATCCCGTTCCTGGAAAACGACGACTCCAACCGCGCGTTGATGGGATCCAACATGCAGCGTCAGGCTGTGCCTCTCCTCAAGCCGGAAGCGCCGCTCATCGGTACCGGAATGGAGTGGATTGCGGCCCGCGATTCCGGAGTGATGATCCGCGCGAAACGCCCGGGTACCGTAGAACGGGTGACTGCGGACGAGATCTGGGTGCGGCATGAAGAAGAAGTGGACGGCCGCCTGGTGAAAGGGGACCTGGATAAATACAAGCTGATCAAGTTCCAGCGTTCCAACCAAGGAACCTGCATCAACCAGCGTCCGATCGTGCGTGTGGGCGAAAAAGTAAAGGCCGGAGATACGCTGGCTGACGGGCCTTCCACGGAGCAGGGGGAACTGGCTCTCGGACGCAACGTGGTCGTCGCGTTTATGACCTGGGAAGGGTACAACTACGAGGACGCGATTTTGCTCAGTGAAAAACTGGTGAAAGAGGATGTCTACACCTCGATTCACATAGAAAAACACGAATGCGAGGCTCGGGATACCAAGCTGGGGCCGGAAGAAATTACACGCGATATTCCGAACGTCGGGGAAGATGCTTTGAGAAATCTCGACGAACGGGGAATCATTCGCGTCGGTGCGGAAATTAAGCCGGGAGACATTCTGGTCGGTAAAGTGACTCCGAAAGGTGTGACCGAACTGACGGCGGAAGAACGTCTCTTGCATGCGATCTTTGGTGAGAAAGCCCGTGAAGTGCGTGATACCTCGCTTCGCGTTCCGCATGGACAAGATGGAATCGTCGTCGACGTGAAAGTGTTTACCCGTGAGAATGGAGACGAGTTGCCTCCGGGCGTCAATCAATTGGTGCGCGTCTACATTGCCCAGAAGCGGAAGATTTCCGAAGGGGACAAAATGGCCGGGCGCCACGGAAACAAAGGGGTTATTGCCCGGATCATGCCGGAGGAGGATATGCCGTTCCTGCCGGATGGCCGTCCGGTGGAAGTCGTGCTCAACCCTCTCGGTGTTCCGTCGCGCATGAACATCGGACAGGTGCTGGAAGTCCACTTGGGCATGGCGGCCAAAGCGCTGGGGCTCCATATGGCGACACCGGTCTTCGACGGGGCCAGCGAGAATGATGTGTTTGAAACGTTGAAAGAAGCCGGCTTGGATGAGGACGGAAAAACCATCCTCTATGACGGCAGAACGGGTGAACCGTTTGAAAACCGTGTCACGGTCGGCGTCATGTACATGATTAAACTGGCACACATGGTTGACGACAAGATCCACGCCCGCTCCACCGGACCGTACTCGCTCGTCACACAGCAACCGCTGGGCGGTAAGGCGCAGTTCGGAGGCCAGCGGTTTGGTGAGATGGAAGTTTGGGCACTCGAAGCGTATGGTGCCGCGTATACTCTCCAGGAAATCCTGACCGTCAAATCGGATGATGTCGTCGGACGGGTGAAAACTTACGAAGCCATTGTCAAAGGGGAAAATGTCCCCGAACCGGGTGTGCCCGAGTCTTTTAAAGTATTGATCAAAGAGCTGCAAAGCCTGGGTATGGACGTGAAAATTCTGGCCGAAAACGAGGAAGAAATCGAGATGCGTGAATTGGAAGAGGATGAGGAACCGGCCAACGACAAACTCGATTTTGTCCTGGAAGACGGGGAAGACGCCCGGTCAACTTCGTGAACGTAGCAAGGGGGAGAGGTTTACGCCTTTTCCCCGCTTGCAACGGGATGAATCCTGAGGGAGGAATGCCCCAATGCTCGATGTGAATAACTTTGAATATATGAAAATCGGCCTCGCCTCTCCTGAGAAAATCCGTTCCTGGTCTCGCGGGGAGGTAAAAAAGCCCGAAACGATCAACTACAGAACGCTCAAACCCGAAAAAGAAGGTCTCTTTTGTGAAAAAATCTTCGGTCCCACCAAGGACTGGGAGTGTCACTGCGGTAAGTATAAACGGGTTCGCTATAAGGGAGTCGTCTGTGACCGCTGCGGGGTGGAAGTGACCCGCGCCAAGGTGCGCCGTGAACGGATGGGGCATATCGAACTGGCCGCCCCCGTTTCCCACATTTGGTATTTCAAAGGAATTCCCAGCCGCATGGGTCTTGTTCTGGATATGTCTCCGCGCTCCCTGGAGGAAGTGATTTATTTCGCTTCCTATGTGGTTGTTGATCCGGGCCCGACTCCGCTCGAGAAAAAACAACTTCTTTCGGAGAAGGAATACCGCAGCTATCGCGAAAAATACGGCAATGCGTTCACTGCCATGATGGGGGCAGAGGCGATTAAACGGCTGCTGTCTGAAATTGACCTGGATAAAGAGGTTGAACTCTTGAAAGAAGAGTTGCAAACCGCCCAGGGACAGCGGCGCAACCGGGCCGTAAAACGGCTGGAAGTACTGGAAGCATTCCGCTCTTCCGGCAACCGCCCGGAATGGATGGTTTTGGATGTTCTGCCGGTCATTCCTCCGGAACTCCGTCCGATGGTGCAGCTGGACGGGGGACGTTTTGCCACTTCCGACTTGAATGACCTGTACCGGCGCGTGATCAACCGGAACAACCGTCTCAAGCGATTGCTCGATCTCGGCGCCCCGGATATCATCGTGCAAAATGAGAAGCGGATGCTGCAGGAAGCGGTGGATGCCTTGATTGACAACGGCCGCCGCGGTCGTCCGGTGACTGGTCCCGGCAACCGCCCGCTGAAATCCCTGTCCCACATGCTGAAGGGAAAACAGGGCCGGTTCCGCCAGAACCTGCTCGGAAAACGGGTAGACTACTCCGGACGTTCGGTGATTGTCGTCGGGCCCAACCTGAAAATGTACCAATGCGGCCTGCCGAAAGAAATGGCCTTGGAGCTGTTTAAGCCGTTTGTGATGAAAGAATTGGTGGCTAAAGGGCTGGCCCACAATATCAAAAGCGCGAAACGGAAAGTAGAGCGCGTACATCCGGAAGTTTGGGACGTCCTTGAAGAAGTGATCAAAGAACATCCGGTGCTCTTAAACCGTGCGCCCACCCTTCACCGTCTCGGAATTCAAGCGTTTGAACCGGTCCTGGTAGAAGGCCGTGCGATCCGTTTGCACCCGCTGGTATGTACGGCCTACAACGCCGACTTTGACGGTGACCAAATGGCCGTTCACGTCCCGCTCTCCGCAGAAGCGCAGGCGGAAGCCCGCCTGTTGATGCTGGCCGCGCAAAACATTCTCAACCCAAAAGACGGAAAACCTGTGGTCACGCCTTCTCAGGATATGGTCTTGGGCTGTTACTATCTGACCATCGAAAAGGACGGGGACAAAGGGGAAGGGAATATCTACTATTCCATCTCTGAAGCGATCAACGCCTATCATCACGGGTATATCACTTTGCACAGCCGGATCGCGATCCCTGCGAAAAACGTCAGGAAGACGACCTTTACGGATAAACAGCGGAATGCGCTCCTCATCACCACGGTGGGCAAGCTCATTTTCAATGAGATCTTCCCGGAAGAATTCCCCTACATCAACGAACCGGGCAAGAAAAACTTTGCCGGCACGCCGGATAAATACTTTATTTTCGACAAAGGGACCAACATTCGCGAATTTGTCAAGGGGATGTCAGATCCCGGAGCGATTAAGAAGAAAGACCTGGGGGCCATTATCGCCGAGTGTTTCCGCCGCTTTGGAACCACCACGACTGCGGAGATCCTCGACAAAGTAAAAGCGCTGGGTTATTCGTATTCGACCAAAGCCGGTATTACCATGTCGGTATCCGATGTCACCGTGCCGGAGCAAAAATCGGAAATTCTGGCCGAAGCCGAACAAAAAGTCGAAACGGTGATGAAGCAATACCGCCGCGGTCTCATTACGGATGACGAGCGATATGAACGGATCATTTCCATCTGGAGCCAGGCCAAAGACCAGATTACGGAAGTCCTCATGAAAAATTTGGGTAAATACAACCCGATTTACATGATGGCGCACTCCGGAGCGCGGGGGAACGTTTCCCAGATTACGCAGCTGGCCGGAATGCGGGGTCTGATGGCCAACCCGGCCGGTAAAATCATTGAGCAACCGATTCGCACCAACTTCCGTGAAGGGCTGACCGTGTTGGAATACTTCATTTCCACCCACGGGGCGCGCAAAGGTCTGGCGGATACAGCTCTCCGAACGGCCGACTCCGGTTACCTGACCCGCCGTCTGGTCGACGTGGCCCAAGACGTTATCGTGCGCGAAGAAGATTGCGGTACGGATAAAGGGTTGGAAGTGACGCACATCTCGGACGGAAACGAAATCATTGAAGGACTGTACGACCGCATTGTCGGACGTACCGCTTTTAAAACGATTCGCCATCCCGAAACGGGAGAAGTGATCGTTTCCCGCAACCAACTGATCGATGAGGAAATTGCCTCCAAGATCATAGAAGCGGGCATTGATCGGGTCGTGATCCGTTCCGTGCTGTCGTGCCGGACCAAACACGGTGTCTGCAAAAAGTGTTACGGCCGCAACCTGGCCTTGGGTACCCCTGTGGAAATCGGTGAAGCGGTTGGTATTATCGCGGCACAATCCATCGGTGAACCCGGTACCCAGCTGACGATGCGTACCTTCCATACCGGTGGGGTAGCGGGAGATGATATTACCCAAGGTTTGCCGCGGATTCAGGAGCTGTTTGAGGCCCGGAACCCGAAAGGGCAAGCGGTGATCAGTGAGATTTCGGGTGAGGTCGTCGATATTCGCGAAGTCAAAGACCGCCGTGAAATCGAGATCAAAGGAGAAGTGGAAACGAAAGTCCATTTCGCTCCTTATGGTTCCCGTCTTCGCGTTGCCGTTGGGGAACAGGTCAAAGCCGGGGACGAATTGACGGAGGGTTCGATCGACCCAAAAGAACTGTTGCGCGTCAAGGGCGTTCATGGCGTACAGCAGTACATCCTGCAAGAAGTACAAAAGGTGTACCGCTTGCAAGGGGTGGAAATCAATGACAAGCACATCGAAGTGATGATCCGGCAGATGATGCGCAAAGTCCGCATCACCGATGCGGGAACAACCGATCTGCTGCCGGGTTCCGTCGTGGATATCCACGATTATGAAGAAGCGAACAAGAAAGAACTTCTCACCGGGGGCGAACCGGCAGTGGCCCGTCCTGTACTCCTGGGAATCACCAAAGCTTCCTTGGAAACGGAATCTTTCTTGTCGGCGGCGTCCTTCCAGGAGACGACCCGTGTCTTGACCGATGCGGCGATCAAAGGAAAAGTGGACCGACTGCTCGGACTCAAGGAAAATGTGATTATCGGTAAACTGGTTCCTGCCGGTACCGGCATGGCCCGCTACCGGACTCTTAAAATCGCTCAGGCGAACGAAACCGACGGTAACAACAAAGATGCTTCCGCCAAGCAAAAGGTGTTGATCGACTCTTAATCGGCTAAGGTTTTCTTGTTGACTTTAGCAGATGCAGGTGTTAAGATATTTTCGTGTGCTTGGGAACCATTCACTTTGGAGGGCGATTCAATGTCTTATGAAAAAGTGAAACAAGCAAAGTCGTTGACGATCGGCACCAAGCAAACCAAGAAGGCGATCGAGCAAGGTAGAGCCGAAGAGGTATTTGTGGCCGATGATGCGGACCCGCAAATCACCCGCTCTATCATCTCGATGTGCAAAGAACGGGGAATTGCTGTTGTACATGTGGACTCCATGAGAGATTTGGGGAAAGCATGCGGGATTGAAGTGGGTGCAGCTACAGCAGCCATTCTGAAGTAAACGGATGGAGCGACTGAAAAAGATGAGATCGCGTGCCTGTGGAATGGGCGCGCGATCCTGATTCAATAAAGGTCGTTCGCCTTTTTTTGACCATGGATGAAACACCTGGATCTGTGGTCTTGATTCTGAAGACCAACGAAAAAGGAGGTGCCAGCATATGCCAACAATTAACCAGCTCGTACGCAAAGGTCGTAAAGCGAAAGTGAGAAAATCGAAGTCTCCTGCATTGCAATACACGTACAACAGCTTCAAAAAAGAAACGGTACCCCAAAGCGCTCCGCAAAAACGCGGTGTGTGCACCCGTGTGGGAACCATGACCCCGAAAAAACCGAACTCTGCGCTGCGTAAATATGCCCGTGTTCGTTTGACCAACGGCACCGAGGTGACTGCATACATTCCGGGGATCGGTCACAACCTGCAAGAGCACTCCGTCGTTCTCATTCGCGGAGGCCGTGTGAAGGACCTGCCTGGTGTTCGTTATCACATCGTCCGCGGTGCACTCGATACCGCCGGTGTAAACAACCGTATGCAAGGCCGTTCCAAGTACGGTACCAAACGTCCTAAAAAATAAGGTTCATCTTAAGCACCAGAAATTGAAGTGGAAAAGGAGGGAAAAGCATGCCGCGTAAAGGCCCAGTACCTCGCAGGGACGCACTTCCTGATCCGATTTACAACAGCAAGTTGGTAACTCGTCTGATCAACCGTCTCATGTATGACGGTAAAAAAGGAAAGGCCCAGCGAATTCTTTACGATGCTTTTGATATCATTCGGGAGCGTACCGGCAAAGACCCGATGGAAGTATTTGAGCAGGCGCTCAAAAACGTGATGCCGGTACTCGAAGTTAAAGCCCGCCGTGTAGGTGGTGCCAACTACCAAGTTCCGGTTGAGGTGAAACCCGAGCGGCGCACCAGCCTAGGGTTGCGCTGGTTGGTCAGCTACGCTCGCCTCCGCAACGAAAAAACCATGCAGGAGCGTTTGGCTAACGAAATTATGGATGCAGCCAACAACACCGGTTCGGCTGTGAAGAAAAAAGAAGATACGCATCGTATGGCCGAAGCCAACCGTGCATTTGCACATTACCGCTGGTAATGCCCAGACATTCTTGTGAATATGAAGGGAGAAATTTCCGATGGCACGTGAATTCTCCTTGAAAGATACACGGAATATCGGGATCATGGCTCATATCGATGCAGGAAAAACAACGACTACTGAGCGTATTCTCTTCTATACCGGTCGCGTTCACAAAATTGGTGAGGTGCACGAAGGCGCTGCAACCATGGACTGGATGGAACAGGAGCAAGAGCGCGGAATCACCATTACTTCCGCTGCTACCACTGCTCAGTGGAAGGGTCACCGGATCAATATCATTGATACTCCGGGACACGTTGATTTTACTGTCGAAGTAGAGCGGTCCCTCCGTGTACTGGATGGAGCCGTTGGGGTATTCTGCGCAAAAGGCGGCGTAGAACCTCAATCGGAAACTGTTTGGAGACAAGCAGACCGTTATGGTGTACCGCGTATCGCGTATGTAAACAAAATGGATATCATCGGTGCCGACTTCTACGGCGCTGTTGAGCAAATGCGCGAGCGTCTTCAAGCGAACGCAGTCCCGATCCAATTGCCGATCGGCGCAGAAGATACCTTCGAAGGTATCATTGACCTGGTTAAAATGCAGGCGATTGTGTACACCGATGATCTCGGTACTCAGTCCGAAGCGCGCGAAATTCCGGATGAGTACAAGGAAAAAGCGGAAGAGTACCGCAACCAGCTCATCGAAGCAGTTGCGGACTTGGACGAAGAGCTGATGATGAAATACCTCGAAGGTGAAGAAATCACTGAAGAGGAAATCAAGGCGGCTCTGCGCAAAGGTACCTGTGAAGTGAAAATCACTCCGGTACTTTGCGGTTCTTCCTACAAAAACAAAGGGGTACAGCCGCTCCTCGATGCGGTTGTCGATTATCTGCCCTCTCCGCTGGATGTTCCCGCGATTCAGGGGCAGCTGCCCGACGGCACTGAAGCGGTTCGCCATTCCAGCGATGATGAGCCGTTCGCCGCTCTGGCGTTCAAAATTATGTCCGACCCGTATGTCGGTAAACTGACATTCTTCCGCGTCTACTCCGGTACGTTGAATTCAGGCTCCTATGTGCTGAACTCCACCAAAGGGAAGCGCGAGCGGATTGGCCGCATTCTCCAAATGCACGCCAACCACCGTGAAGAGATCAGCACCGTTTATGCAGGTGACATCGCTGCAGCCGTTGGCCTCAAGGATACCACAACCGGGGAAACTCTCTGTGATGAGAAAAACCCGATCATCCTTGAGTCCATGGAATTCCCGGATCCGGTGCTCCAGATCGCGATTGAACCAAAATCCAAGAGCGATCAGGATAAAATGGGTGTGGCGCTTGCCAAATTGGCGGAAGAAGATCCCACCTTCAAAACATTTACCGATGAAGAAACCGGGCAAACCATCATCTCCGGTATGGGTGAGCTCCACCTGGACATCATCGTGGACCGTCTCAGACGTGAATTTAAAGTAGAAGCCAATGTGGGCGCTCCGCAGGTGGCTTACAAAGAAACTTTCCGCAGCCCCGCCAAAGTGGAAGGAAAGTTTATCCGCCAGTCCGGTGGACGCGGGCAATACGGTCACGTTTGGGTCGAATTCGAGCCGCTTGAAGAAGGTGCCGGCTTCGAATTTGTCAACAAGATTGTCGGTGGCGTGGTGCCGAAGGAATACATCCCGGCCGTACAAGCAGGGATCGAAGAAGCCATGCAGAATGGTGTCCTGGCCGGTTATCCGCTGGTCGACATCCGGGCAACGCTCGTCGATGGTTCTTACCACGATGTAGACTCCTCGGAAATGGCATTCAAGATCGCCGGTTCCATGGCGCTGAAAGCTGCGGGAGCCAAGTGTAACCCCGTCCTTCTCGAGCCTGTGATGAAAGTGGAAGTCGTTGTTCCCGAAGAGTTTATGGGGGACGTTATGGGCGACATCAACGCTCGTCGCGGTCGCGTAGAAGGAATGGAATCCCGCGGTGGTGCACAGATCGTTCGCGGAATGGTTCCGCTTGCGGAATTGTTTGGTTACGTGAACAATTTGCGTTCCCGTACCCAAGGCCGCGGTACGTTCACCATGGTGTTTGACCACTATGAGGAAGTGCCGAAGAACATCGCTGATGAAATCATCAAGAAATCTTCCGGCGCATAATTGATGTTCCATTAGAAGAAACTGGAGAAGCGGTTCTGCCGCTTCCCGGGTTTCCTATACATCCACAAAAATCAATACTTATTCCTTAATAAAGGGAGGATTATGAGTCATGGCTAAAGCCAAGTTTGAACGTACAAAACCTCACGTTAACATTGGTACCATCGGTCACGTTGACCACGGTAAAACCACTTTGACCGCTGCGATCACCACCGTTCTCGCTCAAAAAGGCGGTGCACAAGCAACTGCTTACGACCAAATCGATAAAGCTCCGGAAGAAAGAGAACGTGGTATCACCATCTCCACCGCTCACGTTGAGTATGAGACCGAAAATCGTCACTATGCTCACGTTGACTGCCCGGGACACGCTGACTACGTGAAAAACATGATCACCGGTGCTGCTCAGATGGACGGGGCTATTCTCGTAGTATCCGCTGCTGACGGTCCGATGCCGCAAACCCGTGAGCACATCTTGCTCTCCCGTCAGGTAGGGGTACCGTACATCGTCGTATTCTTGAACAAAGTTGACATGGTTGACGATGAAGAGCTTCTCGAACTCGTTGAAATGGAAGTTCGTGAACTCCTCTCCGAGTACGAGTTCCCGGGAGATGACATTCCTGTAGTCAAAGGTTCCGCTCTCAAAGCTCTCGAAGATCCGACTGGTGAGTGGGCTGAGCGCATCCATGAACTGATGGCTGCTGTTGACGAGTACGTTCCGACCCCGGAACGCGAAACCGACAAACCTCTCCTCATGCCTGTTGAGGACGTATTTACCATCACCGGTCGCGGTACCGTTGCTACCGGCCGTGTAGAGCGCGGAATTGTTAAAGTGGGTGACGAAGTAGAAATCGTTGGTCTCGCTGAAACCCGCAAAACCGTTGTAACCGGTGTGGAAATGTTCCGCAAGCTGCTCGATCAAGCTCAAGCTGGTGACAACATCGGTGCCCTCTTGCGTGGTGTTGAGCGTAAAGACGTACAACGCGGTCAAGTTATCGCTAAACCTGGCAGCGTGAAGCCGCACACCAAGTTCAAAGCTCAAGTATACGTTCTCTCCAAAGAAGAAGGTGGACGTCATACCCCGTTCTTCTCCGGTTACCGTCCGCAATTCTACTTCCGTACCACTGACGTAACCGGCGTTATCAAATTGCCGGAAGGCGTTGAAATGTGCATGCCTGGCGACAACGTAGAAATGGAAGTAGAACTCATCGCTCCGATCGCGATCGAAGACGGTACTCGTTTCGCGATCCGTGAAGGCGGACGTACCGTAGGTGCCGGCGCTGTAACTTCGATCATCGAGTAATTTCCCATCCATCAGGCTGTTAACCCGTTTTGGGCTGACAGCCTTTTTTTGTTTTTTGATCAGTCGGTGGAAGGCTGGCGTATTCTTTGGAAAGCTGAAGAAAGACGACGAGAACCCGGAGACGGGGCGATCGGCGTCCCGTAACCGCTGTATTCTTTATGAAATGGAACGGACGGAACCACTGGCTGAACTCATAATATCGTAATCACAACTCATTTAATCAACCACTTTCATTTTGCACCAATGGACCGCTGAGTCTGGATCATAAATGTAAAACGGAATAAATGAGCCCATTCATTTTTAACGATTTTTCGATCGTATTTCGAACATTTTATGAACAAAATGCGATCCTTGTGGTATGATGAACATATAGATGTTCTATCTAACCAAGGGGTTGGGATCATGAGCAATCATGTCTATCCATTTAAAAAAAGAAATTCGGTTCAAAATAGCGGAATGAAAGCTGGCGAAATGTTACGAATTCTGGCCTGGGTGGTCATTGTCGCGGGTTTTGTGCTGTTGGCCCCGAATGTAAGCGACTTCAGCGGGGAGAATCTTGGATTGATGGTGGCAATAGGGTTTTTAATAGCTGGAATGAATATTTTTGTCCTTGCTACCATTTTTCAATTGCTTCATACAACACAGAATCATGAATAAACGATAGTCTGTTTGAAAGCAATTACATAACTAAAAATTTTAATAAATCATGAAGGGCAGTTCCATCTGGTGATGGAACTGCCCTCTTTTGTTTGTTCGAACATCTTGTGAAGAATGCGTGGAACCTTTGTAACAAATCTGGAACAGCTTTTTGACATTGGATCAAAGTAGTCAGCTGAAAAAATTTTATCTGTTATGATGGAACAAATGGATAAGATGTTTCATTCCAATGATGACACGACGAATCCTGATAGATATATAGATTGCTGGAGAGGAGATCATTCCAATGCGAAAACCAAGGCTGCTCCGTTGTATTCAGCTGATCATCATGGCAGCGTTCGCGATAATTGTCCTTGCCGGATGCGAAAATCAATTTCTTGTGCTGGAGCCAAGAGGCCCGGTGGCTGAAACCCAGTATCAGCTGATTGTGGTGTCTGCCATTCTCTGTGCGATTGTCGTCATTCCTGTGATCATACTTACCGTCTTTGTTGTCTATCGTTACAGGGACCGGCCCGGCAACAAAGCACCCTATAAACCGGAGTGGGCGCACAATACGCTGTTGGAGGTTGTTTGGTGGGGGATTCCGGTTGTGATCATTGCGCTGCTCGGCTTTTATACAGTGAAAGCGACTTTTGCGCTGCCCAAACCGCCCGCCCCGACGGCTATCAAAGTTCAAGTGACTTCGCTCGATTGGAAGTGGCTGTTCATCTACCCTGAGCAAAAGATTGCCACTGTCAATTACGCCCCGATTCCGGCCGGGGTTCCTGTTCAATTTGAGGTGACGTCCGATGCTCCGATGAACTCCTTCTGGGTTCCGCAACTTGGCGGACAAGTGTACACCATGCCCGGAATGGCCATGCGATTGTGGCTGCAAGCGGATCAGCCCGGCGAGTATTTTGGCCAGGGAGCAAACTTTACGGGTAAAGGATTTGCTCACATGCAATTTAAAGTGGTTGCCAAGTCGCAAGCTGAATTTGATAAGTGGGCGAACCAAATCAAGAAGACAGCCCCGGAGTTGACAATGGACGGTTACCGGAATCTGGCCAAACCTGGTCTTGCTGATGTGATGTCCTTTTCGTCTTATCCCGAAGGCCTCTTTGAATACATCGTAAATAAAAACGGCGGTCCGAACCATAAGCACCATTCGAACAATCACGGAACCGGACATGAGACAGAGAAGCATGACATGTCCGGCATGCATAAGCACCATTAAAGGGAAAGAGAGGAGGAAGGCCAATGTGGGAGAAAATAAAAGATTTTGCATCTACCTTCTTCGTGACGGGTGATCCGTTGATCTACGGGGCGGATGTTGCGATTGTACTCACTACGTTTGCCATCATCTTTGTGCTCACTTATTACAAAAAATGGGGCTGGTTATGGAGGGAATGGCTCACAACCGTTGATCACAAGAAAATTGGGATCATGTATTTGATCGCGTCGCTGCTGATGCTGTTCCGGGGCGGTGTAGATGCCCTGCTGATGCGGTTGCAGCTGGCTTTGCCGGAGATGCACTTTTTGCACTCCGAACACTACAATGCCATTTTTACGACGCACGGCACGATCATGATCCTTTTCATGGCGATGCCGATGATGTTCGCTTTGTTTAACATCGTCGTCCCGCTGCAGATCGGAGCGCGGGACGTTGCGTATCCTTTCCTCAATGCGTTAAGCTTTTGGCTGTTTTTCTTTGGGGCATTGCTCTTCAACATCTCTTTTGTCATCGGTGGTTCCCCGGATTCAGGTTGGCTGGCTTATCCGCCGCTGTCCGAACTCTCCCACAGTCCGGGAGTCGGACAAAATTTCTATATTTGGGGGATTCAGATCTCCGGAATCGGTAGTTTGGCTACCGGAATCAACTTTCTGGTCACCATCTTAAAAATGCGTGCTCCGGGCATGAAATTGATGGACATGCCCATGTTTACCTGGTCAGTTCTGGCCACCTGCATCCTGATTATCTTTGCGTTCCCGATCCTGACGGTAACGCTGGGTCTCTTATTCGTCGACCGTTTCTTTGGCGGGCATTTCTTCACCATGGACGGCGGCGGGAATCCGATGATGTACGTGAACTTGATCTGGATGTGGGGACATCCCGAGGTGTATATTGTCATCCTGCCGGCTTTCGGTATTTTCTCCGAGATCGTGAGCACGTTCTCGAGAAAGAAGATCTTTGGCTATAAATCGATGGTATTTGCCATGATGATTATCAGTGTGCTGGCTTTCTTCACCTGGGTACACCACTTCTTCACCATGGGCGCGGGAGCGGATGTCAACGCCTTCTTTGCCGTCACGACCATGGCCATCGCCATCCCGACAGGTGTGAAGGTCTTTAACTGGCTGTTTACGATGTTCCGCGGACGGATTCAATTGAAGCAGCCCATGCTTTGGACCCTGGCGTTTATTCCTTGCTTTGCCGTCGGCGGGGCAACTGGGGTTATGCTGGCTGTCGCTCCTGCAGACTATCAGTATCACAACAGCTATTTCCTGATTGCCCATTTCCATCAGGTATTGATTGGCGGCGTTGTGTTCGGATATTTGGCCGGCATTTACTATTGGTGGCCGAAGATGTTCGGCTTTAAGCTGGATGAACGTCTCGGCAAATGGGGCTTCTGGTTGTGGAATATCGGTTTCTATGTGTGTTTTATGCCGCAATATGCGTTAGGTTTCATGGGAATGACCCGGAGAGTTTATACCTATGGATGGGATCTGGGTTGGGCGCCGCTCAACTTTACGTCTACGGTAGGGGCCTTCCTCATGGGGGCCGGGTTCGTTTTCCAAATCTGGCAAATCGCTTACAGCATTAAACACGGCGAGCGTGACCGGACAGGTGACCCCTGGAACGGACGGACGCTGGAGTGGTCGATTCCCTCTCCGGCTCCCCATTACAACTTTGCCGTCATCCCGCAAGTAAAAGGGCCAGATGCCTGGTGGGAAATGAAGAAAGAGATGCAACAAGACGGCACCAAAAAGAAACCTGTGCAGCTCAAACCCATTCATATGCCGAAAAACTCCGGTATTCCGTTCATTATGTCCGTCTTCTGGTTTATTGCCGGATTTGGCTTTACGTTCTCGTGGGTGTGGATGGCTGTGTTCGGTCTGATCGGAGTAGGGATTTGTTTACTCGCTCGTTCTTTCCAATACGACACGGATTATTATATTCCGGTTAAAGAGATCGAGCGTACCGAAAAAGCACTAGGGAGGGCTGTATAATGGAACATGCCGCATCCCATCATAAACATCACCATGATGACCATCACGATCAAGAGTCTCTCAAGACTCTTGGCTTTTGGATCTTCCTTGTCACTGACTGTATTTTGTTCGGCACCTTGTTTGCCACGTATGTCGTCCTGCGCACGAACACGGCGGGCGGCCCTGTAGGCAAAGAAATATTTGATGTTGCGGGATTTGTCGCGGAAACGTTCATTTTGTTGACGAGCAGCTTTACCAGCGGACTGGCCGTTTTAGCCATGCACAAAGGGAAGATCAAAGAACTGATCACTTGGCTGATCGTAACGGCCCTGTTAGGTTTAGCCTTTATCGGTCTGGAAATCAATGAGTTTTATCATATGGTGATGGAAGGAGCCACCATCTCCACGAGCGCCTTCCTGTCCGCGTTCTTTACCCTGGTCGGCACGCACGGTCTTCACGTTTCTTTCGGATTGATTTGGATGATCGCGATTATGATTCAATTAGGACGTCACGGGATCAACCCCGTGACCAGCCGGAAAGTGTACAACATCTGTTTGTACTGGCATTTTCTTGACGTCGTGTGGATTTTCCTCTTTACCGTCGTGTATCTGATGGGGGTGATGTAGGATGAATCAAGAGAGCCACGGGTCGGTTAAATCGTATACCATCGGGTTTATCTTATCGATCATCCTGACCGTTATTCCATTGGTCCTGGTATTAAATAAGATGATGAGTCCGACAGCGCTTGTGGTGACCATCATTGCCATGGCAGTTTTGCAATTCTTGGTTCAACTGTTCTTTTTCATGCACATCAAAGAGGGAGAAAAGCCGAGATACAATGTAATGGCTTTGATCCTTGGCGTGGTGATCGTGGTTACGATCGTGGCCGGTTCAGTCTGGATCATGTCGTTTAATTCGCAAGTCCAGTAATTGATCAGTTACTCAGCTATCTTGTCCAGCGGATGAGATAGCTTTTTTTAGTTGTAAGTTTGAAATAAAGAGAATGGTGTCGCTTTCTGCTCAGGGTTATCCGAAAATGACGATTTGGATCTTGGTTCCCTAGTAATCTTCTACAAGTATTTCCCCGGAAATATCCAAGATGACAGTGTTCGACGGATTCTTCCATCTCTCTTGTCCGGTCATATGGATGAGATCATTTGCGTGAACTCCAGACATGATTTTGCATTGCATGATATTTCTCCTAAACAGGGGTAAGGGCAGTTAAAAGATTTCTATTAGATATCAATATAAATAAGAGGTCATTTATGGATAGACTTACAAGTGGATCGGCCATTCCAAGAGCCAGCGGTTGGGCAAAGAGTTTCGCTTGTTTTGTGCTCCGGTTGAGCCGTTTAATAGCGGTGTGCTGAGGGTTGAACGCGTTGCAGGCAGCTGAGATCAAGCACTAAAGTGTTCTATTACCCCAAAACGGATGGAAAATAACTTGCATCTGTTTCTGTTTTTCTATATAATCTTGAATGTTGTCATGAACAGCGATGAAGTGGAAGGTTGCCGACACACCCGGCCCCTTTGCCATGGGCGGGCGGGAAATTTCCATGGAGAAGTTCAATTTTCAAATTGAGCGAGAAGGAGGGTTACCAATGGCAAAACAAAAGATTCGCATTCGTCTCAAGGCTTACGATCACCGCATACTGGATCAATCGGCGGAAAAAATCGTCGATACGGCAAAGCGGACCGGGGCCAATGTTTCCGGACCGATTCCACTGCCGACCGATAAAACGGTTTATACGATTCTGCGTGCGGTTCACAAATATAAAGATTCTCGTGAGCAATTCGAGATGCGCACTCATAAACGTCTGATCGACATCGTGAATCCGACTCAGCAAACCGTGGATGCGTTGATGAGATTGGATTTGCCTTCCGGCGTGGATATTGAAATCAAATTGTAATTTTTCTACTTTCAAACGGCAGGAGGTGTAGAAAGTGAAAGGTATTCTCGGCAAAAAAATTGGGATGACCCAAATCTTCAATGAAGATGGCGTGGTAGTGCCCGTCACCGTTGTGGCAGCAGGTCCCTGCGTTGTACTGCAAAAGAAAGATGAAGCAAATGACGGATATGCAGCCATCCAGCTCGGTTTCGAAGAGAAAAAAGAACATCGTGCCAACAAACCGGAACTCGGCCATGCAAAAAAAGCAAATGCCAAGCCGCAGAAATTCATCAAAGAAATCCGCGGAGTAAACCTGGACGAGTATGAGCTGGGCGGAGTCGTCAAAGCGGATATTTTCGCTGAAGGCGAATTGGTTGATGTGACCGGTACCTCCAAAGGAAAAGGTTTCGCAGGTGCAATCAAGCGCCACAACCAAGCGCGCGGGCCGATGTCTCACGGTTCCCGTTACCATCGCGGACCGGGTTCTCTGGGTGCGATTGCTCCGAACCGTGTATTTAAAGGGCAAACCCTCCCGGGTCGCATGGGTGGAGAGCGTGTCACCACGCAAAATCTGCAAATTGTTCGAGTAGACGCAGAAAACAATCTGCTTCTCATCAAAGGTTCCGTACCCGGACCGAAAAACAGCTATCTTGTGATCAAATCCGCTGTGAAAGGTCAATAATCGCTTTGAAGGGAAAGGAGGATTCATCCATGCCAAAGGTAGCAGTGTTAGATATGAGCGGTAAACAGGTAGGGGATATCGAATTGTCCGATGCTGTATTCGGTATCACTCCGAATGAAGCCGTTTTGCATGAAGCGGTCGTCATGCAGCAAGCTTCCTTGCGCCGCGGCACTCATGCAACGAAAAACCGCGCAGCTGTACGCGGGGGCGGCAGAAAGCCGTGGAGACAAAAAGGTACGGGGCGTGCACGTCACGGCAGCATCCGTTCGCCTATTTGGGTCGGCGGTGGCGTCGTATTCGGGCCTCAGCCTCGCAGCTATGCTTACAAATTGCCGAAGAAAGTTCGCCGTCTCGCGATTAAATCGGCTCTGTCCTCCAAAGTGAGAGACAATGAGATGATCGTGCTGGATGAGCTGAAACTGGAACAAGCCAAAACGCGTGAAATGGTGAATGTGCTGAAAAATCTGGGAGCGGACAAGAAGGCGCTTGTTGTCAGCGACAACCTGGATGAAAATGCAGTGCTCTCCACACGCAATATCCCCGGTGTGAAGCTGATCTCCGCTGATGGCTTGAATGTGTTGGATGTGCTTTACCATGACAAGCTGATTCTCACTCGTGGAGCTGTGAATCGCGTTGAGGAGGTGCTAGGCCAGTGAAAGACCCGCGCGATATTATCCGTCGTCCGGTGATTACCGAGAAATCCACGGAGTTGATGGAAGACCGCAAATACGTCTTTGAAGTAGACGTGCGCGCCAACAAAGTGGAAGTGAAAAAAGCCATTGAAGAAATCTTTGGCGTGAAAGTGGAAAAAGTGAACACCATGCGTGTTCCCGGAAAGCAAAAGCGTTATGGTCGTTACACCGGCCGCACGCCCGAGAGAAAGAAAGCGATCGTCAAGCTGGCTGAAGACAGCAAGCCGATCGAACTCTTTGAAGTCTAATTCAAATACCGCGAAAAAGGAGGGAAACAGAAGTGGGCATTAAAAATTTTAAACCGACGACCCCATCCCGTCGTCATATGACCGTATCCACATTTGAAGAGATCACCACCGATAAACCGGAAAAATCCCTGACCGTGCCGCTGGTGAAAAAAGCCGGTCGCAACAACCAGGGCAGACTGACTGTGCGCCATCAAGGTGGCGGTCACAAGCGGAAATACCGGATCATCGACTTCAAGCGCAACAAAGACGGCATTCCCGGCAAAGTTGCCACCATCGAATACGATCCGAACCGCTCCGCAAACATCGCTTTGATTCACTATGTTGACGGTGAAAAACGCTACATTCTCGCTCCGCATGGTCTCACTGTCGGAACTGAGATCATCTCCGGTCCGGATGCAGACATCCGTGTGGGAAATGCGCTTCCGCTTCGGAATATCCCGGTAGGTACCGTTATTCATAACATCGAGCTGAAACCGGGTCGCGGAGGACAGTTGGTTCGTGCTGCCGGTGCTTCGGCGCAACTTCTGGGTAAAGAGGGCAATTATGCGATCATCCGTCTCACCTCTGGTGAAACCCGCATGATCCACCTCGACTGCCGTGCAACCATCGGTCAAGTAGGCAACCTGGATCACGAGCTGGTCACCATCGGTAAAGCCGGTCGTTCCCGCTGGTTAGGCAAACGCCCGACCGTTCGCGGATCGGTCATGAACCCGGTTGATCACCCGCACGGTGGTGGTGAAGGCCGTGCGCCGATCGGACGCAAGTCTCCGGTCACACCTTGGGGCAAACCTACGCTTGGTTACAAAACCCGCAAGAAAAACAAAGCATCCGACAAATATATCATTCGTCGTCGCAAGAAGTAACGATGAGTATGAAAAACCTTCATCCGAAGGGAGGTTGAGTATATGGGCCGCAGCCTGAAAAAAGGACCATTTGCTGATGCTCACCTGTTGAAAAAAGTGGAAGAGCTGAATGAGAAAAACGAAAAGCGCGTAATCAAAACCTGGTCGCGTCGCTCCACCATCTTCCCGGAATTCGTCGGACATACTTTTGCCGTACATGACGGACGGAAGCACGTCCCTGTTTATGTGACGGAAGACATGGTCGGCCATAAACTGGGCGAATTTGTCCCGACCCGCACTTTCAAAGGTCATGCCGGCGATGACAAGAAGACGAAAAAACGGTAGAGGATAGGTTATCCAGAGGGGAGGTCAGACTATGCAAGCAAAAGCTGTTGCACGCAACGTGCGTATCGCTCCACGCAAAGCGCGTCTGGTTATCGATCTGATTCGCGGCAAATCTGTGGAAGAGGCTTTCGCCATCCTTCGCTTCACTCCTCGCGCCGCCTCACCGATCATTGAGAAAGTTCTTTCTTCAGCCGTAGCGAACGCTGAACACAACCACAACTTGGATACCAGCCGCTTGGTTGTCGAAAAGGCTTATGTTGATGAGGGGCCGACGATGAAACGCTACATGCCCCGCGCGATGGGACGTGCGAGCAGAATCAATAAACGTACCAGCCACATTACGGTTGTCGTATCGGAAAAGTAGTTTATGAATAAGGAGGGATAAAGCTTTGGGTCAAAAGGTTAATCCAGTCGGACTGCGTGTTGGTATCATTCGTGATTGGGATTCCAAATGGTATGCCGGAAAAGATTATGCAGACCTGTTGCATGAAGACATCAAGATCCGTGAATTTATCAAGGATCGTCTGAAAGATGCAGCCGTTTCGAGAGTCGAAATCGAGCGTGCAGCGAACCGTGTGAATATCACCATTCACACTGCGAAGCCCGGCATGGTCATCGGTAAAGGCGGTGCTGAAGTGGAGGCACTTCGCGCTCAACTCGCCAAACTGACCAATAAAAAAGTCCACATCAACATCCATGAAATCAAAAACCCCGAGCTTGATGCATATCTTGTAGCTGAAAACATCGCTCAACAATTGGAGCGCCGGATCTCGTTCCGCCGGGCCATGAAACAGGCGATTCAACGTTCTCTGCGTGCAGGTGCGAAAGGTGTTCGCACGATGGTCAGCGGTCGTCTGGGCGGTGCAGATATCGCTCGCAGTGAAGGTTACAGCGAAGGAACTGTACCTCTGCACACGTTGCGCGCTGATATCGACTATGGATTTGCGGAAGCTCACACCACTTACGGACGGATCGGTGTGAAAGTATGGATTTACCGTGGTGAGGTTCTTCCTGCCAAAAATAAGGGAGAAGCGGAAGGAGGCGAGTAAGCCATGCTAATGCCTAAACGTGTCAAATTCCGCCGTCCCCATCGTCCGAGCCTGAAAGGGCGTGCGAAAGGCGGTACGGAAGTAGCATTTGGTGAATACGGCTTGCAAGCCCTCGAACCGGCTTGGGTCACCAACCGGCAAATCGAGGCGGCGCGTATTGCCATGACCCGCTATATCAAACGGGGCGGAAAAGTCTGGATCAAAATTTTCCCGGACACACCCATCACCCAAAAACCGCTTGAAGTACGGATGGGTAGCGGTAAAGGTTCTCCTGAAAAATGGGTGGCTGTAGTGAAACCGGGCAAGATCATGTTTGAACTGGCAGGTGTACCGGAAGAAACAGCTCGCGAAGCCATGCGCCTTGCAGCCAACAAACTTCCGATTAAATGCAAATTTGTAAAACGTGAAGCGGGTGGTAACGAATGAAAGCGAAAGAGCTAGTGGAGTTGACCACCGCCGAGATCGAGCAAAAGCTCGCACAGTACAAAGAGGAACTGTTTAACCTCCGTTTCCAGTCTGCAACCGGGCAATTGGATAACCCTGCTCGCCTGCGTCAGGTTCGCAAGAACATCGCCCGTTGCAAAACCGTTCTTCGTGAGCGCGAACTGGGTATCGAAAGGAGGAAACAGGGATGAACGAGCGCACAACTCGCCGTAAAGTACGTGTCGGCAAAGTGGTCAGCGACAAAATGGATAAAACGATTGTCGTCACTGTGGAAACCTACAAAAAAGATCCCAAGTACGGAAAGCGCGTCAAGTACACCAAGAAATTTAAAGCCCATGATGAAGAAAACAGGGCCAAAGTTGGCGATATCGTAAAAATCATGGAAACTCGTCCGCTTTCAAAAGAAAAGCGTTGGCGTCTGGTGGATATCGTGGAAGAAGCGGTTATCATCTAATTCCATACGCGCGTGAATGACGCTGGAAGGAGGGAAACTGATGATTCAGCCTCAAACTCGTCTTCGTGTGGCAGACAACTCTGGCGCGAAAGAAGTTATGTGCATCCGTGTACTCGGTGGTTCCAAAAAGGCGACCGCAGGAATCGGGGACATTATTGTCGCTTCGGTCAAACAAGCAACACCCGGTGGCGTTGTCAAGAAAGGTGATGTAGTGAAATGCGTGGTGGTTCGTACCGTGCGTCCGACCCGCCGTGCGGACGGATCCTACATCCGCTTTGACGAAAACGCTGCTGTCGTGATTAAAGAAGATAAAAGCCCGCGCGGTACGCGTATTTTTGGCCCAGTTGCCCGTGAACTGCGTGAGCGTGACTTCATGAAAATCATCTCTTTGGCACCGGAAGTGCTGTAAGGATTCAAATGCGTAAAGATAATCTCCGAGAGATAAGGAGGTGCCGAGCATGTCCGGTAAACAAAACAAAGTGCACATCAAAAAGGGAGACATCGTGATCGTCATGCGCGGAAAAGAAGCTCCGTACTTTGAAAACGGCAAAAAAGTTTACACCAAAGGCCGTGTGATCAAAGTTTTCCCGAAGGAGAACCGCGCACTCGTTGAGGGTGTGAACATGGTGAAAAAACATTCCCGCCCGACCCAGGCCAACCCTCAGGGCGGAATCATTGAGAAAGAAGCTCCGATTCACATCTCCAACTTGATGATCGAAGACCCGAAAACGAAAGAGCCGACACGGATTGGCTACAAGTTCATCGAGGGGAAAAACGGCGAACAGAAGAAAGTCCGTTACGCGAAGAAATCCGGGGAAATCCTCGACAAGTAATTTGTGAAGAAGGGAGGTTCACCTGATGGCAGCTCGTTTGAAAGAACTCTACCTGAACGAAGTTACTCCAGCACTCATGAAAAAGTTCAACTACAAGTCACCGATGCAAGTGCCGAAAATCGAAAAAGTTGTAATCAACATGGGTGTCGGTGAAGCTGTACAAAATGCGAAAGCATTGGATGGCGCAGTTGAAGACCTGACTGCGATCTCCGGTCAAAAACCGGTGGTTACCCGTGCGAAGAAATCAATCGCCGGTTTCAAGCTCCGTGAAGGTATGCCGATCGGCGTAAAAGTGACCTTGCGCGGCGAACGGATGTATCATTTCCTCGACAAACTGATGAATGTCGCCCTGCCTCGGGTGCGCGACTTCCGCGGTGTTTCGCCGAAGTCGTTTGACGGCCGCGGGAACTACACTCTGGGACTCAAAGAACAACTCATCTTCCCGGAAATCTCTTATGACAAAATCGACAAAGTGCGCGGGATGGATGTAGTCATCGTAACCACCGCGGATACGGATGAAGAAGCACGCGAGCTTTTGACCCTTATGGGAATGCCTTTCCGCAAGCAATGAACGGATTTTCATTCACTTAAAAAGGAGGGAATCACTTGGCCAAGAAATCGATGATCGTGAAGGCGAAGCGCCCGCAGAAGTTCAAAGTGCGTGAATATACCCGCTGCGAGCGTTGCGGCCGCCCGCACTCGGTATATCGCAAATTCCGTCTCTGTCGTATTTGTTTCCGTGAATTGGCCTACAAAGGGCAGATTCCCGGCGTAAAAAAAGCAAGCTGGTAATGATGAATGGAAGGAGGGTTCTCGCATGGTGATGACAGACCCAATTGCTGATATGCTGACAAGAATCCGGAACGCCAACATGGTCCGCCATGAGAGCGTAGAGCTTCCTGCTTCGCGTGTGAAACGGGAAATTGCCGAGATTCTGAAGCGCGAGGGTTTTATCCGGGATGCGGAATACATCGAGGATAACAAACAAGGGATCTTGCGGATCTTCTTAAAATACGGACCGAACAATGAAAGAGTGATCACTGGTCTGAAACGGATCAGTAAACCAGGTTTGCGCGTGTATGTCAAGGCTAGTGAAGTTCCCCGTGTGTTGCGCGGATTGGGTATTGCCATTCTGTCTACCAACAAAGGGATCATGACAGATAAGGAAGCGCGCCAGCAGAAAGTGGGCGGAGAAGTACTCGCATACATCTGGTAAAACTCTCTTGGATGGAGGTGAATGGAATGTCTCGTATCGGCAGAAAACCGATTTCTGTACCTAACGGTGTAGAAGTAAAAATCGAAGGAAACAAAGTAACCGTGAAAGGGCCGAAAGGCACCTTAACCCGTGACTTCCATCCCGATATCGCCATCAAGCTGGAGAACAATGAAGTGCTTGTGGTACGTCCAAGCGATCACCGCACTCATCGTGCGCTTCACGGTACGACCCGCAGCTTGATCGCCAACATGATCGAAGGCGTATCCAATGGCTTCTCCAAAACGCTTGAGTTGGTCGGTGTCGGATACCGGGCCAGCAAAAAAGGCAACAACGTGGTGTTAAACGTCGGTTACTCCCATCCGGTTGAAGTGACTCCGGAAGAGGGAATCGAACTTGAAGTTCCAACTGCCACCCAGATCATCGTTCGTGGCATCGATAAACAAAAAGTCGGGGCAGTAGCGGCTAACATCCGCTCCATCCGCGAGCCTGAGCCGTACAAAGGCAAAGGGATTAAATACAGCGACGAACGGATCAGACGCAAGGAAGGTAAAACCGGTAAGTAAACGAATCGCTTAATATAGAAGGGAGTGAGCTGCACCGTGATTCAAAAAGAGGATCGAAACAAAAAGCGCAAAAAACGCCACTTGCGTGTTCGTAAAAAGCTTTTTGGCACGGCTGAGCGTCCCCGCCTCAATGTTTTCCGTTCTTCGAAAAACATCTATGCCCAGTTGATCGACGATATGACGGGCACCACTTTGGCATCTGCCTCCACCCTGGATGCTGAATTCAAAGCGAAAGGCATCAGCGGTTCTACTGTGGATGCTGCTCGTCAAGTAGGCGAAATGATCGCGAAGCGGGCAATGGAAAAAGGTTATAAAGCAGTTGTCTTTGACCGGGGCGGATATCTCTATCATGGTCGAGTGAAAGCATTAGCCGAAGGAGCACGGGAAGGAGGTCTGGACTTTTGAGCAGACAAGAAAAGCCACGCAAAAAAGATGCTGCGCAGCCTGAGTACATTGAGAAAGTGGTTAACATCAACCGCGTAGCAAAAACGGTAAAAGGCGGACGCCGCATGAGTTTCAGCGCCCTTGTCGTTGTCGGTGACGGCAAAGGGAAAGTTGGAGCGGGAATCGGCAAAGCTGCCGAAGTTCCGGAAGCGATCCGAAAAGGTATTGAAGCCGCGAAAAAGAATATGATTACTGTCCCGCTCATGGGAAGCACCATTCCTCATGAGATCATCGGACATTTCGGTGCGGGACGCGTTCTCCTGAAGCCGGCTTCCAAAGGTACGGGTGTTATTGCCGGCGGACCTGTTCGTGACGTGCTGAACGTTGCCGGTGTTGGTGATATCCTTACCAAGTCTACCGGCTCCAATAATCCGATCAACATGGTTCGTGCGACCCTGGACGGATTACAAAATCTGAAACGTCCTGAAGACGTTGCCAAACTGCGCGGAAAAAGCGTAGAAGAATTGTTAGGATAAGGAGGGGATGACCGTGGCAAAACAACTGGCGATTACTCTCAAACGGAGTATGATTGGCCGTCCGGAAACGCAACGTGTCACCCTGCGCACACTTGGTCTTCGCAAGCGGGAACAGACCGTTCTTCATCAAGATAATCCGGCCATTCGTGGTATGATCGAAAAAGTAAAACACCTGGTCGAAGTAAAAGAAGTGAATGAGTAATCTGTAGCACATGATGAAGAGGAGGTGCGAAGCATGAAACTTCATGAGTTAAAACCTGCTCCGGGCTCTCGCCATAAGAGAAAACGCCTGGGCCGCGGAATTTCCGCCGGTCAAGGGAAAACCGCCGGCCGAGGCCATAAAGGGCAAAAAGCACGTTCCGGCGGCGGCGTACGTCCTGGCTTTGAAGGGGGACAAAACCCGATCTACAGACGTTTGCCCAAACGCGGCTTTACCAACCCGAACCGCGTCGAGTACGCGATCGTCAATTTGGATGTACTGAACCGGTTTGAGGATGGAAGCGTAGTAACACCGGAACTTCTCGTCGAAACGGGAGTTGTGAAGAACCTCAAAGGCGGATTGAAAGTGTTGGGCGACGGTGAACTCAACAAAAAACTGACCGTAAAGGCCCATAAATTCTCTCAAAGCGCTGCTGAAAAAATCACCGCCGCTGGTGGAGCGACGGAGGTAATCTAATGATTCGGAACCTGGGCAACATTTTTAAGGTGGAAGATCTTCGTCGTCGCATCCTTTTTACTCTGTTGATGTTAGTGGTGTTTCGAATCGGAAGCTTTATTCCGGTTCCAAACACCAATGCGGATGTATTGAAGCAGATGATCAATCAATCCGAAGGAATGTTCGGGCTGATTAACGCGTTTTCCGGAAATGCGTTCGGCAATTTCTCGATCTTCGCCATGGGGATTATGCCGTATATCACTGCTTCAATTATCGTGCAGCTGTTGACGATGGATGTGATCCCCGCCTTTGCCCGCTGGGCGAAAGAGGGGGAATCCGGACGCCGGAAGTTGGCGCAGTTCACGCGTTACTTTACCATCGGACTTGCTATTATCCAGTCCATCGGTTTGTCGATCGGCTTTAACAATTATTTTGGTGCAGGCGCAGGGTTTGTTACAGATACCAGTTTCTGGGGTTATGCGCTCATCGCCATCACTCTTACAGCCGGAACGGCGTTCCTGATGTGGATTGGCGAGCAAATTACCGATAAGGGAATCGGAAACGGCATTTCGATCTTGATATTCGCAGGAATCGTCGCTGCCATCCCAACGAGTATCGCCCAGATGTATGAGAGCTTGTTTGCCAAAGCCGATCAACAGCTGTTCCTGAGCATCGTCAAAGCTGTCGGCATTCTGCTCGTCGTGCTGATCGTAATTGTTGGTGTCATTTACATCCAACAGGGCGTCAGAAAAATTCCGGTACAGTACACCAAACGTGTAGTGGGACGTAAGATGTACGGTGGGCAATCCACCCACATTCCGCTCAAAGTAAACGCGGCCGGCGTGATTCCGGTGATCTTTGCTCTGTCCCTGCTTTTGTTCCCGCCGACAATCGCCAATTTCTGGAGAGGGAATCCGGTGGCAGACTGGATCATTGACAACTTCACCTACACGAAGTTCGGCCTTGGAATGGCACTTTATGTCATCCTGATCATCGGGTTTACTTACTTCTACACGTTTGTGCAGATCAACCCCATTCAACTGGCTGACCAGATGAAGAAAAACGGCGGCTTTATCCCTGGGATTCGCCCAGGTAAAAACACATCCACCTATATGACCCGGGTGATGAATCGCCTCACGCTGACGGGTGCTCTGTTCCTGGCGGCTGTGTCCATTCTGCCTATCTTCTTCATCGCCATCGCTGATTTGCCTCAAAGCGTGCAGATCGGCGGCACATCTCTCTTGATCGTGGTTGGGGTCGCGCTTGAAACGATGAAAACGATCGAAAGTCAGTTGATTAAACGTCACTACAAAGGTTTTATGAACAGATAATTTTACTTGAAAACCCCGGAGTTTCGGATCCGGGGACTATGCATGAGCAGGTTTGTATCGAGCCGCTCGCAGGCAAATGAACCGGGAGGGATGGCGCTTGAATATCGTACTGATGGGATTGCCCGGAGCCGGTAAGGGGACTCAGGCGGCTCGGATTGTTGATGAGTTGAACATTCCGCATATCTCGACCGGAGATATGTTTCGGGCAGCAGTGAAAGAAGAGACACCGCTTGGTTTGGAAGCGAAATCTTACATGGATCAAGGACAATTGGTTCCTGACCGTGTGACGATCGGTATTGTTCGCGAACGCTTGGGCAAAGATGATTGTGCGAACGGTTTTTTGCTGGACGGTTTCCCGAGAACGGTCCCGCAGGCAGAAGCGTTGGACGAACTCACGAAAGACCTCGGAAGAGAACTTGACCATGTCATCTACATCGAGGTGGATGAAGACGAACTGTTAAAGCGTCTTACCGGTCGGCGCATTTGCCGTGATTGCGGCGCAACCTACCATGTACTGTTTGCACCGCCGAAGGTGGAGAGGGTTTGCGACCGCTGTGGCGGGGAGCTTTATCAGCGCGATGATGACCGCGTCGAAACGGTCGCAAACCGTTTGAAGGTCAATATGGAGCAAACGGAAAAGCTGCTCCAGTACTACCAAAAAACAGGAAAATTGCATCGCGTGGATGGGAAGCAGCCGATCGAACATGTGACAGACTCCATCTTGTCGCTGATTCGAGGGTCAGAAAAATGATCATTTTGAAGTCGGCCAAAGAATTGGAACGCATGAGGCAAGCGGGAAAAATCGTATATTTAACTCATCAGGAGTTAAAAAAGGTCATTGAGCCGGGGATTACGACCCTGGAGCTGGATCAGCTCGCCGAAAAAGTGATCCGAAGCTTTGGAGCCATCCCTTCCTTTAAAGGTTATAATGGTTTTCCGGGCAGCATTTGCACTTCCGTGAACAATGAATTGGTTCACGGAATTCCCGGGAAGCGCAAACTGATGGAAGGGGATATTATCTCCATCGACATCGGCGCTTGTTATGATGGGTACCATGGTGACTCGGCTTGGACTTACCCGGTTGGGAGGGTTTCCCCGGAAGCCGAAAAATTGCTCGAGGTAACCGAAGCTTCGCTGTACAAAGGGTTAGAGCAGGCGAAACCGGGAGCCAGGCTCGGGGATCTCTCACATGCGATTCAATCAGTTGCGGAGCAAGCGGGTTTTTCAATCGTCCGTGAATACGTAGGTCATGGCATTGGCCAAAACTTGCATGAAGCACCCAGCGTGCCCAATTACGGTTTGCCAGGTAAAGGTCCTCGCCTGAAGCCGGGAATGACTCTTGCTGTCGAACCTATGGTAAATGCGGGTAGCCGCTTTGTCCGGACACTTGAGGATAACTGGACGGTTGTCACAACGGATGGTTCGTTATGTGCTCATTTTGAGCACACCATCGCGATCACGGATGAAGGTCATGAGATTCTTACGACAGCGTAATACAGGTGAAGGGTGATGGACGTGACGGATGTTGACAGTCGACCCCGTCTAGGGCAAATTGTTCGTATTCTCCGCGGACGAGACGCCGGAAAATATGCGATTGTCATCGGCTTGGAAGAACCCCATTTTGTTTGGTTGGCTGACGGGGACCAGCGCAAGTTTGACCGTCCAAAAAAGAAAAACGTGAAGCATATCCAGATGACCAATGTGATTTCGGAAGAAGTAGCTGACGTTGTAGAGAATTTCGGTCGTGTGAATAATGCCAAGTTGCGATACGCCCTGAACCAGTACCTGCTCCAGTGCGGAAAGCTTGAGCAGAAAGGAGAGTGAGTCGATGGCCAAAGAAGATGTGATCGAGGTGGAAGGGATTGTCAGAGAACCCCTGCCGAATGCAATGTTCAGAGTAGAGTTGGAAAATGGTCATGAGGTGCTCGCCCATGTATCCGGAAAAATCCGTATGCACTTTATCCGGATTTTGCCGGGCGACAAAGTGACTGTTCAGCTCTCACCATACGACTTGACCCGTGGACGGATCACTTATCGTTATAAGTAAGGGATGGGGTGACTCTCATCGCTTACCCGTCTGACCGATCAGGGTCTGCGAAAGAGACAGGAGGTAACCGAAATGAAAGTTAGACCGTCGGTGAAGCCCATTTGCGAGAAGTGCAAAGTGATTCGTCGCAAAGGGGCGGTTATGGTAATTTGTGAAAATCCTAAGCATAAACAAAAACAAGGTTAAGGACGGGAGGTGTCCGTATGGCACGGATCGAAGGTGTTGACCTGCCACGTGAAAAGCGGATCGAGGTCGCTCTCACCTACATCTATGGAATTGGTCGTTCTCAATCCAAAAAAATCTTGGAAGCTACCGGGATCAACCCGGATACCCGGGTTCGTGACCTGACTGAAGATGAAGTATCCAAACTGCGCAGCTACATCGATAAAAACCTTGTTGTTGAAGGTGATTTGCGCCGGGAAGTGGCTCTCAACATCAAGCGTTTGATTGAGATCGGTTCTTTTCGTGGAATTCGCCATCGCCGCGGCTTGCCGGTTCGTGGTCAACGTACCAAAACCAATGCCCGCACCCGCAAAGGACCGCGTCGTACTGTTGCGAACAAGAAAAAATAATGAATGCAAGGAGGGAAAACAGTGGCTAAACGTACAACGACTCAGCGCGTAAAACGTCGTGCCAAAAAGAACGTTGAGCACGGTGTGGTACACATTCGCTCCACTTTTAACAACACCATCATTACGATTACCGACCCGCGCGGAAACGCGGTTGCTTGGGCCAGCGCCGGTACCATGGGCTTTAAAGGAAGCCGCAAAAGCACTCCGTTCGCCGCGCAGATGGCAGCAGAACAAGCAGCCAAAACCGCGATGGAAAACGGCATGAAAACCGTTGAGGTACTGGTTAAAGGACCTGGTGCCGGTCGTGAAGCAGCGATCCGTTCTCTGCAAGCGGCAGGTTTGGAAGTCAACTTGATCAAAGATGTTACACCGATCCCGCACAATGGTTGCCGCCCGCCGAAACGTCGTCGTGTTTAATGACCGTTTTTTGGTTTATCTTGGTTGAAGTTTGTGTATACTGGATAGGACTGGTCCGTCTGGACCCAATCCATGTTGCACAACGAAGGATCACCAGTTGGTGAGTAATGCCCGGAACGCGACGTTCTGAAGGAGGGTTTGTGAGCCGTATGATTGAAATCGAAAAGCCGAAGATCGAAGCTGTGGAGATCAGCGAAGATCATCGATACGGAAAATTTGTGGTAGAACCCTTGGAGCGCGGATACGGCACTACCCTGGGCAACTCTCTGCGCCGTATCCTGTTGTCCTCTTTGCCAGGTGCGGCCGTTACAACCATCCAGATTGATGGGGTATTGCATGAGTTTTCCACGATTCCTGGTGTAGTGGAGGATACAACTGAAATTATCCTCAATTTGAAGCAGCTGGCGCTGAAAATCCATTCGGATGAAGAAAAGATCCTGGAGATCGACGTGGAAGGTGCCGGTGAGGTGAAAGCCGCAGACATCCGCGCCGACAGTGATGTTGAAATCCTGAACCCGGATCTTCACATCGCCACATTAGCCGAAGGATCTCACCTTCGCATCCGGATGACAGCGAATCGTGGCCGCGGATATGTATCCGCTGAAAGAAACAAACGCCCGGACCAACCGATCGGTGTCATTCCCATCGACTCGATCTACACCCCGATTGAGCGGGTTAACTACCATGTCGAAAACACGCGTGTTGGACAAGTTACCAACTACGATAAACTCACATTAGAAGTGTGGTCGAACGGAAGTCTGATGCCGGATGAGGCTGTGAGCTTGGGCGCCAAGATTTTGAATGAGCATCTGATGCTGTTCGTCGGGCTGACCGAAGAGGCCAAAGATGCTGAAATCATGGTGGAAAAAGAAGAGGACAAGAAAGAGAAAGTGATGGAGATGACCATCGAAGAATTGGATCTCTCCGTCCGCTCTTATAACTGTCTGAAGCGCGCCGGTATCAACACGGTTCAAGAGCTCACGCAAAAGTCCGAAGAAGATATGATGAAAGTTCGTAACTTAGGGCGTAAATCACTGGAAGAAGTGCAGGAAAAGCTGGCTGAGCTCGGGCTTTCCCTGCGCAAAGATGATTGATTTTCGGGTAGAGGAGGGAAATCAGATGGCATATCAAAAATTAGGGCGTGACAGTGCCGCGCGTAAAGCGATGTTTCGTGATCTCGTAACCGACCTCATCATCAACGAGCGGATCGAAACCACCGAAGCAAAGGCTAAAGAGGTGCGTTCGATCGCTGAGAAGCTGATCACTCTCGGCAAACGCGGCGATCTGCACGCACGCCGTCAAGCTGCCGCTTATGTACGTACCACTCGTTCCAACACCGTGAAAGACGGAGAAGAAGTAACGCACAACAAACATGTGGATGCTGTCAAAAAGTTGTTCGATGAAATCGCTCCCCGTTACCAGGAACGCAACGGCGGTTATACGCGCATTCTGAAACTGGGCCCGCGCCGCGGTGACGGAGCACCGATGGTTTATTTGGAATTGGTAAAGTAAGCATATCTGTCTGTTGAAAGGGTGAGGGCAGGATCCGACCGGTCCTGACGTTTACCCTTTTTTCTTTTAAAGGGATGATGAATCCGGTGATTCAGGTTAAGGGAGTATGGTTTCACTACCAGCCTGAGGAAGCTCCCAGAAAAGATTGGGCGCTCCAAGACATCAACCTTACCATCATGCCGGGTGAATACGTCAGTGTGATTGGCCCCAATGGTTCGGGAAAATCGACGCTGTCCCGCCTGCTCAACGGGCTTCTTCTTCCAGTGGAAGGAGAGGTGCGGGTAGGTGGTAGACTGACCGCAAATACGCAAGATTTGTGGTACATTCGCCAACAGGTAGGATTGGTATTCCAAAACCCGGATAACCAAATCGTTGCTCCAACCGTTCAGGACGATGTCGCCTTCGGCTTGGAGAACCTGGGGGTTTCCCGGGAGGAAATGAAAGAGCGCATTCGGGATGCTCTGGAAGCAGTGGGGCTTGCCGGAATGGAGCAGAGAGAACCGCATCATCTGTCAGGGGGACAAAAACAGCGCCTTGCGATTGCCGGCATCCTCGCGATGCAGCCAAAGGTGATCGTATTCGACGAGGCGACTTCCATGCTGGATCCCCAGGGAAGAAAAGACGTGCTCGGCATCATACGACAGCTCAATGAAAAAGGCACAACCGTGATTCATATCACCCATTCGGCAAACGAAGCTTTTTTAGCTAAACGAGTCATCGTGATGGCGGAGGGGCGCATTCAGTTGGATCTGCCTGCTGACGAGCTGTATCCAATAGCGCTGATACTGGAAAAATGGGGGCTGGACGTACCTCTCGCGGTCCGGCTTCATCACCGGCTGCTCGGGCACGGATGGCATCTGCGGGAGAGAATCACAAGCCTGGAAGATCTGGTGACCGATCTATGGAGATTCTTATCGAAGGACTAAGTTATGTCTACATGCCTGATACTCCCTTCAGCCGGCAGGCGCTCAACGATGTCAGCCTGCGGATTCCAAGCGGGACGTTCGCTGCGATTCTTGGACCCACGGGATCAGGAAAATCAACATTGATTCAATTGATCGGGGGACTCATCCGCCCGACAGCCGGTAAAATCCAAGTAGGCCCTCATGCTGTTCACCACAACTCCAAAAGCGGTTCGTCACTCCGGAAACATGTCGGAGTGGTATTCCAATACCCTGAACATCAGTTGTTTGCGGAAACCGTAGGGAGAGACATTGCCTTCGGCCCAAAAAACCAGGGCTTGACGCAAGGGGAGATTGATGAAAGAGTTCGTTTGGCCATGCAGTGGGTGGGACTCTCTCCGGAGTTGGCTGAGCGCTCCCCGTTTCAGTTGAGTGGCGGCCAGATGAGGCGTGTTGCCATTGCGGGCGTGCTGGCGATGCAACCGGATGTCCTGGTGCTGGACGAACCTACGGCCGGTCTGGATTCGCGGTCCGGCCGAGAGTTACTGGAGACGATTTACCAACTCCAACGTGAGCGCCGTTTTACCGTGATCTTAGTTACCCACGATATGGATGAAGCGGCCCGATACGCGGATTTTCTTTATATCTTATCCGATGGACGGTGTGCAGAGTCCGGACCGCCGGCTCAAGTTTTCTCCCAGCCGGAAAAGTTACGGGAGTATAAGCTGGATCTCCCTGAGATTTCCAAATTGGTGCTGCGGTTAAACGAACGATTGAATCCCCCGCTTCCTTTGACCATTTTCCGTTTGGAAGAGCTGGAAAGGGAGCTGCTCACGCGGAAGGGGGAATTCGGATGATCGGACAGTACATTCCCGGTCATTCTCCGCTTCACCAAATGGACCCGCGGGCAAAGCTTTTATTTGTCTTTGCTTATATGTTTGCCGTGTTCCTCGCCAATAATCCGGCAACTTATGGATTATTGGTGCTATTTACCGGGATTGGAATCTATTTTTCGCGTATCTCCCTTTCTGTTTTTTACAGGTCGATGAAGCCTGTTTTCATCTTGATTCTCCTTACCTCTCTTCTTCACCTTTGGATGACCAGAGGAGGAGAGGCGCTCTTTTCATTTTCATTTCTCACCATCTATGAAGAAGGGGTTCGTCAAGCGATTTACATCTCCATTCGTTTTTTCCTGTTGATGGCAGCAGCATCACTCCTCACCTTTACTACATCGCCGATCGATCTGACAGACGGTATGGAGAGTTTGTTAAAGCCCTTTGAACGGCTGGGAGTGCCGGCGCATGAGTTGGCTTTGATGATGTCGATCGCTCTCCGGTTCATTCCCACCTTGTGGGAGGAAACAGAGAAGATCAAAAAGGCCCAGATGGCCCGGGGAGCCGATTTTGAGAGCGGACATGTTTTCAAGAGGGTGAAAAGCTATATACCTGTTTTGATCCCTCTCTTTATTTCGGCGTTTCGCCGTGCGGAGGATTTGGCGCTGGCAATGGAATCCCGCTGTTACCGGGGAGGAAAGGGGCGGACAAAATGGAGGGAGCTTCATTACTCGCATCTGGATGTCGTCTTGCTCCTCCTCTTCGTGATCTTGCTGACAGCCCTGTGGCTCTTAAGAAAGTAGGAGTTTCAGATGAAAAAGATTCAAATGGTCATCGCTTATGACGGGACCGATTTTTCCGGATTTCAGCGCCAGCCCGGACAGCGCACTATTCAGGGAACATTGGAAGAAGCACTCTATAGACTGACAGGAGAAGAAATTGAAATTCACGGATCGGGACGAACAGACGCAGGCGTGCATGCCCTGGGCCAAGTTTGCCATTTTACTACAGCCAGCCCCATCCCTGCGGAAAAATATCCGTATATCCTACGGCGCATGTTGCCGAAAGATCTCATTGTCATCTCGGCTGCTGAAACGGATGATTCTTTTCATGCGCGGAAGAGCGCTTATTGGAAGACGTATCGCTACCAGATTGATACCCGGCCTGTTCCCGATCTTTTTACTCGCCGCTTCCGGACTCATTTGCCTTTTCCCGTTGACCCGGATGCGATGCAGGCAGCCGGAAAGCTGCTTGAAGGGACTCATGATTTTACCTCTTTCTGTTCGGCGAAAACGGTGGTCACCGACCGGGTGCGAACGATCTACCGATGCCGGGTGAAAGAGGTGGCGGGCGGGATCGATATCGAGTTGACGGGAAACGGGTTTTTGTACAATATGGTCCGGATCATTGCCGGCACTCTGTATGAGGTCGGCCGGCACGAGCGATCGGCGGAGGAGATCCCCGCGATCCTGGCCGCACGTGACCGAACGCTCGCGGGCCCCACTTTTCCGCCGGAAGGCTTGATTCTTGTGGAAGTGGGATATTCACCGTGGGAGAGCTAACGGTTGTGGCAGCTTGTCTGAGCGCTCAATGAAAGCCCGCCCCGGAAGAATTACAGAAACACTTTAAACAGCATTCGTTAACGAAAACGATCATGATTACTGAGCACAATCCGGGAATGAGAGTGGATCTTTTTAAAGGGCCGCTCCGAAAACTTTTTTACGACTCCGTTCCGATGCGGTGGCAGAGTCGCTCGTCGCAAAAAAGTTTTCTCTGCTGGTGGTATTTATGAAGATTGATAAAGAATACAGGCCATGATACCTTACCATAACTTTGGATGACAGCCCGCTGCGGAATTTGTTTTCCTCCTCCGCTCATTCGTGTCGATCTTGTACAGAAAACAATCTGACTAGTTGATACTGCCTAGAAATGAAATGCAAAATCGTGTAGGGAGGCCGTGATTGGACGAAGTGCCTTTGAGACCGTACCCAGCGGAGGCCCCGAGCGGAGGGAGGAAGCGGGTAACGTATTTGAGCGACAGCGAGTTTGACCCGCGCCCGTAGCGAGAGGGCCGGAGTGGCCAGTTTTTAAATCCTGTCGGCCTCAAGAGCACGGAGACCAACACGGCCGACCGCCCCGGCAGCACAAACACAGAAACACTCTTACAACACAGCACACTTTCACAGAAAACGCCTCAACATTGCTCCGAAGCACGATTTTTCTTGACATCCGGCCGGTTATAAGGTATGATAACGCTTGGTATTTTCCACTGTAGCCCCGGTGGAAACAGTTCGGCGCAAAATCTATTCTTATTGGTTGTCTTCTGCTTCACAAAATCACTCAGAACAAAACGGGAACTCCGTTACTGATAGAGGAGGGAATACGATGCGTACCACATATATGGCCAAGCCGATGGAAGTGGAACGGAAATGGTATGTGGTCGATGCCAAGGGTAAAACATTGGGCCGTCTGGCATCTGAAGTTGCTACCATCTTGCGCGGAAAACATAAACCTCAATACACTCCGCATGTGGATACCGGTGACTTCGTGATCGTCATCAATGCATCTCAAGTAGAACTGACTGGTAAAAAACTGACGAAAAAAATCTACTATCGTCACTCCGGATACCCAGGTGGATTGAAAATGACCACGGCAGGTCAAATGCGTGCCACCCGCCCCGAGCGCATGATCGAACTCGCTGTTAAAGGCATGCTTCCGAAAAACAGCTTAGGTCGTCAACAGCTGAAAAAATTAAAAGTATACGCTGGTTCCGAACATCCTCATCAGGCTCAACAGCCGGTTGAGTGGAAACTGCGCGGTTAAGGAAAAGGAGGAGAGAGACGTGGCACAAGTTCAATTTTATGGAACCGGTCGCCGTAAGGAATCTGTCGCCCGGGTGCGCCTCGTTCCCGGAGATGGGCGCATCGTGATCAATGGTCGTAACATCGACGATTACTTTGGACTGGAAACCCTGAAAGCAATTGTTCGGCAGCCGCTCGTGTTGACAGATACGCTGGATCGTTATGATGTACTCGTCAATGTTCATGGCGGAGGTTATACCGGTCAAGCGGGCGCCATCCGTCACGGTATTGCCCGTGCCCTTTTGAAAGTGGATTCCGAACTTCGTCCAACCTTGAAAAAAGCAGGCTTTCTGACCCGTGACCCGCGGATGAAAGAACGTAAAAAATACGGACTCAAAGCAGCCCGCCGCGCACCGCAATTCTCCAAGCGCTAACCGGGATTGTCCAAAACCCCCTGTTATGGGGGTTTTTTCTTTTTCTTTTCGTCAACACTGAGACTATGTCAGTGTTGAATAAAGGAGCCGTTCACTTGTGGGGCAAATCATTGATCTGGAACTCATGCGGATCGTTCATCAGGAGAAAATCCGCACGAAGGCATTAAACCGGTTTCCCTGGGCCGATATGATGAAGACCACCCGTGAGCTGGTCGAGCCGATGACGCATTTTTGGTCTGAACAGAAACGGACCATTCTTTTGGAATTGGTCTACCGCACAGCGTATGAAGCATTTGTATGGGGAATTCTTGAAGCAAAAAGGGCGAGGGAACACCTCCGTGCTTCGAACGAAGAGCAGACGTTGGAAGACCTTTACCGTCGTCTTTATCAAGGAGACGGGGAGCGGTTGGTTTACCAGCTCATTCAAGAATTTTCGCTGTTTGGCTGGCTGGATGAATGGAGTTGTGAATCTGTTTTGATCTTGCTGGAGGATCTGGTGCGCAGATGGTTTGTCCGGGGAGCCCGGCAGAAATGGAGGTAAAGAGAGCCGGGGCCATGCATGGAGTTGTTCCGTGAGCAGATCGCCATTCATATTCTTCAGCCTCGTCCCATATACATTATCAACCAAGCATGTACAGTGAGGCGAAGGCTATGTTGAAACAACTTCATTGGTCTACCAGACAGGGAAAGATTTTTTGGCTTAGTTTTGGCTTTCTTTTTGGGTTGGCTACGCTCCCTCTCCTGAATCAAACATTTTTCGAAGATACGACCACCTCATGGACCTTGCCTTTAACCGGAAAATTTATCGTGATTGATCCCGGACATGGTGGCCCCGACGGAGGGGCGGTGAGCGAGCAGGGGCTGTTGGAGAAAGATGTAACCCTCAAAATTTCCCTTTACTTGCGGGACTACTTACAGGAAGCGGGCGCTTTTGTCATCATGACCAGGGAAAAAGACCGGGACCTTGCTGAGCCGGGAACCCAAAGGCTGAGCCGCCGCAAAACGGAAGACCTGTTGAAGCGGATTCATATTACCAAAGAAAAAAATGCCGATGCTCTCGTCAGCATTCATTTAAATTCTTTTCCTTCTTCCCGCTGGTCAGGGGCCCAGACGTTTTATAATCCCGTCCGCGAAGAAAATGAGAAGTTGGCAACCTTGATCCAAAAAGAATTGATTCGTCAGCTGGGCAACACCAACCGTCTTCCCAAACAAAAAGGGGATATCTATATTCTAAAAGCGTCGCCGGTCCCGACCGCCCTGGTGGAAGTAGGCTTTTTATCCAATCCCCAGGAAGCGGCTCTTCTTGCCAGTGAAAATTACCAAAAAAAGGTTGCTGCCTCGATTTACTATGGAATCATCGGCTTTTATTCGCAAAAGGAACCCCCGTCTCTGCATGACTGATATGATATAATCGATATGAAACTGATCCCGACATTGAGGTGTTCCCTTGAGATGATCACAAAAGAACAAGTAATGGAAGCGTTAAAGCATGTCAAAGATCCCGAGTTGAACAGAAGCCTCGTTGAACTGAATATGATTCGCAATATCCGGATCGAGAACAGCCGCGTTTCACTGGACGTGATTTTGACGATTCAGGGATGCCCCTTGAAGTTTAAGATTAAAGAAGATGTGGAACATGCGCTCAAGAATCTGGGCGCCGAACAGGTGGATATCAGCTTTGGCGCGATGACCGATGAAGAGCGTGCAGCCCTTTCGGCAAGTTTGCGCAAACAGGCACAGCCTCAACCCGGACAGGCGGTTCCTGCCATACTTGCCCAAGATTCGAAAACGGAGTTTATCGCCGTGGCCAGCGGAAAAGGCGGGGTGGGCAAATCGACCGTGACGGTGAACTTGGCCGTTTCCCTGGCCAGAGCAGGAAAAAAAGTAGGCCTAATTGACGCGGATATTTACGGCTTCAGCGTCCCGGACATGATGGGAATCGAACAACGGCCGGTCGTCATCGGCGAGACGATTTTGCCGGTGGAACGCTTCGGAGTCAAAGTAATGTCGATGGGCTTTTTCGTGGAAGACAATGCTCCGGTGGTTTGGCGCGGTCCCATGCTGGGTAAGATGCTGCGCAATTTCTTCACTGAAGTTCATTGGGGTGAGTTGGACTATATGCTGTTAGACTTGCCGCCGGGGACCGGTGACATGGCTCTGGATGTTCATCAGCTCATCCCGCAAAGCAAAGAGATTATCGTGACCACCCCTCATGCCACAGCCTCTTTTGTCGCTGCCCGGGCCGGCGCCATGGCCATCCGCACCAATCATGAAGTGCTGGGCGTCGTTGAAAATATGTCCTGGTACGAAAACAAAAACGGGGAAAAAGAATACGTCTTCGGCCGCGGCGGAGGGGAGAAACTGGCACAGGAGCTAAAAGTGGAGCTACTCGCTCAAATTCCCTTGGGAGCGCCCGTGAACAATCCCGACGATCCCGACTATTCGCCGTCTGTTTATCCCGAAGACCATCCGACGGGCCGGCTCTATCAGGAGTTGGCGGACAAAATCATCAAAAAGGTTCCCGTAATCGAACGGTAACCATCAAGAAAAGCATCGGCTTTTGTACGCCGATGCTTTTTTTTATGAATCACTCCGCTTTGACGGTAGCCACTTGTTTTTTCACAGGTTCCTGTTCTGTTGGCCGTTTTTCTTGAATAATTTTCGTATAAATTCTTCTCTCCATGCTGATAAACTGGGACGGAACGCTATGGTAACCGATCGCGTATTCGCCGTGCTCAGGGTTCCAGGTCATGTAAGCTTTGAGTGCCTTGCGGACTTTGGCCGCGTCTTCCTGATGCGTTAAGCGCATTTTATATCCGGGAAATTTCTTGTGGCTGAAGCGGTCTGTAAAGATCGAGGCAAAATGGGTTTCCGCTTGCTTTACTTTTCCCTCTCTCAGCAAATCATTTAATACGATGCCGCACATGGCGTGTTCCTTATGTGAATCGATCGGCGACATCGATTTAAATACCGCGTTGGGGAAATTTTTCACTTCCTGCAGGATGACCTGTCTGACCGTATCATAAGTGAAATGTTCGATCATGTTCAATCGCACTTGATTGCTCGGGATGCCCAGCGCTTCAGCGGCATGATAAAATTCACGCAGCCGGATCTCGGCAACATCCTCGATGGTCAGCCAACCGTGCAGATAATGTTCTTTTTGCGGATCATGATATCTTTTATGTAACCGGCAGTAGAAGGGTTTCGCCTTTTTGTGGGGATTTTTTTGGTCAAATTTCCCGTTCAGCACGGTGCGGGCGAAAGTCCCCCTCCCGTCGGACATGAGCACGAGATAAACTTTTTTTCCGCCTCGAATGTCATTCAGGATCGGGACCGAAAAGGTGAGCACTTCGTCATCTTGATGAGGGACAAGGTAGACAACCACATTTGAGCCATTATCAATCCAAGTGGGTTTAGGGGGTTGTTTTCGCTTTTTCTTCGTTTGGAGAGAATCTGCAACGGCCTGCCGGTCTGTATCTAAAAAGATTTGATAGGAGAGCACGCAGGCGGTGAGCAAGAGTGTCCCCGCTAAAATGAGCATAAGGAATTTTTTCATTTGCCACCTCTGATTGTGCTGTAAATGACCTGAGTGATATTATCCATGCGCTGTGAAATACCGGGGATTCGCTTGCAGCCTACCCGTTTCACGAAACGCGGTTTCAAACTGATCGAACAAAATTTATGTTTAAATGGAAATTCATGTTTTTTTGATATCGTTAAATAAGAGCAGATAAATTATAAATTCATGCACTTTTAGATGATATATGATGGATATTTTTCACGTCAATAACAAAGTGGTTAAATTTATTGAAATAAATAAAGGCAGGTGAACCCTGCCCGTTGGTAATCGATCAATATCGGCTGACTTTGGTATAAGTTTGGTTTAACATGCTGTCAAACTGGGCCGGTACACTGTGATATCCGATCGCATAATCTCCTGCCGGGGGATTCCATGTTTTATACACATTGAGTGCCTGGATCACCTTGGTGCGGTCCGTTGTATGAGTCGGGTAGATTTTATATCCCGGCACTATTTTGCCGCTGAAACGGTCCGTGTAGATGGAGATGAAATTGGTTTGCCGCTTTTTGATTTCTTTGCGTGCATACATGTCATCCAAAACCCGTCCGAGCATGGCGTGTTCCGAATGGCCGTCCAGCCGTGACATCGATTTAAACTCGGCATTGGGGAACAATCTTGCGTGGGTTCGGATAACGGCTTTCACCGCGTCATAAGTAAACTGGTCAAGCAGATGCACTTTGAGTCGGGCTTTCGGTACACCAAGCGCAATACCTGCCTTATAAAATTCATGGATACGGGCCTGGCCAAACTCGTAACGCGTTAACCAGTCCACATGATAGTTCTCCAGAATCGGATCATGGTATCGTTTGTGCCAATTGCAATATTTGGGCTCGCCGGCTTTATCCGAATCATGGGACTCTATATCATACTTCCCGTTTAATGTTTCCCTGGCCGAAGAACCTGCACCGGCAGACAGCAAAACCATGTATACTTTTTTTCCTGCCCGAATGTCATTCACGACAGGCACTGAAAAAGTGAGCGTTTCGTCATCCGCATGGGGAACCAGATAGACGACCACATTGGAACCCGAATCAACGGGCCGCAAAATGGCTGCATCCGAGTGTGCGACAGGGAGTAAACAGAGCAGCAAAGCGACAGACAGGCATAACAGGAATCCTTTTTTCGGTAAACTCATCTTTCACCTCGAAATAAAAGAGTTAATCATTTTTCTATCCTGTTTATTCGGATTTCTCGCGGGTTTTTTGTCAATGAAACAGAAAAAAATCCGGACAAAAAACAAGAATTCCGTACGAATATTCATGATGTAAGGATGCAAGCAAAAGGGAGGAATTTCGAGACGTGAAGAGTTGTAGATGGGCGGCGGGGATCTTAACCGTGGCATTGGTTGCATCCGTGAGCCTGATGGATCGGTCCGCCGCCGTTCATGCTGCGGGCGGGGAGAGCCTTGCCGATGAGTTGATCCAAGCGCGCAAGCACCAAATCATGCTCCGAATTGGGGAATTTGCGAAAAAGAAAAGAGAAGTGCTTAGAAACAGGACGATCAAGCAAGCCAACACATGGACAGCGGGCAGCGAAGCGACCGGGATGACGGAAGTCGTCTATTCGGGGAGTACTCCCAGCTACCGCATTCCTGAATACGTGTTTCGTCTCAGTCAACCGAGCACCGTTCATGTCACGGCAGAACACTCAACTACGCTGATGGATTATCTGATTGCAGGTGTCGATGCGAACGGGAACCTGGTTTACTATCAGGACGGGGACACGCTTCCGGCGGGAGAGTATTCTTTTATTGTGATTTCTGAAAGCAAAACACCTTTGAATTATCAGTATCGCCTGAGCGGGTTGCGTCTGGCCGCAGCACCTGATCAAACTCTGCCTGCGCTTACATTTGAAACGCCGGATCAATATGAACAGCGCCTGCCCCAAGGGACCCGTTCACTCACCTTGAAAGGCTCTACGGATGCCGATTTTGCCGAGTACAGCTTGAACGGCAGTGAATCCCAATCGCTGGAAAGGGATTTTTCCGTCTCTGTTCCGCTTCATGCGGGGTTCAACAGCCTCAAGGTGAACGCCTTTGAGTTTTCAGGCAATGCTGTTTATGACGATTTTACTTTGATTGTGCCGACACTGCAGAGAATTGGCGGTGCAGATCGCTATGAGGTGTCTGCCAATATCAGCAAAGAGCTGGGCATTGATTCGTCCACTGTTGTCATCGCCCGCGGGGACTTGTATGCCGATGCTCTGTCCGGGGTTCCGCTCGCCAGCATGAATCAGGCGCCGATTCTCCTTACCAAGACCGGATTTTTGCCCCCCTCAATCAAAGAGGAGATCCTTCGGCGAAATCCTGACCGGGCCATCATTTTAGGAGGGACCGGGGCGGTATCCGCCACTGTGGAAACAGAACTGAAGCAGATGGGAGTCAATCAGGTTGAGCGGATCGCCGGTGCTACCCGTTATGCCGTTTCAGCTGCCATTGCAGAACAAATGAAGAGTACAGCGGGGGATTTTATGTCTGATGTTGCTTTCATCGCGAGCGGAGAGAATTTCCCCGATGCTCTTGCCGCTTCCAGTGTGGCCGGACAAGCCTACATGCCGATTTTGCTGGTCAAACCCGGTTCCATCCCCCCGGATATCGAAAATTTCATCAAGAGCCATCCTGAGATAGGCAAATTCGTCATTGTCGGGGGAACAGGGGCCGTTTCCGATGCCGTAGCGAACAAAATCGCTTCCTATGGAAGAACAGTTGAACGCATCGGCGGAAGTACGCGTTATCAGACAGCCGTCAATATCGCCAATAAATTCCAACTCATTCCCAACACGCAAGTGTTTGCCCGCGGGGATGACTTTCCGGATGCTTTATCGGGCGGACCTTTCGCTGCACATCTGCAAGCGCCGATTTTGCTCACCCCTCCTGCCTCGTTGGAATCAAATGTCAAGGGCTATCTAACGCAAAACAGTCCGGATGTGGCATACATTTTAGGAAGTGAAGGGGCGGTTTCCAGAACGGTGGAAGAACAGATTTCCCAATATATCAGGTAACAGAAAAAGAGGCCGGGAGTTCCCGGTCTCTTTCCGCATTTTTTAAGGAAGCCGGCTTAAGCGGATCCTCCTGCGCCGCCTCCGCCTTCGCCGCCTCCACCGCCTCCTTCACCACCGCCTCCACCTTCACCGCCGCCCTGGCCGCCTTTCTTGCCGCCTTTCTTCTGGGCTTGTTCCATCAATTTCATCAGTTTTTCCTGGAAGGTGGGTATTTTCAAGGCTTCTTCCATGATTTTCATGACTTCTTTTCTGTGCTGTTGGCTTTTCATCAATTGAAGAAGGTGCATTGAGAATTGGGGGTCTTTCAGCAGATCCAGCATCATTTTCTGGAATTCCGGATCTTTCATCAGGTCTTTTACCAGTTGTTTTTGTTCTTTTGCGGTCGCCTTTGCCAAATTGGCCGCCACTTGGGGCTGTTGCAGGATTTTTTCCCACTCTTTTTTGGTTTTTTCGTCGGTAAATGATTTGGCCACCATTTGTTCGACATCCGAACCGCTAATGATCACTTTTTGTTTAAACTCTGGTTCGGCCATCAATTCCTGTAGCGCTTTTTTCCCCTCCGGCGTATGCAGTACATCCAAAGTCATTTCTTTAATTTTTTGGTAATCGGGCTGTTGCTCCTGAGTTTGCCCTTCGTTTGGACTGCATGAGATAAGAACAAGCATAATGACCAGTATAAACAGTGTTGAGCGACGCATGGGAAGTCCTCCGTTTCTCGCGCAAATGCTACTTTTAATATGGGAATTGTCGTCCCGTTTTATGCCTGACTGGTCAAAGAAGATCACCTTTTGATACAATCAGGAAAGTGAATGTTTATAGGAGATGCTTGAGCTATGACACTGAGGAAACTTTTCTTTTGGTTTTGGACGACGCTGGCCTTAGGGGCCCTATCGGCGGTATTGATCGGGGTGACTTTGAACATGGTCCTGGACCCGGATCCATTCGGTCCGGTGACACAGCTTTTGCTAAGCGGCTCAACGTTTGCCGCCGTTGCACAACTGGGCTTTTTTTCTTATCTCGTGTTTAACTGGCTTGCTAAGGGGCTGGTCAGGAGCAGATGGCTGTATGACTTCATTCAAATCATTCTGCTCTTTATCGTGATAGGCAATTTGGTTTATCTTCATGTCGTCAAGTTCGACGGCAGGATGTTGTGGATGCATTTATGGATTCCGTTGCTCATCGTGGCCGTGGGTGTCTTGGTTGCCTGGCTCAAGTTGAGACAGACCAATCCGAGCGCCTTTATCCCAACCCTGTTTTTCATGGTGACGGCAACCACGCTGGAAGCCATCCCGTCGATCAATGCCCGAGCCGGCGAGCTCCCCGTTGTGTTTATTTTCTTCACCATCATGATTTTGCTCGTCTGTAATGCCTGGCAAATTTTGCAGTTGCATCGCTGGGTAAAAAAGGAAAACAAAAAAGCCAGCTGACTGAAATCCAGTTCAGGCTGGCGACCCAAAACGAAACGAACCCTTTACCTGTGACGACCACAGCAAGGATAAAAGATCCCTGTCCCTCAGTCGGATCATTCAACGGGTTTCGTTTGTACTTCCGTGCCGGCGATCAGTTCAGATACGGTCACAAATTCATACCCTTTTTCCCTCAGCTTGTCGATGATGACCGGCAACGCTTCATGGGTTTGCTTGCAGGAATCGCTTGCGTGCATCAGGATGATGTCGCCGGGATGCGCTTTACTGACCACCCGTTGAATGATTTTATCCGTTCCCGGGTTCATCCAATCCTGCGAATCGGTATCCCATTGAATCGTCTTGTAGCCCATTTGGTCGGCGACCTGCAACACCCGTTTATCGAAGTCACCGTTGGGAAAACGGATTAACTTCGGCTTTTTCCCCGTGAGTTCGGTGAGGATTTGATCTGCTTTGCTGATCTGCGTACGGATCTGCTGCTCGTTATAAGTGCTGTAGTTATCATGGCGGTGACCGTGGCTGCCGATCTCAAAACCCATCTCAACAATTTCTTTTACCAAATCGGGGTGTGTTTCCGCCCAGGGAGAAGAAAGGAAGAAAGTCGCTTTTTTCACCCCTTTCTGCTCCAGCACATCCAAAATGGGCCTTGCCCGCTCTTCACCCCAGCTGATGTCAAAAGTGAGTGCCACCTGTTTTTTATCCGTGTTCACACTGTAAATGGCGGAAGGTCCCGAATCGAGGGGAAAGAATACCTGTATGTTTTTGTTTTCGGCATAAAAGATTCCGACGGCGAAAAGAAACGCCACGGCAATCATCAAGGCCCGTTTGATCCGTTTCCCTGAAAACACCCAAAAAAAGTTCATACCTTTACCCTCCATTGTTGTCGCATGAGCGACCAGATACCTGTCCCATACTAAATGTATGCGTAGGGACGAGGGTTATGATTGTCATTCTTTTGGAATGGAAAGAAAGGAGGAAAATAGATGCGGCGCTTGATGGAAAGCATCCGGGCGGAGCGAAAGTACATCGGAATTGCCACACTCATTTTTGTTGTCAGTGCCGTTTCCGGGTATGTGAATGCAGAACCCCTCCTTCAGTCACTGAAGCAGATGGGTGTCTTTGACCGTTTGGAAGGAGTTGTCAATTCGATCAAGGAAAACCCCACTTTTTTACATACACTTTCCACCCTGTTTTTCAATAACATCATCGCGTCTTTCTCCATGATCGGGATGGGATTGTTATTTGGATTGGTCCCGTTTATGTCCATGGTGAGCAATGGGATGTTACTGGGAGTCACCCTGATGACCGCGGCCAAAGAAACAGGGGCGAATCCCTTTGTGATCTTTGTGACCACGATATTGCCGCACGGCATCCTCGAGCTGCCCGGAGCCATTATTGCGGCTGCGTTCGGGATGCGGCTGGGTGCAGCGGCGGTTCGGCGGGTGATCTCACTGGTCGTTCCCAAATACATGGAGGCCAGCGTTCAAGAGTGGAAAGGAATTCGCTCCCGGCTGCCGGTCGTGTTGGCGGGCGTTGCCGTTTTGATCTTTGTGGCGGCCATTATTGAGACCAGTTTGATCCTGTACATGAAACCGCTTGGATAAAGGAGGCATGGGGATGAAAGTACAGATTCGTTGGAAAGGCAACATGCATTTTGCTTCGGAAACGCCGTCCGGGCATACGATGGATCTTGATGCGGCGCCGGAGGTGGGAGGGGAAAATGTGGGCCCCCGCCCGACCGAGGTGCTCCTCTCAGCAGTCGGAACATGTTCCGGGATTGACATTGTGGATATCTTGAGAAAGATGCGCCTGGAGGTAGAGTCTTTTTCAATGGAAGTAAGCGGAGATCGGGCAGAAGACCATCCCCGCCGGTTTACACGCGTCCATATGCATTACATCCTGACCGGGGACTTGCCGGAAGATAAAGTTCGGCGCGCGGTGCAGCTCTCAGTGGAGAAATACTGCTCCGTATCCAATTCATTAAATGCGGAAGTGACCAGCAGTTTTGAGATTAATGGACAAAGATATGAAATGAAGGAAAAGAGTTGAGGCAATCGTCTGCTCTGTGATATGAAAAGAAAATAGATTGACAGTGAAGAAAAAGCGTGCTATATTAAGTGGCGTCGCTTTTTCTTTATAAAAGATGCAGTTGAACGACGAATAAAAGTTAAAAAAAGTTGTTGACACGATTGAATGGATGTGTTAACATAACATTTGTCGCCGCGAGATGCAAGGCGGCGACGAAAAAAGAAGAAAGTGTTCCTTGAAAACTAAAGAGTGACACACGACCTGTTGATTCTTTTTGAGCAGTCAAACTTTGATGGAGAGTTTGATCCTGGCTCA
>NZ_FOCQ01000018.1 GCF_900110165.1 Lihuaxuella thermophila
CCTTGGTTTTCGCGAATCAGTTTGGTCGATAGCTTATGTAGAAAGTCATGCCTTGCGTTGACAATCTTTTCATGAATCTTTGCCACCTTGATTTTAGCTTTGTGCCAATTCGCCCCCCCTTTTTGACGGCGGGACAAGATTCTTTGCCAGTGTGCCAGTTTCTTTTCATACTTCCTGAAAACCTTTGGAGCGTTGATTTTTGTGCCATCCGAAAGGATGGCGAAGTTTTTTAAACCCAAGTCTACTCCGATGAATTTTTCTTTGTCCACCGGAACATAGGGACAGGCACTCATTTCACAAAGGATCGAAACAAAAAACTTCCCGGCGGGGTTCCGCCGGATTGTCGCGGACAGAATTTTCCCCTCGATTTTACGCGATTTTGCAAACTTCACCCATCCCAATTTGGGAAGTTTGATTTGGTTGCCCACTACTTCGATTGTCGGTTTTCCTTTCTTTGGGTAGTTACATTGGCTCGTGTAAGACTGGACGGGATTTTTCCTGCTTTTGAAGCGGGGACGGTCATTTTGTTTCTTGAAGAAACGGGAGAAGGCATCCGCCAAATTTTTCAATGCGTTTTGCAGGGAGGTAGAGTCTGCCTCTTTCAACCATTCCCGCTCTTTCTTCAACTCAGTGAGCAGCTTGGAGCAAGCGTTGTAGGTCCATCCTTTCCCCGTTTGCTCGTACTGTTCATTCCACTTTGCCAGAAAGTAGTTAAAGGTGAACCGGCTGCAACCAATGGATTTGTTAATGAGAGCCTCTTGTTCTTTGGTTGGATACAAACGAAATTTGAATGCCTTGTGCATGGACTCACCTCCTTGTTTGGGTCTCCATGTACTGATTAACAACTTCCAGTGTGACCGTTCCAACGGTCGCAACAAAAGGGATGGGATTCGTGATTTCAGATGTGGAAACTCTTTCCTCAATATTCGCGATGTGTACCCTTTGAGATGTTTAACTGCCCTGTGGATCCCAAACTCCGGGTCACATTGAATGAGCAAATGCACATGATCGGGCATGATCTCCATACTTGAAACGTCACTTCCAGCTCTCTTGCTTTTTCCATGAACAGCTCTTTCAGCCGGTCACTTACAGGCGGAACCAGCACTTTCCGTCGATCCTTGTGACAAAAAACAATATGATACTTGCAATCATATACGACATTTCGATTACTTTGAACCGTTCCCAAATTCATCACCTATTGCCAATTTTACAAACATTCATTAGACATGCACAAGGTATCTAATTGAGGGAACAAAAAAAGCAAAAGATGGTCAGGCTTGCGAGAGGGGGAAAACCATCCCCTCCCTCGCCTGACGCTCGCTCTCATCCCCATAGCTGAAGCCAGGGGTTTTCTCGCTCGCAAAGATATAAAATCGATATTTTTTACGGAACCGGTATCAATGGCTCCGCCGAACACATAAACAAACATGAACAGCATCATCAGCGGCGTTGCGGTTGCCGTGAGGATGGTGTCGATGTTTAATGAATGGCGCATGGAGCGTCCGGTCAAAACGATCGTATCACTGAGTTTAGTCTTGACTGTTGAAATGATCGGCATCAGGCATCTGCCCTTTCATAATTTTCCCCGATAATCGTAAGGAAAACATCCTCCAGTGTCGGTTGTTTTTGCAAACATTCATCCACAGGTATGCCTGCATGTTCAAGCCGATTCAGAATGGCTGTCAATTGCTTTATACTCCCGTCGGTCGTAACCTTAAGCATGTGATGCTCTCTATGAAGATTTACGTAATCCCCACCGAGTATATCGTGTGCCCGATGCACATCTTGTTCATGACGGAACTTCAGTTCAATATGTCCGCGCGGAAGCAACTTTTTTAATTGTGTGGGAGTTCCTTCCGCAACAATTTTTCCTTCATGGAGAATGGCGATCTGGTCGGCAAGCTGTTCGGCCTCTTCCAAATATTGCGTTGTCAGAAATACGGTAGTGCCTGAATGGGCAAGGTTTTTGATAATTTTCCATAATGCGATTCGGCTTTGTGGATCTCATCCGGTGGTTGGTTCGTCAAAAAAGATAACGGGCGGATTGCCGATCAAGCCCATCGCCAGGTCGAGCCGTCTCCGCATCCCGCCGGAATAAGTGGAAACCTTCCGATCGGCGGCGTCAAGTAACTGGACCTGTTCAAGCAGCTCATCCGCCTTTTTATTCGCATCAGGAAGATGGCGCAGTTTGCCGATCATGCGCAAATTCTCCCTTCCGGTTAACAAAGGGTCGACTGCTGCGTACTGTCCGGTCAAACTGATTTTTTCCCGTACCCGATCCGATTGGCGGACAACATCAAATCCACAAATCTCCACCTTTCCCTTGTCGGGCTTGAGCAAGGTGGTAAGGATTTTAACCGTTGTCGTTTTCCCCGCACCATTGGAGCCAAGCAAGGCAAAAATACTTCCCTTTTGTACAGTCAAATCAATTTTCTTCAGCACTTTCAAATTCTTATAGGACTTTTCAAGCCCATTGACTGAAATAACGGTATTCGTTTGCATCATTTGGTTCCTCCTGATAAAAACGCCATTACTCCTTAGGGAACTTACGCTCCGGACCGTTCATTTGGCGGAAACTAAATGACGGTGACATTTGTCAAATTTGCCTTATAACCTTTCAAAATAGCATAAGTCAACTTATCCATCGTCGCACCGTCAAAAATAGCGTCTTTTACCTTCGTTTTAAAAGAAACATTTCTAAAAACGGCATTTTTAAAAGAGGTTCCCTTTAACCCGGCAAAATCAAAAACAGTACCCGTAAAAATTTGATTATCAAAACAGATCCCGGACAAATCTGTATAGCTAAAATCCGTATTCGTGAGAATGCATTGATTAAACGTGGCTCCTCTCAGGTCGCACCATGTCAATTTTGCTCCAGTAAGATTGGCGCAATCAAACGTTACCTGTCTCAAATCACTGCTGTTAAAGGAACTATTTGTTAAATCTGAACCACTAAAATCTGATCCTTTTAAAGCACAGGATTTAAAGTTTCCATTGTGCAATGTAACGCCTTTAAAATCGGAATTTCGCAGATCTGTTTCTGAAAAATCCCTTAACACCGTCTGCTTCAGCTCTCTTGTCTTTTCAGTGATACTGTCGATGATCTCTGAGATATCTCCAATGGAGCTGATAGTCATACGGTAAGCAGCTTCGTCGTCATAACCCTGCTTTTGCAAATCATTCAGCTTCTCCTGCAAATCAATCAACAACTCTTCTTTCAATTCCTTCACCGGTTGCAAATCCTCGTAGGGTGAAAATAAGCTATCCAAATATTTCTTTAATTTTTCACTCATTTTTATGGCCACCTTCCTCTTGTAATAATCGATCCAGAATACGTTTGGTGAGCTCCCAATTTTTTTTGTTTTCCAAATAGGTTTTTCTCCCCTGATCGGTCAGCCTGTAGTACTTCCTCCGTCCGCCTTGCGTCGCTTCACCCCAATATGAAGTGATACAACCGTTTTTCTCAAGCCTCTTCAGGCTTGAATACATCGTTGCCTCTTTCAGTTCATACTCCCCACCGGAGATAGAATGGATTAATTTCGAGATTTCATACCCATATTTATCTCCGCCCATCAATAACTTCAAAATAATCGTATCTGTATGTCCTCTTAGTAAATCCGAGGAGACTTCATGATTGACCATAGTGTCACCTCCATAGTACTACTATAAAACACAGTACTATGATCGTCAAGGTATTATTACGATTAATTTACCTTTGACATCATTATATAATGATTGTCATAATTTGGCGACGTAACCAAAGTCAGCCTTCAACTTCTCACGCATTCAGCAAGTATAACCTCGGATGTTTGAATGCGAATCGAACGGTCAGAATGAGGAACATTTACCTCAAACAAAGTCGATTGAATTACCGGTTTCTCCCTTTTACTCCCATCTTACGCATTGACCCGATAGCGAATGTATGTTCTAATATAGGAAGTGTTTGTTTCTTCGAAAATAAGGAGGAGAAACTCATGGGTGGAAAAATCAAAAAATCACAACAAATTTGTGGTTTGATTCACAAGCAGAAGAGGCTGCAACGTTTTACGTCATTATTCAACACCAGTGAGTGATATGTAAAATAAATTCGTTTGAAAGGAATCCTTATGCGAAGACACATAGCCAACTTGTTTGTTGTGATGACAAGTGCAGTTTTCATCTTGATTTTTACTATCTTTTACTTCTATGACTGGTACATACTTGTTGGAAAAAGTATGCTTCCTACATTTCAGGAAAGAGACATCGTACTTGTTAACACTCAAACTGAAAGGTTCAAAAGAGGGGATCTTATACTTTTTGACTTTAAGTTTAAAGGAAAGAGCATACACTTTAATAAAAGAATTGTCGGTTTACCCGGTGATCAAGTAGAAGCCAAAGGCCAACAATTACTGGTTAATGGGAAACCATTTTATTCGATGGCAAACTTACCAGGAAGAAACGTTTCTGACTTCAAGTCCGTAAAAGTTCCTCAGGGACATATTTTCGTAATGGGAGATAATACAGATCAGAGCATTGATAGCCGTATGTTTGGACCCATTCCTATGAACCGGATCATTGGACGAATAGATATAATCATATTTCCCTTTTCCAGATTAAAATTTTTATGATTTTTCCATTTTATTGTATTAATCGAAAGAGACTGACTGTATAATATCATTAGAACTAATTTGAAAAGGAGAATAAATACGATGATGGGCTTTTTAAGTTTCGTTTTAAAAGAGCCTCGTCAAACCCTGCGTGATATTCTTGAATCTTCTTTCTCTACATTTATGTGGTTGGCTCCTCTGGCTTTCTTGGGCGGTATTTACGATATGTTCGATAATTCAATTCGAGTCAGTAACGGAGACAAAATGAGTTTAATGGAAATTATTATCCTGTGTATGGGCTTTGGAATCATTTGGGGAGTCCTTTCATGGCTTTTGGAGGCGGCATTGTTACTGGGCTTTGGCCGTTTGTTCTCCGGGACGGCAACCTGGAGGGATACGCTGACGGCTACAGCCTGGGGAAGAGCTCCACTCGTCATTTCTCTTCTCTTGTTCTTTCTCCCGATGATGCTGACTTTTGGGGTTGGAATGTTTCAATCCGAGAGTCCGACCAATGCGGTACAGGATGTGCTGGGTTTTTTGTACACTGTGATCTATCTGGTGCTTTTCGTATTTTACTATTATCTCAATAGTCATTTCGTTGCAGAAGTCCATGAGTTTGCTTCTGCCTGGAAGGGGTTCGGGGTGTTCATTCTTTCTAAACTCGTCTATTTCATAGTGATTGTCCTGCTGTTTCTTTTGGTTGGCTTGTAGGAACTTACCTCTATAACAGAAGAAAGGAGGTTCTTTTTTTGCCTCAATGGATCAGAAAATTGGGAAGAGTGCTAAGCGGGAGAAAAGGTTCTCCCTCCTTGGAATATGTGATCATCATTGCGGCAGGGGCCATACTTGCAGGGATTCTGGTTGCGCTTTTACAAGATGAGCGATCCATCTCCAATCTGTTAAAAGAAAAAGTGGAACAAGCGATTGATGGCAAAAACATCCCCAACCCTCCATCTCCTCAGAACCCTGATCTTCAACTTCATCATCCCCCTTTGCCGGAGGAAGGCAAAACAACACAAACACCTATAAATACGGCAAATACCAATCAAGCATCATCCCCAAGCTTAAAAGACCGGATATTAAACTTTATCGTTCCTCCTCCAGGTCAATCGGCCGAAGAAACGTTATTTAAAATTCTGCGGTTTACCAATCCGGGACTTAATAATTTAGCCCGAATGACCGACAACTCGGTATGGCTGGCCAACAAATGGGATCCATCAGGAAATGAAAAGGTAAACATTTTCGGACATGAACTTCCGGTAAAGAAACGTTCGGTGATTGACTTCGTTGTTGACCTGAACCCAGGTAAAAGTCTGGAAGAAGCAATGACGGGGAAGAACCGGATCACCGGTGAAAAACTAAGCGGATTTGATCGGGTGATTGCCGGAATAGGAAGCATTCCGCTTCCGGGTGAAGGACTGGCAGCCAAAGTAATCGGAAAATATGCGATCAAACCATTGGGCAAACATGTATTCGAGCCTGCCGCCAAAGGAATCGCCAAAAAACTGGATCGTTTATTAGGAAAAACCCAAAAGAAGATTGACGACTTTAAACGAAAACTGGACGATAAGATCGCGTGTAGCGCAGATGAAGAATGTCCTGAAATTAATAAATGGGCAGAAGAGCAAAGGAAAAAAATAGATGAGGATCCGGATCTGTCTGAAGAAGAGAAAAGAGAGTTAAAGGAATTATATGAACAGGAAAGAAAACAGAAGCAGGAAGAATGGAGAAAAGAGAAAGCCGAAATAGCTGAGAAACAAAGAAAGGAACGAGAGGCAAAAGCGAAAGAAGAGGCTAAAAACGCAAAATGGACACCTCATGGCGGAAAACATGTCCCCCCACCAAATAAAAGTTTTAAAGAAATTATTGAGATGACTAAAAACGGCAAACCAGCAAAGTATAAGCCTGGCATTGATATAGAGAAAATAGAAAGGGAAGCTTGGGAAAAGGGAATTGAAGTTAACCCGGGGGAAGGAAAAGGGACAAGGTGGAAAATTATCGAGTTAGATGAAGTTGTAGGTGCCAGTGACGGACAAAAAACGAAATATATGCGTGTGGAATATTCAGCGAATACCATTCATGGACATCCGATTACTGAGTCCGAATATAAAAAATTACTAAAAAGAAAGTTATACTAGTAAAAGGTGATCTAGCATGATGATTGATGAAATAAATTTCAATCCTGGTGAAATTGTCTACAATGATTTCCATGTCAAAACCGATGTTCCTCTTGATCAACAAGTATTTTCGTTAAAAGAAGATATGCTTCAAGTTCATTTTCAAGAAGGGAAATATCTCATCGATGTGGGATGGTATCCCAGTTTTGAAGAGAACGGCAGGTTTAAGGTGTTTGTAATTGAAAATTTTGATTGGGAAAAACCTTTGTTGGAAGAGGAAAGCTACAGTATAAACGAGTTGAAAATGGCATTAGAGAAAGCCATTCAGTTCATTAAAACAAAGATGCTATAGTTGACTCGGTTTTCTGATTACCTGTTCCTTTCTACATGAAGTATATTTCGAGTGGTCTTCCCTAAAAGGTTTATTCAATACTTGACTTCGCTCAACTCCATTACTCTTTCAGTCATTTTCTGCTAAAATCTTACAGTCCCGTTTTTCACATTTTGTTTTGATCCTAACAAAAAAATATGATTCAGTTGTGATACACATCATGGACGGTTTGCAGTATGTGATAAAAAAGGAAAGCATTTAGGCGAAGTTGACTTTGGTTTAGAACACTCAAAACCAGCTGACACTAAAGGTCATCATGATATTAGGATGAAGAAGATGGATGTGGCGAGCAGCGACTTAATACGAGAAATAGAAACCATGTATTCAACGATGACTGACGAGGAGTATCTAAGACTCTGTAAAAGCCGTTTGAGCCTTCCTTCTCAATTTTATGGAATCCTGGATCCAGGAGAGTGTCAAGTAACCGAAATTTTTGCGGATGAGGTTTGGCCATCCATTAGATGGGACTTTGATTTTAATAAAGTAAATCACGGGGATACGATTTTCTCTTTCTCTACAAAGCTGTGTATATCCAAGCTCATGCCCGTTTTTTACATCGAACATCAATTTCAAGTCGAGGTAAAAACTACTTTTTTACATGAACCCACTCTTGATGGATGTTCAAATCAACCCTATTCAAAAAGACAAGTGGATCTTCATTCTCGTTTGAGTGAGGTTCTCAAGAAGTCGGGATATAAAGAAATCAATTTTGCTGAGGCAAGCTCTGTCATATGCAGTCTTTCGATGCCGGTAAACCGTATATTTGGCGATCAAGTGACAGTTGAATATGCTCTCTTTCACGATGTAAAAGATCTTTGTCCGTAAAGAACCGTTCAATCTCTACAAACATGAGCCCGGTTTATACAAGAACCGGGCCTTTCTATGAAAATCTCTCATCGGACTAGCTCCTTTTTCCGGAGCACCAGTGATCCGTTTCCATAAGATATGTATAGTAGACTGGAGAAAATATGTTTGTGATTTAGTATAATTTCAATGATTATTATCGGGCGGCATCTCACATAAAACCAACTCAATTTCGCTCGCGTAAGGGAGAATGCTGTTTGACAGGTGTAAACTTCCTCTTTGTTTGTGATCATGGCGATGTTCAGCCCTGTTTTTTATGTATGATTTCAACCATTCCAAACCCTTGCGACCCGTAACTGCCAAGCCCCGACTGGTAGATCACTTCTTGCACTTTGGGCGGAGCATCAATGGTGAGCGGGATTTGGTAACCTTTAATGTTCTTGTCCTTATACTTGACAAGAACGGCCGCTTTGTTCAGATTAAATGCGGCCGGATCGATCAGGCTGATGTGAATATTCACCTCCTGCGGAAGTTCTTCCCCCCACCGGATGGCATACCAATTGCGAATCGACCGGCGCAATCCATCGTAAAATGGACTCTCCAACGGATGGCAATAATGAAGTTTTTTCTCTCTTTGGATGGGAACGACAATCGGACTCAAAGCGATGTAGGACATAGTTTCCGAAAAGCGTTTAGGTTCCTCCAGTTGTACATCCACCAGCGGGATTTTCGCATCGGCAAGTTGCAGATTTCCCAGGCTTCTGATCCCTTCCACCAGGCGCCGAATGATTTCCGGGTAAATGGAATCCGCTTTAAAGGTGAGCATGCCTTTCACTTTCATGCAAGCCCGCAGGTTGTTCCTGCATTCAAAACGGGGCCGTGAAAAGACAAGCGGCTTATAAGACCTTCTTTGAAACGCAATGCCTTCATTATGCAACCAATCGGCCAACCCGGGATCTGCCTGTTTGATGCACCGCAAAAGATAACTGCTGATCAGGTAGTTCAGATCGTAGGGAAGAGAGATTTCTTCATTGATAAAAAAACGGGCTTCCATTCGCATAAAGGTTTTCCAGCTCTTTCTGTCTCATTTTCTTCTATGATACCATGAAGGGGAACAGACGGATTCGGCTTATGACTGAACCATGTAAAAATGGCTCCGGGTTGCCAAGTCTGTGAACCCCCCGGCTATTTTGCAGGATGGGAGGTTTACAGACTTTTTTGCTTTGGGATATAATGCTAATATCTGATAAAACTGAATTCCGCTTACGGGTTTGAGTTGAATCCATGGTGGAATTGAAACACACGATAGTTTTCTATCATAACGAAACTGGAGGAAGTTTGAGTTGAATCCATGGTGGAATTGAAACCTCCAAGAAAACTCTGACCTTACTGTTACAGTCCTTGTTTGAGTTGAATCCATGGTGGAATTGAAACATTCGCAACCCAATCCAGTCGAAGAATCACCCGGTCGTTTGAGTTGCATCCAAAGTGGAATTGAAACAGCATAATCCGTTGTCACTCCCCTCCCGAGGAGTTTTCGTTTAGGTTCTATTCAAAGTGAATTGAAACGTGAAGTTCACATCACAGAAGATAAAGTCTTGAAATTTAACCCCCCCCTATAACCAGCGGCTTCCGTTCTGCTTGCCGGAACGGCTGCATAAAATAAAGGCCGATTCTCCACCATTTGGAGAGTCGGCCTTTTTACCATTGCCATGATTATGGCGCTCTACCGCTTGTCCACTTTTTCAAACCGTCCGTAGCCAACGGCGGTCTTTGCTCCTGCACCGATCCACATCAACGCTTCTTGCAGCCAGTTTATAACGTTCTCTGCATCTTCGCGGTCTTGTGCGTTTTCCGGTCTGCGGGGAGCGATGGAAAAGATGAACTCCTGATTTTTTCCGACGACCAGAAAAGGAATCGGAACCGGTGCATACCAGTCCACAGGGGGCGTATTTCTGTTCCGGGGGTCCTTATAATATTCACTAAAATGCGGGGTCATGATATCGGGCTCCAGCTGTACCGGTCCGGCGGGAAGGGCATCGAAAAAGATCACGCTGCCCGCCTGGCTGTCCGGGGACTTTGTATCCGGACCGAAGATCCGTTTAATGTCTTTGGATTTTTCCGCTTGCTCTTTTTTCACCCATTCCGTCACCCAGGCGCGCACCAGTCCTTTGACGGAAGAGCCGGGCAGATAAGCGGTTCCCAGAATAGGATGCCAGGCGAATCCGTTCTCCACCGGATTGGAGCGGCCCAGGCCGGTCACAAAGCGGCTGGTCGTGTGCAGATGCAGTTGATAACCGGCCTGCCCCTCGATCAATCGGCTCATACGGTTGGTGAACTCCCGGATCTGCTCCAGGTCCCCAACCCTGTCGGTCCCGATCCATTTGTTTTTATCAATTTTGAGATTATCCCTTTCTCTATACCAACAATCGCAAAACTTTTCATACCACAGTCCGGCGTGCGACTCCTTGGGGCGCTTTTCCGAAGAAACCACGTTTTCCCGGGCTTCCGGGTAGAGGGGGAGAAAGTATGACAGGGATTTACTTTTCTCCGGGTATTTTCTTTTCTCCCGGGATTTCATTGGCTTTCCCCCTCCGATTTCTTCAAATAGGCGACCGACAGTTTTTTATGCCACTCCAGCCATGCCAGCGCTTCTGCCAGCGCCCATTGATAACGTCTGCGATCATTGGACACGATGGCTTCCAGCAAATCAGCCGCGCCCGGATAAGGAGCTTTTTCATCATCCCGGCACAGCCAGCTTTGCAAATCCTGATAAACCAGTCGATGTGGATCTTCTTTTTTGTCCTTCGCCGCCGCCAGCAATTGGGCCAGAGCTTGTCCCAATCCGTTGGAGAGGATGTCGGCGGGCAGTCGCACCACATATCCTGCGTAATCGTCCGCAAATTGCCCGTTGCCTTGGTTTTTATGCTTTTTCTCGATTTCCTTTACTCTTTCCAAGGAATGCATCGCCCGTTTCTGATCCAGTGTATGGTCCACCTTCGCACCTCCTTACGCCTTCACCGCAGTGATCAACCAGCCTTGTCCGACTGTTTCATTGCCTCCCGCCTGCAAATAGGGGTGTCTTTTCAAATGATCTTTTATTTTTTCCAGCACTCCCTCACCCTTTCCGGGCCGCTCCAAAATCAGGCTGTACAGCAAGGTATCCGGAGGGAGTGTTTCTTCAAACCATAAATTTTGGCTCTTTTTCGTTCCGTTTTCCAGTTGGTTGCGGGCCTGAATGGGCAGGCCGAAATGGGCGAAGTGGGAAAAGTCGTCATCATGGAGAATGGCAAGTTGGCGAACCAGTCTGTTCTTCACTGATTCGTGTTTAATCAGGAACGAAAGATGGCCAGCCACGGTTTCCATCACTTGAGGTACGGGAATCGGCTCAAAGGAAAGCTCTTCAAGGAATATCGTGTCCGCCTCGTCGGCGGTTAGGATCTTGCCCTGATCAATCCCGGGTAACTCAGGGAATTCAAACGAGCCCCCGATCAATTGCAGATCCCGCTGGTACCGTTCCAACAGGTACGGACAGGTGATCCAGCGGTAATGACCGGTCAGGGAGCGGATCGGGAGCAGCAAAATCCTGGCATCGGTAATCCCCACCCCGCCCGCCGATTCGCTGTTGCCAAAAACTTCGTCCACGATCTCCGGTTGCTCTTGCTCCGCCTTGTCCCGGAGAGCCCCTTTTAAGCCTGAGCCGGGAATCACCGGAAAACCGGTGGTCGCCTCCCTGGCAACCGGCTGATCAATGCCTGTATGCGATTGTCCGGCGCCCGGATGAACCGGCGTTTCTGCCAGCATGCCCAAGATAAAACCTTTCATTTATGATTCCTCCTGTTTCTTCCAGATTCCGACCACCATCTGTCCCATTCCGTATTCTGTCTTCATCCCGCTGAAGGAACCGTGCAGATGCTCAATTTCTTCCCGAAGCTCCGGCGGGGCTTCAAAAAACCAGGTGGACCCGGCCGGGAGGATGGGCGTTAAAGGACGGGGGCAATTATGTTTCAAATCCCAGCCTCCCATTGTTCCCGCTTTACCCATGCACGCCGAAACACATCGTCCCGGAACACCCAGTGGCCCGTTCCGAATCACATCTTGAGGATTCTCGTACTGTCCCGGTGTCAGAAGCGAAACGGTAAATCGCACGATCCCGTCCTTCGCTGTTACGATCTCCGGCATGGCGGGAAACGGGTTTTCCCGGCACTCATCGCCAATCTCCACACGGGCAAATCTCCCTTCCCCGCCCAGCGGGAGTCCCAGCATGCCGGACGGATGCCAGCTGTCGGGGATTCCGTCCACTTTCACGATCACTTCCAATTTCCGGCTCGGGCGGATCTGCGTCAGTGTGTACAAATGTTTATCTTCTGCCTGACGGGTTTGGCGGTTCCGCCTGATCCCGATTTTTTGCTCTTCCTTCCATAACTGATCCGGAAAGATCAGATGTTCTTCCCGCACCTCCTGATGGGCCAGCACCGCTTCAAGCCCTTCCCGCGTCAACCATGCGGACAACGGTTTTCCGTCTTTGCGGGAGATTTCCGGCAGCAAAACTTTCCCCAGATCACACTCCACCTCATTTCCCGGGACCAGCCGCGCAAAGCTCCATTTCCCCTGGGAATCCTGTTTTCCCACCAATTGCGACGGCGGGACAAAAAGACACTTCCCTTCAAACCGAAGGTAAGGCCCTTCCAGTTTCAACTGCCCCAGTGAATCAGGATCGCCCAGTTCAGGAGGAAATGGCTTGCCGTTGTCAGGGGTCCATCCCTGCTTCCGGGCCAAACAGGTGCGAATGGCTCCCTGCAAGGGCATGATCGACGGAGGAAACAGCGTTGCCGGGGGCACCGAGCCGGTTTCCCCTTCGTTAAAAGGAGTGCCGTCACGGAAAAACAACGTGTCCAATGCCCGAAACGCCCAGATTTTGCCCATCATTCGTCTCCTCCTTTCTGAGCCAAAAACCGCACCAGCAATGCCCCGTCAACAAGAAACTCCCCTTCCTCGACGCGGACGAGTTTATGTTCATCCCGCCGGGAACGGAAACAGAGATCCAGCAGCTTTTTGATCCTTGCTTCCGCTTCTTTCGTGCCGATTCCCTTCTCCGTCCCTTTGATCCTGAGATAATCTGCCGTGATAAGGCGGGTCAGAATCTCCCGATTTTTCCTGGAATCCTGTGAAAAAGCAGGGGAACCCTCATACAGCTTTTTTAACTTGTACACAAAACGGCCGGAGAAAAAAGCTTCATCTTCATCAGTGCGAAACTCTTCCGCCAGCTGCTCGAGGCGGGTGGCGTGCTCGGGATGATCCCGGTCGATCACTACATCCCAGGGGGCAGACCATTCCAGGACAGCACCTGATCTTTTCCACACCCCGACAGCCAGGGAGTCCCGTCCGGTCTTGTCCTTGGCAACCTCGTCCAGCAGTTTCCGCCCGTACTCCAGCACCTTTTGCAAAGGGAGAAAATAGTGGGCATAGACGATGGACGCCGAGATGGTAGCAACCTGGTGCTTGTCATAAGCCCGATTGATGTCTCGAAAATGATCCATATAAGCCTGTCGCAGTTTGACAGCGGCGGAAAGAACCCGCTCTCTGGTGAACATCGCCAGCACATCATCCCCGCCGGCATAAATGGTGACACCATGATGCTTTTTCACACATTCGGCCACGCCGGCTGCAAAGTTCGCTACCGCCTGGCTGATTTGCTTTTTGTTGTCGCTTTTTTGCAGCAAATTCCCCAGGCCGTCGCCATCCATAAAGAGCAGTGCGTAATAAGGCTGGGGTTCTCCCTGCACCGCCTCCGTTAAACGCCTGTACTCTTCCAGCAATGCGTCCACGCGTTCAGAGCCGATGCTATTCCGGAATTTTTCCAGTTCATGCGGAAAGAAGATTCTGCCCTCCAATTGCGAAAAGGGCTTTAACTCCGGTTCCGCTTCCGCCCGCTGGTAAATATGGGGAAAAAGATGTTTTGGATTGATTTTCGGAAGCTCGCAGTCCCTGGCGACCTCAGCCAAGCGTTTGGCTTCGTCTTTTGCCTTTTCCATCGTCTCTTCGATCCACGGAAGCGCCGCAAGATGAGAGGTGGAAGGAAAGTATTTGGCCTGCCGTGGAAAGTCCCATCCCAACGCTTGTTTAGACACGAGCGGATACAGGCGTTTGATCAGCGCGATGGCACTTAACCGCTCGTTTTCCGCCAGTTCAAAGGATGGTAACCGCTCTCTCAGCTCCTTCCAAAATTTCTCTTGCTGCTGACGTTCGTGTTTCCTGTTGCGCAGATAACCGGACAATTCTTGCAAATGCGGCATCAACGTGCATTTATCCCCCGGCTCTATAGTGGGAACAAAGCTGCGCCAGGCTTTTCTGCGGTCAAGCAAGCCGCCGTCTTCTCCGATCACCCAGGTGATCTCCCAACAGTGACAGACTTGACGGTTCCAAATCTCCCGTGTTCCATTTCCGTAACGCTCGACCCTGGCCACCGCATACTCCCAGACCGCGTCCGCCATCCTTCTCCATGCGGCTTTCACGGCTTCCACACATTCTTCGGGCTGGAAGCCGTCCGGAATCATGGCTGTAAAGCGGTTGGGAAGGGTCCCGATCCAGGGCCCTTTTTCCACTGGCGGGCGGTAAATCGCCTGTAACAGGGGGTTTTGAAAATGAGATTCGCCGCTCTGGTCCTTGGATTGGCCAATAAAGGGAAAAACAATCGACCCGCCCTGTTCGATCACATACATCATGGCCCGCCCGGACAGATACGAGAGCAAAAAAGAACCGGCGAGCAGATCGCGGGTTCGGCGGGATTGGGCGATAAATCCCTGGACAGGACCGATCGTGAATTGCAAGGTTCTCACTTATCAGGTCACCTCCTGGAAACCTTCACCGATCAAATATTCAGCAAATGCATCCAGCGCATTTCCTGTAGGCGGGTTCAGTCGCTCCGGCTTTTTTTTCTGGTTTCCTATCTTTTCTTCACGCACGAGATCCGGAAAAGGAGGGACAGTCAGGATGGAAAAGAACGGATAATACTGATCCCCTATGGTTATCACCCGCAACCAAACCGGGGAAGCGATCCGGTTAAATCTTTTCGGTCTGATGGTCACCGTCGGCCCTTCCTTTTGCCTGGCCGGGATGATCATCGGCAGTCCCAGCGCCAACCGATCCCGTTTATGGTTCTGACGGAACGACCGGAGACAACTGACCCCCGACGCCAGGGCATCGTTCCAACACGTATAACCATTCTCTGCCAGATAAAAGGAGGCACCGGAAACCAAAGGATGGGTGACTTCGGAATGTTTCTCCGGCCAGTCCAGAATCTTGTCCAATCCCTGTACAAACTTGCTCTTCCACTCTTCGGGGGATTTCGCCTGATCGGCGATGGGCAGTTGGCGGAGCAGATCTTGAACCATTGTATTTTCCCCATCATATTGCCACTCTTCCAGCGCCACCGTTCCAAATCCCCTTCGCGAACGGGTTCCCAGGGAGCCGATCTGCCCCAGCAGCCAGACACTGGAGATCAACGCTTTCCAAAAAGACACAGCCTCTTTATTACGAACGGGCCGCATCAGAAACTGAATCGAAAATTTATTGCCCGGCAACCAGTACGGCCTGTTTTCTTTTATAGAATAAGTGATATAATTCAGGCCGATGAACCAGCGGTTACGTTTGCTGAAATGACTGTGTCGCAAATTCCGAACGTCTTCTTTCATCAAAAAGGCCGCTTGTCCGGCTGATGAGCCCGAGCCGCCGAAGATCTTCTCTTCCCAGGTGCATCCTTTGCCATTATCCGCGTTTTGGTTATATCTGCCGTCAACGGCTCGATACCAGTACCGCAAGGCTCCTTTAATGGATGGCAGGCGCAGTTCCGCCTGCTGAGGATCCGCGCCAGACATAAACATCGGTGTAACGATCCGGTATGTAACCGTCAATCTCTCCACCAATCTCTCCACTCAACCACCTCTTCATTACAGAATTGAACTTTTTCATCAATAATTGTAATATATATTAATTTTGAGTATTTTTCTATAAAGGGTGTACAAAAATTTCATGTAAGATCAGGATTCCGTCGTATCTCATATCTAAAATTCCTCATGCTCAACAGACGAGGGGACCTTTGCTTCTTGTTTGTAAAACACTTGGTATAAGGAAAACAGATTGGAAATAAGAGAAGACGGTATATTGGCGTAGGACCTCAATAAATAGGTGTTCAACTCCGGGTCATCGATTTTCCCATAATCTGAATAAACCAGCAACGGCAGTTGACGGCTATGTTGTTTCAACATTTGCGCCAATATTCCCACGCTTGATTGGTAACCACCCTCATTGGTTTTAGGATATCGGTAAATAATAATGTCGAACTCGTTATTTTGCAATTCCTTCGCTATTTCTGCCTTGTCAAAAGGTTTTACGGTAGTTTTATATACCTGCTTGTTCAGGATCTTTAATTCATTTTCTTCCATCTTTTTGATTTCGTCTTCCGGACCTGTGACCAAAACTCTGACTTTCTTATTTTTCAACTCTTTGTCAATCAGTTCATTGAGTGCCTCCAGACTTTCCTTATAAGTGTCCATTTCTTCATTAATCAGTTGTGCTGCAACTTTTTCCATTTCCTTTTGAAACTTCTTCCTTACTTTCTCCGTAAACTCGTATTCCAGTTGATTTAGTCGATCTTGCATTTCTTTTTTCATCGTATTAATCTGATCATCAAGTTCTTTTCGGGACTGCCCAACTTTAAAATAGAAGATAAACCCAACTATTGTAATGGATAGACCTGCAACTCCAATAATGCCGGTCAACAAGCCGAGATAAATATTAAACGTATTGGTTAAGGACTCCCGTTCTTTTTGGACCGATTCCCGAAAATTTTTTACCTCCTCTTTCAGAAAATCGTAGTTCTCTCCCTTCGCCTTCAACCTTTCCATTTCCGCTTCCAATTCGGCCATTTTCTGTTCAGGGGTTTTTGCTTCTTCGGCATAGACATGTATGGTGTGTGAAAAAAGGAAGAAAAAGAGGCAACAAACCATCATCAGCCCGTTTCGCAATCTCAACACGATCGGCTCCTTTCGTGATGGAATTATTAATTTTTAATCTATAGATTGGATTTTATACCTGGAAAAATATTTTGAAAAGGGGAACATGAGGGAGTTATATAAAATAATGACCTTTTCCATGGATCACCAGGTGTTCAGCCCGGATAATTTTGCTACATGGATCTCCGCAAAAAAAGTGAGCCATTGTGACAACCTCAGTGAAATAGGAGTCGGCCTCCCCATCAAGGATGTGTCAACAATGACTCAAGTTCAGATTCGTATGCTCGATCTCTCTTATTCCCTAATCCTGCATTTATTCGCCGGATCCCCGCTGTCCGGACGACGGACCCATCCGCTCTCTATCGGTTTCTTGCCCTTCTCCACCCAGTTTTCCAATTGTTCAAAGGCTTCACGATAACAGGGGAGAATGGGGCGCAACCGGTCGGGGTATTGATCATAGAGCGAATCTACGTGCGTTCCGCCTTCAATCACATAATAGCGGTGCAGATGGGAACGACCCGCTTCCTGCACCAGGTTGCGATACACATTGGAATCGGTGCGGATCGGCAGAAGAGCGTCCATGTTGCCGTGAAGAGTGATCAGCGGTTTGCCGATGTTTCCGCTGAGGGAGACTTTTTCGACAGCCTTTTTTACCGACTCCGGCCGGCTTTGATAATCATAATCCGCGTCGCAGTTGGGAGTCCCCGGCCGGCAAAAGGGAATTCCCGCCTCCAGATCGCCGTCATAATCCGGATCAAACTCTTCCCGGTAGATCCGCTGGGTGAGATCCCAATAATAAGTATAATGATACTCCCAGAGAAACTCCGAGCCCGGTTCAAACCCCGCCTGGATCATCGCATCTTGGGCGGATTTGTCCCCGGTCTCCCGGTAATTCGGATAATGGCGCAAAGCGGGCGGCAGGTATGTTAGCAGGTTGGGCCCTTCGGACCGGAACAGGGTCCCTTCCCAATCGACGCCTCCGTCATACAATTCGGGATGGTTTTCCAGCGCATATCGTGTCAGATATCCGCCGTTGGAAATTCCTGTCATGTACGTATATCGGGGATAATGGCCATATCGTTGGCGCACGACCTCCTTCGCCGCCTTGGTCAGCTGGGTCACCCGCTGATGCCATTCGGCCACCGCATCTCCGGGCTGTTCCCCGTCCCGGTAAAATGTGGCACCATTGTTTCCTTTATCCGTAGAAGCAAAGGCATAACCACGGGACAATGCCCAGTCGCTGATCAGGAAATCGAGCGAGTATTGGCGGCGGACGCCCGGAGCTCCGGTGATGATGAGTTTGCCGTTCCAGCGCTGGGGAAGCCGGATGACAAACTGGGCATCATGGTTCCAGCCGTGATGGGGATTAAAAGCTGAGGTGTCCGGGAAATATCCGTTGATCTGAATCCCGGGGACCGGACCGGTGGGATTTTTCGTCCGGTTTGAGTGAAGTCCGGCCCAGTCCGAGGCGTCCGTGAGTCCGGACTTTAGCAGGCCGGGGGTCATCAAATCATTCAGGCAGAAAAGTTCCTGCTTTTCAGCTCCCGGAACACGGATCGGCTTCTCATGGCAACCGGACGCCCGGGCCGGTCCCCCCGGAAAGAACGAAGAGAACAACACAGATAATACCATCAGCAAAACGACTAGCATGTATCTGAATGGCAAAACGATTCCCCCTTAAAGGTTCGATCAAATACGGGACCCCGGCGCCGCGGGAGCCTGATGGCCTTGTCCGCTTCGCGGGAAGACGGCCGGGGTCCAGACTGAACAATCCTCTGAATTAGATTGAAATGTCCGTTTATTTGAAAGCGCTTTACTTTGGATGGTTGACAAAAAAGCTCCACATCATCGAACTGGCTTCCGGCCCCGCCGGATCGGTGTAAGTACCCGCCGTACTGCCGCCTGACCAGGCATGTCCCATTCCGTTTACCATGATTTTTTCCATCACGACATTTCCGTTTTGATCCTTATAGAGGTAGCGTGTATAAGTTCTTCCGTTGGGTACGGAACCGTTCATTGTGACATCCGCTTGATCATCAATATGGTTGTTATCGACTCCGTCACCGGCCCGGTCGTTGGTTTGCGCCCATTGAGAGATGACTTGATGGCCGTTTACCGGATAAACCGTGTAATCGGATGTACCGTGAAAGACAATCACCGGAACCACCCGCGCATGACTGCCCATCGCCTGATAGGCCAAGTTCCCCTGTTGTACCGGGTCAGGTCCTCCGTTAATCATGGCCATGTAAGCAGATGTCATCGAGGTCGCCGCCTTGTATTCCAAACCGGAGCCAACCCCGATCGCTGCAAACACATCCGGGTAAGTGGCTCCCATGATCACACTCATGGCTCCGCCCGCAGACAACCCGGCTGCATACACACGCCGACTGTCCACCGAGTAATTCCGCTTAACGTCTTCCACAACGCCTGCAATCGAGGCCGGTTCCCCCCGCCCCCGGGACTGGTGATTGGAATCAAACCAATTCCAGCATTTATTCAGGTTTGCTGAAGAAGGCTGTTCGGGATAAGCAACCAAGAAGTTGTTCTGCTCCGCATACACATTCATTTCCGTTCCTGCAGCAAAATCATCCGGGTTTTGGGTGCAACCGTGAAGCATGACGACCAGCGGCAAAGGGGTACTGCCATTATAGCCGGAAGGGATATACAATTTGTACACACGTCCGTCCGGCGCAGTATCCCGAATAAATTGCCCCGCCGCATGAACCGGTGTTGTGAACATCCCTGTTCCGATGAGTGACGTCACCAACGCAAGGAGGAACATCCACCTGAACAAACCATTTTTTCCCCTCATCATTCATCCCCCCGAAAGCGCATGAACATAAGTCAATGTAAGCCCTTTCACCCATAGAAACCATCGTTTGACGGAGATTTGAAGAAAACGTTTCTGATCTATTATCCAGCAAATTTAATGCCAATTGTTTAAAAGTGATGGGACATAAGCATATGTACAAATTTCCGGAAAGTGGCCGGAGATGTTCCCATAAATACTGTTGATGAAACGAATCTCCCCATGTCCAAACAACCGCACCAAATTCCAAATTTTCGGAATGAAGAGCCAAAAAACAAAGGTTATATAACCATGAATGATCACTCTTTTTTTATGATCGGTTTGACACCGTGCCAATGGAGGAATATGTTTTCCGGCGAAACGACTCTGCCACTGCACTCACGCGAAGACGGAAAACCATTTCCGGAGCGGGGTTCATCCCAGAGGTAGTATCAAACTGTCATGGGCTCTATCCTTTGCAATCTCCATAAGCAGAGCCGGCGGAGAAATCTTTTTGGTGACGAGTGACTCTGCCACCGCATCGGAACGGATTCTCAAAAGATTTCGGAACTAGGGGAAAACCGTTTCCACTTTCATTCATGGTTTGTGTCAAGTAGCCATGATCGTATTCTGTAAAAGTGTGCTTTGAAAAAAGAGTGTTTCTGTGGTGGTGCTTTCGGGGCGGTTGGCCGTGTTGTTCTTCGTGCTCTTGAGGCCGGCATGAAGTAAAAACTTGTCGCTCCGGCCCCTCACTGTCGGGCGCGGATCCAACCCGCTGCCGCTTCAGACACGCGATCCGCTTCCTCCTCCGTTCAGGGCCTCCGCCGGGGACGGCCTCACAGGCACTACGTCCAGTCACGGCCTCCCTGCACGATCTTGCGTTTCATCTCCAGATTGACTCATCCCGGCAAACCCGGATTCCTTTTTTCTCACACGTTTGACAGCTTGTAGGCCATGAGAGCCAATTGCAGTTTCATCCGGTCATCGGCCGACTGAAGATTTAATCCTGTGATCTTTTCAATCTGCTTCAGCCTGTACTTTAATGTGTGGCGGTGAATAAAAAGTTCGGCAGCCGTGTTCTGGATGTTCTGGTTGTGCATGAGAAAAGTTTCCAATGTGTAAAGGAGATCCGTTCCCTTCCGGTGAATCAGGCCGCCCAGGTGTTCTTCATAAAATTGTTGCAAGTTGACGCCCGACTCCCTCATATGAATCAGCAGATGGTACAAGCCTAAGTCGTCATAATGAATGACCGGTTTGGATTTGGCCAGGAGCTTGGAGTAATGAAGGGCATACTCCGCTTCCCGCGCGCTTTGCGTCAGTTGGCGGAGATTTCGGTAGGCTCTTCCGATTCCGATTTTCAGCGGTTCATCCGGATCCAGGCGGTTCCACCTGTCCAGAATGAGTTCAGCCAGTTCGATCGTCTCTTTTTTGGCCTGTTGGGCCCGGCCGGCCACCACTTCGGTCAACACGATCACGGAATCCATCTTGCCCTGCAGGATGGCCTGCCGCCCTTTTTGTTTCATGATCTGGCTGATGATCTGGCTCAGATAATAGCCTTTTTCCTTTGCCGCAGGAAATTGAATGTGGAGAACCGCCTGGTTGAGAGCGAGATTGAAGCCCAGTTTCTTTCCCCGTTCCAATGTCTTGGATTCACTTTTGAAGTTTTGATTGAAGATCTCTTCCAAAAAATCGCCTTGCAGCCGAATTTTTGTCTCTTCCACGGCTTTTAGCATTAAATATTCGATGGCATATACGGTGGCCGCATGTTCGATGGCGATATAATCCAGCTCCTGCCACTCATCCTTCTCCTTAATCGCCATGATATATCCGAAGTTGACTTCATTGGCGATGATCGGGTGAATGACGATCATGACGTTCTGTTCCTGCAATTCCACCCGTTCCTGAAGGGTCTGGACCGGCTCTATTTCCCGATGCTTGATTTTGACTCTCATGTCATCCAAACACTCAATCCAATCATGGATGAGATAACGGTGGGAAATCTCCAAAAATTCATTAAAGAGGATAATGCTGCCCTGAATCAGGGAGGAGAGCGTTTTGGTAATGGGAGCATCCCCCTGGCTCCCCAAAACCAGTTGGGTAAATTGTTTGTGAATGCTTAGTGAATACTCCAGGGATTGCATCTGATTATTGACAATCTGCTCCAGGATGGCTTTGGTGATCATCGAAAAATTAATGTCCGTCGGAATTTCAATTAACGGAAGAGCATGCCGGTTCGCGAGTTCAATAAAGCTGTCCGGGATCTCCCGCAGATAAAATCCGGTATAGATGGCCACACCGGACAATTTTTTCATCGACAAGAGCTTGTGGAATTCATTTCGTTTTTGTTCGCTCTCCATCAATCCGTATCCGGTGGTAATCAAAAATTCTCCCTCTTGCAACCGGTGAATATCTTCCAGCACTTCCACAATGGTCACCCATTTGATGGGATGATGAACTCCCTGGTGACCGGCAACCAGCCGGGTCCTTTTCATCACGGGCAATTGCAATGCTTCTTGTATGCTGATGGCCATAGCTGATCCCTTCCCCCGGTAAATTTCTGGGTTTTTGTATATAACGGACAGAAAAACGGGATGATCAACGGATTTTGTTTAATCCAATTATACATGATGTATAAAAATCATTTGTCGATTTTCAATTCTATGGACAATAGTAAATAAAAAAATTTTCTCATATGCTGAAAGTACTCAGGCACAGGATGAAGGAGGCAGGAGCGATGAACCGCACTTATTTGATCAAGCCGGTTTTGGATTACGATTATCCGACGGCTGTATACGGTGAAGGCATCTACCTGTATGACCACACAGGAAAACAATATATCGACGGTTCTTCCGGTGCGGTGACAGCCAGTATCGGGCACAGGGTGAAAGAGGTGGTGGAAGCCATGATCGCCCAGGCAAATCAAGTCTCTTTCACTTATCGCTCTCAGTTTACCAATGAACCTGCCGAAAAATTGGCAAAGAAACTGAGCGAATGGGCCCCGGGGGATCTCAATTGGTCGTTTTTTGTCAACAGCGGATCGGAAGCGACAGAGACGGCCATGAAGATCGCCATTCAATACTGGCAGGAAAGAGGATACGGGCGGAAAAACAAAGTCCTTTCCCGCTGGATGAGTTATCACGGAATTACGTTGGGCGCTTTGTCGATGTCGGGCCATGTGCTGAGAAGGAAGCGATTCATCCCGCTGCTGGAGGATTTCCCCAGCGCTTCCCCTCCTTATTGCTATCGGTGTCCTTTTAACAGTACGTATCCCGGTTGCAATCTGATGTGTGCAAAGGAATTGGAAACTGCCATCAAAAGGATCGGCGCGGAAAATATCGCCGCCTTTATCGCAGAGCCCATTATCGGTGCATCCGGCGGAGCGGTGACCCCTCCTGACGGTTATTACCAGGAAATCAAGGCGATCTGTGAGCGAAACGAGATCCTCTTTATCGCGGATGAAGTGATGACCGGGATCGGCCGCACCGGAAAGAGGTTTGCGGTGGAGCACTGGGGGGTCGTACCGGATCTCATCGCGCTCGGCAAAGGGATGAGTGCCGGATATACGCCCATCGCCGCCACCCTGGTGAGCGACCGTGTCATGGAACCGATTCTCAGAGGTTCCAAGGCGATCATGGCCGGCCACACCTATAGTGCCAATCCCCAATCAGCGGCGGTGTCCCTGGCCGTATTGGAGTATATCGAGAAACACCGTCTGGTGGAAGCAGCCGCGGAGCAGGGCCAATACTTGATGGAAAAATTGCAGCAGCTGGCAAATATGTTTGAAATGGTTGGCGATGTCCGGGGAAAAGGGCTGTTGCTCGGAATGGAGTTTGTTGCCGATCGGTTATTAAAGACCCCATTCCATCCGGAAACAGACGTCACCAACCGGATCGTCGCCCGGGCATTTGAAAAGGGATTGCTCGTCTACCCGGCCGCAGGAGGAATCGACGGGGCGGGCGATGCCGTCCTCATTGCCCCTCCGCTGGTCATTCAAAAAGCGGAGATTGACCGCCTGGTTTCCATTCTGGAAGACACGATTCGGGAAGTGGAGTCCGAATTGCGGTCGGAAGGCTGGACAGGGCAACTGTTTGCCGGATAGGAGGAGGACTGTGATGCAAACCGGAGCAAAGAAAAGGAATAAACTCGCAACTCTGGAAGAAGCTCTCACCCATATCCATGACGGCACAACGCTGATGTTCGGCGGCTTTGGAGGGGTTGGCAACCCGCCTACACTGGTGGAAGGCATTTTGCAAAAGGGAGTCAAGGATCTGACCCTGATCGGAAACGATGCGGGCTTCCCGGACATCGGCATCGGACGCCTGGTCAGCCGGGAGAGGGCAAAAAAATTGATCGCTTCGCACATCGGGTCCAACCCGGTCGCCGGGAAATTGATGACGGAAGGAAAGCTGGAGGTGGAGTTTTCCCCTCAGGGAACATTGGCTGAACGAATCAGAGCCGGCGGGGTCGGGCTGGGTGGAATCCTGGTCGATGTGGGCATCGGGACGATTGCCGAGGAAGGAAAAGAAAAAATCTCCATCGGCGGCAAGGAGTATCTGGTGGAGCCGGCACTCACTGCTGAGGTGGCGATCGTTTACGCCAGGAAAGCCGACCCGTTCGGAAATCTCGTCTATGACAAAAGCGCGCGCAATTTTAATCCGTTAGTGGCGATGGCCGGTGCGTTTACCATCGCCGAGGCGGATGAGATTGTCCCGCTGGGCGAGCTGGACCCTGAATGTATTGTCACTCCGGGGGTATTTGTGGATATGGTGATCCAGAGCAAAGGGGTGAACTGGAAATGGGTGTGGGAGTAGAGAGCAGAAACCGCATTGCCCAAAGAGCGGCTAAGGAGATTAAAGACGGCATGATCGTCAATCTGGGCATCGGCATTCCCACCTTGGTGGCCAATTATATTCCGGAAGAGGTTCACGTGATGTTTCACGCGGAAAACGGAATCCTCGGCACAGGTCCCAGCCCGGCGCCCGGCGAGGAGGATCCCAACCTTTGCAACGCGGGGGGATATCCTGTCACCCTTCAGCCGGGAGCCTCTTATTTCGACAGTGCCGTCGCCTTCGGGATGATCCGGCGTGGCTATCTGGATATTACCATCCTCGGCGCGCTGGAAGTGAGCGAAAAAGGGGACTTGGCCAACTGGATCGTTCCCGGCAAGCGCGTTCCGGGAATGGGCGGAGCCATGGAACTGGCCCAGAAAGCGAAAAAAGTGATCGTCTTGATGAACCACGTCAACAAACAGGGAAAATCCAAAATCTTAAAACAATGCACCTTGCCTTTAACCGCCAAGGAAGCGGTCGATCTGATCATCACCGATATGGCCGTGATGGAGGTAACCAAGGATGGGCTGCTGTTAAAGGAAGTGATGTCCCCCTATACGGTGGAAGATGTGATCCAACATACCGAGGCGGAGCTCATCCTGGCAGATAGAGTCACCCGTTTGTAAAGGAGGCGGAAGGATGAAAGAAGCGGTGATCGTGGCCGGAGTCCGGTCGCCGGTCGGAGCATTTGGCCAGTCCTTGAAAAACGTGCCGGCAACGGAGCTGGGACGCCAGGTTCTCGAAGGATTGATGCAAAAAGTCCCCGCGCTGAAAAAAGAAGAAGTGAATGAAATCATCTTTGGACACGGCTATGTTCACGGATGCGGATTAAACGCAGCGAGAATTTCATCACAGTTGGCGGGATTCCCCCGAACGGTTCCCGGCCATATCGTGATCAAAGCTTGCGGCTCCGGTTTAAAAGCGATTACCAGTGCGGCCCTGGCGATAGCCGCCGGTCAGGAAGAAGTGGTAATCGCAGGCGGGGTCGAGAATATGAGCCGGGTCCCCTATCTCGTCAAAAACCGGTGGGGAAGCAAGTTCGGCAATCTGGTGATGGAAGATGCCTTGCTTTCCGACGGGCTCATCTGCTCCCTGGAGAACGAACACATGGGAGTTACCGCGGAACGATTGGCCGAGCGTTACGGAATCACCCGTGAAGAACAGGACCTGTTCGCCTTCCACAGCCATAAAAAAGCGATCCGGGCGATCGAAGCTGGTAAGTTTGAAGAAGAAATGATCCCTCTGGAAGTAAAGGAGCGCAAAGGAACAAGACGGTTAGACCGGGATGAGTCCGTGCGGATGGAGATTGATCTCGAAGCGCTTGCCCAATTACCCCCTGTCTTTAAACAGGGCGGCATGGTCACAGCGGGAAACGCCTGCCCGATGAATGACGGCGCCGCCGCCCTGGTGCTGATGTCGAAAGAGAAAGCAGAGGAAAAAGGCCTTCGCCCGCTCCTCAAAGTGAAAGCGTTTGCCAGCGCCGGGGTAGAACCCGGTGTAATGGGAATCGGTCCGGTTCCGGCGACGAGAAAAGCACTGGAGAAAGCGGGGTTGACCCTTGACGACATCGGTCTGGTGGAACTGAATGAAGCCTTCGCTGCACAGGCATTGGCCGTCATGAAAGAGCTGGAATTAAACCCCGACCGGGTCAATGTCAACGGCGGTGCGATCGCACTCGGCCATCCGGTGGGAGCAACCGGGGCCAAGCTGACGGTCACATTGATGCACGAGATGCTGCGTTCCCGGGTGAAGTACGGCATGGTGACCCTTTGCATGGCCGGGGGCATGGGGCTTTCCGTGATCTATGAAAATATGACCGTCTAAGCAGGATTCTTAACCTGAGAGAGACAGAAAGTTACTTCCAACAGCCGGCTGACAGGACTGAACACTAAGCGGGAACGAAGGTAGAGCTTTTTAAAGGGCCGCTCCGGAAATGGTTTTCCGTCTCCGCTCCGATGCAGTGGCAGAGTCGCTCCACCGGAAGACCATATCCTCCGCTCACTCGTGCATCTCACTTCACACATTAGAAAGAGGTGTTCGGCTTGAAAGATTACAAAGCGCTCATCCATCAGTGGATGGAAGATCACCGCGAGGAAGGAATCCGCTTGCTCCAGCGGATGGTACAGGCCCCCAGCACCCAGGGGAACGAAGCTGCGGCACAGGCCATTGTGGCGGAGAAACTGTCGGAAATGGGCCTGGAAGTGGAAATTTGGGAGCCGGATGGCCAAGAATTGCAAAAACACCCTTATTTCTATTCCCCGCGAACCGAGTTTAAAGGAAGTCCCAATGTGGTAGGCGTATGGAAAGGAACCGGCGGGGGCCGGTCCATCATCCTGAACGGTCATATTGACGTGGTGCCCGAAGGGGATCACGAACAGTGGGACCATCCTCCCTATAGCGGAAAAATCATCGACGGCAAAATGTACGGACGCGGCGTGACCGATATGAAGGGAGGCAATGTTTCCCTTTTGCTGGCCATCGAATCCCTTGTGCAGCTCGGCATCAAGCTGAAAGGAGATGTCATCTTCCAGAGCGTGGTGGAGGAAGAAAGCGGCGGAGCGGGCACATTGGCCGCCGTTTTGAAAGGATACAAAGCAGATGCCGCCCTGATCCCGGAGCCTACCCATATGCGCATCTTCCCCAAACAACAGGGATCGATGTGGTTCCGCATCTGGGTGAAAGGCCGCTCGGCGCACGGCGGGACCCGGTACGAAGGCGTCAGCGCCATCGAAAAAGGAATGAAAGTAGTCGAACACATCCGGGCACTGGAAGAAGAGCGAAACCGCCGCATCACCGATCCTCTCTATAAAAACACCCCCATTCCGATTCCGATCAATATCGGCGTCATGGAAGGAGGCAACTGGCCTTCATCCGTCCCTGATTTGGTCAAGCTGGAAGGACGAATGGGCGTGGCTCCCGAGGAGAAGATGGAAGACGCCAAGCGCGAGATGGAAGAATGGTTGAAGATGCTGGGGCGTCTGGATCCGTGGTTTGAAGAGCATCCGCCCGTTTTGGAATGGTTTGGGGCCCGCTGGGTTCCGGGCTCCATCGATCTGGAGCATGAGCTGATGAATACCCTGGTCAACCAGTACCGGAGCGTGCTCGGCCAGGAACCGGTCATCGAAGCATCGCCATGGGGAACGGACGGCGGATTGCTCACTCAAGTGGGGGAAACGCCTTCCATTGTATTCGGCCCCGGCGTGACGGAAATGGCCCACTATCCAAATGAATATATCGAACTGGACAAAGTGTTTGAAGCGGCTGAAATTATCGCTTTAACCCTCATTCATTGGTGCGGCGCAGAAAGCGTAGGGAGGAATTGAACCATGAAACCGATGAAAAGCAAACAAATCCAGTTAAAAACTGCGATCCCCGGCCCCAAAGCGAAAGAGCTCCTGGAGAGGCGGAACAAACATGTCCCCCGGGGACCGTTCAATACTGCGCAGACTTTTGTGGAAAGCGCAAAAGGGGCACTCGTCACCGATGTGGACGGCAATACCCTCATCGATTTTGCAGGCGCGATCGGAACATTGAACGCCGGCCATTGCCCGCCGAAAGTCGTCGAAGCGCTGAAAGAGCAACTTGACAAGTACATTCATCCCTGCTTTCATGTGGTCATGTATGAGCCGTATGTGACGCTGGCCGAGAAATTAAACCGGATTACGCCGGGAAATCATGAGAAAAAAACTTTCTTCTTGAACAGCGGTGCGGAAGCGGTCGAGAATGCCATAAAAATCGCGCGCAAATATACGGGCCGGAAGGCGATCATCTCCTTTGAGCGCGGTTTTCACGGCAGAACCTATATGGCCATGTCGCTGACCAGCAAGGTAAAACCATACAAAAACGGGTTTGGCCCCTTCGCACCGGATACCTACAAAATGCCCTACCCTTACTACTACCGCGCACCGGTCGGCATGCAGCCGGAGGAGTTGGATCAACAGATCCTGAACAAGTTTGAGGACTTCTTCCTCGCGGAAGTCCCGCCAGAAGAAGTGGCTGCGGTCATTATGGAGCCGGTTCAGGGTGAAGGTGGATTTATCGCCCCCTCTGCCCGTTTTGTGCAAGAAATCAAGAAAATCTGTGAAAAATACGGAATCCTCTTCATTGCCGACGAAGTACAAACCGGTTTTGGACGGACGGGGAAAATGTTTGCCATGGAGCATTACGGCGTCGTTCCCGATTTGATGACCATGTCCAAATCGATTGCCGCCGGGCTGCCCATCAGTGCCGTAACGGGCCGGGCGGAAATCATGGATGCGGCCAATCCGGGAGAAATCGGCGGCACCTACGGCGGAAGCCCGCTGGGTTGTGTAGCCGCCCTGAAAGTGATCGAGATGATGGAAGAAGAAGGTTTGCCGGAGCGGGCGACAGCGATCGGCGAGATCGTGACGGATCGCTTCCACCGGCTCCAACAGCGCATTCCCCAGATCGGCGATGTCCGCACGCTGGGAGCCATGAGCGCGGTTGAACTGGTGAAGGACCCGGCAACCAAAGAACCGGCGAAGGAATTGACGGCTGAGATTCTGCAAGAAGTGAACAAGCGAGGGGTCATTTTGATGGGAGCCGGGCTGTATGGTAATGTGATCCGCGTCCTCAGCCCGTTGGTGATCACCGACGAACAGCTCACGGAAGGCCTGGACGTGATCGAGCAGGTCATGATCGAAACATGCAGGTAAGCGGGAAAGGAGAAGCTTCATGAAAAAAAATCTCTATATTAACGGGAAATGGGTCGAGGCCAAGGAGTACCGCCCTTTGCATTCGCCGTACAGCGGAGAAGTGATCGCGGAGATCCCCTTTGCCGGGGAAGAAGAGACGGAGCTCGCCCTTCAGGCAGCGGAACAGGCCAGGCCGGTCATGGCGAAGATGCCGGCCCATCAGCGCGCTTCCATCCTGGAAAAACTGGTCGCCCTGCTCGAGAAAAATGCGGATGAGTGCGCCCGCCTGATCGCCCTTGAAGCGGCTAAACCGATCACCACAGCGAAGCAGGAAGTCGCCCGGACGATGATGACCTATCAATTTGCCGCCCAGGAAGCCCGCCGGATTCACGGGGAAACCATCCCCATGGATGCGGCGCCGGGCGGAGAAGACCGTGTCGCTTTTACCATCCGGCAACCTTTGGGCGTGATTGCCGCGATTACTCCGTTCAACTTTCCGATGAACCTGGTCGCACACAAGGTGGGACCGGCGATTGCGGCGGGCAATACCATCGTTTTGAAACCGGCTGCGCAAACACCTCTTTCCGCTCTGTTTTTGGCGGAACTATTGGAGGAAGCGGGTCTGCCGCCAGGAGTGCTCAATGTGGTGACAGGCAGCGGTTCAGTTGTCGGCGAACGCCTGGTTCAGGATGATCGGGTCAAAATGGTCACATTTACCGGCAGCCCCCCTGTCGGGATCGGAATCCGCAATAAAGCGGGCTTAAAAAAGGTCACATTGGAACTCGGCTCCAACTCGGCTCTGATCGTGGATCGGGGTGTCGATCTCGACAATGTGATTCCGCGGGCAGTGACCGGCGCATTTGCCTATGCGGGTCAGGTCTGCATCTCCTTGCAACGGATTTATGTTCATCAAGACGTCTTCGAAGCCTTTGTGGAGAAGTTTGCAGCCCGCACGAAAACATTGAAAATGGGCGACCCGCTCGATCCCGCGACGGACGTATCGGCGCTCATCAGCCCGAAAGATGTGGATCGCTCTCTCAATTGGATTGAGGAAGCGAAACAGCGGGGAGCCGTGGTGGCAACCGGCGGAGTGCGGGAAGGCAATATCCTCCACCCCACCGTGCTGACCCATGTGGATCCAAAGGCCAAGGTATCGTGTCAGGAAGTTTTCGCGCCGATCGTGCTGATCAATCCCGTTTCCTCGGTCGAAGAAGCGATTGGCTACGTGAATGATTCCCGCTACGGATTGCAGGCCGGAATCTACACCGACAATATCCGGACAGCCATGTCTGCGGCCGAACAATTGGAAGTGGGCGGCGTGATGATCAACGATATCCCCACCTTCCGTGTGGACCATATGCCCTACGGCGGAGTGAAAGAGAGCGGAATGGGCAGGGAAGGGCTGAAATATGCCATTGAGGAAATGACCGAAATGAAACTGATTTGCATGAAAAAATAATCCTTTTGCCATTCAGACGCGGTTCTCGAAAGGGTAACACGAAACCAAATACCGGCATGAAAAAACGGCACCAGAACCGGTGTCGTTTTTTTATAAAAAATATGAAATAAACATACAACAAATATAATTCATTCACAAATCACGCAAGATAGTTATCTTTATGATGCAAAATTTTTTGCGCATTTGTATGATTCTTCAGATATAATAGATTAATAACAGGGAGATTAAGGTGATAGGCAAATGAGCAAAAAGTTGGTGGACTGGTCCGCGCAGTTTGAATGGATTTTAAATATGATCAATGTGGGTGTTCATATTGTTGACCGTCAGGGAGTGACCGTGTTTTACAACGAGATGATGGCCGACATCGACGGACTGAGCCGTGAACAAGTGCTCGGCAAAAATATTTTCGAGGTTTACCCTTCCCTGACCGATGAAACCAGCACACTCCATCTCGCTTTGCAAAAGGGAAAGCAAATTGTCGACAAAATCCAAACTTATGTGAACAAACAAGGCAAACAAATCACTTCGATCAACAGCACGTATCCGCTGATCGAAGACGGGCAAATCATCGGGGCGGTGGAGATCGCCAAGGACATCACGAAAATCATGAGCTTATACGATCAAGTCCTGGATTTGCGCAAGCAGCTCCTGGAATCCAAGCAAAAAGACAAGTCCCCGGCCGGAACGGCTGATTTTCACTTCAGTGATTTGATCGGGAAAAACAAGAGGTTTAGACAGGCGCTGTCCATCGCCAAGAAAGCCGCCCGCACCCCGTCCCCGGTGCTGATCTACGGGCCGACAGGAACCGGTAAGGAATTGGTTGCCCAAAGCATACACAATGCCAGCCTCCAGCGTGAGGGGCCGTTTATTGCCCAGAATTGCGCGGCTGTTCCCAAAGAGCTGATGGAAGGTCTTCTGTTTGGCACAACCAAAGGAGCGTTTACCGGGTCGATTGACCGTCCGGGCATCTTTGAACAGGCGGATGGCGGAACCCTGTTTCTCGATGAACTGAGCAGCTTGGAGCTTCCTTTGCAGGCGAAGCTGCTCCGGGTGCTTCAGGACGGGAAGATCAGGCGGATCGGGGGAATGACGGAGAAAGAAGTAAATGTGAGAATTATTGCCGCCATGAATATCCATCCACAGGAGGCCATGGAAAAAGGAATTTTGCGCTCTGATTTATATTACCGGTTAAATGTTGTGCATATCGAATTGCCTCCACTCGCAGAACGAAAAGACGATATCCCGCTACTGGCGGATCATTTCATCCAAAAGTTTAATGACACCTTTGGCACCCAGGTGGAGGAGATCAGCGAGAGAGCGCTTGAGCGATTGTACTATTATGATTGGCCGGGAAATATCCGTGAGTTGCGCCATGCGATCGAATCCGCCTTTAATCTGATCGATCCGGACTGCGAGATCCTGGACGAGCATCATTTCCCGCCCCATGTCATGGATGCTTCGGAGGGAAAGTTGCCTGAACAAAACAGATTTAAGCCTGAAAACGGCAATATCAACCTCCCCGACCTGCTGGAAGAATTTGAACGGGGGACGATTATGGATGTGTTGGAGGAATGCAAAGGAAATATCAGCAAAACGGCCGAATTGCTCGGGTTGAAGAGACAGGCACTCCAGTATAAGTTGAACAAATACGGGATCAACAGGGATTCGTAATCGCAAGAAAAATGGCAGTCACCAGAAAAAAGTGCCAAATTTTCGGCATCTGCCCGCAAAAAAGAGAGGCTCCCCTCTTCTCATTGTTGCGGGAAAAAAGGCTTGAGAACAGCAAAAGCCGGCCCTTTTTCTCTTTCTCTTCCCCGGTTGGCATGAATCTTGCGTTATATACAGGTGACTGCAAACAAGGAGAATGAAAATCCGGGGAGGAGATCAGATGAGCATCACGGAGAAGGATGTAATGAAATCGAAATATTCGGGCCAACGCCGTCACTACCGGGAGATTGAGCTGTGGAAAGATGTGACGGATGAACAGTGGAATGACTGGCTGTGGCAGTTAACCCACACCATCCGCACGGTGGAAGATTTGAAAAAAGTCGTCAATCTCACACCGGAAGAAGAAGAAGGGGTTCGCATTTCGACCCAAACCATCCCCTTGAACATCACCCCTTATTATGCGTCCCTGATGAATCCGGATGATCCGCGATGCCCGATCCGGATGCAATCGGTACCCGTTTCCGCCGAAATTTTAAAAACGAAATACGATCTGGAGGACCCGCTTCATGAAGATGAGGATTCCCCCGTCGCGGGCTTAACCCATCGCTATCCGGACCGGGTGCTGTTCCTCGTCACCAACCAGTGTTCCATGTATTGCCGATATTGTACGCGCCGCCGTTTCTCCGGGCAAATCGGCATGGGCGTTCCCAAAAAGCAATTGGATGCGGCGATTCAATATATCAGGGAAACTCCGGAAGTCCGCGATGTCTTGATTTCCGGAGGGGACGGACTCCTGATCAATGACACCATTTTGGAATATGTACTCAAAAACCTGCGTGAAATTCCGCATGTCGAAATAATCCGGATCGGAACGAGAGCCCCTGTGGTCTTCCCGCAACGAATCACCGAAAACCTGTGCAATATATTGAAAAAGTATCATCCGATCTGGTTAAATACCCACTTCAACCATCCGCTGGAAATTACTGAAGAAGCGAAACAAGCCTGTGACATGCTGTCGATGGCGGGCGTTCCCCTGGGGAACCAGGCGGTCATCCTGGCCGGAATCAATGACAGCACACGCATCATGAAAAAACTGATGCACGAACTGGTCAAAATCCGCGTACGCCCTTATTACATCTACCAGTGCGACCTGTCTGAGGGGATCGGCCACTTCCGCGCCCCCGTATCCAAGGGATTGGAAATTATCGAAGCTCTGCGCGGCCATACTTCCGGTTACTGTGTTCCCACCTTTGTGGTCGACGCTCCCGGAGGAGGAGGAAAAATCGCCCTTTCCCCCAACTATCTGATTTCGCAAAGCCCGGACAAAGTGGTGCTCAGAAACTATGAAGGCGTGATCACCTCCTATCCGGAACCGAAAAACTATGTTCCCGGCCGCGCGGACGAATATTTTAACGAAGTGTACGGTATCGAAGAGGAGAAATCAGTCGGGATCACCTCCCTCTTAAATGACGAGCAATTCAACCTGGTGCCCGAAGGGCTGAGCCGTTTGAATAAACGCAAAAAATACCAGGAGGATCAACACCACACTTCCTTGAAAGACCGGCGCGAGCAACGGGACAAAATGAAAGCCAAACTGATGAAAAATCAGGAGAAAAAAGCGCAGTCATCCGCGAAGTGAACGTCCGGAGCAATATTTTTTCAAAAAGGAGAATCCCCATGGAATGCGTATGGTGCGGTAAGGATCAGATTGAGGAAAGCAAGCAGGATTGTTATTGGGTCTTGCCGGACGGAAAAAGGTCAGTTCAAATCAGGCAAATCCCCGCTGTCCATTGCGAAAGCTGCGGTTTATACATTACGGAAGAGATGAACCAAAAGGTGGAAGAGCTTCTCTATCTCAGCGAGCTGTCCCAACTTCCCGACACATTCACCTATGAAGAACTGGTGAACGCGCCGAAGATCCAACTGTTTAAAATCAAGTAAGGAAAATGAAAAAAGAGTACCTGTTTTCCGGTACTCTTTTTTCTCAGGAGGTGTGGTACGTGACGTTGTCGATGAACGTTGCCGTCAAGCAAATGGAGAGCGGTAATGACTTTACAATGGAAGTTTGTCTGGATGCCCCCAATAAGCGGTTGCGTGTGGATGATTACCGGGGTAACACCCGCTCGATCATGAAACGCATCGAGGAGTTGGCCAGACGTTATTCGTTCACCAAAGTGTTTGTCAAAAGCAGGCAAGAAGACTGGCAGTCTTTTTTAGCCGGAGGTTACATCCTGGAAGGCGTGTTTAAGGGATATTTTAACGGCAGCGATGCCTACAGCATGGCTCTGTACTTCGATCATGAACGGAGAACGAGTGACTACTGGCTGGAAGAAGACGCCATTCTCAAAGAAGTGCAGGCTCTCCCCTTAAAACCGGACATACCGGAGCTTCCCAAAGGATACCACAAACGCCCGGGAACCATAGACGACGCCGGACAGCTTGCCTCCTTATACGGCAAGGTATTTCAAACCTATCCGACACCGATGAACCGGGAAGAGTATGTAAAAAAAGTGATGGAAGAGGGAACTCTCTTCTATGTGATTGAACAGGAAGGCCAAATTGTCAGCGCCGCTTCCGCAGAAGTGAACACGGTCTATCATCATGCGGAAATGACCGATTGTGCCACGCTGCCGGAACACCGCAAACACGGCTTTATGAAAATATTGATTCACGCCCTTGAGGCTGAACTCATTCAAAGGAAGATTTTTTGCGCTTATTCCCTTGCGCGTTCTCTTTCCTTTGGCATGAATGCGGTGTTTCACCAGCTGGGCTACGAGTATGCGGGGAGGCTGATAAAAAATTGCAATATCTACGACAAGTTTGAGGATATGAGCCTGTGGGTGAAAAAGCTGGCTTAAAAAAGGAGGCGACGAAATGACTCGTTGCCTCCTTTTTTCTCCTTAACTTTTCTGGTTTACCGCTTGAACCGGCTCGGGTTTCACATCGGATACCGGCTTTTTTCCGCGATTTTTCAAATAATAGATCAGATAACATCCGGCGATAAACGGGATTCCTGCATAGAGGGCCATCCTTTGATCCGGAACAAAAGCCAGACTGATCAGGGTGAGAAAACACAAGATAAAGGCGAGTATGGGAACAACCGGATAAAGAGGGGTGCGAAACTTCAAATCTTCCGGTTTACCTCCCCCTTCGAGAAAGCGCTTGCGAAACATCAATTGCGATCCGGCAATACTCAGCCAAATCACCATTCCGGCCATCCCCGAAATCGACAACAACCATAAGTAAACGGTATCTTCAGCGACTACACTGGAGAGAAGGGATAAGCAAGCCACTCCGAGAGTCACCAGCAACGCAGGCAGGGGAACGCCTTTCCTGGTTAATTTGCCTAAAAAGGGACTTGCCATCCCGTTGCGGGAGAGGGACCAAAGCATCCGGGCGGACGCGTAAAGACCCGAATTGCCTACGGACAAAACAGCAGTGAGAATCACAAAGTTCATCAAATCAGCCGCATATGGAATGCCGATGCTTTCAAATACAGCCACAAACGGGCTTTCAATGACCCCCGCCTGCCTCCAGGGAATCAACCCGACCAGCACAAACATAGACAAAATAAAGAAAAACAGAGTCCTCCACACGGTATTATGGATCGCTTTCGGAATGGTCTTTTCCGGGGTTTCACTCTCCCCTGCGGCAATTCCGATGAGTTCGGTTCCCTGAAAAGAAAAGTTGACGGTAATCATCATCAGGAGGACTGCCGTCAAACCATTGGGAAAAAGGCCGCCGTCACCGGTAAAGTGAGAAAACATGGGCGCAGGTTTTTCTCCCATGCTGATCAGCCCGAACATAGCTGAACCGCCGATCAGGATAAACAGCAGAATCGTAATTACCTTGATGCCGGCAAACCAGAACTCCGCTTCCGCAAAACTGCGGGCCGACAGCGCGTTGAGCAGGAACAGGATCGCTGCGAAAATGCTGCACCACACCCAGATCGGAACATCGGGAAACCATCTTTTCATCAGCATCCCTGCGGCCGTGAATTCCACACCCACCGTCACCGCCCAGTTTAACCAATACATCCAGCCAACCGTAAATCCGGTGGCAGGACCGATAAATTTCGTGGCATATGTTTGAAATGATCCGGCTTCCGGCATCGCTACCGCTAATTCTCCCAGACATAGCATGACCAAATACATAATCAGGCCGCCAACCAGGTAAGCTAGAATCGCCCCTCCCGGGCCCGCCTGGCTGATCGTGTAGCCCGAACCCAAAAAAAGCCCTGTGCCGATGACTCCGCCAAGCGAAATCATAAACAGATGCCTGCTTTTCATGGAGCGTTGCAATTGTTGATGATCTTTGCCGTCCGTTTGTGTCACAGCAGAGTACCTCCTTTTCCCGTTCTGGATGTAGTAACAAGCAAGTCTCATGCCAAATTTTAAAATATTATAAAAACAGGATTCATGCCCTCTCCATCGTAGCAAGGAGCAAAAATACTGGCATATGATCAGGGATTTGGCCGCAAAATTTTTGTCACGGATTCAACAGCCGTGTTCTTCCGGACAGGATGTATAGGGTGATTCTTTCTCTACAAAAATCATTCCGTCTAAACGAAGGGAGATCAGGATCCGTGAGACATCTAACAGCGCTGCTTCTGAAGTTTGTCACCACCACCGCCGTTTTGTAACTGATTCTCGGTTTATTTTTCCGGGTTTCTTGGTCAGCCGTAAGAACCGGGATGTGGTTGATCCACCGGAATTCCCCAATCGGCAACCCTTTTTTCATCCGCCTTATTCTCATAAGCAGCTCCTTCCCCAAAGAAAACAACACTCGCCAGCTGTGGGGGCTGGCGAGTGTTGTTTTTCCGCACTCCTCCGATTTCAACCTATTTTTTCGCCATCAAATACATAAAATAGGGAGCACCGATGATTGTAACGACAATTCCGGCGGGAATGCCGCTTGGGTCTAGTAAGACCCTTCCAATGGTGTCTGCACCAAGGAGCAAAATGGCTCCGATCATGGCCGCAATAGGAAGGAATCCCTGATGTCGGGGTCCTACCAAGAGTCTGGCGATATGCGGTGCCATCAGTCCGATAAAGGCAATGCCGCCGGAAACCGATACTGAGGCGGAAGAAAGGGCCACTGCGATAAAAATAAGGATTCGCCGCTCTCTCTCAACATTGACTCCCAAACCGACTGTTACATGTTCATGCAGATTCAAAACGTTCAACACATGCGACTTGGCAAACACCACAGGGAGGAGTAAACAAATCCAAGGGAGTAAAGCCAGAACAAATGTCCAATCATCTCCCCAGATTCTCCCTGCCATCCAGTTGGCAAAAAAATCATATTGCTCTCGTTCCAAACGAGTCGACAGGATTAAAATAGCGCCATTGATGGCCGCCGCCATCCCGACACCTATTAAAACGAGTCGCGTCGGCTCAACACCTTCCCCTTTTTTAAAGGCCATCATGTAAATGACTGCGGACGTTAACAATCCCCCGATGAACGCAAAAAGGGGAAGGACATATAAAAAATTTGTCGATTCAATGGTAAAAAAGTTAACATAAACAACAATCATTAACCCTGCGCCTGCATTAATTCCTAAAATCCCCGGGTCTGAAAGCGGGTTTCTGGTAATACTTTGCAAAATTGCACCGGAAACAGCCAGTCCTATACCAGCCAGAATCGTAATCATAATTCTGGGCAGCCGGAAGCCAAATAAAATTAAATTTTCCTTGCTCGTACCATTCCCTAAAATGGTACGCCCCAATTGAGCAGGAGATAAAGACACATATCCGGTGGCTACACTTATCACAAAAATCGCCAGCAGCAAAATCAAAGCGAATATCATGGTGAGCCGAACTCTTTTCAGCTGATCTGACAGGATCATGCTACTTTTCTTCCTCCCTTCCGTGCGAGATAGAGGAAGAAAGGAACGCCGACCATGGATACGATTGCACCCATCGGGGTTTCATATGGAGCATTTACCATTCTCGCCGCTGTGTCGGCAAGAACCATTAATACACTCCCACATATGGCTGAACACGGAATAATCCAGCGATAATCCGTTCCAACCAGAAAACGGACAACGTGAGGAACCATCAAGCCGACAAACGCAATGGAACCGACCAATGAAACGGCAGTTCCGGCAAGGATCAGCACAACCGTCATAAGAATCCCTTTTGTCAATAAAGTACGCTGTCCCAACCCTTTGGCCAATTCTTCACCAAAACTGAGAATGGTTAACTCTTTGGAAAGCATGATGGCGATCAAAATTCCTACACCAATGACCGGAGAAATAAGCTTCAGTTGGAGCCAGTTTGTGCCCGAAACACCTCCGGCGATCCAAAATGCAAGATCCTGGGATAGTTTATAATATATGGCCATCCCTTCCCCTAAAGCTGATAATAATGCCGAGACCGCTGCACCGGCCAGGGTAATCCTGATGGGAGACATTCCTCCCCGCCTCAAAGACCCGAGGCCAAATACCATTACGGCTCCTATTCCGGCACCAATAAATGAAACGAACATGAGTGATAAATAGGATGGACTCGAGTGGAAAGCAAACACACAAGCAAGAGCCAGACTTGCCCCGGCGTTCAAACCAAGCAAACCGGGATCTGCGAGCGGATTTCTTGTTATTCCCTGCATAATGGCCCCGCTGACTGCAAAAGCAGCCCCAACGACGGCTGCTCCCAGTTCCCTTGGCAGCCTGAGGCTGACGATAATCTGATCTGCTTCCCTCGTAGAATCATAGTTAAAAATGGATCTCCACACGGTCAGAAAATCAATATTGGCAGCCCCTACAGAGATCGCCAACACAATACTGCCCATAAGAAGTATGAATCCCAAAGCCAAGATCGACGTGCCAATGGCCGGTCGGGAATCCGCTTTACTCTCTTTTAACTGACTGTTTCTCATCATCATCATACGGTGTAGTCCTTTTTAATAAGCTCAAAAATTATTTTTTAGTCAGTGCTTGTACGATAAATTCCATCTCTTTTTCCAGTGAGATCGGGTCATTATAATAGAAAGAATTTGAATCAAATTTAATGACCTGGTTCTTCTGTACTGCTGGTATCCCTTTCCATACATCTGTTTCCATAAAGGAATTATTCCCGGCTCCTACACCAACAAAAATGTAATCACCTGCGTACTGCGGAATCATCTCGGTTGAGATCGCTTTATATCCACGTCCAAATACATCTTGTTTCACCTTTTCAGGCGCCTTAATGCCAAGAGCCTGATAGATGACCTCAGTTCCACGTCCCCAGTTTTTACCATAGATATACATCTCTTTTCCGTATGATTCAAGAACGAGAGCGGTAGCATCCTTGCCAATTGCTTCTTGCACCTTTTTTCTCGCAGCTTCCGCTTTCTTTTTCCACTCCTCCACCCACGCTCTTGCTTCCTTTTCTTTACCAACGATTTTTCCTATTTCAATGTGCTGTTCCAGATAGTTATATTTTTCATATGTTAAAACAACAGTTGGAGCAATCTCGGAGTATTTCTTTATATTTTTATCGGTCGAGAACGTGATGATCAGATCCGGGTTTAATTCCACGAGCTTCTCTAATGAATCTGGTGTTACGACCTCTACATCATCCAACTTGCCTTCATAGAACTTATTCGGGATCTTCTTCTGCCATTCGTTTACAGCAATTGGTTTAATTCCGAGTTTGAGCAGATTTCCTGAATAGGTCGCTGCAAGCACGGCAATTCTTTTGGGATTGGCCGGCACTTCAATATCACCATTTTCGGAGTGGTAAATCCTCGTTTTTGCCGAAGAATTAGATGTGGTGCCGGAGTTGGATATTTGGCTCGTTTGATTTGCACACGCCGCCAACAAGCCAACTAGAAGAACCGCAATCAAACTTAGAAACATATGTTTTTTGTTCGTTTTCATAGCTTCTCATCTCCAACATATGTAATTATGAAAAATCTTTATATCGCCATAGCATGAGCCCGGTCGATCAAATCATAAGTGAGGCAGATCGGTTTATTGGTTCTCGGGTCCACGCCGATCTCAGCATCAATATGAAAGACACTTCTAAGAACCTGACGGGTTATTACCTCCTCTGCCGCCCCTTCCTTTATAATCTGACCTTCTTTCATGGCCACAATATGATCAGCAAAACGGGCTGCATGATTTAAATCATGAATCACCATCACAATGGTACGTTTTTCTTTTTCATTCAAGTATTTCAAGAGCTCCAAAATCTCCAGCTGATGGGGTAAATCAAGATATGTTGTCGGCTCATCAAGAAGAATGATATCCGTTTCCTGGGCTAACGCCATTGCGATCCAAACTTTCTGCCTCTGTCCTCCTGAAAGGGTATCCACCTCTTTGTCCCTTAAGGATGAAATGCCGGTTACCTGAAGCGCCCAATCGATGACTTCCAGGTCTTGATCCTTCAGCCTTCCAAACCCCTTTTGATAAGGAAACCTTCCATATGAGACCAATTCCGCAACAGTGAGTCCCTCCGGAGCATCCGGTGACTGGGGCAAAATCGCCATCTTTTGCGCGATTTTTTTGGTAGATTCTTTAGTAATTTCCTTTCCATCCAGAAACACGGTACCGGATTTTGCAGTAAGTATGCGGGCAAGAGTCTTCAAAACGGTGGATTTACCGCAACCATTGGGTCCGATGATGGTAGTGATTTTCTCATCAGGAATGGTTAGGTTTAGATTTTTAACAATCTCATCGTCTCCATAGGCTATTCTCAAATCCTCAGTAAAAAGCCTGGACATGATGTTCCCCCTTTGTATCTCTTCTGACAAATTACACAGAGGCAACGTATTTCTATGTGCTAAAATCTGTGTCTTATCTTTTTGTTCATGGTTCATCCCCGGCTGTCCAACGAGATAACCGAAAATGATTATCAATATCAGTCATATTTTATTTAAAGGGACACTCTGTGTCAATAAGAGTCACCTGCAAGCAGATCATTCCCATTATCATTAGAGCCACCCGGATGACCGGCTTGTATCTTTCCCGCCTCATCTGTAAACATTTTGCCATAAGCGAATCCCGATTCTCGTCCTAGTGCCGGATTGGCTGATTTTGACGCCGAAACCCCCTCTGATCCATGGACAGCGGAAAAGCTTCTTGTTTCATATTTTTTATGAGTTCGATATAATCCAAAGACAGCCTGACTTGGGTTTGTTCGATATTGAATTTTGTCACTTTCCCTTCTAACAGGTTAATTATCTCGATATTTCCCGCAAGACCATTTAAATGATGGTGACAAAATAAAGTAATCATATGCTTGAGCGACTCGATATAAATCGGATGATGATACACGACGTATTTTTTTAATGTGAAGGAGTCGGGTGTCAGGGAAACGACATGAAGATGAAGTTGCAGCCGGACATTAATCTCTTTAATCCAGGTATCTATTTGTTCAAACAGAATAATCGGCGATTCAATATTCCGATCCGCCTGTAAAAATTGCATGAGATGATCCGTTGTGGTTATCAACGTTTTGTAATAATGCTTTTTCGATTCGAACAAACCGGTATCTTTTGTCCACTGTTCCCCTATTAACTCAAGGATTCGAAGGCAGGATCGCCTTTCCACGGGAAGTTGATAATATTTAGCAATCACTCTGCACACGGATTGATGTACAACTTTCAACCAGCTGGGATACATTTGCTTGTAACAGCACGGACAACAAGTTAAGGATGCAATATCTGCCTCAGATAAAAATGAACGATGGCTTATAAGTGAAGTCACTGTCAACCACTTTCTCCTTTTTAAGGTAAGTCGTGAACTCCTTGCCATAATTCCCGCATCAATTTAAGTCATCGCCGGAGGGGCTCCATTCCACCCTTTAACCCGCCCAAAATAATCCCGGCTTTCGATTCCGCCAATGATTTTCATTATCCATTTCAATCCATGTAAATGATAAAAAGCTTTTGAAACGGAACACCTCGTACAGACCTGCCAACCTCCAGCAGAATGGATGATCACATTTGAATGAGAATAATTATCAACGATCACTGTTAGTTTAATTGATATTGATTATCATCGTCAATATCTCTGTCCGATTTTTTATAAGAGTGACTGATTCTACTGATAACATGGCAAGGATAAGTTTCAAAGAAACGAATCATTTGATTAAATCCGGTTGCAAAGGGCATCTATTCTGATTCCTTTCATCACGGGAAATGAACGCGGCTGTGATCACATAGAAAAAGTCTTCCAAACAGAAGGCTTTTTTCTTCATATACTCTTCTCTTCCGCCGATCCCCGCACTCCCCTGTATGTTATAATTATTAACATTTATTGTGAGAATTACATTTTTCTTGCAACCATTTAATCAATATTTATTGTTAGATAAACTAACATAAATGATTGAACCCGATGATCGAATGTGTTTATAATGAGTTTGAGTAATATTCTATGTTAATTAACCTAACATAATTACCGTAATAATGGGTTCGATGGGGTGAGACCAGTCGATTTCGTGAGCTCGTGAACAAGGGCTGGACTCATTCACCGGCGGGGAGGTATGCGATGAAAGGTCAGACATCAGCACTGGTGTTATCCACTGTCTCCATGATTGTCTGTTTTGCGGCATGGTCGGTTTTTCCGCCGATTGCCGGAAAGATCCAGGAATTTTATCAGTTGAGTACGACGGAGAAAAGCATTTTGATTGCCGCCCCGACTCTGTTAGGCTCAGTCATGCGCATCCCGCTTGGGATTTTGACCGATCGCTACGGGGGCAGAAAAGTCTATGTCTTGACGATGTTGTTTCTGATCTTACCGCTCCTCGCAGCGGGGTTTGTCAACTCTTACGGCCCGATGTTGTTGTGTGCGTTTTTGATCGGTATGGCCGGGACAACATTTGCCATTTCGATTACCTATGTTTCCGGGTGGTATCCTCCGCAGAAAAAGGGGTTTATTCTCGGCATTGCCGGGATGGGGAATTTGGGCATAGCCGTGGCAAATCTTACGATCCCAGTCATGTTAAATGAATTCGGAATCTCCTGGGTATTTTGGACCCTCGCCATCGTCACGGCGATGATGGCTCTTATTTTCTGGATGGGAACGAAGGATCTGCCGGTATCGGATCAATCGGAGGGACTGAAGGAATCTTTGTCTGTGGTCAATCGGAAAGAAACCTGGCTTTTATCCCTCTTTTATTTTCTGACCTTCGGGGGATTCGTTTCCTTCAGTATGTATTTGCCCACTTTCTTAAAAGAGCTGTTTCATCTCACGGCTGTGGATGCCGGATTGAAAACAGCCGTTTTCGTCATGATTGCCACATTCATCCGTCCGCTCGGCGGGTATTTATCTGACCGGGTTGGGGCTGAAAAAGTGTTAACCGTTGTATTTAGCGGTATTTTCATTTGTACTTTGTTCATCACTTATTCAACAAACCATTTTGTTGTATTCAGTGTCAGCTGTTTGATCCTGTCCATCCTTCTGGGCACGGGCAATGGGGCGGTTTTCAAGCTGGTACCCGAAGTTTCACCCAAACATACGGGAGCGGTAACGGGCATTGTCAGTGCGGCCGGAGGGATTGGGGGATTTTTCCCGCCTGTCGTCCTCGGAATGATCAAAGATCTGACCGGAGATTATCTGTTAGGTTTTTTATTACTGGTCGGTTTTTCCGTCGTCTGCCTGTGGATGAACCGGAGTCAACTGAGCCGGAGAGAAACCCGTTTCGGTATGCGATAAGGTTTCCTGTTGTTCATGTCAGAGAATGTGGACTTATTGCCCGAACCGATCGGGTCCATGCCAGCGAATGTTGGTTCTCTATTTATAGATGATCTCTTTCAAGGAGTGATCGAAATTGGCAAAACGAAAGCTGGTTTTAGTAGGAAACGGGATGGCCGGTGTCAATTGCATTGAACATATTTTGAAGCTATCCCCCGAATCGTTTGATATCACGATTTTTGGCGCGGAGCCTTATCCCAATTACAACCGGATTCAGCTTTCTTATGTGTTGCAAGGAAACTCCGGCATAAAGGATATTATTTTAAACGACTGGGATTGGTATGAGAAGAACCATATCAAACTTCATGCCGGTCACAAGGTTACGCGCATTGATACGAAAAATAAATGTGTCTATACCGACACCGGTCTCACCGAATACTACGATGATCTGATCTTGGCTACAGGCTCCAATCCATTTATGCTTCCGCTTCCGGGAGCAGATCTGGAAGGAGTCATGGCATACCGGGACATTAAAGATTGCGAGACGATGATTGAAGCATCCAAGAAATACAAGAAAGCGGCTGTCATCGGCGGCGGATTGTTAGGATTAGAAGCTGCGAGAGGATTGTTAAACCTTGGCATGCAAGTGGACGTGGTCCATATATTCCCGAATTTGATGGAACGGCAACTCGATCCGATAGCGGGACAACTGCTGCAAAGAGAACTGGAGAAACAAGGGATGAACTTTCTCCTGGAAAAGCAAACGGAAGCCATTCTCGGACGCAAACGGGTGAAGGGACTCAAGTTTAAAGACGGCTCAAAGATCGAAGCCGATTTGGTGGTCATGGCCGTGGGAATCCGACCGAATGTAGCTTTGGCGAAAGAGAGCAAAATCAAAATCAATCGCGGAATCGTCGTAAATGATTATCTGGAAACCAACATTCCGAATGTTTATGCGGTTGGGGAATGTGCGGAACACCGTGGAATCGTCTACGGTCTAGTCGCTCCCCTATACGAGCAGGGAGCTGTGTTGGCCAAACGGATTTGCGGTGTGAAAACCGAGCCGTATCAGGGATCTGTTGTTTCAACCAAGCTGAAGGTTTCCGGAGTGGATGTTTTCTCCGCGGGAGAATTTATGGATCAGCCGGATACGGTAGCTCTCCGTTATCAGGATGATTTCAACGGGATCTATAAGAAAGTGCTCCTTCGTAACAACAAAGTTGTGGGTGCGGTTTTGTTCGGAGATACGAGCGATGGTGCGCGTTTGTTCCAGATGATCCGTGCCGGCGCAGATGTTTCTGAGGTAAAAGAGATGTTTGCCGGTGCACAAGGCAATCAGAGCCAACCAGCCGTGGCAAGCGTTGCGGACCTTTCAGATGATGAATTGATTTGCGGCTGTAATGGCGTAACCAAAGGAACGATTGTCAAAGCGATTCAGGAACAAGGGTTGGAAACGGTAGAGCAAGTGAAAGGATGTACAGGGGCTTCCCGTTCGTGCGGGGGGTGTAAACCGCTGGTCGAATCCATTTTGCAATACACCCTGGGAGATCAGTTCCAGGCGGTTGAGAAAGAGCCGATTTGTTCATGCACCACGCTCAGCCGGGACGAAGTGGTTGAGGAAATCAGGTCCAAACATCTGACCACAGTCAAGGAAGTCATGCATGTGTTGGATTGGAGCAATAAGGAAGGCTGTTCCAAATGCCGCCCGGCCCTCAACTATTATCTGGGCATGATCTGGCCCGAAGAGCATCAGGATGAACGGGATTCCCGGTTTGTCAATGAACGCCTTCATGCTAATATTCAAAATGATGGCACCTACTCGGTCGTTCCCCGGATTTACGGCGGAGTGACCTCTCCGGAACAGTTGCGCCGGATCGCTGATGTGGCAGAGAAATACCATGCGCGAATGGTCAAAATTACCGGCGGTCAGCGGATCGACTTATTGGGGATTAAAAAAGAGGATCTTCCAAAGGTGTGGGCCGAACTGGAAATGCCATCCGGTTACGCCTACGGAAAAGCACTCCGAACGGTGAAAACCTGTGTCGGAGCGGACTTTTGCCGCTTTGGAACCCAGAATTCGATTCAAATGGGCATCGATATGGAAAAACGCTTTGAACGTCTCTGGACCCCGCACAAGGTGAAAATGGCCGTATCCGCCTGCCCGCGAAACTGTGCCGAATCCGGGATCAAGGATGTCGGAGTTGTCGGAGTGGACGGCGGCTGGGAAATCTATGTCGGCGGCAATGGCGGTGTTCAATTGCGGGCCGCTGAACTGTTGGTCAAAGTGAAAACGCCCGAAGAAGTACTGGAGTGGTCCGCTGCGTTTTTACAGTATTACCGCGAGTCGGCGAAATATCTGGAGAGAACGTCTCACTGGGTAGAACGCGTCGGGCTGAAAAAGATCAAAGAGGTGCTCAGTGATCCCGAGACGCGCAAATCCTTGATCGAACGGCTGGATCAAGCACTGGCAGTCACCAAAGATCCGTGGAAAGAAGCGATTAAAGACCAGCAGTTGCGTTCGTTGTTTGAAAAAGTCAACATTCCAAACACGATCGGAAACTAAATCCGTACATCACAGCTGAGGACAGGAGGATCTGACATGTACCGGATCAAAGTGGCCGTCATCACGGAGCTTCAGGAAAAGATCGGCAAAACGGTGGAAGTGGACGGGCAGGAGATCGCTCTGTTTCGCCTGTCTGACGGAAAAATCCGGGCAGTGGAAAACCGCTGCCCCCATAAAGGTGGAACCCTGTCGGAAGGAATCGTTTCCGGTGAATATGTTTTTTGTCCCTTGCATGATTGGAAGATTTGCCTCAATGACGGGCTCGTCCAGGCTCCGGATACGGGATGTGTGAAGACGTATGAAGTGATGGTGGAAGGCCAAGATGTTTACATCCGTGTTTAATCCCTTTGGAGGTCGGCCATGCAAAAGAAAAAGTTAGTCCTGATCGGAAACGGAATGGCGGGTGTGCGCGCAATTGAAGAGATTTTAAAGCTTGCCCCGGAGGCCTTCGACATCACCATCTTTGGCAGTGAACCGCATCCGAACTATAACCGCATTCTTTTATCCAAGGTATTGCAAGGAGATACCTCCATAGATGATATTACGATCCACGACTGGAACTGGTATAAAGAGAATCATATTCGACTGTTTGCGGGCGAAACCGTTGTCCGGATTGATCCGGAGCAACAGGTCGTGATGACCGACCGGAACCGACGGGTGGAATATGATGCGTGCATCATCGCCACCGGCTCCTTGCCGTTTATGCTGCCCCTGCCGGGTGCCGACAAGGAAGGGGTCACGGCATTCCGCAATATTCAAGATTGTCAGCGGATCATCGAAACATCGAAAAACTATAAAAAAGCGGTTGTCATTGGCGGCGGATTGTTGGGGCTGGAAGCTGCCAGAGGGTTACTCAACCTCGGCATGCAAGTGGACGTGGTCCATCTCTTTCCCTATTTAATGGAAAGGCAGCTGGACCCGACGGCGGGAAAGCTGCTGCAAAGAGAGCTTGAGAAGCAAGGGATGAACTTTCTCCTCAAAAAGCAGACGGAAGCGATTATCGGCCGAAAGAGAGTCAAGGGCTTGCGATTTAAGGACGGATCAAAAACAGAAGCCGATTTGGTGGTCATGGCTGTCGGCATCCGCCCGAATGTGGCTTTGGCGAAAGAGAGCGGAATCGAAGTCAACCGCGGAATTGTTGTCAATGATTATATGCAGACGAATATCCCCAATATTTACGCGGTGGGAGAATGCGCGGAGCATCGGGGAACCGTCTATGGACTGGTTGCCCCCCTGTATGAACAGGCGAAAGAATTGGCCAAAAAGATCTGCGGAATCGACAGTAACGGTTATCAAGGTTCGATCCTTTACTCGCAATTGAAAGTGTCTGGTGTGGATGTGTTCTCTGCAGGTGAATTTATGGAAGATGAGCACACCCGGGCGATTTCGTTTTATGACGAAATCAACGGTGTTTACAAAAAAGTGTTGATCCGGAACAACAAGATGGTAGGAGCCATCTTGTTTGGCGATGTGAGCGAGAGTGCCAAATGGCTCCACATGATTTCACAGCAGGCAGATGTATCCGAGGTGGTTAAACTTTCTCTCTTTCCATCCTCCCCCGAAGACAGCGGATCATCGATGGTTGCCAAGATGCCCGACCATGAAGTGGTTTGCAGATGCAACCGTGTCACCAAGGGAGCCATCATGAAGGCGATTTGCAACGAAGGATTATCCACCGTGGAAGAAGTGAAACAGTGTACCAAAGCCTCCGGATCTTGCGGAGGGTGTAAACCACTGGTCGCTTCGATCCTGGAATATACCCTCCATGAAGCACCGGACACCCTTCCAGCTGCAAAAGAACCCATCTGCGACTGTACCACATGGAGTCACGATGAAGTCATTCAAGCGATCAAAGAAAAGCAGTGGACCCATCGCGAGGAAGCCATGAAAGCGCTGGGCTGGATCAGAGAAGAAGGTTGCTCCGTCTGTCGGCCTGCACTCGATTATTATATAAGAACGATTCATCCGGAGAAGCCGGAGACGGCAGAAGAATTCCCCCCTCACCATCAACAAGGGTGCGGTTCGCCTTTTTGCGGTTCCAATGTAAAAGGAAATCAGTTACTCAGTGTCTTGGAAACGAAATTTGCCCGCCTTCCAACCCCGCATCGAGTGAAAATCGGTGTTTCCCCCTGTCAGTGCAACGCTGCCGAAGCAATGATCAAAGATTTTGGAGTCGTCGGTGCGCCGGGTGGATGGGAACTGTATGTCGGAGGCCGGGGGGATACGCAAGTCCGGGCTGGTCAGTTATTGTGCACGGTTGATACCGAAGCGGAAGTTCTTGAAATGGCGGGAGCTTTTTTGCAGTATTATCGTGAAACGGCCCATTTCCTGGAGCGGACGTCGAAATGGATCGAGCGGCTCGGTGTGGAACAGGTGCGAGAAGTATTATTTGATCCCGAAGCCCGCACTGAATTGCTGGAGCGATTAGAGGTCGCACGGTCGATGAGCAGCCGGGAGACGGGACGAGAGGCCCGGGAACAAGCGGATCAAAGGACCGATTCTCAGCCGGCCCGGAATGTGATGAGTATTTCAAAGTAGAAAGAAGGTGAACCGATGGTCACTTCTAAGCATACCCTGTCTGAAGCTCCGCACACCAAACCGGTGCAGGCCTTTGAAACCCAGTGTCCCTTTTGCAGTGTCCAATGCAAGATGGAATTGATTGAGCAAGAGGCGATGGGACGTAAAACCCATCTGGTCAATCCAATCGAGAATCCCGCCTCGGAGGGGAGATTGTGTGTCAAAGGCATGAATGCCCATCAACATGCTCTTCACCGGGACCGGCTCCTCTATCCGATGGTGAAAGTGAATGGGAAATTTGAGCGGATTTCCTGGGAGAAAGCATTGGATCTGATCAAAGAAAAGTTTACGCAAATCCAGCAGGAAGACGGTCTGGATGCGCTGGGGGTCTACGGCGGAGGATCTTTAACCAATGAAGAGGCCTATTTGTTGGGAAAGTTTGCCCGCGTTGCCTTAAAAACCAGGCATATTGATTACAATGGCCGGTTCTGCATGTCGGCAGCCGCTTCGGCCGCCAACAAGGCATTTGGGGTGGACCGGGGACTGACCAACCAGCTCTCGGAAATCCCGTTTACAGAGTGCATCATTTTGGCCGGGACAAATGTAGCCGAGTGCCAGCCGACCCTCTTGCCCTATTTCACCCGGGCGAAAGAAAACGGAGCCTATGTGATTGCGATTGATCCACGGGAAACGGCGACAACGCAACTGGCTGATTTGCATTTGAAGATCAAACCGGGAATGGATGCAGCATTAGTGAACGGGCTGTTAAAAGTGATTTTGGAAGAAGGATACGTCGATCAAACGTTTGTGGAAGAGCGGACGAAAGGATTTAAAGAGCTGGAAGAACACCTTTCCTCTGTGGATCTTGATCATATTGCCGACATCACAGGGATCTCTGTGCAACACATTCGCGAGGCGGCCACCCGGTTTGGCCGGGCAAAAACAGGAATGGTCTTTACGGCCAGAGGGGTGGAACAACAGACGCATGGATATATGGGAGTGCGAAACTTTATCAACCTGTTGCTGGTCACCGGCAAAATGGGAAAAGCCGGCTGTGGATATGGTGCCATCACCGGCCAGGGAAACGGGCAAGGAGGAAGAGAACACGGCCAGAAAGCAGACCAGCTCCCGGGATACCGTTCCATCGAAAATCCCGAACATCGCTCCTACATTGCCAGGGTGTGGGGAATCGACGAACAGGATCTGCCCGGACAAGGGGTTTCCGCCTATGAAATGATGGTAAAGATCCATCGCCGGGAGATTACCGGGTTATTGGTGATGGGTTCCAATCCGCTCGTTTCCAATCCGAACGCCAACTTGATCGAAGAAGGTTTGAAGAAACTCAAATTTCTTGTTGTCATCGATCTGTTTGTTTCGGAAACAGCCAGATTGGCCGACCTGATTTTACCCACATCTTCTTATCTGGAAGATGAAGGGACCATGACCAACCTGGAAGGAAGAGTTACCCTGAGGCCGGCGAGCCGCCCCTGTCCGGGCGAAGTGAAACATGACTGGCAAATTCTGTGCGAGATCGCCCGGGTGCTGGGAAAAGGGAAATTCTTTTCATTCGGGTCTGCTGAAGAGATTTTTGATGAACTTCGCCTGGCCAGCCGCGGGGGAGTCGCTGACTATTATGGAATCACGTATGAACGCCTGAAGCGCGAAGGAGGGGTGTATTGGCCCTGCCCTTCACCCGATCATCCGGGACAGGCCCGCTTATTTGAACATTCGTTTGCCCACCCGGACGGGAAAGCGGAAATCATGCCCGTGAACAATCATTTTCCAAATGAACAAGTAAATGATGACTTTCCCCTTTATCTGACCACCGGCCGTGTGATGACGCACTACCTCACAGGAGTGCAAACCAGAAGAAGCCATTCCCTCGCCGCGCGCAATTTTGAATCATTCGCGGAAATCCATCCGAAAACCGCCAAAAAGTACGGGATTGAAGATCAGACGCTCATCCGGTTGGAGTCGCGCAGGGGAAGCATCATCGTGCGAAGCAAAATCACCAGTGAGATTCGGGAAGATACGGTGTTTGTCCCGATGCATTGGGCGGATTTGCAGAATGTCAATCTAATCACTCTGGATGCACTTGATCCTATATGCAAAATGCCGGGATTTAAAGTATGCGCGGTCAAAATAAGCCCGCTTGTGATTTAACGATAAGGACGATGGAATCACAGGATCACGGATCATGATCATTCCAGTTCAGATAAGGAGGGGAGCATATGGGGAAGCGGACACTTGAAGGAAAGAAAATCGCGCTGGCAGGATCGCGCAGAGTGGAAGAGATGAGTAAACTGGTTGAATCGTTTGGAGGCATTCCTCTCCCCCGTCCTGTTCAGGGAACCGTCCTGCCGGAAGAAGGAGAGAACCTGGAAAGGAGGCTGATCGAGTGGGTTCGCGGGGACATGGACTGGTTTATCTTCACAACCGGCATCGGCATTCAAACCCTATTAAATACTGCTCAGCGGATGGGAATCGAGCAGGAGTTGGTGGAAAGGCTGAAGCAAGCCAAACTCGCCGGCCGGGGTTATAAAGTTGCCGGAGAGTTGAAAAAGTTAGGGCTCCAATGCGTGGTTCATGATGATGACGGGACAACAAAAGGGCTTGTTCGTGCGCTTTCCCCATATGAGTTCGAAGGATGTTCCGTGGCATTGCAACTGCCCGGAGAGCCTGTTCCCAATGTGGTTCAACTCCTCGGGCAAAAAGGGGCCCGCGTTCATGAGATTCTCCCCTACCGCCATGAGCCAAATGGCACCGACCTGTTGGATCAACTCGTCAATGAAATATTAAATGGAGAGGTGGATGCGGTCGCTTTTACCAGCGGCTCACAGGTTCGTTTTGTTTTTTCCTATGCCAGGAAGAGAGGATTGCACATCCCTTTGGTTGAATCATTCTCGAGCCGAACCGCAGCGGTCGCCGTGGGAAAATATACGGCCGGATGTCTGCGGGAAGAAGGTGTCGGCCGGGTCATCGTACCGAAGGTAGAGCGAATGGGCAGTATGATTGTCGCGCTTTCCAGATATTATGAATCGATCGAAAAGGGGACAGTTCCCAAAACGGCACTAGGAACGAATCTGATGATCCATTCTGCAAATGACCTGTGACCGGATGTGCAATCGCTGAGAAAGATATGCCCTCCCAGGAGCTCTCCCATCGCGAGGTTGCTAACCGCCGACCCCGGTTAAACCCTATGCCCGCCATTGGTGCCGGGCTTTTTCTGTGCCCGGATTCATGTTAGGACTGGCCTGCTGAAACGGTACCCCTATGGAGCGGAAGTGAGCTTCAACAATAAAAAAAGGATGATTTTACCTTCACAGCTCCTACGGTTACTTGTTTGCTGTGATTGAGAAAGAGGCTATTCAGAAGTGATGGCAAGGTGATATTTTAGATATTAAGGGTAATATACCGAATCATGCGAATAGTCATCAAAAATTTCGATTGATTTGACAAGGGGGATTTGCAATGACACAAGAGTCTTTATATTTAATGAAGATCAAAAATGAGCTATCCGTAGGGGGCAAAAACGGGATCGCGTTCCTATTGTCTGCTTCAATCATCTGGACAATCATTACAGGGATATTTCTACTGCCAATTGAAATCTTTCAGAAGAATATTTTCATGCTATTTTCAACAGGTCTTTTGTTCCCTTTATCCGTTGCTACTTGGATGCGAAATGCGGATCAAAGAGAAACGAGTCAGGTGATCCATCTGGGACACCTGACTCGTATCGGTTGGCTACTTTATATTGGTTGAATGCTTTTTGCTCAGGGTTAATAAGGAGGAACGAATACTTTTTGAGTAGTTCTCGTTTTATTACCGGCTAAGTCAGTCGCTGTATAGGTGATGATATATACACGACCTCTCCCTTTCCATGATTCCGCACGTAAATAAAAAGTGGTGTCAGCTGTGTTCAATTGAGCGCCTTGAATATCGTTCGCTTGGTCAAGAGGATCTGAACTAGTATCTGGTTGATTGCTAATGATGGAAGTTAATGCCCAGGAAACAGAACCTGAAGTAGCATCACTGACACTTACTTGTGCCCGTATCGGAAAAAGCCTGTGATTTGCAGGTCGCAGAATGGTTCTATTTAATTGGACATTTAACACAGGTGCCGTTTTATCGATTTTCACTTGAATCGACTTGGTTTGTTCGATGTTACCAGCTTGATCTGTGCTTCGATATTCAACCGTGTTGGTTCCTTCATTGGATAAAACGAATGGTTCTGAATAGCTGGTCCAAGCTCCCCCATTGATCCGGTATTCTGTCTTGGAAACTCCAGATTCGTTATCAGTGGCAGAGAGGGAAATGGATACATTGGATTTATACCAACCATTACTATTTGGCAAGGAAGGAGTGAGCGAGTGGGTAGTCACAGGCCCTTCATTGTCGGAAGCGAGAGCATACATGTAAATATCGGCGTTTCCATTTCGATTATCCTGCCAAACGATTTTATCTCCATAGATCGCTGGATTTGATTGACTGCTTGAGTTTGAAGTGATTTGCGTTTCTGTAGCTGTACTCAGGTTGTACATATAAATATCTGCATTTCCATTTCGGTGATCCCGCCATACGATCTTATCTCCATTGATTTCAGGATCCCACTGTTCACTTGAGTTTGAAGTGATTTGAGTGGTTGAACCTGTACTCAGGCTATACATGTAAATATCCAGATTTCCAGTCCGATTATCTTTCCAAACGATTTTATCTGCGTAGATCCTGGGATGCACCCGAGTACTGTGCAGATCGCTGATTAGGGTTTTTGTACCCATACTCACGTCATACAGATAAATACCGGCATAATCTTCCCAAACAATTTTATCTTCATAGATTGCAGGATCAGATTGAAGATAAGAGTCTGAAGTGATTTGGGTTTGTTTACCCGTACTCAGATCATACAGATAGATATCATTATTATATTCCCATACGATACGATCTCCATAGATCTTAGGATTTGACGTGGTACCCAAGTATGTGGTGATTAGGGTTTCTTGACCTGTACTCAGATCATACATGTAAAGCTCCGCATGCTTGTTTCGGAAATCTCTCCATACGATTTTATCTCCATAGATTGCAGGATTCCACTCATTATTTGGGCTTGAAGTGATTTGGGTTTCTTTACCTGTACTCAGATCATACATGTAAATATCCCAGTTCCCGTTTCGATAATCCTGCCAAACGATTTTATCCTGATAGATCGCAGGGTTACTTTGAGCGCTGGTGTTTGTAGTGACAGCCATTTCATGAGCAAATGTTTTGGGTACATTCACGATCAAAGAGACGGGTAAACCTAACAAAATTACTAAGAGGGTTATTAACACCCTTCGCCCATGTTTAGATTGTGTTCGTTGTTTAATCAGATTCACCATTCAGATATCCCCTCTTGAAGTAATAAGTGTTGGCTTTTAGACCTGCACCTATTCATTCGTATGTTAAACGTGTTTTCTGTACAAAAAAAGTGGATGATATTCTTTGATTTATGTTGATACCTTGTGAATAATTAGCATTTTTAATGGATTTAACCAATTTTTATAGAAAAAAGCGTAAGTATACTGCTTATCATTAAAAGGAGGTGTTTATTGTGAAAAATTTAATGGTCGTTGTTTCGTCTCTAACTCTTGCTTTTTTATGCTTTGGATCTGCACTACGTGGGGTCTAGGACACTTTCTACGCCAGAACAGCATCCTATTAAAAAGAAGACTTTTAAGTCCTGACTTTTAAGTCCTTTTTTCGTTTGACTTTAGAAGCAACCACGACTCTGGCTTCAAACATGGACCAGAATCACTTTAGTCGAATATGAATTAGAAAATTGGCTTCAAATAGCCATATCCACTTTTCTCAACGCAAAAAACCCCTGGATTCCCAAGGGTTTTGTCTGGTGCTGGAGACAGGACTCGAACCTGCGACCCCTTCATTACGAGTGAAGTGCTCTACCAACTGAGCTACACCAGCATGTACATTTAGGTTTTTGGTGGAGGCGAGCGGAGTCGAACCGCTGTCCGAAGACATCGCCACGCCAGCTTCTCCGAGCGCAGTCACTGTATTCAGATCTCGCCTTTGAAACTGCCCAGTGACAGGCGATTTCGCAGGCCAGCCACACGAAGTTTCGCTTCCCAGAGGGTGGCGCCCTAGGTCGCTAGCCTACTAAATGATGAGACCCGACAGCTCCACATAGGCGATGGAGAAGCGGATCCTGGCTGGTTAATTAAGCAGCCAGAGCGTAGTTTTCTTGTTTGCCAGTTACATTTGGCATCTGCGTGTTTAACGAGAGACGCAGCCCCTCGGCTCGCTACTGACGCTCGAACTATCCCCGTCGAATCCCAAGAACGCCCCCGAGATTCCGAACGAGAAATACGAGCAAATTGCCGATTACAGGATTAGATTATAACATCTGTACTACAAAAATGCAATACTTTTTATCTAAAATTATGTTCCTTGATCTTGCGGCGGATTTCGCGCTCGGCATCCCGTTTGGCCGCGACGGCGCGTTTATCGTAAAGCTTCTTCCCTTTGGCGAGGCCGAGCTGGATTTTGGCGAAGCCGTTTCGGAGATGGACGTCGAGCGGAACTAGGGTATAACCTTTCACTTTGGTCAGCCCCAGGAGTTTGTCGATCTCTTTTTTGTGCATCATCAGCTTCCGGGTGCGGGTGGGATCCACGTTAAAACGGTTTCCCTGTTCAAACGGGCTGATGTGCATGCCGAAAATAAACAGCTCGCCTTTATCAATGCGGGCATAGCTGTCCTTCAGGTTCACCCTTCCCTGGCGGATCGACTTGATCTCCGTTCCGGTGAGAACGATGCCGGCTTCATATTGCTCTTCAATATGGTAGTCATGAAAAGCTTTTTTGTTTCTGGCTATGACTTTGGTACCTTTGCTGCCCATCGTTTTCACCTCACCCCCGCAAAATGCTGCAAAGTAAATTATATTACAGATAAACATGGGTAGTCAATTTAAATTCTATTAAACACAGACGGGACCCATGTGAGCGATCACGGGAGGGGAATGGACTGGTGACTAGGGACTGGTTTTGCGCAGATCTTTTTGACACCGAACCGGGGAGCGGGCTGTTGAAATGGCATGTCAACAGCCCGCCCTTTTTTATTTTTTCTTACCCTTGTTATTTCGGTATGCCTTCTTCTTTTTCTTCTTGCCTGTGGTGCCGTTCGCTTTTCTGTTTTCCGGAGCTGCTTTGGCTTTTTTGCTCTTTTTCGCCTTGTTTTTCCCTTTTGGCATCGGTTCAAATTCTTCGTCCGTCAAATGCTCCAGGAGTTCGAAATCGATTTTCCGCTCTTCGAGATTGACACCGCTGACACGGATGCGCACCCGGTCCCCGATGCGGAAGATGCGGCCGGTCCGTTCGCCGATCAGGCAGTAGGCCCGGTCATCATAATTGTAATAGTCATCCGTCAGGTAACTGAGATGGATCAGCCCCTCAATGGTGTTGGGCAATTCCACAAAAATGCCAAACGAAGTGACACTGCTGATGATTCCTTCGAACTCTTCCCCCACTTTGTCCATCATGAACTCGGCCTGTTTCAGGGCCTGGGTCTCCCGCTCGGCATCGACGGCGATGCGTTCGCGAATGGAAGATTGTTGTGCCGCATCGGGCAGGAAAGCGTTGAGCTGGTCGATTCGTTCCACAGTCAGGCTGCCTTGGGTGAGCACTTCCCGAATGATGCGGTGAATCAGCAGGTCCGGGTACCGGCGGATCGGCGAGGTGAAGTGCGAGTAAAATTCAGCCGCCAGGCCGAAGTGGCCGATGCACTCCGCGGCGTATTTCGCTTGTTTCATCGAACGCAGCATCACGGTGCTGATCACATGCTCCTCCGGCTTTCCGCTCACTTTTTCAAGCAGCGTTTGCAGGGCCCGCGGCTTGACTTTATCCGGCTTTCCTTTGACCGAGTATCCGAAGGTGGAGACGAACTCATAAAAGGCCTGCAATTTTTCTGCATCCGGATTTTCGTGGATCCGGTAGACAAACGGAACTTCCAGGCGATAAAAATGTTCCGCCACGGTCTCATTGGCCGCCAGCATAAACTCTTCGATCAACTGTTCGGCAATGGTGCGCGGACGTTTCACAATATCGACCGGTTTGCCTTGCTCATCGACGATCACTTTGGCTTCCGGAAAATTAAAGTCAATTGCCCCCCGTTTTAAGCGTCTTTTCCTGAGCACCATGGCCAGATCGGCCATCAGGCGAAAATCTTCGACCAGCGGCTCGTATCTTTGGATCAGCTCCGGATCTTCATCCACTACGATTTTTTTCACATTCGTATAAGTCATCCGTTCATTGGTGCGAATCACGCTGGGGTAAATGTCGTAATCGACAATTTGCCCGTCGGGATCGATTTCCATGTCGCAGGTCATGGTAAGACGGTCCACCTTGGGATTTAAACTGCAAATTCCGTTGGACAGCCGCTTCGGAAGCATGGGGATCACCCGGTCGACCAGATAGACACTGCATCCGCGTTCATACGCTTCGCGGTCCAAAGCGGTCCCTTCTTTTACATAATAACTGACATCGGCGATATGAACACCCAGTCGGATATTGCCGTTTGGAAGCCGCTCCACGGAAACCGCGTCATCCAGATCCTTGGCATCTTCCCCGTCGATGGTGACCATTTTCCGCCCGCGCAGATCGCGCCGCCCCTGGATCTCTTCTTCGCTGATCTCTTCGGGGATCGCCTCTGCTTCTTTGATCACTTCCTCGGGGAATACTTCGGGCAAGCCGTGTTTGCGGATAATAGCTAGAATATCGATGCCCGGATCATCTTTATGCCCGAGGATTTCGACAATCTCCCCTTCCGCGCTGTGGCGTCCGGTGACCTGGTGCAACTTGACCACCACTTTTTGCCCGTCACGCGCATTCATCTGCAACTCAGGCGCGATAAAGACATCGGTGGTGATTCGTTTATCATCGGGAATCACAAAGCCAAAGTGGGTAGATAAACGGGTGAACGTGCCGACGATCTTTTCGCGTCCCCGCTTCAAAATGCGCACGACCTCTCCTTCCGGACGACGGTCGCCTTTTTTCCCCTTGTGGATGCGGGCGAGAACCAAATCGCCGTCCATCGCGCCGTTCATGTCATTTAAATGAATGTAAACATCCGGTATATTGGGCGTATCCGGAATGACGAAGCCGAACCCTTTGGAACTCCCCTGTAATGTTCCGCGAACCAGGTTAAAACGCTCCGGAACCCCGTACCGCTTGGCCCGGGTCTGAACGATCTTTCCGTCCGCTTCCAGCTCATCCAATAGTTGAATGAATGGTTCGCGCTCTTCTTCATCCACTTCAAACGCTTCAATCAGTTCCTCCAACGTGAGCGGTTTATAAGCCTTTTCCAGCATAAACCGCCGAATCTCTTGTTCTATCGGCATGTATGGTCCGCTGCTGTCACCGTCAGGCTTGCCAGCAGCAGCTTGTCACCTCTCTTTGCTGGGTTTCCATCAAAAACGATCGCATCGCTTGTACAAGCGATTACTTGTGGGAAACTTTTTGAATAAACGCTTCCACTTCATGAAACAACTTTTTCCGTTCCTTATCCAGGGTGATGATATGGGAAGAGTTTTCGTACCAGGATAAATACTTTTCTTCCGAAGAGATGTTTTTATAGATATAGTCGGCACTTTCCGGCAAGACGGTTTCATCTTTGCATGCCTGGATGATCAATGTGGGTGCTTGAACCCGGGGGATGAATTTCCGGACATGTCGAATCAGCCGGTTCAGGCTTCCCACACATTTGAGCGGGGTCCGATCGTAAGGAACGAGATGCTGCTCAATTTCCGGCGGCTTTTGTGATCTGCGGACTTTGTACGGCATAAAAAACCGGACCAAGTCAACGATCATCGCCCGCCGGTCGCGGATCCACACGGGAGAGCACATCGAAATGACCCCGTCCACCGGTTGTTGGGCCGCCAGATAGAGAGAAAGAGAACCTCCCATGGAGAGGCCGGCGACAAAGATTTTGTCCAGCTCTTCTTTCTTTAACCGTTCATAGGCGTCAAGCACGCTTTGCCACCAGTCTTGCCAGTCTGTCTTCAGCATATCTTCCGGGCTGGTTCCGTGTCCTGCCAGCAGGGGGGCATACACCGTATATCCTCTTTCTACAAAGTATTGCCCCATCGGACGCAGTTCAGAAGGGGTTCCGGTAAATCCGTGTATGAGTAGAATACCCGTCTTTCCGCCTGAATAATAAAAAGGGTCCGGAGACCGTTTGACAATGTTCATGGAGATCTCACCTTAGACGATTGATACATATAGGTTGGACAAAAAAATTGCAAATATTTCACACCTACTCTAACATAGCACACAATAAACAAAACTTGAACAATAAGAAGAGAGTCCGTCAAAAAGAGGGAGTGGATCCGCAGCGATGATCATCGCATCCGCCATGCTCGGGTCGTGTGAAATCAGTCTTGCAGCGCTGTGACGGAAGCTTCATGATGGTGGCAAAGCTTCCATCACCAGGCCGGCGGCGTATGAACATAGTTTTATATAATACCCGGATTTTTTATAATAGAGGCGGTGTTTTCTTTCCACCCTTCCGAAAAAAATCCCTGCCGTTCTCTTTCCTGCCATGGCAAAGGAAAGCAGCGGTGTAAACCGACCCGATATGCGGCAAGCTACGGTGAGAATACAAGGGAGCCGCACCCGTTGCCGCCGTTCATCTTCCGTATGACGGAAAACAGGAGTGGATCATCATGGAAAAAAAGTGGGCAACCAAAGAACAATTGACAGATCTTCTATGCGATCTTGTGCGGATCCCCAGCATAACAGGTTCAGAGGCGGAAATAGAGTTAGCTGAATTTCTGGTTGAGCAGCTCAGGAACCTGCCGTATTTTCAAAAACACCGGGATCATTTGCAACTGTTCCCGACCGGAGACGGACGGTATTTCGTCACGGCACTGGTGAAGAAAAAGGAGCAGACCAAAAAGACCGTCATTCTGCTCAGCCATTTTGATGTGGTGGATGTAGAAGATTACGGTGTGCGGAAAGACATGGCCTTTGACGCCAGAAAGCTGACGGACTTGTTGTATACACACAAAGAGGAACTGCCGGAGGAAGTCAAGCAAGATCTCGACACGGGAAACTGGTTATTCGGCAGGGGGACCATGGATATGAAAGCCGGTTTGGCCCTGCATATAGCCATGGTTGAACAAGCGTGTGAAGGGAAATTCGACGGGAATGTTCTGCTCTTGTCCGTTCCCGACGAAGAAGTGAATTCCGCCGGGATGAGAGCAGCCGTCCCTGTGCTGTTGGAATTGGCAAAACGGCATCATCTCGAATATAAGGCGGTTCTCAATTCGGAGCCGATGTTTACCCGGTATCCCGGTGACCCAAACAAATATATCTATACAGGATCGATCGGAAAAATCCTGCCGGGTTTTCTTTGCTACGGAAAAGAGACTCATGTCGGCGAGCCGTTTTCCGGATTAAACGCCAACTATATGGCCTCATTGCTGACTTCCGAACTGGAGCTGAACACGGATTTCTGCGAAGTGACGGAAGGGGAAACCTCTCCCCCGCCCACCAATTTGCTGCAGAAAGATTTAAAGAAAGAATACTCCGTGCAAATCCCGCACCGGGCCGTTACGCTGTTTAATCTGTTTTTGCTGGAAAAAAGCGTGGATGAGGTGATCAGGAAATTGCTGGAAACGGCTGAAACAGCAGCCCAACGGGTGAAGCGGTCTTATGAAAAACAAGCCGCACAATTTCCCGCATCCGGTTGCTTTGCGCCTCCCGACGTGGAGATCCGTGTTCTCACTTATGAAGAACTGATGGCTTATGCCTTAACCACGCATGGCCAAGAAGAAATCGAACGCATAGAGAGATCCGTTTTGGCGGACCGGAGGGCAAAAGATGACCGGGAGGCAACCATCGAACTGGTCGACGAACTGGCCATTTTGTGCAAGGAATTAGCGCCGATGATCGTACTTTTCTTCGCCCCTCCCTACTATCCGGCGGTCTGCTCCGGAACATCCCCCCTGATTCAGCGGGTTGTATCCGACATGATCTCCTACGCCCGGACCAGACACGGAATCACGCTGAAGAAGCAAAACTATTTTGGTGGCATTTCCGATCTCAGCTATGTGGGATTGCAGGCTTCAGCGGAATCGCGGTCCCGGCTCGTTGCCAACATGCCGCTGTGGAATCGGGGATATTCCATTCCGCTGGAAGAATTGGAGCTGTTTGATGTGCCTGTGATCAATCTGGGTCCGTTGGGCAGGGACGCCCATCAATGGACGGAGCGATTAAACGTGGATTCCCTTGGGACCCTGATGGACCTGTTGCCTGTTTGCATTCAAAAACTGCTTACAACAGAATAATCGTACCCAGAATAAAGCAAGCGGCCGGAAAAGGGCCGCTTTTTTCACACACATAAAAAACAGCCGACTTCATGCCAGCTGTTTATTTAATGAAATACGCCACAATCAGGGCGAAGATCATAAACAAAACCGCCAAAACCGTTGTCAGTTTGCCGAGCAAGGCATCAATCCCGCGCGCCTTGGCTTTGCCCATCAAGTGTTCGGCGCCCCCGCCGATCGCTCCGGACAAGCCCGCACTTTTGCCGGATTGAAGCAGAACGACGATAATCAATCCGATACTGATGATCGCAAGAATAATTTTGGATGCGATCTCCATGGCTTAACCTCCTCGCCACCTGTTTCACTGCAGTAACTGTAACACATGTCAACCCGCTTTTCAATAACGGAAGTGAGTTAAACCATGCGCTGATCGCCCCCGGTCAGCCTCCGGGCTCCATTTTTTGTGAAATTGGATCGACACGACGAGGGTTGGGACAAACGTTCGGGTCCGTTTTTACACAATCAGATCCAGCAACAGGATGAGAGGAAGTGCGGCGACCGCAATGATCGTTTCCAATGCCGTCCATGTCATCAGTGTTTCTTTCACAGACATTCCGAAGTACTCTTTGATCATCCAGAATCCGGAATCATTCACATGAGAAAGGATTAATGAACCTGCACCCGTTGCCAGAACCAGCAGTTCCGCAGAGGTTCCCGGGATGGCGGCGGCAATGGGGGCAACGATCCCCGCAGCGGTCATCATGGATACAGTGGCGGACCCGGTGGCAACCCGGATGAGCGCCGCAATCAACCAACCGAGAAAAATGGGCGAAACATGGGACTGGGTAGCCAGTTTGGCGATATAATCCCCTACTCCTGATTCCAGCAGTACTTTATTAAAGGCACCGCCCGCCCCGATCACAAGCAGAATGGACGCGGTAGGAGCCAGACAGTTATTGGTAAGTTCCAGGATCTTGTCTTTATTCAGCCCCCGGAAGTATCCCAGGCTGAAGAATGAATAAACCGTTGCGATCAACAACGACACGATGGGGTCCCCGATGAACTCCAGCACGACCCGGGTCCCGTCTTTCTCCGGCAACTGGATTTTGGCAAAGGACGCGATGAGCATTAAAATGACAGGCAGTAAAATGGTAAAGGTCGTATTCCAAAATCCGGGAAGTTCCGCCTCTGTTCGATCCACAACCAACTGATCGCTCAGCTCTTTGGGGACCGTTTTGTGAATTTTATCGCCTATCCACTTTCCGTACACCGGCCCGGCGATCACCGCTACCGGCAAACCGACAATAATGGAATAAAGGATGGTCAACCCGACATCTGCTTTAAAAATTCCCACTGCGGCCATCGCGGCAGGATGGGGCGGTACGAGTCCGTGCACAACGGAAAGCCCCGCAACCAAGGGAACTCCGATCCGAACCAACGAAACCCCTGTATGTTTGGCAATGGTATAAATCAACGGAATCAACAGGACAAAACCCACTTGGAAAAACACGGGAATTCCTACCAGGAAAGCGACAAACATCATGGCCCAGTGGACATTTTTTTCACCAAAACGTTGAATCAAGGTTCTGGCGATTCGTTCCGCACCCCCGGACTCGGCCATCATTTTCCCGAGCATCGTGCCCAGTGCCAACACGATGGCGATAAAGCCCAAAGTATTCCCCAATCCGTCTTTAATCGTCTGAACAATTTGATCTAACGGCATCCCCGTAACAAGCCCTACCCCGAACGCCACTGTTATCAAGGCGACAAACGGATGCCATTTGGCCCATGTGATCAGCAGCAATAAAGCTGCAATGGCTGCCAACACAATGAACAACAGCATGGTGACTCTCCTCACATGATGTTTTTTTAAAAGGACCCGTTGCGCTGAAACTGAGCCAGAATGTGAAACTCATCTTCCAGTTTGCGATAAACCCGCTCATACATGTAGTACAGCTGCAAATACGTCTGGGTATTATGCAAGTCAGGTTGATGGCGATGGGTAATTTGAATCCAATCTTTGATCGTTTTCAGCGAATCCACTTCGCCCATCGCATACCGGGCAAGAAAAGCCGCCCCGAAAGCAGAGGCCTCGTGGCTTTCCGGAACCAAAAGCTCGTATCCCATCACATCGGATAAAATTTGCCTCCACAATGAAGACCGGGCAAACCCTCCGGAAGCCCGTACATCCTTGGCAGGGCCTGTCAAATCGCGCAAGGCTACCGCAACCGAAAAGACACTCATGACCACACCCTCAAGCACGGCACGAATAAAATGTTCACGCTTATGCTGAAGGCTGATTCCGAAAAACAAGCCCCGGGCGTTGGCGTTCCAATAGGGCGACCTTTCTCCGGATAGAAACGGAAGAAACAACAACCCTTCGGAACCGGCCGGAATCTTTTCCGCATATTGGATCATTAAGTCGTATGGATCGATCCCCAGCTTTTTGGCGACTTCCACCTCGGGAGCGGCAAATTCATCCCGCAACCATCTTAGCAGGATCCCGCCGTTATTGGTGGGCCCTCCCACAACCCAATGTTTGTCGGTCAGTGCATAGCAAAAAGTGCGGCCTTGGTCATCCGTTAACGGGCGGTCAGTGACGGTTCGGACTGCACCGCTTGTTCCGATCGTTACCGCGATTTCACCCGTCTCAATCGCCCCTACACCCAAATTGGCAAGCACTCCGTCACTCGCACCGATCACAAAAGGCGTGTCCGGATGGATTCCTATCTGGGTTGCGATTTCCCGGTCCATACCGGTGAGCGCGTAAGTAGTCGGCACAGGCGCAGACAGCTGATCCTCGCGGATGCCCAGGAGTTTCAAAACTTCCTGATCCCAGTTCAGCTCTTGCAGGTTAAACATCCCTGTCGCTGAGGCGATGGAGTAATCCACGACCAATTGATGAAACAATTGGTAAAGTATGTACTCTTTGATGGAGATAAACTTCGCGGCTTTGTTGAACGTTTCCGCATCCCGTTCCTTCATCCATAAAATTTTGGAGAGGGGAGACATCGGATGAATCGGGGTGCCTGTCCGCTTGTAGATTTCATGGCCCGACCATTCATTTTTGATCTTTTCCGCCTGTTCCACACTCCGGTTGTCTGCCCAAATGATGCTGTTTGTCAGGCGTCGGCCGGCACCGTCCAATACGATCAATGAATGCATGGCCGTACTCAGGCCGACGGCCGTGATGGCATTCCGATTCACTCCTGCCTTTAACACCGCGTTTCTGACACAATCGATCACGGCCTGTAAGATCCGATCAGGATCTTGTTCGGACCAGGAAGGATGCGGATGATGGAGCGGATATTCCACGGAATGGCTGCCCATGATCCGGCCTTTGGGCCCGAACACGACTGCTTTTGTATTTGTCGTCCCGATATCGATTCCAATAAAAACTTTTGAATGGTTCACCGGACCCCTCACCTCCCGAAACTGAATGCGTTTTCATTATTGTATTAAAAAAAATTTCTCATATCAATCGATATTATAAAAAAATTTTTTTCGACTCTTTCTGTCAGATCCTTTTATTTGAGATCACCCGGCGGATTCTGTCCAAGTTTTTCAGTGTTTCTTCCTGCCTTTTCATCGATAAGCCGACATAGAGCGCATCGATAATGCAGAGTTGGGCAATGCGGGCCGACATGGCTTCCGTACGGAAAGCGGTCTCCCTGGTTGATGTGTACAGGCTGAGATCTGCCAGCTGGGCCAGCTGGGATTTCTTGTAACTGGTAATGGCGATCAATTTGGCTCCCGATTGTTTGGCTACCTGGAAAGATTCAAGGATATCGACATTGCTTCCTGAATGCGAAATTCCTACCACCACACACCGTTCGTTTAGCAGACTTGCCGACATCACTTGCAAGTGCGCATCCGAATGGGCGATACAATTCAATCCTGTTCGGATGAACTTATGATAGGCGTCCTGGGCAATCGGGGCTGAACCTCCGGTGGCGTAAAATTCTACCCTCTGCGCCTGATCCAGCCATTCGACGGCTTCTTGCAAGGATTCGGGTTCCAGCAGTTGCATGGTATCGTTAATTCCGATGATATTGGCCTGAAAGACCTTGCGGGCAATCGTAATCATATCGTCGTCATCTTGAATCTCTTCATGAATATGTTGCACGGGTTGGTCGACCACTTCCCGGGCTAAGGAGATTTTTAAATCTTGATATCCCCTGAACCCCAACTGTTTGCAAAGACGGAAAATCGTAGCCTCCGAGCATTTGGTCAGCTCAGCCAGCTCAGAAATGGACAAATGAACCACATCTCGCGGATGTTCGAGAATATGATCGACAATTGCCTGAAATTTAGGTGAAAGATACGGATACGAAGCTCTTATATAAGCGATCCCTTTTGACTGTTGATTCATTTTCACCCGTTTCCTCTCAGAAAAAAATTTTTTTCAGTTCATTATACTATAATTTAAAACTTTCTATTCAGCCGGCTGACAAATGTTAGGAATAAAAAACCCGGCAGCGAGTGCCGGGTTTTTTGGATAAGACATTGAACGGGATTAGCCTTTTAAGTTGTAGAATGCCGCTTTTCCTGGATATTGCGCGGTGAAATCCAGTTCGTCCTCAATGCGGATCAATTGGTTGTACTTGGCGACACGGTCGGTGCGGGACGGAGCTCCTGTTTTAATTTGACCCGCTCCGGTTGCCACAGCGATATCGGCAATGGTCGTGTCCTCCGATTCGCCGGAGCGGTGGGAGATCACTGCCGTGTAGCCGGCCCGTTTGGCCATTTCAATCGCGTCAAACGTTTCGGTTAATGTACCGATTTGGTTGACTTTGACCAGAATGGAGTTGCCCACTCCTTTTTCAATTCCCTGGGCGAGCCGTTCCGTGTTGGTCACGAACAGGTCGTCTCCCACCAGTTGCACTTTATTGCCCAGACGCTGGGTGAGCAGTTTCCAACCTTCCCAGTCATCTTCAGACAGGCCGTCTTCGATGGAGATGATCGGATATTTGCTGACCAGCTCTTCATAGTAAGCGATCATTTCTTCCGAAGTGCGGGTCACGCCTTCACCGGCAAAGTGATAGACTCCGTCCTTGTACAATTCGGTGGAAGCAACGTCGAGCGCGAGCATGACATCTGTTCCCGGTTTATAGCCGGCCCGCTCAATCGCCGCCACAATGGTTTGCAGCGCCTCTTCATTGGAGGACAGGTTCGGGGCAAAGCCGCCTTCGTCACCCACACTGGTGGCAGAACCTTTTTCCTTCAGCACGGCTTTCAGGTGATGGAAGATTTCCGCACCCATGCGGACGGCTTCGCGCAAGCTTTCCGCCCCGACCGGCATGATCATGAATTCCTGGATATCCACATTGTTGTCGGCATGAGCGCCGCCGTTTAAGATGTTCATCATCGGAACAGGCAGGACTTTGGAGTTAAAGCCTCCGAGATAGGCGTAGAGCGGAAGGCCCAATGCGTCGGCAGCGGCACGGGCGACAGCCATCGACACACCCAGGATGGCATTGGCGCCCAGATTGCCTTTGTTCGGAGTTCCGTCCAGTTGAATGAGAGCTTGGTCAATCGCTACTTGATCCAAGGCATCCATGCCCTCGATGTGGGGAGCGATCACCTCATTTACGTTTTGCACGGCTTTCAGAACACCTTTGCCCAAATAGCGGCCTTTGTCCCCGTCCCGGAGTTCGACCGCTTCATAAGCGCCGGTGGAAGCGCCGGAAGGAACAATGGCACGGCCCATCGCGCCGGATTCCAGGATCACTTCTACTTCAACGGTTGGATTGCCGCGGGAATCCAACACTTCACGGGCATATACGTTCATAATTGTGGTCATGGTTAACCCTCCGCTTCATGATTTGATGAGTGATTTTCCCGTCATTTCTTTGGGTTGAGGAAGTTGCATCAGGTGTAACAGGGTCGGGGCCAGATCGGCCAGAATCCCGTCATCCCTGAGTTCAACCGATTTGTCCGTCACAATGCACGGCACGGGGAAAGTGGTGTGGGCCGTATGCGGGCGGCCTTCTTCATCCATTACCATGTCCGCATTGCCATGGTCGGCGGTAATCACGGCCACTCCACCCTTAGCGAGTACCAGATCCACCACTTTTCCCAAACATTCATCAACCGCCTCCACGGCGCGAATGGTGGGCTCCAACTTCCCGGAATGTCCGACCATATCCGGGTTGGCAAAGTTGAGGATAATGGTGTCGTGCTTTTCCGCTTCGATTTCTTTGAGCAGGGCTTCCGTTACTTCGTAGGCACTCATTTCCGGTTTCAAATCGTAGGTGGCCACTTTGGGCGAATGAATCAGGATGCGCTCTTCGCCGGGGAAGGGCTCCTCCCGTCCGCCGCTGAAGAAAAAGGTGACGTGCGGATATTTCTCCGTTTCGGCGATGCGCAGCTGTTTCAGATTGTGCTGGGCGATCACTTCACCGTAGGTATTATCCAGATTGGTCGGTTTATAAGCCACATATCCGTTTACCGTCTCACTGAAATGGGTCAGGCAGACATAGTACAGGTTTTCGGGCCGTTTCGGACCGCGGTCAAAACCACGGAAATCCTCATTGGTGAAGGCGAGTGAGATCTGGATCGCCCGGTCCGGCCGGAAGTTGAAGAAAATAATCGCATCATTGTCTTGAATCAGTCCGACCGGCTGTTCGTTTTCATCCACCATTACGGTTGGCATGACAAACTCATCATATACCGATTTCTCGTACGATTCTTGGATCGCCTGAACCGGATCCGTATATTTCGGGCCTTCTCCGTATACCATGGCGCGATATGATTTTTCCGTCCGCTCCCAGCGCTTGTCACGGTCCATCGCGTAATACCTGCCCTGGATGGTGGCGAGCTTGCCGACGCCCAGCTCGCGCATTTTATCCTGCAGCTCCTGGATATAGCGAACGGCGCTGTCCGGCGCAACGTCACGGCCGTCCAGAAAAGCGTGCACCCGCACTTTATCCAGTTTTGCCTTCGCCGCCAGCTCCAACAGGGCAAATAAATGCCGGATGTGGCTGTGCACCCCGCCGTCGGAGACCAGTCCGTACAGGTGCAACTGGCTGTTGTGTTCCCTGACATGCCGGATCGCATTCAGGAAGGTTTCATTTTCAAAAAACTCGCCTTCCTCGATCGATTTGGTCACCCTTGTCAGATCCTGATACACCACACGACCGGCTCCGATATTCAGATGTCCCACTTCGGAGTTGCCCATTTGCCCCTCCGGAAGCCCGACGGCATTGCCGCTGGCCTTCAGCGTGGTATGGGGATACTCGTTCCAAAAGCGGTCAAAATTCGGTTTGTTTGCTTGGGCGACTGCGTTTCCGTACCTTTCTTCCCTGAGGGCAAAGCCATCCAGAATACATAGCAGGACTGGTTTCGGCCGGCTCATGAGCGATCCCCCGCAGCAGCCTCAACAAGCTTGAGGAAGGAGGCGGGCTCCAGGCTGGCTCCTCCCACCAAAGCCCCGTCGATATTGGGCTGGGCTATGTAGGTTCCGATATTTTCCGGTTTGACGCTGCCCCCGTATTGGATACGCACTTCATTGGCCACCTGCTGGTCAAACAGATCGGCGACCGTTTTGCGGATAAAGCTGATCACTTCCTCCGCGTCTTCGGCCGTCGAGGCTTTCCCTGTTCCGATGGCCCAGACCGGCTCATACGCGATGATCACTTTTTTCATTTCTTCGGAAGAAAGGCCGTTTAACCCCTTTTTGACTTGCTCCTGCACAACCTGTTTGGTTTGTCCGCTTTCACGCTCTTCCAGCACCTCACCGACACAGACGATCGGGGTCAGTCCCCCGGCGATGGCCGCTTTCACTTTCCGGTTGACTGTTTCATCCGTCTCGGCAAAATAGGTCCGCCGCTCCGAATGACCGATAATCACATATTGAACCCCTGCCGCTTTCAACATGGGGACACTGACTTCGCCTGTATAAGCCCCTTGTTCTTCCCAGTGCACATTTTGTGCCCCGATTCCGATTTTGCTTCCTTTCGCTTTCTCCGCGAGGGCGGGCAGAGCCAGAAACGGAGCGCACAACACGGTTTCCACCTCACCGGGAAGTTCCGATCTTTGAATGGTTTCCACAAAATCAACGGCTTCCTCAACGGTTTTGTGCATTTTCCAGTTTCCTGCAATCACGGGAGTTCGCAATCTGGACACCACCTATTCTTTGTCGTTTAGCACGGCCACTCCCGGAAGCACTTTTCCTTCCAACAACTCCAGGGAGGCTCCTCCGCCTGTCGAGATGTGATCCACCTGATCTGCGAGTCCTGCTTTTTCAATCGCTGCGGCCGAATCTCCCCCGCCGACAATGGTCATCGCATCCGTTTCCGCCAGTGCTTTGGCCACCGCGTTGGTTCCTTGGGCAAAACGGTCAAATTCAAACACACCCATCGGGCCGTTCCAGATGACCAGCTGCGAAGATTTTACCACATCGGCAAACAGCTCTCTCGTCTTCGGACCGATATCGAGCGCTTGCATGTCATCCGGGATCTCGCTGATGTCGACCACTTTTGCATCCGCATCCGGCGCGAACCGGTCCGCCACCACCGCATCGACGGGCAGATACAGGCGTACCCCTTTTGCTTCCGCTTCACGGATGAACATTTTGGCCAATTCTTCTTTGTCTGCCTCAAACAGGGACTTGCCGATTCCGTATCCTTGGGCATGAATAAAAGTATAGGAAAGGCCGCCGCCGATGATGAGGTTATCCACTTTGTCAAGCAGGTTTTCAATCACGCCGATTTTGTCTTTGACTTTCGCACCGCCGATAATGGCCGTAAACGGGCGTCTGGGGTTCACCAGCGCCTGTCCCAGCGTCTCCAGCTCTTTTTGCAGCAAGAAACCGGCCACGGCCGGCAAATAATTGGCGATCCCTGCAGTGGATGCATGGGCGCGGTGGGCGGCGCCGAAGGCATCATTGACATAAAGATCGGCCAGTCGGGCAAAGGCCTGCGCCAGTTCCGGGTCATTTTTTTCTTCACCGGGGTAGAAACGGACGTTTTCCAGCAGGAGAACGTCTCCTTCTTCCAACTGGCTGACACGTTCTTCGACCTGAGGGCCGACCGCTTCATCCACTTTGGCCACCGGTTTACCCAAATATTCCGCCAATCGGCGGGCTACCGGGGTTAAGCGCATTTCTTCCACAACTTTGCCTTTGGGACGTCCCAAATGGCTGGCCAGAATGACTTTGGCTCCTTGGTCCACCAGATGGCGAATGGTGGGCAAGGCAGCCCGAATGCGGGTATCGTCAGTGATTTTGCCGTTTTCCATGGGCACGTTAAAATCAACGCGGCAGAATACGCGTTTCCCTCGAACATCCACATCGCGGATCGATTTCTTATTCATGGCGTTACGTTCCTCCTTAAAGCATGAGAAAGAGGAGAGAAACTCTCCTCATGGACCCACTCACTTCACCGTTTCACCCAAAATGGGGTGATACATACCGCCATAAAGTATAACACATTTTAGTTTTCAGGATAACACTTTATCTGTGATCACATTATAAACCTTTGCTGGCAATGTAGCTTGCCAGATCGACCACGCGATTGGAATAACCCCACTCGTTGTCATACCAGGAAACCACTTTCACCATGTTGCCTTCCAATACCATGGTGGAAAGAGCATCAATCGTGGAGGAATGAGGATCACCGTTGTAGTCTACCGATACAAGTGGCTCTTCGGAATAAGCGAGAATTCCTTTCAACTCTCCTTCTGCCGCTTCGCGCAATACAGCGTTCACTTCATCTACGGTTACTTCTTGCTCCAGCTCAGCCACCAGATCCACAACGGATACGTTTTTAACCGGAACCCGCATGGCGAAACCGTTCAGTTTTCCTTTCAGTTCAGGCAGTACCAGGGAAACGGCTTTGGCGGCACCCGTGGTGGTCGGGATGATCGACTCAGCGGCGGCACGTGCCCGGCGCAAATCCTTGTGCGGCAGATCCAAAATTTGCTGGTCATTGGTGTACGCGTGTACGGTGGTCATCAGACCGCGGCGGATGCCGAACTTTTCATTGAGCACTTTGGCAAACGGGGCCAGGCAGTTGGTGGTGCAAGAGGCGTTGGAAATCACATGATGGGCAGCCGGATCATATTTATCGTGGTTTACTCCCATCACGATGGTGATATCTTCATTGGAAGCCGGAGCCGAGATGATCACTTTCTTCGCGCCGCCTTGCAGATGTTTGGCAGCATCCTCCCGTTTGGTAAAGCGGCCGGTAGACTCGACTACAATTTCCACACCATAATCAGCCCACGGAAGTTGGGCGGGATCCCGTTCAGCGAGTACCTTCACTTCACGCCCGTTGACGGAGAAGCCTTCCGCAGTCGCTTCAACGGAAGCCTCCAGTTTACCGTGGACAGAGTCATATTTCAGGAGATGTGCCAGTGTTTTGGAATCTGTCAAATCGTTGACGGCAACCACTTCCAATTCAGGATGGTTCAACATGGCGCGAAACACATTGCGTCCGATACGTCCAAAACCGTTAATTCCCACTTTCACTTTTGCCATTCTCATTTCCTCCTGTTGTCTCTCAAGATATTATGACCACGAACCCACCCGCTTATTTCTCTAAGAGCGGACGACTTTTTGCAGGATGGCCCGTGCCGCTCCCTCGTCTGTAATCAAGGTATCCCGCGAGAGGATGGAACAAATCGAAGAGATGGCTTCCGCTTTACTGGCGCCTCCCGCAACGGCGATCATTTTTTCCACCCGGGTCAATTCTTGCAGTTGTAAGCCCACCGTTTGCACCCGGTGGACGATTTCCCCCTGGCGGTTAAAGTAGTAGCCAAACGATTCTCCGACGGCTCCCGACTCTTCCAGTTTCTTCAGCACCTCAGGCGGAGATTTGCGGCGGATGGCCATTTTTTTGGCGTCACCGACACCGTGAATGACGATTCTCGCCCTGCGCAAACAATCCAGGACTTCCCGAATATGCGGTTCCCGGATGAGGGTTTGGTACGATTCCTCGCTCAATTGCTCGGGAACATGCATCAGGCGGTATTTGCCGCCCGTTTTTTTGGCCATCAGGGAGGCGATGTAGTTGGCTTCCAGCTCCACGGCTTCCCCCAGACCCCCGCGCGTCGGGACAAAGGTCGTCATTTTCAGTGCCGGGGTTGGCATCATCATCTCAGCGACGGCATAGATCGTGCTGCCACCAGCTACTGCCACAATCTGATCAGGGATGGACACTTGCTTGAGCAGCCTTGCCCCCGCACGCCCCAGCTCCTTTTTCACCCAATCGGACTCGTCCGCATCACCGGGAACGACGATCACCTGGCGAACGCCGAGGTATGCGGCCAGTTCTGCTTCCAACTGCGTGAGGCCAAACAGCTCTTTGATCAAAGGTTCCATCTCGGCAAGCAAATCGGCTCCGCCTGCCGACAGCCTCATTCCTGACGGATCGACAACGACCAGCCCCTGCGCCCTCAAAAAATCGACTTCCGCTCGCAAAACTCTTTCTGTCGTATGCAATGCCGCGGTCAAACTGCGTCGGCCTACAGGTTGCATCAGTTGGATATGGCGCAGGATTTCATACCTTTTGCGCATCACCTGAAGCAAATCGGGCAATAGTTGTTTTTGGATGTTGAGTATCTTCTCCATGGCTACCTCCAGGGACGTTTTATGTCCCGCGTAGCTTAAAACGTCCCAATCAGTTCAAAAAAAATACCCCGACTTATCAATTTCATTTTATCTGATCCAAAGAGGATTGGCAAGTTTTTCACCGCCTCTTATTTGACAGGCAAAACCATTTCTCTCTAGGTCCCGATGCTGATCGGAAAACGCAGTGATTCAAGACCATCCATACATTTGCTCTCTGTTAACCCCCACACCGGATGAACAATTTGATCCGTAATAAAAAAGTAGGAGATTTCTCTTGCACAATTGAAATGGACTGTGTTATAATCATTTTTGTCAATTTGATCTTGCGCCTATAGCTCAGGGGATAGAGCGCTGGTCTCCGGAACCAGGTGCCCAGGTTCGAATCCTGGTAGGCGCGCCAATCACATGATCCGAGAATGCGTCATCTTTCGCCGTACATAAAACGGTTGAAAAGGTGACGCATTTTTTTGATGGGCGATGGACACCGAAATGAAGATCAGAGCTGGATGAAGACCTTGAAATATTTTTTGATTTAAACACCCGGATCTGCGATCGTCATTTTTGATAATCGGGAGTAGCCTCTAATTTCGCCCCTAAAGACTTTAATTTTTACGAGAATGGTCTACTTTTTACAGGTGGCTGGCACGTTGTCAGTCCATTTTAGAATGCTATAATACCAAATTATTGATACATAATTCATCAGAAGGACTCTGGAATGAAAAGTAAATTACTGCTCGTTACTCTGATTAGTATCTTTACTCTTACCGGTTGCACCATCAGTATCGGTCAACCAGCTCCTGCTTCCAATGACGCAAACACTCAAAATGCGGCCAACAATCAGAATACATCCGCCGCCAATAATCAAAATGCTCAAAATGCGGCTAATAACCAAAACGCAACAAACCAATCTCAAGGTTCAAGTGATGTTGGACAAACGAAAACGGTAGGCGATTTAACCGTCACTGTCAATGCGGTTCGCGAAGTATCGGGCAATGATACAAGCCAGCCGAAAAACGGTAAATACATCGTCATTGATGCTTCGATCACCAACAACGGAGACCAGACGCGAGCAGTATATGCCGACGATGCGACATTAACCGATGCAAATGGGCTCAAAGCAGAGGCACAGTACAGCCCGTATGGCATTACCGAATTAAACTATGTTACCACCACGCTGCCCGGACATTCCAAAGTGCCACGGGGTGTATTGGTGTTTGACACATCCGGATCCGGACCCTATACCTTGACCATCACACAAAACGGAAGTTCAGCTACTTGGAAAATTCAACCCTAATGCAAAAGCTGGGGAAGACCAAATTTGCTTGATATGCACATTTGATATTGTTCACGTTTGAGCATATGGCCACTTGCATGAGCAGGTGGCTTTTTCTCATTTTTTGGCGACAGGTTTATTTAAAAAACTTCGATTTGGTACTATAATGTTATCATACAAAATATTAGAAAGGAGAAAGGCGCAAACACCTGAATTGACTTAATATGAATTTCCTGCGCCGGAAATGATGAAGCTCTCCATACATAAACAAATTATTGTTTTTTGTTTGGCAGGTACGATTTTAACGGCTTGTAGCCAACAAGAATCCGGTCCTAAATTTCCGGAGGGAAAGCCTTTCCCGGAAGCAAAACCATTTCCGGAAGCCAAGCCTTTTCCGGAAGCGAAACCTTTTCCAAAACCAGCGGAGTTTCCCAAACCCGCAGAGTTCCCTCAAGTTCAATTTCAAACGGTTGATGACCAGATTAAAATCCAAATCCCTGATCACATCCTGTTTGATACGGATCAGTACAACTTAAAACCGGAAGCAAATAAAGTATTATCTACCTTTGCCGAGGGGCTTCAGAAATATCCCCGGGTCAAAGTGCTGATATCAGGCCATACGGATCATACAGGATCAGAGAGTTACAATTTGGAGTTATCGCAAAAAAGAGCTGAAAGCGTGAAAGCATTTCTTCAGAGTCATGTCGATTCCAGTGTCGTTTTTGAGACAAAAGGTTATGGAGAAAGCCAGCCCATCGCTCCGAATGACACTGAAGAAAACCGTCAAAAAAACCGCCGGGTGGAAATCATTATTATCCCGGCAGAAGATGGCAAAGACTTTCCTGATCCCAAGCCTTTCCCGAAACCGGCACCATTTCCTGAGGCAAAACCTTTTCCTGAAGCCAAACCGTTTCCTGAAGCTAAGCCCTTTCCAGAGCCAAAACCGTTTCCATAAGAAATGCTCCGTTGATCCATATACGGAGCCTCAGGCTTGTACTCACAGAAAAAGTCCTCTTTTCCATCAGAAGAGGACTTTTTTACATTCTGATGCACCATCTATTCTATTAAATGGATGATGAACTATTTTATCATTTCCCGTTTTGTTGATGGATCTCGCGCCAGTGGCAGTATGGGGAGTGTACCTGATTTTGGGCGGATATCTCAATGTTGCAGCGATAGTTTGCCTGGATCGCCAGCCATTTTCAACACAGATGAATACTTTCCGAACATTCCCACTGAAAAAGAACACAATGAACAAACCGTCACATACCGCATCAGATGAATATTCGGCCCAAAAAAGGTTGAATGCCTCCCAAGACGGAATATCCGGAAATACTCACCTTGAATTCAGTAGAGCTCCAAATTAAAGCTCTATGATCGTTAACTCCGGTCTGCATAGAAACCGGAATGGTAAAATGGTAGTTCCGATTCCCCGATTCGTGTAGAGAGTCAGCTTTTCATTAATTTTATATAATCCGCTAATATATTTCTTTGAACCCACAGGTGTAACCATTGCTCCAATCATAGGGAAGTTGATCTGCCCGCCATGGCTATGCCCCGAAAGTTGCAGATCCACATGATGGTAAGCAACAGCATCAGCATAATCAGGTTCATGGACGAGTATGATATGAAAACGATCATCATGATTTTGAGTCGGCTGGATCACTTGATTCATATCCGGTGAACCTTCGAGGACATCGTCTAAGCCGGATATATAGATGTGGTCGGTTTTATGTTTAATTTCCGTTACTTGGTTTTTAAGTAGAGTAAACCCGGATTCCTGCAGACATGTTTGGACTAATGCAACATCGCCCCAATAATCATGATTTCCGAGTACAGCAAACTTGCCAAGCGGAGCTTTTAGCTGCTTTAAAATCTCTGTAATGCTACCCTCAGAATGCGACGGAGGTCAAGCAACATGAGTGGAGAGCTCTCCAGAATAGACCTCCATCGGCGTCAGATAGCCTAGCGAGG
>NZ_FOCQ01000004.1 GCF_900110165.1 Lihuaxuella thermophila
ATTGGACATGCCCGGAATGTGGTGTTCATCAAGATCGGGACATCCATGCCGCCAAAAACATTCTGCAAGAAGGTTTAAGATTCATCGCCGTGGGGCCCACGGTTTGAGCTTGGTCTATTTCTCCCGGTTGCGGGAGATTACCCAAGAATCCCCTGCCTTTAGGCATGGGGAGCGGTCAAATCGGTCGAATCACGGTTATTCCCCTTTTTTCCAGCTCGCTCACGAAACGGGGATCTGTTTTGGCATCGGTGATGATCTCCGAAACCTGTTCGATGGGCGCAACGACGGATAAGGCCACTCTGCCGAATTTTGTATGATCGGCCACCACAATCGACCGTTTGGCCGACTGCATCATCGTGAGATCGGTGTACGCTTCCGACAGGTGGGTGGTGGTGAAACCGTGTTCGAGATCGATCCCGTCAACGCCGATAAAGGCGATGTCCGCTTTTAATTCCTTCAAGGTTCTCTCCGCAATATGTCCTACCATGGCATAGGATTTGGGGAGGACCGGCCCGCCGGCGATGACGAGCTGAATATGGGGCAACCCGGATAATTCGAATGCGATATTGATGCCGGTGGTTACGACGGTTAGCTCTTTTTTATCTTTCAATTCACGGGCAATATACATGGTCGTGCTGCCCGCGCTGAGCATGACCACCTGGCCGTCTTGCACGATCTCTTTGCATTTTTTGGCAATGCTCAATTTTTCTTCCTGTTGAAAGCGCTCTTTTTCCTGGAGCGAATTTTCCCCCGTCGGCTGGCGTAAAACGGCTCCTCCCGGAACTTTCGTCACCCATCCTTTGGCCTCCAGTTCGTCAAAATCCCTGCGGATCGTGATTTCACTGACTTGAAACTGTTTGCTGAGATCGGCAATCTTCAAAAAAGTCTCTGTTTTGAACATTTCCATGATCAATTCTTTGCGTTTTTGGTTGGATTTCATATGGATGCACCTATGGTCGGCTTAAGATTTTTTGTTGCGAGCCTTTCTTGATGACATCATCACTCATGAACTTCTCATAAAAAAGTCATGATGGTACTAATTATACACTTTTTTGGGTTGATAGGCTTGGATATGAAAATAAATGAACAAAAAAATGATCGAATGTGTGCATTTTTAGTGTATAAATCTTTACACTAAACAGAAAATATGATTAGATTAGATCAAAACCAGCATGAGAGGGGGAGGAAGAAATGGCCTTAGTGACAACCAGGGAGATGCTGGAGGATGCTTACCGGAATGGATATGCAGTCGGAGCGTTTGGCGTTCATCACTTAGAGGGAATCAGAGCGGTGATCGCCGGAGCAGAAGCGCTTGGTGCTCCGGTCATTCTGGCGACCACTCCGGGCACGATTCGCTATGTGGGCATCGAGTATCTGGCTTCGATGGCCAAATTGGCGGCGGAGCAGGCGAAAGTTCCGGTAGCCCTTCATCTGGATCACGGAAACAGCCTGGAAGTCGTGAAGCAATGTTTAAAAGCCGGTTATACGTCGATCATGATCGATGGTTCCCGGCTTCCGTTTGCCGAAAATGTGCGCTTGGTCCGGGAGGCGGTACAACTGGCGAAAGAATGTGGCGTGCCGGTCGAGGCGGAGCTCGGGACCATCGGCGGGACGGAAGACGATTTGCATGTGGAAGGTAGCAAGGCGATGTTTACCGATCCGGAGCTGGCCGCAGAATTTGTGAGGAAAACCGGAATTGATTTTTTGGCTCCGGCATTCGGAACAGCTCACGGCAAGTATAAAAAAGAGCCCAAATTGGATTTGCAACTCCTTGATGAAATTAACAGAAGAGTCGGAATCCCGCTGGTGATGCACGGCGCGTCCGGAGTTCCGGCAGAAAGCCTGCAAGCGTCTCTTTCATTCGGAATCAGCAAGGTCAACTTTTCGACAGAGCTCAAGGCCGCATTTGTGAAAGAATTGCGTAATTATCTCGTTCTTCACCCGGAGGAAGAAGACCCTCGGAAGTACTTTATCCCTGCGCGTCAAGCTGCAGAGCGGGTTGTGAAAGAAAAAATCAGCACCATTTCACGGAAAGGGGCAACGACCTGTTGATAACTACCGTGACACTCAATCCGGCCATCGATAAAACATACCGGATCAGAGAGCTGAAGTGCGGCCGGATCCACCGCGTTCAGCAGGTGACCGAGGCCCCGGGCGGCAAAGGGATTAACGTTGCCAAGGTGCTGCATCGCCTCGGGCAGCAGGTGGTAGCGACAGGATTGATCGGCGGCTATAACGGACAACGGATCTGTCACCTGTTGGATGAAATGCACATCAATCATGATTTCTGCCGGGTAAGCGGTGAATCACGCCTTTGCCTCAACATGATTGACGATCAAGGGGTCGGGACAGAAGTCCTTGAACCGGGTCCAGCCATTTCCCCTGCGGAGTGGAAGCGGATGAAAGACAAATGCGCGGACCTGGCCAAACAAAGTTCCTTTGTCGTTTTTTCGGGAAGTCTCCCCCTGGGGCTGGATCAGTCGGCTTATCAACAGCTGGTTCACCTCGTTCAGCAGTCCGGAGCCAAAGCGGTTTTGGATACGAGCGGGGCAGCCTTTCGGGCGGCGCTTGACGCATGCCCGTTCATGGTCAAACCCAATCTGGATGAAGTCAGGCAGATCCTGGGCGCAAACATGCTGACTCGGGAAGAAATCGGACAGGTGATCCAAGAGTGGCACCAACACGGAGTGGAGTGGATCGCTGTCTCTCTGGGAGCGGAAGGGGCGATCGTCTCCCGCCGGGATGCCGGAGCCTGGCTCGCGATCCCGCCGCAAATCGAAGCCGTCAATCCGGTGGGCAGCGGGGATTCCTTTGTGGCCGGCTTCGTGGCGGGGCTTGCGGAACATCGCAGCCTGGAAGAGTGTATACAATGGGCTGTTGCCTGCGGTGCGGCCAATGCGCTGGAAGAAAGAGCCGGGGAAATCGTTCCGGACCGGATTCGGGAATTTAACCCACAGGTGAAGTTGGTACGTCTGTCCATAACTTAATGAGGGAGAGTGAAGAGGTTGGTAGCAAGTCATACTTATGACGAAATCATCAGTCAGCCGGACGCACTGAAGCAAACCCTGCAAATGGTCAAGGAGCAGAGATTTCATGAAAAAGATCCTGATCTGACTGTCTTTTCCGGTTGCGGAACCTCCTATTATCTGGCTGTCTCGGCCGCCCGCTTTTTCCAGGAAGTGACCGGAAAGCCGGCACTGGCAGTTCCCGCTTCAGAAGTGATTCTCCATCCTGAACAAGTGTTTGCCAAAGGCCTGAAATACCAACTGGTGATCATCTCCCGGTCCGGAACCACCTCAGAAGCGGTTGCCGCATGTAAAACGATTGCCGGCCGCAAAGAGATCGGGGTGATGGCTGTCACTTGCCATGCCGGTTCTGCATTGGCCCGCCTGGCGGCGGAGAGCATCGTGCTGGATCATATCAAGGAAAAAAGTGTGGTGATGACCCAATCCTTCACCAATATGCTGTATGCGCTTCAGCTCTACTCGGCTAAAACAAGCCAAAACGATCGGATATGGAACGAGTTGACCCGATTGCCGGAGCAAATGGATCAAGTAATCGGCCAATTACCGCAAATTCGGGAGCTGGCGGAGAATTTACAATACCGCCGTTTCATTTTCCTCGGTTCCGGTGTATTAACCGGGATTGCCCGCGAAGCGACGCTAAAGCTGAAGGAAATGACACAAACCGAATGCGAAAGCTACTCCACTCTGGAATTCAGGCATGGACCGATTTCCATCGTCGATGACCGGACGGCGGTTATTCTCTTCACTTCTGAAAAAACGAAAGAATTGGATGCCCCGCTGATGGAGGAAATTCGCTCTTTCGGGGGGCATGCGGTTGCAGTTGGCCATTGCGCAGATCAGGTTTCAGCCGATACCGCATTGGTGATTGAGACCGATCTTTCCGGCTCTTGCCAGGCCATCCTGCTCCTTCCCCATTTTCAAATGCTGGCTTACTGCCGGGCTGTCAAGCTGGGCTTAAATCCGGATCAACCCAGGAATTTAAATCAAGTGGTGAAAATCTCCATCGGAGAGTGACGTCATGACAAACTATGCGCTGGCTTTAGACATTGGAGGAACGAAAATTGCCGGTGCGCTGGTCGACCGGTCAGGGAACTGTTCGTTTCGGAGCGAGTTGAAAAGTATCCCTCAGGAACGGGAAGCCATGTTTGGCCAAGTGGTTTCCTGCATTCGTCAAGTGCTGGCACAGGCGGACATCCAAGTGCAAGATATCGCCGGAATGGGTGTCGGAGTGCCGGGAAAGGTGGATCGGGAGAAAGGAATCGCGGTATATCAAAACAATCTTCCCTGGGACCATTTCCCTGTCGTGCGGAGGCTGCGGGAGATCTTTTCTGTTCCGGTGATTCTGGATAACGATGTTTGCATGGCCGCTTACGGTGAATGGTCCATGGCGGGGAAATCGGCAAACGAAACCTTTGTTTATCTCACTGTCAGCACCGGCATTGCCTGCAGTATCATTCATCAGGGATCTTTTGTGCGAGGTGCGGGTTTTGCCGGCGAATTGGGATTGCTCAAGATTCAGGAAGGTGCGGGTCTGGAAGGCAGCTTGGAAGCCATTGCGTCCGGTCCCGCGATTGAACGCCGGATGCAGGCGGAACAGGATCGGCAACCAGGATATACAACCCGGGAAGTGATCCGGGCTTACCGTCAAGGGCATCCTGTGGCAACTCAAGTGGTACGCGAGGCGGTCAGCTGCCTGGCACGGGGATTGCACACAGTCATCAGTCTGCTTGATCCCCATCGGATTGTGCTGGGCGGCGGCGTCATGCAAAATCACCCCGAACTCCTCACGGATTTAAAACGGGAGCTGCAGCCTCTCTTGATCCCGGAGCAACACGCAGCCCTGGACCGGATTCGGGTCACCACCCTCCGGGGAGATGCCGGTTTGATCGGTGCGGGACTTCGGGTGTTTTAGCTTGTCCGATTCATCACACCACGGAAATCGCTGGGATGAAGATCGGATTGAACTGACGGATCAGCCAGCATATTTGAAAAGCCATCGTTTGTGGATGTAAAGCAGGATGAACATTGTGGCCGCCTTTGAATTTCGGAAGCAGGCTTTTCTTGCCATGGAACGGGTTTGCCGGGGAATGACGCGGCGCACACGTTGCCGGTATCACGGGCAGTTCGGGTACGCATCGCTTTCCGTCAGGGGTTCTCAATCGCGACCGCCCCTGGTTTTAAAGTGAAATCAACCGGGTTAGGAATATTGGACGTTCCGGGTGAATACTCTACGGTACCACCATCGTGTCGGGGAGGTATCGTCTATGATACCCATGTATCCGTACTACGGTTTCCAAACGATTTGCAAACAAATTCCCTTGACCTTTCCGCCACAGCACCAGGAACAACAACCCGGTTTGGAATACTTGATGAACCCCCTGCCGATCTCTGACAATCCATATGTTAAAGGAAGTGGTAAATTAAAGGACAAGGTTGCGATTATCACCGGCGGTGATAGTGGCATCGGTCGGGCGGTTGCCATCGGATTTGCAAAGGAAGGTGCAGACGTGGCGATCGCTTATCTATATGAACATGAAGATGCGAACGAAACGAAGAGAATGGTTGAACATTACGGTCGCAGTTGTTTGATGATCCCGGGTGACCTGCGGGAAGAATCCGTTTGTTATAAAGTCGTAGCCAAGACCATCAAGTATTTTGGAAAATTGGATATCCTGGTGTTGAATCAGGCGGTACAGTTCCCGCAAAAGAGTATTTTAAACATTACGAGGGAGCAGTTGGAAAATACATTTCAAACGAATATTTATCCGCATTTTTTTCTTACCCGGGCGGCTTTGCCCTACCTGCGGAGGGGAAGTTCGATCATCAGTACGACCTCCGTGACAGCTTATGCCGGTCATCCTCTGCTCGTTGATTATTCGTCAACGAAAGGAGCCATTGTCTCATTTACCCGTTCGTTGTCATTCCAGTTGGTGAAAAAAGGGATTCGAGTAAATGCCGTGGCTCCGGGACCGATCTGGACTCCCTTAATTGTATCGAGCTTTTCGGCTGAATTTGTAAAAACTTTTGGAACAGAAACTCCCATGAAACGTGCCGGGCAACCGTTCGAACTGGCTCCGACATACGTTTATTTGGCATCCGATGATGCCTCCTATGTTACCGGACAAGTGTTGCATGTGAATGGGGGAGTGATCACCGAATCATAAGTCGTTCATACAGTTTCAGGAGAAAGTAGCAATGGTCTGGTCATCTCTTGATGCACGATCGAAAGTGACGATAAAATTAAATAAAAATAATAAGAAATATATGTAATCTCTCCTTGTTTTTATAGTATTATGAAATGGGGAGGGATTTTTATTGGATTGGATTTTAAATTCTATTCGGCGTATTCGTTCTTGGTGGGGCTCGGTTAAAAAGATATATCGGCGTATGCGCCGCAAGTACATTGAATTCAAACACTCGGCAAAGAAAAAGTTGCGAATTTTGCTATATCCATTTCTGGCGATCCGGTTCATCATTGAACAGATTGCGTGGAGGCATTTCCCGGTCCTGGATAAAAACATGTTTCTGACGGACAGCATCTTGGAACGTTGGTTATATTATGATATCCGGAGTGCATACAAGGGAAAGATCATCCCCCAGTATCCCATCGGCCCCTATTGGGCGGATTTTGCCCTCCCTGACTATAAACTGGTGATTGAGCTGGACGGCCGTAAGTATCATAAAGACCGAACAGAGCATGATCGGCGGCGCGATGCCTACATGCACCGGTTGGGGTGGAAAGTGATGCGTTTTTCGTACCAGGACGTGAAGAAGCGAAGAGCACAAACAATTGAGAAAATCCTGGATTACACATATAAACTGGATCAACAGCGAAAGAAAGAGGATCACTCCTGATTCGGAGACCCTCTTTCTTTTTGCGAAGGATTCAAATAGCTCCGAAATCGGATGCTCCTACTTGCCAAACGTGAACATAGACGGGATCCCAAGCACCAAATTCTAATTCAATTACAGAATGTCTTGATCAAGAAGGTATGGAATGGAAAAAAGAGCAAGATGGGAGTATCCATATTCATGAAAAAGATGGAGATAACGCGATGATGAAATGTGCTTAAACCCGCGTTGCGGGTGGAAAGCAGGACCTTGTCGCGCGAAACAGGTCACTGAAGGGATTCAGCGCTCTTGTTAAAAGGGCGTTTTTTGTTGAATGGTCAGAAGTAAAAATATCCAATCAACCCCTTGCTTTATGAATGTAACAATGTTACGATGATGGTAACGTAACATTGTTACATTCATAAGGATGTGGATGTAGATGAAAGAAGAATTGATTTCCAAAAAAGAACTGTTGGCACTGACAGGGATCTCCTATGGGCAACTGTACCGATGGAAGAGGCTGAAATTGATCCCGGAGTCCTGGTTTATTAAACAAGCGACGACGACCGGACAAGAGACCTTTTTTATAAAGGATAAGATTCTGAAAAGGGTCGCTTTTATCCTGGACAACAAGGATAAATATTCACTCGAAGAACTGGCCTCCATTTTGTCTCCGGTGTTTACCAACAAATTGTTTCGAAGCGGGGAGTTAAAGAAGAATCGCTGGCTGGACCCTTCGATCCTGCAGCAATGTGAAGAGTGCTTTTCCAAAAAAACATTTACTTTTACGGAAGTCCTTTTCATGACAATCATGAGCAAATGGAAAGAAGAATGGAAGCTGGAGGAAAGCGCGATCACTGAATGGATCTCCAGCGTGAAGAGCTGGTTGCCGCAGCTGAAAAACAACTCCTACCGGTTGATCATGTGCGAAAAAGGGGAGAAAAAGCTTTATCTGCTTACCGAGCAAGGCAAATCCTTTTTCCTGGATTCCGGGACCCGGCAACTGGAAGCAGCCGATTTGGAAGAGTGGGCCAAAGACTTGCATCGGCGTTTGTCGGAACATGATTATGTAAACTTGTTGGAGGGTGACCGCTGATGGAGGCTTTACACGACATGAATATTTCCGGATACAGCGAACAGAGCGGGGGGATATTTAATCAAGTGAAGATTACCGGCAAAGGGATCATCAACGGGGAAGTGAAAGCGAAGCAAATTCAAGTGGATGGGGCCGGAACCTTCCGCAGAGATGTAAATGCGGAAGAAATGAGCGTGAACGGAATCTGTTCGATTGACGGAACGGTACAATTCACCCGGTTTAGGGTACATGGCAGCTGCGATGTAAAGGGATCCGCGGTGTTGGAAGAATTGACGAATAAAGGAAAATGTTTGTTTGACGGAAATGTGAAGTCTGACAAGATTCATTCTGTGGGCAAACTCGTGGTGAACGGAGAACTGGAAGCTGAAGAATTTACCTCCAAGGGAGGGTTTGAAGTCAAAGGGCTGCTCAATGCGCAACTGATCGACATTCGAATCGGGTGGGATTGTTATGCGGAAGAAATCGGTGGTGAGGAAATCCGGGTCAAACACGAACCGCTCCATTTATTGACGAAGGCAAATGAGTGGGTGAACCAATTGCCGTTTGTCAAAAATTCAAGCAAAGATAAAATCTGGTTCGGAATCGGGGCCGGCATTTCACGCGATTGGAAATGGTTGAACAGCCATCTGTCCAAAACGCTGAAAGCCAAAACGATCGAGGGAACAACGGTAAATCTGGAATATACCCATGCGGACGTGGTGCGCGGAAATCACGTGGTCATCGGACCGGGATGCAAGATTGAAAAGGTGGAGTACATCGATTCATTAGAGGTTAGCCCTGAGGCGACGGTATTGGAGAAAATCAAACTATAAGAGAAAGCCCCTTCAGAGACGTATGCATCACTGAAGGGTCTTTTTTTGCGTACAAACGCCGCATCATCCCGATTTGATATAATGTTGAGTAGAGGTATACCACATGAACCAGGCTTGATTTCACGCCTGTTCTTAGCGGGTGAGCACATGAGAAGCGTCGGTTTTAACTATGGAACCTTAAAACTCCTCCCCGATGAGATCCATTGGGAGATACCTTTACGAAATGTGTTGGCTCGTACGCCGGAGGAGTTGGAACCCGTTTTTGAGCACCCGGACATTCATTTTCCCGTCACCATTGTGTTCTCGGAAGAGACAGAATCATTCATATACAAGGTTCAGTTGGACCCGAAATTTATTCCGTTCGAAAACATGCGCCGAAAGAAAACCGGGTTGATAGTTAAGCTGAATGCCACGGAGAACTTGGCCAAGATCGGCGAATTTTTTGAAGGTCACGACCAACTTGTGACGGTGTTTAAGCCTGTCAACTTCTTCGTCGATCCCGATGGTGGGGTAAAAGTGTTCTATTGTGGCGTCAAAGGGCTTCTTCCTGCAGAAGGTTACGAAGAAGAATCTCTCTTTGAGCAAGTGAAACGCTTAATTCTTCTGATATATTGCCGGGCGGGATTCGATGAATTGAAAGAATACGGATGCAGGTACGCGATTCGAAAAACACCCCGTAAATATCAATGGCTGGTCAGGCAACTCATCAAGGCCAAAACATACCGGGATCTATATTTCATCGTGCGGTCGGAAATTGAAGAACTGGTGGAACAGGAGGACTTGAAAAGACAGCGGCGACTTTATTCTGCAATCGTTCAAGGAAGTAAATGGGTAAAAACAGCCTGGCTCCTGGCCGCCATCAGTCTTGCAATTGCCGGAGGCGCTGTCTATCAGAAAATGACCGTTCCCCCGGCCCGTTCAGCAAAAGAAGTGAAAGAAAACGAACGACAGCGCAAGCCGGCCGCTTTAACCAGAGGACTCCATTATGCTTCCATGAAGCAATATGAAAAAGCCGCAAGAGAATTTGCACAGCTCGATTTTGACCAACTGGGGCCGGACGAGAAAAAAGAGGTGTTATATACGTACATGTACGCCGGTCAGGCAGAGAAAGCCATTGATCTGATGCCTGATTTTGCAGAAGTCGTAGTCGCTTATTACCTGTCCTCCCATAACATGGAGGGGATCAGGCGGTTAAAGTCCGACGAGCCGCCCGTCCGTTTTGAACAGGCCGTATTGACGAAAGATTTCGATGCGATCCTTCAGTTGCGCAATCAGGTGAAACTGGATCCCCGAAGACAAAAAATCATCGTGGACGCCTATATTCAAAAAAAGGACTACAAAGCAGCCAACACGTTTGCCCGGAGCACCGGAGACGCCGATTTGCTGCACTATTCCCTGATCAAGACGAATGAGGCTATAAGCAGGTAAGTTCAGGCTGTGAGGAGAAGTCAACGACCGGTTCATCCATCATCCTCTGGATGCCAATCAACAGATACAAGGAGTTGCTGGCTAAGCAGCTCTTTTTTATTTAAAATATATCCTATTATTAGAAAATAATAAATTATAATAGAGATAGAAATAAATAGCAGAAAGGACGATCGCATGGAAAACAAAAAGAATTTATTGTTGTACGGTATGATCGCATTGATCGGCTTGCTATTATTCTTTGGAATTTTTGTATTGCCCTATTTTCCGCAACTGATCAACAAAAATGCCAGCGAGGATCATATAGCCAATGTCATGACTTACATGAACTATTTTTTGACCATTTTAGCCACGCTGGGAACCATCAGCGGATTGGCTTTTACCATTTTTGGTTATTATCAGACGACAAAAGTTCCGCAAATGGTACAGGAAGAGATCGAGAAACGGATGCAGAAAATCATTCCCGAGCAAGAGTTGGCCAAGCAGCAAATTGAAGAGCTAAACCTGAAGACGAGCGACGCCATCAAATCCCTTCAACTTATGTTTGAGCCCAGTTTCCTCGGGGATCATGTGGATAACACGGAAAAAATGAAAAGCATCGAAAATGCAGTCAAGATCTATCCGGATCTGTGGCGTGCCAAATATTACAAGGCAAAAATCTATTGGAACGAGTATCAATTGCGCAAAAAAGTAAAATTCAGGGAAATGGCCCTGGATTTAATGAACCAACATGTAACCCGTCATCCGGAACATGATGAAGCATGGATTGAGCTGATCAACTGGCTGATGAAAGAGGATCAGCAGACCCGGGCCTTGACCAACCTGGAAAAGATGCTGGAACATAACCCCCATTTGGTAAAAGACGTCAATAGTCAGATTGATTGGGGCAATCTGAATACCGATGAACAGAAAAAATATAAGGACGATATTTTAAAGCAGTTTGAATTGAGGTTTAAAGGAGACGGAGAAGCCGGCAATAAGTTAATGAATTTATTTGAGCAAATATTTAACCGGAATAAAAAGGAGTAAATATTCCGCGACACCATCTCAGCATCATCGCCATATGAGGATCGATGGCAACTCAACAAACGGGAAGTAAATAAGTCTGACGGTAGGGCTTCCTGACTTTAATTCAACGAAATATAGGGCATCATCTGATGGAAGACTGTCTCCTGACGATAGATCCTGGCAAAAGCGGCATTATTCCTCGCTTCTGATCAATCCAAGTTTATGATGGGTTCGGCTTTCTATATCGACAGGGGAGTTACCTTTGGGAAAATGGCTTAGTTTTGGACAAAAGGGGAGAAACAGATGAAACTGCTTACCTATCGCTCAGAGGAGCAATTGCGGACAGGGCTCCTCACCGAAAAAGGAATTTTGCCGCTTCCTCATTCGATGGATGAAATCATACAGGGTGGAACATCGCTGCTTGATGAATTAAAACATATGGCCGCAAGCGGAACCATACAAGATCTGTTACAAGAACAAGAGATACGATTTGGCCCCTGTGTACCCCGGCCGGGCAAGATCATCTGTGTTGGCCTGAATTACCGGAAGCATGCGGAAGAGTCCAAGATGCCGATCCCTGAGTATCCGGTTTTGTTCAATAAGTTTGATAATACCGTTGCTGCCCATCAAGACGAGATTTTGCTGCCTGCCCACTCCAAACAAGTGGACTATGAAGCAGAATTGGCCATTGTGATCGGTAAAACCGCCAAAAATGTGGACAAAGAAGAGGCACTTGACTACGTTTTCGGCTATTGCGCCGCTAACGACCTGTCTGCCAGAGATCTTCAATTTCGCACAAATCAATGGTTGCTGGGGAAGTGCTGTGATGGATTTTGTCCATTGGGACCCTATCTGGTGACAGCGGATGAGGTAGGCAATCCCAATGAGCTGGGCATTCGTTCCTACGTGAACGGGGAACTGCGCCAAAATTCCAATACGGCCGATATGATCTTTGCCTGTGATGAGATCGTCAGCTATCTTTCTCAGCATATGACGTTACATCCGGGGGATGTGATTTTAACCGGCACGCCGGAGGGTGTGATTCTGGGATATCCCGAGGAAAAGCGCGTCTGGTTGAGAGAAGGGGATGAAGTAACGATTGAAATCGATCGGCTGGGACGGCTCTCCAACCGCATGAAACAAGAAATGTAAGAGAGCTGTGTCCGGCGGAGGAGCTTCAGCGGAGAATCGCTATCCCCGGATTTCATCCGATCCGTAAATGGATGGTATAAAAAAGAAACAAATCAAAGGGCTTGGAATCACCAAGTCCCTTTTTTATACATAAATGGCCAGACCCACATGATCATCCGTGGTGGTGGACATCAGGTCTGGGGTTCGCTGTGAAAGTGTGCTGGTTAAGGGTGTTTCTCTGGTTGTGCTTCCGGGCGGTCGTCCGTGTCGGTCTCCGTGCTCTTGAGGCTGGCAAGGATGCAAGAACTGGCCGCTCCGGCCCCTCTCTTCGGGCGCGGATCAAACTCGCTGTCGCTCAGACAGGTGATCCGCTTCCTCCCTTCGTTCGGGGCCTCCGCTGGGGACGGCCTCAAAGGCACTTCGTCCAATCACGCCCTCCCTGCACGAATTTATATTCATCTCTAGGTTACCATTCATGGATGATTTCGAGAAACTGGCTGAACGCTATGAGCGGAGGAATTTGTTTTCCGGCGGAGCGACTCTGCCACTGCAGCGGAGCGGAGACGGAAAACAAATTCCGGAGAGGGCTTTCTTCATGGGTTGTGTCAAGCTGTCATGGACTGCATTCTTTGCAACCTCCATAAACAGAACCAGCGGAGAAATCTGTTTGGCGACGAGTGACTCTGCCACTGCATCGGAACGGAGTCGCCAAACAGATTTCGGAGCGGAATCGAAACAGAGAGACTTCCATTCCCGGATCGTGAGAAGCTCATGTCTGATTTTATTGCTTCAGAGTAAGTTGTTCGGCTGCATGTGTGGGTTGAGAGAGAACGATGAGTTGATGAAATGATGCTTTTTATTTTTCTCTCTCGCAAAGATATAATGAAATAGAATGATAGAATCGCTTGTCATCCAACAGGTCAAGGTACCTTTTTCCAACAGGAGGCTTCCCATGTCGAAATATCTCCCCATTTCCATGCTGATCATGGTAATTGTGCTGATTGTGATTGCCAAGCTGATCAAAATTGGCATGCTGGCGGCCGGCTGTCTGATCATCCTGCTGATTGGATGGATGCTCTTCACGCGACGGCGCCGCCAAAGATGAACAGGGGGGGCTTTGAACTGTTCGTCTGCTGCCTGGAAAAACATAGAAACTATTAAATCACGCTAAAATAGATTTATACTTGAATATGAAAGCGCTTCCGAAACGGAAGGGAGAAGGTTGAGCGGAGATTGAAAAGATTAGCTTTAGCGATTCGGTCTGAAGATCTAATTGATTTTTATAGCGGAGGGATGGATCATGACGGAAAAAAAGCTGTTTAATAAAGAGAATCTTGTACCTGAACAAGAAATTTATACAGACTTTCAAAACAAAATGACTTATGGCGAGTATCTGCAGTTAGACCGGCTGCTCAACAGCCAGACTCTCCTGTCCGGCCATCATGATGAAATGCTTTTCATTATTATTCATCAAACCAGCGAGTTGTGGATGAAACTGATCCTGCACGAATTGAAAGCAGCCATCGCCCACATTCGGCAGGAGAAACTTTCTGCCGCTTTTAAGATGTTGGCGCGCGTCTCCAAGATTCAATCGCAAATCATCCAATCCTGGGATGTGCTTTCCACCTTGACTCCGTCAGAATATATGGAGTTTCGCGGCAAGCTGGGACAGGCTTCCGGCTTTCAATCGTACCAATATCGAATGATTGAATTTAGCTTGGGAAACAAGAGCAGGCATATATTGGAAATTTATAAAAAAGATCGGGAATTGCACGACTGTTTACAGAAAGCGCTCCATGAACCGAGTCTGTATGATGTATCGATTCAGGCGCTGGCGAAAGCCGGATTCCCCATTCATCCCGGTCAATTGGAGCGGGATTGGAGCCAGCCGTATCAGCCGCATCCCTCGGTGGAAGAGGCCTGGCTGTCTGTCTACCGGAATGTGGACAAATATTGGGATTTATACGAGCTGGCCGAAAAGCTGGTTGACCTGGAAGATTGGCTGCAGCAGTGGCGTTTCCGACACATGAAAACCGTTGAAAGGGTGATCGGCTTTAAGCGTGGGACCGGCGGCTCCTCAGGTGTTCCTTATTTGAAAAATGTGTTGGATCACCGTTTCTTCCCAGAATTGTGGGATATTCGCACGAAGTTGTAAAGACACAAACCAAAGGTTGAACGCCAAGGATGAATCTCACAAACTAAAAAACGTTCGGAGGTTGTATTCCATGTTGCAAGATTTTCAGCCGACTGAATCTTACGCCCGGCAATTGGACGGGCAGGATCCACTGTACGCTTTCCGTGAGGAATTTTACATCCCGGAAGGAACGATCTATCTGGATGGCAATTCGCTCGGATTATGTTCCCGACGGGCGGAGCAATCTCTCCTTTTGATGCTCGAATCCTGGAAACAGCATGCCATTGATGGCTGGACGGAAGGAAAGTACCCGTGGTTTTATTTGTCCGAAGAACTGGGGGCCAGGATGGCGGCCCTTGTGGGGGCGAAAAAGGAAGAAGTCGTTGTAACCGGGTCCACGACGGTCAACCTGCACCAACTGGTGTCCACCTTTTTTCGGCCTGAAGGAAAGCGAACGAAAATTGTCGCGGATGAATTGAATTTTCCGTCAGACATTTATGCTCTTCAGAGCCAGTTGCGACTTCACGGACTCAATCCCGCCGACCATCTGATCCGGGTAAGGAGCAGGGATGGAAGGCTCCTGGACGAAGACGATCTCATTCACGCGATGACGGAAGAAGTGCAGATGGTCATCCTGCCGACGGTCTTGTATCGCAGCGGGCAATTATTAGACATGGAGAGGCTGGTGAAAGCCGCCCATGAGCGCGGGATTTTGATCGGCTTTGACGCTTGCCACTCAATTGGAGCCATCCCCCACCGTTTCAGTGAATGGGGCGTCGATTTCGCCTTCTGGTGCACGTATAAGTATCTCAACAGCGGTCCGGGGGGAGTGGCAGCTCTTTATGTCAACGAAAAGCACCATGGACGGGTCCCCGGGCTTGCCGGTTGGTTCAGCTCCCGCAAGGATAAGCAGTTTGATATGAAACATGAGCTCGAACACGCAGAGAATGCAGGCGCTTTTCAGATCGGAACCCCGCATGTGTTCAGCACCGCGCCGTTAATCGGTTCGCTGGAAATATTTGCCGAGGCGGGTATCGATCGGATTCGCGAAAAATCCCTTCGCTTAACCCGGTATCTGATGTTGCTGATTGAGAGTGAACTGGCCGAATGGGGATTTTCCATCGGCAATCCGTTGGAAGATGATCGCCGCGGCGGGCATGTATGCCTGGAGCACGACGAAGCGGTACGCATCTGCAAAGCGTTGAAAGCGGAGAAAGTGGTGCCGGATTTCCGCGCCCCCCATGTAATCCGGCTGGCCCCGGTCGCTTTGTACACGTCTTACCATGAAGTCTGGGAAGCCGTCCAGCGATTGAAAACGATCATGGTGGAGAAGAAATACGAACAATATGAGAAAGTAAGAGGAGTGGTGGCCTGATGCGCTTGATTGACATCAGCCGTCCGCTATATGTCGGCATGCCTGTCTGGCCGGGAGATACCGAGTACCGGTTTCAGCTGGCCTGGACCAAGGAAGAAAGCGGATCGGTCAATGTGGGTCAAATCCTGCTCAGCACCCATACGGGAACCCATATTGATGCCCCTTACCATTTTGATGAGAACGGCAAAAAGGTGCACGAACTGGACTTATCTCTCTATGTGGGAACCGTCCGGGTGGTTCACTTGCCCCGTCGGGAGAGCATCGGAGCTTCTGATTTCCAGGGAATCGACCTGGAGGGGGTCAAGCGCTTGCTGATTCGTACCGATTCCTGGACGGACCCCGCACGGTTTCCGCAATCCGTCACTTTTTTGAGGGAAGACCTGGCTCCGTTTCTGGGGGAAAAAGGGGTAAAATTGCTCGGTTTGGACGTCCCTTCCGTCGACCGGCTCGACAGCAAAGAGCTGCCCGTCCACCATGCCTTGCACAAAGAGGGGATTCACATTTTGGAAGGGGCCTGTTTATCCGATGTGGAGGAAGGGGATTATGAACTGATCGCTTTGCCCCTCAAGCTGGAAGGAGCCGATGGCAGTCCGGTCCGGGCCGTGTTGCGACAGTGGTAGCAGAGAGCGCGAACGGTTGGACAGAAATTTTTTGTGTAAACGAAAGAAGCGCCCGCCTACCAGGCACTTCTTTCGTTTACAGTTGACTTTACTTTTTCCGCAAACCGGCCTGACCCGCCATCCATAACCCGCATTTTTCGATTAAGACATGATTTTGCGGAACCAGTCGGCAACGGGCTTGACTATTTCCTTGTACACCAGTTGAAGGACGGGGTAGATCATATTCAGCCAGATCCAGCGGACCGGGTAGTAAATCAGATGAAGAATGATCCAGCGGAGCGGATGCCAGATGATATGAAGCCAGACCCACCAGATGCCTTTCAGGATGAACTTGGCAATGATTTCGCACCAGCGCAGAACGAACAGGATCACTTCTTTATAAAGCCAGTACAACACGTATTTCCATACAAGGTATAAAGGATAGTAAATCAGATAATAGAGAACGGGATAAATGATCCACAACCATAAAAACTTGCAAAATGGAATCAACATGTAAATCGCGATGAACCGGAAGAAGGGGTACAGGATTTGCATCCACAGCCAACGGAATGGATGATAGATCAAATACATCCAAACGGGAACCGCGAAGTACTGCCAGATGAAGCGAAGAACCGGGGAAACCGCCTTTTCCCACACCCACGCGAGCGGCACAATAATCAAATAAGTGTAGAAAAGCTCAACGATCCGGAACAGCAAGTAGAATGGGAAATAAATGGCAAACCCGATTCCCCGAAACATATACTTGAGACCAGTTTCAAGCCAGTTCATTGACGCCACCTTATCTTATTGACATAGAAAAACACACAGCAAGATTGCCAACGGATTGCATGGGAATCACCACTCCCCTCTTCCCCGCCGGAGGGGAGTGGCATGTTTTCCTATTAAAAATTCTCATTCACCAGTGTCACTTTGCCAATGGCCTGTCCTGATTCCAGGCGTTTGTGGGCGAGAGACGCTTCGGAAAACTTGTAGGATTTGGAATCGAGCAAGGGACGCAATGTTCCTTCATCGACCCACTGAGCAATCTGCTTGAGAATCTGACCGTGATGGGATACATCCTCTCCCGTCAGGATTGGCAGGATCATAAAAACGGCATGCAGAGTGAGCCCCTTATTGTGCATCGGTGTCAAATCGTGGGTGGAGCGGGTGGCAATCGTAACCACCGTCCCTTTCACTTTGGCGGCTTCAAACGAACGGTCGATGTTGGCGCCTCCGACTGTATCGAACACGACGTCAAAACCCTGGCCGTCCGTATATTGATCCACGTATTCCCGGACAGACTGCCGGCGATAGTTGATCGCCACATCCGCACCGAGATCGCGGGCAATTTTTAGCTTTTCTTCAGAGGAAGCGGTGGTGTACACTTGCGCCCCTTTCGCTTTGGCGATCTGAATCGCCACGTGCCCCACTCCGCCTGCGGCCCCATGAATTAATACTTTTTGTCCCGGTTGAATCTGCGCGCGGTCAATCAGCGCTTCCCATGCCGTTATGGAGACGAGCGGCAGTGCAGCCGCTTCGCGGAATGAGAGGGATTTGGGCTTATGTGCCACTAATCGGGCGTCCGCCAGCATATAGTCGGCCAGCGCGCCGCCGGGAGTATTTTTAAAGCCGCCTGCACAGGCGTATACTTCATCACCGGGTTGAAACGATGTTACTCCTTCGCCGGTTTCTTCAATGACGCCGGCCACATCCCCGTGCAATACGGCAGGAAAAGCAGGGGCGAGCGCGGGAACAAATCCGCTGCGGATTTTCATGTCGATCGGGTTTACACTGGAAGCGGCGACACGGATTAAGACATGGCCGGGCAATACTTTCGGACGGTCTGTTTCCATGCTTTGAAACACTTCCGGGCCGCCGAATTGAGTGATGGCTTGAACTCGCAAATTTTCTCACTCCTTATAAAAATATGTATATCTGTATTTTATCATTTTGGAATGAAAAAAAGAGGCGAAGAATCGTCTCGCCTCTAAATGTGCAAAATGATCTGAGCGGTGGTAAAGTAAATCATCAAACCGGTCCCGTCGACCAGGGTTGTAATCAGTGGACCTGATACGACAGCCGGGTCGATCCTCAGCCGATGGAGTAAAAGCGGCAATACCGCGGAGATGAGGGAAGACCACAAAACGATAAAGAATGCGGACACCGCCACCACATACCCGATATTGATCTCGACGTCCATTAGATATGCGCGAAGGTAAGCGACCACGCCAAGCGACAAACCCAGAATCAACCCGGTAATAAGCTCTTTGCGGATCACGCGCAAGACATCGTTAAATTTAACTTCCCCGACGCCCAGGGCACGCACCAGTGTGCTGACGATCTGCGAACCCGTATTTCCGCCGGTTCCGATCAAGAGCGGGATAAAGAAGGAGAGGGCAACCACTTTATCGAGGGCTCCTTGGTAACTTTCCAGAACATTGGAGGTATAGGCTCCGCCGATGAAAAGGACGAGCAGCCAGATGATCCGCTTGCTGAACAGGTCCCAAATGGACGTCTTAAAGTAGGGTTCTGACAGCGGCTGGCTTCCTCCTAATTTTTGGAAGTCTTCCGTCGCCTCTTCCTGAATCACCTCGACGACATCATCATACGTGATGATCCCGATGAGCCGGTTTTGGCTGTCAACCACAGGCAAGGCGTAAAAGCTGTAGCGTGACAAGATGTTGGCCACTTCCTCCTGTTCCATTTCGGCAGGAACCGAGATGACATCGGTGGTGGCGATGTCGGCAAGGCGGGTGCCGGGGCTCGCCAATATCACTTCTTTCAGGGAAACGACTCCGACCAACTCCCCGCGTGTACTGGTTACATAGATATAGGAGATGATCTCCGCCTCATGTCCGACTTTGCGGATGTGCTGCAAGCTTTTTTCCCCGGACCAGTAGGACCGCGCCGAGATGTAGTCTACCGTCATCAGGCTTCCCGCTGTATATTCGGGGTAAGTCATTAAGTTGTTAATTTTATTCCGATAATCTTCCGGCAGTAACCGGAGCATTTTTTCTGCTTGCAAGGGATGAATCGCGAGCAACATGTCAACCACTGTGTCGCTGGACATCTGTTTCAACAGAGGGGAAGCGACAGAATCATGCAGATGGTGCAAGATCTGATACTGCACCTCCGGTTCGAGATATTCCAGCGCCTCAGCTGCATCGGTCAGCGGTAAGTTTGCAATCAGCTCCACTCGTTCTCGTTCGTCCATCCCTCGCAGAATTTCGGATAAGTCATAGGGTTGCAACTGCTGAAGAAGATCATACAGCTGATCGTTCTTGCTAGTGTCTGAAATTTTGAGTGCAGATTCAATTTGTTGTTGAACCAAAGCATAATTCATCCGTTTCCCCTCCTTTTTTTCTAAGCATTAAAAAAACCCACTCTGAAACAGAGAGGGATTCATAGCCAAATAAGCCCATATGATGGGCGCTGAACTATCCCCCTCGATTGAGCTTTGGCACTGAACGGCATAGGTCGACCGACCAGCTACATTAGAAAAGACCTTCCTTCCGATCTTTCCTGCTGACCCATTGGCGTCTCTCGACATTTTTGGGCAGTAGCGTCTCTCCGAACAGGAACCTCACCTAACAGAGATAGTAAAAAATATGGACTTTGGATAGGGCAAGTATAACCTCTGTGTAAGGTATTGTCAATTTAATTTTTTGTAAATGAGGGCGTAAAGATGTTGATCTGTTTGTATAATATGAATAAAACAAAAAAATGGATACAGTGGATGGAATCGTTGCGGGTCGATCTTGATGCCCGGGAGCAGGATGCCTGACCGGAGTGAGGGCTTGATTTTTGAAAGAAAATTCTGTATAATTATACTAACCCCTTTTTTCATTTTTGTATCTCCATGTGGAAAATATGCCGGTTCAATGGATGATCAGCACTTACTTTTTTTTGAAGCGATGCATTTAATAGTTGTATAGAAAGCATCATTGAAAAGAAGGGGGTCAAGCGATCGGAACGCTTGACGATCTAGTCCTTTCTGCTGCCTTGGGTGTCAACCATCCAGGTTCTCTGACACGGATCGGAAGAGTTTCACGCGCCAGCTTTCACCGACCTGAGACATCTCAAACCCAAGGGAAAAAAATTCCGGGCGAGGAAGGGATGTCAAATGAATAATGATGAATTAAAAGCGTTGGAACGCGCTATTGATGAAATAACGGAAGTCGCGAAGGGGTTTGGCCTCGATTTTTACCCGATGCGCTACGAGATCTGTCCGGCCGACATCATTTATACGTTTGGCGCCTACGGGATGCCGACACGCTTTTCGCATTGGAGTTTCGGGAAAGCCTTTCATAAAATGAAGCTGCAATATGATCTCAACCTGAGCAAAATCTATGAGCTGGTGATCAACTCCAATCCATGTTACGCCTTTCTGTTAAAAGGAAACAGTTTGATACAAAACAAATTGATTGTAGCCCATGTGTTGGCCCATTGCGACTTCTTTAAAAACAATGTGCGTTTTTCCAACACTTCACGCGACATGGTCGAGAGTATGGCGGCCAGTGCCGAAAGGATCCGGGGGTATGAAATCGAGTACGGAAAAGAGGTTGTCGAAACGTTTCTGGATCATGCGCTTGCGGTTCAGGAGCATATCAACCCCAGCCTGATTGATCTCAGAAATCGTTATAAATCCAAACCCGTTCCTGCCGTAAAAAAACGACGGGTAACTCCTTATGATGATTTGTGGAGCCTGGATGAACGCAAAGAAAAGGAAGAAGTACGGGAAAAGCCGGAGAGGCGCCGCTTCCCGGAAGAACCGGAAAAAGATTTGCTGTTGTTTATCATGCAGCACAGCCGGGTGCTCGACGATTGGCATCAGGACATTTTAACCATCATCCGCGACGAGATGCTCTATTTTTGGCCGCAGCTGGAAACGAAGATCATGAATGAGGGATGGGCTTCCTACTGGCATATCCGCATTATGAGGGAACTGGATTTGACGGATGCGGAAACCATTGAATTTGCCAAGCTGAATGCCTCCGTTCTTCAGCCGTCGACCACATCCATCAATCCTTATTATCTGGGATTAAAGATTTTTGAGGATATTGAACGCAGGTGGGATCATCCCACAGAACAAGAGATGAAAGAATTGGGACGTAAACCCGGTCAAGGCAGGCGGAAAATTTTTGAGGTGCGGGAAATGGACTCGGATATATCCTTTATTCGCAATTATTTGACCAAGGAATTGGTAGAAGAGATGGACATGTATGTTTTCGCCCGACAGGGGAATGATTGGACGATCACGGATAAGAGTTGGGAGCAGGTCCGGGACCAGCTGGTGGCAAGCAGGGTCAACGGGGGTCATCCGGTAATTCTGGTTAAAGATGGAGATTATCTGCAAAATGGAGAACTGTACCTGGTACACCAATTCGAGGGTGTGGAATTGGATCTGAAATACTTGGAAAGAACCCTCCCGCACGTGTACGCCTTGTGGGGACGATCGGTCTATTTGGAAACGGTGATTGAAAACCGTCCAGTCGTGTTTTGCTATAATGGAAAAAAATGTACACGAAGATTTCTATAGGTGAAAAAAAGGCTCCGGGAAAGTTAACCCGGAGCCTCTATCAATCCCACCAGTTCATCAGATCATCATGATTGGATTCATTTTTATTGGCAGTCCCGGGTTCCTCGCAGGAAGGGCCGGCTCCGGACTTCTCATGACGGTGGTCTGCCCTGGAGGAGCAGCACTCATTCAACTCTTCATCCTTTTTAATGTCAGAAGTCGCGATCCGGGATTCTGTCGGTTCTTCAGCTCGAACTGCCGGTTCATCCGGTTTCGTTTTGCCAGGGGATACGGAGTGGATATTGGCGACCTCTTTTTCCCCGGACTCCTCAGCAAATGCATCCATATGAGGGAACCCTGTCGTTAGCGGGAAGTTGGCGATCCAGAAAATGTTCCCTTGAACGGAATGGGTTGGTTGACCTGCTCTTTGCACCCTCAGGGTGAATCCGCTCTTTGACCGATTGACCAGGCTGGCAAAGCAGAAAGGCTGATCCGTCATGGCTACCACGACATAAGGGGACGTTGGGCTGTTGGGCAACGGAATTTCCAGCAATTGATTATTTTCTCCATCTTCTAAATGAAAGTCCTGCGCACCTGACAAGACCATTGGTTGGAGCGGAAGCGGATTGAAGTTCAGTTTCTCGATTCCGATCGAGCCGTCTGCGATTTTTTCTCCCGTAATGGAGTTGTCTCGCAGATGAAAATCATGGATCTGTTTTTCTTGAATATGGCGGGCTTCCACGGCCCCGTCGGCCAGTTTGGAAGCAACGACGGATTGGTCTGCCAAATGCCGCTCGGTGATTTGTTCTTCTTGAATATGGAAAGAAAGCACGGAATGTTTGGCCAGATGATCACTTTGAATGGATTTCTCCGCTAATTTTTTCGAGGTAACGGATCGGTCTTTCAAATGGCGTTCCTCGATTTGTTCATGTTGGATATGTTGCGAAAGAACGGCGTTACCGTCTAACTTAGCGGAGGACACGGCTTTGTCCGCGAGATGTTGTTCTTCGATCTGTTCATGTTGGATGTGACGGGCAAGCACGGCCTGATCGGCAAGATGCTCACTGTGAACGGCGTTACCTGCCAACTTGGCGGAGGACACGGCTTTGTCCGTGAGATGTTGTTCTCCGATCTGTTCATGTTGGATGTGACGGGCAAGCACGGCCTGATCGCCAAGATGTTCACTGTGAACGGCGTTACCTGCCAACTTGGCGGAGGACACGGCCTTGTCCGCGAGATGTTGTTCTTCGATCTGTTCATGCTGGATGTGACGGGCAAGCACAGCCTGGTCGGCAAGATGTTCAGAGTGAACGGCGTTACCTGCCAACTTGGCGGAGGACACGGCCTTGTCCGCGAGATGTTGTTCTTCGATCTGTTCATGCTGGATGTGACGGGCAAGCACAGCCTGGTCGGCAAGATGTTCAGAGTGAACGGCGTTACCTGCCAACTTGGCGGAGGACACGGCTTTGTCTGCGAGATGTTGTTCTTCGATCTGTTTATGCTGGATGTGACGGGCAAGCACGGCCTGATCGGCAAGATGCTCACTGTGAACGGATTGGATTGACAATTTGCCGGAGGTTACGGATTGATCCATGAGATGCCGGGTATCGACGGAATCATCGGCTAAATGGTGGAAGGTTACTGAACCGTCGGCCAAATGGCGTGCTTCAATTTGTTTGTCGGAGATGTGGCGGGACAGGATGACATCATCTTGGAGATGTTCGCTCTGAACAGACTCTTCAGCCAATTTGCCGGAAGTTACAGATCCGTCTGCCAGATGCCGGTGTTCGATTTGTTCATCCATGAGATGTCGGGAGCTGACAGACTGATCGGCGAGATGCCGGCCGTCAACGGCTTCGCTGGCCAACTGCTTGGAGGTTACGCAACCTTCAGCCAAATGCCAAGTCTGTATCTGTTCTGCGTCAATGTGTCTGGATGAGATGATTCCTTCATTGAGATGTTTATCCAGAACACTGTGAGGAGCTAATTTGCTTGAGGAGACGGACCCTTCAGCCAATTTGTCGGCAGTGATGGAATAATTAATGATCTTGTCGGTGGAGATGGATTCGGGTGAAAGTTTGGAAGTCGTGATGGAACGGTCCACCAGTTTGGAACCCGGGATGGAGTTGTTGGCGATGTGCTGCTCACAGATACTCTCATCCTGGATATGGAATTTGTTGATGCTTTGTTCTTGCAGATGCTGTTCTTGGATGGATCTGGGACTTAAGTGTTTGGCCTCTACGGCTTGATCCTGGATCATATCCGATTGGATGGACTGAGGGGCGATTTTCGATGCAGTCACAGAGCGATCAGAGATATGATCCTCTTGAATGATATTTTTCCCCAGATGCCTGTTTGAGATCGCGTATTCTTCTATATGTTCGCTTCCAACGGAATGCGGTGAAATCTTTTTGGAAGTGATGATCTCATCGGCCAAATGATGGGATTGGACGGCCTCCTCTGACAGATGGCAGGCACGGACCGAAGCAGGCGCGATTTTGTCCGGGGTGACGGCTTCCTTGGCCAATTTCTCCTGGGTAATCGACTCATTTTTTATTTTTTGGCCACTGATGGATTGATCGCGCAGATGTTCATTTGAGATGGAGTCCGAAGCGATTTTTTGAGCGGTGACAGAGCGGTCCGCCAGTTTGGAGCCCGGAACGGAATTGTCGGAAATATGCTCTTCACCGATACTTCCCTCTTGAATGTGCGACTTGCCCACAGATCTGTCATCAAGGTGGTTGCTTTGTATGATCTTGGACTGGAGATGATGGGTTTGGACCGTTTGATCCTTAATCATGATCGAATCAATGGATTGAGGTGCGATCTTTTCAGAGGTTACTGAATACGGAGCCAGTTGTTCTTCATGGATAATCTGTTTCCCCAGGTGTTTCGTTTGGATGGATGCTTCTTGAAGATGGCTGCTTCCCACCGATTGGGCGGCTAGTTTGCTTGAAGTGATGATGCCGTTTTGCAGGTGAAGGGTCTGGATCGCATCATTCGATATATGGCGGGATTGAATGGACTGGGGAGATAATTTTCCGCTCGTTACGGCTTCTTTGGACAGTTTTTCTTCGGTAACGGCCTCATCCTGAATCTTGGCTGTGGAGACGGATAAATCCGCCAGTTTCGCGTTGTTGATGACATGATTTGCCAGGTGGATGGTCTCGACGGAACTGCTTTTCAATTTGGCTCCGCTGATGGACTGATCCGCCAAGTGCTCGCCCTGAATATGGCCGACTCCCAAATGGTGGCCGAAAATCGTCCGTTCTTTGAGTTTGGTTCCGTCAATACTGTGATCCATCAACCGGTCACCGGGAATTCCGTTTTCTTTGATGTGCTTGCCCTGGATGGCTTCCCTTGCGATTTTCTCACCGGTGATACAATCTGCATCCAGATGGAATTCTTTAATGGAGCGGCGCGCAATTTTGGAAGATGTAACGGCTTCCCCCGCTAACTTGGATTCGCTGATGATTTCGTTTTCCAAATGATCTCTGGCGATTACGCCTTTTTTTATTTTTGAGCCATCCACAGCTTGATTGGCGAGTTTTTCTGTTGTAATAAGAGCGTCAGCCAAATCATCCGTATAGATGACAGGTTGGTTGGTGTTGCCTGGGTTGCGGACTTTTTTAACCGTCGCCAGCCGGTGTTCAGCCTCTTGTTTTGCCGGCTCTTTTTTCGCAGGCTGCTCAGACACGGCGCGCTTTATTTCCGAAGCAGACGGTGTGTCGGACGATGGGGCTTGCTTGGCTGCCTTTTTCTCCAGCTCTTTCTTTTCGAGTTCTTTCTTTTCCAGCTTGATTAACTCTTCTAAGATGATCTCGTCCTGCATATGACTGTAAGATCTTTTTTTGCGAGAAGAGTGGGATCTGCTTTTCTTCACGAAGCCTCATCCTTTCTCGGCGTACTCATTTATATTTAGGTATATTCATCAAAGGCAAACGTGGAAACCATCTATGCAAAAATTGGATGGATGCCCGGTGATCGGGTCAGCTAGGAGCCGTGGGGGATGCTCTCCATCTCCATTTACAAAAAACCAAACCCTTTGCTTGACTAGGCAAAGGGTTTGGTTTTCTTTGCTGCGGGAACGACCTCTTCGGGATTCCATTCTCCGCCGCCCAACCATAAAGTCGGCTTGCCGGTAGGTCCTTTGATCAGCCGAAATGCGGCCAGCCCGCAGGTGAAACAGAGCTTGAGACTGGCAATATTATCACAAGCGACGCGCGTATACACTTTTTTTAACTTCTCTATGGAGTATCTTAATAGAGCTTCCCCCACTCCTTGCTTACGATAGGCGGGATGAACGGCGACAAATGATTCGTCTAATCCGAAATTTCCAAATACGATGACTCCCGTCACTTTCTTTCCGTCCAATGCAGCTGCCACCAATGTCCCTTCTTTGCATCCTTCCGGTTTCAGGCGTTGAAACCACCGGATGGCATGATGAGTTATCCGGCCATCTCCGTATTTGCGCATAAACCGGACGATCGCAGGACGAACGCGCTCCAATTCGGCAGGCGAAATGCTTCGGATGTTCATGAGCTGACTCCCCTCAGCACCGGCTTGTATCCGCTGAGATAAAGGCTGTATTCGATCAGCTTGCGCAGTGAACGGGCGCGAATCTCCGGCTCATCAAATTTCATCGGTTTGGCGTTCGCTTCAAAGAACCACATCTTCCCGTTCGGTTCCACCCCGAGGTCGATGGACATTTCACCCAGTTGGGAGGGTTGTTTTGATTCGATAAACTTGGCGATCCGCAGTCCGATCTCTTCGATTCGCCGGTAAACCGCTTCTTGATTCATGCCGAATACCGCTTTCAATACAGTATGAATATTTTCGATTCTCCCGCCCATGGGAACATGCGTGGAAATCGCGGTGTCTCCCGCAACCCGGACACCCGCTCCGGTTAAGCCCCAACGCCCGGTTCCGTCCTTCTGCAGCAGCATGCGAACGTCAAACGGCCTGCCGTGGTAAGTGGCGAGCGGAATGCCTTGTTGCAGGACATACGGCCGTTTTTGACACAATTTTTGAATGATCGACCACAGTGAGTCCGGTGACGAGGGGAAATATTTTTTCTTGCTGCGCATGGATTGATGGATGATCTCATATCTTTGTTGTTGAGCCGATATCCGCATGATTCCGATCCCCGCTTTGCCGTCAACCGGTTTGAGATAAAGAAAGGGATACCGGGCGAGCATCTGTTTCAACGCCTTCGGGGATTGGAACCGGACCGATTCAGGAACAAATGATTTCAACTCTTCCGACTCAAGCAGATGTTGATACAGCGTCCATTTGTTAAAAAAGCCGGGATTGAAAAAGTGCACCCTGAGATGGTGTTTCAACTTGTGAATGGCTGCCTGCACGGTTTTTGACTGTTCCGATTTCCGGCTGGGAATCCGGTTGTAGACAACATCAGGAATAGGGAGTCTGGCGGGCAACCAACGGATATTGCCGGAACGGTGGTCCAGCAGATAGCCGGGGATCGTGGATTCATTGGACTGAAGGCTTTTGGGTGTCAGAACAAAAACGGTGACACCCATGGTTCTGCCCATTCGTATAAGATCGGCAAAATTATTGTGATTTCCGCCAAACGGCTTCCCCTCATCCGTGGTTAAAATTCCGATGAAAGGTCCTATCTGATATTTCTTTTCTGCCACTTGCTTGACCCTGGCCGGCGTGTACAGCGGTGAATCGTTGTTGAATGGCGAATGCCGGACGGCGATCTGAGCCGGGGTCCGGCTTCCGAGAATCACAGGGAGCATATCGGGATACGTACGATTTTGATAGCGCTTCAGAGGAACGAAAACAAGGGGTTGTTGGTTGTGGCCGAGAGATAACCAGCCCGCTTCGGGTATTTTCACTTGAATGCCCCCTTTAAATAAAATTGGCTAATTTTAAGCTGTAATCGGTAATGAATTTGGCCGATTGCCAACCTGCTTCCCTCAGGCTGGGATGCAAAAAGATGTGGCGGCCCGGTTTGGAATTGATTTCGAACAGCCAAACGCGTCCGTTTCGGTCGACTCCCATATCCATTCCCAGTTCCCCGAGCGGAGCGTTTACCTGCTGTTCCAAAACTTGGGCGATGAGAATAGCCGTATTTTTGATGGATGCTTCAACCTCTTTTGCCGATTTCTTAAACACCCGATGTAACAGATCATCAGTGGAGAGGACAGATCCTCCCGTCCGGATATGGGTCGTAACGGAGCCCGGTCCTGCGGCCTTGGAGCCGATGGCAACGACCCGCCACTGGCCGGTTCTGTCTTTATGCATATGCACGCGAAAATCCACGGGGCGGTTCTGATATTTGATCAGCCGAATTCCTTGTTGTACGAGATACTTTTTAAATCGTCCCGATCTGCTGCTGCCAAAATAGTGCTGGATCAGTTTTTCCAATGAATGGAAGCGATGGAGCACATTTTTCTCTCCCTGGTGGAAGCGGCAGAAGTAACCTTCCTTGGGATGGCGGGTGATGCGAAAAATACCGAGTCCCAAACTTCCGCCGCTGGGTTTGAGATACACCATCTGGTGTTTTTCCAACATGTTATGCAGGGTTTGGATGGAAGGGGATAAATAGGTTTCCGGTATAAATTCGGCCGTGCTCGGATGATTGTTGAGCCATACGTGGATCGACCATTTATTGAAGAAACCCTGGTTAAAAATTTTACATTGCCCTGACTCCTTCAGTCTGATCAAGCAAGATTGAACATGGGGCAGGGATTCTGCTTTCCGGTTGGGAACGCGTTCATAAATCACATCCGGAAAGGGAGAGGTTCGCTGAACCCAGCGCATGTTTCCTTTGGAATCTTTGATGAAATACCACCCGGAAATCGTTCTATTTTGCCAATCCACCATTTGTGGGGTAAACACATAGATAAATGGCCTCTCACTCATTCCGGCCTGAATAAAGCTGCGAAACAGCAGGGAGCGGGCACCGAACGGTTGAGCTGGATTTCCCGTGTAACCCGTGGTCAAAATTCCGATGACGGGGCCCAATTTCAAACGCTTATTGAAAAAAGTGGCTCTGGTCAGTCCGGTATAGGGGAGATAGAGCTGACGGGTAACATTCGGAGATAAGATGATTTTATTTCCTGTGCTCTTCATCCTCGCTACGCGTGCAATCATTGACTTATTGCCGATTTCTACTTTGATGGACTGTCCGTTCGCGCAACCCCATTCATCCATGAGAGATTGACTGAGAACGATCGCTTTAGACGGAGTTTGAGTGTGTAGAAGTGTTTGACATATGATTGAACTCATACTTACCCTCCTAGGTGCCCATGAGCAGGGATCTTGCATACAAGATTGGAAGCCGGACCGCACGACGGCGGATTTCCAGTTCTCCTGTTTTCAAAAAAACGGATCGTCCTGGTTTTGAATTTACTTCCAGCAGCCATACATGACCTTGTCGATCAATTCCCAGATCCAATCCCAGTTCGACCAAGGGCCCGTGGTGTTTTTCTATATAAGGAGGCACAACCGAACTTACCGTTTCGATTTTTTTCAAAATGTCGGGAACCAGATTCCTCGGATAATTTTGATCCAAAAAAGGACGAAGAGAAGCGGCTTGGCCTCCTCCGTGCAGATTGGATGTAATCGAGTCTACCCTACCGATCCGCAGCGCCATTCCGGTGGTTTCCCATTCTTTGCGCTCATTTTTTTGCACCAGAATCCGAAGGTCAAACGGGCGTTGGTCGGGAGTGTGAAGCTTCAGGAAAGGCTGGATAATATAGCGGGTGTCTTGGATGAATGTTTGAACCCAGTGCTTCAACTGATCCTCATTTTTGATTACAACCTGAAACGCTTGATTGGATTTCGAACGTCCGCGCACTTCGAATCCGCGGGCCAGTCGGGTAATGGCCACCACCCCCCGTCCGTGGCTCCCCCCATTCGGTTTGATCAGCACAGAGGAATGTTCATGTAAAAAGCGAATCACATCTTGCGGCGATTGATAGCGGATGGTCACGGGCAAGAAGGGTTGAATCTCCGCGCTTTTTTTGAGAATTTCATAGGTTTGGTGCTTCCCCCCCAGCGCCCTTCCCAAGAGGCGGATCCGGGGATCTTGGATAATGCGCTGGACATAAGGTTTATAGGAAAGGTAAACGCGGCTGTCCAGATAATAACAACGATCATAAATGAGGGAGGGAAGAGGCTGAACACTGCGATGCCACCGGCCGTCGGCCCCTATAGACCAGCCGGGTACCGTGCGTGTTTTCCAGTTGATCTCTTTGGGACTGAAAACGGATACGGAGATTCCGAATGGTTTTCCTTCTTCGGTTAACTGCCTGAAATAAGATGCTTCCGGAAAGGGGGGGGTTTTGGTTTTTTGTGTGTAGCAGACAATGATTCCCAATGCTTTGTTCATCGTTTATTTCCTCCTTCGGGTGGGTCGTGATTTAACTGGTGGCGAAGGAGGAGAATGATTTTTCTTTTGCTGTAGACCTGTCAGAAAGAAAATATAATCGATCAGCCTGGTAACTGAAGGCCGTGTGGGAAGGGTCGGGTTGGTGACGGTGTCATCCGATTTGGAAGGTTTGGAATTGATCTCGATCAGCCAGACCTTTCCATTTTGGTCAATGGCGAGATCAATCCCGAGTTCGGCAAAATGTCCGTCAGCCAATCTCTCAAAGGTATTGCATATTTCCAGTGCGATGTTGCGAAGTCCGGTCACAGTGGGTTTATTGGGAATACGGCCCAGATCGGCCAGCACATCGGCAGCTTTGAGCAATGTGCCCCCCCGGGCCACATTGGACACGATGTGCTGGTTATTGGCAATCCGCCCGACAATGGATGTAATCTGCCATTGGCCAAGTCTGTTCTTTTGCGCAAGAACCCGGAAATCCACTTGCCGGCTTCCCAATTTGACCAGGGTTAAGCCTTGTTGGACCAGGTAAGGCTGGCGGCCGATACGCCTGGTCAGGATCTTCGTCATTTCTGTCAATGTATTGGTCGTGCGCGTGAGCGTTCCGTTGGGCGTGGCGGACTGGTAAATCCATTTTCCGTCTCCTTTCAGGACGCGGATGATCCCGGAACCCAGGCTGCCGTTGTTCGGTTTTAAGTATAATACCGGATGCCTCCTGAACATCTCTCTCAGCCGGTTGGCATGAAAGGGGTAGGTTTCCGGCAGCATTTGACAGATCTGAGGATCACGTATGAGAATCTGATGCACTTGATATTTATTGAGGAATTTTTCATTAAAAATCGGAATCCGGTAATGGTTTCTCAAGCGCTCGAGCTTTTGCTGCAATTTTTCTTGCTGTTCCACTCTTCTTGAGGTGATTCGGTTATATATCACATCTGGGAAAGGTAAATGGGTATGGAGCCATTTCCCCTTTTCCCGGATCCATCCATGGATCGTTTTACTATCCATCTGGATTTGTTCGGGAGCAAAAACTGCCACCCGGAGCCCCCGTGATTGCCCGGCGATTGCGCATTCATCCAAAAATTTGGTGATGACGCCAAAGACTTGCTCTTGATTTACTTGCGGATGGGCATTGATCAGGATCCCAAGCAAAGGACCAAATCGCAAGCGGAGAGAATGGGGGTCAAATTGGGCATTGATCAAAGATTGATTGGTCATCCGCAACTCTGACGCCAGCCTGGAGCTCATCCGGATGAGATTGCTGTTGGTCGAGTTCAATGCGATCGATCCGGTACCGGCAGCCGAACCAAAGGTTACCCAGAACGGTTGCGTGTGAATTTCCAGTTTTTTTGCTAAAACCCGACTCATAACCATGTTGATGTTTCTAGGAAATTGGCTTTCGGGTATAACTTGAATTTGTACTCTTGAAAGCCCCATGACAATCCCCTTCCGCCTTAAATAACTAATGTATGGTATGTAGGCATGTATATTAGGGTGAAAAAAAAAGGCTTGGCATCACTTCATCCGTTGGCAGAGGAACGGAGTTTATGATAATTAAAAAGATGGGGGATGGTTAGGGAGGTGAAACGATGGTAAATCCTTATGACCGAGCCCATGAACTGGCCCGCAGCATCCGTGCATCGGATGTTTACCAGGAGTTGAAGAAGGCAAAAGAAGAAGTGAACAGCAATCCCAAATTCGCGGAGATGCTGGAAACATTCCGGAAAAAGCAACAGGAAGTGCAGCTTCTTCATATGCAGGGAAAGCAACCGTCACCTGAACTGAACGATGAGCTGAACATGCTGGTGACAGCCATTCAAGGTGTCCCCGCTTTGACCAGCTATTTACAGGCGGAAGAAAGGTTTGCCATTCTGCTGAGCGATCTCCAGAAAATCATCATGGAGCCGGTGGAAGAATTGCTCGGCAAGCCTGAAAAGACATCTACATAAGAGGGAGGAAAATCTCTTGAAGATCACGTTTCACGGCCATTCCTGCTTTGAAATCGAGCACGAAAAGCACCGTTTGATCATCGATCCGTTCCTCACCGGCAACCCGGTCGCCAAAGCGAAGCCGGAGGATATCCGGGCAGACTATATTTTGCTCACCCACGGACATGGAGACCATGTGGGGGATACGGTAACCATCGCCAAAAATAACAATGCCACGGTGATTGCTCCGTTTGAGTTGGCAACCTGGCTCGGCTGGCAAGGGGTAAACACACACGGAATGCAGCACGGAGGCGGCTTCAATTTTGAGTTTGGCCGCGTGAAGATGACCCTGGCCTTCCACGGCAGTGCATATATCACTGAGAATAAAGAGATCATCTATCTGGGCAATCCGGCCGGCTTCCTTTTGACGCTTGGAGGCAAAACGATTTACCATGCCGGGGATACCAGTCTCTTCTCCGACATGAAGCTGATCGGCATGAACAAAAAGATCGATCTGGCCATGCTTCCGATCGGGGACAATTTCACCATGGGTCCGGAAGATGCTTTGATCGCCGCCGAGTGGGTCAACGCCGAACATGTCATTCCGATGCATTACAATACCTGGCCGCCGATTGAACAAGACGGCGAGGCTTTTGTCAAAGCGCTTGAGAAAAAAGGGATCAAAGGAACGGCATTAGCGGTGGGAGAGAGCATTTCGATATAAGATATGTATTTGTAAATTTTCTGTAACCCGATTGTAATGTACATCCTCTAAAATATAACCAGGATGAAAACCCCCTTTGGTAGAGACGGCCCCGGAAAACCGTCTCTTTTTTTTGTGTGTGAAAGCATGATAACCTTAGAGGTTTTACGGAAAAGGAACTAAAAAAGCTATTCAGCGATATAGACACGCGCTCATATAGCGGTTAACGAGACAAAGTTATTATGCTGTTAATGTTAGATACCGGAGAATAAAAGAAGTAGCTAACATTTAAATACAGCATCTTGACCAGAAACGAATAGTAATTTCCGCTCCGGCAGAAATCACAAAGAATCGTAGTAAAAAAGACGGTAACGCGTGGTACGTTACCGTCTTCTGTGTTATACGTAATTAAATGTAACTTCCGCCGGTTGTATCATCGTCGCCCATTTTAGCAATAATGAAGGTCATAAAGCTCATCCTCACTTTGCAGATTTAATTCCTCTGTTATTAAGCGTAATTTCCCTACTCGGTAGTATCATCGTCGCCCATTTTAGCAATTACGAAGGTCATAAAGTTCATCCTCACTTTGCAGATTTAGTTCCCGTTGAATGTTAAGAAGTTTTCTCATAGACATTTCAAAATCGCTTTTTAATGCCATCTTATCAAAACAGTACGCCAACTGCAATAAAGCGGAATATTGCCTCTGTTTGTACCCGCTTTTTTCAGTGAGTTGCACAGCTTCCTGATAATAAATCACCGCTTCTTTATATTTCTCTTGCTCCGCAAAGATGTTCCCGCATACAATCAACGCTTTGGACAATCGGAAATGTTGTGAAACGTCCCGGGCGATTTCCAACGCACTTCTTATGTTTTCTTCCGCTTCTGTCCAGTTGTTTTCATACGTTTCAGTAATTGCCAAGTAAGTTAAGGCATCAATTCGGCTTCGGGGAAAGTTACCCTGAGAATCGTATCTAAGTACGAGTTTAAATAGTCGTTTAGCCTTCTCAATCTGCTTTTGATATAAATAAATACTTCCTAAGACGGTAACCAAGTCTAAATAACGGTTTTGAATGCGGTTACGGCGGGCAATATCAATCCCTTCTTTACATACGTCAATGGCATCAGCGTAACGTTTCATTTTCCGCAATATGATTGATTTAAAACGGTAAAGGTTAAGTACAATTCCTATATTGTCTATTTGCGAAATTGACGACCAAGCTTCATCTAACACCTGTTTAGCGGGTTCGTATTGCGATAAGTTGATTAAATACAAAATTTTATTTCCAATCAAATGATATTTGATATCCTTTCCGCCTTTGTCTTCGTCAAATTCTGATAGTCCTTCATCAGTATAGTATAGCGCTTCTTCTAAGTTATTTTGTCTGTAATTAAGAATGCCCAACCCGTTGTAACACGTGGCGGCAATGTTATGCCTGTAACACAGATTGTACTGCTTATGCAATCGGATTGCGAGCTTGTAACTTTGTTCAGCTTTATTAAAATAATTCTTTTCTCTGTAAAACCGTCCTTCTAAATAAGTGTAATAGGGAGCCAACGGGTGATAACGATCCAGCTGAATTTCTTTTAACATTTTTTCCGCTTCTTCAAGTTTATTGTTGTCCAGCATGGATTCGACGGTTTCCAGATAAATGGTTACATCGTTGATTCTTTCTTTCTCTATGTTAACTAACTGTTTTAACCTTTTTTCAGTGAGCCCTAACTTGCCTAAATACTTGTAGATGGTTTGCTCGTCAACATGCCCGACACCACGTTCAATATTGCTTATTGTTCCATAGGACATGTTTTTGTCTGATAAATCATCCTGCCTTAATTTCTTTTCCTTTCTAATCTTTCGGACAACATACCGTGTAATGCTAGGGTCTAGTCCGAAAATCATCGGTTTTCACCTCGTTCAGCGATTTGATATTATTTCATTCTCGTTGTATTGATATTTCATTTATACACAATAGTCCGAACAGAGGGTACAAAAGATCTATTTTGTACTTTTAAGTTATGAATAACTCCATCGAAATAGATAAGCTTTGGCGTAGAAGATGTATAACAAATACAAGTAATAGATATTAAATTAAATTTGTATTGTGTAACTATATGGAATTATATTACAATTTATTTGTCAAATCCAGTCTTGACAAAAGTTTTACCAACTTTAACAGAAGGAGGAATTTTTATGCTAACCGTTTTGGTAGGTGGGAAAACGAACAATGTCAAGCCGTTTATTGTCGATTTAAAACAACGCCCGCAAAATGAAGTCATTGAAACAGAAACTTTTCAAAACGAGGACGGAACGGTTTGGGTTAAATGCAACGTCAATTACCATCCGTCGCGCAGACTTTCATATGTTCACCTGGTGGACGTTCATGGTGAGGTGCTCTCCATTCCCATGCTTGACTTGATTTATGTGGAGATTGAGAAAGGAACAAAGATTCTAACAGGACGCACTCAAGACATTTTCGCCTAAAAAGAAAAAAGAGCCATACAATATGGCTCCAGAAAAAATATTTTGACGCAACTTTATTATAGCAATTCAGAAAGTCAAATGAAAATGTGATTGGATGGGAGTGGAACGCTTAAAAACCAGTTCCGATTCAACAGGAGTGAATAATAATGGAACAAAGGGAAGTCTTAATCAAGTGTTTACGTCATTTACCGGGGAAAAGGCTACACGATAGAGGAAGTCAACGGGGATGAAATTGTACTTGAAAACAATTTTGACTATAAATGTGTGAGTTTAAGCGAAATAAAGCGGGCGAATTCCGGTTCCGCCCGCGATGAGGAATAAATAACGTCAGTAACGTCCTGTCTATTGCCGTGCGCTTTAGGCGGGACGTTTTAGGTGAATAAACCTAAAGTGAAGAGATTATTTTTTCTTTAAACCCCCTGTAAAAGTACCCTAAATGCATATGCAAGGCAGAACAGGATTTTTCTTCAGAGAGTTAAACCCGGAATAGGCGCAACGCTAACCTTCGAATACGTAATCATACCGAACCATAACACGAAACGATTTTGCTTAGATCTCTGGAGGTTATTCATAGGTGTTTTAAGTGAGCGGAGGAATTTGTTTTCAGGTGGAGCGACTCTGACGTTGCATATTGGAGCGGAAACGAAACACAAAATCAGGAGCGGGCTTTCATCCAGGGATGTGACTTTGCGTCCTGAGATCACATCTGAAAAAAACCAGCCCAATCGGTCGCATAGGCTGGCCATTCTCTGGATGGGATCACAGGTGTTTTAAAAAATGACAAATCCGACAAAGAAACCAAATGGAAAGAAGATGAACGGAACGAACAATTTAGACCGAACCTCACTAGCCGGAATAAATATAATGCCATTGCTGCGTATTTCTTTTATCGTTCCATAAAGTACTTTCCCGTTCTTTAAAAGAAGCTTTGTAGGTTTTCCTAAATGTTTTGCGCTTAATTGTTGTGGAGGAAGATATTTGGTTTTGCTCATGGTAGGCCTCCTTTCTAACATTCACTATCAATCTATGCATGGGAATATTGAGCTGGAAGAGTCAATTGTACTAAAAATAAATAAATGGACGTTGTTCACTTAGATCAAGCGATCGGTATTCATAGACGAAAGAATTTAATTCGTTCAGGGTGCTCATCGGTTCCATGAAGTGATAGTCGTTCCAAAATTTTTTATGTTTGTTGTACAGGAGCATAATGTGAGAGCAGCACCATATTGAAATGAGTGAAATGACTCAAATCAGCACCCAAAGAATGATACTTTTTCTATTTGAACTAAAATCATTGGCAAGTGCTTTTTTTGATGTTGATATCCCGATCGGACCCGGTCTGTCGCAGACAATCAACGGAAAATACAAAAAAAGTCCCGCCCAAAGCAATTGAGCCGTCGGGGGGACGTCTGACAGAAGAATTTTTTTGGCAAGTCATGATTTTCATAAAGCATCCGGGCCGTGTGCGCCAACATCGAGGGCTTCTTCCGTTTGTAATCTGACCATTCCAAACGCTTCGATACAGTCTTCGCATGCCGGCATATCAATGTTCCTGGAAAGACATGCTAACATAGGTTGTCATTCCATCGGGCTACAGCTATCTTTATATTGGGAATATATCGGACAATAAACCACTTGGTCCCTGCTGTTATGCCTTTTCCAACCGGATGGGCAAGCTTTTCAGCGACTGGCCCGTCGCAGAATCGGTCAAATGTCCGGTAACCTCGAACCCCTCGACAGGCTGAATATCGGCAAACCGTTTCACAAAGGCGGTCAAAGCAATGTTTGCTTCCATGCGGGCCAGCGGAGCACCCAGACAGAAATGCGGACCCGATCCAAAAGTCAGGTGCTGTTGGTTGTTGCGGCGATGGATATCAAAGTCTTCTGCATGGGCAAACTGGGATTCATCACGGTTCGCTGCACCCACCCATGCAATAACCATTTGCCCTTTCTTCATCTTGTGACCGAAGACGGTGGTATCCTGAGCGACCTTGCGGTCCATGGCAACCGGAAAACGGAAGCGCAACACTTCTTCAACCAGCTTGGGAACCGATGTCAAATCGGTCCGCAACTCCTGATAAATGCCCGGTTGGTCGAACAACATGGAGTAAAACATGTTGGAGATAAGCATCGTCGTGGTTTCATTTCCTGCACCCAACAATCCGATCCCGGATCTGACCACTTCTTCATCCGTTAATCGTTCACCCTCAAGCTCGGCTTTGGTTAAGTCGGAGAGGATGTCATCTTGAGGATGTTTCCGTTTCTCCAGCACGATGGGATACAAGTATTCATAAAACTCCTTCATGGCCCGCTCTTTTTGCTCGGCGATGTCATCATACGTTTCTTTCGCATACGGGTAAAAGAGAATATCTGACCAGTACTTAATCTGCTCCCGGTCTTTGGAAGGGACACCCAGCAACTCCGCAATGACCGTAACCGGCAGGGAAACGGCCAGCTTTTGCACAATATCGACGGTCGTCTCGCTGTCGATGTCACTGATCAATTCGTCTACAATGGCTTGGATTCGGGGTTTCCACTCCTCAAGACTTCGAGGGGTGAACGCGTGGGCAAGAATGGCCCGTCGTTTTCTGTGCTCCGGCGGATCGCAAAAATTGACATTGCTTCGGTTATCGACTCTGGGAACGGGAATAAGGCTCCGCTCTTTTTTGTTGGAGAATAACTGGTGATCAAAAAGCACACGCTTGACATGGTCATATAAAAACACATTCCAGGCATCCTGCTCGTCATCATAAAATACGGGGCTGTTTTCCCTCATCTCTTTATACCAGGCAAAAGGTTCCCATTGCGCCTGCTTCGATTTGAGCTTCGAAATTTCGTGCAAAAGGATGGTTTGATTCATGGAACTCATCCCAACCTCTCCTTAGTTATAATAACATATGTTAAAATAACATATGTTATATATGTTATTTTAACATATATAAGCAGGTGGCGAAAATGTTTTCACAAAAATTTCGACAACGGTGATGCCTATGTATGCGGAGATTTTAATATTGGGGCAACTCCTGTCAGGTCCCAAACACGGTTATGAAATAAAGAAAAACATTCAAGAGGCGCTCGGAGAGGAATTTGAAATCAATAATAACCTGTTGTACCCTGCTTTGCGCCGTTTCCTGGAGATGGGCGCCATCTCGAAGGAAGTCGTCAAGTCTGAAGGCAAACCCGCCCGGCACGTCTACCTGTTGACGGATACAGGGGAAGAGATATTTCATGACATGATTCGCGATTTCCCGAGCAAATTGGCCGCCAACCAATCTGAATTTCTGGTACGGGTGGCATTGTTTGACCGATTGGAACCCGACATGCGGCGGGAGATTCTGCAAAAGAGGCAGGAAGTGTTGCAAGAAAAACTGAAATTTTACCGCCGGATTGAGAACACCCATGCTCAAAATCCTTTTGTGGTCGAGGTTATTCGTTTTCAAAAGGCGCAGGTTGAACATGAATTGGCTTGGATTGAGGATTTGAAACAAAAAATGACTTGAGGCCAAGTGGTCAAAATCCAGCAGCTGACCATTGAAGAACAGGAATATTCGGTTGCCGGTGTTTCAGGAGTTTTTGTTGGCATGAAAATGGCCTGCGATCGAGGAGCAGATTTGTTTTTTTAGGTCTTGGAAATTGAACGAAACGGTTTGTAATGAGTTGATTTCCTTGTTGAAATTCGATCCGGCAGTTGGATTGGGGACAAGCTGGAAAAGTTTCCGGACGGAACTAGATTGAAGTTTGTGGTGAAATGAGGAAAAGAAAAAAGCTGAGTTTCCTTTTTTAAGGAAGTTCAGCTTATCTTGTTCGAATCAAAATAGACTTGTGCGTAGTTACTCTTTTGGCTTATCTTGCTCACTTTGATCTTTTTTTCGCAGGTATGTATCGTATATTCGTTTCCGTTCTTTCTCAAGTTCTTCGGGTAAATCCCAATTATCGATAGCGAGTTCGATCTCCTCAAATGCATCGGGAAATTTTTTTAATAAGGTTTCAAGCGTATGAATCGCCCGGTAATCTTCATTCATGTCATTATACCAATCAATCAACCGGATCCATGCCTCTTTGTGATCAGGATATTTATCTAAATGTTTTTCCATATAGGTGATGGCGTATCTTCTTGTATTTTCAGAAACCCCTTCATACCAATAAATCAGAGCCCTTAAATAATCACCGCGTATTCCCGGGTAGATTTTCTCTGCCATCGAAATTTGTTTCAGTTTACGACCGACAAAATCTCCATTGGTAATCGCGACACTGTGTTCAGTCAGTATTTGTATCGCTTCAATGGCTTTATTGACCGTCTTCTGCATTTCTTCTTTTTGTTGTTCAAATCTTTCATCCATCTCGGATTTCATTTTTTGGAACTGATCATCAACTTTTTTCTTGTAGAGATCGAGACCCTCTTCTATTCCTTCCTTGACCTGTTTTCTGACGGTGTTTACTTGAAAATAGTTGTAAAGGGTGAAAGCAATCCCTGAGAGCGTGGCAAGAAGTCCAAAAACGGCAAGAAGAAAGTTCATATAAGACATTTCATTTGCGATTGAATCTTCTCTGACTTCGTTTACCTCTGTTTCTACATTACTCCTTATTTTATCAGATATATTCTCATCTATTTCTTCATTCACTTTTTTATCAATGTATTGCAGGATTTCGTTATCTTTTGGAGGTTGATTATTCTTAGGTTCGGGAGTTCCACCGACGTTGTTCCCATTTAGATCTGAAATAAATTGAATGAGTGGCTCCCCGAGAAAAGTGATAACAGCAGTGACGACAACTGGAATGGCGATCAAAAAAATGATCTGCCTAAGAATTTCATTAGGACTTTTCTTATCTTTACCATTTTTCATCTGATTGCTTACTCCCCTCACTTTCTTTTTGAACGTTATCCTTTTATTTCTAAAACACGAAAGGACGCCAATCCGGTTCCTTCTAAACATATCAATCTCTTGAACGGAAGAAAATATGAAATCCAGTTCTTTTGCAAATATTTATTCAACTACTAAGTCGTCCTTTAGATTTGGACCCGGTTTTTTTATGAAGAATGGACGAAGTATAAAAAAAGAACCTGGCGAAATACACGACGCTCACCTGTCAGAGCTACCTGTGAGCCCGTACATTTCCTCGTATGGATACCTGAAACCGATGGAGGGGAGCGTCCGGAGAATTCTCCGCTTATATGGCTTGACCTCTCCCGCGATCAGAAGGTTGCATTCCTCTTTTTTTGCATGAACCCTGCAGCTTGTACGTAGGTATAGAAGTAGACACATCCAAAGGGGAGAAAGATATGCGGAGGAATAAACATAAGTTTCGGGTGTTGTGCGGGCTGGGCCTTTTAGTTGTAGCATTTCCGCAACTTCCGGTCGAGCTGAGCGGGGAGCTTGATTCCGTCTTCTCATTTTCCTGGCTCACCCTGGCCCTGCTTGCCATTGCTGCGAATTGGAGCCGGATGCAACAAACGGAGCTGCTTCGCCGTTACCGGGAAGAGGCTCGCCGGCGGGAACAGTGGCTGGAAGCGGAACGCCGCTGGCGACATACGCATGGCAGGACCAAACGCGGCCAGTCGAGGATCCATCAATCTGTTTAAATAAAAAATGAATATCTGTTCATAAAGAAAAAGAGGAAGCTTTATCGAAAAAAGCGTCCTCTTATTTTTTCTGTATCCCATTTTGAGGTATAATGTTATATAACAGGAGCTGCAAGAAAGAAGGTGAGAGGATTGACGACCAAACATGAGCAGATTCTCCAATATATCGAGCAATTGGAAGTGGGGCAAAAAATCTCGGTGCGAAGGATCGCCAAAGAGTTGGGGGTTAGTGACGGGACGGCTTACCGGGCGATCAAGGATGCGGAAGTGCAAGGGCTGGTCAATACCGTTGAACGGGTGGGGACTGTCCGCATCGAAAAAAAGCAGCGCTCCGATATTGAACGGCTCACCTTTGCAGAAGTGGTCAACATTGTAGACGGAAACGTATTAGGCGGAAGAGGAGGCCTTTATAAAACGCTCAACCGCTTTGTGATCGGCGCGATGAAATTGGAGGCGATGATGCGCTATGTGGAACCGAGCATCCTGCTCATTGTCGGCAACCGGGACAAGGTCCACCAGATTGCTTTGGAGCGGGGGGCGGCGGTGCTGATCACCGGAGGGTTTGACGCGACGGACAAGGTAAAACAGCTGGCGGATGAGCTGGACCTTCCCGTTATTTCCAGCAGTTATGACACTTTCACCGTCGCTTCGATGATCAACCGGGCCATCTATGACCGGCTGATCAAAAAGGAAATTCTGCTGGTGGAAGATGTCTTGGCTAAGGATCACAAACCCACCTATTTGCATGTGGACGATACGGTGGCCCGATTCCATGATCTGGTTCGCGAAACCGCGCACAGCCGTTATCCGGTGATTGATGAATCGGAACGGGTTGTCGGGATGGTAACGGCGAAAGATGTGATGGGATTCAGCCCGGACGAGCGCGTGGAGAAAGCGATGACGAAAAATCCCATCGTCGTGACGCCGAAAACCTCTCTGGCCGCGGCCGCTCATGAAATGGTTTGGGAAGGGATCGAACTGTTGCCGGTTGTCAGCGATCAGCGCCGTCTGCTCGGAGTGATCAGCCGGCAGGATGTGATCAAATCCCTGCAGTATATGCAAAAACAGCCTCAAGTGGGGGAAACCATCCAGGAACTCAGCTTTCGGGGGTTTGAGGAAACGAAGGACCGCCAGGGGCAAATGGTCTTTCGCGGACGAATTACCCCGCAAATGACGGATTCGCTCGGCATGCTGAGTACGGGGGTATTAACCTCCTTAATGACGGAGGCCGCCCTTCGCATGTTGCGACGCTTGCGCAGAGGAGATCTGACGGTACAAAACTTTGCTCTCTATGCCTTAAAACCGATCCAGTTGGAAAGCACAGTGGAGATTACTCCCCGCATGCTGGACATGGGACGCAAACAAGCCAAAATGGATATCGAGGTAACCCTGGACAATCAAGTGGTGGCCAAAGCTCTCGTCACCGCCCATACGATTGACAGGTGACCACCCATTCAAAAACAGGAAGCCGATGATGTTGCGCTTCCTGTTTTTGAATATCAGAAGATCGTTTTTTCTCTCCATAAAATGAAATAAAATAGAATGAACTTTCTTCTTGATTCATCGGCATCCGCTGTATTTGAGCAGGCGATGATGAGACGGGTAATCATGGCTCATGCCCCTATGAATACTTTACCGGTTGGCTGGGCAGATAAACATTGAATACACACAAAAAGGGCTGTGGAAAGGAACAAACCTGATGGGATCGGGAAAGAAACGGATCGAAAAAAGAAAATCGGAACATATCAAAATCGCATTGAGCCGGGATGTGGCGGGAAGGGAAATCACCACGGGATTGGAAAAATACCGGTTTCTGCATCAAGCACTTCCCGAGATCAATTTCTCAGACATCTCTCTCTCTGTTTCCTTCCTGGGAAAGCCCCTTTCTGCACCGTTTCTCATCAGTTCGATGACCGGTGGAACCGAAGAAGCGTTTAACATCAACAAGAACCTGGCTCTGGCTGCCCAGGAGCGGGGTTGGGCGATGGGGCTGGGATCGGTGCGGGCCGCCATTGAGAACCCGGCAACTGCGTATACCTTTCACATCCGTACATACGCCCCGGACATTCCCATTTTGGCCAACCTGGGAGCAGTCCAATTGAACTACGGTTACGGCGCGGACCACTGCCGCCGTGCCGTTGAGCTTACCGAAGCCGATGCGCTCGTCTTCCACCTGAACAGTATGCAGGAAGCTTTCCAGCCGGGGGGAGATACACGCTTCAAAGGGCTGCTGCGCCGTATGGAAGAGATTTGCCGGGTACTGGAGGTTCCGGTCGGGGTGAAGGAAGTCGGGTGGGGGATTGACGGTTCGCTTGCCCGCCGGCTTTTTGATATTGGAGTCGCTTTTGTCGACGTGGCAGGGGCAGGAGGGACTTCCTGGATCCAGGTGGAGAAACATCGCACCGAAGACAGTGTGATGAAAGCTGCAGCAGAAGCGTTTGCCGACTGGGGAATCCCGACATCGGAATGTATTGTGGAGGCCCGGAGGGAAATACCTGGCGGATTTCTCATTGCCAGCGGGGGATTGAAAAACGGGGTGGATGCGGCCAAAGCGATTGCCCTGGGCGCTGATCTGGCCGGGTTTGGCCGGTCTCTCCTTCCGGCCGCCGTCTCTTCCGCGGAAGAGATTGCCCGCCGATTGAAGCAAATCGAGTTGGAGATGAAAATCGCCATGTTCGGAATTGGAACGGTTAACGTTCGAGAGTTGAAGGGGACGGATCGAATCTGCAACATCGGGGAGCGGCCCTTTTGAGAAAGCCGGTGATGATACCACTTTTCCGCTGTGCAGGGAGTGTTCTGTGATAGCGCTTCCGGGGCGGTCGCGCTTTCATGCGGATGCGACATTTGTCGTCGCTTTACAGTTGCCCGAAATCCTAACGGTTTCAATTAATTTGCATCTGCTTTCGATTGTTCAGTTATCGGATCGATAAATGGAAAGATAGGCCCCTTGTTCCGCTGTTCTCTGGAAAAGTCTCTTGTATGATCTGAAAATAAAAGCCGATCTCCCAAAGGGCAGGGGATCGGCTTCATGATTTTCGATCGTTGATTAAGTTTGCTGTGTAACCTCATCCTGAGTTTCCACCAATTGCCTGAAATAACGCCGGTGTTTGACTCCGTAGTACAAGTTGATCAAGCCAACGGCAAAGATCAAGAAAATAAATGTATATCGCAGCCAGGAAGAACCCGGGATGGTCAGCTGAAGGATGGCGATGGAGAGAAACATCAAACCCATGTGAATATTCATGCGCGCCTGGTAAATCCGTCTGGTGACTCCTTCTGCGCGGCGCGACATGATGCTGTGGAAAAAAGTGCCGAAAATGGTGATGCATATGATGGATACCAGTACAATGCCAATGGCTTCCATAAAAATCCTCCTAAAAGGCTTGAGCGCCATCATCCGGAGATGAGGCGCAAAAAGATTAAGATTGGCTATGCTCCGTGATCAGCTTTTCGGGGATAAACCAACATCCAAGGGATGTACGATCAATATGGACCGCCATGTTTAAATCTGCGATTTCCTTCTCTACGAGCTGTGCCACTTCTTCTGAGTCCGTAAAGGCAGAGTAACCGTTTTTCAATTTTTCCACTTTTTCCCTGGCAAGGGCTTTTCGGTTAATGATCATGGTGGTTCCCCTCCTTTTACCATCTTACCTTAAAAAAATCGCCAATGCGACTACTTCGGAGAATCTGACACACCTTCGTCAGAAATTTCTTCAACCTGGACCCAGATTCGAAGGGTTGAATGAAAAAAGGAAAGGTATTTGACGGAGAGCTGAAATTTTTGTTCCTGGTCGATGGCGACAGGCTGTTTTAGCACCAGTGCCACCATATCGGGGTTTTTTATCACCCAATCCATCGGTTTTTCGATGAAGGGCTTCATCATTTCTTCTACTTTACTTTTGATGTCCGACTCCGGGCCGATGGGTTCTTCGCTGTCGATTTCTACTTCGATCTTCTTGATGGTTTCTTCGTAATTTTTCTGGTAAGCTCCTTTTCTCGCAAGTTCAGCCAATTCCTCTTTTAATTTCATGATTTCTTTATACTTCTGGTTATTGGCGTAATAAATCGCATCCCGTTCGCGGTACAATCCGTCCAATTTTTGGGCGTGCAAGATGAGAAAGAATGCGGCTCCCGTACAGACTCCCAGGAGAAACATCACAAACGCCCGTCCGTTGTTTTTGATTCCCCGGATCACTCCGCGCGCCATCTCAGATAACCCCTTGGATCATCCACCGGACCAGGACAGTACCCGTATGAGCCCCGATGAATGCACTCATGATAAAGATTAATTGTTGGAAAGCGAGATCGAGCTGTCCGCCCAAAATATTGACCTCAAATGCTTTAATGGTGTCAAACGTTCCGCCGATGGCGGCCACCATGGCCCAGATTTTCAGTTTGTCAGCCAGGTGCAGCATCCGGTGCATCGGATACTCATCTGTAATGAATGCGCCCAGTCCTCCCAGGATCACCCCGCCGAGCACAACCCCCAGGGCAATTAAAAAGTCTAAAATCGTGGTTGCCCAAAATTCATGTTGCATCGGTCAAACCCGCCTTTTTATCACCGTATGTTCTATATCTTTATGACCACCTGCCCGGAAATATGTGGACAGGTTGCATGCGGGGAAGACATGTTCGCTTTCGCGGGCTTTCGTTATAATAGAAGGGAGAAGACGGGAGGTGGATGGACTGTGGAGAATGATTCGTTTGTGCATCTCCATGTACATACGGAGTATAGCCTGCTGGACGGAGCCGCCCGCATCGGAGAGCTGGTGCGCAAGGCCAAAGCGCATGGCATGAAGGCGCTGGCGATCACGGACCATGGAGCCATGTACGGGGTGGTTCCCTTCTATAAAGCGTGTATCGATGAGGGGATCAAGCCGATCATCGGTTGTGAAGTTTACTTGACAAACGGCGATTATCGCGATAAGCCGCCGCTTCGGGAACAAAAGATCTACCATCTGCTCCTGTTGGCCGAGACGGAAGAAGGCTACCGGAACTTAATGCGCCTCAGCACAGAAGCCCACTTGCACGGCTTTCACTACAAGCCCCGCATCGACAAAAAACTGCTCCGTAAATACTCTGCGGGGCTGATCGCCACCAGCTCCTGTCTGGCCGGAGAAATCCCGCAAGCGATTTTGCATGACCAAATCAGCTTGGCCAGGCAGCTGGTCGATGAGTATGTGGACATCTTCGGCCGGGATCATTTCTTTTTCGAATTGCAGGATCACCAGATGCCGGAACAGCAAAAAGTGAACCGCCAGCTGATCTCCTGGTCCAAAGAGATGGGGATTCCGCTGCTCGCCACCAATGATGTCCATTACACCGAACGGGATGATCACGAAGTGCATGATTGTTTGCTGTGTATCGGAACGGGCCGAAAATTGGCGGATGAGGACCGGATGCGTTTTCCGTCCGACCAGTTTTACCTGAAATCGGCGGAAGAGATGAGACGGTTGTTTGCCTATGTGCCGGAAGCGCTCGCCAACACAGTGAAAGTGGCAGAGCGCTGCAATGTCCGGATTCCGCTCGGAAGGCGCCTGTTGCCGAAATTTCCCCTCCCGCCTGGAACGACCGCCGGAGATTATTTGCGCCAAAAGTGTTATGAAGGGGCGAAACAACGATACGGAACGATTTCCGAAGAGGTGCGGAAGCGGCTGGAGTATGAGTTGTCCATTATCGACCGCATGGGCTTTAACGATTATTTTCTCGTTGTATGGGATTTTGTGCGCTTTGCCCATGAACGGGGAATCGCGGTCGGGCCGGGCAGGGGATCGGCGGCCGGAAGCCTGGTTTCCTATGTGCTTCGGATCACCGATGTCGATCCGCTCCGTTACAATTTATTGTTTGAGCGCTTTTTAAATCCGGAGAGGGTCAGTATGCCCGATATTGATATCGATTTTAACTATGAACGGCGGGACGAAGTGATTCAATATGTGATGGAGAAGTACGGAAAAGACCGTGTCGCGCAAATCATCACGTTTGGAACGATGGCTCCGAGAGCGGCCGTGCGGGATGTGGGGCGCGTGATGGGACTTCCGTACAAAGAGGTGGATCAGGCGGCCAAGATGATTCCCGCCAGTCCGGGTATGACGCTGTCACGCGCTTTCCGGGCGGAGCCCCGTTTGAAGGAACTGGCCAAAAAACCGCAGTTGGCGGAATTGCTTCACACTGTAAAAAAAGTGGAAGGTATGCCGCGCCATGCCTCCACGCACGCGGCTGGTGTCGTGATATCCCAGGAACCACTGACCAAACATGTCCCGTTGCAGGAAGGAAGCGGCGGAGTTGCCCTTACCCAATATCCGATGGAAGTACTGGAGGAGATCGGCCTTCTGAAAGCCGATTTTCTGGGACTGCGCAATCTGACCGTCATTGAGCGCTCCATCCGGTTGATCCGTGAGCATGACGGAGTAAGCGTATCTTTTGCCAGTGACCGCTATGATGATCCGGCCACCTACCAGCTGTTGTCGGCGGGCGAGACGACGGGCGTGTTTCAAATGGAATCGGCCGGGATGCGCAAGGTGCTCAGGGAGCTGAACCCTTCCTCATTTGAAGATATTATCGCCGTGCTTGCCTTGTACCGGCCGGGACCGATGGAACAAATTCCGCGCTTTATCCGGGCCAAGCACGGTTTGGAAAAAGTCACCTTCCCGCATCCGGATCTGGAAGATATTCTTAAAAATACGTACGGAATCATTGTGTATCAGGAGCAGATTATGCAGATCGCCGCTAAAATGGCCGGTTTCAGCCTGGGACAGGCGGACCTTTTGCGTCGCGCCGTAGCCAAAAAGAAGCGGGAGCTGTTGGTCGAACAGCGGTCCGCCTTTGTGGAAGGTTGCCTGCGAAACGGTTATGATGAACAGACCGGTCACCAGGTTTATGATCTCATCGTCCGTTTTGCCGACTATGGATTTAACCGCAGCCACTCGGCCGCTTATGGGGTGTTGGCTTATCAGACGGCATATTTAAAAGCCAATTATCCGCTGGCGTTTATGGCTGCGCTCTTAACCACGGTGACGGGCAGTCAGACCAAGATGGCGGAATACATCGAGGAAGCGCGCCGGATGGGTATCAAGGTTCTTCCTCCGGATGTTCAGAAGAGCGGCGCTGCCTTTACCGTGGAGACGGGGGCGATTCGTTTCGGTTTATCCGCTGTAAAAAATGTGGGCACACTGGCCATCCAGTCGATCCTTCGCGCACGGGAAAAAGGGCCGTTTAAAGACCTGCCGGATCTGTGCAGGCGGATTGATCTCAGGGTCTGTAACCGGCGGGTGTTGGAATCGCTGATTCAATGCGGGGCTTTGGATGCTCTTCCCGGCCACCGCGCCCAGCTGCTGGCTGTCCTCGATGATTTGATGGAAAAGGCATCCCGGGAGCAGCGGAACCGTTCTGAAAACCAGATGAGTTTATTTGTGGATGAGGCCGGGGGAGAATCGGAAAACGATATCCTTCAGATCGATATTCCGCCCTATACGCAAAAAGAAAAGCTGGAGTATGAACGGGAACTGCTGGGCCTTTATTTATCCGGCCATCCTCTGGATGATTACCGCGAGCGGATCGAACAAGAGGTTACCCACCGGATCAGCCAGCTGCGGGATTGCACAGATCACGAGCCGGTGACCATCGCCGGTCTGGTCACCGATGTCAAGATGATTCAAACCAAAAAAGGAGAGCCGATGGCTTTTGTGATGGTGGAAGACCAGACTGCTCAGTTGGAAGTGGTCGTTTTTCCCCGCCTGTACGCGCAGGTGCGAACGTTTTTAGAGGCAGATCGCCCGTTCAGGATTCAAGGGTCCGTCCATCTTCATGAAGAGGGAGCCAAGCTGGTCGCCGATTCAATTCAGGACTTGTCCCTTCTCCCGAAGTCCTCTCCTCCGCCTGACACTATGACCGGAGCCGGTCATGTGAAACGCGAAGAGGCGTATCTGCGGATTTCAGCTCAGCACGAAAGGCCGGAAATTCTTCATGCCCTCAAACAAGTGTTGCTGTCTTACCGCGGCTCCACACCGGTTTATTTGTTTTACGAGCGCACAAAAAAGCTGCTGGCACTGCCTGTGGGGAAATACGGGATTACTCCTTCCGAAGAATGTATTCGCCAGATTGAGGCAATCTTAGGATATCAGGCTTTTCGCTTGAAAAGTTAAATGACACTTCTCGGGGGTATTTGCATATACTCAGAGAAATGGGCTTTCTTAGAAGGGGAGATACCGTGTTTTACCGACACTCTATGGAACTCTTAAAGCAAAGGGGAGTGTCCATCGATGACATTGCCCGGATCGTTTACGAGTTGCAGGCACCTTATAATAAAGACTTAAATCTGGACATCTGCCGGGAAAATGTGCAGGCGGTTTTAAGGAAAAGAGAAGTTCAACACGCGATTATCACTGGTGTATCTCTGGATATGCTGGCAGAGAAAAAGCTGCTTCCCGAGCCGTTTCAGACCATTATGGAAGTGGATGAACCTTTGTACGGTATTGATGAGATTCTGGCCTTGAGCATCATCAACGTGTACGGAACGATCGGGCTGACCAGCTTTGGCTATTTGGATAAAAAGAAAATTGGCATCATGAACGCGCTGAATAATCACGAAAAACAGATTCATGTTTTTTTGGATGACTTGGTCGGAGGAATTGCGGCGGCTGCTTCGGCGCGAATCGCGCATCAAAACCCGGATTTGGACCGCTATGCAGCAGACGGGGTACTGGATGATCCCAACAGCTTCATCGGTCATTCACCTTGCAACCCTTAATGGAAAGCTTGCGAAGCCGCGCAGGCTTTCATTTTTTTTGCCTGTCATTTGTCCCAACCCTTTCATTCTCCGATTCTTGATGTATACTCTCTAATAGCAGATGATTTGCGGTGAATTACGAATTTATTATTTATTTATTGAAATGGAGATGGTCAGATGAAACAGTTTTTAACCTTGTTGGCAAAGAATTGCGGCAGCCGGGAGATATATGATCCTCTTCATGAAGAGAAATATGTGGTCAGCGGGGAAGAGAATCACATCCTCATTACGAAAAAGGAACCGGATCAAGAAATCGTTGTTCTGCGCACATCCGAATCGGATCAAGCGAAAGAGAAGCTGGAACAGCTGTTTGAGCGGTTCAGAACCAACATTTTCGCTTACTTGGATAAGGTAAAAGAAGATGAAGGTACATACTGGCGCTTCTTCGATGTCTCCTTTGGGGTGGATATTAAGGTCTGTTTTTCTCAGGAAGAAAACGGTTGGCAGGTTTGGATGGGGGGAGACTTGAGTTTGCAAACGAAAGATCCTGTAGAAATTCAATTATATATCCGGGGATTGATTACGGAATTTGAGAGCTGGTGGATGAACGAATTCCGCAAGTTTCATCAGAAAATCAAAGAACATCTCTATGATCAATCATAAAAGTTTTCGAAAGCTCCTCTTTTTTCCTCATAAAAAGGGGCTTTTGTTTTCGGGAAGATGAAAAAGGCAGTCAAAGGGGGTGACCGGCCGCGGAAAAATAAGCAATTTGCACTGTGACAAATATGTGGGCAAACAATCAACCCTCTCAATATTTAGACTGTTTCGATATAATAGTTTATAATGATTTCACAAGGACGCAAAATCGTCGTGAGTCGGGTCAGAATCCTTCATGTATCGGGGCTGGAAGGTAATGCAAATGCAGGAGGATGGTGATGAGGGGATTTCCCGGAGTCCTCTAAATGAAATTGCACGTTCTCTTGCGTTTACTGTGAACCGTTTTAACCGACGCTTAACGGAAGATTCCTTCCTTCTCTTTAACTCATTTGATATAATGAATTCTATTAGTGGTCAGACCACTTGGCAAAGGAGCGATTTTTCTTGTCCAGTTTGCGTGAAGAAGCTTTGAAGTTGCATCGGGAACACCGGGGGAAATTATCGGTGCAGTCAAAAGTGGCCGTGAGCAATGCCCGTGATCTGAGCCTGGCTTATTCACCCGGCGTGGCCGAACCTTGCCGGGAGATCCATGCAGATCCGGGAACGGTTTATGACTATACGATGAAAGGAAATCTGGTTGCGGTTGTGTCTGACGGCACGGCTGTGCTGGGACTCGGGAATATCGGCCCGCACGCGGCCATGCCGGTCATGGAGGGGAAAGCGGTTTTGTTCAAGTCCTTCGCCGGAGTGGACGCTTTTCCGATCTGTTTAAATACAACCGAAATCGATAAGATCGTGGAAACGGTGAAATTGCTCTCCCCCACTTTTGGCGGGGTCAATTTGGAAGATATTGCTGCTCCCAATTGCTTTATCATCGAAGAGCGGCTGAAAAAGGAGCTGGACATTCCCGTTTTTCACGATGATCAGCACGGAACAGCCATCGTGACGCTGGCCGGTCTGATCAACGCCCTGAAAGTCGTCGGCAAAAAGATGAGTGAAATCCGTGTCGTGGCCAACGGAGCCGGAGCAGCCGGAATTGCCATTATTAAATTGCTCCTTCGCATGGGTGTGCGTGACGTGATCATGTGCGACAGCCGCGGGGCGATCTTTGAAGGGAGGCCGTACGGCATGAACCCGATCAAAGAAGAGATTGCCCGGGTGACAAATCGTGACAAAAAGCAAGGGGATTTGGCGGAAGTGATCAAAGGGGCTGACGTGTTTGTCGGTGTATCGGTGGCAGGTGCGGTCACACCGGAGATGGTTCGGTCCATGAATGAAGATCCGATCATCTTTGCCATGGCCAATCCGGTTCCGGAAATTATGCCGGAAGAAGCGCTGGATGCCGGAGCCAGGGTAGTGGGAACGGGACGGTCCGATTATCCCAACCAGGTGAACAATGTGCTGGCGTTTCCGGGCATCTTCCGGGGAGCACTGGATGTTCACGCCCGCGGCATTAACGAGCAGATGAAAATTGCCGCCGCTTATGCCATTGCCAACCTGATTGAAGATCATGAATTGCGTCCGGACTATGTCATTCCCGCTCCGTTTGATCCAAGGGTAGCCCCCAATGTTGCCGCAGAAGTTGCCAGAGCTGCCATGGAGACCGGTGAGGCCCGGATTCATGTAAGTCCTCAAGAGGTGTACGAAAAAACGATGCAACTCTCCGCTGTTTACACACGTTAATCGTTTTGGAAAAGGTGGAACAATTGTCGTCATGACTTCGGAAGCTGGTTTAAGTAAATTTCAATCGATTTTAAAAGGAATCCATCAGTTGATCGAACAGGATGAGCTGCGCCCCGGAGATCGGCTTCCCTCCGAACGGGAATTATCCGAACGGCTGCAAGCAGGTCGTTCGTCGGTCCGCGAAGTGTTGCGCTCCTTGGAACTGCTGGGACTGATCAGCACGAAAAGGGGCGAAGGGACTTATTTGGAACCTCATCATTCTCATCATCTGGTCGATCTTTTAGCGGGATATATCCTGCGGGATGTAAAATCGCGACAAGATCTGCTTGAAGTGCTTGTACTTCTGGAAGCGGGAGCCGTCCGGCTGGCAGTGAGAAGAGCTGGACCAGCGGATATCGAGAGTCTGGAAAGTTGGGTCAACCGCATGAAAGAGCTGATGGAACACGGGGGAAATCTGGCAAAGGCAATGAAAGGCTTCCATGAACAGATCATCCGTTTGGCGGATAACTATTTGCTGGAGCGGATCTGGCACCCTGTCGTGCAGTACAGCGAAACTCTGTGGACGGAAGAGGAGATCCGGGACCGGCAAGCGAAGGAAAAGCTGCTTCACTGGTACCGGGAACTGGTCAAATCCTTGAAATATAAGAATGAACATCAAGCGGTGTCGGTGATGGAGACGATTTTGGAACATTTCACGCTGAAACGGACAGACGAAAACCATTTTGTTCCATTTCGTTGCGATGAATCATCAAGATAAGCTATAATGACTGCGAGCTGATAAATAAAAATCCCTTGGGATTCGCTTGCATTCATTACATAGATATCTTTTTTGATTTGGATTTGACAGATTGAAGTCTAGACTCGGATGAGGTGTTATTGTTGCTAAAGGACTTGTTTCGCAAACAGCGCAAATACGCAACGATTCCTTCTCCGGAAGCCAAAAAAGAAATTCCGGAAGGAATCATGCAAAAATGTCCCAGATGCGGGACGATCATGATCACCAAGGAGTTAGAAAAGAATTTAAAGGTATGTAAATCTTGCGGCTATCATTATTCCATGACTGCGCCCGAAAGAATCCGGTCGATTGTGGACGAGGGACGCTTTTTTGAATATGATGAAGACATGGTGTCTGAAGATCCGCTTGGATTTCCGGAGTATAAGAAAAAAATCAAGGCGGATATGGACAAATCCGGGCTGAAAGAAGCCGTCATCACCGGGGAAGGAACCATCGGGGGTTATCCGACCGTCATTGGTGTGATGGATTCCCGCTTCCGGATGGGCAGCATGGGTTCCGTTGTAGGCGAAAAAATTGCCCGTGCAGCCGGACGGGCGGTAGACAAGCAATATCCGTTTATCCTTTTCTCTGCTTCCGGAGGCGCCCGGATGCAGGAAGGGGTTCTTTCCTTGATGCAGATGGCCAAAACAAGTGCTGCTTTGGAAAAAATGCATCGCAATGGTCTTTTATTCGTTTCTGTCTTGACGAATCCGACCACGGGCGGGGTTTCTGCCAGCTTTTCTTCGCTCGGGGACATTAATCTGGCCGAGCCCGGGGCGCTCATCGGCTTTGCCGGAAGACGCGTCATCGAGCAGACCGTTCGCCAAAAACTTCCCGATGACTTTCAGACAGCGGAATTCTTGTTAAAACACGGCCAGTTGGACCGTGTGGTGCCGCGACATGAATTGCGTGACACTTTGATCAAGATCTTGGAGTTTCACGCGTACGGGAGGGAAACCCAATGAAGAACGGTTATTTGCCCTTTGAAAAGCCGTTGGCGGAGCTCAGGGATAAAATTACGGAGCTAAAGAAATTTACGCAGGAAAAATCGATCGATATGTCGGATGAGATCGCCACGTTGGAAGCGAAAGCCGCCCGATTGGAAGAGGAGATCTACGGCAATCTGACCGCGTGGCAAAAAGTGCAGATCGCCCGTCATGCCAGCCGCCCGACCACGCTTCACTACATCCGCACGATTTTTACCGATTTTATGGAATTGCACGGGGACCGGTTGTATGGGGATGATCCTGCCATTGTCGGGGGGATTGCCAAGTTGGACGGCCGTCCCGTAACGGTGATCGGACATGAGCGGGGAACCGATACAAAAGATAAAATTGCCCGCAACTTTGGATTGCCCCATCCGGAAGGATACCGGAAAGCCCTCCGGTTGATGCAGCAAGCAGATAAGTTCGGACGTCCGATCATCTGTTTTATTGATACGCAGGGAGCTCATCCGGGTGTGGAAGCAGAGGAGCGCGGCCAAAGTGAGGCGATCGCCCGCAACTTGAGAGAAATGGCAGGCTTTAAAGTGCCCATCATCTGTATCGTCACGGGTGAAGGGGGCAGTGGAGGAGCCTTGGCGATTGGTGTGGGAAACCGCCTGCTCATGCTGGAGCACGCCTATTACTCCGTCATTTCACCGGAAGGTGCGGCGGCCATCTTATGGAGAGATGCAGGCAAGGCACAGGAAGCAGCGGAAGCCTTAAAAATCACTTCTGCCGATCTCAAAGCGTTGGGCGTGGTCGATCAGGTCATTCCTGAACCCAAAGGAGGCGCCCACCGGGATCCGATGCAGCAATCCGCTTACATCAAAGAGGCTATTTTGGAAAACCTGCAGCCGCTGCTCAACATGACTCCCGAAGAGCTCGTCGAAGACAGGCACCGGAAATTTGCCGAGATCGGTCGATATACCACAATTGTACCCACCTAGAAACCGCTCGACGGTTTCTCTTTTTGTCCCGATTGGACGTTTTTTGTCCCTATGGGATAGGCTATTCTTAGTTTAGAGGTGATACGGATGAAACGGATTGCGGTTTTAACGAGCGGCGGTGACGCCCCGGGAATGAATGCGGCCATTCGTGCCGTGGTGAGAAGCGGTGTCTATCACGGTCTGGAAGTATATGGGGTTTATCGGGGATACAGTGGCTTGATTCAAGGGGATATCAAAAAATTAGAGCTCGGTTCGGTCGGCGATATTATCCATCGCGGGGGAACGGTGTTATACAGTGCCCGCTGTGAAGAATTCAAGACAGAGGAAGGGCGTCAAAAAGCGGTTGAACAATTGCGCAAACATCAAATTGACGGGTTGATCGTCATCGGCGGGGACGGAAGCTTCCGGGGGGCGCAAAAACTGACGGCTCTCGGGTTTCCCACCATCGGCGTTCCCGGTACCATTGATAATGATATTCCGGGAACCGACTTCACCATCGGTTTTGATACCGCGATTAATACAGTGATTGAATGTATTGATAAGATCCGCGATACGGCCACATCCCATGAACGGACCTATGTCGTTGAAGTGATGGGAAGAGATGCCGGTGACATCGCCCTTTGGGCAGGTTTGGCTGACGGGGCCGAGTCGATCCTGATACCTGAAGCTCCCTATCAGCTGGATGAGATTGTGGAACGGCTGAAGAGGGGAGGAGAGCGCGGGAAAAAGCACAGCATTATCATCGTAGCCGAGGGCGTCGGAAGCGGCGTGGAAATCGGGGAGAAAATCAAACAAGCGACTGGCTGGGAAACCAGGGTAACGGTGCTCGGCCATGTGCAGCGCGGAGGATCACCGACCGCATTCGACCGCGTATTGGCCAGCCGGATGGGGGCCAAAGCCGTGGAGCTTCTTTTAGCCGGGGAGCGTGATAAAATGGTAGCGATCCGGGATAATGAAGTTGTGGGTGTGGATTTTGATGTAGCGTTTTCCCAGAAACACCAACCGAATATGTCTCTTTATGAGTTAGCCAAGATCTTGTCCATCTAATTTTGAAGGGATGAGAGAAACATGCTGCGTAAAACGAAAATTGTTTGTACGATCGGCCCGGCAAGTGAAGATGTGGAAACACTCAGGAAGTTGATTGCGAACGGGATGAACGTTGCCCGGTTAAATTTCTCCCATGGCTCCCATGAAGAGCACGGGAGAAGAATTCAGAATATCAGAAGGGCTGCCAGAGAGGAAGGCAAAACCATTGCCATTCTCCTGGATACGAAGGGGCCTGAAATACGGACAGGCGACTTGAAGGAACCGTCGGTGGAACTGGTGGCCGGAAGAAAAATGATCCTGACCCCGGAGCCGGTTCTCGGTGACGAAAACCGCATTTCCGTTTCTTATTCGGGTTTGCCCAGGGATGTTCATCCCGGCTCTACCATTTTGATCGACGACGGTTTGATCGGTTTAACGGTTGACAAGATTGAGGGGACGGAAATTCACTGTACCATTGAAAACGGGGGAACGCTAAAAAGCCGCAAAGGCGTCAACATTCCCGGTGTCAAAATCAATTTGCCTGGAATTACGGAAAAAGATGCAGCGGATATTGTCTTCGGGATCGAACAAGGAGTCGATTTTATTGCCGCCTCTTTTGTCCGGAAACCCCAAGACGTGTTGGAGATTCGAAGAATTTTGGAAGAGCACGGGGCTGACATCCAAATTATCTCAAAAATTGAAAATCAAGAAGGAATTGACAACCTGGACAGCATCTTGGAGGTTTCAGACGGACTGATGGTGGCACGCGGAGATCTGGGGGTGGAAATCCCCGCAGAGGAAGTTCCGCTGGTGCAAAAAGAGATGATCCGGAAATGTAACCGCTTGGGCAAACCTGTGATCACGGCTACGCAGATGCTGGACTCCATGCAACGCAACCCGCGTCCGACCCGGGCGGAAGCCAGCGATGTGGCCAATGCCATTCTGGACGGAACAGATGCCATCATGTTATCGGGTGAAACAGCCGCAGGGAAATATCCGGTTGAATCGGTCCATACAATGGCGCGCATTGCCATCCGCACGGAGACCGCCCTCGGGTATCAGGAGCTGCTCAGGCAACGCGTGCGTGAAATTGACACCAGCATCACCGATTCCATCAGCCAGGCGGTTGTACATACCTCTCACAATTTGGATTGTTCAGCGATCATCACGGCTACGGAAACCGGCTATACCGCCCGCATGGTCTCCAAATACCGCCCGAAGGCACCGATCATTGCGGTCACACCAAGAGAAGATGTCTTGCGCAGATTGATGCTGGTGTGGGGAGTTCATCCGGTTCTGGGTGAACATGCCGTGACGACGGATGAAATGTTCCAAACCGCCATCTCTTCGTCATTGAAGAGCAAGTATGTCAACCAGGGCGATCTGGTCATTATCACCGCCGGTGTCCCTGTCGGGAAATCGGGCACGACCAATTTGATGAAAGTACATGTGATCGGGGGAGTATTGGCCCAGGGGCAAGGAATCGGAAAACAGGTGGTTACCGGGCCCGTCGTGGTGGGAATCACGGCGGAAGAGATCAGGGAGAAAATGGTGGACGGGGCCATCATTGTCACCCGCAGCACCGACAAGGATATGATGGATTCCTTCGAACGGGCGGGAGCGGTCATTACCGAAGAAGCGGGACTCACCTCCCATGCGGCCGTCGTCGGTGTCAGCCTCGGCATACCGGTCGTTGTCGGAGTGGAAAACGCGACAGAGGTATTGGCGGGTGAAACTGAGGTTACGGTAGACGCGGACCGCGGACACATTTACTCCGGACGGGCCAGCGTATTATAAACGAAAAACAGAAAACCCAGACGAACCATACGGCGGATCGTCTGGGTTTTTGTGTTTATCATTTATCCGTCCAGTTGCATGTCTCTTCGCTTACCATTCACAGCTTGATCGCTCAAATGAAACAGGGGGGATCATCCCCCCTTGGGAGTGCGTTCCTCCCTTTTTAGTACTTCAAACGGGAGTCGTTGATTATAGTAATCCTAAGCGTGGAAAGATCCACCAGCGCAATTTTTTGCGCTTTTGCTTTCTTTTTCTCAGTTTCACCATCGTCACTCCTTTCAAGCTTCATCATTTGATTTACCTTCATTCCCATCTCCGCAGTCGTGTTTTGCTTTTATTTTACCGCGACAATGTCAATTTGGCTATTCTCATTATGTGAGGACAAACTGCAAAATATGTGTCCGGATTCTCCATTTGTCCTTCCGCTATTGTTATAATAAGGCTGATTCCGCTTATTGAAGCGGTCATCGCTCATCATGCTACCGATCTCTGGATGGCTGGAGGTACACTCATGACAATAGCAAATCAAGCCAATTATACCACAGAAACAACTTTGCGGGTACGCTATCAGGAGACGGATCAAATGGGAGTCGTTTATTATGCGAACTATTTGGTCTGGTTTGAAGTGGGGCGTTCTGATTTTATTCGCAATCAGGGATACTCCTACCAACTGTTTGAAGAGCGGGGCTTGCTTTTGCCCGTGGTTGAGGTTCAATGCAAATATTTGGCGCCTGCCAGATATGATGAAGAAATCGTGGTACTCACCCGATTGGCTGAGTTCTCCGGCGGGAAGATGGTTTTTGAATACCGGATTATGAGAGCCGAAGACCGGAAGCTGCTGGTAACGGGTATGAGCAAGCATTTATGGGTAAATAAGGAGATGAAACGGGTGAATATCAAGCATCTGTACCCGGAAGTGTTTGACAAACTGGCGGCGTTGTGCCCGAAGGAAAAGGATGGGTCACGGTGTTCTGGTTGATTGTAGGGATCATCATTCTGGTTCCGGTGATCGAGCTGTGGGGTCTGATTACGGTCGGCAGCTGGATTGGGCCGTTCCCTACGATTTTGCTGGTAATCGCAACCGGAGTGATCGGTGGCTATTTAGCCCGCAGAGAAGGCTTAAACACCTACCGGCTGGCGATGATCCAGCTCCGAAACGGGGAACTGCCCGCGGATACATTGCTCGATGGCGCATGTATTCTGGCCGGCGGCATCTTTTTGTTAACCCCTGGCTTTTTCACGGATCTCATCGGATTTATCCTGGTGTTTCCGTATACGAGAGGCATGGCCAAGTTGCTTATCAAACGCTGGCTGAATAAGAAAATCCGGTCCGGTCACTTCAGCTGGTACCGAAAACGGTAAATTGCTTGGCGAGGAGAGTGACATCGGACCCGTTCGCTTAGAACGGGTCTTTTTTCATGGAGAGACGGGGGTTTTGCCTATAATAAATTTCCAGATATCGCGGAATACATGAGCCCTGTGCAAGGCGAGTAAAATAACGGATGAAACCGGTCCGATAATCAATCCCAGAAAGCCGAACAGCTTGAGCCCGACGAAAAGAGAAATCAGTGTCAGGAGGGGATCCAGCCCCACATTGGTGGCAACCAATTTGGGTTCCAGGAATTGGCGGACGACGATAATCACCCCGTACACGACGGATAAGCCGACTCCCAGATGAATATTTCCGGTGATGAATAAATAGATCACCCACGGAACGAGCACAGCGCCTACTCCCAAATAGGGAAGCAAATCGACCAGGCCGATGACAAAGGCAATAGTGAAAGCATACGGCACTTTTAAGATGACCAGGCCCAGGAACATGATGACCGCCGTAATGGAAATGAGCGTAAGCTGGGCCCGGATAAAGCCGAACAACGCTCTTTTCATGTCCTGAATCACCATGCCGCCGGTGGTTTGAATCCGGTACGGAATCACTCGGAGCAGTTTCAGGCGTAGACGCGGCCAATCCAATCCGATAAAAAAAGCGGCCAGGGTGATGAACACAAGCACGCTGAGCAGATAAGGCAGATCGCTGAGAAAGCGTCCGATTCCCGCGAGGATGCCGGTAATCATCTCTGTTCCTTTGTTGGTGATAACCCCGATATTTTCCTGAATGCTGGCTGTGATTTGCTGCTGGTGTTGAGGATTCTTCTGCAGGTATGTCTGAACGGTATCCATGATCCGTTTGAGATCCGTGTTTTCTCTGGTGAAGGTGTCTATAAAAAGCTGGCCCATTTTATTGAGAAATGCGGGCAGAAACTCTGCCAAACGGGTCAGCTCGACGACAATTTCCGCTACCAAAAAGATGAAAAAAGAAAAAATAAGGGTAAGTAACAGAAAGAGAACGAGCGTGACGCTTGCCCAGCGAGGAAGCCGTACTTTCCTTTCCAACCACTGCACCAGAGGCTCGATCATCATGGCGATCACCCAGCCGATGATAAATGGGTAGAGAAGAGGAAGTGAAAAGCTTATCAAATAATATGCGCCGACTACGATGATGAACACCGTAAAAGTCCGGATCGCGGGACCGAGCCAATAACTGTAATTCATGCAGTTGACCTCCCGAGTTTAAATCGCCGCTGAGCAATATTATAGCATTTTGGGGCTCTCCATGACAGGAACAGGGAGCCGGATTTATGTTTATTCATTCACAATTCTGACTCCCGTTGCTTGGAAGAAAAACACATAGGATGCGAATTACTTCAATTTGTGTTAAAATGATTAACGAATGAACTACGGGCACTTAAAAGGCAGATAATTTCTTTGTTTATGAAAAACTGTTTTTGTTTGCATAAGACAGTGTAAAAATACAACGGGAATCTGTTTCCAACATAAAAAAATTTGTGTAAATGCGAACATGCACTGTCTTTTCAGTAAAGTTCCCTTATAATAAAGATAAAGAATGATGGTTCATTCAGTTTGTAGCTTCAATATAAACATCTCACACAACCCGTTTCTCATGGTCAGAGGTGCTCTTGAGGTACCCTTATTATACAAGCCTGTTGTAAAGGAGCGATCATATGACGGTTGCAAAAGGTTTAGAAGGTGTTGTAGCTGTAACTTCCGAAATCAGCTCGATTGTGGATAGTGTTTTGACTTATCGTGGATATAATATTGATGAGCTGGCGGATTATTCTACTTTTGAGGAAGTTGCTTTTCTGCTGTGGAACGGCCGTCTTCCTTCCAAGGCCGAGCTGGATCAATTGAAGCGGGAACTGGATGAGAATGCAGCCATCCCGGATGCTTTGCTCGAACAGTTGAAAATCTTTCCGAAAACGGCTCATCCGATGTCTGTCCTGCGTACAGCCGTTTCCGCCCTGGCTTTGTATGATGACGAGGCCGAAGTACAGACGGTTGAGGCCAACCGCAAAAAAGCGATTAAGCTTACAGCCAAAATTCCGACAATTGTAACCGCTTTTGCCCGGATCAGACAAGGGCTGGACCCGGTCGCGCCCAAAGCGGGGATCGGCTTTGCCGCAAACTTCCTCTATATGTTAAACGGCGAAGACCCTTCCGAAGTTGCCGTTAAGGCGTTTGATAAAGCACTCATTTTGCACGCTGACCATGAGTTGAACGCTTCTACTTTCGCCGCTCGTGTCACCACCGGCACTCTGGCCGACATGTATTCGGCGATCACTTCAGCCATCAGTGCTCTGAAGGGGCCTCTTCATGGGGGAGCCAACGAACAGGTCATGGCCACTCTGGAAGACATTGGCTCGCTGGATCGGATTGAAAGCGTGATCCAAGCCAAACTGGATAATAAGGAAAAAATCATGGGCTTTGGCCACCGCGTTTACAAAGACGGGGATCCGCGGGCAAAACATTTGCGTGAGATGTCCCGCCAATTAGCCGAACAAAAGGGCAACACCCTGTGGTATGAAATGTCCACAAAAATTGAACAGCTTGTCTATGAGAAAAAAGGGCTAAAACCGAACGTCGATTTCTACTCTGCTTCTGTGTACACCTATCTCGGCATTCCCAGGGACCTGTTTACGCCGATCTTTGCCATGAGCCGCGTCACCGGCTGGACCGCCCATGTACTGGAGCAATATGCAAATAACCGGCTCATTCGCCCGCGTGCAGAGTATACCGGATTGACCAACCAGTCATATGTCCCCATCGATCAACGTTAATAGCGGTTGAGGGATAGCCATCCGTAATCTCAATTGTAGGTTCCCCTTGCGGGGATCTTCGCTGCAGCCGTATAATACTTCCAAGAAGTGCGGAAACACTTAAAACTAATATTCGAATGAAAACTCGGTCAATATGCAATTCGTGAAGAGCATGGCAAGAGTCGGCCCGATGAAGGGATCAGCCCGTCCGTTCACCGGTGCCGTGGTTGACATGGATGGGACGGGGGTCTACCCCGTCCCGGATCTTCAGTCTTTAACAGGAACTGACAAAAGGGGTGTTTTCATGGTACGGTTTGCAACGCTTGAACCACCGACAGTTGGCGAAAAAATTACAGTAACAGACGGGAAGTTACATGTACCGGACCAGCCCATTATTCCGTTTATCGAAGGGGATGGAACCGGCCCTGATATTTGGGCGGCTGCCAAGCGCGTTCTCGATGCTGCTGTGGAAAAAGCATATGGCGGAAAAAAGAAAATCGCCTGGTTTGAGGTGTATGCCGGCGAAAAAGCGAATGAAAAATTCGGCGAATGGCTCCCTGAAGACACACTGACGGCGATCCGTGAATACCGGGTAGCCATTAAAGGCCCGTTGACCACGCCGGTCGGAGGGGGAATCCGTTCCCTGAACGTGGCACTCCGGCAAGAGCTGGACCTCTATGTCTGCCTGAGGCCGGTTCGCTATTTTGAAGGAGTTCCATCGCCCGTCAAACGCCCGCAGGATGTCGACATGGTGATTTTCCGCGAAAACTCTGAAGATATCTATGCCGGGATTGAATGGGAAGCCGGATCTGAAGAAGTGAAAAAAGTGATCCGTTTCCTGCAGGAGGAGATGGGTGTCAAGAAAATTCGTTTCCCAGAAACCTCGGGAATCGGCATCAAACCGGTCTCTCAAGAAGGAACCGAACGCCTGGTTAAAGCAGCCATCGAATATGCGATCAACCATGGCCGGAAGAGCGTGACCTTGGTACATAAAGGAAATATTATGAAGTTTACCGAAGGAGCTTTTAAAAACTGGGGTTATGCTGTAGCCGAACGGGATTATGCCGGCAAGGTATTCACCTGGGCGGAGTATGACCGCATCAAAGCCGAAAAAGGGACAGAGGCAGCGAACCAGGCGCAAGCCCAAGCGGAAGCCGAAGGAAAAATTATTGTTAAAGATTCGATTGCAGACGCCTTTTTGCAACAAATCCTAACCCGTCCGGCAGAATATGATGTTATCGCTACGTTAAATCTAAACGGGGATTACATCTCCGATGCCTTGGCAGCGCAAGTGGGCGGAATCGGAATCGCACCCGGAGCCAACATCAACTACAACACAGGCCATGCGGTTTTTGAAGCAACACATGGAACCGCGCCTAAATATGCAGGGTTGGATAAAGTGAACCCGGGTTCAGTCATCCTGTCCGGCGTCTTGATGCTGGAGCACCTGGGCTGGCAAGAAGCAGCCGATATGATCTATGCCGCAATGAGCAAAACGATCAGCCAAAAAACCGTCACCTACGATTTCGCCCGCCTCATGGAAGGGGCGACCGAGGTGAAATGCTCCGAATTTGCTGATCACCTGATCAAGAATCTGTAATGAATAGCAAATCCATGACAGGTTCTTCTCAGCAATAAATTTTTAAAAGAGAGGTGAAAACCTGCTGCTTTCAGAGGAGTGACCCATCCGGCTTGCCATCACCCTGTAAACGGGAACCGGGCCGGGTGTCGGTTACGGCTTCACGAAGGAGGCACAACCCTCAGCTTGGATGAAGGCTGCCCCAAAATAGTACGGGCTCCGGGCCGGAGAAAGTACGGAAACACGAAGCCGGATGTTTCTCCGAGTTAGCAGCAGGAATGAAGATGGCAATTCGACGCAGAAAAATTTCGGTCATCGGGGCTGGTTTTACCGGTGCCACCACCGCTTTAATGCTGGCGCAAAAAGAACTGGGGGATGTGGTTCTGGTTGACATCCCGCAGGCGGAAGGACCCACCAAAGGGAAAGCGCTCGATATGTTGGAAGCCGGCCCTGTTCAGGGATTTGACGCCAACATTATCGGAACGAGCGACTACGCGGAAACGGCCAATTCCGACCTGGTGATCATCACCGCCGGAATCGCGCGTAAACCGGGGATGAGCCGGGATGATCTGGTAAGCACCAACGCCAAAGTGATGCGTGCGGTTACCGAGCAAGTGGTCAAATACTCTCCGGACTGTATTATCATCGTGTTGACCAATCCGGTGGATGCGATGACTTATGAGGTTTACCGGACGTCAGGATTCCCCAAACACCGAGTCATCGGTCAATCCGGAGTGCTGGATACAGCCCGTTTCCGGACATTTGTCGCGCAGGAGCTGAATATTTCCGTTGAAGACGTCACCGGATTTGTTCTCGGCGGCCACGGGGATGACATGGTCCCGCTGGTGCGTTACTCCTATGCCGGCGGAATTCCGCTGGAAAAAATGATTCCGAAAGACCGGCTCGACGCGATTGTGGAGCGCACCCGCAAGGGCGGCGGCGAAATCGTCAACTTGCTGGGAACCGGCAGTGCTTACTATGCTCCGGCAGCGTCGCTCGTGCAAATGGCTGAAGCCATCCTCAAAGACAAAAAACGCATTCTCCCGGCCATCGCATATCTCGAAGGAGAATACGGATACCACGATATTTACCTGGGAGTTCCCACCATTCTCGGCGGCAGCGGCTTAGAGAAAGTGATCGTGTTGGATCTGACCCCGGAAGAAAAAGCGGCCCTGGATCGCTCGGCCGAATCCGTCCGCAAAGTGATGCAAGCTCTGCCGGTATAATGGTTGATTGAACCTGAAAGCCTGGAGATCAAAACATTCTCCAGGCTTTTTTACCAGCATAAAAAATATAATTGGTAGACTATTTTTTCCACTGGTAATATTCTATTAAATACGCTAAAATGTAAGCGTATACAAGGAGGCGGTCATCATGGTTTTCGGAAAAGTCAATCCGACCGGAAAATACTGGGAAATGTGCGAAGTGGGGGACCGGGTAAGAGAAACGAGAACGGTCACCGTGAAGGATCTCTTTTCCTATCTCGGTGTCACAGATGATCAAAATCCGCTTTATTTGGAAGAGAATTATGCCATACAGGCAGGGTTTGAACAGGCGGTCGTTCCTGCCGGACTCTTTGTCGGCTGGCTTACCTCCCTGGCTTCGATGCATCTGCCGGGCCCGGGGAGTATGATCAAGGAACTTCGCCTATCTTTTCCGCAAGCGTTAAAACTGGGTGAAAAGGTAAATCTCTCTCTGGAGCTGACACATAAATGCGAACGTGAAAAAACGGTGACCTTGAAAGCGAGTGTGACGAGTCTCGGCAAGTCGATTGTAGAAGGAGAAATCGATGTGTTCCCGCCGAGGCCCCTTCGTTCTTTGTTGGACAATGCTTTTGAAAACTTTTGAATCCCTCGGAATCACGTTTTTGTCAAGGACCGCGTGGCAACCCCGGCTGACCAAGATTCATGCATGGTCAGCCGGGTTTTTATTTAGAAAAAAGAGACTGAACCCTGAGGTTCACATACGCTTGCATTCCAATTGTTCCACAGAGTGTGATAATCCCGACAATCACCGTGATTATGGGCCGCATTGACTTCACCTTTAAACGCTTCACTATTTGCATAGTTCAGCCATGCTTTTACTCCGAAGTAAACTCCAGTGGTCAGCAGGATCACTACAAAAAACCAATAAGCCAGCCTTTCTATCGGCGATGGACATACTCTTTCCAAGTTTCCAATCGTTCTCCTCCTAATTCTGTTTACAGACACTATCATACATAGAGCGAAATGTTTATTGGGAATAAAAAAGAATCTCGGATTCTCACAATGCTTCGGAGTCTCCCGCATCTTCGCGGTTGGCGGGCGATACAACAGCGGTTTCATGCTGTTTCCGACAACACGGCTTTCCCGGCAAAATTCACCTGATCGGGACCGTCACTTCTCTCCTGCTCGCTTCGATCCCGTTACCTTTCTCCATGATCCAGTTTTATTTCATTTTAGAAGGAAATTGTTTTTGTTTCTAATAAATGGGCGGATTCTTTACTGTTTCTTAACTTTGTTATGGTATGATTTGTTTTGTAAAGGAATGATGAAGCAGTTTGCTACTTCAAAATTGGAGGCCAAAAGCATGTCAAAAAAGATTTTGGTTGTTGATGATGAGCCATCCATTGTCAAACTTGTCCAGTTCAATCTGGAAAAAGAAGGATTCGATGTTGATGTCGCCTTTGATGGGCAAGCCGCCCTTGAAAAGATGAAAGAGAGGCTTCCAGATTTACTCGTGCTGGATTTAATGCTGCCCAAAGTGGATGGCCTGGAGGTGTGTCGTCGGATCAGGCAAGAAAAACGCCATATCCCCATTCTCATGCTGACGGCTAAATCCGATGAATTTGACAAGGTTCTCGGCCTGGAGCTCGGGGCCGATGATTATATGACCAAACCCTTCAGTCCCAGAGAGTTGACCGCGCGTGTCAAAGCGATTTTACGCCGGGTAGAAGCTCTTCAGGGGGAGAACAAACCGGATTCGGATCAACCGTTGATTCAAATCGGCGAATTGACCATTGATCCCGAAGGATATGTCGTAACCCGCGGCAATGCCGAAATCGATCTCACCCCGAAAGAGTTTGAGCTGCTTGTCTATATGGCCAGCCGCCGCGGTAAGGTGCTGTCCCGCGACCAACTGCTCAATGCTGTATGGAATTACGATTATATCGGGGATTCCAGAATCGTGGATGTCCATGTGAGCCATTTGCGTGACAAAATTGAAGCCGACTCACGCAACCCCGTTTATATCAAAACGGTCCGTGGAATTGGCTATAAATTTGAAGGTCCGAAAAAAACATGAGATCCTTGCGCGGAAAAATCACGGGGTCTTTTCTTCTGTTGATCGGATGTTCCGTGCTCGGAACCGGGATCTTTGTGGCCCTTTTGCTTCAGTCATCCTATTTGGACTCATTAACCGGACGGCTCACAAAAGAAGGAAAGATGATCGCGGAAACGATTGAATGGGAGAAAAACCTCGATGACCCGCATCATTTTGAACGTCAGGCCAACATCTACGGACGAACCCTGGGTGCACGGGTAACCTTTTTTGATGCTGAGGGAGTGGTACTCGGGGATTCTGCAGAGGGAAATCAGCTCAACGGGAAAGCTTTTCCTGAAGTGAAGCGGGGTTTACTCAAAAGCAGTGAACCGACTGTCATCAAAAATGATTTCCTGCACGCCACGCTGCCCGTGATCAGAAACGGCAAAGTTCTGGGGGCGATTCGCGTCTCAATGGATCTCGAGGAAGTGAATCGCTCTCTGGAGAAAGTTTGGTTGTCGCTCGCAGGGGGGCTCATCATCGCCTATTCCTTGGCGGCCTTTTTCAGTTCGCGGATTGCGGGCGGAGTGACGAGACCCTTGGAAGAAATTACACAGGTGGCAGTGGATATCGCGCAAAACAGAATCCACAAGCGGGTCCAGCAGACAGGAAACGATGAAATCGCCCGGTTGGGACGGGCGATCAACCGCATGGCCCACAGCCTGCAAAAACAGATGGAAACCATCCGGAAAAGCGAGCGCAGACTGGGAAGCATCATTGAATCGATGGAAAGCGGTCTGATCATGGTCGACTCGACAGGCCGGGTGAGCCTGGCCAACCGGGCTTTTGAACGGATGTTTGGTGTGCCGGCAGCAGATATTATCGGGGTTTCCTACAAGCGGCTTACCTATCCTTACGATTTGACCGCACTCATTACCGAATGTGCCGAAAGCGGATCACGGCTTCGCAAGGAGATCCATCTCTACTATCCGGAGGAGCGGATGCTGGAAGCCAACTTGGCCCCGATGTGGGTGGAGAAAAACGGGGTGGGTGTCGTCATCGTTTTTCACGACTTGACAGCGATCCGGCGTCTGGAGCAGCTCAGGAGAGATTTTGTGGCCAATGTCTCCCATGAGTTGAAAACGCCCATTACCTCCATTCTGGGATTTGCCGAAACTCTGTTGGACGGAGCTCTCAAGGACCCGGATACATGCAGGGAATTTTTGAAAATCATCCACGATGAAAGCCTGCGCTTGCAACGGTTGATCGGTGACCTGTTGGATCTGGCCAGCATCGAGTCGAAAAAGCTGCATCTCAATCTGAAGACCGTCTTCGTGGATTCGCTGATTCAGTCGGCGGTCAAAACGATTGAAGACCAGGTGCGCGCAAAAGGGCAAAGACTGGAAGTGCACATCGAAGAGCCGTTCGAGATCGAAGTGGATCCGGACCGTTTCAGGCAAATTATCCTCAATCTATTATCCAATGCGATGAATTACACGCCCCAGGGCGGGAGCATTACACTCGATGTCAGCCGCGAACCGCACCGGTTTCGGTTGAAGGTAACGGACACGGGAGTAGGAATCCCTCCGGAAGATCTGCCGCGGATTTTTGAGCGTTTTTACCGGGTGGATAAAGCCAGATCGCGCGATTCCGGCGGGACAGGACTGGGGCTGGCCATCGTGAAGCACCTGGTCGAGGTGCACAACGGTGAAATTGACGTGAAAAGTAAAGTAGGAACAGGAACCACCTTCACCCTTTCCTTCCCGCTCAAACAAGATCGCGATGGACCCGGTTAAACGCCGGGTTTTTTTGTACCTTAACATAATCTTTACATTCCGTTGATTGAAGGCTAATAGTCCCCCTTTATAGTTAAAGGTGATAAAGGGATTTATTTATAACTGGTAGGGGGTAAACATCCTTATGTTGAAGAAAGGTCTACTGTTAGGCGGCGTATTTGCGCTTGCATTCGGAGCAGTTGTCGGATGCTCTTCCGGTCAAGCGGGAAATGGCAATCAAGCCGGCGGGGACAAGCAATTGACCGGCTCCATCCGCTTGGACGGTTCCAGCACCGTTTACCCGATTTCCCAAGCGGTCGCTGAAGAGTTTATGAAAGAGAATCCGGGTGTGAAAGTAACTGTAGCTGAGTCGGGAACCGGGGGCGGATTCAAAAAATGGGCCAACGGTGAGATCGAAATCAGCAACGCTTCCCGACCCATCAAAGATGAAGAAAAAGCAGCAGCGAAACAAAAAGGAATTGAACCGGTTGAAATTCCGGTCGCGTATGACGGAATTGCCGTTGTTGTAAATAAAGAGAACAAATTTGTTGACAGCCTGACCGTTGAAGAATTGAAAAAGATCTGGGAACCAAACAGCAAAGTGAAAACCTGGAAAGACGTCCGTCCGGAATGGCCGGCAGAGCCGATTAAATTGTACGGGCCGGGTACGGCTTCCGGAACCTTTGACTACTTCACTGAGGAGGTCGTTGGTGAAGGTGGCAAAAGCCGTACGGATTACACGGCTTCCGAGGATGACAACGTACTGGTCAAAGGTGTGGAGGGAGACAAAAACAGCCTGGGTTACTTCGGATATGCTTACTATATGGAAAACAAAGATAAGTTGAAAATCGTAAAAATCGATGCCGGTAAGGGCGCCATTGAACCTACTGATCAAACCATCAAAGATGGCACCTATGCTCCGCTCTCCCGTAAAATCTTTATCTACCCGAGCAACAAAGTCTTAGTAAAGCCTGAAGTGAAAGAGTTTCTGAAGTTCTATCTCGAAACGGCCAAAGACTTGGTGAAAGAAGTGGGTTATGTTCCGCTGCCGGATGCGGATTACCAAAAATCTCTCGAACTGGTGAAATAACATTCCCAAGTCCCGGCTGAAAAAAGTGTGGTCCCTCCTTCCATAAAGGGAGGAGGGTGCCACATTTTTGCCTGTTTTTAACGGAAGGAGGAAGGTTAAAGCAATGTCACGATCCACAGCCCACATGCCGGACGCCGATCGGATGTTCCGCAAGAAACGGACCTGGAAGAACAGCATGGAAGCATGGATTCCTAAATTTTTGTTGTTTTGTGCGCTGATCTCGGTTGTCACCACCGTAGGAATTGTTTTCACTTTGATCACTGAGACCATTTCATTTTTTAAGGAAGTTTCGTTTGTCGAGTTTATCACGGAAACGGAGTGGACTGCTCTCTTTAGTGAAGATCAGCAAAAATTCGGGATTTGGCCGCTCATCTCGGGGACGATGCTCGTCACCGCAGGCGCGGCGGTTGTGGCGGTTCCGATCGGGCTTTTCAGTGCCATTTATCTGAGTGAATACGCACCGGACCGGGTGCGCCGGATCGTCAAACCGGTTTTGGAAATTCTGGCGGGAATCCCGACGATCGTCTACGGATATTTTGCCATCACGTTTGTGACACCGCTGCTCAGAACGTTTATGCCCGACTTAAACTTTTTTAACGCTTTAAGTGCCAGCATCGTGGTTGGCATCATGATCATCCCCATGATCGCTTCCCTCAGTGAGGATGCCATGAGCTCTGTGCCGAACAATATCCGTGAAGCTGCCTACGGGCTGGGATCCACCCGCCTGGAAGTGGCTTTAAAAGTGGTTGTGCCCGCGGCTTTGTCGGGGATTGTGGCATCGTTTGTGCTGGCTCTCTCGCGCGCCATCGGGGAAACCATGATCGTAGCGATTGCGGCTGGATCGACTCCCAATCTCACTTTCAATCCGACCGAAACGATCCAGACGATGACCGGTTATATGGTTCAGGCAGCGATGGGGGACATCAGTTATGAGAGCATTACCTATAAATCGATCTATGCGGTGGGAATGACGTTATTTGTATTCACCCTGTTGATGAATATGCTGGCACAGTATATCTCACGGCGCTTTAAGGAGGAGTATTGATGTCTGCACCTGAGACCGTATCCAAGGAGCAAGCGATCCATCAGACATCTGAGACCCGGAGCGACCGCTTTGACACATCCCGGGTGGCCTACAGGCGGATGAAAAATAAAGTGGCTCACGGATTGTTCTTTTCAGCCACATTGATCGGCGTGGTCGTGTTAGCTGTATTGCTCTTCGATATTTTTCAAAAAGGCTGGCCTTATCTGACTGCTGATTTCTTCAATAATTTTGCTTCCCGCCTTCCTTCGCGTTCCGGGATCAAAGCCGCCTTCTGGGGCTCCATCTGGATGATTGCCGTAACGGCTCCGCTCACTTTCATCCTCGGGGTCGCGTCAGCCATCTATCTGGAAGAATACAGCAAAAAAGGGTGGCTGAGCCGTTTTATCCAGCTGAACATCTCCAACCTGGCGGGTGTCCCGTCCATCGTGTTCGGCATTTTGGGTCTCACTTTGTTCGTACGGGGGATGGAGTTGGGAAAAAGTGTGCTCGCCGGCTCTTTGACGATGACTCTGCTGGTCCTGCCGACCGTGATCGTTGCTGCGAGAGAAGCGATCGCCAGCGTGCCGGGTTCGCTCCGGCAAGCATCTTACGCGATGGGGGCAACCCGTTGGCAAACCATCCGTCATGTCGTTCTGCCCTATGCATTTCCGGGGATTTTAACCGGTACGATTCTCGCCCTGTCCCGGGCCATCGGAGAAACGGCACCGCTGATTATGGTCGGGGCAGTGACCTTCCTGGCGTTTACGCCTTCTTCTGTGCTTGACGAGTTTACGGTTCTGCCGATTCAGATTTACAGCTGGATCGCGCAACCCAAAGATGAGTTTCAATATTTGGCGGCAGCCGGAATTATCGTTCTGCTCGTGATCCTTCTTTCCATGAATGCCCTGGCCATCTATCTGCGCAATAAATTTCAGCGCTGATGGATGGTGAATCGAATACCAAGGAAAGGAAGATTTCTCTTGAATCAGCTGGCAATTTCCGTACAGGATTTAAATTTGTATTACGGTGATAAACAAGCGTTGAGAAAGATCAACATGGAGATCGAAGAAAAATCGGTGACGGCATTAATCGGGCCTTCCGGTTGCGGGAAATCGACGTTCCTGCGTACGTTGAACCGCATGAATGATCTGATTCCGGGCGTCAGAATCGATGGGGAAATCATGATCCACAACCAAAATATTTATGACGATGAAGTAGATGTAGAGATGCTGCGCAAACAGGTGGGCATGGTTTTCCAGGCTCCCAACCCGTTCCCCAAGAGCATTTATGATAATGTCGCCTATGGTCCCCGCATCCATGGCATTAAGAATAAAAGCCGCCTGGACGAAATCGTGGAAAAAAGTCTGCGTGGCGCCGCTTTGTGGGATGAAGTGAAAGACCGGCTGAAAGACCGGGCCACCGGTTTATCCGGCGGACAACAACAACGCTTGTGCATCGCGCGTGCCCTGGCAGTGGAACCGGAGATTTTGCTGATGGACGAGCCGACTTCTGCCCTGGACCCCATTTCCACTTTGAAAATCGAAGAGCTCGTTCAAGAGTTGAAAAAGAATTACACCATTGTCATCGTGACGCACAATATGCAACAAGCGGCCAGGATCTCTGATAAAACGGCGTTTTTCTTAAACGGGGACATGATCGAGTACGACAATACGGATAAGCTGTTCTCCAACCCGCAAAACAAACAAACCGAAGACTACATCACCGGCCGATTCGGTTAAGGAGGAGAGATCATGGCACGCCATTTTGACCAATCCTTGCAAGATGTGAAAAAACTCCTGTTAGAGATGGGGGCCAGGGTGGAGATTGCTATTGATAAGGCCGTCAAGTCGCTGGCCTCTCTCCATGTTCCCATGGCGCAAATGGTTTGTTCAGAGGACCAAAAAATCGACGAGCTGGAATTGCAAATCGATGATACCGTTGCAAAGCTAATCGCCACTCAGCAACCGGTAGCCAAAGACTTACGCCTGCTGATCGCTGCGATGAAAATCGCTTCCGACATGGAGCGGATGGCCGACTTAGCCGTGAATATCGCTCAGGTGACGATTGAACTGAAAGAGAATAATCTGGGTTTGTTCAAGGAGCTGGAAGATATTCCGCGTATGGCGAAAATCACCCAGAAAATGGTGCATGACGGAATCAACAGCTATATTGACGGCAATATCGAATTGGCGAAGTCATTGGCCAAAACGGATGACCAGGTGGATCAACTGTACTTTGCCATCATCAAAGAACTGACCGCTTATCTGCCAGGCAGCAATGAAAACGCTGAAGTGGCGCTCAAGCTGTGTTTTGTGGCCCGCTATCTCGAACGGATTGCCGATCACGCCACCAATATCGCTGAAAGCATCGTTTATATTGAAACCGGGAAGCAAGCTGATCTCAACTAGCCGGGTTACGGAAAACTGTTCCTGTTCAAAGGAACAGTTTTTTTTCGCATAAAAGTGTATGTCCTGATGTGAAGCCGCTTTGAAAGATCCTATGGGCCGAATGCTTCGTTTTTCATTCCAATGCCTTTCAGTAGATGCGATCATTCGTTCGTTTATTTTGTGCCATTGTACTGGAAGCGGAAGGAAGCCTCATGATACAATAAACATGTTCTTATGTTGAGCGAGATGTGTATGGGTCATTGGTTCAGATAGATCGATAAAGATACGGAGGATGACCGTGGGTAAATTCGTTTTGATTGATGGAAACAGTATAGCTTTTCGCGCTTTCTATGCCTTGCCGCTCCTGTCCAGTGCCAGCGGTGTGTATACGAACGCCGTTTACGGTTTTACGATGATGCTGATGAAGGTGTTGGAAGAAGAGAAGCCGACACACCTGTTGGTGGCGTTTGACGCCGGAAAAACCACCTTCCGTCACCAAGATTATCAGGATTATAAAGGAGCGCGGGAGAAAACCCCGGGGGAACTGTCGGAGCAGATCCCTTTGATCAAACAAGTGCTGGATGCTTTTCAGATCCGTTACTTTGAGCTTGAAAACTATGAGGCCGATGATATTATCGGAACGCTGGCCCATTCCGATGAAGCGGGAGGGATGGAGACGCTCATCGTCAGCGGGGACAAAGACTTGCTGCAGCTCGTGAACGAGCGTGTGCAAGTGTTGCTGACCCGAAAAGGGGTGACGGAAACGGAGCGGTATGATGTTAAAGCGATTGCCGACAAGTACGGGCTCACCCCCAAACAGATTATTGATTTAAAAGGCTTGATGGGCGACGTCTCGGACAATATACCGGGGATCCCGGGCGTTGGGGAGAAAACGGCCTTAAAGCTGCTCCGTCAGTACCCCTCCGTCGAAGAGGTGGTCGAGCATGCGGATGAGCTGCCCGGCAAAAAACTTCAGGAAAAAGTCCGCGAGTATAAAGACCAGGCTCTTCTCAGCAAAAAATTGGCAACCATATATACCGGGGTTCCGCTGGAGTTCAGCGTCCAAGATCTGGAACTTCCGCCGCTGGATACCAACAAAGTGGCCGAGATCTTCAAAAAGCTGGAATTTAGGACGTTGCTCAACAGGCTCCCCGGAGGGAAACACGCAGACGAATCGGATCAAGCGGCTGCAGCGCCGTCGGAGATCGCTTATCAGATGGTTACCGATCAGAACCGCTCCGCAGCGGAAGGGTTGCTCAAACAGGATGATCTCGCTGTGTTTGTGGAGACCACCGAGGACAATCCCCACCGCGCCGATGTCGTGGGCATCGCAGTCTCTGACGGGGAGACCCACTTGTACATCCCGGTGGAGACAGCCCTTCACTGGAATGAATTTCAAAACTGGCTGGCCGACCGGCATCGCCGCAAGTTGGTTTATGATGTAAAAAAGACCAAGATCGCTCTGGAAAAGATAGGATTTCAACCGGCCGGTTTTCAGTTTGACGTGCTGTTGGCCGCTTATCTTCTGAATCCCTCGGAGTCTCAGTATGAATTGAGCGAGCTGGCTGCCCGTTATTTACAGAGCTCCATTCCCGCCGATGAAGAGGTTTACGGAAAAGGGGCGAAACGGCGCGCTTTGGAAGGCGAAGAACTGGCCGAGCACTTGGCCCGAAAAACTTCAGTCATTTATCAGTTGGCTCCGGTTCTGCTCAAAGAGCTGGAAGAAGCGGGTTTAAGTGAACTGATGTGCGATCTGGAAATGCCGCTTGCCCTTGTGCTGGCCGAAATGGAACAAGCTGGCGTGCTGGTTGACAAAGACCGGTTGAACGAGCTGGGCATTGAATTGAAAGAGAGTATGGACCGGCTGACGGTGGAAATTTATGACCTGGCCGGGACGGAGTTTAACATCAACTCACCCAAACAACTGGGAGAAATCCTGTTCGACAAATTGGGGCTGCCGGTGATCAAGAAAACCAAAACCGGGTACTCCACCAGCGCCGATGTGCTGGAGAAATTGGCACCGCAACATGAGATTGTGGAGAAAATCCTGCATTTCCGCCAGGCGGGCAAATTGTATTCCACTTATATCGAAGGGCTGAAAAAAGAGATCCGAGCCGACGGGAAAATCCATACCCGTTTCAATCAGACGATCGCAGCCACAGGCCGTCTCAGCAGCACCGAACCCAATTTGCAGAATATCCCGATCCGCGAAGAAGAAGGGCGGCGGATTCGCCAGGTTTTTGTCCCCTCGGAAGAGGGTTGGTACATCCTTGCGGCTGACTATTCCCAGGTGGAACTCCGCGTGCTGGCTCATCTGTCGGAAGATGAGAATCTGCGGGAAGCGTTCAGAAAAGGGGCGGATATCCACACGCAAACGGCGATGGATGTATTTGGGGTCAGTGAAGAAGAAGTTACCCCGCTCATGCGCAGGCAGGCCAAAGCGGTCAACTTCGGGATTGTTTACGGAATCAGCGATTTCGGCCTGTCGCAAAACCTGGGCATCACACGCAAGGAAGCCAAGGAATTTATCGAGCGTTATTTTGCCACGTATCCGGGGGTTAAAAGATATATGGACGCTGTGGTGGAACAGGCGAAAAAAGAAGGTTATGTCACCACTTTGCTTGGGCGCCGCCGTTATCTCCCGGATATCAACTCCCGCAATTTCAATCAGCGCAGTTTTGCCGAACGGACGGCCATGAACACCCCGATTCAGGGGACAGCCGCCGATATTATCAAACACGCCATGGTGGAGCTCGACCGGGAGATGAACGAGAAAAAGCTGAGGAGCCGCATGCTGTTGCAAGTGCATGACGAGCTGATCTTTGAAGTGCCCGAGGAAGAACTCGGGGTAATGCAGGAATTGGTCCGAAAAGTGATGGAGGGGGCTCTGCCTCTTTCCGTACCGCTGCACGTGGATGTCAATTACGGAAAAAACTGGTATGAAGCGAAATAACAACAGGGGGAGACAGGATTGCCAGAGTTACCGGAAGTAGAAACAGTCAAACGTACATTAAAGAAACTGATTGTGGGGAAAACCATTCAAGACGTATCCGTTTACCTGCCCCGGATCATCCGGCGTCCGGATGATGTAGAGTTGTTCCGCCATCATCTGACCGGTACCACCATTACCGATGTCCGGCGCAGAGGCAAATTTTTAAAAATCAATTGCGATCCCTGGGTGTTAGTGTCCCATTTGCGTATGGAAGGAAAGTACCGGCTGGCGGAACAGGATGAACCTTTGGAAAAGCATACCCATGTCCTGTTTCACTTTACAGACGGAACAGAACTGCGTTACCGCGATGTGCGCCAGTTTGGTACGATGGATCTCTTCCGGCTGGGAGAAGAGGACCATCATTTACCTCTCGCCAAGCTGGGGCCGGAACCGCTCTCTGAGGATTTCACTCCGGAGTGGTTGCTGAAGACGCTCCCGGAAAAGAAAAGCAAAATCAAAGCAGTGCTGTTAAATCAGGAATATCTGGCGGGATTGGGGAATATCTATGTGGACGAGTCCCTTCACTTGGCGGGACTGCATCCCGAACGCAATGCATCCTCGTTATCCCCGGAGGAGATCCGCCGATTGTATCACGCCATCAGGAAGACGCTGGCCGATGCGGTCGAAGCCGGAGGTTCATCCGTTCGCTCCTACCTGAACGGGCAGGGGGAAATGGGGATGTTTCAACTGAAAATCCAGGTTTACGGCCGGAAAGGTGAGCCGTGCAACCGCTGTGGACATCCCATTCAGCGCATCGTGGTCGCAGGCAGGGGAACGCACCTTTGTGCTGAGTGCCAGCGCTGAGAGCTTTTCACTCAGCCAAGCTCCCTTCGCATAGGATAGGTTATCATCCTGTCTTGCGGGGGAGTGTCGTTCATGTGGCACGGTGTATCCGTGATTTTGTTGGCATTCGCGGTGAGTATGGACAGTTTTGTCGCCGGAATCACTTACGGAATGCGCAAAATCCGTATTCCGTTGCTGTCAACGGTTATTATTGCCGTCTGTTCGGGTGCGGTGATTTTCGCTTCGATGACAGCGGGCCGTTGGCTGGGTGGTTGGTTTACCGGAACGAACGCCAGTATGACCGGGGCGACGATATTGATCGGACTGGGGATATGGACTCTTTATCAAGGACTTGTGCATTCGCGAGAGAATGAGGAGAAGCAAGTGCTGCCGGCGCGGCTGGAAACGCCCCGGGTACAGGTGTGGACATTTGAGGTGAAAACGATCGGGCTCGTGATCCAAATTTTAAAGACACCAATGGCAGCAGACATGGACCGTTCAGGCTCCATCTCGGCAACAGAAGCGGTTTTGTTGGGGACGGCACTCTCCCTGGATGCGTTTGGCGCCGGTTTGGGAGCGGCCATGATCGGGTTGTCCCCGGCCACCGTTGCGCTGGCGATTGCCGGAATGAGCGCTCTCTGTTTACGATTGGGCATGTGGGTTGGATTCCGCAGCGCAAAGAGGAGCGGAGCCGCCCGCGCTCTTCTTTATTTGCCGGGAATTTTACTTATTTTGACGGGTCTGTTGCGTTTCTTTTAAGGGAGTGTTGCATCGATGATACTGGGTTTAACGGGCGGGATTGCCACCGGGAAAAGTACGGTTGCGGCCATGCTGAAAGAGCGGGGGGCTGTCCTGATTGACGCCGATCAGGTGGCAAGGGATGTGGTGGAACCGGGCACGGAAGGTTTGGAGAGAATTCGCGAACGGTTCGGCAACGGGGTGATCCAGGAAGACGGCCGCTTAAACCGGGCCGCTTTGGGGAAAATCATCTTTAAGGATGAAGCGCTCAGGAAGGAGTTGAACCGCTTGCTTCATCCCCTGATCATGGAAGAGATGCAACAAAGAACCGGGAGTGCGCTCGCGAAAAATCCGCATGCGATTGTCATATGGGATGTGCCTTTATTAATAGAAGAAAATTTGACACAATTTGTCGAAAAAGTTATTGTGGTATATGTACCCGAATCGGTTCAGCTTCAGAGACTGATGAAACGGAATGCACTGTCTGAAGAAGAAGCGCGAGAGCGCATGGCGGCTCAGCTCAGCATCGAGGAAAAAAAGAGAGTCGCAGATTTTGTCATCGATAACAGCGATTCTTTGGAGATGACAGAAAGACAGGTTGATCAACTATGGAACTATCTAACCTTAAAAAGTGGATCAAACCAGCCATAGTTGCATTGCCGCCAAAGAGGACCATGCTCATTGCTTTTGTGCTGCTGCTCTTTTTTTTGCTGGTGGCTTCGCCCATCTTTAATCGTTTGATTTATCCGCTGGAATATGAAGAGCACATTTTTAACAGCGCGGAAGCAACAGGGGCTGACCCTTATTTGGTGATGGCCATCATTCGTGTAGAAACCAAATTTGATCCCGACAAAAAATCACGAGTCGGTGCCAGAGGGCTGATGCAACTCATGCCGGAAACCGTCAATCTGGCCATAAAAAGGGGAAATTTTTCACCTGCTTTTCGCGATTATGTCGATGATCCGGCAATCAATATACATATGGGAAGCTGGTATTTGGCGGCTTTAACGAGAGAGTTTAAGGGAAATAAAATCGCCGTGATGGCGGCTTATAATGCCGGTCCCGGCAATGTGCACAAATGGCTGGATCAGGGGATCTGGGACGGAACCCGGCAAAACGTGGCACAGATTCCTTATGGGGAAACCCGGCATTATATCCAACGCGTCTCTTTTTACTATGAAAAATATAAGCAATTGTATCGGGATCTGCCGAAAAATAAGCGGTAATTCGTTACCCTGTTCCGATTGGAACAGGGTTTTTGTTTGTTTTTGTTGCAAATTGTGCCATACTTATTATAATAAAAAGAGAGATTGGTATGTAACATAAGAGCGGAAGGAGACCTTATTCATGACACTTCGCATAGCTATCAATGGATTTGGACGCATCGGACGAATGGTGTTCCGCAAAGCCATCAGCGATCCGTCCATTGAAGTGGTGGCGATCAATGCCAGTTATCCAGCCGAAACGCTGGCCCACCTGGTTAAGTATGACACAATTCACGGTATGTTTCATCACGAAGTATCGGCCACAGAGGAAGGCATTGCGGTGAACGGTCATGTGGTGAAACTCGTTTCCAACAGAGATCCCCGTGCGCTCCCGTGGAGAGAGCTGGACATTGATATTGTCGTGGAAGCAACCGGAAAGTTCTGCGACCGCGAAGGAGCTTCCAAACATCTGGAAGCGGGCGCGAAAAAAGTAGTGATCACCGCCCCCGGTAAAAATGAAGATATTACGATCGTAATGGGTGTGAATGAAAGCGGTTACGATCCCGAACAGCACCATATCATTTCCAACGCCTCCTGCACCACCAACTGCCTGGCTCCGGTGGTGAAGGTATTGCACGATGCGTTTGGCATTGAACACGGTTTGATGACCACGGTTCATGCCTATACCAATGACCAGAAAAACCTGGACAACCCGCACAAAGACCTGCGGAGAGCACGTGCATGCGCCCAATCCATCATCCCCACCAAAACGGGAGCGGCCAAGGCACTGGGGCTGGTTATTCCTGAGCTGAAAGGCAAGCTGAACGGTTTTGCCCTGCGCGTTCCGACCCCCAACGTTTCCGTCGTTGATCTGGTGGCCGACTTAAAAACGCATGTAACGGTCGAAGAAGTTAACCGGGTCTTGAAGGAAGCTTCCGAAACAACGATGAAAGGGATCATCCAGTACTGTGAAGATCCGCTCGTATCCTCCGATTTCAACGGAAACTCCCACTCTTCCATCGTGGATGCCCTCTCCACCATGGTGATCGGTGACCGCCAGATCAAAGTCCTGGCCTGGTATGACAATGAGTGGGGTTATTCCTGCCGCGTTGTCGACCTCGTGAAGCATGTGGGCGAGGGGATGGCCCAAAAACGGGTGTTAGAGGAATTATCAGCTTAATTGTTACAAATGATCATCCCATATGTAAAGCCGTTACTAACCACGTAACGGCTTTTGTATCCGGGCCCAACCGGCCTCATGACGGCGGGATGCGTATGAATCAGCCGCCACCGGTTCCCGTTGATGGTCCTTGTGCCTTCCTCAACCTCTAAAAAAGCAGTTCCCCCGGCTTGACTCAAGCCGGGGGAAACGTTTATTTTTTGATCGGAACATAAATTTCATAGGTGCAGGCAGGAGAAGCCGGATCGTGGATGGAAGGGACAAAGCGGTGGTCATACACTTCCAGGCCCAGGGTGCTGTGATCTTTTTGGTAACCCATCTTTTCAATCCATTTCCATGCTCTCTGGTACGTGGCGGGAGCACTCTTAATGGGTCCCTTATGCGTGAAAACAGCATAGCGCTGTGTGGGAACCGTTAATGCTAACATTCCTTCCGGAACGTGATCCGCATTTTTAACCTCCACCCCGATATAACAGGTAAAATCGGTGACGCGATCATGGCAAGGGCTGACAAATACACCGGGACGCATTTGGTGGGGGATTTCGTCGATTCGTTTGAGAAATTTTTCCCAAAGCTTTGGAATCTCTCTGGACATGGTATATGGTCCTGTCCAACCAAATCCGACGATCTGAAAGGAATCTTTGGTCACGATCCGACCTTGCATGAGCGGCCTCCTTAGTTTTGAGGTAAAAAAATATAGTTTTACATAGAATATATGTTCTAAACAATTGTATTTCATCTTCTGAAAATTGGCAAGCCGGTTTTCGATTAAGAAAATTTTATTTTTTTGGCTGTCGACATTTAAATTTGCTTGTGGCTGCCTCAAAAACATGGTAAGAAAAAAGTAGTCAAGTTTTGAGCGTTGGCGGGCGAAATTGACATTGCCTTCCGAGATGTGACGTAAGTCTTCGGAGGTCTTTAAGAGGAAAAGTACCCGTTTTAACGGATCAGTCTAAAGCTTGATCGGTCGGTGACGTCAAACTAAACAAAAACAGATCGTGAGGAAGTTTCAAATGAAGCATCAAATATCTAAAAAAAATCGAATCAGAGGAATCATGATGGTGTTGGCCGGCGCCTCTCTTTGGGGGATTTCAGGAACGGTGGCGCAAGTGCTGTTTCAGCAAAAAGGATTTCAGACTGGTTGGCTGGTGTCTGTCCGGTTGCTGTTTTCAGGCGTGTTGTTGCTCAGTTTGGCCGCGCTCCGGAAACAGGAAGGGAGCATCTGGAGAGTCTGGAAGGATGCGAGGGACCGGTCAAGCATACTGATCTTCGGGCTGATCGGGTTATTGGGCGTTCAATATACTTATTTTGCGGCGGTCGAAACGGGAAATGCCACGACAGCCACCCTTCTCCAATTTCTCGGACCGGCATTTATTACCCTGTATCTTGCCCTCCGTCTGGGAAAAGTACCGCAGAAAAAAGATTTGTTTGCGCTTGTGCTGGCGATGATCGGTACATTTTTGCTGGTGACCAACGGCTCTCTGGACGGATTGACCGTATCGGGAATGGCGGTATTTTGGGGTTTGGCCTCAGCCGTTACAGCGGCATTTTACACCCTTTACCCTGACAGGCTGATTGATCGTTGGGGTTCGACGATAACGGTGGGATGGGGCATGCTGGTCGGCGGTGTCGGATTGAGCCTGATCAGTCCTCCCTGGAACCTGCATGGCCAATCGTGGTCCGTCTATACGGGATTGTTGGTGCTGTTTGTCATTCTGTTCGGTACGTTGATCGCTTTTTATTTATACCTGGACAGCCTGCGCTTTATATCGCCGGCTGAGGTCGGAATTCTCGGGAGTGCAGAGCCATTGTCCGCCGCTGTCATGTCCGTTTTATGGCTCAATCACTCGCTTGGATTGTACGAGATGATCGGAGGTTTGTTCATCATCGCAACCGTCTGTATTCTTTCAGTCAAAGCGGACGTCAAAGAAAGGGTATTTTCTGTTCCCGGCGGGAAAACCGGATGATCATAACGAAGATCAGTGCCATGTCTTCCAAGCGGATGGCCCTTTATAGTCAGAAAAAATTCCCGGAGCAGCCGGGAATTTTATTTGTCATCACTTTCTTCGGATTCCAGGATGTATACCCACTTGAGCGTGTAGCGGGGGCCGAACGGGTGGCGGATCAACTCTTTTACATGAGATTTGACCAGATAGGAATCAGTGACATAGTAAAGCGGTACAAGTGCCTGATCGTCCTGGATGAGAAACTTTTCCGCCTGGATCAGGTAACGGATTTGTTGATCGATCAGAACTGAATTGAATGCGCGTTTCATCGTCTCATCAAAAGGCGCATCTGAATATTTTCCGGTGTTCATCAGATGACCGGAGGTAAAAGTCTCCAGAAATGCAGCCGGATCCGGGTAGGTGGCGGCCCAATCCGACAGAGCCAGGTCAAATTTGCCCGCATTTTCCAACTGCAGTTTATCCGCCCGGGAGGTCGTGTTGAGCATCAGAGTCAACCCCAGGTTTTCTTGCAGTTGTTTTTTAATCTCGAGTGCCAATTCTTTTCGATTGTCTTCATAGTTCAACATGATCAACCGGAAAGGGGGCTTCGTCAATCCCAGTTCTGCGAGTCCCTCGTTGAATAACTGCCGGGCTTTGTCCACGTCTTGTTCGGGAGCTTGCATAACGGCTTCCTGACGGAACGAGGATTTGTACCCTTTCATCGAAGGGGGGATCAGTCCGCCGGCCGGTTCAGCCGCATTTTTTAACTGATCAATGATGATACCGCGGTTGAGCGCATAGGAAATCGCCTGGCGGATTTTCTTGTTCCGGAAAAAGGGATTTTTGTAATTAAAACGGATGTATTGGGTTGTGGCTGTTTGAAGCTGGTGAAACTCCGGGGATTTTTTATATGCTTCGGCAAATTCCCGTTCTACACTGGTGACGTCGATTTTGTCTGCATTGTACCAGTTTAGCTGACGGGTAGCATGATTGGAGACAAAGAAGTAGACATGCTCCAGGCGGACATTTTTTTCATCCCAGTAGCGCCGGTTTTTGCTCAAAATCACAGTCCCGTCTTCGGTTACCCGGCTGATCGTGAAAGGGCCGATATATACCATCCGCGTCGGATCTTTACCGTACGATTTTCCCTGCGATTGGATGGTATCTTTGCGGGCGGGGAGAAACGGGGTTAACGCGGCCAGGCTCAAAAAATTTCTGACCTGCCGTTTTAAGCGGACTTCCAATGTCCGGTCATCAAGAGCCCGAATGCCCACTTTATCTTCTTTCACTTCTCCCTGATGATAGCTTTCGGCATTGACGATCGGGTAAAAAAGGTAGGCGGAAGGGGAGTGGGTGCCGGGAGCTAAAATACGTTTCCAGGCATATTCAAAATCGTGGGCCGTCACCGGCTTGCCATCGCTCCACTCCGCTCTCCTCAAAGTAAATGTGTATACCGTTTGGTCAGGGCTGATGGTCAGCCTGGAAGCCATTCCCGGAATCGGTTGATGGTTTTGATTGAGACGCATTAACCCTTCGCCCGTATTGCTCAGGATATCCAGCGTGGAAGAATTATGAACGACTGCGTGATCAAAAGTTTTAATGGGATAAGGAATGGTCAAGCGTAGGATTTGTTGATCGCTCAGTTTACCGGAGGCCGAATCCGAAGCGGCTTTGCCGGCGCACCCGACCAGGCCGGCAGCCAGGCTCAAGCTGAGAACCAAGGAAAGAACCCGTCGTTTCATCAAAGCGAAAGCCCCCCATTCTTTTCGTAGAATTCCATTCGTATACAATATGGCTGATTATAGTAAACAAAATTTAATATTTTGATGGGGGGGTTATATCGTTTCATTAGGTTATTGTAAAGAAATGATTAAAAATGGGGGTGGGATGGAGGAGCTCCGCTGTCAGACCGAGCGGTTTTGTTGAAGCCACGCGATCGTTTCCCGGATGCCTTCCTTGATCTTTGTAAAGGTGAAATCGGGAAAGGCGGATTTGAATTTGCTGCTGTCCAGGTAAAACGGCGCATCATAGAGATAGTACATTTCCTCCACTTCTCTTACATCTTTGTTCAACAAGCCCATGATTCGCAACAGCAATGCTCCCGCTCGCTTGACAGCCGGTTGGCAGGAAAGCAGGTTGGCAACGTGGGAAAGGATCTCTTCTCCGCTGATCGGCTGTTCATCCGAGACATTCCAGACTTGAAAGCCGGGATGACTTGTCTCACAGATGCGAAGCAGCGCTCTGGCGGCATCCGGTACATAGATATACTCTCTTTTTAGCTGCAAAGAGCCGAGCCAGTATGCCGTCTTTCTGTTTACGATCGCCTCAAAAACCGAATGCAAAAAAGTGTTTTTGGCCTGTGGGCCGTAAAAATCGGGAAAGCGGGCGATGATGCCTTCGATTTTTCCGTCTTCATGCGCTTTTTGCAGCATTTGTTCCATTTGTTTGCGGATGTTTCCTTTTTTGGTGTGAGGGGCAACGGGATGCTGCTCGGATACTTTTTCCGTCTGCGGACGGCCATAGGCATAAACGGGATGGACCAGCACCAGTCGTCTGGCATGGCCGCTTGCTCCTTCCAAGATGGAGGACATCAGGGGAAGCTGAAGGTGTTCCCAGTCGCGGTAAGGGACATTGACGGCATGAAAGAGGAGATCGGCATTTTGTGCAGATGCTTGTACAAAGGATGGATCAGAGACGTCCCCGCGCATGATCTGCACCTGGGGCATAGCGCCGAAGAAACGATCCAATTGTTCGCCGCGTCTGGCAACGGCACGAACTTGATATCCGGCGTTGACACATTCTTTAACCAGTGAGTGGCCCATTCCGCCTGTTGCACCAAGTACAGTTGCCATCTTCTGCTTTTGTCCCTTCATGAAACAACACTCCTTTTTGACCACTGGTCAAATTTGTGGTGAAAGTTAGAGGCCCAAAGAAGTGATTTACTTCGTCAGGCCTCGCAAAATCATGTCAACAAATGATTCGGCCAGAGTCGACAGGTCTTCCCAGGAAACGGAATCCTTCAGATTGCGGGAGATGAACCCGTGCGCAGCCATGAACATCATCCAGGCGATTTGCGCGGGCGGAAGGTTTCTCAGCTCGGATTTCGCGCGCCATACATACTCCAGCAAAATCTGAAAAGCTTGATCTCCTTCCGCGACTTGATGCTGTTGAAGCTCTGCATCCCGTTCTATGAACATCAACCGGTACGGGTGCGGATGCGTCACCCCGAAGCGGATAAACGAATAGAGAACGGATCTGAGCGTCTCAAGCGGATGATGATCGGCCGTCTGCTGAAGCATCTGGTTACGCATTTCAGCAAAGTCATGCTTTAAAATTTCGCTGATCAAGGCTGCTTTGTCCTTAAAGTGATAATAAAGCGTGCCATGGGAGTAACCAAGCGTTTGCGCGATTTTCCGCATGGACACGGCTTGATAGCCTTCTTCGACAAACAAAGCTCTCGCTGTTTGCAGGACTTTTTCCCGATTAAACTTCGCCATTTTCAACACTCAGTTCCATTATTTTTGACCATTGGTCGAAAAAATCTTTATTTTAAAGTACTCTATTTTTGATCTGTTGGCAAGGAGAAAATATGATTTAATGGAAGGGGATTCAATTTCCGAATCTAGAATAATGAGTAGGGAAACGGCTCAGAAGATGAAAATTGCAGACTTTTACGGTGCGATTGTCTAATATGATAGAGAGCAGCATAATAAATAGAAGGAAGGAGGAGCTGTATTTGAAATGCCCATTTTGCGGTAACAACGGAAGCCGTGTGTTGGATTCCCGCCCTGTTCACGAGGGGAGAGCGATTCGGCGCAGGCGGGAATGCGAACAGTGTGAACAGCGGTTTACGACATTTGAAATCGTCGAAGAACAACCGCTGATTGTCATCAAAAAAGATGGGAGCAGGGAAGAATTCAGCAGGGAAAAACTGCTCCGAGGACTGATTCGCGCCTGTGAAAAAAGGCCGGTTCCCCTTGAGCAACTGGAGAGTGTGGTCGTTGAAATCGAACGGATATTGCGGCAAGCGGGTTCCGCGGAAGTTCCGTCCAAAGAAATCGGAGAAATGGTGATGGAACGGCTGGTCGAAATCGATGAAGTGGCTTATGTCCGGTTTGCTTCTGTCTACCGTCAATTTAAAGATATTAACGTTTTTGTGAATGAATTGGAAGATTTGTTGAACCGTTCAAGACGGGCGCTTGCGGATGAAAAAAGAAGGGATTCATAGGGCGGATTGGTTAAAAATGAGGTTTGTCCTCGGGTGGGGGGCCTGTGTTACAATGATACAATCAGTCTGTAACGCAGGATGAGGAGGGTCAGTAGATGGCGATGTTACGGAAAGATATCGGATGGCGTTGCCGTACCCGACGACCGATTCACAGTGATGATCTGTTCGGGCTGACCCATTTATACCAGCCCATCGTGGGAACAACAGCCGTCGCTCTTTACATGACACTGGTATATCAACTCCCTCTGCACCGGGCAGGGGTCTCGGATGTATACAAGCATTCCTACTTGCTGAAACTTTGTGCCCTCACCTTCGACCAGATGCTGGAAGCCAGATATCTCCTGGAAGGGGTGGGACTGCTCAACACTTATGAAAAACAAGACCCGGACAACGGCCGTTATTATGAGTATGAAGTGATTCCCCCGCTGACGCCAGCCAAGTTTTTCCAAAGTGATGTTTTGAGCATGACCTTGTATAACCTGCTGGGAAAAGAGCGGTACCTGGCGATTCGAAGACAATTGATCGAACCCCGGGAAACGGAAAACGCTTACACCCTGTCCGCCAATATTACCAAGTCATTTCAGGATGTATTTGGCAGTCTGTCTCCGATGGAGATGGTCAAAGCGGCTGAATTGGAGAAAGAAGCGGTTCTGGAAATCGGGACGGTCGACGAAAGCCTGCTCGACGGGCAATATCCCAGGTGGGACGACGATGATGATCTTTCCATGGTGCGCATGCGCCTCAGTTCGATTGTCGATGAAGATGTGTGGACAGACCAACTGATTGCGGAACTGCGCGAAATTCGCTTTCTCTATCAACTGGATGACTGGGATTTGCTGAAAGCTCTGCAAAACCCCTATGTCACCAGGCATGGGAGAATTGATCTCGACCGGCTCAGATCCTATGTGAAAAGCGAGTATCGCCTCCGGTTCGGCGGACCGCCGGTGATTTTGAAGCGAAACAGCCATCTGCGCGCAATGGAGCCCCCTCAGCCGAAGCAGGCGAACCGGCAGGAGAAAGAGCCGATGACGGAAGAAGAGAAGCACTTCCGCCAATTGGCGGAGATGTCTCCGTTAGAGTTGCTTGAAGCCTATCAAGGCGGGGCGAGAATCCCCGACAGCGATGTGGAGCTGGTTGAGACCCTGGTGCGCCACTACGGTCTTCCCCATGGAGTGATCAATGTACTGCTTGAATATGTTTTGCTCAAATACAACTACAAATTGCCGCGGAAATTGGTGGAAAAAATTGCGGGACAATGGAAGAGACTGGGCGTGCAAACGGTAGAAGAAGCGCTGGAACAGGCGCGCAAAGAAAACTGGGAAATCAGGAAGAAAAGATCGGAGACAAAACCCGGCGCAAAGACGGGCTGGGCGCGTTCTTCGCTCGGTGATAAGCTCCCCCGGGCAGTTCAGAAGCAGATGCAGGAAAATGCCGAGATGAAGGGGGATTCCGCTTCTGAAACCGATGATGATTTAGCGGAAAAGCAAGCGAGAGTGCAAGCCAAGCTCAAGTTGATGTATGAACGGCTCAGCGCCAGAAAACAAGAGAAGGAGAATACGCAGTGAATCGGATTGGAGAAGTGGTTAAGGCCAGCTTTCAAAAGAATAGATCTCCGATCTCTGTGGAGCAACAATTGGAGATCCTTCTCAAACATCCGGTGATTCAGGAGTTCAGGCGGAAGCACCCGGAGCTTCCGCGCGAACATTACCGGCGTTTCCTGGGACAACTCAACCAGGTCGTGATGGAGAGGGAAAACTGCAACCGCTGTTCCGGGCTGGATCGATGCCCCAACCTGGTTGCCGGCCATTTTTCTCAACTGGTCGTTTACCACGGATTGTTGGATGTGCGAATGCAGGCATGCGGCAAATTGAAGGCGCGCCAGGAACAAAAGCGGCGCAAAAGCCTGATTCGCAGCCATCATATTCCCAAAAATATCGTTGAAGCTTCTTTTGCCTTGATCGACCAGGACAATGGACGGATCGACGCGATTGAAGCAGCCATCGATTTTTGCACGCAGTTCGGGGAAGGCAGGCCGGAAAAAGGATTGTATCTGTACGGTCCGCTCGGGGTGGGGAAAAGCCTGATCGCCGGAGCCATCGCCAATGAACTGGTCAAATATGACGTGGACTCATATATGTTGTATGTACCTGATTTTATGCGTGAGATCAGCGAATCGATCGAAGATAACTCCCTCGCCGATAAGCTTTGGGAACTAAAAACCGTAACCGTACTCATTCTGGACGATATCGGAGCGGAATTTTTGACTCCCTGGAAAAGGGATGAGGTACTCGGAGCCATCCTGCAATACCGTTCGGCAGAGCGTTTGCCAACGATCTATACGTCCAATCTCGATTTGGACGAGCTGGAAGAACACCTGGCCCATACGCAAAAGGGCGGTGCCGACTGGATGAAAGCCAAACGGATCATGGAGCGGATCCGCCATTACGTCAAACCGTATTTTGTGGACGGACCCAACCGCCGTCAATCGCCATTCTCCTAGTTCTATAAAATTTTTTGGATCAAAAGTGTTGCACTCCGAACGCCGACCGTGCTATAATCACTTTTGTCAGCACTGACACAATAAAAAATGGTTCGGTAGCTCAGTCGGTAGAGCAGAGGACTGAAAATCCTCGTGTCGGCGGTTCGATTCCGTCCCGAACCACCATGGATTGCGGAAGTGGCTCAGGGGTAGAGCATCGCCTTGCCAAGGCGAGGGTCGCGGGTTCGAATCCCGTCTTCCGCTCCAATTTTTTATACGCCGGGGTGGCGGAATAGGCAGACGCACAGGACTTAAAATCCTGCGGTAGGTGACTACCGTGTCGGTTCGAGTCCGACCCTCGGCACCAAACAACACCCGTGATACGTGGAATCGCGGGTTTTTTATTTTGTTTTGGTAGGTATTTTTTGGAAGTATCATCAAACGCAACCCGAGAAGGCAGGTGGTTGGAGATTGGACATCCCTGCCCATTTCAATACTAAAATGTAAAAAATTTTATAAATATTATGTCCTTAAATGTTCCGGTCATAGCCTGAGCTGCTACTGGCTGCCTTCAAACCATTTGTTGTTTAGCTTAGAGAAAAACCTTAAAGCTCCCTGACCGGGTTTGTGTGATAAATCCACTGATCTAACAAGGATGTGTTTCATCAACCTTTGGACTTGCATCAATGTTGTATGATGGGAATGCATATCCGGATCAAAAACGAACCCGAGGAGGTTGTCTCATGCAGGGGAAAATTCAAATTGTGGGTGCTTGGGAAAACAACTTGAAACGCGTTTCCGTGGAGATCCCCAAATACAAGTTTGTCGTGGTGACCGGACCTTCCGGGTCGGGAAAATCCACGCTGGTGATGGATACGCTGCAGAGGGAATGCCAACGTTTGTATATGGAATCGATGGGCATGGTTTCCGATTCGATCAGCAAGCCCAAAGTGGATGCCATTCACGGCCTCTCGCCATCCATCAGTGTCGGGCAACATGCCACCAACCGCAATCCGCGATCCACGATCGGCACGGTCACCGACATTTATACGCTCATGCGCATCTTGTATGCGAAGATCGGGGAACGCCCCTGCCCCTCGTGCGGAGAGTTGACCCCGCCTTCCATCGCCATGGAAGAGAGTCCGGTTCGTGTCTGGGAGGAAGAAAATGCCGCCGATCAGAAACTGACGGAGCCTTGTGCCCATTGCGGCCACCCGCTTGAGAAACTGACCCTGTCCCATTTTTCGTTCAACAAACCGGAGGGGGCTTGTGAAACGTGCGACGGATTGGGCAATCGCGTCACTTTGAATTTGGATGCCGTGTTTGACCAGGAGAAGAGCTTGCGCGAAGGGGCCGTATTGATCTGGCATGATTTCGTCAAGGATTACCAACTGCCGGTTTTGGAAGCTTGCGCCAGGTATTACGGGTTCCGCTTCGACGCGGATCTTCCTTTGAAGGATTGCGATTCGGCGCAACGCGATTTGCTGTACTATGGCGTGGAGAGTGAGGAGTTCTCCCGGCATTTCCCGGATGTGAAGCCTCCGAAAACGGTAAGGCAAGGCAAGTTCGAAGGCGTCGTGACGGGAATTTGGCGCAGGTACAGGGAGAAAAACGGGGCGACAGAGGAATCGAAATTGTTTCATGAGGAGGTGTGTCCCGACTGCTGCGGGGCCAGGATCAAGAAGGAAAGCCGCCAAGTCAAGGTTGGAGGGGTGTCCATCGCGGAAGTTTCCCTGTGGTCGATCAAGGAAGCGGCGGCCTGGATGGAACGGCTTCAAAACCGATTGACACCGGAGCAACGGGAGGTGGTGGGTCCGGTTCTTCGCGAAATGCTGGTCCGGATGAAACGGCTCCTGCATGTGGGGCTGGGTTATCTGTCGCTCAACCGGCAGGTGGTCTCACTCTCCGGCGGGGAGACGCAAAGGTTAAGGCTGGCGTCCGTGCTGGATTCGGGCTTGACCGGCGTCCTCTATATTCTGGACGAGCCGACTGCGGGACTCCATCCGCGGGATACCCGGGGGTTGATCCAGGTGTTGAAACAATTGCGGGATCTGGGCAATACTGTATTGGTGATCGAACATGACGAGGAAGTGATGCGGGCGGCCGATCACATCATCGACATGGGACCGGGAGCGGGCAGCGAAGGTGGAGAAGTGGTGGGGCAAGGCCGATTGGAAGAATTGATGGAGAACCCCGCTTCCATCACCGGACGGTTTTTGAAGGAAGCGAGCCGCCCTGCCCAAAGGCGTGAACGAAGGAGCGGGAACGGCCATTTTTTGACCATCCGCGATGCGCAACTGCTCAATTTGAAAAACGTGACCGTTTCGATTCCGCTCGGATGCCTGGTATCGGTCACCGGTGTTTCGGGATCGGGAAAATCGACGCTCCTGTATGATGTGTTGGCCGCTTCGTACGAAAAGAAGAAACCCATCGGATGCGGCGGCATCACCGGATGGGAAGCGGTCGGCAATCTGATCACCGTCGATCAGTCGCCGATTGGCCGCATGCAGCGTTCCAACATCGCCACTTATACCGAAGTGTACACTGTTTTGCGCAATTGGTATGCCAAATTGCCGGAAGCGAAACGACGCAACCTGACATCCAAACATTTTTCGTTCAACACGGAAGGCGGCAGGTGTGAAAACTGCCAGGGTCTTGGCGTGGTTTCCGTTTTCATGCATTTTCTCCCGGAAATGGAAGTCCGTTGTCCCGTATGCCGGAGCCGGCGTTTCAAAGAGGAAATCCTGCACGTCACTTACAACGGGTACTCCATTTCGGACATTTTGGAAATGACCGTTCAGGAGAGTTTGCCGGTCCTCGCTGATCTGGGGAAAATCACGGGAACGATCAACCTGTTGTGTGAAGTGGGGCTGGGTTATCTGAAATGGGGCCAATCCATCCGCACATTATCGGGGGGAGAGGCGCAACGGATCAAACTTGCCAAAGAGTTGAGCAAAAAAACGAAACATCATGCGGTCTACTTGCTGGATGAACCGTCGACCGGACTCCATCCCGAAGATGTGCGCCAATTGCTCGTTCTTTTGGACAAACTGGTCGATGCCGGAAATACGGTCATTCTTGTCGAACACAACTTGGATCTCATCTCCGAGTCGGACTGGGTGATCGATCTCGGCCCGGAAGGAGGCGAAGAAGGAGGCCGCATCATGGCCGAAGGGACGCCTGAGGATTTGGTCAATATCGCGGCATCCCATACCGGGCGTTGCCTGAAACGGAAATGGGATGGGAGCTTGTGATGAGTGACAAATATGCAAGGAGAAGCGAATTTGCATGGCACGGCTGCCGGCGGAAAACCCGGTAGCCGTTTGGCTTTTTTGCCCGTCAGTCCAACAATTTCGCCACTTGGCATAGCCGGTACAAATAGTGGATGCCCCTGAGTTGTCCTTGGTTTTTGCGGTTCAGGTTTTCCAGGGAATCACGGGCGATTTTTTTCGCTTGTTCGATCTGGTCGTGATCCAACTTGTGGATGAGTTTCCGGATCAGGTCCAGGGGATAATGGGCGGTCCGCAATGTACGGATCAGGAGGATGCGCCGCACCTGGGCATGGCCGAAACGCCGGTAGCCGTTTTCTTTGTCGCGCGGAATCGAGATCAAGCCCATCTTTTCCCAGTGCCGGATCGCCGAAGCGGGAACGGATGTCTCCCTGGATGCTTCCCCGATGCTCATCCATTTTCTTTTTTTGCTGTGGATGGTCTCCAGTTCCTCGGTTTCAAGGATTTCAATCGTTTTTTCCGTGACCGTTTTCTCCTGGTGAAGGGTGGCCTGCGCCTCATTCACCAGCCAAAATGCTTGATCCAACTCTTTGCGCTGAATATGCTTCATCACTTGTTTCGTCAATGTCATCCCGAAAACGGGGGCCATCGCCCGGATGCATTCAAAATATGCGACATGTTCTTCCGTATAAAGCCGGTAGCCGTTCGGCCCGCGGGGAACAGGCGGGACAATGCCCCATTCCTCATAATGCCTCAAGGCGCTCGTGCTGACGGACAGTTTTTTGGCGATATCGATCGGTCTTACTTTCATGGATTCACCTCTGTGAAGCGTGCGGCATCTTTCTTCTTCATCATAATGGATGGAGACCAAAATTTCCTCTGGTTGGTTACTCCATATTTTCACCATGAATCGGCGATGTTTTCCAAGAGTGCAGCCGTCAGGAAACCGAAGATTCGGAGAAACCGAATACGAAGAACATGAGGGTCATATGCGCCATTGGTTTGCATGAATGGAATGTGCATCCGCAAGAAGGAATTCGGAATATTGATGAATAAAAAGTAAGCGGTGTCGCATGTTTGTGTTGACCGATGGAATGTTTGCGGCGAATCCTCCCAAGATAAGCCAAAGGAGAGAATGCGTTTGAAAAAGCGGATCTGCATGATCGGAAGCGGAACGGCGGGGTTGCAATTGGCCTATGCCTTGAAGGATGATTTTGCTGTCACGGTGGTGCAGCCTCGTTCAGCGGAGGAAATCCGGCAGGGTAGAATCATGTCCACGCAAGTCCATTTCGGAGAGGCAAGGAACAGGGAAATCCGTTACGGGATGCCTCAATGGCCGGACTCTCCCCCGATCGTCAGCGTCCACCTGACGATCGGGGATCAAAAACTGCTGACGGGAATGCTGAAGGAAGCGGCTGTTTCGGTGGATCAACGCCTTTATTGGACTGCCTGCATGGAAGATTTGGAGGCGAAAGGGGTTACATTCCGATGGGGACGCATCCCCAAAGAAAAGGCGGGTGACTTGGTCCGGGAGTTTGACCTCGTCATCGATTGCACGGGAAAACAAGGCCCCTTGTTCCCGTTTCAGCCGGTGCCGGAACTGACCCGCTTCGACGCTCCCCGGCGGAAATGCATCGTCGGGTATTTTGTGGGAGTGAAACCGCTGGAACCGCTGGGGGTGAGCGCCACCATCATCCCGGAAATGGGGGAGATGTTCGAAATCCCCGCCTTGACGGAATACGGCCCCGTCACCATTTTGTTTATCGAGGCCATTCCGGACCGGGAGCTGGATGTGTTTAAGGGAATCAAAGAAGGAGAAGCGTTTGCCGGCAAGATGAAAGAGGTTGTGCAACGCTTTTTCCCCGGCATCGCCGAGCGGATCGATGAGCAAACATTTGCCCTGTGCGATGAGAATGCCTTTTTGCAGACCGCAGTCACCCCGGTGATCCGAAAGCCGTATACGATGCGGGACGGGAGGCTGGTGGTTGCGTGCGGGGACAGTGCTTTTCTCAATGATCCCATCACCGGTCAGGGTTGCAATCTGGCCTCCTACTGCGCGGAACAGCTGGCCGATACGATTCGGGAGCATGCGCGGTCGGCATGGGATGAAGCGATGGGGGAGGACTATTGGCAGCGGGTACGGGGGAGGGTCCGTGAAGTAACCGAGTGGACCAACGCCATGACTCAGCCGCTACCGCAACACGTGGTCCAATTTTTGCTGGGCACCCCGGGCGACCAACAAAAAGCGGATCAAGTTGCAGGCTGGTTCGCACATCCCGACACCGCGCATCGCTCCTTTTTTCCGGATGCAACGCCTTGATGGCAGAATCGTCGGGGGAACCCAATCTTTCCGCCATGAATGATCGGCAGCTTGCTTTTAAGGCGGAAAAAATGATCTTTGTATTGGTAAAGAAATCAAAGTTTGAGATAGAGTGGTTTTGCTGCATGCAATCGAATAGGCATTGATTTTGTTTGGTTGGGAATAATTGTATAAAAACAAGTATAGCCATTTTTCCGAAAATCGTTTCTTCATCGCTTCGGAAAAATGGCTATTTTGCTTGAGTTGTGTTTATTAAGAGTCTGCCCCGCTATCATCATCACCCATGTGTGCGCGCATGTTAAATAAAAGCATGGAAGTGTCATCCTCATTAACCGTCTTCGCTGCTATCATCACCCATTTGAGAGCGCAAGTTAAACCAAATCATGGAAATATCCTCCTCATCCTTTACATAAATCTCGTGTTGTAGTTTAAGCAGTTTTTTGGTACAGGATTTCCACTCAGCTTCTAGGCCCATCATATCAAAGCAATTGGATAACTGCAAGAGTGCGGAATATTGCCGCTTTTTATCCCTTCCTTTTTCTGCTATTTCTTCAGCTTTCTGATAAAAGGTCACCGCTTCACTCCATTTGTTTTGTGCGGCATAAATATTACCCGCAACTAATAACACCTTGGGGAGGAAGTAAGGTACGTTCTGTGCCAACTTTAAGGCATCTTGAATGATGTCTTCTGCTTTGGTCCATTCATGAAAAAAAACTTGAGTAGTTGCTAAATAGATCAGTGCGTCGATGCGGCTTCTCGGGAAAGCTACTTCATAATCATAGTCCAGAACTGTTTGAAATAGTTGTTTCGCTTGATGGAGTTGATTTTGCATCAGATAAATGCTTCCTAATATGTTCATCAAATCAAGATAGCGGTTCTGTATACCGTTTCGTCTGGCTAGATCCACCCCTTCTTTGCAAACTTGAAGGGCTTCCGGATATTGTTTCAATTTCTTTAATATTATCGCTTTATATCGGTGCAAATTCAAAACGATTTTCATATTGCGTATTTGTGGCATGGATGCCCACAACTCGCTTAATACCTGCTTCGCACTGTCGAATTGATACGAATTGAGAAGATACCAGACTTTATTGCTGTTTAAAGCGTACCATATATTTTGTTCGCCTTCGTTATTATTGTATGCATCTAACCCTTTTTCTACGTAGTCCAACGCTTTATCCATTTTATTTTGGAGATGGAAGCAAATGCTCAACCTGTTGTAACAGATGGAAACAATATTGCCCTTTAAGTTTAAATTGTATTGCTTGCGTAACCGGATTGCCAATCTATAATGCTTTTCAGCTTTTGTCCAATCTCTTTTTGCTTGATAACACCTTCCTTGCAAATAAGTATGATATGGAGATAGCGGGTGATAACTCTCAATCTCGATGTCCTTCAACAGTTGCCTCGCTTTGCCTGTCTTGTCATTGTCCAGCATGGAGTCGATTGCCTCTAATTGGAAATTAAGAGCCTCAACCTGCTTCTCTTCCTTTTGAACCAAGCTTTTTAACCGGTTTTCCGTCAGGCCAAGTTGTCTTAAATATCCTCTCACCGTCTCTGGGTCTACATAGTTGGTTCCCCGCTCAATGTTGGATACCGTTCCGTGTGAAATCCCCTTTACATCTTCCTGCCGCCATCCTTTCTCATGACGGGTTTTGCGAATGATATACCGAACAATACAGGAATTTAAATCAACAGTCATGCACGGGCCTCCTTCATGTTCAAAACGAATTATTTCATGTTTGAAAACAAATGCGTAAAGATCAAATTTCTGGTGCAAACATCGACTTTGTACGGGATATTTGCATGGATAATGAATGACAAGGGAACCAGTGTTAGATAGCTATTAATAAAAACCGCAATCAAAAAGATGCAAATGAAAATAATTAAATGAAATTTGTGTTGTCCAACTATACGGAATTATATTACAATTTCATTGTCAAAACCAGTCCTTGGCAAAAGGCTTCCAAACTTGAACCATGATCGGAGGGATCGGATGCAGGATCAAACGATGGGGATGAAACCCGACGCGGATCACCGGCCGTCGCGCAGACTTTCATATGTACATCTGGAGGACATTCATGGTGAGGTGCTCTCCATTCCCGTGCTTGACTTGATTTGTGTGGAAATTGAAGAAGGCAAAAAGATTTTTGCCGGTCGCAGCATGGACATTTTGACCTGAATACCCTTTATAGAAAAAGAACGGTTTCCCGGCAAAATCCCCAGAGGTAAGGCCGGAAGCACATTCACAGGAACCATATTTATACAAAAAAAAAGAGCCATACAAAAGGGCTCCGAAAAAAGTTTTTGTCGTAACCCCATTATAGCAACACGGCAAGCCAATTGGGAACCGTTTTTGGATGGGAGCGGAAGGTTCTAATCTACAGGAGGGAAGATCGGTGGAAGAAAGAGAGATCAAAATCAAGCTCGACCATGAAACCAAACGAATCCTGTGCCGCCTGCTGGACAAACACATCGAATCATTGCGGGAAACAGCCGAAGGGCAAAAGACCTTCACCCGGCTGCTGATCGCACACGAAGCAGAAAGAATCGGTGACGTACTGGGACAAATTCATGAAGGATGGAGGCAGGCACTCCCTTCACTGCCTGCCCCTTCCGGTGAGCTGAATCAATGAACTGGCCGAAAAATTCCCTGCAAATGATGATGTTTGGATCTAATTCCCGCAACACAACAACATGATTCCTCTCTCCAACGCCCTGTCTATTGCCTTCACAGCTTTAGGTGGGGCGTTTGATAGTTCATGAGTACGTAAAATTACAAACCGTGATTAATTTTTTGTTATTGTTTGGGTACTCCCACAATTTGATCCAGATGATACTCTTCATTTCCTTGTTTTGAGAATGATAGAGCGTATTTTTTGTTAAGTTCAAGAACCAGCCATAAATCTTCCGATTCCACGTGAACTTTATACTTTTCTCCTGCTTCACTTTGCACAATTATCCAATCACCTTTTTTATCTATTATTTTAAATTGTCCACCTACACTATTGGTTTCTGGTTCAAACCATGTCTTGTATGCAAAGAAAAGTGAAAGTATAAGGATGATTGCTACAACAACTTTCTTCATTTAATCACCCCTTTTCCAAAAATTATAACATAGGTAATTGTGAATTAGAATGGGGCCAGAAACTTACCCAGCTTGCTAAGGAATTGGAAAACAAGCTCGGCAACCCGTTGCGCGGAACCCGGTTCAATCTCCAAAATAGTCGTCCTCCCGGCTTGATCGGCCGCACTGCTCCCTTCAAACCACCCAAGGATGTATTTTTCCTTTAATGTATAGCTAATTCCAAACTATGGATCATCAATACACCTGAATGATTATAGAAACCTATAATTATTATAGAAAAGGATACATTGTTGTTTAATAAACGATAAAATAGTTATCTGAATTCAAAACGAATATAAGTATTTTTGTATGTTTCGATGTTTTATAATTTTCCTTACACAAATGGCCATTGGGTAATAGATACCCCGATGATGTTACTGCGTGTACTGATCTTCTGGTTCATTTGGTAAAAGGGGGAATATGGATGTCATTGGTCACTGAAAAAGAGAATGTCATAGGAATAACGGTAGAGACGAAAAAGAAAACGCGTAAAGGCGTATTTTGGCCGGCTTTTCTCGTCGTAGGGGGAGGGGCTGTTCTTGGAATCGTGAACAACAAAATGCTGGCTGAGATTTCGATGAACGGGTTTTTAGGTTCTTTGCGCGGGCTTGGATGGCTCTATCAAATCATATCCATCGTAGCACTCGTCCTTGTGGGGATCTTGACGTTTTCGAAGCTGGGGAACGTTCGTTTGGGAGGGGAAGACGCTAAACCCAAATATCCGTTTCCTGCCTGGTTTGCGATGGCATTAACCGGAGGAATCGCCACAGGCGTCATTACATATGGGGTAAATGAGCCGATTATTTATTTTGCCAGCATTTATGGGGAATTGAAGCAAACCGGTGTCAATCCGGGAACCCCCCTCGCTGCCATCTATGCCATGGCACGCAGTTTTTACAATTGGACGTTCATCCCGTATGCGATGTATTCGTTGAGCGGGTTAGTCGCAGCGTATGTGTATTTCAATCGCAAGAAATCATTGTCTGTAACGGCAACATTAACTCCTTTGTTTGGAGATAAAGTTACGAAGGGTATATGGGCAGGTATCGTTGATACATTGGCTGTGTTGGCCATCGCCCTGGGGTTGGCATCTTCGCTGGGAGCAGGACTGGCGCTGGTCGGGTCGGGAATCGAGGCGACATACGGCATCAAGCAAGGGCCGGTCGTGTGGCTCGTGTTAACGTTCGTGATTACAGCGATGTTTACGTTTTCCGCTTTAAAAGGATTGGACAAAGGAATTAGCCGGTTATCAGATATCAACGCCAAAATCTTTTATATCATTCTCATTGCACTCATCATTATTGGACCCACCTTATATATTTTGCGGACATCCACCGCCGGGATGGCATATTGGCTGCAGAACTTCTGGATCTGGGGGCTTGATCCGATCGATATAGGCGGGGAAGCTCTGGTGATGTGGTGGACGTTGTACGATTGGGCGATCTGGATCGCTTATGCACCGCTCATGGGTATTTTTCTTGCAGTCATCTCGCACGGCCGCACGATTCGTGAATTTATGATTGTCAACTGGATTTTACCCTCTGTATTCGGGATGATTTGGTTCGGCATTTGGGGAGGAACGGCTTTATACTGGCAGCAGCACAACGTTGTCGATTTAGCGACCACAATCAAAAACAGCGGAGCCGTTGCGGGTCTGTGGGCATTTTTAGCCAATCTCCCTTTGGGGACAATCATTATTCCCGTAGTGATGGTCACGTTGATGCTTTCATTCGCTGCGGGTGCCGATTCAATGGTACGTACCATTTCTTCCTTATGTACGGTAAACATTCGGCATGACGAAGAACCTGCAAATTGGAAGAAGCTTCTCTGGGCACTTTCGATCGGAACCATCGCGTTCGTTATGGTCGCTTTCGCCGGTGGGGTGCAAGGGGTGGACGGAGTTAAATATCTGGCCGCACTTGGCGGTTCAACCGTACTGTTTGTGTTCGTATTGCAAGTCGCTTCCGCAATAAAAATGTTCTTCATGGATAGAGTTGAATAGTCACGGGCGGGCAGAGGAGGAGAAAATCTTGCGCGCAAAAGACATAAAAAAAGTAACCCTTGGCGATCCCATTTCAATGGAAGAATTTGTGGCAATTGCGCGTTTTCGGGCTGAAGTTGAGTTTTCCGACGGCTATCGTCAACGGGTGCACAGATCCCGTGAGCTTGTAGAAAAGTGGATGGAAGAAGGAAAGGTCATGTACGGGGTCAACACTGGCTTCGGTGCCCTCTGTACGGAATGGATATCACTGGAAGAAACGGCTCAATTGCAAAGAAATATTCTTCTGTCCCACGCCACGTCTGTAGGAGAACCGCTATCGGAGGAAGAAGTGCGGGCGACGATCCTGATGGTCCTGCAAAATCTTGGTCAAGGATATTCCGGGGTCCGGCTCGAGACTTTGGAGATGTATCGCCAGTTTTTAAATCTCGGCTTGACGCCTTTTGCTCCCCGGGAAGGTTCTGTCGGGTATTTAAGTCCGGAAGCCCATATGGCACTCGTATTGATGGGGGAAGGAATGGCCTTTGTGGACGGAGAGCTTCTTCCGGCAAAAGAAGCTTTACAGCGAGTTGGCCTGAAACCGATTACACTGACTGCAAAGGAGGGACTGGCCCTTATCAGCGGGACAACGAGCCCGACAGGCATCGGAGCCTTAGCGCTGTATGATATGCTAAAGTCGGCTTTGGCCGCGGATGTGATCGGCACGATGACGCTGGAAGTATTAAAGGGAACAACGCGCGCCTTTGACGATCGGCTGATGAGCGTCCGTCCCCATCCGGAACAGATCCATACAGCGGCAAACATACGAAAAATGCTGAGTGACTCCATGATTGCCGAGAAGCACGTTGATGATCGCCTGCAAGATGCCTTGTCTTTGCGCGGTATTCCCCAACTACACGGAGCAGCCAAAAAATCGTTGTACGATGCGTTGAAAACGATCGAAATCGAGATAAATTCCTGTACCGATAATCCGATCTTATGGCCGGATGAGGAAGGCGGCGGAGCTATATCCGGTTGCAATTGCGATTCGTCGTATGTGGGAATCGAGTTAGATTCCGCATGTATTGCCTCCACAGCCATCGCCAAGATGTCTGAACGGCGAAACAATCGGCTTATCAACGGCCGGCTTTCCGGATATCCATCCTTTCTCATCCGTAAAGCGGGACTGAACTCCGGACTGATGATTCCCCAGTATACACAGGCGGGTCTGCTAAATGATATGAAGATATTATCCCATCCGGCGACGGTGGATAACATTCCGACGTGCGCAGACCAGGAAGATTATGTAGCCATGGGATACAATGCGGCCAAAAAAGCACGGGAAGTGGCTGTCAAGCTGGAATATGTGCTGGCGATTGAACTGTTGTCCATTTACTGTGCCCATCAGTTCGTTGAGAGCGATCTTCTGCCGGGTTCCGCTTCCCGAGCTGTTTTAGACCGGATTTCCCGTACTGTTCCCAAAATGGAGGAAGACCTGTATCTTTATCCCCATCTGGAAAGGCTGAGAGAGATGATCCATTCGGGTGAGATTATCGAATGTGTGGAGGATACGATTGGAAAGCTTCTTTAGAAATGGTCAATCAGGTAAAAAGTCTTGTGACAAAAGACTCAATTTTAGGAAATGATAAACAGCGACTCCCATCGAATCGAGAAGACCATTTAGACCAGTAAAACATTAAGCTGGAACGGAAATAAAAAAGCCCAAGATGACTTCGCAATTGCGATGCATCCTGGGCATTTTTTGCGTATGGCGGTCAGTCTCATCGGATCACCTTGCTAAGAATACTTGTCCAACAACTCGGCAAGCATCCGTTTGATGCAAGTCACCAATTCCGGCGGCCCTTTCACAGTCGCCTCCTTGCCCAGACCGATGAAAAATCGGGCGAAGAAGGGAAAATCCGTTTTCGGGAACGGGGCGTCCAGCCAACCCGTTCCGTCTTCGCGAATATGCAGTTGAGGCGCCAGCCACGGTTCCGCCTCGCACCGCTGAACGCCTTCCCGGGTCAACTCCGCGCAAATGCGGACACATTCCTGATCTTGATGGATCAACGATTTCACGTTGCCAAGGTGCACTTCCCGAAGATCCACCGGCCGGGTGCCGGAATCCGACTCTTGGATCCCATGGATTCGGTCACATCGGAATATGCGGAACGCTTTTTGCCGAAAACAATAAGCGGGACAATACCACAACCCGCCGCTGGCATAGATGCCGACTGGTTGGATCTCCCGCCGGGTGCGGCGGCCGCTGCGGGATTCATAGTCCATGAGGAGAACTTTTTGATGAACGGCCGCATCCAGCAGGATGGACAAATGGGGGGAGGCCGCCTGCCTTGTCGGGGCGACCAAATCCACCCGGTTTTTCATCTGGTCGATGCGATCCCGGACATCCCCCGGCATGGCGGCGTAAAATTTGGTCAAAGCCGAAGAAAGTTTGGCTTCAAAGGGGAGGGACGAATAGTGGCGCAAGGCGTTGCTGGCAAAAAAGATAGCGATGGCCTCTTCCTCGGTGAATGCGATGGGAGGGAGCATGCGATCGTTCAACACCCGGTACCCGCCATGCGGTCCCACTTCCGAATACAAGGGGACTCCCCATTCGCTCAATTCCTGCAAATCCCGCAGAATCGTCCTCGGCGACACGCCAAATTCGCGGGCGAGTTCCTTGACGGTGAATTTACGTTTTCGATTGACGGTCATCAACAATTTCAAGAGTCGCTGGGATTTGGACATTGGATTTTCTCCCGCTTTATGTTTTATTTATGACAATTCTTGTCACTATTATACGATACAATGGGATGCGGACCAAATGAATAAAAGAAGAACCACAGTCATCCTGCCCTGAAAGGAAGTGGAAAAAATGGGAGAGAAACACACGGGTCCAAAGGCGACTTTCACACGAAAATATTTCACGGGCCCTGACAACACCAAGCTGTCATATATCGACTACGGCGGTGATGGCCCGCCTCTTCTGGCTTTGCATGGACACATGAATGAGGGCCGTTTCGTCCAGGGATTGGCGGATGCAATCCATCATGAGTACCGTGTGGTCGCCTTGGATCAAAGGGGGCACGGCGAATCCGAACGGCCAACCAGCTATGCCAATGACCGGTATGTGGATGACGCATTGGCCTGGATGGATGAATTGGGCTTACAAAAAGCCATCATTCTCGGCCATTCACTGGGCGGCGTGGTTGCATACCGATTGGCGGCGAAACAGCCCCGGCGAGTTGCTGCCATGATTGTAGAAGATGTCGGCGCAGTGGTAGACAGCGACCTGTCATTCGTGGCCGAATGGCCCCGCCGGGCGCCAACCCGGGAAGCGCTTTGTGAAGCGATGGGCCGGCTGGGTCCGCCTCATTTGTATTCGATGCGCCAATACGACGACGGGTGGGGGCTTCCTTTCGAAGCGGAAGACATGATAATTTCCACACGGGAAACCAACGGCGACCACTGGAGCGACTGGCTGGCCACCGATCTGCCCGCTTTGCTGTTGCACGGCACGAGAAGCGTTGTTCTTTCCTGTGAACATGCGGAAGAAATGGCGCGAAGAAGGCCGAACACCACCTTGGTGCATATGGATGCGGGCCATGCAATCTATTACGACAACTTGGATGCCTACGTGAAGGCGATCCGGGACTTCCTGACACGCATTCAAGCGGATTGAGTACTTGGATTTTCGGGGGGCATCTATGCCGATGGTACTTGGGGACGCCCACCGGGAAAGTAGGACGTTTTTCTACAGTCTGATGCTCCTCTATTTTTATAGAGGAGCACTAAGTTTTTGCAACAGTTTCTCAGGGGGGTATTCAAGCTGTTCTTAACGAATATGAAACTAAAGGTATGTAATACATTGAGGGAGAAATGAGTCCATGATAGGCCCAGAGAAAACAAGCAAGTCAAGAAAGGAATGAACAGCAAACAATGATGAGGGATCGTTTAACAGAAGCTATTCAACTCCGTGAAGAGGGACGGGCCAAGCAAGACAGAGCCATTTTGGAAGAAGCTCGAACGCTCCTTTTAGACTTGCTGGCTGCTTACCCGGATAACGCTGAGATCAATTTTCAGACAGGAGTGGTTCATGATAACTTAGGATTAGGTCGAGAGGCTATTCCTTACTATTTGCAGGCCCTCGAATTAGGGCTCGCCGGACCGGATCTTGAAAGATGCTTGCTTGGACTGGGAAGCACGTATCGTGCTCTGGGGTACTATCAGCAAGCGGAAGAAACATTACGTCGTGGTGTGAGACAGTTTCCTGACAACAGAGCTCTCCAAGTTTTTCTTGCGATAGCCCTGTATAATACGAACAACTACAAAGAGTCGGTAGAACTCCTTTTGACCAATTTGATGGAGACAACCTCTGATGAAAAACTTCAGTACTTCAAACGAGGTATTATGTACTATGCGCAACACCTTGATGAAACCTGGTGATGCGGGGCTTTCCGAAATGATACTTTCACCCCCACATGGAAATCAGGCCTTCCAGAAAACCCCTATGGCACTTTAAATCTCCCAATGACCATCATGGTGTGAGAGGTTTTTGCTTTATTTTTCACACCGATTCAACCGATGTGTACAAACAACTTACACTTCGATCTGTAAGATCCCCGTTATATCTGCCAGACAAAAAGGGATGGATGGCGGACTCCAAGACCTGATAGAACCCTCAAACTCACTGTTTACCGTTCCCCCGTCTGAAAACGGCAAAAGGCTTTTCGATTGGACAAAGGATCACAACTGGGAAGGTATGTGTGCAAAGCTGAAGACTCCCAGATTCATTTAAACTCACGCAGTTCCGATGCCAGTGGTTCAGTTCAACTGATTTTTACTTTTAGCACTCACTGGTGAGGAGCACAATGATAGTCATTTCTTTTATAGAATAAACTTTTGCCAAAATAAGCCCATTCACTTGAGAAAGGATATAAAGAGGTTTGAACTTAGCGGAGATGTACGGTGACCCCATCAAGAGCGTGGATGCTGTGGTGGCGATTACAAAATTAAATAATTTAAATATTTGCTCAATATTGACACCGCAAACAGCTGAGGTTTAAGGTTATGATGAAACCGTTTGCACAGCGGATAATCTCTCTTAATCCATGACAATTTGTCCATTTATTTGCAAGCGGTTTCACGAGAAACAAAGGGGGTTGGGTGATGAAAAAGTTTACGCTTCTTTGTCTTTTGTTGGCAGCGGCTGTAACTTGTACATTCGCTCTTCCCGTGGCCCGTCCGGGTCAGGTTGAAGCGCAGCATACGGGCGTGAACGGAACGATGTTCCAATATTTTGAGTGGTACTTGCCCAACGATGGCAACCATTGGACTCGTTTGCAAAATGATGCGGCCCGTCTAAAAAGCAAAGGGATCACGGCCGTTTGGATACCGCCCGCGTATAAGGGACAGTCCCAATCCGATGTCGGTTATGGTACCTATGATTTATATGATCTGGGTGAATTTAATCAAAAAGGAACCATACGAACCAAGTATGGAACCAAAAGCCAATTGACAGCTGCGGTGGATGCGCTTCATTCGCAGGGAATGCAGGTGTATGGGGATGTGGTGCTCAATCATAAGCTCGGAGCGGACGGGACGGAGCCGGTGACCGCTGTGGAAGTGGATCCGAATGACCGCAACCGGGAAGTATCCGGCGATTACACGATTCAAGCCTGGACCAAATTTGATTTTCCCGGCAGAGGCAATACGCATTCTTCTTTTAAATGGAGATGGTATCACTTTGACGGAGTCGATTGGGATGAATCCACCCGGCGGAGCAAGATTTATAAATTCCGGGGCATTGGAAAGGCATGGGATTGGGAGGTGGACCCGGAAAAAGGGAATTATGACTATTTGCTCGGAGCCGATTTGGATCTGGAGCATCCCGAAGTGGCAACCGAACTGAACAACTGGGGAAAATGGTATGTTGATACGGCCCGTTTGGACGGGTTTCGTTTGGATGCGGTGAAACATATGAAATTCGATTTTATGCGCGATTGGCTGAGCAGCGTCCGGAACGCCACCGGAAAGGAATTGTTTACCGTAGGGGAGTATTGGAACGGAGATATCAACCGGTTAAACAACTACCTGGCTAAGGTAAATGGCAGCATGTCTCTGTTCGATGTTCCGCTTCACTACAATTTATACCAGGCGTCAACCGGCGGGGGATATTACGATATGCGCAACATCCTGAACGGAACTCTTGTCAACAGCAATCCTGTCAAGGCCGTCACCTTTGTGGATAACCATGACACCCAACCGGGACAAGCTCTCCAGTCCACTGTGCAAAGCTGGTTTAAACCGCTGGCCTATGCGCTTATTTTAACCCGTGAAGGCGGATACCCCTGCGTGTTTTACGGAGATTATTACGGGACGGGAGATGGCGGGATTTCTGCTCATCAAAGCAAGATTGACCCCATTCTGACCGCCCGCAAGAATTATGCCTACGGCACACAACATGACTACCTGGATCACTGGGATGTGATCGGCTGGACGCGGGAAGGTGACAGCAGTCATGTGAAGTCGGGATTGGCTACCGTCATGTCCGACGGACCCGGCGGAGGCAAATGGATGTATGTCGGGACCGCAAATGCCGGCGAGACATGGGCAGACATCACGGGGAATCGTTCGGACAGAGTTACCATTGACTCCGGCGGGTGGGGGTACTTCCCGGTGAACGGGGGTTCCGTCTCCATCTACGTACAACAATAATTTTTTTCTAACCCCGCCGAAAAATGGATACATCCGGCTGGCAAGACAAGATGCAAAGTTTGTGATACGATAAACATGTTCGGGTATATCAGTCATGAACTAACACGATTATTATATCATTTTAGGAATCCGACCTGATCGGCTGGAGGTAGATGAAATGGCCAAGATCGACACGCTGTTACAGCGGGCGCTCAACGGTGAACGGCTCGGGTTGGAAGACGGGATTGCCCTGTGGGAGAGCGATCAAATTGAAAAGCTAGGTTGGGTCGCGAACCAATTGATGGAGCGGCGGCACCCTGAACCCATCACCACGTTTGTGATCGGACGCAATGTCAACTATACCAATATTTGCGATACTTACTGCCGTTTTTGTGCCTTTTACCGGGCACCCGGTTCAAAAGAGGGTTATGTCCTTCCGAATGAAGTGATCTTTCAAAAAATCCAGGAGACGGTAGATGTAGGCGGAACGGAGATATTGATGCAGGGGGGAACCAATCCCGACTTGCCGTTCAGCTACTATACGGATCTCTTGAGGGAGATCAAAAAGCGGTTTCCGACGATCCACATGCATTCCTTTTCTCCGGCTGAGATCATGAAAATGAAAGAAGTTTCCGGACTGTCGCTGGAAGAGGTAATCCGCCAGTTGCACGAAGCGGGCCTGGATTCCATCCCCGGTGGCGGGGCGGAGATCCTGGATGACCGCATCCGCAGGAAAATCAGCCGTTTAAAAGGTTCCTGGCGCGATTGGATGGACGTGATGCAGACTGCGCATCGGCTGGGCATGTCCACCACGGCCACGATGGTGATCGGCTTCGGTGAAACCCTGGAAGAGCGGGTGATGCATCTGCTCCGGGTGCGCGAAGCCCAGGATGAGACGAAGGGCTTTTTGGCCTTTATCGTATGGACATTCCAACCGGACAATACCAATCTGAAGCGCGACAAACTGCCGCCGGAAGAATACTTGAAAGCAGTGGCGATTTGCCGCATCATGCTGGATAACATTCCGAACTTCCAATCTTCCTGGGTCACCATGGGGCCGGAGATTGGAAAGCTGTCGCTTAGCTACGGCTGCAATGACTTTGGCTCCACGATGATGGAAGAAAATGTGGTTTCCGCAGCAGGAACCACCCATAAAGTGAACACGAATCTCACACTGCGCCTGATCCGTGAAGCAGGCAAGATCCCGGCTCAGCGCAACACCAAATACGAGATTTTGCGGGTCTTTAAAGAAGGAGAACTGGCAGAGCGCGATTTCGTCATGCAAAACTGACAACAACCCGGTGTCCAAACCACCTGACGGACACCGGGCTTTTTATTTTTCTGGACAGGTTGATTCATCCCTGAAGACTACTATACTAAAAATAGTCAATGCTTTTTTGATAGAAAAATATTTCCACAGGAGGATGGATCGTGGAAGGAAGGACACATTTTGCCATCGGAATTGCCAGCGGTGTCGGGCTGGCATGTGCGGCCGGGGAAACCGATGATGTGATGAAGTTAGGGGCTACGATTGTCGCAGCCGGGCTGGCGTCGATCTTGCCGGATATTGATGAAGACGGCAGCCTGATCAATAATTTTATATTTCCTTCGTTAAAGAGGGCTTTTCGCTCCTTTGCCCTGGCGGCCATCGGTGTGGTGATGGTGCTTATGTATTTCTTAAAGGATTTGCCGGAGTGGGTTTTATATACGGGCATATTTGCGGCCGGAGTGGCTTATGTTCCCCACCGCAGTGTCACCCATTCGCTTTTGGCCTGTGCTTATGTCACGTGGATCATCTACCAAGCCGACCCTGAATACACTTATGCTGTGGCGTTCGGGTATTTGTCCCATCTTCTCGCCGATGCATTTACCAGTGCGGGTGTTCCGTTTTTGTGGCCGTATTCCAAAAAATTCGGGTTGAAAGGCTTGGGCATCAAAGTGAAAAGCGGGGGAGTGGCCGACCGGTGGATTGCCAATATCGCGATCATCCTGGCGTGTCTTGGATTTGTATATCTCATCGGACAAATTTTTTACGAGGAAGCGGTCGCGCGGGGGTGGATTTCTTAAGGCAGGAACAAGTATACATCGGGTTCTTTGCAGACGACTCACCGTTTCCGTTCAGCGCACCAACCACCTCCTTCCCGGTGGCATGGACCATGCATGGGAGGGCACGCACCGCCGATCTGCCGGAAGGGCTGTTCTCTCCTGAGAAACCGGATCATCCTTGGTTCATGATGGAATGATGATTTCCCCGGCTCCCTACGTATATGGTCATTTCCCCGCCCATATACTAGAACTAATCCTGCAGGACAATGGAAAGGGGGAATGTCGGTGGTTTACCATATCTCCATTGACGACAGTGATCTGGCCAAGGTTGTTCAACTGAGAGCATGTATGGGAGCTTTTATCACGGAATGCCGGGCAAACGGATGGAACTGTACAATGGAAGAACGGATCATCGGGAACCGCCATGTTTTTCTGTGCGTAAGCGGAGTCCAGAGCCGGACCCGGGAACGGGAATGGCTCAAACAATTGGCAAAAGCAATGGCGGAGTATATCTGCGGCTCCCTGGAGCCTGAAATGATTCGAACGATTATTCAACAGGAGTATCGAATTCTCTCCGCTCAGGAAATCACCCAGGTGGAACATTATGCGGAACGCCTGCTGGAAGGCAGCGCCTGGGAACATGCACGGGTGATCTATGTCAACCGCAGGGATAAACTGGCCAAGCAGATATGGGTGTTTTTAAGAGAAAACAACAGGCTGGCCGTAGACGGATTTGTTCGCTTCAGAATGAAGTCATACCGCACAGCGCTTTCCAAATGTGTGAGGGATGCTGTGGAAGAATACGTGCTCGACCGGGAATATAAAGAGTTTATACAGTTGCTCAAGTATTTTTTGTCGGTACAGACCTCCAAAATGGCGCTTGTCCATGTCATTCATGAAGGGAAAAGCCGTTTCCGCATCTTAAAAGCGGACGGAAGCCCCCTCAGGTTGAAGGAAATGGGCGGAGCCCTGCAAGAAGTATTGGAGTACACCTTTTCGCATGAAGATTTCATCGTGAGTACCCTGCTTACCCTTGCACCGGAGCAAGTGGTTTTACATACGAAGAATCCCGGAGAGAATGTGGTCCGCACCTTGATCCAGATCTTCGAGGAAAGGATTGTTGTCTGCAACGGCTGCGGCGACTGCGGAATTCCGCTCAATTTTCATAGCGATGCTTGACTGAAATGACTGGAAATGGTTATAATACATACAAATTTTTCTTCGCAATAGCTAAGACGAGGACACGGATATTTTTCCATGGTCACAGAGAGCAGGAGCCGCCGGCTGCAAGCCCCTGCACCCGCTGGGAAAATATTTACCACCTCCGAGCTGCAACAGGGAACGTGCGGATCACCAGTATCTGTTGCCGGTTGCACACCGTTAAACGTGCTGAGAGGACCCTGGTGTTTGCATTTTTGGCAGGCAACCGGGTTGAATAAGGGTGGAACCACGACAGACGCTCGTCCCTTGGGGAACGGGTGTTTTTTATTTGTCCGGAAAAGGAGTGATTTGGAATATGAGTGTAGCGGTCAAGTTGCCTGACGGGTCGGTCCGGGAGTACGGACAAGCGGTAACGGTCAGGGATGTGGCTGAGTCGATCAGCCAGGGACTGTTGAAAAAAGCGGTAGCCGGAGAAGTGAATGGAAAAGTGGTCGATTTGAGCGCGGAAGTGCCTGACGGGGCCGAGGTGAAAATCCTGACGCTCGAAGACGAAAAAGGCCTGGAAGTCTACCGCCACAGTACCGCCCACCTGATGGCCCAAGCCCTCAAGCGCCTGTATCCCGATGTCAAGCTGGGAATCGGGCCGGTCATTGAAGACGGATTTTACTATGATGTGGACCTTCCCGTTCGCCTGACGCCGGAAGATTTGCCCAAGATCGAAGAAGAGATGCAGAAGATTGTCAAGGAAGATCTTCCGATTGTCCGCAAAGTTGTTTCCCGCGAGGAAGCGATCGCTATTTATGAAAAAGCGGGCGACCACCTCAAGCTGGAATTGATCCGGGATTTGCCGGAAGATGCCGTGATCACCATCTATGAGCAGGGGGAGTTTTTCGATCTTTGCCGCGGCCCGCATCTGCCGTCAACGGGGAAAATCAAAGCGTTTAAACTGCTGAGTATCGCAGGGGCCTACTGGAGAGGTGATTCCGACAACCAGATGCTTCAGCGGATCTACGGAACCGCCTGGCCGAAAAAGTCCCAGCTGGATGAATACCTGCAACGGTTGGAAGAGGCAAAAAGACGCGATCATCGTAAGTTGGGAAAAGAATTGGGTATTTTTACATTGGTAAAAGAGGTAGGACAAGGACTTCCGCTTTGGCTGCCAAACGGCTCAAAAATTCGCCGTGTGATCGAACGTTTTATCGTTGATCTCGAAGAACGATTGGGTTACCAACACGTATACACTCCCCACTTAGCCAGTGTGGAACTGTACAAAATCTCCGGCCACTGGGATCATTACCATGAGGATATGTATCCCCCGATGAAAATGGACAATGAGGAACTGGTGTTGCGACCGATGAATTGTCCCCATCATATGATGATTTATCGGAATGAAATTCGCAGTTATCGTGATCTTCCCTTGCGAATTGCCGAGCTGGGAACGATGCATCGATATGAAATGTCAGGAGCTTTATCCGGGTTACAGCGAGTTCGGTCGATGACGTTAAATGATGCCCACATCTTTTGTCTCCCCGAGCAAATTAAATCAGAATTTAAACGGGTCGTTGAATTGATTCTTCATGTTTATGAAGTATTCGGGATCAAAGATTACTATTTCCGCTTGTCTTATCGTGATCCCAAAAACACGAAAAAATATGTGGATAACGATGAGATGTGGAATTTGTCACAATCGATTCTCAAGGAAACCATGGATGAAATGGGCCTCAAGTATGTAGAGGCAGAGGGAGAAGCTGCATTTTATGGTCCAAAGCTTGATGTTCAGGTTCAAACTGCGCTCGGCAAAGATGAGACACTCTCAACGGTCCAATTAGATTTCCATTTGCCCAATAAGTTTGATCTTGAATATATCGGTAAAGACGGACAACGGCATCGGCCTGTGGTAATTCATCGCGGAATCGTAGGGACCATGGAACGTTTCGTAGCGTTTTTAATTGAGTATTATGAAGGGAACTTCCCAACTTGGTTAGCACCTGAACAAGTCAGAATTCTGCCTGTCTCGGATGCATTCCTGGAGTATGGAAACCAAGTATTGGAGTATTTACAATCAAAAGGATTCCGCGTGACGTTGGATAAACGAAATGAAAAACTGGGCTATAAAATTCGGGAAGCTCAACTGGATAAAATCCCTTATGTTCTGGTGATCGGAAGTAAAGAAGAAAGTGATCGGTCCGTTGCAGTGAGAAAACGATCTGTAGGAGATATGGGCAGCAAATCTTTAGAACAATTCGCCGCTGATTTGGAAGATGAGGTTCGCACCCGCAACTTCAATTGATTATGAAACAAATCATCTTTTTGTAAGGTCATGTGTTTCTGAAACACATGACCTGTTTTTTACGTGCAACCATTCTGTTTCACGAAACGTCTGATGGATGGAGAAGGCCATGATGTGCGCCTGTTCAATGATTTGTTGACAGGAGGGGTTTGTATTCATCCATACACTCGCTTATCGTTAATCCTTTTGCTTGTTTTTATGGCGGGATGTGGTGCGGGAAACGTGGACATTCAGCGAAGTTCGAATTCGGGAGCCTCCTCCGAGATAAAAACAAAAGGGGAATATCCCCATGGAACGCCAAACATCATCGGTTATATCACTGAAATGGGAGATGAAGGAATCTTGGTGGAGGATAAACCAAAGGAAGCTCATGCAGCGAATAAAATCATGACAAGACTTACAAAACACACGAAATACCTGATTCGAAACAGTCAAAGCTTCAAACGGGGACAAAAAAGCGACCTGAGGCTGGGCATGAAAGTAGAGGTCTGGTACAATGGCCCGATTCTCGAATCCTATCCGGGTCAGGGGACCGCTGGTTATATCGTTTATCATTTGAAAGGGGAACCAGACCCTGAGCCGGCGGGACCGCCCCATATCAGCGGATATATTACCTCACTCCATTCACGGGAATTCATGGTGGAAGAAGATCCGACCCGATGGAGCCGGGATAAAATGACGGCGCTGATTACCACAGAGACAAAAGTATGGGTTCGGAAAGGAAATAAGTTGGAAAAAGGCGACTGGACAGATTTAAAAAGAGGCATGAAAGCGGAAGTCTGGTTTGACGGGCCACTGGCAAATGCCTATCCCGGACGGGGCAGAGCCGTCCATGTCGTTTATGACCCAAAAGAGATAAGGAAATTTTAACCATCCGGAAAACCGAACGATGTAGGAGTGATCACTGGCATTGACAAGAAAAACCGCGGATTTTTGTGGAAGGAGCCCCTTTCCGCCCGGAATAGGAAAAGAGGATTCAGACCGACCTGACCGATTCCATCTCCAGGGATGCGGGCAACTGACAATAGGAAGCCCGGCTGGACTTGAGCGTGGGAACGAGGTTGAAACCTGGTATGATTATGAGGAGATTGCCAGTCCGAAGAAACTGGTTTCGTGAAAAGGATTCAATTCGATTCAGAAACAAAATGGCCGGTTGACTCGTCGCGTATTTCCCGATATATTGTACTAGTACGTTTTGTTGATTCGGTCTTTTCTTGACAATCATTTTCCTGTCTGATAGGATATAAATATCGTGCAAGAAGAAGCGCCCGCTTCTCACCTGTTCGACGCGCCAGGCAGTTGGCAGGTTGATTGAACTCAAGTGGATGTTCATGTTTCATGTCGGAAACTAAGTGTGGGCGCTTCGCGTTCACACTTTTTGTTTTTATTAACTTTTCCGGAGGTGGCAGGTTATCAGCAGGGAAAATCAACACCAGGTTAACGAAGCGATTCGTGCCCGTGAGGTCCGTTTGATTGGGGTTAATGGTGATCAGCTGGGGATCAAACCGTTGCGTGAAGCGCTCCGAATAGCGCAGGAAGCCAACCTGGATCTTGTCAATGTTGCTCCGCAGGCAAAACCGCCCGTTTGCCGCATTATGGACTATGGAAAATTCCGTTATGAGCAAAGTAAACGGGAAAAAGAAGCCCGCAAAAACCAAAAGGTCATTCAAGTGAAAGAAGTTCGTCTCAGCCCGTCCATCGAAGAAAATGATGTGCAGACGAAATTGAAGAATGTGAAAAAGTTTTTGCAAAAAGGCGATAAAGTGAAGTTGACGATCCGTTTCCGCGGACGCGAAATCACCCATCAGGAGCTCGGCCGCAAAATCCTGGATCGCATGGCCGATGAAGTGAAAGACATCTCGGAAATCGAACGCCAACCCAAACTGGAAGGCCGGCAAATGATTATGATTTTAACGCCGAAACAGTAGTCGCAAGGAGGAAAACCCATGCCAAAAATGAAAACGAAAAAATCCGCAGCCAAGCGTTTCAAAAAAACGGGAACCGGTAAAGTGAAGCGCAACCATGCATTCACCAGCCATTTGTTTGTCAACAAAACCCCGAAACGCAAACGCAAATTGCGCAAGAGCGCAATCATGTTCAAAGGTGACGTTAAGCGTATCGCACAATTGATCGCATACAAGTAATCATTCGCAGATCCAGATGTTCTTAAGTTCAGGAGGGATTCACAGTGGCAAGAGTAAAAGGCGGTACCGTGACTCGCGCACGTCGCAAAAAAGTACTGAAACTGGCAAAAGGTTACTTCGGTTCCAAACATAGACTGTTCCGTACAGCGAAACAGCAAGTAATGAAATCATTGATGTATGCTTACCGCGACCGTCGTCAACGCAAACGCGATTTCCGCAAACTCTGGATTACCCGGATCAATGCGGCCGCACGCATGAACGGTCTTTCCTACAACAAATTCATGCACGGCTTGAAAGTGGCCGGTGTGGACATCAACCGCAAAGTGCTCGCCGAGCTTGCTGTTTCTGATGAAAAAGCTTTTGCTGAGTTGGTCAACATCGCGAAAAACGCGAAGTAATGATAGATGCTGGAAGCCTGTGCCCCGAAGCGCGGGCTTTTTTATATTGTGTTTTACAAAGGCCGCTGCTATGGGTTTTCCCGCGCAGACGGCCCTTTTTTCAGTGCGATCGTTTTCCTTCTGTTCTGCTTCGAAAAGTTTTTGCATATTGCTTGTTCTAAGCGGAACTTCTTTCACGAAAAAAGCGAGAAGGATCCCGCCGCCCAATCCCCGGATGCCGCGGCAGGCGATCAAATGCAAGATGGTCGCGGACGTTCCGTTCAAAAACGAACCGATCATAAACAAAATAAGTCCGATGAGCAAGAACGTTTTCCGGCCGTACAGGTCCGACAGCTTCCCGACCCACATCGACGTAATGCCGGAGGTCAGCATGTAGATCGTAAACATCCGGTTAAAATCTTCCATTCGCCTTCTTCGCGGAAACGATATGCGGCAGAATGGCGCCGGCAATGGTTTGGTTGAGGGCGTCAAAGAGCATGGAAGCGACAATGGCGACCCTGATGGCAGCTTTTTGGTTCCGGCTTAACTGCTCCACTCCCGATCCTCCCGGAAGTTTAAATATGGCCCATTCCAGGGAGGAATGAGCGTGAGTGATTTAGAGCAATTTCTGAAGCAGCCGGCGAAGGGTTTCGATTTCCTCCGTGTCCAGTCGTTCAAATTTTTGACGGAGGTATTCCATTTTCTTCTCAGAGATTTGACCGACTAATTTTTTTCCCTCATCGGTAATATGGAGCTCCACGACGCGTTTGTCCAGGTGGGACCGTTTCCGGTGAACCAGCTTTTTCTTTTCCAGTTGGTCCGCCACATGGGTGATATGGCTCACGGACACCTCAAATTCCTGGGAAAGTGCCGTTACAATTTGCGGACTTTTGGATTGCAATTGTTTCAATACAGCGAACTCCGCGCCGGTGAGGGTATCGCCCCAGATCTCCGACAAATCCTTTCGGATTTGTCGGACGACATTTCTAAATGTTTGCTCCAACTCCAGTATGCTTTCTATGCGATCAGGCATATTCGTCTCCTTTGTGCAAAAATATTGCTTCCATTGTTTCAGTATATTAAATATTTTTTCTCGTTGATTATATATCTGCACGCAGGTTTTTTCAAGTCAGCAACCGACATGAAGCAACCAGGCCGGTTTCAAAAAAAATGCGTGACAATCAGATTATTATCATATAAACTGATATGAAAAATATTTGGACAATGAGAGGGAAGGTGCGACAGTTTGAGGAGTGACCAGATTAAAAAAGGGATCGAGCGCGCTCCCCATCGGAGTTTGCTCAGAGCCACAGGATTAAAGAATGAAGATTTCGACAAACCCTTTATCGGTATTTGCAACTCATTTGTTGAAATCATACCCGGTCATATCCATCTCAACAAATTCGCGGAAGTGGTGAAACAAGCCGTTCGGGAGGCGGGCGGTGTCCCCTTCGAATTTAATACCATCGGTGTGGATGATGGGATTGCCATGGGCCATATCGGGATGAGATATTCGCTGCCCAGCCGGGAGATCATCGCCGACTCGGTGGAAACGGTGGCACTGGCTCACTGGTTTGACGGGCTCATCTGTATTCCCAACTGTGACAAAATCACCCCGGGGATGATGATGGGAGCCATGCGGGTCAATATCCCCACCATTTTCATCAGCGGGGGGCCGATGAGGGCAGGGGTAACCCCGTCCGGTAAAAAAGTGGACCTGTCCTCTGTATTTGAAGGAGTGGGAGCGTACCAGGCCGGAAAAATTGATGAGCAGGGATTGCAGGAGCTGGAGGAGTACGGTTGTCCCAGCTGCGGTTCCTGTTCGGGAATGTTTACCGCCAACTCGATGAACTGTCTGGCCGAGGCGCTGGGATTGGCCTTGCCCGGAAACGGAAGCATCCTCGCCAATACGAAAGAAAGGGAAGAGCTGGCGAAAAAAGCGGCCCGCCAGATTATGGAACTGATCAAGGCCGATTTGAAACCCCGTGATATCGTCACGCAAAAATCCTTGGACAACGCATTTGTGCTCGATATGGCGATGGGCGGATCGACCAATACCATCTTGCATACCATGGCCATCGCCCATGAAGCCGGAGTGGACTATCCCCTTTCCCGCATCAATGAACTGTCCAAGAAGGTGCCCAACCTCTGCAAAGTAAGCCCTGCCGGCCAATGGCATATGGAAGATATCGACCGGGCCGGAGGCATCAGCGCCATCCTCAAAGAGTTGAGCAGAAAAGAAGGGCTTCTTCATCTGGACTGTCCGACGGTAACGCTTAAAACGCTGGGAGAAAACATCGCGGATGCGGAAATTTTAGACACCGAAGTGATTCATACGCTGGAGAATGCTTACAGTGAAACAGGCGGGATCAGTATCTTGTACGGAAATCTCGCTCCGGACGGGGCTGTGATCAAAACCGGAGCCGTCGATCCGTCCGTGAAAGTGTTCCGCGGTCCGGCAGTGGTTTTTGATTCTCAAGATTCCGCCCTTGCCGGGATTGCCCTCGGCAAAGTGAAAGCAGGGGATGTGGTTGTCATCCGCTATGAAGGCCCCAAAGGCGGCCCGGGAATGCCGGAGATGCTGTCCCCGACTTCGGCCATTGTCGGCATGGGGCTCGGGAAAGATGTGGCTCTAATCACAGACGGACGCTTTTCCGGGGCGACACGCGGCATCTGTATCGGCCACGTTTCTCCGGAGGCGGCGGAAGGCGGACCGATCGCGCTCATCCAATCGGGTGATATCATTGAGATTGATCTGGTAAGAGGAACGCTCCATCTGGAAGTGCCGGAAGATGAATTGAAGTTGCGCCGCGAACAATGGAAGCAACCGAAGCCAAAGGTGGAGGGAGCATTCTTGCGCCGGTATGCGCATCTGGTGACCTCCGCCAATACGGGAGCGGTTTTGAAAGAATACTAATTGGTTTAAAAAGTAAAAATAAACTCCCCGGGATAAAGGGGAGTGATCCTCTCCATGTGCTGTAAACGCTTCCATTTTTGTAACAAAAAAAGATGAAAATCTTTGTTGACAGGGAAAAAAGAAGCTGTCTATAATAACATTCAAATAATCGAAATGGTCGACAAAATAAATCGAATTCAATTTGCTTGAATCGAAAATCAGATGATTTGTCGGAAATGATCGGATCGAAAGTGACCATTTCGCCAACGATGTTTTCTTTTCAGCACTGATTTTGTAACAAACTACATCCATTACACAGAAAATTTGATATTTTAAGACGATGATGAGGACCGGTAGTTTACTCGCGCGATACAGAGAGTCCGGGGTGGCTGAGACCGGAACCGCGGGTTTACTAACTTCTCACCTCGGAGTCGGGTGTCGAAAGGCGCAATTGGCGCTCAGTAGTACACTGCCGGCCGTCGCCGTTATCGACGAGAGTCCTGGTAGGATACCCGGACTCGCTGAGGTCGGTTTTCGTGAGAAGCTGACGAAATTGGGTGGTACCGCGAACCTTTTTCGCCCCAATCGGAAATGGCTAAGCCAGACGAATGGGTGAAAAAGGTTCTTTTACTTTATCAAAAAAGAGGAGGAGTAACCGGTGGCTCCCCAGATGGAAACCATGACGAGTCAGTTAGAGGAGACCAAGAAAGCAGAGAAAGAGTACACAGGTTCAGAAATTTTGCTTCGATCGTTGATCGAAGAAGGAGTCGAGGTGATTTTCGGTTATCCGGGCGGAGCTGTATTACCCATTTACGATTCCCTCTATGAGGGGCATGTGAAACACCTGCTGGCCCGTCATGAACAAGGAGCGATTCATGCTGCCGACGGTTATGCGCGGGCAACAGGAAAACCAGGTGTGGTGATCGCCACATCCGGGCCCGGGGCGACCAATCTGGTAACGGGGATCGCCACTGCCATGATGGACTCGGTTCCGCTCGTCTGCATCACCGGAAACGTACCCCAAAACCTGATTGGAACCGATGCGTTTCAGGAAGCGGACATTACCGGGATCACCATGCCGATCACCAAACATAACTATCTGGTCCGCGATGTGCGGGATCTGCCGAGAATTGTCAAAGAGGCGTTTACGATTGCGACCCAGGGTCGTCCGGGTCCCGTCCTGATCGACATCCCCAAAGATGTTTCCAATGCCAAGGCGACCTTCCACTATCCCGAATCGGTATATATCCGGGGATTTCAGCCCAATACCGATCCGCACCCGCTTCAGGTTCAAAAGCTGCATGAAGCCATCGCCAAGGCCCAACGGCCGGTCATTTTGGCCGGGGGAGGCGTGGTCAGCTCCGGTGCTGCCGATGAACTCGTGAAGCTGGCGGAAACGGCGCAGATTCCTGTCACCACCACTTTGATGGGAATCGGCGGATTTCCCGGGACTCACCCGCTGTGGATGGGAATGCCGGGGATGCACGGGACCTATGCGGCCAACCATGCCCTGCTTGAGTGTGATCTTTTGATCGGCATCGGCGCCCGTTTCGATGACCGGGTGACGATGGGGCGCATCGACAAATTCGCCACCAAAGCCAAGATCGCTCATATCGATATTGATCCGGCGGAAATCGGCAAAAATGTGGAGACATTTATTCCGCTGGTGGGCGATGTCAAGAAGGTTTTGGAGGCGGTGAATGAAAACGTACCGCGCAGCCAGTCGGACGACTGGATCAAACAGGTCGATGAGTGGCGGAGGAATTTTCCTCTTACCTACAAACCATCCGCTGATACGTTGAAACCTCAATGGGTGATTCAGCATCTTCACGATTCCACAGGCGGTGATGCGATTGTGACCACCGACGTGGGTCAGCATCAGATGTGGGTGGCCCAGTATTACCGCTTTGTCCGTGCCCGTTCCTTCTTAAGTTCCGGAGGTCTGGGGACGATGGGCTTTGGTTTCCCCGCAGCGATCGGAGCCCAATTGGCCTATCCGGACCGTACAGTCATCGCGGTAACCGGGGACGGCGGATTTCAGATGACGGCGCAGGAGCTGGCAGTCGTGGCCCTCGAAAACATCCCGGTTAAAGTAGCCGTGATCAATAACCATTGTCTGGGCATGGTTCGCCAGTGGCAAGAAGTATTCTATGAGGAAAGGTATAGTGAAGTTGATTTATCCGGCAGCCCGGATTTTGTCAAACTGGCAGAAGCTTACGGTGTGAAAGGCTGGCGGGCCAAAACGCAGGAAGAAGCCGTCCGGGTGTGGGAAGAGGCACTCCGCCATCCGGGTCCGGCCGTCGTCGATTTCTGGGTCACTCCTGACGAAAACGTTTATCCCATGGTGGCACCGGGAGCGGGGCTTGATGAGATGTTGATGGGAGATGAGGAGAATTGAGGCATATCGTTTCCGTACTCGTAAACAATCAACCGCGGGTATTGGCACGCGTAGCCAGTTTGTTCGGACAGAGAAACTTTAACATCGAGAGCATCAGCGTAGGCGAGTCAGAAGAGCCCGGCCTCTCCCGGATGGTGATCGTCACCAATGGGGATGCGCGCACGATGGAGCAAGTGACCAAGCAGCTCAACAAGTTAATCGACGTGATCAAAGTGCAGGATTTAAGCGCAGATGCCGCAGTGGAGCGGGAGCTGTTGCTGGTCAAAGTGGGAGCCTCCCCCTCTTCCCGGGGGGAGATTGCGGGAATCATCGAACCGTTCCGCGCCTCCATCGTCGATGTCGGAACCCACTCTCTCATCGTCCAGGTGACGGGCGAACGTTCCAAGCTGGACGCGATCATCGAGCTTCTCCGTCCTTATGGAATCAAGGAGATGGCCCGCACGGGCGTAACGGCCCTCGCCAGGGGGAGTAAGGTCAAAACGCCTGTCCATTCCTGAGCGTGTATCACAGCAATCGTCCCGTTCCCGTCGGTTGGCTGAGATTGGATTGACAAGTTCGGGTTAAATGCTCAGACGTGGTAACCATTCAGCAAAATCACTGATTGATAAAAGATTTGGAGGATGGATGAACATGGCAAAAATGTATTACGAACAGGATGCAGATCTCTCTCTTTTGCACGGAAAAACGGTCGCCGTCATCGGTTATGGAAGCCAAGGACATGCTCAAGCGCAAAACTTGCGCGACAGCGGAGTCAATGTAATTATCGGATTGAGAAAAGGAAAATCATGGGAAAAGGCTGAGCAGGACGGATTTCAAGTGTTTGAAGTGGAGGAAGCAGCCAAGCGGGCCCAGGTCGTCCAAATTTTGCTTCCCGATGAGGCTCAGGCGAAGGTTTACAAAGAGCAAGTGGAACCCCATTTGAATCCCGGCGATGCACTTGTTTTCTCCCATGGTTTCAATATTCACTTTAATCAGATTGTTCCGCCTGCCCATGTGGATGTGATCCTCGTTGCCCCCAAATCCCCCGGCCATCTGGTAAGGCGGGTATATCAAGAAGGGTTTGGCGTTCCGGCGCTGATCGCTGTCCATCAGGATGCGACCGGACACGCGCACGCATTGGCCCTTGCTTACTGTAAGGGAATCGGATCGACTAAAGCGGGTGTGATTGAGACCACGTTTAAAGAGGAGACGGAAACGGATCTGTTTGGTGAACAAGCGGTTCTCTGCGGCGGAGTCAGCGCGTTGATCAAGTCCGGATTTGAAACGCTGGTGGAGGCGGGTTACCAGCCGGAAGTAGCCTATTTCGAATGCTTGCATGAATTGAAACTGATCGTCGATCTGATGTACGAACAAGGCTTGGCCGGAATGCGCTACTCGGTCAGCGATACTGCCGAATATGGCGATTATGTGAGTGGAAAGCGCGTCATAGCTGAAGCTTCCCGCCAGGCGATGAAGGAGATTTTACAGGAAGTTCAAGACGGTACGTTCGCGAAGAGATGGATTGAAGAAAATCAAAGCGGACGCCAAGAGTTCGAGAAGATGAGACAGCAGGAAAGAGAGCATGAGATTGAGAAAGTCGGAGCCAAGCTGAGAGAGATGATGGTATGGGTAAGCAAGAAAGAACCGGTGAATCAATAAAAACCGAAAAAATGGGGAGGAAGCGGTTATGCGAACGATTTACATTTTCGATACCACATTGAGGGATGGGGAACAATCACCCGGAGTCAACCTGAGCGCCAGAGAGAAGGTGGAGATTGCTTCCCAGCTGGAAAAATTGGGTGTAAATGTGATCGAAGCGGGATTTGCCGCTTCCTCTCCCGGAGATCTGGAAGCCGTGCGGGAAGTCGCCAAATCGGTCAAAAATGCTTCAGTGGCAAGCCTGGCGCGTTCTGTCCGGGGCGATATCGACAAAGCCTGGGAAGCCCTGAAAGTTGCCGAATCACCTTATCTGCACGTTTTCTTAGCCACTTCTCCGATTCACCGTGAATATAAACTCAACATGACCAAGGAGCAGGTATTGGAGCGGGCGGAAGAAGCGGTCCGCTATGGAAAAAAGTTTTTCCCGATCGTTGAGTTTTCGGCGGAAGATGCGGGCAGAACCGAAATTGATTTCTTGTGTGAAGTGGTCGACCGGGCCATTCGAGCCGGGGCGCAAATTATTAATCTGCCCGATACGGTGGGTTATCTCACCCCAGAGGAATATGCAGAAATGTTTGCCGAGATCAGAAGAAGGGTCCCCGGAATCGAGCGGGTGCGACTCAGCGCCCATTGCCATGATGATCTGGGCATGGCCGTGGCGAACAGTTTAGCTGCCATTCAGGCAGGAGTGGAGCAAGTTGAGGGAACCATCAACGGGATCGGTGAGAGAGCGGGAAATGCAGCGATTGAAGAGATCGCCATGGCCATTAAAACCAGGGAATCGTTCTATCAGGCGCAAACGACCTTAAATCTGAAGGAGATTGACCGGACCAGCCGATTGGTCAGCAAATTGACCGGCATGTTCGTCCCGGCAAACAAAGCTGTCGTAGGAGCGAATGCATTTGCCCATGAATCCGGTATTCACCAGGACGGAATGTTAAAGAACAAATCCACGTATGAGATTATTACTCCGGAAAGCATCGGTCTCGAAACCCGTCTGGTACTCGGCAAACACTCCGGGCGACATGCTTTCCGGGAAAAACTGGAGCAGCTCGGCTATCCGCAATCCGATGATCAGCTCAATTTCCTGTTTGCCCGGTTTAAAGAACTGGCCGACCGGAAGAAGGAAATCACGGATGACGACTTGATTGCCCTTGTAGAAGAAAAACTGACAGATTCTGCGGATCTTTTCACTCTGGAATCCCTGCAAATCTCCTATGGAAGCCACTCTCTGCCGACTGCCTCCCTCCGGATTCGCCATAATCCCGACGGCAGGCTGCTGGAAGAGGCAGCCTGCGGAAACGGCTCCGTAGATGCCATCTTTAAAACGGTAGACCGGATCGTCGGTGAAAAAGTGGAGCTGGTCGATTACCGCATCCAGTCCGTTACCCAGGGCAAAGATGCACTGGGTGAAGTCTATGTGCAGCTCGAACAAAACGGCTTGACGGTACGGGGAAGAGGAGTCAGCACAGACGTATTGGAGGCGAGCGCCCGAGCTTATGTGGACGCGGTCAACCGTTTAATTCGCAGAAAAGAAGTGATGCAGGCAGCAGAAACGGAAGCAAAAGTATCCATTTAAACGAATGGGAGGAGAGGAAAGATGAGCAGAGCAAAGAAAATCGCCGTCCTTCCCGGCGACGGAATCGGTCCGGAAATCATCGATGAAGCGGTAAAGGTTTTGCGTCAAGTGGAAAAAGTATTCGGGCTCTCGTTTGAGTTCCAATTTGCGATGGTTGGCGGGGGAGCGATTGACCGTGCCGGTACTCCCTTGCCGCAGGAAACGCTGGAACTTTGTAAAAAGTCTGATGCCGTTCTCCTGGGTGCGGTGGGAGGGCCCGAGTGGGATGAGAATCCTCCCGAACTGAGACCGGAAAAAGCATTGCTTGCCCTTCGCAAGGAGCTTGGGTTGTTTTCCAATCTGCGGCCGGTGGTTTTATATGAAGGAATGGAAAAGAGTTCAACCTTGCGGCCCGAAGTGATTGCCGGGGTTGACCTGATCGTTGTACGAGAGCTTACGGGCGGAATTTACTTTGGGGAAAAAACAAGGCAAAAAGCGGAAGGCGGAGAAGAAGTAGCCACCGATCTGCTCATCTATTATGAGCATGAAATTGAGCGCATCGTCCGTCTCGCATTTCAGATCGCCCGCGGGCGCAAAAAGCGCGTCACTTCGGTAGACAAAGCCAATGTGCTGGAAAGTTCCCGCCTCTGGCGTACGGTGGCCAACCGGGTGGCCAGGGAATTCCCGGATGTGGAAGTGGAACACATGCTGGTGGACAATTGTGCGATGCAAATGGTTCGCCGTCCCGCTGATTTTGATGTGATCGTCACGGAAAACATGTTTGGCGATATCTTGAGCGATGAAGCCGCCATCTTGACCGGTTCGATCGGCATGCTTCCATCCGCCAGCCTGGGCGAAGGTTCATTCGGGCTTTATGAACCGGTTCACGGCTCCGCTCCCGACATTGCCGGCCAGGGAGTGGCCAATCCCAGTGCCACCATTCTCTCTGCGGCAATGATGCTCCGTCATTCCTTTGGTTATGAGGAGGCGGCAGGGGCCATCGAGAACGCAGTCAAACATGTGTTGAGCCGGGGCTATCGAACCCCTGATCTCGCCACTCACGGGCAAATGGCTGTAAGCACCGAAGAGTTTGGCGATCGTGTGGTGGAAGAGCTGTCAAGGTACGAACCTTCCCCATCCATTCCGCTGGAAGTGATGTTTTAAAAAAACGAGTCTGAGAAGCAGGGGAGACAGTCCCCGCTTCTCAGACTTTTTTATTTTGTCCGTCCGTAAAAAGGAAGGTATTGGCATATGTCGATTGTGAGTGTAATCGGGTGGCACGGAACATATTATTGATGAAAATATTGCATAGGAGGATCTAGTATGGAAATCAAACCCCTGACTGTGTCACCCAATCCGGAAATGGTCGCACAACCCCCGCAAATGAATCACGGCGGACATGAAATGTTTGATGTTCATGAAGTTTTGTCCGGAACGATCGGTGTACTGGATCAGTACACGATGTTTCGCCAACATGTGAAAGACCCTGAGCTCGCGGATATTTTGAACCGGCAGTACAATTTTATGCTCAATGACTACAATATGCTGGTTCAGGCTTTCCAGACAGGGCAAGACCCGGCTCAAGGAACCAAAACGTATATGATGAATCAAGAGAACAATTTTATCTACGGATTGAAACCGTCGGCTCCCAAAACACCCATGCGATCCGCCAATGAAATCAATGATCAACGGATCGCTGGGCAAATGCTCGGAATGCAGAAGACTTGTGCCGGACAGAGAGCGGTTGCCGCCTGTGAGGTAACCAATCCCGTCGTTCGCCGCGTCATTGCGGACAGCGTTCCCAACTGTATTGAGATGGCCTACGAACTTTCCCTGTATGCAAATAAAAAAGGATGGTACCAAGTCCCGCAATTGAGTGCCGAAGATATGCAGCAGATGATGCAATCCTATGGTCCCGCCCAGGGGGCTCCGAACCAAAACCCGACAATGATGCAGTAAACGCATGAAAAATTTCACCCCGGCTCTTGTAAAAAGACCGGGGTGAATTCGTGGATCAAGATTTAGCGGCAACCGGGGTCGGTTTGGTTTTGCTGTTGGAGAACGGTTGTTTCAAAGCCTCTTTTTGCCCGCCTTCCCAGAGCTCTTCAATCTTTTTCAATTCTGCTTGGCTGAGCGGAGTTTTATCCGGGGCCTGGGCAAACTCGCGCAGATTGTCTTCATTGGTGATGTTCGGCAGCACCGATTTGACTGCGGGGCTTGCCAGGCAGAAGAGAATTGCGGCTTGCCCGATCGTCCGGTCTGTGCCCTCATATAAAAATTTCCACTCGCGCACGGCCTGAAGCCCGGCTTCCATCCACTTTTTGGGGCGATGGTTCCGATGGTCGGATTTGTCGAAATGTTTGTCCGGGTCATAGGTTCCGTCCAACAAGCCGGAAGCGTGCGGAACACGGGAGATAAGTGCGCAGTTATGCTCTTCTGCGGCTCGGATCAGTTCACGGGCCGGATCTTGTTCGATCAGGTTGTTAATGATTTGGGCCATGTCCATTTTGCGCTCCGCAATGGTGGCCAATCCTTCATCTCTCCACCCGATATCCGGTCCCAGCGCTACTCCGTAAGTGAGAATTTTGCCTTCTTCTTTCAAGCGTTCCAGTGTTTCATGCACTTCGTCGCTTTGAATCGCTTCCATACGGGCATTGTGCAATTGGTAGATATCAATGTAATCGGTTTTGAGGCGCTGCAGGCTTTCTTCACAAGATTTGCGAATGGATGCGGCATCCCAGCGCTGAGGAAGCTCGCTGTGCCCGCCGTGGCGATCCCCGCGTTTGGCATAGATGTCGTAACCGAATTTGGTAGCGATGACCACTTGATCGCGGATGCCCGAAAGAGCTTCAGCGAGTATGGTTTCTCCCTTTCCTTGTCCATATACATCGGCGGTGTCAAAGAAAGTGATTCCATAATCCTCATAGGCACTGCGAAGCAGTCTTTTTCCCAATTCTTCATCCTTTACGCCCCACCATGGGGTGGCTACTGACCAAACACCAAATCCCACCTCTGAGATGGGGCGGTCAATTCCAGGCATCGAACGATATTTCATATGGAAGATCCTCCTTGCAGGCGTATATCAATGGCTTCGTTTGAGCTAAGGCAAATGTTGAAAGTGATCTGTTATCAATCTGTGTTTCACCCATTCAGTGTAACACAAACGAGAATTAGAATCAGGTTGAGCCGGATGTGTTCGTCCGACCTTATTGTACCACTTTGCAGCGGGGCAGATAAAAACAAGGTTTACAATTTTGTGGAGTTGCCCATCAATTGCAGGAATTGCTTGGCAGCCCCGAGCGGACTTGACGCTTTGCTGATCGCGGAGATGACCGCAACCCCGTCCGCGCCTGCTCCGACCACTTCGGGAGCGCGATCCGGGGTAATCCCTCCAATACCAACGATGGGATAACGATGTCCCATCTGCTGGCGAATGTGGCGAACGGCAGCAGGACCGACCGGCTCTCCGGCATCCGGTTTGGAGGAAGTGGAGAACATGGGGCCGACACCGATATAGTCGGCACCGTCTGCAAATGCGCGCCTTGCCTCTTCCAATGTTTCTGCGGAAACACCTAAAATTCGGTCGGGTCCGATCAGGCGGCGAACTTCATCCGCGGGAAGGTCTTCCTGTCCGATATGCACCCCGGTCGCATCTAAAATCAGGGCGAGATCCACCCGGTCATTGACGATAAACGGAATGTTGTGTTCCCGGCAGATCTTTTGCAGTTCTTTTCCCAGTTCTACGGTTTCTCTTCCATTCAGCCGTGAGTTTTTTTCACGAAACTGAAAACAGGTGATCCCGCCTTGGATCGCTTGTTTCAGTACTTCGACAGGGTTTTCTCCGGGGCAATCCTGGCTGCCCATGACGAAATAGAGGCGAAGAGAATCTTTGAATCTCATGCTTTCCCCTCCTGTAAGCGGTGTGCCCAATGATTGGTCGGACCATGCCCGCCTCCGAGATGCAGGGGGTGACGGATGGCAGCCGTGATAAAAGCTTTCGCTTGCCGGACAGCAGAAAGGACGGCTTCTCCTTTGGCTAAGTGGGCAGCGATTGCCGCCGAAAAAGTGCAGCCTGTTCCGTGTGTATGCGGTGTCTCAAACCGGGGGGATGAAAGGATGGAGAACTCTTGCCCATCGTAGAATAGATCTTCCGCTTCCCCGTCCGGCAAATGCCCTCCCTTGATCACCACCGATCGGGCCCCCATGCCGATGATCATCCGGGCTGCTTCCTTGCGGGCTTCCATGCTGTCCAGTTGAAGGCCGGTCAACACCTCCGCTTCCGGGATGTTGGGAGTGACCACTGTGGCAAGCGGGAGCAAATATCGTTTCAATGCCAGCCGGGCATCCTCGTTCAGCAGGGAATGTCCGCTTTTTGAAATCATGACCGGATCCACGACCAGATTGGGGATGGCGTAGGCTTTCACTTTTTCGGCGATGACCTCCATGATTTCAATGTTGGCGATCATGCCTGTTTTGGCGGCATCCACACCTAGATCTTCCACAACCGCATCGATTTGTTCAGCCACCGCTTGGGGAGGAAGTTCATATATACCTTGAACTCCCAGCGTATTTTGTGCCGTAACCGCGGTCAGTGCGCTCATTCCGAAGACCTCAAGTTCCTGAAACGTTTTCAAATCAGCCTGAATTCCGGCCCCTCCTCCGCTGTCGGAACCGGCGATTGTCAACGCGCGGGCGATGGTTGGCGCCATGTTGGTTTCTCCTCTCCATTTCTCTTTTCTGTGAAAACGGCTGAATCCTTTTCTCCTGTGTGCATCGGGGAGGCGATTTTTCTCCGGGGACGGCCATAAAAACACTCCGTCCGATCACCGTCTCCCCGCCCGGATTGTACCCTTTTCTGATCGTTTATGTCGATGGAGTGTTTTCTTGATTGGTACACTCTCTCTGTTAACAAATCACTCATGTATCGGAGAAAAGCATGTGGATCATAAAGATGATAACCTATGTGACCGGGGTTGTGAAGCCGGGCATGCCGCAGTTCGGATCGGCTGCTACCAGCTGCGGATTTGCTTCCCGCCTGGTCCCACCAGAAAACAAATGACCTGCTCCGCCTGTTGACCACTTTGACAGAAATTAAAGATGAAAACCGATCCTCAAATTGGTATGATTTTTATTGATTCAGAGCGTTGTCATGTTATCAAACGGGAGTGAGAAACATTGTCCAAAAAGGGAAAAAAGTCTTCCAACATGAGCACGATCACCATGGCGACCTTATTGATAGTATTGCTTGGACTGGGAGTCTTTGCGATGATCCGTCCAACGGGGACGAATGAACAAACCGGGCCGAATATACAAAACTTTTCTTATGCGGGGCAACCGAGCATCGGAAATCCGAATGCTCCGGTCAAGTTAATGGAGTTCGGCGATTTCAAGTGTCCGGCTTGCAAAGCATTTCACGACACGATTTATCCTCAGTTGAAAAAGGATTACATCGATACGGGCAAAGTTCAGATGTTCTTTTCCAACTACCAATTTATCGGTCCGGATTCGATCACTGCTGGTATGGCGGGAGAAGCGGTCTATAAGCAAAATAACGATGCTTTCTGGAAATATTATGATGCCGTTTATACAAATCAAAAAGAAGAGTCACAGATTTGGGCCACACCCGAATTTTTGATCGGCCTGGTCAAAAAGCACGTGCCGGGTATCGATACCGACCAATTGAGCCGGGACTTAAAAAATAAAACATACCAAAAAGAGGTAGAGGCGGATAACCAATTAGCGAAAAAAAGCATGGTAAGATCAGTCCCGGCCATTTTTGTCAATGGGAAAGAAGTGGAAGACAGTTTGAATTATGATGCCATCAAAAAGGCGATTGAAGAAGAGCTGAAAAAGTAATCTCCGGGGCGGCATGGCATATCAACTCGGGCTGTGCCGCCTTTGGTTTTGAGTATGTAGCGATACTGCGTAAATAGGCCGGTTTGATCCAACATTTGTCCAACCAGTTGAACAGCTGAAACATATATTATGAAGTAACTCCAAAGTGAAAGGAGTGGGAACTTGGCTAAAGCAGCAGGATTGGGCGGACTGTTTGGCGGTTTTGGAATCAGTTGGATCGCCGTCGCCGTACTGGTCATCCTCTTCTTGTTTTTTATTTTCTTTTGGTGGGGATTCGGAGGTTTTGGAGGTTTCGGTTTTGGACCCGGATTTGGCTTTGGCGGCGGCTTTGATTGGTAGAATAGGTGGATTTTGGGCAAAATGAAGGAAAGATACACCGGAATCAGTTTGTTCGGTGTATCTTTTCATTCAAGCTTGCAACGTTCAGCGCATTTTGGAAAGTTGATCGTGAAGTGTTCCGATCATTTCGCTCCGCTGAGCCGGGCTGCTGTTTTCCCAGATGACTTCAAACAGAACACCAAGACCGGGGAGCAATTTTTCATCCCCTCTGATCGACTCCTCGACTAAATCTTGAAGTTCTTGGTTATTCATGTTATGAATGTTGTTAATCACAGCACCGCGAATATCAAAATTCATTGTCAAACCCTCCTTTCCTTCATAGGTTGTACGGAAAAAAGCACTTTATCCGAAAAGGGAAGATGATCGGCGGATCAGTTGGCAGAATACACGGAGGTGTCCACCTTTGAACAAAACATTTGCAGTGATCGGTTTGGGGCGGTTTGGAGGAAGCGTCGCCCAAACCCTGGATTCAATGGGATATGAAGTATTGGCTGTGGACCGGAATCCCCAGCGCGTTCAGGATATGGCCCAGATTGTCACCCATGCCATCGAGGCGGATTCGACGGACGAGCATGCCCTGAAAGCCATGGGAATCCGCAATTTCGATGTGGTTGTCATCGCGATTGGCGATGATATACAGTCCAGTATCCTGACCACCCTGATTCTGAAGGAGATGGGCGTTAAAAAAATCGTCGTGAAAGCGGTAAATGAGCTGCATGGAAAAGTTCTTTACAAGATCGGTGCAGACCGGGTCGTCTTTCCGGAACGGGATATGGGTGTCCGTCTTGTACATAACCTGATCTCCCCGAATATCCTGGATTATGTGGAGCTCTCCAAAGATTACAGCATTGTGGAAATTCTGGCGGGAGACTTCTTTAAAGGGAAAACGTTGCAGGAGCTGGATATTCGCGCGCGTTTCGGATGCAATGTCATGGCGATAAAAAGCGGGGAAAAGTTTAACATTGCCCCGGCCGCAACCGATGTGATTCATGAAGGGGATTTGCTGATCGTGATCGGACACAATGATCATCTGAAAAAACTTCAGGAACAGGCGTACGGAAATGAATAAGATCATACATCTGACCTCCCCGCAAAACGAACACGTAAAGAAATGGAAAAAATTAAAAACCAAAAAAGGGAGATCAGAATCGAAAACCCTTTTGATTGAAGGGGAACATCTCATCATGGAAGCCATTTCCGCCCGACTCCCCTTTCACGCGGTGATCTTCGATTCGGGAAAGAAAGATGCGGCGCTCAGCGTGTTGGAAAGCTATCCCGTCCAAGCTCCTGTCTATGAATTGGCTTCTCCCCTGTTTACATCCGTGACAGAGACGGATTCGCCCCAGGGAGTTGCCGCCGTAGTCGGGATTCCCGACTGGTCGGCGGAAGAACTTTTATCCAGGGGAAAATCGGGGGCCACGTATCTTCTTTTGGATGCCGTTCAGGACCCCGGCAATCTGGGCACGATCGTTCGTACCGCGGAAGCGGCCGGCGTGACCGGCATCTGGCTGGGAAAAGGAACCGTCGATCCGTTTAACCCGAAAGTGGTTCGTTCCGGGATGGGATCCCTGTTTCGTTTGCCGATGGTTCAGCTGGATCTCGCGGAAGCGATCTCCTTGTTAAAGAAAGACGGCGTAACGGTGGTAGGCACTTCCCCGCGCGGCGGCGTTTATCATTTTGAGTACCCGTTCCCCGCTAAGTCTGCCATTTTGCTTGGAAATGAAGGAAGAGGGGTGGATCCTGCCTTGATGGCTCTCGTCGATGAGATGGTTCAGATTCCCATGCCGGGGAAAACCGAATCGCTCAATGTCTCCGTCACCTGCGCCATTCTCATCTATGAGCGGGTTCGCCAACGTTATCCGCACTTGTAACGGTTGCAAGTCTCATTTGGGTTGGCTATAATATTTAATAATTTTCCAATACAGAACGAAAGCGATGATAGAGAAGAGTAAGCAGCGCGCCCTTGCAGGGAGGAGGTGCCCTGGACTGAAAGCGCCTCTAAGGAAACGGCTGCCGAAGTTCGCTCTGGAGCTGTCCTTTGAACAAGTTACTCGACTTAAGTAGAGGGAACCGGTTTCGGCCGTTATCCGAATGAAGTGGAAAGGCAAGGGCTGTGTTGAACCTGCTTTTCAAAAAGGGTGGTACCGCGGATCTCCCGTCCCTTAGGGCGTGGGATTTTTTTATTTGTACATAAAAAAGAAAGGAGAGTTTCTCGTGCGCGAACGTTTGCAGGCGTTACAGGAGGAAGCATCATCAGCGATTGCTTCAGCAGATGATTTAGACCAGTTGCGTGAATTGAAAGTCAAGTATTTGGGGAAAAAAGGGGAGCTGACGGCTGTGCTTCGGGGAATGGGCAGCCTTTCTCCCGAAGAGCGCCCTGTGATTGGGGGGTTGGCCAACGAGATTCGTGGCAAATTGGAATCGTTGATCGCCGAAAAAGAGGAGGCTTTGGAAGAAGCCGCTCTGGAAACGAGATTGCAAGAGGAAAAAATTGATATCACTTTGCCCGGAGTTCCCCGGGTTGCCGGATCGATTCATCCGCTCAACCTGATCATCGAACAAATCGAGGATATCTTTGTCGGCATGGGCTTTGAAGTGGCTGAAGGAACCGAAGTGGAAGTAGATTACTACAATTTTGAAGCGCTCAATATACCGAAAGACCATCCGGCCCGTGACATGCAGGATTCTTTTTACATCACACCTGAAATATTGTTGAGGACTCATACATCCCCCGTACAAGTAAGAACCTTGGAAGCGAAAGAAGGATATGTCCCTGTCCGCATTATTTGTCCCGGCAAAGTATACCGCCGCGATGATGACGATGCGACGCACTCCCACCAGTTCACTCAGATTGAGGGATTAGTGGTCGATCGCGGGGTTTCAATGAGCGAATTGAACGGGGTCTTGCTTTCTTTTATCGAAAAGATCTTTGGCGAAGGGACGGAAATGAGATTGCGTCCCAGCTATTTCCCGTTTACCGAACCCAGTGTGGAAGTGGATATCTACCATCCCGAAAAGGGCTGGGTCGAAATCCTCGGTGCGGGTATGGTTCATCCCCGCGTGCTGGAAAAAGCCGGCTACAATCCGGAGCGATATACCGGCTTTGCGTTTGGAATGGGTGTGGAACGGATCGCGATGTTAAAGTACGACATCGATGATATTCGCCACTTCTACAATAATGACTTGCGCTTCTTGCGCCAGTTCAGGTCTGTGTGAGAGGAGAGTCTGACACCATGCTGGTATCATACGAGTGGTTATCTCAATATGTGGATCTTGAAGGAATCTCCCCGGAAGACATCGCAGAAGAGTTGAACCGGACCGGGATTGAAGTGGAAGTCATCTATACCCGGGATGCCGGAGTTTCCGGGGTGGTCGTGGGTGAAGTGCTGTCTGTGGAGAAGCATCCGGAAGCGGACCGCCTGAACGTTTGTATGGTCAACGTGGGCAAAGGACAAATGCTGCAAATCGTTTGCGGAGCATCCAACGTCGCCGCAGGCCAGCGGGTTCCGGTGGCGCTCGTGGGGGCCAAGTTGCCCGGCGGAATGAAAATCAAAAAAGCCAATTTAAGAGGCGTGGAGTCCAACGGAATGATCTGCTCGGCCAAAGAGCTTGGATTTCCGGATAAAGTGTTGATGAAAGAACAGACGGAAGGCATTCTCGTGCTGGGGCCGGATGCACCGGTCGGAGAAGATATCAAAAACTACCTGGGCATGAACGATCAAGTCATTGAGCTGCAATTAACTCCCAACCGGTCCGATTGTTTGGGCATGATCGGGGTTGCGTATGAAGTATCGGCCATCTTCGACCGTGAGCTGCGTTTGCCGGATGTATATATTCAATCGGTGGACGAAGAGGAGTCCCCTGTGTCGATCACACTGGAATCGGAAGAAGATTGCCCGTTTTATGCCGCTCAGGTTGTTCATGACCTGAAAATCGGCCCGTCTCCGCAATGGATGCAAAATCGGCTCATCTCCGCCGGAATCCGGCCGATCAACAATATTGTCGATATCACCAACTATGTGATGATCGAGACCGGGCAGCCGCTGCATGCTTTCGACTATGATCAGATACCCGGCGGCAGAATCGTCGTCCGGCGCGCTCGTCCCGGTGAACAACTGGTCACCCTGGACGGCGTCACACGTGAATGCGATGAAGAAATGCTGCTCATCACCGATGGCGATCAGCCGCTCGCCATTGCCGGCATCATGGGGGGAGAATCCTCTGAAGTGACGGCACAAACGACCTCTGTGCTGATCGAAGCGGCCTTTTTTGATCCGGCTGTCGTGAGGAAAGGTTCCCGTAAGCTGGGATTGCGTTCCGAAGCCAGCAACCGCTTTGAGAAAGGGGTGGATCCGGAACGGATCATTCCCGCACTGGCCAGAGCGGTTCAACTATTGCAGCAATTTGCCGGCGGTAAGGTAGGTTCGGATCTTTATGCAGAAAAGATCGGAGACGTTGACGATGTCGTCATTTCATTGCGTCATGAACGGCTGGTAAAAGTTCTCGGAATTAAGATCAAGGAAGAAGAAGTGCTGGACATTTTCCGCCGTCTCCATTTTCCGACCCAGCTCCGCGAAGGCATATATGATGTACAAGTTCCGACCCGCCGTCCCGATTTGACGATGGAGGTCGACTTGATTGAAGAAGTGGCGCGCTTGTACGGCTATGACAGGATTCCGACCACGTTGCCGTGGGGACAGCAGCTGCCGGGCGGTTTGACCCGCGAGCAAAAGCTGCGTCGGGTGATTCGCCATACATTGCGCAATCTGGGGATGAACGAGGTTCTCACCTATAGTTTAACCTCTCCCGAAGCGGGTAAAAAGATTGAGCCGCTCCATCGTACCGCCCGCCCCATCGCGCTGGCGATGCCGATGAGCAATGAACATGCCGTTCTCCGCACCAGCTTGCTGCCCCAGCTCATCGAGACGGCCGCGTACAATATCAAACACGGCAATAACCGGGTCACGATTTTTGAAATGGGTAAAACCTATGTGACCGAAGAAGAGAACCTTACCACTTTACCGGAGGAGCGCTGGGAATTGGCCGGACTCCTGACCGGCGAAGCAGAGCCGACCATTTGGAAGCAGACACCGATCCCGGCAGGGGATTTTTACATCGTCAAAGGGATGTTGGAAGCTCTCTTTACCCGTCTCGGCGTTAGCGGTGTTCAGTACTCGGAAGCATTCCCGGACGGCTTTCATCCCGGCCGCACAGCCGAATTGAGCGTGAATGGGGAAGTGATCGGCCTGTTGGGACAACTTCACCCCAAACTGGCGAAAAAATACGGCTTGGAAGATCCGGTTGTCTTCCAGTTAGACTTGGCTAAACTGTTCTCCGCAGCCAACGACGAAGTGGTTTATCAGCCGATTCCGCGCTATCCGGCCGTCACCCGCGACTTGGCACTGGTTGTTGACGAAGATGTGCTGGCCCAGGAAGTGGAAGAAGGGATTCGCGAGGTTGCCGGAGAATTACTAGAATCTGTGACGCTCTTTGATGTCTTTACGGGTGCGCAAATCGGGGAAGGAAAGAAGAGCATCGCTTATTCCCTCGTGTACCGGGCAAAAGACCGTACCCTGACTGACGAAGAAGTTCAGGAGGTTCACCAGCGTGTGGTCGATTATCTGGAAGACATATTGGGAGCGAAACTCAGATAAACGCGGGGTTTCACCCTGCTGGTGATGCTCCCTGTTCGCCTGAGGGCTGACGGATGAAACCTTCACCACGTGAAGGAGGCGTTTGCAATGAGCAAAAATAAATTGACCGTAGAGATTTACGGACAACAGTATTCCATCGTCGGCAAAGCCAGCCCCGGCCATATGCGGCAAGTGGCCAGCCATGTCGATGAAAAAATGAGGCAAATCGCCGATGCCAATCCGAAATTGGATACGACCCGGCTGGCGGTATTATCTGCGGTGAATATTGCGGATGACTACTTGCGCCTGAAGCAAGAGTACGATGAAATATTGCACCTTGTCGAAGATGAACAACCCTGAGGAGGATTAGAGGATTAGATGAATCATTTTGACTTTATTCTCGTACTCCTTCTCATCGGTTTATGTCTCCGAGGATACCAGCGAGGATTGGTCTTACAAGCCGCCTCGCTGTTTGGCTTATTGATCGGCATATGGGCGGCGTACCAATTTACCGATGAGTTGGCTCCCGTTTTAAGCGAGACCTTGCCGCTTCCCGAACAGGTAAGCAGCGGTTGGATGGCACTCTTGCCGATTGACAAACTGATCTATTCCGGGCTTGCCTTTTTGATTCTTCTCTTTGGCAGCAAACTGATTCTGTCGATTGCGGCAACAATCCTCAACCAGTTTGCCACTCTGCCGGTGGTCTCCCTGTTCAACCGGGCGGGCGGAGTCCTGGTTGCATTGCTTCAGACTGTGCTCCTTTTCATCGTGCTCGTGAATGTGCTCCATGTTTTGCCGTGGACGCAAGGGCAGGATGCGGTCAACGAATCCATGCTGTCGCAAGCCATTTTGCAAATCACCCCGGACTTTACCCGGGAGTTGAAAGAACTGTTCTCTGCAAAAGGCATGGTTTAGAAAAAGCATCAGTATGCCCGTCATGAGGGCGTTGGCAAGATCAAGGATACGTACAAGTGAAGAGGGACTTCGCGAAAACACAGATAAATACGGTAATGGATGGGAACATCTGGCGATGCAGCGGCATCGCTCCAGTAAACAAAAAATGACTTGAGATATCGGGTTCTCAAGTCATTTTTTGTTTATCCAGGAAATTCAGGGATGACGCGTAAAAATACAGATGAAGCGGACTGTAGCAGGAACGGAATACGTTCAAAAACCCCGTTCCAGATTCCTTGGCCAAATGAATCTGTCACCAGGATCAGTTGTTGATATAACGCTCGAAAACGAACCCAAAATCTTTGACATGATATTGTTTTCTCGCATCGACGAGCCAGGAGAAGGCAACCTGGTTCAATTCCTTAAACTGCTCGACCAGATTGTTGTCTGTGTTTCTGAGGCTGCTTAATGTGGTTGAAGCTAAATTGAGGCTTTGTTTGGCATATTCCAGGATGATTTCGTTTTCACGGGAGATTTCCTCGATTTTAAGCAGGGCTTTGTATAAATCCTTCAACTCTTCCAGGTGTTTTTTATGTACGTCAATCGAATAGAGTTCAGATCCTATTTTAAATTTAAGTTCGATATCTAAATCGACCGTTCCGGCCGTTTCAAGAGTTACGCTTGAAATCCTGTGCGTACTGTAATTAAAGCGGCGAAGCGTGCGTTTTTTGCTCGTTGCACTTGTTCCGTCGAGGTGAATGAGGGCTTTGTTGGTAAAGCAGTATTCATCAGATTTTGATTTGATCAGAAAAAAGATTTTCTCGCCATCTTCATGCATCACATAGTCATCTGCGTCTACCTTATCGTAATTCTCCGGTTTAATCACAGAGCCTACATCACTGAGTCCAAGTACATCCGAAGCCACTTTTCCAAACATTCGATCCATCCTTTCTTATCTCATTTTATATTTTTTTCATATTTTAATATTATATCATTTCCGGATCATGCTGCCTAGGGCTGTAAAGCATCGCCAGCGATGGGATCAGTGGCGGTCTTGAAACGGACGTTTGAGGGATTTTGAAAATTAGGATCATTGATGGCGCGCTTCTACGGGAATGTTGGAAATGGGGATGGCAATGTTATGTTAAGATAAATCAATATAAGGGTTCAAATAAGAACGTTATTCCAGGGGGGTTTATGAAAACCGGGCTTTCGATTCAACCGGTGATTTTTGATATGGACGGGACGCTGGCGGATTCGCATGGATCCGGCAGAGATCAACATCGCCTGCAAACAAATGATGAACTCCATTTCCAAACCTTTCCCCCCGCTTCACGAGGTTTTGATTTTTGGGGATAATAATGCAGTACATAAGGAGGGAATGGGGATGAAGAACGCGTACATTTCAGCTGTCTTACAGCAGTTGGCCGACTTCATGGAGCTGAACGGAGAGAATCCGTTTAAAGTGGGAGCCTACCGAAGAGCGGCAAGAGCAGTGGAAAACAGCCGGGTTCCGGTAGCGGAGATGATGGACCGGCTGGAAGATTTGCCGGGGGTGGGAAAGGGAACCGCAGGAGTGATTGAAGAGATTATCACGACCGGCACATCCAGGCAATTGGAGGAATTGAGACAAAAGCTCCCTTCCGGGCTTCCGGACTTGCTTTCTTTGCCGGGGATGGGTCCCAAATCGATACATGCTCTGTACCGTGAATTGAATATCACCAACTTAAATGAATTGAAGGCGGCGGCAGAGCAGGAAAAAATCCGTTCACTTCCGGGATTTGGGCCGAAAAAGGAACTAAAGATTCTGGAAGCGATCGAGCAGTTTCAGAAGAGACCCGAACGCCGGTTGTTGCATGAAGCGATGCTGGTGGCAACGCGTGTGAAAGATTATTTGTCGGACGACGGCAGGATATTGCGGGTTGAGCTTGCCGGAAGCATCCGCCGCCGGAAAGAGACGATCAAAGATATTGATTTTGTGGTCGCCACCCGTGAACCGAAAGAAGTGGGAGAGTACATCGTTTCGATGCCGGAAGTGCTGGAAATCGTGAATCAAGGGGAAACCAAAGTGAGCGTCATTGTCAGGGTGGAGGGAATCGAGATGAACGTGGATGTCCGTCTGGTGTCGCCCTCGCAATTTGCCAGCGCCCTGCATCATTTTACCGGGTCAAAAGAGCATAATGTCCGCATCCGGCAGCGGGCCAAGCAGTTTGGTTGGAAGGTGAGCGAGTACGGCATCTTCGACCCCGAAACAGAGGTCACCCAAACGTTTGACGATGAAGCGGCTTTTTTTGCGCATTTGGGATTGCCGTATATCCCGCCGGAACTTCGTGAAGACAGGGGAGAAATGGAAAAAGCGGAACGGGGAAAACTTCCCCAACTCATTGAACCGGGGGATTACCGGGGAGATTTGCATATGCATACCGTGTACAGCGACGGGGCCGACAGTATATTAAAAATGGCCCGGGCGGCCAGGGAGAAAGGATATGAGTATATTGCGATTACCGATCATTCCCGGTTCCTCAAAGTAGCCAACGGGCTGACCATTGAAGAATTAAAAGAACAATGGGCGGAGATCGACGAAGTCAACAAAGAGTTCGATGATTTTACCGTACTTAAAGGCACAGAGATGGATATTTTGCCTGACGGCCGTTTGGATTTTCCGGATGAAATTCTAGAGCAATTGGATATTGTCATCGCCTCGATTCACAGCAGTTTTAAACAAGATGAGCAAACGATGACCCGCAGGATCGTGGAAGCGATGGAGAACCCCCATGTGGACATCATCGCGCATCCGACCGGCCGGTTGATCAACCGTCGCCATGCTTACGCGCTGGATATGGACCATATTTTCCAAGCGGCCAAAGATACGGGAACGATATTGGAGCTGAATGCCAATCCGCATCGGCTTGATTTGAATGACGAGTATTTGAAAAAAGCGAAAGAAGAGTATGGCCTCACATTTACCATCAACACCGATGCCCACTCTGTGGAAGGTTTAAATAACCTCCCTTATGGGATTGCCACTGCCAGAAGAGGCTGGTTGGAAAAAGGGGATGTGATCAACACCTTGCCTTTGGAAGAGTTGAAAAAGAGATTGAAATCGTGATGCACTTCCTCCCTCTTCCCGTCCTGGGTGTATAGAGAATGAAAATATCGGCATAATAACAGCAGAATTTCAACCTGGAAAGGGTTGTTCTGCTATGCGAAGCCGATATTTTATTTTTATGCTCACTTGTTTGTTCATAGCGGTCACGCTCATTCTGAGCGGCGGAAAGGAAATGGCTGCTTTCCACCTCAAACCGGCCTCTTCTCCCGCTTTTGGTCCCGGTATTTTAAAGGTCGGGGCTCGCGGAGGAGATGTGTATGAACTTCAGGGACGGCTTAAATTCCTCGGTTATTACACGGGAAAAGTGGACGGGGTTTTCTCCTGGCGGACCTACAGGGCGGTACGCCTCTTTCAGTATAGTTACGGAATGAAGAAGATCGACGGAGTCGTCGGCCCCAAAACGAAGCTGAAGTTGTGGCAGGCTTCAAAAAACTGGCGTCCCGGGATGAACAAGGCACCCGCGGGGGGACCCGTTCTAAAAATTGGCTCCCGGGGCGGAGATGTGTATGACCTGCAGGGCCGTTTGAGATTCCTTGGGTTTTACACAGGAAAAATTGACGGCCAGTACGGATGGAGAACCTACCGAGCGGTACGCCTTTTTCAGTATGAATTTGGCATGAAAATCGATGGAGTGGCCGGCCCGAAAACCCTGACCAAACTGAGAGCGGCAACCAAAAAATACCGCCCGACCCGTGCAGCGAGAAGAGTTGCTGCGCCGAGGTTGCCGAAAACTTCGCATGGATTGAGCAGGAATGACTTGAAGCTGCTGGCACAAGCCGTCCATGCCGAAGCCAGAGGGGAACCTTATGTCGGGCAAGTGGCTGTAGCCGCTGTCATCCTCAACCGGCTGGAAAGCGATAAATTTCCCGATACGATCCCGGGAATCATTTATCAGCCTCTGGCCTTTGAAGCAGTCGCTGACGGTCAAATATGGCTTGAACCGGATGAAACGGCAAAGAAAGCGGTCATGGATGCTTTAAACGGGTGGGACCCCTCAAATGGAGCCCTTTATTACTTCAACCCCGCCCGGGCGACTTCGAAATGGATCTGGAGCCGTCCGCAAATCAAGCGAATCGGAAAACATATCTTTACCCGCTAGGCGAAAAACGAACGTGTGTTGACGGAACGGTTCCGATGAGTTGGTCGGAGCCGTTTCCCCCCATCGAGCCGGTTGACGGATGGCTCGATTTTTTTATTCGGTAAAACGGGCTCCAACGGGAACAAAAATATCAATCATACCTACCAGAAGGGAAACTAAAACCAGTCCGAGCAGCGGGACTTCAAAGGCCGGGAGCAGAAGGGAAGCGGAAGGGAGTGCGGAGGCGGAGGCGAGGATTCCGATGATGCCTCTGGCAAACGGTGAAATGTCTCGTCCGAGAAAGAGTTCCGTCAATCCCCCGGTTCCTGCGATGATCAGGGAAACCAAGGCGGCGTTTCCGATGCTGTTCGCCGAAAAGCCGGGCACAACGGTATCAACCAGCACGATACCGACGAAAGCGGAAAAAAAACGGACTAAATGCCGGAAAATATACATCCGTGCCACCTCGCTATTGAAATTCATCCGTGATCGACAACTGCTTTTATTTTGTTGCAAAATAAGAACGGATAAACGGGAAATCTTGCCCGGACGTGATATAATGGAAAAAGAGTTTTGAGGAAGAGGAGTTGTAGGCGTTGGAATGGACGCTGAAACCGCTGGAGTTTAATCAAGTTAAAGAAATGGTCAAAAACCAGGCATCTTCTCAGCTTGGCAAAGCCAAAGTGGATGAGATCACTCCTTCCTCCTCGATTGAGGAGGTTAAACAATATTTACAGGCGACTGCGGAAGGAATGGACCTGCTCCGGCTGAAAGGGGATGTTCCCCTGGGAGGGATCAGAAGCATCGGCTCTTCCGTGCGGCGTGCCAAAATCGGCGGTTTGCTGAATGAAGCCGAACTTTTGGATATTGCGAGCACGATCTTGGCGGGCAGAAAAGTAAAATCTTTACTGCGTCAGGTCGAGGAAGAAACGGCCCCGCTGCCTATTTTGCGCGGATACACGGAACAGATTGAAAGCCTGGAGCACCTGGAAAGAGAGATCGAATCCTGTATTGATGATCAGGGAACAGTGTTGGATCAAGCAAGTCCCCCGCTGGCGCGAATCCGCAGAAGCATTGGGGATCTCCGGCAGCAGATCCAGCACACCTTAAATCAAATGTTAAGAAATTCCCATTATCTGAAGATGATGCAAGAACCGATTATCACTCAACGCCATGATCGCTATGTGATTCCCGTGAAACAGGAGTACCGGGCCCAGTTTGGAGGGATTGTGCACGACCAGTCTTCTTCAGGTGCCACTTTGTTTATTGAACCGGAATCCATCGTTCACTTAAACAATCGCCTCCGTGAGCAAGAGCTGGCGGAAGCAAAAGAAATCGAAAAGATCCTGATGCGATTGACATCCCTTGTCGCGGAAGAAGCGGACCATCTGGAACGAAACTTGTCCATTCTGCAGGAAGTGGACTTCATCATGGCCAAAGCCAGGTTCGGAGCGATGATGAAGGCGGTTTGCCCGGCCATTTCCGAGGACGGAACGATGCGTTTGAAAAGGGCGAGACATCCTTTGATCCCCCCGGATCAAGTGGTTCCCATCGATGTGGAGATGGGGGAGAGGCATCAGGCCATTATCATTACCGGGCCCAATACCGGAGGAAAAACGGTTACGCTTAAAACGATTGGCTTGTTTGCCCTGATGGTTCAGTCGGGCTTTCCGATCCCTGCTGAAGAAGAGAGCATCATGCCCGTTTTCAGCGGAGTCTTTGCAGATATCGGGGACGAGCAAAGCATTGAACAGAATTTGAGTACGTTCTCCAGCCATCTGACCAACATCATCCGTATGTTGAAAGTGATCGATGAACGCAGCCTCGTTTTGTTTGATGAGTTGGGGGCCGGAACCGACCCTGCCGAGGGGGCCGCATTAGCGATTGCCATTTTGGAATACGTGATGGAGCGCGGCAGTTCCGTGGTGGCCACCACCCATTACAGCGAACTGAAACTGTTTGCCCATCATCATCCGCGGGCGGTGAATGCCAGTGTTGAGTTTGACGTTGAAACACTCCGCCCCACTTACCGCCTCTTGATCGGAGTTCCGGGGCGAAGCAATGCCTTTGCCATTTCCAGCCGGTTGGGGCTGCCGCCTCAGATTATCGAAGCAGCCAAAAAACAGCTCAGCAGTGATGAAAATCGGTTGGAAGAAATGATAGCCGCCCTGACCGTTGACCGGAAAGCAGCGGAAGAAGAGCGGAAAAATGCGGAAAGGTTGCGGAACGAAGCGGAAGAGCTGCTTCTGGACCTGAAAAAGCAAATGGAATCGTGGGAAGAAGAAAAAGCGCGGCTCAGGGAAAAGGCCAGGCTGGAGGCGAAGAGCATTGTCACATCTGCCCAGCGGGAAGCGGAAGAGGTGCTCAAAGAGCTTCGTGAATGGGCCAGAGCCCGTCCGCAGGAATTAAAAGAACATGAATTGATCGCTGTGAAAAAGAGGCTCGACGATGCCGTGCCCCAGATGCAGCTTCCGAGAAAAACAAGTCAACGGGTTGCCGTGGCAGAGGAAATCAAACCCGGTGATGAGGTGTTTGTCCACTCGGTCAATCAAAAGGGTGTGGTTGTGGAAGCTTTGGGTCAGGATGAATTCCAGGTTCAAGTCGGCTTTTTAAAGATGAAAGCCCATCTTCGCGACTTGGAAAAGCGTTCCTCCAAGCCGGAAACCGGAGCGGCAAAAGCGACTTCTTCCATCAAGCGGTCGACGGATCATGTACCGCCTGAACTCGATTTGCGCGGCAAGATGGTGGAAGAGGCGATCATGGAAATTGATAAATACTTGGATGACGCGATCCTCGCCGGTTATAAACAGGTGGCTCTGATTCACGGGAAAGGGACAGGCGCGTTGCGTTCAGGTGTACAGGAGTTTTTGCGGAAGCACCGCAGTGTCAAGTCATTCAGGCTGGGCTCCCATGGTGAAGGAGGCAGTGGAGTGACCATTGCGGAACTCAGATGAATTATCCTTTGACGGAGGGAACGAATGAAATATCTGCCGAGGATCTTGGGAACGATTGCGCTCATCTTTTTTGTCGCCGGACTCATCTGGTTCATGTTAAACGCCTGATACTCTGATGTTTGTGAAAGTCCCGTGTTTCTTTCAGAAGCATGGGGCTTTTTTTGGTACATACGCTTCTCTGCCACACTTGGCTGCCCGATCAAGGCCTGAGAACATTGACATTCTGCCGACAAAACGTTTAAATCAATGAAGAAGAGATTATTGAGCATGCGCCAAAGGAGAGCAGTACATATGATGAAATATTTTGCCTCACTTGCAGGAGCGCTTCTCTTTATCTTTGTGTTCACCGCCTGTAGTTCCTCCGGATCTGCCATACAAAGCCAATCGAAAACATCTGGTTCAGGAAATCAGCGCCAGGATTCCCCAAATATTCAGGTAAATAAAAATGTAAACAAACAAACTTTACTATCGGCCATCAATAAAAGCAAAAGTTCAGAGATTCCGATCAAGCGGGTCTTGTATACAAGTTATTATTCCATTCCTCCACGTCCGGCAGGTGGTGTGTGGTATTACACCAAGGATGACCATGCCGGCAATTTGGAAGGGGTGGCGAAGTGGGAACGGGAAGATATGATCTTCGTTCAGGTCCCGGACCGCGAGTATTACGGATATATCGCACGGCCGGTTTCTCTGAAAAAGCAAGGCAAAGAGGTTGTCCAGATCACCCTGAAACTGGAAAAAGGGGATTGGGTCGCTACGAAACTCCCGCCCCGAACGATCATCTCGGTGGCCAAAGGATCGATCGACCCGAAAAGCGTGAAGTTCCGGGTTACGACAGAAAGCGGGGAAAATCTCATGGCACATTAATCAAGCAAAAAAACGGGGGAGCAGCTTCCCCCGTTTTTTTGCTTGATTGATTAGTAATTGACAGCCCTGTAAGCGTTGACCCTTCCGTAAGTCCAGTAAGTACCTGTCCCGCTGATCCGGTCAGCCGTATTTTGAATCGCGGCGCGGATTTGGCTGTTGCTTCTGCCCTGTGCCGCCAACAGACCGGCAAGGCCGGCTACATGGGGAGTGGCCATGGAAGTACCGCTCAAAGAAGCGTAGGTGCTGGTGATGTAAGTGGAATAGATGCTGGAACCGGGAGCAGCCACATCGACCCAGCTTCCGTAGTTGGAGAAAGAAGATTTGGTGTCTGAGGAAGTCGTCGATGCTACAGCGATGGCATTGCTGTAATAAGCAGGATAACTCGGAGCCGAGGTGTTGCTGTTACCGGCAGCGGCTACCACAACCGCACCTCTGTTCCATGCGTAATTTACCGCATTTTGCAAAGTGGTGGTACCGGCAGAGCCTCCTAAACTGAGGCTGATGACCTGGGCACCCTGATCAGCGGCATAAATAATCCCGTTTGCCACATCGTCCAGCGTACCGCTTCCGTTTGCATCAAGGACACGAACAGCCAAAATTCTGGCATTGGGGGCCATCCCGGCTATTCCGGTCCCGTTGTTGGTGGTCGCGGCGGCAATTCCGGCACAGTGGGTCCCGTGCCCGTTTGCGTCGTTCGGAACGCTGTCGTCATAGACGAAATCCCAACCATTGATCACTTTTCCGTTCAGGTCAGGATGGTTGGCTTGAACCCCGGTATCGACGATGGCGATTTTAACGCTGCTGCTGCTCCTGGTCACGTCCCAAGCCTGAGGAGCCTGAATTTTTTGCGGTCCCCATTGGGAGGAAGAGAATGCGGGATCGTTGGGTGTCCAGGCCGCATGGAAATAATAGTTGGGTTCGACGTACTCAACATTGGGGTCTTGCTTGTACTTTTGCATCATCTTTTGAACCGAGTTGTTTTTAAATTTGACTACTTCAAATCCAAGTTTGCTTTTGGAAACAACTTGAGCTCCTTCCTTGGCGTGAAGTGCCTGAATGTTTTTCGCTGAAGTGCCGGATTTAAACTTAACGATCAATTGATCCGGAGCATAGGCGGAATCAGGGGAATCTGGAGTTGGTTGTGCGAAAATCGTGGAGGGGATCACGAGCAAAACCGCCAGTAACACAGCTGAAAGAACACTCAGAAATCGTTTCATAGACATGCCTCCCTCAGATGTTGAACTCGAAAACATAAAACAAATTTGAAGAGTAGGAATAATTTGTCCGGATTGAAAAAGTGATTGGTCCTTTTCTGTGATGAGAATGAGAGAACGATTTTGTTACTGTTAAACTATTAATGCTCTGAAACATCCCGACCATCTTCGCCCATACTTATGGATGCTTTTAAAGCCGCATAAACCCCTCCTTTCTATTTACAGAATAATCCCCCTCTTCTATAAATTCAATACCCATTTTACTGAAATAACAAAGAAATAACATAATTTTTTTGTTTTATTATGTCATATACAATACCTTTCAGTTAAAAAGACAGATTAGATGGTAAAAATTTCAATTATTAATAATTGAGCCTATAAACGATGGTTCGGCATCCGTTTTGACGACCGCTTGCCGGAAATGAAGAGACCACAGGCTTTCTTGTGTCCCTGTGATCGAGTTTGGGATGAATCTTTTTTCTATTCATCTACATACCATATCTTCTCATTTCTTTCTTGAGGTGGAAAAGGTATGCCATCGTGTCTCTTGCCATTTCCGATGAATATTTCTCAGGATTTCGCTGCATCTCGTTCAAGATCCGTTCGGCTCTTTCATAACTGGCCGCTAAAAGATTGTAATAGCATTTTTTGGCAACCGGGGTTTTGCATTCTGCAGTAGTCATCACAAACCGCTCCTTAATAATTAATTCCCACAATTCATATAATACCAAATATATATATGAATAGAAAATAATATAATTTCGTTTACACAAAAAACCAGGGAATATCCTTCCCTGGTTTCCATTTTTTATCTGGTTTTCGGGTAGCTGATGAGGTTGACGAACATGCGGTATCCGCCTGGAACCTGACTTTGGATTTGCCTGTACCAGACGAGGCTGGTGTAGATATAACTTCCTTTACCGTAATGGGCAACCAGCAGCCCGCCGGTAAATGGTTGTTCCCCCGGATCAGCCATGGAGAGCAGAGGGGTATAGGCCGGATCCCAACTGGAAGGGAAATAAAGCCCTCGTTCCTGCACCCAGTGTGAGAAGTCGGTTTCCGTAATCGGATTGGGTGCTTTGAGCAGAGGATGGTCAGGCTCCAACAAGGTTACCGGAGCATTTTCGTCTGTGACCCGCCACTGGATCGAAGGGCTCCCGGGTGTGAGCGGATAAGGAGCGAGTCCGGGATTCCAGCGATCTTCCGGTTTATGGTACTGCATGACGACATGTCCGCCGTTTCTGACATACTCGAGCAAACGGTCGTTGTGCTCCAGGAGATCCGAGCGTGATAGATAAGCGCGAATGCCTACCACGATCGTGTCAAACTGATTTAAATCTCCCGATTCGATCATCTGTTGATCCAGTTTGGTTATCTCAAGGCCGGCCTGACGCAAGTGTTCGGCCACCTGATCGAAACCGCTGTCCACATATCCGATTTTTAACCCTTGCATCAACTTTAGCGGAAAGGCTTGAATTTTGACTTTCGCATCGGTCAGCAAGTAGCTGGTGCCAATATGCTCATAGTGAATTTTCTGGACCTGGACGGAGCTTGTGCGTCCGTTTACGGTAGCCTTGAATGGAATCAAATAGGCTTTTTCCTGAAGCGGCTCCGGGGCTTTCACCGTAAAGTGAAGCTCTTTTGTTTCGCCTTGTTTGGTGAAAGAAACAGGAGCTTGTGAGGGCTCCGCATTCCATCCCTCGGGCAGTGAAGGAGCGACCACCCCGGTATTTGGCCCGGCGGCAAAGTTGGTCACCTGAACGGTGATCACCCGGCTTTTATCTTCTTTTTCCGTGTTGAGGATGGTGGCTCCCGGATTTAAGTTGAGCCCCCATTCTGGTAAGAGCGCAGTTGTTTGCTGTTTCGGATCTGGTGTGATGACGCGTTTCACTGTTTCCCCGTACAGTTTGTAGGTCACCTCCGCCCTCACTGCCGGGGGTGCGTAAGGATCGAAATAGGAGGCGTCATCCGCTGCCTGGACTTGAAGCGATACCGTTCCTTTGTTTCCGGGAAGCAAAGTGTTCGGATAAGCCCCGACCTCCGCCCGCCAGTTGGCCGGAAGGAGAGGCTTCACTTGTACCTGGTTGATCGGGGCATTCCCGTCGTTTTGCATATGCAGGGTGAACATGCTTTTCGAACCATGGGTCAAAACCGGTTGGTTTGTAAATAGGTCCATTTTGACGCCGGAGGAGACAGCGCTCGCATTTTCCAGTTGATGTTCCTTCTTTTGCAGGCGGAACATCAGATCATCCCGCTGCTGTCGGTCGAGCTTCGGGCTGCGACGGGCGATCGCTTCAATTTTACGGGTCTCACGCAGGGCTTGTTGAACAATGGCGGCAACCTTTTGCCGGTTGGGATATGCTTCTTGCGCTTGCTCCAACTGGGTCTGCAGATGAATGAGCCGGATTTTTAGCGCAGGATCCGGAATCGTTTTCGCCAGGTCGCGGAAATTGTAAGGCAGATCATCAAAGATCGTAGACTCTTTTTTTACAGCCCCCACCGAGGAGAAGGCCAGTTCCAGCGATACCCAATAATCCTGAACGGGCAAGTCGCGGCCCATTCCCTGGCTTTGGTGGAGTTTTCGCGATTCTTCACCCAATTGCGGGTAGGTGAGACCGTAGACGGGATCGATCGTACCAATATTAAAACGCAGGGTTTCCTTGTCTGCCGCTCCCGGGAGATACAGTTTTTTCACTTGCCAGGGCTTAATTCCTTGCCGGAGATGTTCCGGGAAGACATGGGGATCGGCAGCATCTTTGAAGGCGCGGAGAGTGAGCAGAGTGATGGCGCGATGGTGTCCGTGTTGGGTGGGGTCATTCCGGAATGAAGGCATGAGGATGTCCGGACGTTCCAGCCGGATCCGGCGAATCAGCCGCTCATAAACAACAGATTCCCCCCACTTGGCCAGTGTTTCTTCCGGGGATTTGGAAAAGCCGAAATCGTAAATGGGGTCATCGATCTTTTCACTGAGCAGAAAGAGGTCGATACCTAGCAAATTTGCAGCCTCTTGCAACTCCCGCGAGCGGATGATACCCAGGCCGTTGCCCAATTCGGTACCGATTTCATTTTGCCCTCCCTCTCCCCGGTTGGCCAGTACACTGGATACTCTGACCCCTTTACCCAGGGAAAGATAAGCGAGCAGCGCACTCTGTTCATCATCCGGATGGGCGCCGGTGTTCATGAAGCTGACAATCGTATCCAACGGGCGAAGCACTTTCCACAACTCTTGATCGGTACCGGTTCCTGCATGCACCGTGACACTCCCAAGCAGAGTGCCGATGACCAGGATCAAGCTTATCCATATGGCAGTCATCTTTTTGCGGAAATGTTGAGCCATGCCTTGTAGCCCTCCCTGACTTGAAAAATTTCCGGGCATTGATCCCATTTTCTGATGCTTCCTAGATATATCATAATGTTTCGAAAAGAACAACTAATCATATAGGGAAAATTGGGACCAAAATGAAAAGAGTGCCCGAATTCATTCTATTTATTTGGATAAATCAATAAATACCAACTTTTATAAATGATTCGTATTGCGTTATATTAAAAGTATCGGCTGTTTGATCTCTTCTTTCTTTGATGGGATAGATGAGAGGGATGTTTCATGAGAAAGGCCTTCAGCTTCCCAAACGGATTGACGAAATAACCATCCGCCGATCCGGAGCTTACGGCTTTGTATGGAAAGAGGACAACTGTTTCTTTCCGGGTGTTTTACAGTTATTTCAAAGGGGGATATTGCATGCGCACACATTCCGTGTGGAAAGGGTTGTTGCTTTCGGGTCTGATCTCGTTGATGATGACCGGATGTCTTGCACCCGATTCATCAGGTGAAAAAGCAAAAGACGGGTTGGAAGAGAAAGTTGTCATTTACTCTCCGCACGGCAAAGACATCTTGCAAGATTTTGAGAAGATGTTTGAAAAAGAACATCCCCATGTGGACGTGCAATGGCTGGATATGGGATCGCAGGAAGTACTCGACCGGATTCGTTCGGAAAAGCAAAATCCGCAAGCCGATGTCTGGTGGGGGGCTCCTTCGGTCATGTTTGAGCAAGCGAGAGAAGAAGGATTGCTGGAGGCTTATAAACCCAGCTATGCAGCTGCCCTTCCGGCGGAATTCCGGGCGGAAGATTTCAGCTGGACCGGGACAAGCCAAACACCGGAAGTGATTATGTACAACACGGATCAAATTTCCAAGCAAGAGGCCCCGAAGGATTGGGATGATCTGTTGGATCCCAAATGGAAAGATCGGATCATGATTCGCTATCCGCTGGCCTCCGGTACGATGAGAACCATTTTTTCAGCGATGATCTACCGCACATACAAAGAGACCAACGATCCGAAACAGGGCTATGAATGGCTGGCCAAATTAGATGCCAACACCAAGGAATACTCGCCCAACCCGGAGATTATGTATAACAAAATCGCGCGGGGAGAAGGGGCGATCACGGTTTGGAATATGCCGGATGCCGTGATGTTGAAAGAGAAAAAAAACTACCCGTTTGACTTTGTGATCCCGAAAAGCGGCACTCCGGTGCTGACGGAAGGAATTGCCCTGGTGAAAGGAGCGAAACACCCGAAAGCGGCGCAAGCGTTTTATGAGTTTGTCAATTCGGAGGAAGCGGTTTTGTTTCTGGCGGAAAATCATTATCGCATCCCGACCCGGACCGATGTGAAGAATTTGCCGAAATGGATTACGGATACAACAATCACCCCGATGGAAATCGACTGGAAAGTGATGCAGGAGAAAGAAAAAGAATGGATGGACTACTGGGACCAAAATATCAAAAACAAACAGAAGCAGGTTGAAAAATAACACGACTTCGTTGGAGTGATGGGGTTGAGCGGGGTTCATCTCTTGCAAGTGACCAAAGCATTTGATGAAGTGGTGGCCGTGAAGGATTTGGAATTGACCATCCGGGAAGGGGAGTTTTTCACCTTGCTCGGTCCGAGCGGTTGCGGGAAAACGACCACTCTCAGGATGATTGCGGGATTTTATTATCCGACCGCAGGAAAGATCTTGTTTGACGACCAGGAGGTCACTTTTGTCCCGCCGCATCGGCGAAATACGGGGATGGTGTTTCAAAACTACGCCCTTTTTCCGCATATGACGGTGTTTGAGAATGTGGCGTTCGGTTTGGAGGTGCGCAAGATTCCGAACGCTGAAATCCGCGAGCGGGTTCGGGATGCACTAAAGCAGGTGCGGTTGGATGGTTACGGTGACCGGCGCATTTCGCAATTGAGCGGCGGACAGCAGCAAAGGGTGGCTCTGGCCCGTGCTCTGGTCATCCGTCCGAGGATTTTGCTGCTGGATGAACCGCTTTCCAATCTGGATGCGCGGCTGAGGGACGAAATGCGCGCCGAGATATTATCCATTCAGCGTTCGCTGGGCATTACGACGATTTATGTGACACATGACCAGGTGGAAGCTTTGTCCATGAGCAACCGCATCGCCGTCTTTCATCAGGGCGTCTGCCAGCAAGTGGGAACGCCGGAAGAGGTGTACAACCGTCCGTGCAATGCTTTTGTGGCCTCTTTCGTCGGAGAGACCAATTTGTGGCCGGTGGTCATCCGGGACGTGACGGAAAATGAGGTCATGGTAACATGCGGGGAATATACGATTCGCGTTCGTCAGGAAGCAGAAAAATTTCCGGTGAAAGCGGGAGATGATCATTGGTTTCTCTCCATCCGTCCGGAAGCTGTCCGGCTGGTTTCCGAGCCGGGCCCCAATACGGTGAAGGCTGAACTGAAGCTCGCCCAGTTTACCGGGACTTCCTTCCATTGTACTGCCCGCTTGGATCAAACACGCACGTTGCAGGCATTGCTGGTGAACCGTCCCGGACTTTTAAGAGATGTAAGAGAAGGAGAGAAATTGTGGTTTCAGCTGCCGGATAACCAGATCCGGTTGCTTCCCGCCGGTTCAGGAGGAACGGCCGATGCTTAAGATGACGAACCGCCTTCGCATCAAGTCGGAGCTGATATTAACGGTCGTTCTTCTGATCCCCGTACTGCTGGTTCTGTTCGCTTATGTCTTGTATCCCAGCTTTCGCACTCTGGCGGAGAGTTTTTGGGCAGACGGTAGATTTACTTTGGAGAACTATGAGCGCTTTTTCAGCACCGACAGCTGGGCCAATTTGGAAGCGTTGTGGAACAGTGTTTATATCTCTTTATTGAGTGTGATTCTAAGTGCGCTGATCGGAGTGCCCCTGGCGTTTATTTTTAACCGCTATGAGTTTCCGGGCCGCGGATTCTTTGCGACGGCGGCCATGATGCCGATCGTGCTTCCTTCTCTGGTCGGCGTGATGTCGTTTATGTTTCTCTACGGGGAGTCCGGCCTCGTCACGCGGTTGATTCAAGATCTCCTCGACTTGAAAGAACCTCCCTTCAAGCTGGGCGGAGTCTCCGGCATTTTGCTGGTTCATGCCTACACTGAGTATGTCTATTTTTACATGACGGTTTCATCGGCGATCCGGGGGATGAATCCATCTCTCGAAGAGGCGGCCGCCAATCTGGGAGCCAACCGGTGGACGGTGTTCCGCCGGATCACCTTACCGCTATTGACCCCGGCGTTGGTGGCAGCATCTCTTCTGGTATTTATGACTTCCATGGCCTCTTTTTCCGCGCCGTTCATGCTGGCAGGAGGCTTTCGCGTGCTCAGTCTGCAAATCTATTTTTCCAAGATCAATGGCGACTTGAACATGGCGGCCACTCAATCGGTCATCCTGTCGGTCATCTCCATTTCCTTTTTGTTGTGGATGCGCTGGTATCAAGGAAGGAGAGATTACCGGATTTCCGAAAAAGGAGTGAGCACCCATCGCCGGGAGGTGCGTAATCCCTGGATCAAATGGCCGTTGGTCGGCTTGGGCGTACTGGGTGTGATCGTTCTTTTGCTGCCTCATGTGACTCTGGTGATCCTGTCCTTTGTCCCGGAGGGAACCTGGACCTACCAAACGTATCCCACGCAGTTCAGCCTCGAAAATTACATGCTGCTCATGCAGGATCCGCGGATCTGGGAACCTGTGCGAAACAGCTTATGGATGGCGACCATCGCGACGGCGGGCAACTTTTTGTTCGGAATTCTGACTTCCTATGTACTGGTCAAACGTAAATTTAAGGGAAAAAGCCTGGTGGATATTCTGGTGATGCTCCCCTGGGCCCTGCCGGCCACGGTTGTCGCCATGAACTTGATTTTTGCCTTTAACATGCCGACTCCGTTTACATTTGGTCAAGTGCTGGTGGGAACGTATTGGATTTTGCCGCTCGCTTACTTCATCCGTCACATTCCGCTGGTCGTCCGGTCGACCAATGCCGCACTGGAACAGCTGGACGATTCGCTGGAGGAGGCGGCGCGAAACCTGGGAGCCCGTTGGTTCACCACTTTCAGGCGCGTGATCTTGCCGATGATTTTGCCCGGCATTCTGGCGGGTACATTGCTCGCTTTTGTCACGGCCGTCGGGGAATTTGTTTCATCCGTGTTGTTGTATACCATCGATAACCGGCCCATCTCGATCGAGATCATGAACCAGCTTCGCATGTTCAACCTTGGCCAGGCCGCGGCATACGCTGTATATCAAATATTGCTCATCGCGGGAGTGCTGTACATCTCCAACCGTTTCTTCGGAGTGAAAGCGCAGGATTCTCTGTAGATGTTCGGACGACTAGGAGGGAAGAGTATGGGCATCCGAGAGGAGTGGCTGAAAGCCGACGGCAGTTCGTTTCCGGGGAAGACCTATGTCGAATGCCTCTTGAAGCCCGTCTTTAACGACCAGCGCGATTATTTGTTTCATGCCATGTTTCAAGTGCACCGGGCGCATGTGCTGATGCTCTGTGATAAAGGAATTCTGTCCGCTGCCGATGCCAAAAAGATTTTACAGGCCGTCGAAGAGCTTTCCAGATGCAATCATAAGGAGCTTCAGTACGACCCCCGTTACGAAGATCTGTTCTTTATGATGGAAGCGAGGATGACGGAAAAAATCGGAACAGAGTTGGCGGGCAATATGCATATAGCCCGGAGCCGCAATGATATGGGCGTCGCCATGTACCGAATCGTATTGCGCGAACGGCTGTTGGAACTGATCGGGAAAGTGTTGACGCTGCGCGAAGTGTTGCTTGAAGTCTGCGAGGAGCACCTGGAAACGGTGATGCCCGCCTATACGCATACCCAGCCGGCCCAGCCGACGACACTCAGCCATTACTTGCTGGCGATCCATGATGTGACCGAACGGGATACCCGGCGTTTGTGGTCCGCCTACCACAATGTAAACCGAAGTCCGCTGGGGGCGGCGGCCATCACGACCACCGGATTTGATATCTGTCGGGATATGGTCAAAGAATCGCTCGGCTTTGCCGGTACGGTGGAAAACTCTTATGATGCGATCGCGGGAGCCGATTACCTGTTGGAAACAGCCGCGGCGACGATCGTTCTGATGACGAACATGGGCCGCTGGATTCAAGATTTCCTTCTGTTCTGCACGCGGGAGTTCGATGCGTTCCGGATTGCCGACCCTTATGTCCAGATCAGCAGCATCATGCCGCAAAAAAGAAACCCGGTCTCCGTGGAACACTCCCGTTCGCTGGCCAGCAGTGCCGTTGCCGATGCGCAAGCTGTTTGTACCATGATTCATAATACGCCGTTTGGCGATATTGTGGACACCGAAGATGACCTTCAGCCTCATCTGTACCGGGCGATGGATAAATCCATGCGCGTGCTGGATCTGATGTCCGCCGTCATCCGCACCATGGAAGTCAACCGGGAACGTTTATTGCAAAAGGCCAGGGAAGGATATATCACCATCACCGAGCTGGCCGATGCGATGGTGCGCGAAAAGGGCATTCCGTTCCGTACGGCCCATCACATTGCCAGTCAACTGGCGCAAAAAGCTTACCGGGAAGGTAAGGAACTCTATGATCTGTCACCGGAGATGATTGAACTGGTGACCAAAGACGTACTGGGAACGAAAATCGCTTTGACTCATGAAGAACTGAGCAGGGTCTCAGATCCTTTATACTTTATTGAAGTGCGAAAATGTCCCGGGGGGCCAAGTCCTGCAGAGACGAAGCGAATGCTTGAGGAAAGGAAAACGCGGACCAGCCAAGACAGACGCGGATGGCAGGAGCAGCACGACGCATTGGAGGAAGCGGAGCGGAAATTGTGCCGCAGAGTACAGGAGTTCATCAGAGGAGCTTAAGTCCAGGGATTCGTGAGGCTCATTTGTGGGAATGTGACAACAGATGTTGTGCTCTGTGGGATGAAATGAAACCGAAAGTGGACTTTCCCGACATGACTGCAAACGGTGGGAGCTTTGATTGCAAAGGAGCGATAAGCGGGCTCCCTTCCTTTTGTTGTTCCGTTTTCGCCATATTGCTCGGCTCGTTCATCAGTTATCGCGTTACTTTGAGCGGAAAAAGAAAACTGCTTCGGCAAAAAATGGGCTTTTTCAGCAGGCATTGGAAACATATCTTCTTTTTTTTTCGATAATACGGCGTTTGGGGCATTTCGGATTCTTTCTTTTATTCCCGGAGTTCGGATGGAAGTGTCATACAGCGCCGGTTTTTTACACTTCCGCTATCGGGAGTATATGCTTTTTTCCCTTATTGGCAGTTTGATCTGGGTAGGTGTCTATCTTATTCTCAGGTATCATATGGGAGTGAAGTGGATGTAACTGTGTTCTCACCTGGTCTCAGGTGAGGCTTTTTTTGTTTGTAAAAACGTTTCAGAGGGGGGATCGAGGATGTTTAAAAAATGTTATACGGGAATGAATGGTTGTTTACAATGGAAATGTTATAATAAAGCCGTTTGAAAAAGATCAAATGCTGAAGCGGGGAGAAGTATGAAAATCGGATATCGTACCATTAAGACTGCGATTGGTACGGGTTTATCGATTGGGGTCGCCCAGTGGCTGGGGCTTGAGTTTTATGCGTCTGCGGGGATTATCACGATTTTGTGCATTAAAACGACAAAAAAACGTTCCTATAGAAGTGCGTGGGAAAGGGTATTCGCCTGTCTGATCGGAATGGTTCTGGCCGCTGTCCTATTTGAACTGCTGGGTTATTATCCGTGGACGATGGCGCTGATTTTATTGCTGTTGATTCCCATCGATGTCTATTTAAAGATTACAGAAGGGATTATTACCAGCACGGTGATCATCCTCCATTTTTACACACTCAAACAAGTAAATGCCGAAATTATATGGAATGAACTGGCGCTGATCGTAATCGGGGTGGGTTTTGCCCTTCTGGTCAATCTGTATATGCCCAACGTGGAGAAGGACCTCAAAAAGTATCAATGCAAGATCGAACAAAACTTTAAGAAAATCATGAACGAAATCTCCAATTATCTTCGCGAGGGTGACAGTGACTGGGACGGAAGAGAAATCATGGAAACCGCGCAGCTGCTCAAGGAAGCGAAAACGCTCGCTTTGCGTGAGATGGAGAACCACCCTCAGGATAAAGGGGATTATTTTCGCTATTTTGAGATGAGGGAGCGCCAGTTTGAAATCCTGGAGCGGATTTTGCCGCTGGTATCGTCGCTGGATGTTTGTTGCACCCAGGGACGGATCATCGCCGGTTTTATGGACCGTCTGGCGGATGCCATTCATCCCGGCAATACGGCGAATATTTATCTGGAAGAGCTGGAAGAGATGAGAAAGGGATTCAAACAGTCACCTCTCCCTACCAACCGGCAAGAGTTTGAAACACGCGCCGCCTTGTTTCATTTTGTGAAAGAGATGAAAAGGTATTTAATGATCAAGCGGGACTTGGCTAAAGATATCCGGAAAGAAAAAGAGAAGCGGTCATAATCGGGCCCTTCTCTGTTCAGTTCCGTCAGAACAACGGGAAACCGAACCAGTAGATTTTCGCGTGTTCGGTTTCAATTTCATGCCGCCTGCCAATCGGGAGTCAGCCCGGTTGGCAGGCGGCATCGCATTCAGGTCATGATTTCCTCCGTTTATACCGGATCCATTCTTCGGCCGTTAAAAACGTTTCCCGACAGCCGAGCTTCTGGCCGAGCTGTGTAACATGGGGAGGTTCCACATGGGCATGTTTTAGCAGCTCGCGTTCGGCGAATACTTCTCTCGTGGTTCCGTCCAGCAGCACCCGTCCTTGGGCAAAGACGATGGTCCGCTCAAATACTGCTGCGGCAAAGTCCATGTCGTGGGTAATGGTAAGCACCAGTTTGCCTTTTTGCCGCAGATGTTGGATGATCTCCTTGATCCGTTCACGCGCAGGATAGTCTTGAGCGATGGTCGGTTCATCAAAGATCACGATCTCCGGTTGCATGGCGAGAACGGAGGCGATGCAGATCAACTTTTGTTCTGACAGGCCGAGGTCATACGGGTTTTTGTCCAGCTTGTTTTCCATTCCCACCATGTGCAGGGCCTCAATGGCGTTTGCTCTGGCGGTCTCCTTCTCCTGTTTGAGATTAAGGGGACCGAACATCACTTCATCGATCACTTTGCTTTTAAAGATCTGATCGTGCGGATTTTGGAAAACCAGGCCGATCTGCCTGGCCAGTTGGGCGGCCGTTGTTTCTTTTGTGTTGACTCCCTTTACATAGACATCTCCGTGTAGAGGCTTCAATAAACCTTTTAACAGTTTGGCAAAAGTCGTTTTACCGGCTCCGTTTTGCCCAATGATGGCGGTTGGACGGCGGTCGAATTGCAGGGTGATTCCTTTTAAAATGTCTTGGCCAGTCGTATACGAAAAATGAAGATTTTCAACAGAGAGAATCGCCATGTTGATTCACCATCGCCAAATATGCTTCTTCCAGCGTTACCGGATACGTTCCCGAGCGGGGATGTTGGATCCCCAATGCTTGGCAGATTTGCGTATAAACCGGTGCAGGCACGCCGTATGATAAAAGATCCGTGCGTGAAAAAATCTTGTGCGGTGTATCAAAATCGATGAGTCGGCCGTTGTAGAGGACCAGCACCCGGTCGGCATAGGCTGCGATCTTTTCGATTTTGTGCTCGGCGATGATCACGGTCATTCCTTCTTTGGCCAGTCGCCGCACCGCTTTGAAAACTTCGTCGGAGCCTTGGGGGTCCAGTTGGGAAGTCGGTTCGTCAAGCACCAGGATACCGGGTTTCATGGCAATAACGCTGGCGATGGCCATCCGTTGCATCTGCCCGCCCGATAATTGGAAAGGATCGCGGTCTTTCAACTGACTGATATCCAGGAGATGCAAGGCTTCGTCGATTCTGGCCGTCATCTCGCTCCGATCCAGGCCCATATTTTCCAATCCAAAAGCGATCTCTTCATAGACGGTCAGTTTGGATCCGGTCACCTGGGTGAAGGGATTTTGAAAAACGATTCCCACATGCAGTGCCAGCTCACTGATTTCACTTTTGATTACTTCCAAGCCGTCAATGACCACTTTTCCCCCGTACGCGCCACGGTAAAAATGAGGGACGAGACCGGTAAGCGCCAGGCACAAGGTGGATTTCCCCGCTCCGTTTGCACCGATGATGCCGATCAGCTCCCCTTGTTCCACCGTAAAAGAGAGGTTGTCCAAGGCCAGTTTCCCGGTCATGGGATATCGGTATTTGAGCTTTTCCACGATGATTTTCTTCATGCAAAGATCCTCCAAACGATGGCGGCGAAGAGAATCAGGATTAATAGAATCCGGATTGTTGTCTGACGGGATGATTGGTTCGCCGCCCGTAAAAATGTTTTTCTCCTGTTGGCGTTGAACCCTCTGACTTCCAGTGCCATGGCCCGTTCCCGGGCTTGAATCAGGGAGCTCATGATCACCGGGCCGATCAGAGGGAGAAATGCTTTGGCGCGGACGATCAAAGGGCCTTCGGTTTCCAGTCCCCTGGCTCTTTGCGCGTCGGTAATCGCATTCACGGACGCCGCCATCTGGGGAATGATTTGCAAAACTGAACTGAGGACGTATCCGATTTTCGGAGATAACCCCCTTCGTACCAGAGAATCGATCAGATCGGACGGTTTGGTGGTCAGGCTGAGCAGAGAGATGCCCAGCAAAAGATTGATCACCCTCAAACTGATTCGGGCCGCATAGCTTAAACCTTCTTTAAAAAATACGAACGGTCCGAACCGGAACAGGAAGGTTTGGTTATGCTCATGAAACAACCCCTGAATGAACAGGATCGAAAGCAGTACCAGCAAAGTAAAGCCGGTAAGCGGGATCACTTTTGTTAAGGTTTTGGAAATGGTCAGCATGGCCAAGGTGACCGCCAGACACAGGACAGCGGTCGGGTTGGCGGGAAGGATGAACGGGAGGACCCCGGCTACCATCACGTAGATGAGTTTCGTAATCGGTTCCAATCGGTGGATGATGCTGTTTCCGGGTACATACAGGCTCATGGATTTGACGGTCTTCAATTTCTGTGAACCCCTTATAAAATGATGTCGGCTGTTGCCGCTGACTCTCGATTCAGAGCGTCTCAATCTTGTCGTCATGGCGGTACATGTGCAGAAGCTGATGGGGAAGACGTCTGAAGATGATCGTACTGACGAAAACAGTGACCAGTTTGTCCGGAAGGTCCACCGTGATTTCATTGAGAAACGAAGCCAGCCACATCGGCATGCCTTGTGCCATCAAAAGAGCGAACAAAGCATCTCCCCAAAGGTTGCCGGTTTGTCCTCCCCAAAAGATGATATTGAGCGGCGTTGAGACAATGGCGACGGAAACCCCGATAACAAGGCCTGCCATCAGCATTTTTCCAAAACTGTCAAACCATCCTTTTGCGGCCAGGATCCCGGCAACCAAGCCGATTGCTACACTGGATATTGCATACACAAAGGAGATCGGGTCCGCGGTAAGACCAAAGATGATGTTATTGACAGCACCTGAAACGGCTCCGACAATCGGACCGGCGAGCAGACTGGCAAGAATGGTTCCGATGGAGTCCAACCACAGCGGCAGTTTTAAAATATTTGCGAACAGCTTTCCGAGATAGTTGATTCCAATGGCTACCGGAATCAAGACCAGAGAAGCAGTGGTGAAGCGAAACGACCAGATGTTTCGTTTGTCCATGCACAACGCCCCTGTCATGTTTTTGTTTGGCAGTCAAGATGGGGTGAGAATCTTTGGAAATCATCGACAATTCTATTTCCATTATAACACCGATAAACAAACCAAACCCAGCCTGGAAGAATGGCTGGGTTTGGTTTTAGCTGCAAGCGACTAGAAACGGGCGCGAAAATTGATCCGGATGTCCGGTTTAGCGGGGCCCGGGGGGGACTTGCCCGAAGCGGTGATTACCTGCGGAGATGTCGCCTCTTCCATCTCTTCTTCCTCGTCCTCGAAAAAGTGGCTCATATACATCCATTCAGGCTGAATCATCCCCATGGCAATCGGCGTGTAAGGTAAGTATCTTGGCCAAACCGGCTTTTTTTCTTCAGATGGATCGCTCATGAGGATGCCCCCTTGATTAATGTTTACTTATCCATATGAAAAAGCGGTGATGTCCTATGCTATCAAAGCGCTTTTCCTCACGTCGCCAAAATCGGATTTCATAACACGCAATCGGAATGGGAATAATTAGATTTGCTAAGCATTGGGCTACCTTATAACTACTGCTTTCATTCGGGAGGACTTATGATCCATACTGAACAACTCCGAGACAAAGCGCATCAACTTGCGTTGAAACACGATCCGTACGCGGGACGCTGGCCGGCGAAGCACTTGTGGCGGCAGTTGGATGAGGATATTGAAAGTTTGAGGTCTTTCGTGCGTACCCTGCAGAATGGTCGTGCAAGTTGTTCACAACCTGCGGAAGAATGGCTGCTCGATCACGCGGAATTTATTGAGGAACAGGCGTTGGTCATCCGGCACCAACTCTCCGGAGCCTTTTTGCGGCGTTTGCCACGTTTGCGCAAGGGTGGTGAATTGCGCATTTTCTCTCTGTGTGCGGATTATCTTGACCATACGGACGCCATTCTGAATGAGGAGTCATTCGTTTCATATATAAATTCTTACCAGGAAGTATCTGTATTGACGATCGCCGAGGCGTGGTCGATTCCTCTGATCCTGCGTATGGCCCTGATTCGGCGCCTCTCCGAAATCATGGAGCTGGTTCGCGAACGCCGGGAGGTGTGTACGCTGGTCGACCGGTTGCTGGCCCGAATCGAGCCGTCCGAGTTAAGCCCGGATGGGCTGAAGGCTGTCCTGGAAGACGCAGGGCAGGATATTCCGCTTTCGGGCCCGCTGATCGCCCACTTGGTGAGTCACTTGCGCGAGTGGGCGGATGATACCAGACTGGTTCGCGAGTGGTTGTTGTGCAAGTTGGAAAATGGTCCCGACAGCCTGGATCGGATTGTCACGTACGAGCATCAGCTTCAGACTGCCTACCAAGCGGAAGCGGGAAACGTGATCACCAGTCTGCGCAAACTCTCCCGTTGGGACTGGCGTGATCCGTTTGAGCAGATTTGCTGGGTTGAGCGCACTTTGCGACGGGAAAGCACAGGAGTTTATCCGCTCCTCGATTTCTCCAGCCGCGATTCTCTGCGAAGACGAGTGGAGGAATTGGCCCGCTCGATGCATGTGCCGGAAAGTTTGGTCGCCAAATATGCAGTGGAATTGGCGGAGGAGGAGTACCGACGAGCGTGTGCGGAACTTGGACGCACCAATCAAACGAGTGGACAGAATCGTTCAGCGGATCGTGCAGGCTGGCCCGAAAGGAAGCCGGTCGTTTCCAATCTGATCGATCCGGCCGGTCTGCCGCGCCAGACGTTTGTTGCATACTATTTGCTGGAACCGGCGGGGGTCAGGAAATTGCGGCGTACACTGAAAATGTGCAGCAGACCCCGCTTTCTGCCGGGTTTAGGAATCCTGCGACGCGCCACCGGGGCGTATTTTACGCTGCTCGCTGGATTGTTTCTGTTCTTTCTTCTCGGGTTCGCCGCGTGGATCGGTGACGGGATTTATCATTCACCTGCCCAATGGTCGGTGATTTTGCCGGCGCTCGTATTTCCTGCGAGTGAGTGGGCCGTCACGGCGCTTCATTGGCTGATCGAGACGACAAGGTCTCCACGCCCGCTCTTGAGATATGATTTCTCGGATGGAATTCCTGATGAAGCGGCCACGATGGTCGTTATTCCTGTCATTTGGTCGTCTCCCGAAGAAGTAAAAGAATTAGCGGATCGGCTTGAACTGCATTACCTGGCGAACCGGGACCCGAATATCCATTTCGCCCTGCTGGGAGATTTTATCGATGCTCCTGCAGAAACCCTTCCGGAGGATGCCGGGGTTCTTGAGGCTGCACGCGAAAGCATTGAGGAGTTAAACAGGATGTATTCTCGCCCAGGAGGGACCACGTTCCATCTCTTTCAGCGGCGCAGGTTGTGGAATCCCTGCGAAGGAGTTTGGATGGGCTGGGAGCGTAAGCGTGGAAAATTAGTGGAATTCGTTGAATTGCTCAAAGGGCGGACAGATACCACGTATGAATTCATCATCGGAGATTCCTCAGTTCTCTCACGCATTCGGTACATTATCACGCTGGATGCGGACACGCGGCTTCCCATCGGCAGCGCCCAGCGGATGATCGGTACCCTTCATCTGCCTTACAACCGCCCGAGGTTAAACGAATCCGGAACAAGGGTGGCAGAGGGCTATGGCGTGCTGCAGCCGCGGATCGGCATCAGCCATGAGGCAGCTGTACGCTCGCGTTTTGCCTATTTGTGGACGTGGGAAACGGGAATCGACCCGTACGCGTTTGCAGTTTCCGATCCGTATCAAGACGCACTGGGGCAGGGAATTTTTACTGGCAAGGGCATTTTCGATGTCGATACGTTTGCAGAGATCCTGTGCGACCGCATTCCCGAAAACCGGGTACTCAGCCACGATTTGTTGGAAGGAGGCTTTCTTCGCGCCGGTCTCCTGTCAGACATCGAATTGATCGACGATCACCCTGCGACATTCAGCGTCTATCAGAAGAGACTGCACCGGTGGGTGCGCGGTGATTGGCAATTGCTCTGCTGGTTGTTTGGCCGCGTTTGCGACCGGCGGGGAACATTGTTGCCGGTTGATCTGTCTGGTCTCACCCGCTGGCAGATGATCGATAACCTGCGGCGCAGTCTACTCCCTCCTGCCTTATTTGTGCTTCTGACTCTCGGGTTGACGGTTCTTCCCGGCTCTCCGTGGAGATGGCTGGCGATCGTCTTTGCTACTTTGTTCCTGCCGGTCATCCGACAATTGGTGACGATTCGGCGGACCGTGCGGCGCCTTCGTACGTTGTTGGCGACGTTCGGGCAAGTTTTGGTCACCATTTTGACACTTCCGTTTCAAAGTGTCTTGTTGCTGGATGCCATGGTCAGAAGTGTATACCGTTTATTCGTTTCCAAACGTCATTTGCTGGAATGGGTGAGCGCGGCGGAAACGGAGCGCCGCAACCGAGAGGGGCGCCATCCGGTTTTGATGGGGATGCGCGGAGGTTATGCACTCGTGCTTCTCTTTGTGCTGTCAGCGGCGATGAGCGATGGTTCATCGCTTCAGTGGACGGGTTTTGCGCTTAGTACCCTATGGGCTCTGGCTCCGCTTGCGGTCCGCTGGTTGGAACAGCCCGTTCAACAACCCGACCAGCCGCTCTCAGAGGCAGAGGGGGAACAACTGCGGGTACTGGCGCAACAGATTTGGGCTTTTTTTGAAGACTTCACTACGGAAAAAGACCACTGGCTGCCGCCCGACAATGTACAAATCGATCCCCCCAACGGGGTCGCTCATCGCACGTCTCCCACCAACATCGGGCTTTATCTCGCTTCTGCCCTTGCTGCCCGGGATTTCGGATTTATCGATACCCCCGGGCTGATCGAGCGTCTGGATCGAACGCTCACGACGATTGAGAGGCTCGACAAGTGGAAAGGGCATCTGTACAACTGGTATGACACGGTCACACTGGATCCGCTTCCTCCTTTATATGTATCGACAGTGGATTCCGGGAATTTTGTGGCGTATCTGCTGGTGGTCAAAGAGGGATTGAGGGAATGGCTCGAGACAGACTTCTCCGGGAAGGAGCAGGAAGGGTCTGTTGATGGAAACGAGTACGCGGAAGAAGATTGGCTTTCACGCGGACTGAAACTGATTGACCGCCTGGAGGCAGTGATTCAGGAAACCGACTTTCGGCCGCTGTATGACGCCAAAGCGAAATTGTTCACGCTGGGTTATAACGCGGCACTGGATGAGCGTGATCCGATCTTGTATGACCTGTTGGCATCAGAGGCGAGACAGGCGAGCTTCATCGCGATCGCCCTCGGGCAGGTTCCTGTCTCCCACTGGTCAGCCCTCGGGCGGACCATGACCAGAATCGGGCAGAGGGTCACTCTGCTATCGTGGTCCGGGACGATGTTTGAGTATTTGATGCCCTGGCTCATTATGCCTACCTATCGCAATACGGTGTGGGACAGCACCTACCGCGGCGTCGTCAACCGCCAAATCGAGTATGCTCACCAACGGGGTGTGCCGTTTGGCATCTCTGAATCGGGATATTACGCATTTGATTATCAGATGAACTATCAATACCGGGCGTTTGGCGTTCCCGGTCTCGGGTTTAAACGCGGACTTGAACAGGATTTGGTTGTCGCTCCGTATGCCACGATCCTGGCGCTGCCTTTTGCAACGCGGCAGGGGCTTGAGGATTTGCGCAAAATGGAGGACATCGGCGCGCGCGGAAAATACGGCTACTATGAAGCGATCGACTTCACGCCCGAACGCATGCCGAAAGATAAGACGAACATGGTGATCCGCAGCTTTATGGCACATCATCAGGGCATGAGCCTGCTTACCCTGGCCAACTTGCTTTCTTCCAGGAAAATGTATGAGCGTTTTCACAGCGACAAGCGTGTGCAAGCCGCCGAATTGCTCCTCCAGGAACGGATTCCGGCTCGTCCTGTGGTGATTAAGCATCCTGTCATGAGACGCGTGCATCAGCCGGATCCAGGACCGGCGCAAACCGTGGCTCTGCGGGAATATCTCTCCGCCGACACCCGGATCCCCGAGGTGTGTGTCCTTTCAAACGGAGAGTTCATGACGGTTGTGACCAACAGCGGCAGCGGGTTCATCCGGCGGGAAAGCCAGGCCGTTTCCCGGTGGCGTGAAGATCCTGTGGCAGACGATTGGGGAAGCTACATCTATATTCGCGATGTGTCCGGCGATCAAGTGTGGTCGCCATCGTTTCAGCCTTGCCGTGTCCCGTCCTCCGAACAGCGTGTGCAATTCTCGCTTGATCGTGCGACCTTTATGCGTGTGGACGGAGACGTGCAGACAAGTCTTGAAATTTGCGTTTCACCGGAATGCAATGCGGAAGTTCGCAGGCTCACCCTCACCAATACGGGGAGTGAAGAGCGGGTGATTGAAGTCACGACGTTTCTTGAAGTGGTCCTGGCTTCTCCGATCGCTGATGATGCGCATCCGGCCTTTAGCAAATTATTTGTCGAAACGGAATATGAAGCAGATGCCGAATGCTTGCTCGCCCGCCGGCGGCCTCGTGATCCGAGCGAAAAACCGTTATGGGCCGTACACTCGTTGATGGTGGATGGGGAGTCCTTGGGACCGGTTGAATATGAGACAGACCGGGCCAGCTTTATCGGCCGGGGCCACACGCTCGCTCAACCGCGGGGAATCCGCTCCCGCCTGCGAAAAACAGTGGGAGCTGTTGCAGATCCGGCCTTTGTGATGCGCCGGCGATTGATGATGAAACCCGGGGAACGGGTGCAGTTGTTTGCTGTCACTGGTGTCGCGGATACGAAGGAGGAAGCCGTCAGCATGGTCCGCCGGTTCTCCGGTGACCTTCAGGTGGAACGGACGTTTCAGCTCGCCTGGACTCGCAGCCAGATTGAACTTCGTCATTTTCAACTGTCTGCCGCCGAAGCGATGGTCTTTCATCGTTTGGCGGGTCAGGCGTTATACACATCGCCCCTGCGAGACGAACGGGAACAAAGTATCGCGTTGAATGAAAAAGGGCAGTCCGGCCTCTGGGCTTACGGGATTTCCGGTGATTGGCCGATCATCCTGGTGCGGATTGCCGATTCGGCCCATATGAAGTTTATTGTCAAGCTGTTGATTGGGCATGAATATTTGCGCCGCCGGGGATTGCTCATCGATCTGGTCATCCTGAACGAATCGGCGGGGGGATATCAGCAGAATTTGCAGGAAGCGCTGCTGGGGGCGGTGGAACATAGCGTGGGTCATCACGCGAAAGGACCTGGGGGTGTCTACGTCATTGCCGCCAATCAGTTACAGGAGGAAGATCAGAGACTGCTCTATGCAGTAGCCCGCGTCGTGCTTCGTGCAGACGGTCCCAGCCTCAAGGCGCAAATCAAATTGTCCGGGAGGAACGATGTCTTGCCTCCTCCTCTTGTTGCGAGTCGACCGTTACCCAGATACGGGAACTCAATGCCGGAAGACACCCGTGACTGGATATTTTTTAACGGTCAGGGAGGTTTTTCTCCGGATGGCCGGGAGTACCGGATCTTACTCAAAAACACCCATTATCTGCCGGCTCCATGGATCAACGTGATCGCCAATCCGCGTTTCGGCTGTCTTGTCTCCGAACTGGGGACGGGCTACACATGGTGGCGGAACAGCCGGGAGTGCAAGCTCACCCCGTGGTCCAATGATCCTGTACTCGATCCTCCCGGCGAAGTGTGCTATCTGCGGGATGAAGAAACCGGCGAAGTATGGTCCGTGACCGCATCGCCCGCACGTGCGGATCAGCCTTACCTCGCGGCGCACGGCAGGGGGTATACCCGTTTTCGCCATGAGAGCCACGGTCTTCTGCAGGAAGTTACCGTGTTTGTGCCCAAGGATGATCCCGTCAAGGTGGTGAAAGTGCGGATCGCAAACAGGACTGACCGCCAACGGCGCCTGTCCGTCACCTATTATGCAGAGTGGGTGTTGGGGGTCAGACGTGAACCCAACGCTTCTTTCATCGTCACTGACTGGGACAAGTCGGCCAATCTCTTGCTTGGCCGCAACACTTATCAGGAACCGTTTCGCGATGCAACCGTTTTTCTAGGCGTGTGTCCCCAGTGTGAAACATCCGAACCGGAAGATCTGTCTTGGACGGCGGACCGCGAGGAATTTCTCGGTCGCAACGGGACACTGAAACATCCGGCTGCCCTGCGGCGGGAACGTCTGTCCGGCAACACGGGACCTCAGTATAACCCATGTGGCGCCGTGCAGACCAAAGTGAGCATTGAACCAAATGGAGAACAAACGGTTTATATTCTGTTCGGTTGCGAAGATTCACGTGATTCCGCGTTGAAACTGGCCCGTAAATACAGCCAACCGGGCACGTGTGAGCAGGCGTTTGAGACCGTACAGGAATTCTGGAACTCGGTGCTGGACCAGATCACGGTTTCGACACCCAGCCCGGAAATGGATGTTCTGTTGAACGGCTGGTTGCTTTACCAGTCGCTTTCCTGCCGGATGTGGGCCCGCACCGCTTTTTACCAGGCGGGAGGCGCATACGGCTTTCGCGACCAGCTGCAGGATTCACTGGCGTTGCTTCACACCCGTCCCGACCTCACCCGAAAACAGATTTTGCTCCACGCCGCGCATCAATATAAAGAGGGTGACGTGCAGCACTGGTGGCATGAAGAGACCGAGCGCGGAATCCGGACGCGATTCTCCGACGATTTGCTGTGGTTGCCGTACGCCGTTTCCCGCTACATTGAACACACAGGGGACGACCGTTTGCTTGATGAGGTGGTTCCGTATCTTCATAGTGAACCTTTGCGGGAGGGTGAACATGAACGATACGAGCCAACCCAAGTCTCTACAGAGAGCGGCAACGTTTTCGAGCACTGTGTTCGCGCGATCGACAGGGCATTAAGCTGGATCGGGGAACACGGACTTCCGCTGATCGGAATCGGAGACTGGAACGATGGTATGAACCGTGTCGGGGAGGCCGGTCGCGGCGAGAGCGTCTGGCTCGGATGGTTTCTGTGTGAAATTTTGAATCGGTTCGTCCGGCTGTGTGAGCGTCAAGGTGAAAGGGAGCGGGCGGACCGCTACCGGAACATGCGGGAGCAACTTACGGTCTCCCTTGATCAGCATGCATGGGATGGCCAGTGGTACCGGCGCGCTTTCACCGATGACGGACAATGGCTGGGCTCCGTCCATAATGAGGAATGCCGCATCGACGCCATCGCCCAGTCGTGGTCAGTCATTTCCGGTGCAGCGGCAAGGAGCAAAGCGATCCAGGCGATGCAGTCGTTCGACCGCGAACTGGTAGACCGCGACTTGTCCGTCGCACGTCTCTTGACACCGCCATTTGACCGCACGGACCCAAGCCCCGGCTATATCCAGGGCTATCCTCCCGGAATTCGCGAGAACGGAGCGCAGTATACCCACGGAGTGATATGGGGAATCGTTGCCTGGTGCCTTCTGGGTGAAGGGGACAAGGCGTTTGAGTTGTTTCATATGCTAAACCCTCTCACTCACACCCGGACACCTGGCGAGGTGCGTCAGTATGCCGGTGAGCCGTACGTCATGGCGGCAGACGTGTACACAACCGATCCGCACAAAGGACGTGCCGGCTGGACCTGGTATACCGGAGCTGCGGGATGGATGTACCAGGCGGGCATCGAGTGGATCCTCGGCCTGCGCCGCCGTGGGGACCGGTTGTACATCCGGCCGTGTATTCCGAGCGAATGGCAGGAGTTTTCCATCACGTACCGTTTTGGGAACAGCCGATATCAAATTACCGTTCAAAATCCTGAAGGCAAGTCTGCCGGATGGACGACCTTACTCATCGACGGCCGGAAAAAGCACATTGCAGAGGAAGACGGCCCCTGGATCGAGCTGTGCGATGACGGGCAGGTCCACCATGTCATCCTGGCGATGTAGCCGCTTGCCGGAGGAGCGATCGTCCGGCAGTCATTGGAAGCCCATTTCAACCGGTGACTGCCGCGACTGCGAAAAGTGCTGCTGAAGGAGTAAATAATGGAAGAACCATCCTATATATATTATGTATGGAATCAGGATCGCCGCGGAGGAGGGTCAACCCTTCCGCGGCGATATGTTGAGAAAGGGGCGAAAGTACTCGTACCAAACACCTGTCTCCTTTGCACGAGCTTCTCAGGGAATATCGAGTAGAAGGGAAGTTTGCATGGTGAGAAAAATACGGAAGGCCATTATCCCGGCAGCCGGATTTGGAACCCGGTTTTTGCCCGCCACCAAAGCCCAGCCCAAAGAAATGTTGCCTTTGATCAACAAGCCGACGATTCAATACATAGTCGAAGAGGCCATTGCTTCCGGGATCGAGGATATCCTGATTGTAACAGGACGAAATAAGAGAGCCATTGAAGATCACTTCGATCATAATATCGAGTTGGAACATTTTCTCAGACAGAAGGGGAAATGGGCGCAATATAAGGAAGTGTTGGAGATTGCAAAAATGGTGGATATCCACTTTATCCGCCAAAAACAGCAGCTCGGACTCGGCCACGCTGTTTTGTGTGCCCGTTCTTTTGTCGGCAACGAGCCATTCGCGGTTCTGCTCGGCGACGATATTATCGATCACCCTGCGAAACCGGCTCTTCAGCAGTTGATGGAGGAGTTTTACGAACATCAAAAGACTGTGATCGGAGTACAGCCGGTATTGCCGGAAGAAGTGTCCAAGTATGGAGTGATCGCAGGCAAGCAGATCCGGAACCGTGTTTATCAGCTGGAGGATTTGGTTGAAAAGCCCGGGCTGGACCAAGCCCCGTCCAATCTGGCTATCGTGGGACGTTATATCATCAGCCCGGAAATCTTTGATATCTTAGAGGTTACCGAACCCGGCAGCGGCGGCGAAATTCAGCTTACGGATGCGCTCAGGGTTCTCTGTCACCACCAGGGCATGTACGGGTGTCTCTTGGAAGGAGACCGCCATGATATTGGGGATAAATGGGGATATATCAAAGCGACGTTATCCTTTGCCCTGCAGGGGGATGACTTACGCGATCATGTGCTGAAGTATTTGCATGAACGGTTGCAATCCATCCCCCATTGATCACGGGCAAAATCGGAACGGCCTGCTTGTTGGGTGTGACAAAGGGGTGTCGATGACCATGACAGGGCCACTTTAGCAGTGGCACGTCTTTTTTTGCGTGCTTTGTCAATATTTATCCCAGCGGAGCCACTTGGGGTAATGGTTTTTCAACAGTCCGCCGGATACCTTCCCCCAGCCGAGCGGGAAATGATCCACTGTTACCAATGTCCAACCCGCATCCAATGAGGCCGGCAAGGCTTCTCCCTGAAGATACAGGAGCAGTTCCGGGTCTTCGGCGCTGAAATTGAGTGTTTGTCGGACCTGGCCGGGCCGGCTGGATAAGGCCAGCGCATGTGAAGGGACAAAGCGCCCTTTTTTTACTTGACCCAGGTAGCGGCCCGGTCGTTCTACCTTCAGCCCCTTGAGTGAAGGGAGTTCTTCCGGTACCTGATACAAATGCTCCCCGTACAGAGTGAAGGCTCCTTTAATTTCGCTGTTTTTGTAGGTTTCCATGACAAACTGTTTCCACTGTTTCATGGCATCGGCATGGACAGGGGGAAACTTGCCGGGGCGTTGTCTGGTTCCCGCCGCAGCTGGTTCCTTTTCCAATACGGCGACAAAATGCCCTTCTCCGCGGAGGTGATGGGGCCAGAGACGCGACGTTTGCCGCAATTCACCTTGCGGATGGTCGGCCCAATCCGGCCGTCCCGGTTGGTAATGAACGGCTTGCGGGACGGGAACGAGATGAAAGTCGGGATGTTGTTCCAGAAAATGCAGGATTAAAGATTCATTTTCCGTCGGATTGAAAGTGCAGGTAGAGTAAACGAGGCGTCCGCCGGGACGGAGCATCGGTGCTGCCGCTGTCAGTATTTCCAGCTGAAGATCAGCGCTTTTTCTGACGGACCGCAAACTCCACCGTTCACACACTTCCGGGTCTTTGCGAAACATGCCTTCCCCCGAGCAGGGAGCATCGACCAGAATACGGTCAAAAAATCCGGCAAAGCGGGAAGTGAGCCGGACGGGATTTTCATTCAGGACCACCGCATGGGTCACTCCGCAGCGTTCGAGGTTTTCCACCAGCGCTTTGATTCGCTTGTCATCAATTTCATTGGCGACCAGAATCCCTTCACCTTTCATCTTGGCGGCGATTTGCGTTGTTTTGCCCCCGGGTGCGGCGCAGAGATCCAATATTTTTTCTCCCGGCTCCGGCGCCAATGCTTCTGCCGGGGCCATGGCGCTCGCATCCTGAATGTAATACAACCCTGCGGCATGATAAACGTGTTTTCCCGGGCGGTTCGCCTCATGCTGATAATAAAAGCCTTCCCGGCACCAGGGAATCGCCTCCAGATGAAAAGGAACCCGCTTCACCAGCTCTGCGGGGGAAATTTTCAGGGTATTTACGCGCAAGGCGCGGGTAGCCGGTTGGTCATATGTATGGATGAATGCGGAATACTCGCTTCCAAGCAATCGCTTCATCTGATCCAAATAATCCTGGGGAAGCGAAGTCACGTGATCTCCTCCTTTACCGTTTCAAGCTTTCATGGCGAGAACTTGCTCCGCCGCACTCTTGCCCGCCACATAGCCCGTGCAAGAGGCTGCGGTAATGTTGTATCCCCCCGTGTAACCATGAATGTCCAATATCTCCCCGCAAAAGTAGAGCCCGTTCATCCGCTTGGATTGCATCGTTTTCGGATCGATTTCCTTGACGTGAACCCCACCGCCGGTGACAAACGCTTTTTCGAGGGGAAGCGTTCCGTTCACGTGTACGGGAAAAGCTTTCATCTTCATGCAGAGGGAACGCAACTCACCTTTGGAAAGATGGGAGCAGGTGCGTTCGCCGTCCAGATCGGCCAAGGGAAGCAAAACTGGCAAAACCCGTTCCGGCAGCATGCTTTTCAGGGTGTTTCGGATCGTTTTTTTCGGGTTTTCTTTGACCAGCCGCCACCCTTCTTGCTCCAGCTGATCGAGGGGTTGGTCGGGAAAAAAGTCGATCTCGATCAACGTGGAAGGTACACCGAATTTTTTTAAACTCTTCACCACAAACTGGCTGCACCTGAGTGCTGCCGGGCCGGACAGGCCAAAGTGGGTAAAGATCATATCTCCCCGGTGCTGCACTAATTTTTTCCCTTTCGGATTGTACACCGTCAAGGTGACATCGCGCAAAGACAATCCTTGCAGCGACTTGTTCCGGATAAAAGACTCATCGGAAGTGAGCGGGACTTCCGTCGGAAACAGTTCCGTTACGGTATGTCCTGCTTCTTCCGCCCAGGCATATCCGTCTCCTGTCGATCCTGTATGGGGGACCGATTTACCCCCGACTGCCACGATCACCGCCGGAGCGAAATACTTTTTCCCGTTCCGGCACTCGACGCCGATCACTTTTCCGCCTTCGTACAGCACTCGTTGGACCGGTGTATGGACCCGGATCTCAGCTCCCACAGATTTTACTTTATGGATCAACGCATTCACTACCGACTTGGCGCTGTCGGAGACAGGAAACATCCTTCCGTTATCTTCTTCCTTTAAACGTACACCCATCTCCTCAAAAAAACGGGCCAGATCCCGGTTGTTAAAAATCGAAAAAACACTGTATAAGAACCGTCCGTTCCCGGGGATGTTTTTGATTAATTCATCCACCTCCTTCATGTTGGTCACATTGCACCGACCGCCTCCGGAAATGGCCAGTTTTCGTCCCAACTTGTCTCCTTTGTCCAACAACAGAACGCGGGCACCGTGCAGTCCGGCGGAGGCGCTGGCCATCAATCCTGCCGGGCCTCCGCCGACGACAATGACATCATATCTCATTCCAGAACTCCTTTTTATTCTTCATTTTTCCCCAACTTCACCCATTGTAGGATAGACGGCTCCATCTGAAAAGAGAAAAGAAGGTTTCGTACACAGACGTCAAGAATCATATTGAAAAGCGTGCAAAGGGTGGTGGAAAATGAGCAGGGATCAGTTGTTGGAAGCGATTCGCACAGGGGTGCTGGCAGAAGTGAAACAGATGGTCCAAGAGCATCCGCAATGCGTCGAAACGGGGAAGGAAGAGAAAACCACACGGGTGATTACGGCGGCTTACAAGTGGAAGAAAGAGATTCTGGATGAATTGTTGTCCCAAAGGCCCAATCTTACTTTTTTCGAAGCGGTGATCGCCGGAGAAGTAGAAAAAGTAGCCGTCTTTTTGCAGCAGCACCCGGAACGAATGAATGAGATGAGCCGCGATGGATGGACCCCGCTCCATCTGGCCTCTTTCTTCGGACATGTGGAACTGGTCCGGTTTTTACTGAAAAAGGGAGCCGATGTCCGTGCCATTTCCCGCAATCAAATGGCCAATCAGCCCCTGCATGCCGCGATCGCCGGCGGGGTGGAAGAAGTTGCTCTCCTGTTGCTCAAACACGGAGCCCGTGTCAATACGCCACAGCACCTGGGATATACACCTTTGCATGTAGCGGTTCTGACGGGGAGTACGGTACTCGTCAAACGTCTGTTGGAATGGGGAGCAGATCCCAGTGTACATACGGACGAAGGAAAAACGGCTCTCGATCTGGCCATGGAAAACGGGAAGCAGGAAGTGTTGGATTTGCTGAGGGTAAGATAACCGCCCGGAGATGAAGGGGACCCGATAAGGTCCTCTTTTATTTAACATGTTTGCATCGCGGGACTCTACTTCAGTATTCTGAATAAAAATGGGAATTTGCTAGCAGAATGAAAAGAAGTCGAAAATCTGGTTAGGGATATCGGCTCCTCAGATCCTATTATGGGATTTCCCCAAACGAAAAGCCTTCGGCTTTGTACCGAAGGCTTTTCACATACTATTTGGAGCCGATTGAAGGCGGATCATCGTCATCATCGCCTGCTTTTTTTGCTAAATGGAGTTCAATAAAAAACTTCATAAATCTCGACCTCACTTTTTATACAAAGTTCAGTTTCAAGCCGGTACTTTTTTACAAGGGATTCAATAAATTCGTTTGTCCTACCCATCTTATCAAAACAGTAGATTAATTTCAATAACGCCGTATGTTGTCTATGTTTGTAACTGTTTAGTTCGAGAATATTTTCTGCCTCTTGGTAATAGGGTAGGGCTTCCGAAAATTGTTCTTGAAAAAGATGAACATTACCTCGGATAATCAACGCTTTACCTAAGCGAAATACATCTTGACGTTCCCGTGCGATATTAATTGCTTTTTCAAGGTGTGTCGTTGCTTGAGACCAGTCATTTTTGGCATTAAATAGAATACCGAGGTAAGTGTGTGCATCAATATGCCGACGTGGATATTTACACTCGCTATCAGCATTAAGCACTAATTCGAATCGATCATAAGCCCGGTCAAAATCGCCTTCCGACAAATAAATGCTTCCTAATATGATCATTAAGTCGAGATAACGATTATCACTACGAATACTGGTTGCAATATCGATACCTTCGTTACAGCATTGACGGGCAGCTTCAAACATCTTCTGGTTACGGAGAATAATCGATCTGAACTTATAAAAGTCCAGTAAGGCATAATTGTTTTTGTCAATTTTTGATCTCTGCGGCCAAACTTCATAAAGAATAGAGGCAGCCTGATCATACTGAGATGAATTCCACAAGTACATCATTTTGTTTGCCAATAAGTTGTACTTGTTATTTGTTAATAAATTGTTTTTGCCTTCCTTTGCTTCATCATATGCCGCTAAACCTTGGTTTATGTAGTCGATGGCTTTGTCCAAGTCGTTCAAAAAATAACGGCAGGCAGCTAACCTGTTGTAACAGGCGGCAATAATGTTGTCCTCAGGATTAAGGCCATATTGGTTACACACTTGGATCGCGTGTTTAAACTTTTTTTCCGCTTTTTTATATATCTTTTTTCTGTCCTTTCCATCCCTGTCTCTTTGAATGATTCTACCCTCCAAATAAATTGCGAAAGGAGCAAGGGGATGGAAATCTTCAATTTGATGCTTTTCCAGTTCGCATTTAGCTGTTTAAATGTATCCGGTTTCAACCATTCTTTCAATCTGCTTGAGTTTAAATTTCAATTCTTTAGCTTCTTCTGTTGCTTTCTCCACTAATTTTTTCAGTTCCTTTTTTGTCGTCCCTATTGTTTCTAAATATAGTTTGAAAGTTTCCTCTTTTACAACCTCTCCTTTCTCTATGTTGCTTGAAGTAGAGGACGGGAAGTTAAAGTTGACTTCAATGTCCGTCAAGCTCAACGCCCTTTCAACTATTCTCTTTTTTCTGACAACATACCGAGCGATTTCATTATCTAACCGGATCTTTTTCTCGGACATTAAAACACCTCTCATTAATGGGCGTTCAAAATTATCATACAACAGTAGATGGAAATATCAACCTCCTACTCATCCAAGATAATACGTGGAAGAACGGTTACAAAGAAGAGTGAAAAACCTATAACTTGCTTCCCAAATACATTAAATTACGAATTATTCCAAGATAAAACTTGCGGGCAAGTAATATTGAGAAAATTTAAATTTTTATAATATAATTTAATCACAAGAAGGCGATTTTCGCAAATATATCCTGTTGTTTGAGTGTTGATGAACTTATTTATTTCAAAGGAGGCAGAAAACTTTGCTGACAATGCTCGTTCAAGGTCAGGCGAACCGTGTTATGGCATTTTTGAATGATCTTCAACAACGTCCACAAATCGAAATGCTACATCAGGAAGTACAGGGCGAAAAAATGGAGGGGGATGTAGATGTAAAGGTCACATGCTATGTGAAGCACTGTCCTGAGCGGCGGCTGCGGATGATCAATATGGAAACAGTTGATGGAACCGTCATTGTGATTCCCTTATTGGACGCCGTTTGCGTGGAAATTGATGCAGGAACAAAGATTTTCTCAGGCAGAGTTTTTGATATATTCGCATAAAAAAGAGAGCCAATATAGATAATGGCTCCCAAAAGAATTAAATCCATGACTCCATTATAACACAAAGGGTGTTTTCAAGTGTTGCGACTGACTGTAGAGGGACCTGAAGAGAAAGTGAGAGACTTTTTGAAGGATTTCTCAAACCTTCCGCAACATAAAGTGATAACTACATCAGAGCTGTTTTTCAATGGTGGCACTGAAGATGCAACCGTGATTTGCCATTTTTTTCACTACCCTTTGGAAGAGATAAATGAACCGATTTCCGTCTTGTTTAGAACAACTGACGGCAAATATTTGGGCTTTACACTGCTAAAGGGCAATGTAATCAGAATCGGTAATGAAATTACTATTTCAGGAAAGGCCACGTCCGGTCTATTGGAATAGATGGAAAGGTGGAAAGAAGTTTTGGGCAAGACCGACACCATCAAAAAGGATGAGGCTGTAGGGTGCTTCGTCCGTGTCTTGGCAAAGCTCGGTGATTCACGGAAGAAGATCGAGGAAGTCGTCAAACAATTAGCAGGTTCATTTGATTTGAATTGCAGCGAAGAGACATTCGATATTAACTTTGTTGCCGGTAAGGTCGAAAGAAAAACATTGTTGCCAACACAAGTTAACAACCGAACCCAGTCGGCAATACCACGAAATATCTATGGAAAAAGCCTATAAAGTTTTATCGGTTTGAAACCTTATGCGAAGTAGTTATGCCTGGTTAGTGGCAAGAATTTCGCTCATTCTTCACAAGGACACGAAACGATTTTAGATAATAGTTATCTTGTATTTCTTCTCTAAACGTTAGACTAATTAATTTTATTTTAGTGGAGGATGACATGAGCAACTTAATTGAAATGACAAACGACCAATTTGCTCCTAACCAGGTTATGAACTACTTGCTTAAAAAGCATCATGTAGTTCCAGGATACCAGAGTAACTGCGTGATCGAAGTCGCTACCCATTTGTTCGGTCTTCATGCTGCTCGATAACCCACGCCTTTTGTCTCTCTTGCCGTGCGTGTGAACAACTTTAATTCAAATATGTTATGGAGAACTCTGTACCAAGATAGAGAGCTAATCAAACTGCGATGTATGAGGCGAACCCTGCACATTTTGCCGCCTTCATTCTCACCAATAGCCCATCGTGCGACTATATCCTTTCGAGTAGCTGATTGTCGGACAAAGTATAAAAAAATTGCAATTGACGATCAGAAAAAAGAAGAAATCAAATCGATTATTATCGAGTTGGTTAAAGCAAATCCTTTGTCTGCAAGTGATATTCAATCGTTGAGTAAATTTAAACTTGGAGTATTGACTGATGAATACTCTCAGGCCATCTCGATTGCAATAAAAGAGTTATGGGAGAGCGGAGAGCTTTGTTATATTAATGAGTCGCCCCATTGGGGAAAAGAGCAACGCTTATATGGACATGCTCCAACACTCTATCCCAAGCATCGCCTTAATGATCTTTCTATAGAGGAAGCACGAAGAAGGCTTGTTTTTCATCATATTGATACGTTCGGTCCCGTCACAGAGGTTGATATTGCTTGGTGGTCGGGTCTTGGGAGAACGGTAATTCGGGAAGCAATTGAGCATTATGCCGAGAAATTGGTTAACGTGACCATCCAATCAAGTGATAAAACCTTCTATATGACCAAATCCAATTATGAGCATTTATGTAAGATGCGGGATGAGAATGATCCTTGGATTTCGCTATTGGCTTATGAAGACCCGAGTTTAAAAGGTTACTATGAAAGCCGGTTCCTTTATGTAGATATGCAACATTACAATCGTCTCTTCAATACAATTGGTGAAGTCCGCGCAAGCATCTTTTCTAACGGAAAAGCGATTGGTATTTGGTCAATAGATAAGGTGAAGAAGAGAATTGATTGGGAAACGTTCGAGAAAACGGATCGGAAAACAAAGTCTCATATTGAAAAGAAAATCAGCGAAATGAGAAACTTCTTGTTTGAACAAAGCTAGGCCCTGGGAGGAAAATTCCTCCTTGGGTTTAGTCAAGGAGGTCTCTCGAATGAAAAAAGGGAGATTGATTGTACTGGAAGGGATGAGTGGCGTCGGAAAAACAACGCTCGCTCGAAATTGGGTCAAAACTCTGACAGATCGAGGTGTGCCCGTGATTTACCTTCATGGAGCGTTATCGGACACGCCTGTAGGTCAACGGTTTAAAGAAGTAGTCCAATCACGGAAGCTAGAGCTGACCTCTACCTACTACTACCTAGCTGATCTTGTTCAATTCACGCAATCCCATATACAGCCTATGTTAAAACGAGGTTATGTTGTTATACAGGATCGCTATGTAGACTCCATTATTTCGTTTCATCGGGCATTGACTAAAATGAACGGAATAATCGAGGATATCAAACCAGTAGTGGACTTGTATACAGAGGTTGGCTTATTAGCCCGACCGGAAGCGACGATTTGGTGTTATGCGTCAGATAAGGTTATTCAAAGTCGTTTAAACTCTGATGATGGAGCCCACCGCAAGTATATTAAGAATCCCCATTTGTTACGAAGCGTTTCGGAGGAGTTTGCCTTATTAATGGATGAAAGAATTCAGGATGGAGAGACGATCCATACCGTTAAGATGGATCAGGTTCAGCATCTCTCTTTTATGGAACGGTTTATTTTCGATCTATGTGAAACTTTATGATATGAAAGGAGAGGGCATGAAGATGGATATCTTGCTTGTTCAGTGTCGCCCGAAACATGAGTTGAATGATTTTCGTTACCAGTCGGAAAATCTGGCATTGGGGTTACTTGGCGGCATCTTTACGGGAAGCGCAGTATGAAACAGGGGTATTAGACGCTCACTTATTGATGTTGACCCCTGAGCAAACGGTACAAGAAATACTTGATAAACGCCCTTGGATGGTTGGCATATCGGCTTCCGCCCAAGATAATATCACAGCCACGTTCGAAGTAGTTGGATTATTAAGAAAAAATGGGTACATGGGACATATTACCATCGGAGGTCATTTTCCCACATATGAACATGAGAAGATATTGACTCATGTTCCAGGGATCGATAGCGTGGTTCGTGGAGAAGGCGAAATTACTGTCGTTGAACTTGCCGAATATGTAAAAGACGGAAAGCCATTAGACGATGTAAAAGGCATTACGTTCAGAAACCGCTTCGGGGAAATTGTTGTCAATCCAGACCGCCCTCTTGTTGAAGACCTAGACACCTTGCCGCTGCCGCATCGAGATACAATTGGCATTCTTTTGGAAAAGAACCGTAGGATTTCGATGCTGGCGAGCCGTGGTTGTTATGCTCGATGTTCTTTCTGCTCTATTCAAACGTTCTTCAACTGGCGTCCCAGAAGAGTGAGAAAAGTTGAGCATGTTGTCAGGGAGATGCTTCAACTTTATAAAAAATATGGAGTTCGCAAATTTAAGTTTGTTGATGATTTGTTTATCGACCCAAGTAAAAAAAGTCGGGATTGGATTTTATCGTTCTGCGAAAAAATCAAGAAAGCTGGCATGAATGATTTAAATTTGTGGTTACAAGTTCGTGCTGTTTGTGTAAGGGAAGACATATTCCTTGCGTTAAAAGAAATAGGTCTTAAAAAGATTTTTCTTGGTCTGGAATCAGGTCATGCTGACAGCTTGAAGCGGTATCAAAAAGATATTACCCCGGAACAAAACGTCGAGGCAGTTCGGATTCTCAAGAAAGTAGGCATTCCTGAAATATCCATCGGAATGATGCCGTTTGAACCGGAAGTTTCTTTAGAAGGGATGAAGGAAAACATCGAGTTTTTGAAGAAGCTCGGGACCTTCGACATTCGTGATGTAACGGGCAAATTCAAGCCTTATTCCGGCACATCCCTTACAGAGAAACTTTTGGCGGAGGGACGTATTAAACGTAAAAATTGGTATGACTTAGGGGACTACGACTTTACAGATCCAAGAGTAGGACAACTTTATCACATGGTCATGAGCTATTTTGGACATGCAAAACCGAGTTTAAAGCACATTTATCAGATGGACTACCGAATGAGGAAAATTGAAGGACGTGTGATGCAACCTGGCTTGAATAGCGAGGAAAGTGAGTATAAAGAATCTTATCTCGCGCTAAGAAGAGATATAGAGAGGTTTATTCAGGATCATGGTGAAATGATGTTGCAATTGGTGGAAGGAACGATCGAGGCAATTGAATCTGGTATGACTCCTTCTATGGAACAGGAATGGATGAGAAAATCGGAAAAGAAGTTTCATCAAGCTGAACAGTTGACTATTCCTCTGTTTGAACGGATTTCAGTTTTGGAAAGTCAATTAGGTTTAGTGAAAAAAGAGCCCCACTCTCTTCATGTTGCTGAAGTTAAAGTGTTGTTGAATCAAAATTCGAAAAGTTTAGAATAGAGGGAAGCCAAAGTGGATGAGAAGCAAGCGAAACTCATTGTCTTTGAAGGTGCAGGAAGAAGCGGTAAGAGTACATTAATTCATCTGGTTAAGAATGCGCTTGAAAAAAGAGGAATGCAGACAACTTTCACGGAGTGGAATTCTTATCCATCGATACAAAGAATTATCAATCAAAAAAAGGTCGATTCCTCTTTTACACCGCTAACCTACTGTTTATTACATTTGGCAGAATTTGCCCTTCGCTATGAAGAGATTATTCAGCCTGCACTAAAAAAGGCGGATGTAGTTCTGGCGGATCGTTGGGTTTACACAGCATGGACGAGAGACAGCGCGAGAGGAATTGAGAACGAATATGTTCGTCAATGTTACCAATTCGCAAAGAAGCCTGATTGTGTTTTTTATATCGAGGTTCCCAGTGATATAGCACTTCAGCGGCATATTCAAACCAAGCCTTTTTTTGGCTACAATGCCGGGGTTGATATTTGGCCCGACCGAACTAAAGAGGAAGCGTTTCTTCTTTATCATCAACATATCACTCAGCATTACTCCCTGATTGCAGAAGAAGAAAATTTTGTGGTATTGAATGGGCTTGAGTCTTCGGAAAATCTTTTGCACCAAGCTCTCGAGCATTTGAAAAGCAATGGCTTCATTGCTTGTGAGGAGAGTTTCAAATGAAAGATCGAGGATCAGTGATTTTGATTCGTGGAAACCGCGTCGCTTTAATAAAAAGAGTTCGTGACGGGATGACATTTTATGTTATCCCTGGTGGAAGAATTAAAGAAGGGGAGTCGCCAGAAGATGCAACAATACGCGAGGCATTTGAAGAATTAGGTGTTACCATCGCGATAAAAGAAAGGGTAGCCATAATCGAATTTAATGGCGGGTTGCAATATTATTTCCTCGGTGAGATTACTGGAGGTACTTTTGGTACAGGCCAAGGAAAAGAATTTACTCAACTGGATAGAAAACGTGGTACATTTGAAACTGTATGGATGGAGATCAAGGATTTAGCTGATCATGATGTTCGACCAAGAGAAATAGCTGATCTTTTATTGACAGGATCAGTCAAGTAGATTTCGGAAATGACTTGGTGATCTATTCAAATGTAATAATTGGAGGACTAAAATGTATCAGAAAATCGTTTGTACAGGTTTTATTTATCATCAAGGAAAGACGCTTATTGTAGAGCGGTCTTTACAAGAAGCCTTTTTGCCGGGTTACTATGAGTTGCCGGGCGGAAAAGTGGATTTTGGTGAAGACCCGGCCGATGCTCTGAAAAGAGAATTCCGTGAAGAAGTAAATTTAAATGTCGAAGTCATCAAGCCGTATAAAATCTTTTCCTATCTCTCGGAGAACGGAACCAGGCACACAGTGGAAATCGTTTATCTGGTTCACCTTACAGATGATCCGGCAAATATCCAATTGAGTGAAGATCATTCTGCTTATCAGTGGATTTCCGAAAATGAAGTTCTGAATTATCTCATTAGCGACGAAACCAAAGATTCGATTTTTCGAGGATTTAAAGCGGCTCCGCCTGAAATGGTTAATCGTTACCCGCTGGAATAATAGGGCAGAACTGATTAATTATCAAAATAATTCTTAAGCACTATCAATAAATTAGTTTAGTTCTGCTTATGTCTTATTTCCCCTGAGATGATAGACAACATGAATGGTGTATTAGCAAAATGGGGGATTTCAATGTTCCCCGAACAGTATTCAGCATAGCTTCCACGGATGGTTTGAACTTCATTTTGTCTGGAAATAATGGAGAAATCAATAGTGTACAGGTGATCTCCCATGAGCCAGACTGAAAGCCAACCGGCTTGGAAGACAGCGAAGGTAGATGTGTCCATCGAGAAAAATATCGATCTGCTGAACCGGATTTTGGGTGTCGGTGAGAGTTTTGACGTGATTTGCCGTCGTCTCACTTATGCTGAAAAAAAGGTTGCCTTATATTTTATCGATGGTTTTGCCAAAGATGGCATCTTGAACCGGGTGATGGATCATCTCTCCACCTTGAAACAGGAGCAATTGGCCGTTGATCCCTTGCGGAGACTTCTCGAAACTGAAATCGCCTATATCGAGGTGGAAAAGACCGACCAGACCGAAAAGGTGGTCAGTTCCGTTTTAGCCGGTTCTACAGCCATGTTGATCGATGGGGAAGCTCAGGCGATCGTGATCGATGCGCGCACTTATCCGGCCCGCAGTCCGGAGGAACCGGACGTGGAGAGAGTGGTGCGCGGTGCACGGGATGGGTTTGTCGAGACGATTATTTCGAATACTGCTTTAACCCGGCGCCGTTTGCGCGACCCGAATCTGCGAATGGAGTATTTTCAAGCGGGCAAAAGGTCAAAGACAGATATCTGTATTGCTTACATCAAGGATATCGCTGACCCGGCCCTGGTGAACACCGTGCGGGAGAAGATCGAAAAAGTGACGACGGACGGGCTTCCGATGGCGGAGAAGAGCCTGGAAGAATTTATGTTTAAAAGGTATTGGAACCCGTATCCGATGGTGCGGTTTACGGAACGCCCCGACGTGGCGGCCGTCCATCTGTTGGAAGGACATGTCCTCATTTATGTCGATACTTCCCCCAGTGTGATGATTACTCCCACCACTTTTTTTCATCATGTCCAACACGCGGAAGAATACAGACAAACGCCGGTGGTGGGCGTGTTTTTGCGCTGGGTCCGTTTTATCGCCATGTTTTTGTCGCTCTTTTTGCTGCCTTTTTGGTATTTGGCAGCGGCGGACCCCCAGCTTCTTCCGGATGCGCTTCAATTTATCGGGCCCAAAAAAGAGGCTGCCATTCCCTTATTTTTGCAAATTGTGATTGCTGAAGTGGGTGTGGAGATTTTACGGATGGCTTCCATTCACACTCCTTCCCCCCTGGCGACTGCCATGGGCTTAGTCGCCGCGATCTTATTGGGGGAGACTGCGGTGGAAGTGGGTCTTTTCACATCCGAGGTCATTTTATATGTAGCCATCGCCGTGATCGGCACTTTTGCCACCCCCAGCTATGAAATGGGGTTGGCCAACAAAATCGTGCGGCTTATTTTGCTGGTGCTTACGGCCGCCTTTCATCTGCCCGGTCTGGTCATCGGGATTGTCGCGTTATTCATTTGGCTCGCGCGAATCAGAGTGTTGGATACCCCTTATCTGTGGCCTCTGGTTCCTTTTAATGCAAAAGCATTCCTGGACGTGCTGGTGCGATCGCCCATGCCGATCAAAACCAAGCGCCCGCGGGTGTTATCCCCCGGGGACCCGGACCGGAAGCAAGGATAAACATCTCCCCCCATGTCTTGAAAGGGGGGAGATGTTTTGCGGGTAAAGCATCAAGAGAATCGGGTGACCGTATAAAATTCTTCTCTTAAAAAGAAGGTTTAAAAACGGAGAAAAATTGGATAAAATAATCTTGAGCGATCATAAAATATATTCTAAATTATTTTTCGCGTATATTGAATGACTGTTCAGTCAGAAAGGGGAGGGAAACAAAATGTCAGGCACAGAGAAAGTTTGGCTCCGTCATTATCCTCCACAAATTCCGAAAACACTGGAGTACCCGGATGTTCCGTTAACCCGTTTCCTGGTTGACGCGGCAAATGACTTTCCTCATCGTGATGCGATCTTCTTTTTGGGAAAACGGCTCACATTTCAAGACTTGCTCCTCGATGTGTATCGTTTTGCAAACGCTTTAAAAGAATTGGGTGTGCAAAAAGGAGAACGGGTCGGCATTATGCTTCCCAATTCACCCCAGGCGGTGATCGCTTACTACGCGGCCTTGTTTGTCGGAGGAGTCGTGGTGCAGATCAATCCTTTGTATACGGAAAGGGAATTGGAGCATCAGCTGGCGGATTCGGAAGCGGAAACCTTGATCTGCCTGGATCTGGTGTACCAAAAGGTTGCCAATGTACGGGCAAAATGTCACCTCAAGCGCATCATCGTTACCAGTATCAAGGATTATCTTCCTTTTCCCAAAAATTGGCTCTATTCGCTAAAAATGCTCAAAGACGGGACGAATGTCAGGATTCCGTATGGAGGAGATGTCTACGCTTTTTCCCGCCTGATCGAGAAAGCGGTTCCAACCGCCGTGGAACCCGTTTATGAGTCGGGAGACGATCTGGCTCTGCTGCAGTACACCGGGGGAACGACCGGCCTTGCCAAAGGGGCCATGCTGACCCACCGCAACCTTGTGGTAAACTGTTGCCAGGCGGAGGCATGGATCTATCAAGCAGAGCGGGGCAAAGAGTCGGTTCTGGGCGTTTTGCCGTTTTTTCATGTGTACGGGATGACGGTCGTGATGAATTTTGCGGTTCGGATCGCGGCAACGATGATTTTGGTTCCCTCATTTGATCGCGACTTGATTTTAAAGTTGATCAGCAAGCACCGTCCCACCCTGTTTCCGGGGGCTCCTACCATGTATGTGGGTTTGATCAATCATCCGGAGATCGGCAAGTATGATCTTTCTTCCATCCGGGCCTGCCTCAGCGGATCTGCGCCCCTTCCGCTGGAAGTGCAGGAGAAATTTGAGGACTTGACCGGCGGTTTGCTGGTGGAAGGATACGGAATGACTGAAACATCGCCCGTCACCCACGCCAACCTGATCTGGGACAGGGTGAAAAGCGGTACGATCGGACTTCCGTGGCCGGATACCGATTGCCGCATTGTTGATCCCGAAACGGGCGAGGAAGTTTCCATGGGTCAACTGGGAGAACTGCAGGTGAGAGGTCCCCAGGTGATGAAGGGATACTGGAAGCGTCCGGAGGAAACGGACAAAGTGCTTCGAGACGGCTGGCTCAGCACGGGGGATATCGCCAGAATGGATGAAGACGGCTACTTTTATATCGTCGACCGCAAAAAAGATGTCATTATTGCCGGGGGATTCAACATTTATCCGCGCGAAGTGGAAGAAGTGCTGTTTGAACATCCGGCTGTCCAGGAAGCTGCTGTGGTGGGTGTACCTCACCCCTATCGCGGGGAAACGGTGAAAGCATTTATCGTCTTAAAAAAAGATCACCAGGTTACTGAAGAAGAGCTCGACCGATTTTGCCGTGAAAAATTGGCTGCTTACAAAGTTCCGCGCCTCTATGAATTTCGGGACGAACTGCCGAAGTCATCAGTCGGAAAGGTATTGCGGCGGGTGCTGAAGGAGGAAGCGGGGAAAGTGGCCGTCTGAACATATTCAATCAGCCGGGGTTTCGGCCTCGGTTTGTTTGTGGAATAAAAATCTGCTAAACTATTCTCGACAGAGATAAAAAGATTTCAAAATGCATAAAAAGGTAAGCGATTCCATTAGATTCTATATTTGAAAATGTGTCGAAAGCGTTGACAAAAAAAGATTTGAATACTAAACTATAAATTGAATGAATAGTCATTCAGTATTGGAGAGAGGAATATGACATGGCCAAACGGACGGGAGAAAAGTACGATGCAATTATAGATGCCGCGGTGAGGGTCATCGCCGAGCATGGATACCATAACGCTCAGGTATCCAAGATTGCCCGTGAAGCCAAGGTGGCGGACGGAACCATTTATCTTTATTTCAAAAACAAAGATGATGTGCTGATCTCGGTGTTCAGCGAAAAGATGGGATCATTCATCTCCGATGTGGAAGAAGCGCTCCAATCGGTCGAGTCAGCCGTGGATCAATTGTACACGTTGATCCGGATTCACTTTGAAAGGCTGGAAAAAGACCGGCGTTTGGCAACAGTGACCCAGATCGAACTTCGCCAGTCCAATCCGGAGGTGCGCAAAGGGATCGGCGAGATTTTAAAACGCTATCTGGATATCATTGATCAAGTGGTGGAAAATGGAATCCGGCAAGGCGTATTTCGTCCTGATCTGGATGTCCGCGCCACCAGAAAAATGATTTTCGGCACCCTGGATGAAACCGTTACTTCCTGGATTATGAATGATTATAAATACAGCTTGTCAGGCCAAGTTGAACAGATCCATCGGCTGTTTATCGACGGAATGAGGAAGTAACACACTGCACCAATTCTTTTTTGAATAGGGGGAGAACCATATGAACATCTTGGTTTGCTTAAAACAAACGTTTGACACCGAAGAGCGGATCACCATTGAAAACGGCAAAATCAATGAAGACGGTGCGGAGTTTGTGATCAACCCTTATGACGAGTACGCGGTGGAAGAAGCCATTAAGCTGAAGGAGCAGCACGGAGGAGAAGTGACGGTGATCACCATCGGTCCGGAACGGGCGGAACAAGCTCTCCGTACCGCGATGGCGATGGGAGCGGATAAAGGGGTCATCGTCGATCTCGAAGATCTGGGAGACCAGGTGGATGAACATACGATTGCCCAAGTTCTGGCTGCGACCATTCGGGAAGAGGATTTGGATTTTGACATCATTCTGTGCGGATATATGGCGGTCGATGACGGCTCCGCACAAGTGGGCCCCCGATTGGCTGAACTGCTTGAAATTCCCCATATCTCCACCATTACCAAATTGACCGTCGAGGGAGACAAGGTTTCCGTGGAAAAAGACGTCGAAGGGGATGTGGAGTATATCGACGCCAAACTGCCGATTCTGGTAACCGCACAGCAAGGGCTGAATGATCCGCGCTATCCGTCCCTCCCGGGCATTATGAAGGCAAAAAAGAAACCGCTTACTCGCCTGGAATTGGATGACCTGGATCTGGACGAAGAGGAAATTGCGGCAAAAACAGAGATCATCGAAACCTTCCTTCCGCCGAAAAAAGAAGCCGGAAAAATCTTAACAGGCGACCTTGCTGACCAAGCAAAAGAATTGGTGCAATTGTTGCGTTCCGAAGCGAAAGTGATCTAACAGCGAGGAGGATCTGAGGATGAGCAAAAATGTACTCGTTTTGGCAGATGTTCGTGAGCAAAAATTGCGGAATGTCAGCTTTGAAGCTTTGGCCGCGGCCCGCATGGTTGCCGAAGGAGGACAGATTACCGCCGCTGTCTTCGGAAGCTTTGCCAAAGACCTCGTCGATCCCCTGGCTCATTACGGTGCCGACAGGGTCATCACCGTTTTGAACCCGGAACTGGATCAATATACCACCGATGCTTATTTTCAAGCGTTTAAAAAAGTGATTGAACACGTTCAACCCGATGTGATTTTGACCGGGCACACGGCAGTGGGAAGAGACGTCTCCCCCCGGGTGGCTGCCCGTTTGGGAACGGGTTTGATCTCCGATTGTACCAACGTGGAACTGGTCAACGGCCAAATCGTCTTCACCCGCCCGATTTATGCCGGGAAAGCATTTGTGAAAAAAGTGGTAAAGGACGGCATCGTCTTTGCTACTCTGCGTCCCAACAACATTGCTGCCGGAGAGCCCGATGGCAACCGTACGGCTCAAGTGGAAGAGTTGCAAGTCGATTTTGCCCCCGATTCGCTTCGTACTCTGGTGAAAGACATCGTGAAAAAGTCGGCAGGCGGAGTGGATCTTTCTGAAGCTCGCATCATCGTTTCCGGGGGGCGCGGGGTGAAGAGCGCTGAAGGCTTTAAGCCCCTTCAGGAGTTGGCTGACGTGCTTGGAGGTGCCGTAGGAGCCTCCCGTGGCGCCTGTGATTCCGGCTATTGTGACTACGCTCTGCAAATCGGGCAGACAGGGAAAGTGGTAACCCCTGATCTATATATCGCTTGCGGAATCTCCGGGGCCATTCAGCACCTGGCCGGAATGTCCAACTCCAAAGTGATTGTCGCGATTAACAAAGACCCGGAAGCGCCCATTTTCCAAGTGGCCGATTACGGGATTGTCGGTGATTTGTTTGAAGTGGTTCCGTTGTTGACGGAAGAATTTAAAAAACTGTTGGCCAGTGGGTAAAGGGACAGAATCGGAATTGGTTTTGCAATACTCGAAAGGGCACGGAAGCCGTGTCCTTTCTTTATTTCGTATATCGAAACACTTGGAACTTTTTTTAGACAGTGGTATACTAACATTGTGAATCGGTCACAGGAAACAATTTCATTTAAAATGGCTTTTGCACAAATACGAAGGAGGATTTGCGTTTCATGGCCATTGTAGATATCACGGACCAAACATTTGCCACCGAGGTGGAAAATCCCGAAGCGGGAACGGTTTTGGTGGATTTCTGGGCACCATGGTGCGGCCCTTGTAAAATGCTGGCTCCCATTCTGGAAGAAATAGACGGAGAAATCGGCAATAAACTCAAAATTGCCAAAGTAAACGTGGACAACAATCCCGAATCTGCAGGCCGCTTCGGAGTGATGAGCATTCCGACGCTCATGGTTTTCAAAAATGGTGAAATGGTCGCCAAAATGACCGGCTTGCAACCGAAAGAACAATTGCTGGAATGGGTCAACGAATACCTGTAAAAAAGAGCGGTGCAAACTCCTTGCACCGCTCTTTTATGTCGGTCATTGAACGGGACCCGGAATCACTGATTTTTTTCCGGACCATCCGTGTCCCAGTTAAAAGTTTCATCGGAATCGGAACGGTTTGAATGTTGTGAGGGTTCGGCATCTGTTTTGATCGAGAAAGAAGGCTTGAAGTCAGTGTTTGGATGGTTGCCGCCGGGTGCAGACTCCCCGCCGGGGACATGCGGGTTGATCCAATGTCGCAAATACTTAAAGTAACGATGAATAATCAACAGGGACGTGATAGTGGTGAACACGGGTCCAACCACCCAACTCAAGGCCATTCCGACCAGGTTGCCAATCAGGGAAAAGATGGCGGCCGCTTCTTCCCCTCCCGTCCCTGCGGCACTGAATCCCGCAAAGACGGAACCGAATATCAACAACACGATAAAATAGATCACAAACAATCCCGCCGTGATCAAGAACGCGTAAAAAGCACTGCCGAAAACCCGGCCAAAGGCTTTTTTAAACAGATAAAAGGATTTGGAGATGGCTTGGGTGACCTTTGTATGTTCGGCAATGAGAATCACAGGTGCATGCATCAAAGCGAGCCCGAGCAACACGGCCAACACGATCGCGGCCAGGGTTAACAATACACCGAGAATGATTCCTCCCCCGTTGTCAGTGGCGAAGAAGGGAAAAGCAATTCCGCCAACCACAAAGACTGCTAAATATAGTAAACTGGAAAGCAGGAAGAAGAGAAACATTTTCCCCGTGTACTTGAACCCTTTGGAAAAAAAGGTCCCGACATCTGAACGGTTAAAGGCGGCCGCTTCAACAGCGACGGCGATGGAACCGGCAGTTTGAAACGCTGTCGGAAGAAGGATCAGGATAAAGAAGAGAACGAACAAGATGAGAATAGACAGGGCGATGCCGGGAGCTAACAAGGACTGATCGATCACCCGGAACATCTCTTCTTCAGTCATATTCTGATCGAGTCCCATCAACAGCGGGCCGGCGGTTGCGCCGATGAGGATCAGTCCCCCGAACACCAGAATGAAAGTAATCACTCCGATGACGATGGATGTGGCCACATTTCCCAGAAAGTTGCTGAGCCAAATTTTCAGCCCGTGTTTTTTAAGCAGTGAAGAATAACTCAACGAAATATGCCTCCTTCCATTTTCATACGCTAACTATACCATGATTGACTCTCTTCGACACTACCTGTTCATCAAGGATTTCTGTAGAGAGGAGGGGAATGGAGACGATGATTCAAGAAAAACTTTCTCTCCTGCCTGAACAACCCGGCTGTTACCTGATGAAAAATAAAGACGGGGAAATCATCTATGTGGGGAAGGCGAAAAATTTGAAGAGCCGGGTACGCTCTTATTTCACGGGCAGCCATGACGGGAAAACCCAGCGACTGGTGATGGATATCGCTGACTTTGAATATATCGTCACCAGGAGCCCCCTGGAAGCTCTCATTCTGGAATGCAATTTAATCAAGAAGCACCGGCCGCGTTATAACGTTATGCTGAAAGATGACAAATCGTATCCTTACATCCGTTTGACCAGAGATAAGCACCCCCGGCTGGAAGTGACGAGAAAGCTGAAAAAAGACGGGTCCAAGTATTTCGGTCCCTATCCCGATGCGGGAGCGGCCAAGCAGACGAAAAAGTTGCTGGACCGCCTGTTTCCCTTGCGAAAGTGCCGGACTCTGCCCAAGAGAGTCTGTCTCTATTATCACCTGAACCAGTGTCTGGCTCCTTGTGAGTACCCGGTTGACCCTGATCAATATGAAGAAATCACAAAGAAAATCACCCGCTTTCTAAACGGGGGATATCCCGAACTGGTACAGGAACTTCGCAAAAAGATGGAGGAAGCGGCGGAACAGCTTCAATTTGAACGGGCCAAAGAGTACCGGGACCTGATTTCGGATATTGAAGCGGTGATGGAAAAGCAAAACATCGTCCTGAATGACCAGTCGGACCGGGATGCGTTTGGGTATGCGGCGGATAAAGGTTGGATGTGCGTGCAAGTCTTCTTTGTCCGTCAGGGGAAGTTGATCGAAAGAGAGGTTTCGATTTTTCCCCACTATAACGAACCGGAAGAAGAATTCCTCTCTTTTGTGGCCCAGTTTTACCATGAGACGCCCGCCTTGCCGAAAGAGATCCATCTCCCGACAGGTGTGGACAGCGACCTCATCGCCGGTTATCTGACCGGGGTGCATGTCCACGTGCCCCGGCGCGGATTGAAGAAAAACCTGGTCAACATGGCGATGGAAAATGCCAAAATCGCCTTGCAGGAACGGCTCAGGCTGATGGAGAGGGATGGGGAGAAAACGATTCAAGCGATTCAAAACCTGGGTATGGCGATGGGGATCGGGACCCCCCGCCGCATTGAAGCGTTTGACAACTCCAATATCCAGGGAGCGGATCCCGTGTCGGCGATGGTCTGCTACATTGACGGAAAACCGGAGAAAAAAGAGTATCGAAAGTTTAAGATTCGTTCAGTGACCGGACCTGATGACTATGAATCGATGCGGGAAACGATTCGCCGTCGTTACCAGCGGGTACTGAAGGAAAATTTGCCTTTGCCCGATTTGATTTTGGTTGACGGCGGGAAAGGACAAATGTCTGCGGCAGCTGATGTGCTGGAAAATGAGTTGGGGCTCTATATTCCCGTCGCGGGGATGGTCAAAGATGAAAAACATCGGACCGCCCGGCTCCTGTTTGGCGATCCGCCGCAAGAAGTGGATCTGAAGCGAGGTACACAGGAATTTTATCTGATCCAGCGCATTCAGGAAGAAGTGCACCGCTTTGCCGTGACGTTCCATCGGCAGACGCGCGGCAAGAATATGATTGAGTCCCGACTGGACAAGATCCCCGGCGTGGGTCCAAAAAGAAAACAACAATTGTTTCGCCATTTTGGCACGATCGACAACATGAAAGAGGCGACTGTTGAAGAGTATCGGAAAGCAGGGATCGGGGACCAGTTGGCACGCACGATTATAGAAGCATTGCGGCAAAGTTGAGTTATGAAGGAGAGAGACCATGACTCTGCCGGAGATGAACTCCGGCAGAGTTTGTTTTTGGAGTGGTTTTAGAAATATATTCACTCTAAAAATAAGTTATTAATTATTGGAAATGTTATAATCGGATTAGAGTTTACATAAAGGAGGATATCATGACAGAACGGGAGAAACGCCTTCAGCAATTGGAAAACGTCGATCCGGTCGAATTGCTTTCAGAATATAACGGGGGAAAGCCGGTTCCGAAACCCCTCATTCAAATCATCTATGACCTGAAAGAGAAATTCAGATTTTCCAATGGAGTTATAAATGGATTATTGGAGTTTTGCCTTGAGGAAAATAACCACGCGATTTCCCGGGCGCATGTGTTCAAACTGGCTGAAGAATTAAGTCTCTATCGAGCCAGGAATGCCCGTGAAGCATATAGTTATTTGAAAAATGCGAGTCCCGGTTATTTAAAAACCGAAAAACTGACTAAATCAATAGAGATGGAGTATAATGCCGAATACGTCGAAACCAATATCGCTTTAATCGCGAGACAGCTCCATGATTTGCGCAAAGAAGTGAATGTTAAATTCAATCAAATGAATCAACATTTAGATCAAATTGAAAAGCACCTTAAACAGTTGGCCAAGCTGATAAAATAAAAATGCTGCGTACGCCTGAAAGAATGAGGAATGCTTGGTTCGCGGGAAATTGACGAACATATGATTCCGTGCCTACAATAGACATATTCGGTCAGCATGGTCGGTCATCAGCCTGACCTCGATTTTCAACCGGGCCGGCCCAGCGGAAGCAGCTGTAAGTAGAGAATACGCAGGCATCCGTCTTCACGGGTGAATGAAGTTTGTCACCCTTGCTCGGACGGTAGAAGGAAAGATAAACGGAGGGGAAGAAGATTGCCATGAAAAAGGGTGTGATAATCGGGGGAGGGATGGCGGGGTTAGTTTCAGCCATCAAACTCGCAGCCCGCGGCTATGAGATGATTCTGCTGGAAAAACAAAAAAAGCTGGGCGGAAAGCTGCAAGAGGTAACCTTAAAAGATTATCGGTTTGATTTGGGCCCTTCGATGATCAGCATGCCGTGGATTTTCGAACAGGTCTTTCGCGAGGCGGGAAAAACGATTGATCCGGACCTCCGCTTGATCCCTCTGGCAGTCAACAGCCGTAACTTTTTTTCAAATAAAACAGTGATCGATTTAACGGCAGATCCTGATGAGATGAGCAAACAATTAGCCCGGTTTTCACCCGAGAACCGGCAGGGTTTTTTGGACTATCTTGTTGAGATTCAACGGATGTACGAGGTGGTTGAAGAGCATTTTTGGCAAAATCCGATGGGTGACTGGTCGGATTTTTTTTCTCCGCGCATGCTAAAGGCTTTCATGTCGGTGCATCCTTTCCGGTCCATGGATTCATTCCACCGGCGCTTTTTTGATGATCCAAGGTTGCTGGCGATGATGAACAGGTATGCCGCTTATGTCGGGTCTTCTCCGTTTCATACCCCGGCCACGGTTTCACTCATCGCCTATCTGGAACTAGTGCAAGGCGTTTTTTACATAGAAGGCGGAAATTACCGTCTGATCGAAGCATATGAGAAGTTGGCCAGGTCGCTGGGAGTGCAAATTTATACTGAGTGTCCGGTCGATGAAATTCTGGTGCAAGAGGAACAGGTGGTTGGCGTCCGGTCGGGTGATGAGAAGTGGGAAGCAGACTTTGTCATTTCCGATGTAGATGTGCGCACGACCAAGGAGCGGATGCTTCTTGAAAAAAGCAAACCGGTATTTTCCGCTTCATTCAGGCAGTCCGCTTTTCTCTGTTTGTTTGGGGTAAGTAAAGTATTTCCCCATCTGCACCATCACAACTTCTTTTTCCCTCTGGACTATGGCCGGGAGTATATCGATATTTTCGAACGAAGAGAGTGGCCGCTCTCGCCTTCCATTTACATTTGCAATTCCAGCTTTTCAGAACGGGATCACGCCAAGAGGGGGAGTAACTTATACGTACTGGTCCATGTACCGGCAAGTCACGGGTATAAGGAAGAAGAACTGGCAACCCGGATGGAGGAGTACCGTCATCACCTGATCTACTGGTTGGAAAACGACTGTGGGCTTAGCGGGCTGTCTGATTGCCTGGAAGTGGAAAAAATCTACGGTCCGAAGGAGTTGGAAGAAGGTTCCGGAACATGGGGAGGACCGCTTTATGGTTCCGCTGTTCATCGCATCAAATCGTTCTTGTGTCTACCTGTCAAAGATCGGAGAATCAAAGGCTTATATTATACCGGGAGCACGACCCGGCCGGTCGGTGGCGCACCCATGGCGGTGATCAGCGGATTCCACACAGCTAAAATGGTTGAACGGGATTGTGAACAAGAATGAATCAAGTGCGGGTATGGAGGTCCCGCACTTTTTTTAATCAAAAAGCCCACCTGTGCCGGTGAGCAAAGTTTACTTGGAGTGGTCTTTTTCGTCGGTTTCGTTATCGGGTTTACCTGAAATGGAATCGCGGAAAGCTTTTAAGGTTTGGCCGGTTGCACGACCAAGCTCAGGCAGTTTTTTGGGGCCGAACAGCAAGAGGGCCACGATGAGAATCACGATTAAACCGGGCAGCCCGATTGTACTCATTTTTAATCACGCTCCAATTGGAGTTAAATAGGGAATCATACCACGTTCATTATATCTTTCAGAAGGTACCGTGCCAAGTTAAGCTTTGATGAATACGTGAAGTACATCACAATAACTGTTGCCAGAATAGGAAACTTTATGATATTATTATTAGCAACATGAAACTTCATATTTATGCATCTCGCTGATCATGTGAAGTAGAGGCGCGGAGGTTCAAGAGTACTTGTTCCGAGGGACGGGACCGATGAGGAGCAGGGAAAGGGGACATCCGCCGAAGTCCGGATTGGATCCCGTATTCAACCGGGCTGGGGCCGTACCCGAACAGGGACGGCACTGTCACAGAAGCCACTGCTTTTGTGAAGAGCTATCTCACAGAGAAGAGCGAACTGGAACGTTTTGTGAAAAGGCGACAGCTTGCTACTCTCTGCTGTGGTCTTCTGTTTTTTTATAGCGAGTTTTTCTGCAAACATGCAAAAAGGAGAGGAACCATGGGAATCGTTGTGCAAAAATTTGGTGGAACCTCCGTGGGCAGTGTTGAACGAATCCAGAGAGTGGCTGATACGGTGGCCAAGACGAAAGCGTCGGGTCATCAGGTTGTCGTAGTCGTTTCAGCGATGGGAAAATCAACGGATGAACTGGTAGAACTCGCCTATCAGATTAACGACGACCCTTCTCCGCGGGAGATGGATATGCTCCTGACAACCGGAGAACAGGTGTCCATTGCCTTGCTGACCATGGCTCTCAATGCCAAAGGACTGCCGGCCCGATCCATGACCGGATGGCAAGCTGGAATCCGGACCAATCGCATCCATGGAAAAGCCATGGTGCAATATGTCGATACCAAGCCCATTATGCAGTGTTTGGAACGCGGTGAAATTGTAGTTGTAGCAGGTTTCCAGGGAATATCCCCGGATGGGGAGATCACCACGTTGGGCCGTGGAGGATCGGACACCAGTGCCGTTACATTGGCCGCCGCCCTCCAAGCCGATTATTGTGAAATTTACACGGATGTGACAGGGGTGTATACGGCTGATCCCCGTGTTGTGCCTAACGCTCAAAAAATGGACGAAATCTCATATGAAGAAATGCTGGAATTAGCTCACTTGGGAGCAGGTGTACTTCACCCGCGTTCGGTGGAAAGTGCGCTGTTACATCAAGTTCAACTCGTGGTGCGATCCAGTTTTGTCGATGAGCCCGGAACATGGGTGAAGGAGGCTGACGCTATGGAAACGGCATTGAATGTACGCGGTATTGCACATGATTTGAATGTGGCAAGAATCAAAGTGCTCGGTCTGCCAAACCGTGAAGATACTTTGGCCCGCCTGTTCGGCTGTTTGGCCGACGCGCACATCAATGTGGACATGATCGTGCAAAGCGAGCATGATTCCAAGCATGTAGACGTGGCATTTAGTGTGGATGAAGCGGAAGGCAAAGAAGCGAAAAAAGTGTTGGAGGAAGCCAAAGAAGAGTTGGGATATGTAAAAATATTGTCCGAATCCGGACTGGCGAAAGTATCGGCCGTCGGTGTGGGCATGATGACCCGTCCCGGCGTGGCGGCCAAGATGTTTGCCACATTGAGCGAAGCGGGAATCCGCATCAAAATGGTGTCTACATCGGAGATCAAAATATCCTGCGTTGTAGACCGTGAATCGGCTTTGGATGCGGTCCGCAAACTGCATACGGCTTTCGGATTGGATGTAAAGGAACTTGCCGAGGCAACTCATTCCTGATCATTGCAAAAAGTGCCGCTCTCCCCTTGGGAGGGCATTTTATTTTTTTGCTGACGGGCATTCAGCAATGAAGTGTAGGTGGATGGATTGGAATCAATGGAAAGACGGTGCCGGAGCGTGTTGCCAACATGCTTCCCGTCTTGACTGAAAAATGGGATTTGGGGGATGATTAGAAAGGATAACGCTTTTCGATTATTTACAATCCTTTTAAGTCGAAACAGGGAGTGGGTTGCTTGAACCGTTATATCATTCGGCGGCTGTTCCAGATGGTTATAACTTTATGGGTGATTGCCACATTAACTTTTCTGATGATGAAAGCAATCCCGGGAGATCCCTTTTCCGGGGAAAAAAAGTTGCCCGAACAAGTGCTGAAAAATCTGATGTCGTACTACCACTTGGATGAGCCGATTCCCGTTCAATATCTCATTTATATGAAGAGTCTGCTTCAACTGGATTTGGGACCTTCCATCAAATATGAGACCCGCACGGTGAACACCATTATTTCCGAGAGTTTTCCCGTGTCTGCTCAATTGGGGACCCAGGCGCTGATCCTAGCTGTCGTGACCGGTCTTCTTCTGGGCGTGGTTGCTGCTTTGCGCCATAATCGGCTGATTGATTACGGAGCCATGTTTTTTGCCGTTCTTGGGATTTCCGTCCCCAGCTTTGTTCTGGCCCCGCTGATGCAGAAATATTTGGCCGTGGAATGGGAGTTATTCCCGGTGGCAACGTGGGAAGGGTGGGAATACAGCATCTTGCCGTCGATCGCGCTCGCTGCATTTCCTCTGGCAACGATTACACGGCTGATGCGTTCCAGCATGGTGGAAGTGCTGACGCAAGATTATATCCGAACAGCCCGCTCCAAGGGACTGCCCCCTTATTTGGTGGTGTTCCGCCATACGATCCGCAACTCGATTTTGCCGATTGTCACCATCATTGGCCCGCTGACCGTGGGCATTTTAACAGGAAGCTTTGTCATTGAAAAAATTTTCTCCATCCCGGGCATCGGCAAATATTTTGTGGAGAGCATTTCCAATCGTGATTATCCTTTGATTATGGGTGTGACTCTGTTTTATTCCTCTCTCTTAATCTTTGTCAATTTTCTGGTCGACCTGGCTTATGGACTCATCGATCCTCGGATTCAACTGTTCAAAAAAGGGGGCAATTAAGGATGGAACCGGCTTTCAATCCTCGCTTTCAACCCGCTGTCCGTTCCCGGAACGCTTCGGAAAAAATCAAGCGCCCCCCTGCCGGCTACTGGAAAGATGCCTGGCGCAGGCTGAGGAAAAACTGGTTGGCGATGACGGGGTTGGTGTTGATTTTGCTCATCGCCCTGATGTCCGTCATCGGTCCGTGGATCTCTCCTTATGATTACAGCGAACAAAATTTGCGGACAGGCAAAAATCTGGAGCCGTCGGCTGAACACTGGTTTGGCACGGATGATTTGGGGCGTGACGTTTTTGTCCGCGTCTGGGAAGGGGGAAGGATCTCTCTCACGATCGGTTTGCTGGCCGCCTTGATCGACTTGTGTATCGGGGTGATCTACGGAGGGATCGCGGGTTATCGCGGGGGCCGCACCGATGAGATCATGATGCGGATGGTGGATGTCCTCTGGGGCCTGCCTTACTTGCTTACCGTCATTTTGTTGCTGGTGGTGATGGGGCCCGGACTGGGAACGATCATTGTGGCCTTGACCGTCACCGGTTGGCTCCATATGGCCCGCCTGGTACGAGGACAAGTGTTGCAACTCAAAGAACAGGAATTTGTGCTGGCCGCAGTGACGCTGGGAGCGGGAACGAAGCGCCTGCTTTTCAAACACCTGATCCCCAATGCGATGGGGCCGATTATCATCATGTTGACGCTGACCGTCCCCCAAGCCATTTTCGCGGAAGCATTTCTCAGTTTTCTTGGATTGGGTGTACAAGCGCCTGTCGCCAGCTGGGGAACCATGATCAATGATGCGTTAATCACAGTATTATCCGGCGAATGGTGGCGCCTCTTTTTCCCGGCGCTCTTTCTCTCTTTAACGATGCTGGCCTTTAATGCTTTTGGCGACGGACTCAGGGATGCTCTTGACCCCAAGATGCGAAAATAAGAAAGGAAGAGCGGGATGGAATCACTCCTCAAAGTAAGCGGACTGCAAGTTTCTTTTGAAATGGCGGCCGGGGAAGTGCAGGCGGTGCGCGGCGTCTCTTTTCACTTAAATAAAGGGGAGACGCTGGCGATTGTGGGGGAATCAGGGAGCGGCAAAAGTGTAACGGCCCTCTCCCTCGTGCGCCTGATTCCTTCTCCTCCCGGCAAAGTGAAGAGCGGAGAAATCATTTATCAGGGGAAAGATCTCCTGAAACTCCCTGAGCGGGAATTATTTAAAATCCGCGGTTCGGAAATCGGCATGATTTTTCAGGATCCGATCTCTTCTCTCAACCCGACGATGACAGTGGGAAAGCAGATTATCGAAGGGATTCGCTGGCATCAGAAAATCGGGGTGACGGCAGCCAAAGAAAAAGCGGTTCAGATGTTGACCCTGGTGGGCATTCCCAACCCGGAAAAGAGGATTGCCCAGTATCCGCATGAATTCAGCGGCGGGATGAGGCAACGGGTGATGATCGCCATGGCGCTGGCCTGCAGTCCGAAAATGTTGATCGCCGACGAACCCACGACGGCCTTGGATGTGACCATTCAGGCACAAATCATGCGGTTGATGAAGGAGTTGCAGAAGAAAACAGGAACGGCCATTCTCTTAATTACTCACGATCTGGGTGTCGTTGCTGAAACAGCGGACAGGGTGGCTGTGATGTACGGGGGTTCCCTGGTGGAGACAGGCCTGGTAAGCGAAATCTTTTACCAAGCGCGTCATCCTTATACCTGGGGCCTGTTGGCTTCCATGCCCCGGATGGACTGGTCCAAACAGAGGGAGCTGCAGCCGATTCCGGGCTCTCCGCCGGACCTGTTTGATCCTCCCCCCGGCTGTCCGTTTGCCGACCGTTGCCCGTATGCAATGAACGCGTGCCACGAAGAGATGCCCCCTGAAACAGACGTCTCTCCCACCCATCGGGTCGCCTGCTGGCTTGAGCACCCGGAAGCTCCTTCCGTCGACAGGGAAAAAGCGGGCTACAAAACGGTCCATGTCCCCTCTTGACAGTGGGGCAGGCCAGTAATATGATAAACGATAAATGCGTGGAAACTTGACAAATCAATAAATTTTCACGATTTCTTCTTATCCAGAGTGGCGGAGGGACTGGCCCTATGATGCCCGGCAACCACGCTTGTTTCAGCGAATGGTGCCAATTCCTGCAGAACGGGATCCGTTCTGAGAGATGAGAAGAAGAGGTTTTCTCAAGGTGCTATTTGCATATATCAGCCCCTCTTCTTCGGAAGAGGGGCTTTTCATTTTCTGCCAAGGGGGAAACGGGGATGTTGACTCGTTTACAGAGAGAGGCGCGATTGGTGAACATCGGAGAGTTCCGTTTGGAATCGGGAGAACGCTTGCCGGAGGTAAACATTGCCGTTGAAATTGCGGGCACCATCTCACCCGGCAAAAATAATGTCATATTATTGTGCCATGCTTTGACGGGGGATACGCGCGCAGTTGGCGATTCAACCGGTCCGGGCTGGTGGGACGGGATGATCGGGGAGGATGGATTTATCGACCTCCACCGGTTTGCGGTGGTTACGATGAACGTATTGGGAGGGTGCGGAGGGAGCACCGGGCCTTCATCGAACAACCCCGAGACGGGCCGGCCTTACGGAAGCCGTTTTCCCAAGGTGACCATCCGGGATATGGTGAGAGCCCAGCAGCGATGTTTGCACAAGCTGGGGATCAACCGCGTGGAAGCGGTGATCGGCGGTTCGATGGGCGGGATGCTGGCCCTGGAATGGGCGATCCTGTTCCCAAAACAAGTGAAAAAATGCATCCCCATCGCCACGGGTGCGACGTTGTCCTCCTTATCCATCGCATATAATGAAATTGGACGCCAGGCGATCCTCACCGACCCCATGTGGCAAGGGGGGGACTACTATCCGGGACCGGGGCCCGTCAATGGTTTGGCGATCGCGAGAATGATCGGAATGGTTACCTACCGGACGGAAAAATTGTTTGAAGAGCGCTTTCGCATGAAGCGGGCGGATAACCCTGTCACGCTCGGAGTGGCAAGTTATTTGCATTATCAGGGAAAAAAGCTGGTGAACAGATTTGATGCCAATACTTACCTTTTATTGCTCCATGCCATGGATACCCATGACATCGGACGCGGACGCGGAGGAGTCGAACGGGCGATCGCCAGAATTGAAGCGGAGATGCTGACCATCGGGATCACGGAAGACCTTTATTTTCCGGTCAGGCAGCAGAGGGAGTTGCACGAAGTCTGCTTGAAGAACAACAAGAAATCCACCTATCTTGAATTTGGCTCCCCTTATGGACATGATGCTTTTCTGATCGAATTTGACAAGTTTGGTTATCAGGTAAGGGAATTTTTGGAATCCTAGGGAGTGGTTGAAGCGCCAGGTCAACCTTCCCCTTTCTTGACGCATTTATGACAAAGGGAGTAAAATAAGGGCGACGAAGTGAAACCCCTTTCTGATCCAATGGTGTTTGGAAAGAGCGGTAAAGCAATACAGAACCTGCGACTAAGTCCTAGATTGGAGGCACAAGATGAGCACGCAACGCAGTTTCTTCAACCGTCGGTTACACTCTTTATTGGGCGTCATACCGGTGGGCTTTTTTTTACTTGAACACTTGTATACCAACTGGCATGCCACAAAAGGGGCAAAAGCATTCATTGAGCAGGTAGAATCAATTTGGAGTCTGCCGTTTTTGCTCTTACTGGAAATCTTTTTTATTTTCTTGCCTCTGTTATACCATGGGGTTTACGGGTTATACGTGGCTTTGCAAGCGAAAAACAATGTTGGAAATTTTGGTACGTTTCGTAACTACATGTTTATGCTGCAACGGGTTACCGGTGTCATCACTTTGGTATTCGTGGCGTGGCACGTCTGGGAGACCCGGATTCAACTGGCGATTTACGACTTTACGGCAGCTGAACTCGCAAACCATACGCACCAATTGATGCAGAACCCCGTCACCCTCACCCTCTACATCATCGGAGTGGTTGCTGCGGTCTTCCATTTCAGCAATGGCATGTGGTCATTCCTGGTCAGCTGGGGTATCACGGTGGGCCCGCGTGCCCAGTATATTTCCACATGGGTATGGGGTGTTGTATTTGTTCTCGTTTCCTACCTTGGAATCAGTTCTCTGTTAGCTTTTGCAAACCCAGAATTCATGCAGCAATTGGCACAGCGTTAGAAGGGAGCACTCGCCAATGAATGAAAAAATAATCATCGTCGGCGGCGGTCTCGCTGGATTGATGGCTACACTGAAGGCAGCGGAGGCAGGCGCCAATGTTCAATTGTTTTCGATCGTTCCCGTGAAACGCTCTCACTCTGTGTGCGCACAAGGGGGCATCAACGGGGCGGTAAATACCAAAGGGGAAGGAGACTCCCCGTGGGAACACTTTGACGATACCATCTACGGGGGAGACTTTCTGGCCAACCAGCCGCCGGTAAAAGCGATGTGTGAAGCGGCTCCGGGAATCATCTATCTGATGGACCGCATGGGAGTGCCGTTTAACCGCACCCCGGAAGGTTTGATTGACTTCCGTCGTTTTGGCGGAACCAAACACCACCGGACGGCTTATGCAGGTGCCACGACAGGCCAACAACTCTTGTATGCACTTGACGAACAGGTCCGCCGTTACGAAGTGGAAGGGAAAGTAACCAAGTTTGAGCACTGGGAATTCTTATCCATCGTGCAAGATGACGAAGGCCGTTGTCGCGGAATTGTTGCGCAAAACTTGAGAAGTGGTGAAATTACCGCATTCCCGGCAGACGCGGTCATCCTTGCGACCGGTGGACCGGGAATTATCTTTGGTAAATCCACCAACTCCATGATCAATACCGGAACGGCGGCAAGCTCTGTTTATCAACAAGGTGCTTATTACGCAAACGGTGAATTTATCCAGGTACACCCGACAGCCATCCCCGGTGATGATAAACTGCGCTTGATGTCCGAGTCCGCGCGGGGTGAAGGCGGTCGCGTCTGGACTTATAAAGACGGGAAGCCCTGGTACTTCCTTGAGGAATGGTACCCGGCTTATGGAAACCTGGTCCCGCGCGATATCGCTACCCGTGCCATCTTCAAGGTTTGTGTTGACATGAAACTCGGGATCAACGGGGAAAACATGGTTTATTTGGACCTGTCACACAAAGACCCGAAAGAGCTCGATATCAAACTGGGCGGAATCATCGAGATCTATGAGAAATTCATGGGTGAAGATCCGCGCAAAGTTCCGATGAAAATCTTCCCGGCCGTTCACTACTCCATGGGCGGACTCTGGGTAGACTATAACCAGATGACCAACATTCCTGGTCTTTTTGCGGCCGGGGAATGTGAGTATCAATATCACGGAGCCAACCGTCTCGGGGCAAACTCGCTCTTGTCCTGTATCTTTGGCGGAATGGTTGCCGGCCCGAAAGCGATCGAATATGTACGCGGGTTAGAGAAATCCGTCGATGATATGGAATCCCGACTGTTTGAGACCCAGCGCAAAGTCGAGGAAGAGAAATATGAGAACATCATGAAAATGGACGGCAAGGAAAACGCGTACTTGCTCCACAAAGAGCTGGGACAATGGATGACTGACAACGTGACGGTCGTTCGCTACAATGACCGCTTGAAAAAGACGGATGAAAAGATTCAAGAGCTGATGGAACGCTATCAAAACATCAGCATGGTAGATACCAGCAAATGGAGCAACCAGGCGGGGCCGTTTACCCGTCAATTGTGGAACATGCTGCAACTGGCTCGTGTGATTACTCTGGGGGCGTATCATCGCAATGAGAGCCGCGGCGCTCACTACAAGCCGGAATTCCCGGATCGTAACGATGAAGACTGGCTGAAAACGACCAAAGCGAAGTTTACGCCGGAAGGTCCTGTGTTTGAGTACGAACCAGTTGACGTGTCTCTGATTAAACCGCGTCCGCGCCGTTACGATGTGGCGAAAGAGGAGACGGTCAAAGAAGGGAGCGTCAAGAAATGAGCGAACAACAGACCATACACCTGATCGTAACCCGCCAGGATGAACCGAATGGAACGCCGTATCAAGAAGAGTTTAAGATTCCTTACCGCAAAAATATGAACGTCATCTCGGCCATGATGGAGATCCAGCGCAATCCGGTGAACGCGAAAGGGGAAAAAGTGGCCCCGGTCGCGTGGGAATCCAACTGCTTAGAAGAAGTTTGCGGCGCTTGCTCCATGGTGATCAACGGCCGTCCGCGCCAGGCTTGCACGGCTTTGATCGACAAGCTGGAACAGCCGATCCGCATTGAGCCGATGAAGACCTTCCCGGTGATTCGTGACTTGATCGTTGACCGCAGCCGCATGTTTGACGCATTAAAACGCGTGAAAGCATGGATCCCGATCGACGGAACCCACGATCTCGGTCCGGGTCCCCGCCAGCCTGAAACCGAACGCCAGTGGCGCTATGAGCTTTCCAAGTGCATGACCTGCGGGGTCTGTCTGGAAGCTTGTCCGAATGTGAACTCCAAGTCCAACTTTATCGGGCCTTTTGCAGTGGGCCAAGTGCAACTGTTCAACTCGCATCCAACCGGTGCGATGAACAAAGAGGAGCGTTTGGGATCCCTCCTGGATGACGGCGGCTTGCAAGAGTGCGGAAACTCGCAAAACTGCGTGCAAGCGTGCCCCAAAGGAATTCCGCTCACCACTGCCATCGCCAAAACCAACCGTGAGGCAACCAAGTATATGTTCAGAAAGTGGCTGTCTATGTAATCACCAGCCTCTCTGCATGACCTGCAGAGAGGTTTTATTTCTTTGCGAGGGAGAAAACCCCCGGCTTCAGCTGTAGGGATGAGAGAGAGCGTACCACGGGCACTCCCTTTGGTCGTCGGACGAGGGAGGGTTCATTCTCTGAAAGATTGACCAAGAATCTCCCGCCATCCGGCATGGGGAGTGGTCAAATGTGCGATGTTCGGACAAGTTAGATTTTTTGGAACAAGAAGATGACAGTCAGCTGGGAGTTGAGCTTCGGGATCTGTCCTGACAAACGAACCAGCCCTGCCATCCAATTTGGCAGGGCTGGTTGAGTACTCTTTATACTTGATTTATTGCCGGGAAGAAGAGGAGGTGAAGAAATCACCGATGGCTTTGAAGAATTCTCCCAGCCATTCCAGGATCGAATCAATGATACCGCGGGTTTGCTCGTCATTGAGGATTTTGTTGATATCCCCGCGCAGATTTTCAAGTTGTGAGCTCAATTGATTCCAGTCGATGTTTAATTGAGAGAAATTTTGCGCGAACTGAACCAACTGGTTGATGGTTTGTTCATTTAAGTTGATGTTAAATTCGTTGGAAACGTTAATGATGATATCTTTATATTCTTCCGGTGTTTGCGGATTTTCTTTCGCGATTTCTTCTTTCACCCGGTTCATGAATTGAGCCGCTTTGTTCGGATCGCCGATTTGCTCTGCCACTTCGGAAGTGCGGACAATTTCTTCGTTCGCCACTTGTTTTTTGTTTTCGTCGATTTTTTGTCCGGTCGCCGTTTCAAACGCCTTGATAATTCCAGTCAGACCGGCGGTTCCGGAAACTTTGAACGGAGCGGTAACATAGATGTCCGCATCCTTGATCCCTGCTGTGATCGCTGCGTTGGCGTACATACTCGGGGTAATGGTCGTGATGTTGTTGGTTTTTACGGAGATCCCTTTACCGCTGTCAGCGAGAACGATCTTTGCCGAAGAGATGGCACGGGTTCCGATGGTGGCTTTGCTGATATATTTACCCAGATATTGATGCTCTTCCTCATTGGTCACTTCAATGGTCCTGACATCGGTTCCCACCCCCATCTCCTTGAGAATGGCGTCACGTTGGGTTCCCGTTAAATCTTTTCCCAAAGTCACAACGGTTTCTCCGACGACGGCATCCGCTGAAGCCATGGACGGCACCAGCAGTGAAACAGCGGTGATTGCCGTGAGAGCAATCATCCCTATTTTTTTCCATCGTTTCAGTTTCATTAAAAATGAAACCCCCTTTTTGGTATTCACCGGGTTATGTTCCCGATACATTCCATCCGTATCTCCCGATAAACGTTCCCGGTATACGCGTGTTTTGTTGAAGGAGAGAGGAGAATGTCGGATGAACATATCAAATCTTATTTTATCGTTTCCGGCTGTTTCTGTGAACAGTAAAAAAGTAGGGAATCCTTTTTCCCTACTTTTTACCGGCCGAGATTTATTTAAAGACGGGTTCTTTTAATTCCGCTAGTTTCTCCAGCGAGGATTTTTCCACATCTTCGTGCAGGCTGTTGCCATGCGCATCCATGGTGACGATGGCGGCGAAGCCCTTCACGTGTAAATGCCACATGGCTTCCGGAATGCCGAATTCCATCATGTCGACGCCGTCCACTTGGGTGATGCAATCCGCATAGTATTGAGCCGCTCCGCCGATCGCATTCAGATAGACTGCCCCGTGTTCTTTGAGCGCTTGGAGTGTCTTTTTCCCCATACCGCCTTTTCCGATCACGGCGCGGACGCCGAATTTTTTGATGATGTCCGCCTGATAAGGCTCTTCGCGGATGCTGGTCGTCGGTCCGGCTGCTTTGACTTCCCAGTTACCGTCCTTGTCTTTGAGCATGACCGGGCCGCAGTGGTAGATGACACCGCCTTCGAGATCAACGGGCGAATCGTGATCGATGAGATATTTGTGGAGCGCATCGCGTCCCGTGTGGATGAGTCCGTTCAGGATGACGACATCTCCCACTTTCAGCTGGCGGATTTGCTCTTCGGTGATGGGTGTGGTGAGTTCGATTTGGCGCGAACCCTCGGTTTGCGGCGCAACAGTCAGCCCATCATTCTTTTGTTTTGGAGTGTCGGCAGGGATTTCGTCTTTGTACAGCCACTCTTTGATTTTGCCGGTTTCCGGGTCGATGGTGACACCCTGGCGGCGGAACGCCCAGCAGTTATAAGCGACAGAGACAAAGAAGCTGGCGGGAATCCGGTTCATCGATCCGATTTTGCAGCCGAGCAGGGTGGTATTTCCGCCGAAGCCCATGGTTCCGATGCTCAGGGTGTTGGCCTTCTCCATGATGTACTCTTCCAGTTTGGCCAACTCCGGGTTGGGATTGGTATCGTTTACTTTTCGGAACAATTGTTTTTTTGCCAGCTCATAACCGGTCGTCCGGTCACCGCCGATGCCAACGCCGATGAATCCGGCGCTGCATCCTTGCCCCTGGGCCTGGTAAACGCTGTGCAAAATACATTTGCGGATTCCGTCCAAATCGCGTCCGGCACGGCCCAATCCGGGCAACTCACAGGGCAGGCTGTACTGGATGTTTTTATTTTCGCATCCGCCTCCTTTGAGGATGAGCCGAACTTCGATTTCATCTTTTTCCCATTGCGTAAAGTGAATGACCGGGGTTCCTTCACCTAGGTTATCTCCGCTGTTTTCCCCTGTCAAAGAGTCCACGGAGTTGGGACGCAATTTTCCCAGCCGGGTCGCTTCAGCAACTGCTTCCCGGATGGCGGCGGTCATTCGAATTTGATTCGCTCCGACGGGAACGTGTATTTCAAACGTGGGCAACCCGGTATCCTGGCAAATCGGGGAGACGTTTTCTTCCGCCATGTCGATATTTTGCGAAATCGTCGCCAGAGCCAGTGCCGCACGGGTTCCCGCATCCTCTTTTTCTCTGGCGGCGCGAATCGCCTCGCGGACGTCCGGAGGCAGATTGGTCGAAGTTTCCGTGATCAGTTCCAGAATTGATTGTTTAAATGCTTCCATCAGTAACCCCTCTTTGTTTTCGGTTAGGTAAAAAATCGGTATCAAACTTACACCTGAATTATATCACTTTATATGGCTTATCTATTATTTATTATATACCCTCTGGCAACTATGTTCATATGGAAATAGATTCGGCTGTTCATGCTTCGGACCGAATCTATTTCATGACCGGTTGAGTTGAAAAAGAGAGTCAAGCGTGTGCCGCCGGGTTGAGGAGGTTTTCCAGGCGTTTTTTTACCCTGGGCCATTCTTCGTCAATAATGGAGTAATAAACAGCATCACGGATATAACCGTTATATAGAATGCGTTCGTTGCGGAGAATGCCCTCTTTTACGGCCCCCAATCGTTCAATCGCTTTTTGCGCGCGGAGATTGCGTGCATCCGTTTTGATCTGCACCCGGACAGTATGTAATTTTTCGAAACAGTGGGAGAGAAGCAGGTATTTGCATTCGGTATTCACGCGTGTCCGCCAGACCCGGGGAGTATACCAGGTAGACCCGATTTCCAGGCTGCGGTTGGCGGGGGAAATACTGAGAAAACGGGTGCTGCCGATCACTTCCCCGTTTTCTTTGTCGATGACGACAAACGGAAGTTCCGTTCCTTCGGCTTGATGAGCCAAGGCTTCCGTTACCAGGTTTTCCATATCTTCGAGCCGTGTCATCGGGCGGGTCATATAAGTCCAGATTTCCGGGTGGTTTCCTGCCCGAAAGAGAGCTTCGGTATGATGGGATTGAAGCGGCACTAACCGGACTCTGTTTCCTTCCAAATCAATGGGGCGTACGTCCACGGTTGTCTCTCCTTTGGTTGTTTATATTTATTTTTTTATACTAATCGATCTGATTTGAATGGCGCAACCATGCAAAAAAGCCTTACTTTCGTGACAGTAAGGCTGTAAAACGTTGCATGTGCCGCTCCTCACAAGTGTGTCTGCCGTTCAGCGTTTCGGATAAAGATTTGTTCGGATTCAATGATGCCGCATACGCCGCATTGGACCCGGTATTTGTCACCGCGGTACGGGTATTGCAGCGGATCGGAAGGGTCCACATGCTCCACAATTTCACCTGTTGTCGGGTCCTTCTTGACCGGTTGAACGACTTGCTCAATCAAATTAAAACGACTGCGGTTCGCGCCGCAGGAGGGACATAGGTAAGGAAACGCCATTCTAAGACACCTCCGGTTGTTACCATTCCCCGGCCTGCCTGATTTTATGTGGATTCGTCCTGTATCTCTTCTTCCGCCGAGGTGCTTTGTATGGTTTGTACCAGCTTTTTGATTTTTTGGAAGTGTTCGCGGATCTGGATTTTCGTCCATCCTTGTTTGGTCAGGAAGAGCAGTTGATCCAAGAGCAGCGGCGACCAGTTGAGACCCATCGCCGCTTGTGTAAACGCATGGGCAGCAATTTCCCTGGTTCGGCGAATCGTTTTTTTGGTCGTCAAGAGTCCTTTTTTTATTTTGATTTTGGGCAAGGCAAGATCCGTCCGGCCGCATTTGGTCTCTTCCAAGTGGTGAAACCATTCATGATACAAGTGCAGGCAAATAATATCCTCCGTGCAAACCGGCTGGTTCATCATCCGGAAAAATTGCTCCATTTGGTCAAGGGAGGGGCGGTAAATTTCAATCGTGGACGTTTTGGCGAGATACTGGGCCCGAACCCATTCATCCAACGCATGTTGGTTCAAGAACCGGACACCGACACCTTGTTTAAGCAGGACATTGATCAGCTCTTGCAGGTTAAAATCCTTCGCGTAAGAACAGGCCGCTTCTTGACCGATCCGGATCGCTTGATCTATATAGAACGGGATTTGTTCCGGTTGGATGAACGGGTACCATTCATCTCGTTCCAGTTCCGTGTAGGCCAGACAGAATGGGGATAAGACAGGCCATGCTTTTTCCAGCGAAACTGTTTTTAACCGTTTCGTATTGGACTCCGGTTTGGATTGGATCACTCTCACACTCTTTCCCCGTTTCGACATTTTTTGTTTCAGGTGTATGACGGGGCCGGCTTGACCCATTCCTGCCCGATTCATAAAAAAAGCAGACGGGCTTATCCACCGTCTGCAGAATCGGCTTTTTCACAATGGGCGAGGAGAGATCAGCTCCAAAATCCATTGTTTAAGGTCAACGTAACGCAAATGCTCAGGCTTGCTGTCAGTTCCCGAGACGATCATCGGCACGTATGAATCGAGGTAGTGCAGCGACCCGTGGGCAGCGCCTTTGTGAGTGGGTGAGCTTTCCCCGATCATTTCATATCCCGGTGCGCAGGTGATGACAATCACCCTGTCGGCTGTTTCCATGACCCCTGACAGGCGTGCCAACACATCGGGATAAACTCCGTATTCAATCTTTTTATCATCTGCGCGGTTCAGGTCCAGGACGGAGAGATCCCCTTCCAGTTCCCAGCTTTGCCGGTATTCATCCTGCTCATGCCCGCCCTGACGGAACCGGAATGTTCCCTTGTGTTGACCGCTGGCAACATGGATCCACCCCTTTTCTTTCCACGCGATGACATCAAGGAGGCGGTGTTGCCTGAGTTTGTGAACCACTTCGTCCATGGATAGCTGTGGGTCGACGAGATAGATATAGGCCATCCGTTCATTTACACAGAGAACGATTTGGTCTTTCGCACGCGGCTTTTTTTGTTTGAGGGGCATGATGGCGTATTTATCCAGTACTTTTCGCACATCGATATACGCTTGCCGTTTCTCTTTTATCAGATTGGTTTGCCCGCTGTCACCCAGCACAATCCATGTAATCTGATTCGCGGCGTCTTCCCAGGAAGAAAAAGCGTGCAAAAGCTGCTGCAGCTCCTGATCCGCTTTCTCAATTCCCTCGATAACGTTGGCCCCTTTTTTGTGGATGATCTCATCGTTTTTTGGAAAATAGGCGATCGTAAAAGCGGGCAACCGATTTTGTCTGATTAAGGAAACAAGCTCTTGTCTGGAAAAAGTATCATTGATTCCGTAACGGTTCCACACATGATCATGCCCGTTGCCGGAATCGATTTTGGAAAGGGAACCGAAAGAAAGGAACTCCGGGCCCATCGTCTCGATTTTACGGGGGAGGATTCCGGTCACGACGGCCAACCAAGGGGTTTGAAGCGTATGCTTTTTCTTCCCCCGGTAGATGACGGCATTGAGAGAGGCGGTCGGTTGGCCGGTGGCTTCGTGGATCGTTTGCACGTCTTTGCCGAGAAAATGTTGATTCAGATTTTGCAAACCGTCTCTCAGAACGTCTTTCAGACCCACTCTGAACGTTTCCCCCAAACCGGTGCCAAAGTTGACGATCCGGTTCAGCTCCTTGTGAAAGTAGGAGAGGCCGAATATTTTGTGATCGTTGGGATATGCTCCGGTCAGGAGGGTGCTGTCAATCGAGACCGACATCGTTGGAAAGCTGCTAACCACCCGAGGATAATAATGTCCTTTTTCCGAGAGAAACTTCAGAGCAGGAGCCCGTCCGAGTTTCATCGCCTCCTGTAAGGGAGCGTCCATCAAGGAGTCGATGACAATCATGACTACCGGCCGGGTGGGACGGGAAGCGAAGGCAGAAGGCTTATCCGGTTTCTTTTGGTTAAAGAAGAGGCTGATCCCGATCACGACCAGAACCACAGTTGCCACGATCAACACAGATTTCATCGATTTCATCCCGTTCCATTCCTCTATATACGACTTTCATTCCTATCGTTTCACAATAAATATTTATATATGCAAAAAGTAACAGGCACGAATGAAAAGGGTTTCCAAGATCCCATCGAGAAAGAAAAAAGAAAAGAGATTTTTCGAGATTAGAAAGGAATGAATCCCTTATGCATCATCTGCCAAAAGTACCGACAACAGAAATCGAGAACCGGTTGAAAAAATTTCAAAACCATTTGCAGCAGTCTCAGCTGGACGGGGCACTCATTACCCAAAATATCGACATCTATTATTTGACAGGCACGATGCAAAACGGGGTTTTGTTTGTTCCAAAGGACGGCGAACCGCGGTTTTATGTAAAAAAGAGCGTGGCCAGGGCCGAGTTTGAAGCATCCGTGCCCGTTGAAGAGATGGGCAGAATGAAAGAACTGGGACAAAAAATTGAATCCCGGTATGGCAAAGTGAGCCGGATCGGACTGGAAACGGATGTGTTGCCGTACGGGCTGGCTGTGCGTTATTTGGGGATGTTTCCGGGTGCGGAGCCCGTGGATATCTCTTTTCCGCTTCGCCTGCAGCGGGCGGTTAAATCCCGTTATGAATTAGACCAGCTCCGTGAAGCGGCCAGACGAATCAACGATATTATCCTTTCGCTCCCTGAGATGATCCGCCCGGGCATGAGTGAATTGGAGTTGACCGCAGCGATTGAGTACCGGCTTCGATTGCAAGGAAATATCAATATCTATCGCATGCGGGCATATAATCAGGAGTTGGCCCTCGGGATGGTGGCGTCCGGAAAAGCGGCAGCCACACCCACTTATTTTGACGGTCCTGCAGGAGGATTGGGGCTGTCCACCGCCAGTCCGCAGAGCGCAAGCCACAAAGCGCTGGCACCCGGAGAGCCCATTCTGGTCGATATCAGCACGGTGGTGGAAGGGTATCTCGTCGATCAGACCCGTCTCGCAGTGATCGGTGAACTGGAAGAGGATCTTGTCCGGGCATATGAAGTGAGCAGAAACATTTTAAAAGAAGTGGAGCAAATGGGACGGCCTGGTGTTGCGTGGGAGGAGCTTTACCTGAAGTCGCTGGAAATGGCAAAAGAAGCGGGACTGAGTGAGCATTTTATGGGCTATGGCAAAGACCAGGCCAAATTTCTCGGCCATGGGGTGGGGTTGGAATTGGATGAGCTGCCTGTCCTGGCCAAAGGGTTCAAGCAGCCGTTGGAGGAAGGAATGGTCATCGCCATTGAACCCAAATTCACCTTCCCCGGGCGCGGGGTGGTGGGGATCGAAAACACCTATCTCGTGACCGGCAGCGGTTTGGAAGCCATCACGTTTGCACCGGAAGAAATCGTGCAAATCCGGGCGGACTAAAACTGAATCCACCCCATCAAACCGATGCTTTTTGTAACCCGATTCCCTTCCTCTGCATAGAATGTGAGAGCATGGTGGAGAAGGACTTCAAAGTCAACAGGTAATACAGCCTATTTTTACACCAATGTTTCACCACGATGTAAGCCCGCTCATACTATAACTTGACTGGTCCCTGACCCTCGTGTTTCTAAAGTGCTCGAGCAAGGAAGGGTGGCATAATTTGAGTAATCAAAAAGGCAAACCCTTATTGACGAATCGGGAGAGGGAAGTTTTTGAATTGCTCGTTCAAGACAAAACCACTAAAGAAATTGCCCAACAGCTGTTTATCAGCGAAAAAACGGTTCGCAACCATATCAGCAACGTGATGCAGAAATTAAACGTCAACGGCCGGTCGCAGGCGGTTGTGGAACTTGTTCGGTTGGGCGAGTTAAAAATTTAATTCTGGCCCTTGTCGGGAACCCTACTGTATTTTTGAGCACGGTAGGGTTTTTTGTCGTGGGTTTTGCTGCGGGAATTAAAAAAATATTTGCATTCATTTATGCTATTATAATGAAAAATGAATGGTGTTCTGAAGGGGGAATTCCAATGCCGATCAAGATTCCGGATCACCTGCCCGCGGCTGAAATTCTAAACAGGGAGAATATTTTCGTGATGGGGGAAAGCCGTGCCTTCCATCAAGATATCCGCCCGCTCAGAATCGTGGTCCTGAATATCATGCCGACTAAAATCACAACGGAAACACAAATTCTTCGCCTGCTTGGGAATTCACCCTTACAGGTCGAAATCGATCTGATCCACCCCAAAACCCATACATCCAAAAACACATCCAAAGAACATCTGGCCACTTTCTATAAAACGTTCGACCAAATAAAACATCAAAAATACGACGGTATGATTATTACGGGTGCCCCTGTGGAACACCTGAGCTATGAAGAGGTCAATTACTGGGAAGAGTTAAAGGAAATCATGGACTGGAAAATGAAACATGTTACATCCACCATGCATATTTGTTGGGGCGCTCAAGCCGCACTTTATCATCATTATGGTGTCCCTAAATATCGGTTAGAGGGGAAGATGTTCGGGGTATTTCCGCACACTGTCACCAAGAAAAACACCAAACTGCTTCGCGGTTTTGATGATTGTTTTTACGCTCCGCATTCCCGGCATACGGAGATCCGCAGAGAGGACATTGAAAAAACGGACGAACTTGAAATCTTGTCGGAATCCGAAGAGGCCGGTATTTATATTGCCGTGAGCAAAGACGGCCGGCAAATTTTTGTGACGGGACACCCGGAATATGATCCGCTTACCTTAAAGGAAGAATATGAGCGTGATCTCAGAAGAGGCTTAAACATTGCCATGCCCAAGCACTATTTCCCAAATGACGACCCGGCCCAAACACCTGTACAGATGTGGCGGGCACACGCCAACTTGTTGTTTGCCAACTGGTTAAACTACTATGTGTACCAAGAAACGCCTTATGATTTGAATGAGATTAAATAAAACCACTCAAGCCGAGTGGTTTTTTGCTGCGTCCATTATCTGCCGGCCGGACTGAACGGTACTTTTCCCGGAATTGCGTCGCCCGATCTTTCTTCATTGCGGCTGAATGGATGATGGAGGCATAATAATGGGTGGACAAAGAATTGAGGGAGATATTCGGTTATGCTTTTTGAAGAGCGTGTTCAAAAATTCGAATACAAGTTGAACGATACGGATGATCAAATTATAGAGTATATCCTCAAAAATAAAAAAGAGGTAGCCAACATGTCGATTCAGTGTTTAGCGGCCAAATTGTTTACCGTGCCCAATACAATCGTTAGGTTATCTAAAAAATTAGGGTATGATGGGTACTCTCAATTAAAGAACAGCCTGAAGGATGAAATCCAAAGGGAACCAGAAGACAGCCTGTTCTTTCATATTCAAAAAACATTCAGTATCATTGACCCGGATCAAATGAAAATGGCCGCCAAACTCATTCATGAGGCCAGGCATGTCTTGTTTTTTGGTGTCGGAGATACCGCTCCATTTTGCGAGATGATGGTGAAACATCTTAAAGTTGTTGGAAAACAATCGGCTTTTTATCTGCACCGGCACGAAATTTTGTACGAGATGAACCGGTCTCATAAAAAAGATGTTCTCTTTCTCATCAGCTTATCGGGAGAAACACCTCAGGTACTGGAAGTCGCAAAGGTGGGAAAAAGCAAAGGAATCCGGACCATCTCGCTTACTCAGTTCAGTAAAAACTCTTTACAGCAGTTAGCCGATGTGAATTTATACTGTTACGCTCCCATACAAACGCTGAATGGATATGATGTTTCAGATCGAACCCCCATCATGATCGTATTGAGAAAATTTGCTGAGTATTATTGGGAATACACCGGAAGTTGTGTATAAATACACATGAAAGCGCTTCATCATGGGGGGACGGTGTAAAAATAGAGAAAAAACTTCTTCATGCTTTTTTTTGTGCTAGTATGAATTCACGACTGAACCACGAGAGAAAGGTATGGGGGCACATGAGGATGTTGTTAAAAAATCTCACGTCACCAACGTTGATCAGTACCCGGAAAACCTTTGGTTCAAAAGAAGAAATCATTGGATATTTGGTTAAAAAATTGTGGGAAGCCGGGAAATTGCATTCCGAGGAAGAGTTTTATCAGGCTGTCATGAACCGGGAGAAATTGTCTCCCACAGGAATCGAAGGCGGGCTGGCGATTCCCCATGGAAAGTCAACTGCAGTAAAAGAAGCCTCTTTTGCAGTCATCACATTGGAGAAGCCGGTCCATCATTGGGAAAGCATCAACCCCAACAACCAGGTGGAATTGGTCTTTTTGCTTGCCATACCGGAAGATGAAGCAGGTTCCACACATCTCACCTTATTGTCAGAGCTTGTAACCAGATTGTCTGATGAGAATTACAAAAAACTTCTGCTGCATTCCGAGACAAGCCAGGAACTGTTTGATCACTTGGACAGTCACCATGCAGATGACAGAGGAGCAGACGAAAAACAGTCCAATAAAACGATTTTAGCCGTTACCGCCTGCCCGGCGGGGATTGCCCATACCTATATGGCGGCGGAAGCGTTGGTCAAAGCCGGCAAAGAATTGGGTATCGATGTATATGTGGAAAAGCAGGGGGCAAATGGAATTGAAGACCGACACACGGAAGAATTAATAGAAAAAGCACACGCCGTCATATTTGCAGCGGATGTAGCCGTTAAAAACGAAGAGAGATATGATTCCCTTCCAAAAGTGAAAACTTCGGTGGCAGCACCGCTGAAAGACGCCAAAGGAATTTTAATGAAGGCATTGGCAAAATCGGGAAGCTCTGTTCATCGCAAGGACACCAAACCAGGTGTCTCTGTTAAATCAGAGCAAAATGAGCAAAAATCGTTCAAGACCGAACTCAAAGATTCGATCTTAACGGGAATTTCCCACATCATTCCTGTAATTGTGTCAGGTGGCATGACGTTGGCCGTCGCAGTTTTCCTGGCACAAGCCTTTGGTCTGCAAGAGATTTACGATACGGAAGGTTCGTGGCTTTGGCTGTTAAGAAAGTTGGGTGGAAACTTATTAGGCACGTTAATGGTACCGATTCTTGCGGCGTATATGGCTTATTCCATTGCTGATAAGCCGGCGCTGGGTCCGGGATTTGCCGCGGGAGTAGCCGCCAACCTGATCGAAAGCGGTTTCTTGGGCGGTATGCTGGGCGGTCTGTTGGCGGGTTATTTCCTCAAGTATCTTAAGACTGTCGTCAAAGCGAAGGGGACGTTTGCGGGATTTGTCAGCTTCTGGTTATATCCTGTTCTTGGAACACTGGTGGTCGGTTCCATCATGCTGTTTGTCATAGGAAAACCGTTGGCTTCGTTAAATCAAGGGTTAATTGACTGGTTAAATGGTTTGTCGGGAGTGAACGCGATTATCTTGGGAGCCATCCTGGGAGCGATGGTTTCGTTTGACCTGGGCGGCCCCGTCAACAAAGCGGCTTATACTTTCTGTATCGGTGCCATTGCAAACGGTAACTTTATTCCTTATGCAGCCTTTGCTTCAGTCAAGATGGTATCGGCATTTGCTGTAACCGGAGCAACGATCTTCGGCAAGCGATACTTTACTGAAGCGGAAAGAGAAGTAGGAAAACAGACATGGTTGTTGGGCTTGGCAGGGATTACGGAAGGAGCCATACCGTTGATGATTAACGATCCGCTCCGTGTCATTCCGTCCCTGGTTGCCGGATCGGCGATTACGGGAGGGATTGTGGCCTTTTTTAACATCGGGTTAAATGTCCCCGGCGCCGGCATATTCTCTCTGGCCTTTTTACAAGGGCAGCCGGCTTTGATGGCTGCAGGAATTTGGCTGGGAGCAGCCGTTCTTGGCGCTTTGGTTACGATGGTTTTGTTGATTGCAACGAGAAAAAACAAACTGCGTAAAGAACAAGAAGAGAAAACATTCTCACGAGCTGCTGCGTAAGCAGCTTCTGATTTTTATACAACCAACACGACTGGAGGATACCATGAAAAAAGTTCATATCGTACCACATATGCATTGGGACAGGGAATGGTACTTTTCAACAGAAGAATCCAGAATCCTTTTAGTCAATAATATGGAAGAAATTATGGAGATGCTGGAAAACAATCCGGATTATCCTCACTATGTTTTAGACGGGCAAACGGCGGTATTGGAAGACTATTTTGCCGCAAAGCCGGAAAATAGAGAGAGAGTCAAAAAGCTGGTACAGGAAGGCAAGCTGATTATCGGGCCCTGGTATACACAGACGGATGAAATGATCGTCGGTGGGGAATCGATTGTAAGAAACTTATTGTACGGGATTAAAGATTGCAAAGAATTGGGAAGTCATATGCAAATCGGATATCTTCCGGATTCGTTCGGTCAATCTTCTCAAATGCCGCAAATTTTAAATGGCTTTGATATTAAATATTCGATCTTCTGGCGGGGAGCTTCGGAACGCCATGGCACGGACAAAACGGAATTTTATTGGGAATCCGGGGAAGGTTCCAAAGTGCTGGTCCAATTATTTCCCTTAGGTTATGCCATTGGAAAATATCTGCCGGAAGATGAGGAAAAGCTGAAGGAGCGCATCGACAAATATTTTGCGGTGTTAGACCGGGGAGCGACAACGGATCATATCATCCTGCCGAACGGTCATGACCAGATGCCCATTCAAAAAAATATTTTTGCCATCATTGAAAAGCTGAAAAAATTATATCCGGATCGGGAGTTCTTTCTGAGCAAATATGAGAACGTGTTTGAGGAGCTGGAAAAAAACAGGAATTTGCCGACCTTAGAGGGTGAATTCTTAGATGGTAAATACATGCGTGTTCATCGCAGCATCTATTCCACTCGTATGGATATTAAAGCGTCCAATACAAGAATAGAGAATAAGATCACAAACATTTTAGAGCCGCTCGCTTCCCTGGCATACAGCCTGGGTTTTGAGTATCATCACGGACTGATTGAGCTGATTTGGAAAGAAGTATTGAAAAATCATGCACATGACAGTATTGCTTGCTGTTGTTCAGATCAGGTGCACCAGGAAATTTATAACCGCTTCTGCCTTGCGGAAGAGAAAGTGGATCAGTTAATCCGATTCTATAAAAGAAAAATTGTGGACTCCATCGATACGGAATGGAACGTTGACCGACTTACGGCATTCAACCTGCTTCCTTATGATCGTGAGGAAGTGATGACAACGACGGTGATTACAAAATTGGAGTCGTTCAAGCTCTTGGATGAAGAAGCCAATGAGCTCGAGTTTGAAGTGCTGCACAGCGAGATGATAGATCCCGGATTAATTGACCGTCAAATCGTCCATTACGGAAACTATGACCCGTTTATCAAATATACGATCCAGTTCAAAGATTGCCTTCCCCCGTTAGGTTATAAAACCTATTTCGTGGTGGAAAGCAACGGGAAAATGAACCATTCCACCGTCCATAAAGATCAGGTGGAAACCGATTTTTATGAGATCACGGTGAATCCAAACGGAACATTAAATATCTTTGATAAGCAGTTAATGAAAACGTTCCGCAATGTCCTTTTGCTTGAAAACGGCGGAGATGACGGGGATGAGTACGATTTTTCCCCATTGCCGGAAGAACAATTGATTTACAGTGATCAAGTAGAGGCAGATGTAGACATCAAGCAAAATCAATATGCCGCGACGATCGATATTCGGTGTACGCTGAAAGTTCCCGGGGATATAAATAAGAGAAAAGAAGGGGTCGCAGACAGTTCGGTAGATATTCATCTCACCTTAACCATTCCCAACCACAAGCCAATCATTGAAGTGAACGTTGAAATTGATAATCATGCCAAAGATCATCGCTTAAGGGCGTTGATCCCGACCGGCATTGCCTCTCAATTCTCGGTTTCCGACAATCAGTTCGGATTCATGAAGCGCGATGTATATGATTCTGCCTTGGACATTTGGGAGAAAGAAGGTTGGGACGAGCGTCCGGATCCGATCTACCCGATGTTGAACTTTGTCGGTTTATCCAATGAAAAGTTTGGTGTCAGCGTGTTGACCAACAGCACAAGGGAATTCGAAATTGTCGGCGATGAGTACGATACCATTGCTGTTACGTTGTTCAGGAGTGTAGGGGTTTTGGGGAAAGAAGACCTGCTAAGAAGGCCAGGCCGTCCTTCGGGCATTAAATTGCCGACCCCTGATTCGCAAATGCTTCGAAGGATCACGTTGCAATTTGCGATCACCACCCACGCAAAATCTACATTGCAAGCAAATGTTGCCCGTATGGCCAAAGAGTATTTGACGCCGATTCATTTCTATAATAAAATCCCGTTCGACGCCATGAAGATGAATAAAGCAGATGTAAAAACACCAGCACGCTACAGCTTCTTAAAAGAAGTACAGCCCGAAGTGGTTATGAGTACGCTGAAAAAAGCGGAAAATAGCGACCAATTTGTATTGCGTTTCTTCAATCCGACTGATGAAGAAAAGACGGCTTCATTTCAATTGACCACTTCCGGAAGACAAGTGTATACGGCAAATCTCAATGAAAAGCCTTTAGAAGTTTTGAAGGCGGAAGACGGTCAGTTTCAGCTGAAAGTACAAAGAAATCAAGTGAAAACGATTTTGTTTTGAAAAACATGATGTAAAAAGACACTGCTCTTTTTGTCCGAGAGACGAAAAGAACGAGTGTCTTTTTACATTTTCTTTATCGATTGCGCTTCTACCGGCCTAGCCAACACAATCTGGAAACGAGCGGCAACTTTTGGTATTTAGAAATTTACGAAATATGGGATTTCCTCACTCGCTGTATATAATAAATGAATATAATGTACAAAGGGAATGAAACGGGTTTGCCGATGCTTCCGGGAGGAAATTTTATGAAAGGGGCATGACCATGAGCATAACAGAGCATGACTGGCAAGCGGAACAACAGCGGGTAGACCGGGTTGTCCGTAAGATCAGCCAACGGATCGCCGCTCTTCGTCAACATGCCGGTAAAATGAAAACAGATATTGTAGACATCCGCAAGAATTTCTGGGAAGATGTGACCGTCAATCTTGATGATCCGGGTGAAGCGGCAGAAACATATGCAAGCATGAAGCAGCAAGCAGAAGTGTTGTCAGAGAGGGAACGCAGCCATCGGCATGTGCAAAATCAGATCACGACGTACATGCGGCTGAAGCGGTCCCCCTATTTCGGGCGGATCGACTTCAGAGAAGACGGGGAGGAGAAAGCGGAGCGCATTTACCTCGGTATCGCTTCTTTTTTCGATGAGCAAAACGACCAATTTCTTGTCTATGACTGGCGGGCGCCGATCTCCAGCCTCTATTACGATTATTCGCCCGGACCGGTTGAGTACGAGACCCCGGCAGGCAAAGTGCGTGGAGAGATGGAACGGAAGCGCCAGTACATGATCCGCGACGGTCGCATCCAAAGCATGTTTGACACGGGCATCACCATCGGCGATGAACTGCTGCAGGAAGTGCTCGGCAAACGGTCGGATACGCAGATGAAGAGCATTGTCGCCACGATTCAGAAAGAACAGAACCGCATCATCCGCAATGAGCGAAGCCCGATCCTGATTGTACAGGGAGCCGCAGGCAGCGGCAAAACATCTGCAGCCCTGCAGAGAGTCGCCTATTTGCTGTACAGGTATCGGGAAACGCTCCGTTCGGAGAATATCGTGTTGTTTTCTCCCAATCCCCTGTTCAACAGCTATGTTTCCACTGTACTTCCCGAACTCGGCGAGGAGAACATGCAGCAGACAACCTTTCAGGAATACCTGGAACAACAGCTCGGTCAGACGTTTCAGCTGGAAGATCCGTTCACGCAAATGGAGTACATACTCACAGCCGTAAACGAACCCGGGTATTCCGCCCGAATGGAGGGAATTCGTTATAAAGCTGCGCTCGAATTTATGCAGGTGATGGAGCGGTACATCACCTTTCTCGGACGGGAAGGCATGATTTTTCGGGATCTGAAATTCCGGGATGAAGCGATTATTTCCGCTGAACGCATCAAGGAACGATTTTACTCACTCGATCCCTCCCTGCCTGTATCCAACCGGATCAAGTTGACGGCCGACTGGCTGCATGAGGAATTGAGGAAAAGGGAAGTGGAGGAGCGGACCAAGCCATGGGTGGATGAGGAAATCGAACTGCTGGATAACGAGGCTTATCTGCGGGTGTACCGGAAGCTTCAGCGGGAAAAGCGTTTCACGGAGGAAACCTTTGACGACTTCAACCGCGAACGCGAGATGCTTGGGGCCATGATCGTTCGGGAGAGGTTCAAGCGGCTGAGAATGGATGTGAAGAGACTGCACTTTGTCGACATACCCGCCCTTTACCGGCAGTTGTTTGCGGAGCCGGAGCAGATTCTCCGGGTTGCGCCCGGTGCGAGGTTGCCTGAGCATTGGGAGGCTATCTGCGCACAAACGGCTGAAAGGTTGAAGCGCTTTGAACTGGCCTACGAGGATGCAACCCCCTATTTGTATTTGAAACAAAAGATCGAGGGATTGAATACCCATCCCTCTGTCCGGCACGTATTTATCGATGAAGCACAGGACTATTCCCCTTTTCAGTTCGCCTTCATCAAGCAATTGTTTCCGCATGGCAGAATGACGCTGCTCGGCGACTTGAACCAGGCGATCTACATTCATGCGACCGATGGTTTTGACCCGCTGTTACCGCTATACGGGACCGAACAGACCGAAACGATCGTACTGACGCGAAGTTACCGTTCTACACGCCAAATCGTCGAATTCACGCGTCAATTGATTGCCGGTGGAAAAGAGATCGTACCGTTCAACCGCAAAGGGAGCAAACCCACACTGGCACAGGCATCTGATGAAACGGAGCTTGCGGCAAAGGTGGCTGACCGGATCCGGAAGCTTCAGTCGGACGGACATCAGACGATCGCAGTGATTTGCAAAACAGCGCGAGAAAGCCTGGAAGCGTATGATGCACTGAAAGAACATGCGGATCTCTCTCTGATCGGGAAAGAGACAACTTCCTTTGAAACAGGCACACTGGTCATTCCGTCTTACCTGGCGAAAGGGATCGAATTTGATGCGGTCATCATTTACAACGGTTCACGGGCGCAGTATGGAAGAGAGAGCGAGCGAAAACTGTTCTACACTGCCTGTACCCGGGCCATGCATGAGTTGCACATTTATTTCATCGGGGAGATGAGCCCGTTTATTTCCGGGGTTTCTCCTGATACCTACGAATGGGAAGCCTGAGGACGCAACCCTCTTTCCTTATTCTTACGGAACCCGCCATGGATCAACGCGGCGGGTTCTTCTCATCTCATCGCCAGTCTTTGCGGTTGGGTGTATGCTCCCTCTTCTGGGTAAACCTAATAACATTCGAGTTTGGAGGTGTACCCAGTGAGGAAGAATGTCGATACGTACCAAGAAAAAACGTTCCCGCTCAGATCCCCTGAAGAATTGAGAGAAGCAAGATGGAAAATTCCAGAAGGGAGAAAAGGGAAGAAACAAGGGGAACACGGAGGCATAGACACAGGCGGAACTCCACCGGAAGATGTGAATTGACGCGTATTTGAAGTAGATAAAAATAGACTTTCCTGTTCAAAAACCTGCTGTACCACTCGTGCAGCAGGTTTTTCATGATATGAGTTTCACTGTTTGGTTTGTTTATCGAATGAATTATATGATATATTCAAATTATATCGTATATAATCAAGGTTCGTAAAAAAATTTGCTGCCTTGCCGAGTCTGTTGACTCGCCAGAAATGGACCGGAGCTGTCAGCGTTGATCCGGTTCATAGATCGGGTCCCGTGCGCGATGCAACATGAGTGATTGCAAAGGAAGACACGATGGGTCAAGCCTGAAAAAGGTGGTGGTTTCATGCAAATGGATGTAGTCACGATTGGAGAAACCATGGTGATGTTTACTCCACAGACAACCGGGCTCTTACGATATGCCAAAAACTTTACTTTAAGTTATGCAGGTGCTGAAACCAATGTGGCCATCGGCCTGTCGCGATTGGGGCACCGGGTGGGTTGGATCAGCCAGGTCGGGCAAGATGAGTTGGGGGAATCCCTGATTTCATTTGTACGCGGAGAGGGGATTGACGTCAGCCAAGTGAAAAAGCACCCGACCGCCCCCACCGGCCTCTATATAAAAGAGTATCTGAATCAGAAAGAAGTCAGGATTTACTATTATCGCCATCAGAGCGCAGCCAGCATGATGGACCGGAGAAATATTGATACAGACTACATTTCCCGGGCCAAATTTCTGCATATTACCGGCATCACGCCGGCGCTCAGCGGGAGTTGCCGCGAGATGATATTTGAAGCGATCGATGCGGCAAAAGTACATGGAGTCAAAGTGGTGTTTGACCCTAATTACAGAGCGAAATTGTGGGATGCCGAAACGGCGAAGCCTGTTTTACTGGAAATTGCCGCACGATCGGATATCATCTTGCCGGGAATCGATGAGGCAAGACTTTTGCTGGGAAAAAGCGATCCGGAAGAGATTGCAAATGATCTGTTCCATTTGGGAGCTCAACTGGTTGTAGTGAAATTGGGACCCGAGGGAGCCTATTACCAGTCAAAAAAAGAGGTTGGTTTTGTTGCAGGCTTTCCGGTAGACGAAGTTGTGGATCCGGTGGGAGCGGGTGATGCATTTGCGGCCGGATTTTTATCAGGGCTTCTGGAAGGGCTTTCGTTGGAGTCAGCGGTGCAAAGAGGCAATGCGGCGGGAGCTTTGGTCGTCATGGTGCGGGGCGATTACGAGGGATTGCCGCAAAGGGAAACGCTCATGCGGTTTATGAAAGCCTCCGGACAAGACGTTCTCAGGTAAGAAAAACCGGACAGTGTGCAGAGGTGAAAGTGAAGATGAAAATCATTGGTTATGAAACATTCAAAGTACCGCCACGTTGGCTGTTTTTAAAAATTGAGACAGATGAGGGGATTACGGGCTGGGGAGAACCGGTGATTGAAGGGTGTGCAGATCCGGTTGAGACGGCCGTCCGTGAATGGATGAACTATTTGATCGGTAAAGATCCGTTGCGCATTGAAGATCATTGGTCAGTCATGTACCGCGGCGGATTTTACCGGGGCGGTCCCATCTTGATGAGTGCCATCGCCGGTATTGATCAGGCTTTGTGGGATATTAAGGGCAAATATTTTCAAGCGCCCGTTTATCAATTATTGGGAGGAGCTTGCCGGGACTCCATCCGCGTTTACTCGTGGATCGGGGGCGATCGTCCGAGTGAAGTGGTGGAAGCTGCGAAAAAAATGGTTGAAAAAGGGTTTACGGCGGTCAAAATGAACGCAACCGAGGAACTGCAATATATCGATTCTTATGAAAAAGTGGAGCAAGTGATTGAGCGAGTGGCCAGCATTCGGGAAGCGGTGGGCAACCGGATCGGAATCGGAATTGATTTTCACGGGCGTGTGCATAAACCGATGGCCAAAATTTTGGCCAAAGAGTTGGAGCCTTATCACCCGATGTTTATTGAGGAGCCTGTATTGCCTGAAAATAATGAAGCGTTGCGGGATCTGGCCCATTTAACTTCCATACCGATTGCCACAGGCGAAAGAATGTATTCGAGATGGGATTTCAAAACGTTGCTGGCCGATGGTTATGTGGACATCATTCAACCGGACCTGTCGCATGCCGGAGGAATTACCGAATGCAAAAAAATCGCCTCGATGGCAGAAGCTTATGATGTGGCACTGGCCCCCCACTGCCCGCTGGGTCCGATCGCGTTGGCCGCTTGTTTGCAGGTGGACGCGACAGCCCATAATGCGTTTATACAAGAGCAAAGTCTGGGCATTCATTATAACGAGGGAACCGACCTTCTTGATTATCTCACTGATCCCTCTGTGTTCCAATATCAGAACGGATATGTACAAATTCCCCAGGCCCCCGGATTGGGAATCGAAATCAATGAAGAGCATGTGCGAAAAATGGCTGAGGTTGGCCATAACTGGAAAAACCCTCTCTGGCGCCATCCGGATGGAAGTGTTGCCGAATGGTAAAAACGGGGGATGCTTTTTCCTCTTATCCATCCATTCAGCCAATGATAAAAGAAGATTTAAAAATCCTTGCGCCAAGGCTTGGCAGCAGGGCTTTTTTTTGGACGAATTGCTCTTTGGAAATGCTGCCTGTTCTACTTCCTTCCAATTTCGGTGTAAAATAAGGGGAGAAAACGGTAAGTCATCGTAAAATGAGGTTGAACGCCATGAAAATCGTATTATCTACATTAAATGCCAAATATATCCATACCTCTCTGGCGCTGCGCTATCTGAAGGCCTACAGCGGCAGAGACTTTGACATTGAAATTGCCGAGTATACGATTAAAGATCCGGCGATGAATATCGTATCGGACTTGTATGGCCGCGGACCGGATCTTGTCGGTTTCTCCTGTTATATCTGGAACATAGAAGAAACGATTACGGTCATCGATATGCTGAAAAAAGTAAAACCGGATCTAAAAATCGTGCTGGGCGGCCCGGAAGTATCCTATGACACGGGATATTGGATGGAGCGCTTACCCCAGGTAGATTTTATCGTGATGGGAGAAGGAGAGGAAACCTTTCACCATTTGCTCACTGAATTATCCGGCGAGCAAAAGTTTCACTATGTCTTCGGGCTTGCATACCGCAAAGGAGAGGAAATCCTGCTCAATCCGCCGCGCCCCAAATTGAATTTGGCAGAGCTGCCGTCCCCGCATCGGTTTCCGGAAGACATCCCTCATCTTCCCAACCGGGTGATCTATTTTGAGACAAGCCGGGGCTGTCCGTTCAGTTGCCAGTTCTGTCTGTCCAGTATTGAAGTAGGGGTGCGTTATTTTGATATCGAGCGGACCAAGCAGGATTTGCTGTACTTGATAGAACATGGAGCAAAGCTGATCAAGTTCGTGGATCGGACATTTAATATCAAGCGTGACTATGCCATGGAAATCTTTCAATTTCTGATTGAAAACCATCGGGGGTGCGTCTTTCAATTTGAAATCACGGCCGACATTATGAGACCGGAGGTGCTGGATTTTCTGTCAGAAAATGCGCCGCCCGGCATTTTCCGTTTTGAGATCGGGGTTCAGTCTACCAATGATCCGACCAATGAGGCCGTCAAGCGTCGGCAAAACTTTGCCAAATTGGCCCGGACGGTGACCAAAATCAAAGAAAGCGGCAAGATTGCCCAACACCTTGACCTGATCGCCGGTCTCCCGCTGGAGGACTACCAAACGTTTAAGAAAACGTTCAACGATGTGTTCGCGCTCCGGCCGGAAGAGCTTCAGCTCGGTTTCCTTAAAATGCTCCGTGGAACGGGAATGCGTCTGAATGCTGAAAAATACAACTATGTCTATATGGAAAGAGCCCCTTATGAAATCCTGGGCAACGATGTTCTTCCCTTTTCCGATCTCGTGCGGATCAAGCGGGTGGAAGACGTGCTCGAAAAATATTGGAATGCCCACCGGATGGATCATACGCTGGAGTTTTTAATCGAGCATGAATTTGCGTCTCCATTTGACTTCTTCCAGGAGTTCGGCGACTACTGGGAAGTCCGGGGATGGCAAAAAATCGGGCATCAACTGGAAGACTTGTTCATCCGGTTAAGAGATTTTCTGGAACACCGGGGTACGAAGCGGATGGATATCATTCTTGGTTTGATGAAGTACGATTATTATTTGAATCATAAACAAAGACCGCGCAAGGGTTGGTGGAACTTTACCCTGAACAAGGAACACCATGCTGCCCTGCTCCGCCGGGCCGCGGAACAACCGGAGCGCGTGTCCGGGGATTTTTGTGAGCTGGGCTTGACAGAACGGGATCTGCATAAGCATGCCGTGGTCGAAGTCCTGCCGTTTGATCTGGACACTTTCCTGAAAAGCGGGGAATTGTTGGAGCAGAAGACAGCTTTGTTTGCGGTATATCGCCCCGGCGAAAGGGTACGTTGCTATACGATGAAGTTGGACCCGCAACTCGTACAGAGCGATTGGCGGTTACAAGGGAATGGTTGAGGGGCTGTGTTTGGGTGGATCTTGGATCCCAAGTGGGGGGTATTTCTTGAAAAAACCATAGCTGTATGGGGAGGAGTTTCATTCCTTGCGCAAAGTTCTCATCCCTTTGATCCTGTTGATTACAGCGGGAAACATCTGCTGGTATGTATATGACCAGACCAGGCTCTACTGGGAAACCCATGAAGTGAGGGAATTCCGTGTTCCGGGCAAATGGGCTCCCCACTATTTGGCAACCGCTAAAAAATATCGGGTGTCCTGGTTTTATCTTGCCTCGATCGATGAAGTCAGGACAGGATATGAAAAGGTGAGCCGAAAATCGATTGAAAATCATGCACGGCAACTGAGAAAATTGCTGGATCGGAAAGAAGATACACCTCAACACGTGGAACAGGCACTTTTGCAGCTCTATCCGCGCCAAGATGTGATCCGGATGATGCAGATTGCCGACTCTTACGCATGGGAAGCAGCTCCGCTTTCCAAGGATTATCAGTTTCCGTTTCGACGACAAGACCGTCACAAGGTTGCTTATTCCGACACCTGGGGAGAAAGCCGGACTTACGGAGGCAAGCGGAAACACGAAGGCATTGATTTAATGGCCCCGAAAGGAACTCCGGTGGTTTCTGTAGCCGATGGAGAGGTCATCCGAAAAGGCTGGAATCGCCTGGGAGGATGGCGCCTTCTGGTGCAGGATGCCGATCATCCATATATTTACTACTATTACGCCCACTTCAGTAAATATGCGAAAAACATCGAAGAGGGAGACAAAGTGAAAAAGGGGCAAACCATTGGTTATGTGGGGGACAGCGGCTACGGCCCGGAGGGAACCACTGGTAAATTTCGGCCGCATTTGCATTTTGGGATGTATGTGAGGGAAGGCATGTTTTCCATTCAGCGGGATGCCGTCAACCCTTTTCCATTTTTACGGGTATGGGATGAGAAATGATTTTCCGTCCTGTTTACAGTTCCAAATGACCGGAAAGAGGTGAATGCCATGGACGGGTCCATCTCTGAAGCGTTAACCCGGCTCGGCGACCGATCCCGCCCCGGACAAATCCGCCCTTTATCGGGAGGGTGCATAAATCAGGCGTTTTATGTTCAAACCGGAAACAGCGAATACTTCGTCAAAACCAACGAAAGAGCGGGCAGGGACTTTTTTCAAAAAGAAGCGGAGGGCTTGAGGCTGCTGGGGAATGCTCAAGCGATACAGGTTCCGAACGTGTACGGGTATTTCTATTTTGAGGAGACGGAAACCTCTGTCCTGGTGTTGGAGTGGGTTGAGGGGAACAAAAACAGCCGGACGGAGGAACAGTTAGGCAGAGGAGTGGCCGGGCTGCATCAAACGTACGGCGGGGCCTTTGGGTTGGAAGCAGATAACTATATCGGTTCACTGCCTCAGGTCAACCAGTGGCAAGATGACTGGATCGCTTTTTACCGTGAACAGAGATTGGGCGTACAGGCGGCATTGGCGGAACAACAGGGGTATATGCATCCCGGCCGGTTCAAGAAATTGCAGAAGTTGATGGATCGTCTGGAAGAGTGGCTGCCGGATCACGTCAAGCCTTCCCTGATTCATGGGGATCTTTGGAGCGGCAATTGGATCACCGGACCCGGCGGGGAACCTTATTTAATCGATCCAGCGGTCTGTTTCGCCCATTTTGAGCTGGAATTGGCTTTTACCGAGTTGTTTGGGGGCTTTTCCGAAAAATTTTACCGGGCCTATGATGAAGTCAATCCGGTAAGTGAGGGCTACCAGGACAGAAAGCAGCTTTATCAGCTTTATTATCTGCTGGTTCACCTGAATGTGTTTGGCGAATCCTACGGCAGTGCGGTCGACCGGGTTCTGGAGTATTATGTATAAAATATCTTGTTGGGATTAGCGTGGATCCTGCACAAAAAGAAGAGGAGTAAAATGGCCAACAAAATTTTTCATTTCAAATTGATTCCCGCAAAACATTTTATCCTTAGCTCAGAATTGCCGACAGATTATATGAGCGGTTCTTTTTTGGTCTCCTATTTGGTCGGAGTGGCGATCCAAAAAGTGATCGAGCAAGGAGGAAAAATGATTTTGCCGCTCACTGCCGATCCGGAAAGCCGGGAAGCGGCGCATCCGATTTTGCATGCCATTCGGGGCCGTGACCGCAATCAGCCCCGGGAACCGTGGATTGGAACCATCCCCAACTATTTCAAGGCAGAGGTCCCCTCCTCCTTCGATCCTCACATCTGTATATCCGCCTTAAAGAAAACCTGGTTGAAAATCGCCAACTCCATCTGGGAGAAGGTCATACAGGATGTTTCGTGTTTGGGTGAGAATACGAACAAAATATGGAAGAAACAAATCCGCAGTTACTGGCAGGTTTATTGGGGCTTTGGTTCCGAACATGACGCTATGTTAAGGAGGAGTTTATGGAATACATATGTGTTTCAGAGTGAAACCGGCCCCGGTTGTTCGATGTTTGACCATTTGCGGGAGCTGTCCGGACACAGGGATGAAACCCGGCGGGAAAAGTTTTGGAAAGCAATGAATGAGCAGTTGCGCTTGCAGTTGAAACAGCAAGCGTGGCCGGGGCCCTTCCTGCATCGCGGAAGCCAATTGAGCGCCCTGGGATTGGTCAAGAGGTTATTCCCGCTTTTTTCGGAAGAAATCGTCGGCTGGCCCACACCGGACTTAAAAGTAAACGAAAAAATGTCCCCTTCCGCCTTGATGTTGATTGATTGCGACCGTGCCGGCGAAATGATCTCATCCAACCGCAGACTGAGTTATCTCCTCTCTAAATTCCTCAGAAACATGATCCGGGACGTGACCGAATATGGAGGCAAGGTTATCTATGCCGGGGGAGACGAGTGTTTGATTCAATCTCCCGTTCACGCGGGTGTCAGGTTGGCACGGATTTTAAGGAACAAATATACCTGGTTATGTGTCAATGAGTTGGATCTCTACGGAACGATGTCCGCGTCCATTTTATTGATTTATGACGAAAGAAAACTCAACCAGTCCGTCCACTATTTAAAATGGACGTTGAAGTACCTGGTCAAAGAGCGATATGGCGGGGATGGTTTTATCGTAAGCTCTTGGTTGTATAAGCAACCGCAAATCCTGCGTCGATGCAATTGGGATGACCCGTGTGGCTGGGACGAAACCATTCAAATGAACTGAGGATGATTATGATTCGTGTGTTAAGAGTGGAGCTTTGTATAGAGGATTTATTTTTCCATCCGCACTTGTTCTCTTTTCAAGACGATCTGGTCACGAATATACAAACTTATGTGGAGCGCAGTCGTTTACATCTGATGCAAAAGTTGGGGAAACGGATCTGGAAGATCACGGGTCCGTGTTACTCTTATCAAAATGAGTCTGTGTACCCCCTCCCGAGAGTGTTTTACGGTCCCGACTCACACAGGCCCGCTCACGGCGAAGCGTTTGATATGATTCACCCGGGAAAGCCTGTTGCCTGTGATCTCGGGCAAAAACTGCTGCCGGTTGTGTCAGATCGGGATTTTCCCGATCAAGGTTCGATTTTAAAAGGATGGATCACCAGAAGAGGGTTGGAGGCTCTACGAGCGAATCAACAGCCGGATATAAAAGATATCCATCTGGCCAAAAAAATTTTTTCATCTGTGTTTGATCCTCCATCCCGCGGTTTCGGAAATCTAAAAGTAATTTTTTACGTTCACATGAGAGATTTTCCTTCCCAAGAAGTTTTAAAAGAATTAAAACAGGAAAAGAAATATAAAATTCGTATTAGTAATATAGAGAAAAACTATTTTTCCTTTGCGAAAGGAGATGTGTTTCCGGCAAAGGGCATTTTTATTTCATTAATGACCTCGATGATCACCGACCGGGTCAAGGAAGTATTGTTGAACGGCCCGCTTCCTTTATCTTTGCCTTGCATTTCGGCCAGTACGCCTTGGCCCTTACGGCTGTTCGTCAGAAGAAAGCAAAAGAAATTCTACCTCATCCCGGAAGGCAGCACTTGGTTTTATTACAGCGATTCCAGGTTAATGCGCGAACTTCAGCAATTGAAAAGAAACGGAGCGGGTGAATGGACGGTATACGGATATGGAAAATGTTTCGCGGGCCCTTGGGGAGGATGAAAATTGAAACAGGTCATTATCTCTACCGTTGGAGTTTCCATGTTGACAAGAAATATCAAAGAAAAGGAGAAGTTAGGTCGGCTCAGAAGCGGGACAGTGGATCAATATCCGGAATTTACCGCCCTGATGAATGAACTGATGGACGAGCTGGAGCAGGCGGCGCTCCGGTATCGTTCATCCCCCAAACTTTTGGGTGCCGAGCTCAATAGTCTGGACAGGATCGGAGTGAACAAGGGGGATCAGCTATACTTTTTAACCACCCATACGTTGGATGGAATGCTCGTCGGTGAGGCATTGAAAAAAATCGTGACCCGGTTTTGGGAAGTGGATGCCTATTATGAAACGGTTGAAGGGTTACAGGTACAAAATGCCGATGCGTTCTGTTATCTGGGACTGCCTCAATTGGTCAACAAGGTAACGGCGATTTTGGAAAAACATCCGGCAGATCAATATAGGCGAATTTTTAATACGACAGGCGGATTTAAAGCGGTGTCGTTTTATATGACGATTTTGGGAATGTTGGAAGGGGTCACGGTTAAATATTTGTTTGAGAACTCTGATCACATCATCGAAATGCCGGCTGCGCCCGTTTATTTTAATATCGAATCTTTTTACCGGTTGGGACGGGTGATCGAAAAAATGCTGAACGGGGCCATTCATGAATCGGAACTGATTTGGCTCACAGGCCGATCCCGCCAACAGCTGAAGGGGGAGTTCAGCGATATTCTCGTCTGGCAACCGGACGGAACAGTCACTCTGTCTGCGTTGGCGCGAATCATTTATATCCGGTTGGTCTGGAACAACCCCGGCAAATTCATCATCAATTTTCCAAAAAAATAATGGTTCTGAAATGGGAGTCAAGCCAAATGGAGGAACAGTACAAAAAATTTCTCATTGTTTCAACCTTGAGCGTGATCTTATGCCTGATTTTGATCTTTGGAGTCTATATTCTCCCGATCAGTCCGAAGCTTATCATTAAAACGGAGAGCTCGGACCAGATCGCAAACCAGATCGCCTACATGAATTTTCTGCTCACTTTCTTGGCGACGCTGGGTACGGTCACCGGACTGGCGTTTGCTTTATACGGCTACTATCAGACGCAAAAGATTCCGGAGTTAGTGAAAGACCAGGTAAGAAAACAAATCAATGTACAGATGAATCAGGTAACCAATGAAATGAACGAAACGGTCAAAAAAAGTTTAAAGGCGCTGGTGCAGTTGTCAGAGAGGTCAGTGCTAGGCAGGCATAACTATGTCAATCCCCTGTCTCCTTTATATGATATTGAAGAGGCGGAGCAGACATTTCCTGAACTTTGGGGATTGGAATACTTTAAAGCGATTTACAAATGGTATGAATCGTACGACTTCAAAAACAAGAAGGATGAAGCGATCGCGCTCATGAAAAGCCATATTGAAAAGAACCCCGAACATATCAAGGCTTATATTTACTTGATTTTTTGGCATAAGATCAGCGGAAGCCACATCGAAGCCATCATCGTATTGCGGGACCTGTTAAAAGTACAACCCTCTCTTTGCTACGAAGAAGGGCTGTACCAGGATTTGGACTGGAACAGCAGCAGGGAAATTGTGGAGTTCAGGAACAAGGTGTTATTTGATGCCGAGAAAAAGCTTTATGAAGCAGAAGGGAAATTGGACGAGTTTTTTGATTTCGGCAAACCTACTGTTTTAGAGGAAAAATTGCAGAAATACAGAGCGAATATGGAAATGGAGATCTTTAAGCGCAAATATTTTTATGCTCGCTAGGATCAAAAGCAAATGCAATGGGCATTCCCCAAAGGCGGGACATGCCCCTTTTGCTGAAACCAACGTCCTCCGACGCAGCAGCTCAGTCCTGTTCGTTTTCAATCTGCCTTCTTGTTCGTTCGATCCGGTCCCTTTCTTCTGCGATGGCCAGATCGACGGCATTGTGCGTTAAAGATTCCAGGGGAAGGCCTTGAAATTGTTCCACGGTTGGAGAAGGGTCGATTTCAATCCCGCCGACCGTGGTTCCGTGTTTGTCTTGCTCATTTTGATTATCCTTATTTTCCATTTCGAAATGCTGATCGCGTGTCTTCAATGCCGAGTAAACCTCCGATGCTATTTATTTGTCAGGAGTCTTAGGGAAACCGCTCCTATGTTCTGCAAAGCGGATTATGCTCCTTTGTCCGTTTTTCCCGTACGGAGGAGCCACAAATGCTGGAAATACTCCGTGACGGCTAATAAAAAGGCGGTGAGAGTGGCTCCCACCCAGGTAACCCGGGAACCCGGAAAAAAGTAGGAGCTGATGTAGACAATCGCCGTAGCCGCTATAAAATCCATCAGATTGCTGAGCCAAAAAGTTCCTCTCCGGAGAAAAACGATTTCCATTGCGTGAGCGGCGATCGCCAGCACAATGCCGACAATGACCGGATGATAAAAAGAGGGGTAATACACTTCTCTAAACAAAAAAGAGGACAACAGGACGACAACCGGGCAGACGATGAGTTTGATGATGAAACCCGCCAATGTTTTGGCCTCCCTTTAACAAGCACTTTTGTACGTAATGGTCCCCTGAATTTCCCTAATTATGCAAGAAGCAGACCACGAAAAAACCCCTGCCCGTCAATGCAGGCAGGGGTTGAATTTACGAGAACTGATGGCGCAAAAACTCGGGAAGTTGGAAGCAAGCTTGCAAAATGTGCTGATTGACATACCGGGTGTTTTTGTCAAAATCTGTGACGGAGATGTCCTTATATTTTTTCGATCCCAGCGTAAAGCTCCATAAACCGCCCGGATAGGTGGGAACAGTGGCCGTGTAGATTTTCATGTGCGGGAAAAGATCGCGGATGTGACCGGCCGTCTGCTTCAGAATATCCATGTGGAATACGGGGGACTGGCTTTGGCAGACCATTAAACCGTCATCTTTCAACGCCCGGTAAATATCTTCATAAAAGCTTCGCTCAAACAGCTGCTTGGCTGGTCCGATCGGGTCGGAGGAGTCAACGATAACCACATCATAATGGTTTTTGTATTTCTTGACATGTTCGATTCCGTCCTGATAGATAAAGTTGACCCGGGGGTCGGACAAATTTCCCGAGACTTCCTGAAGATGTTTTTTGCACACTTTGACGACCAACTCGTCAATTTCCACCATATCGATACTTTTTACATTTTTATACTTGACTGCTTCGCGGGCTGCACCGCAATCACCGCCGCCGATAATCAAAACTCGTTCGGGATTGGGGTGGATGGAGAGGGGAACATGGGAGATCATTTCATTGTAAATGTGCCCGTCAATCGAGGTGGTTTGGACAACTCCATCCAGGACCAGCATTCTGCCAAAATCATAAGAATCAAGGATCATGACGTGCTGAAAGGCGGATGGTTCGGAAAAGATCACTTCTCTGATCCGATAGCTGATCTTCATGTTTTCCCTCTCGTCTTCCACCAGCCAGATCTCTCCGTTTATGGTTTGCAGGTACTTCTCAGCGTGCATCTGACAATCCTCCTCGTGTATGGGGTATGTAATCAGGGATAAGACCTACGGATACAAGAAGATATTTTATCAAAAGGGAACGTGTATATTGCAAGGCATTTTGCGGATTTATGTTACAATTCTTTTGTCACTGTTGGCGTTAAGAGTATTATACATAATTAAGAGCGAATCATGTTGACAGCGTCGCCCGCAAATTTTTGGATGCGGGCACAACCGGGAGAGTGTATCATGAATCTTTTTGTATACGGAACACTTCGGCGGGGAATGAGCAACGCGGGTTACTTAAGAGATGCGAAACTCATCGCGGCAAAAGCATGGACAGAGGGAAAGCTGTATGATACCCGACGTGGGTATCCCGGTTTGGTTCCGGGGCAAGGGACCGTGTATGGAGAGATTTACCGCATTCACCGTATGCAGATCAAACAGGTGGATGATTTGGAAGATTATTACGGACCCGGCCACCCGCAAAACATGTATGAGCGAAAACTGAAAAGGGTTGCGACCGATCATGGTTTTGTCTGGGCCTATCTCTATTATTATTGCGACCAGGAAAAACTGATGAAGACCGGGATCTGGATTCCCGGCGGAGATTGGTGCAGCTATGCGGGCAAAAAGAAAGGCTGACTTAACAAAACTTGAAGGGTTTTATCATCATTTGTAGAAAAATGGTTCATGCATTCATCAAAACCGAAAATGCGGGGCATATTTGTCATGGGTACTTTTTTCTTATATACTTTTTTTAACAAGCCTTTTCATTTTCGGATTAAAGGGGAGTTTTATGGATACTAAGCACCAACCATTGTCACCCGAAACTGTTAGCGATATTGAGCGGTTGCTTAGGGAAATCAGTGTAATTGTGAAAAGAAAAGGGAGAGAAATCTTAAACAATTTCCCGATCACCCCTCCGCAATTTACCGCTTTGGTCTGGTTGAATGATGAAGGAGACATGACGATCGGAGAGCTGAGTCAAAAGATGTATTTGGCGTGCAGCACAATGACGGACTTGATCGATCGCATGGAGAAAAACGGAGTTGTAGAACGCGTCCGAGATGATCGTGACCGGCGTGTGGTGCGGATTCACCTCCTGGAAAAAGGCGCTCAAATCATCAAAGAAGTGATGGAGGCACGCCGGCAGTATCTGGCTGAAATCTTATCGCACTTATCGGATGATGAAGCTTTGCAGATCAAAGAGCATTTATCCATTTTATATGAAGAGATGAAGAAATCATGAGTCTGATCCCCCTTTTCATCAAAGGGGGTTTGGTTTTGTCATCCGCTGTTCCGAATGAAAATTATCATACATAAATTGCTATATATTGAGATAAAAAAGATGGACCCGTCTGTGTCGGTCCGGAAGAATGGAGAGAAAGTTGCACATGACGTACCCGGCGAGTGAATACGCGATTGGCATTTTGGATTCAGGAGTCGGAGGATTGACGGTTGCCAAAGAAGTGATGCGGCAGCTGCCCAGAGAAACCATTTATTATTTTGGCGATACCAAGCGTTGCCCGTATGGGCCCCGTTCCGAAAAAGAAGTACGCCAATTTACTTTTGAGATCGTGAATTTTCTACTGCAATTTCCGCTGAAAGCCATCTTGATCGCATGCAATACCGCGACTGCCGCCGCGCTGAATGCCGTGAAGGAAAGGGTGGGCATCCCGGTGCTGGGTGTGATCGAACCAGGGGCCAGAGCAGCCATTAAAGCTTCCAGGCAAAATCGCATCGGCGTGATTGGAACACAGGGAACCATCCAGAGCAAAGCTTACGAAAAAGCGCTCCAGCGGATTCACCCGGATATCACCGTGTACAGTTTGGCCTGTCCGGCATTTGTTCCTCTTGTGGAAAGCGGTTATCGCCATACTCGCGTCGCGGAGGAAGTGGTGGCGGAAACGCTAAAACCATTTCAAGCGGTACAGTTGGATACCCTGATCCTCGGTTGTACCCACTATCCGCTTCTCTACGAACCGATCGCCAAAGTGATGGGCAAAGAAGTGGCCATCATCAGTTCTGCGGAAGAGACGGCTGTTGAACTTTCTACTATATTGCAGCACAAAAATCTATTATCCGGCAAAGAGAAGACGGCCCATTGTTTTTTCACAACGGGTGAGGCAGATTCCTTCGCCCGTATTGCCGAAGATTGGCTGGGTCGCCCCGTTCGCGTGGAAACGGTGGAACTCACGCCGGTGGAAAAGTTGACCGGATGAGAAAGTTTTTTCAATTTTAGTGCTAAATCCCCCCGGGGCTCGTATACATGATACTAAATGACCTTGTCCTGGGAGGGAAAAGTATGAACATGATTCGCGCCTCACTTGCCCTGATCATGATTCCCTTGACTTTAACGGGGTGCCTGTTTGGTCCTGAACAGAAAACTTCCACCCCAATTGATCCGCCTCCGGCCAATGCCCTGAAACAAAATGCCCATCCTGTCCAAGCCGGACAAAAAACAGAGATGAAAACGGCAAAAGATAAGAAAAAGTTGAGCGGGGTGGAGTTATATTTCCTGATGGATACCGGTTATGTCGTTCCCTATGCCCTCCAGATTCCGAGTGTGCAGGGGATTGCCAAAGAAGCGATGAAATTCATGGTCAAGGGCGGCCCGGGTGAAGCGATGCTTCCCAAAGGATTTTCACCCATCCTGCCAAAGGGTACACAGATTAAAGGTTTGAGCATTCAGGACGGAACGGCAACGATCGACTTCTCCAAAGAGTTCCTGAACTATGAACCTGAGCTGGAAGAAAAAATATTGAGCGCCATCACCTGGACCCTGACCGGTTTCCACAATGTAAAAGAAGTAAATATTTGGGTGGACGGGCGTCCGCTGGCAGTGATGCCGAAAGGGAAAACACCCGCCCAAGGTTTGACCAGAAAAAGGGGAATCAATGTAGAGATCTCGGAAGGGGTCAATGTAAGCCAAAGTATGCCGGTAACCTTGTATTTCCTGGGGCAGACCGCGGATAATTCCATCTATTACGTCCCCGTGACCAGAATGGTGAACCGCAGCAACAACGTGGGAGAAGTATCCCTGAAAGAGCTGATCAAAGGGCCGATGTATCATTCCAACCTGAGCGGAGCATTGGATACTTCAACCGAAGTAAACCGTGTCCAGGTAAAAGGTGATACGGTGCTGGTAGACTTTGGGGAGCAACTGCTTCAGTACAATGATCAACAATCCGCTTCCAAAGATGCCATGAATACCATTGTCTTATCGCTCACGGAAAATACTTCGGCCAAAAAAGTAAAAATCACGGTCAATGGAAAGCAAAGCTTTCGTGCTTCAGGGCAAAAAGGAGAGCATTTTGCACAACCGGTGACCCGTCCGGAAATGATCAATTCCAACGGGCTTTAACGGGATCATTCTATTGACAATGGGATGATTGCAAAGTCATCCTTTTTTCTTTTCTTATTCGGAATTTTGACTTGGGGTATGATATACTTAAATGACTTGGACAGGAGGGAAACATCATTGAGAATTGACGGTCGCACAAACGATCAAATGAGAAAAGTTGACATAGTACGCAATTATATCAAAACGGCTGAAGGATCGGTTTACATAACTGTTGGCGATACGCGCGTGATTTGCACGGCGACTGTGGAAGACCGGGTTCCTCCTTTTCTGCGGAATACGGGAAAAGGATGGATTACCGCTGAATATTCCATGCTGCCCCGGGCAACGCTTACCCGGACACCGCGGGAAGCCAGCAAAGGAAAATTAAGCGGGAGAACGATGGAGATTCAACGTCTGATCGGCCGGGCTCTCCGCTCTGTCGTCGATTTGAAGGAATTGGGGGAGCGAACCTTATGGCTGGATTGCGATGTGATTCAGGCAGACGGGGGAACGAGAACTGCTTCGATTACAGGGGCATTTGTGGCCATGGTCGACGCTTTGGTACCCATGGTCAAAAACGGAACTCTCCCGACTCTTCCGGTCAAAGATTTCCTCGCTGCCACGAGCGTGGGGATCGTGGGGGAAAATGCGTGTCTGGATTTATGTTATGAGGAAGACTCGACGGCGATCGTCGATATGAATATCGTGATGACCGGTTCCGGCAAGTATGTGGAGATTCAGGGAACCGGAGAAGAATCTCCATTCACGACAGATCAATTCAATGAGCTGTTATTCCTTGCAAAAAAGGGGACAGAAGAGCTGATTCGCATGCAAAAAGAAGTTTTGGGAGAGGATGCGAAACTGGTAGGTGGCATTCGGGAAACATCGCCACTCAAGGGACAGGAATCCTTATCCGAATAAAACTTTTGTGTTTAACGAGAGCGAACGGGTCGGGCTTCCAACCTGCTCGGTCTTTTCAATTTAAACGAACAGGTTTTACGAACTTTTTTGTGCCCATGAACCCGATCATGGGCATCCCTATGTTTTTTGGTAAGGGGAGAAGCAAACATGAACGTGTGGCCTTTTCCATACATCCTCATCGCCACGAGAAATCAGAATAAATTAAAACAATTTGCGGACTTGTTTAAACGTGATCTCCATTTGGACGTTAAAGGATTGAATGATTTTGAACATTTGCCTGAGATCGTCGAAGACCAGGATACGTTTGAAGGAAATGCCCGCAAAAAAGCCGAAACCATTTGCAAAGTTCTTCAAGCACCTGTCATATCCGACGATTCGGGTTTGGTTGTTCCGGCGCTGGGAGGGGAACCGGGCGTTTATTCTGCCCGATATGCCGGGCCGGAAGCGGATGACGACCGCAATAACCGGAAATTGATTGCAAAAATCCGTTCCGTTCCCAAAGAGAAACGCGAAGGAATCTATGTTTGTGTCATGGCGCTCGCGATTCCGGGAGAGGAAACACAGGTGGTCCGGGGAGAATGCAGAGGGATCGTGATCGAAGAACCGCGGGGAACGGAAGGGTTTGGTTATGATCCCATCTTTTATTTGCCGGCCGAACAGAAAACGATGGCCGAGCTGCCAAATGAGCGAAAATATCGGATCAGTCACCGGGCAGAAGCAACGGAAAAGCTGATTGCTCTTTTAAAACGGAAATATCTGTTCACCCCACGGCCGTAAAAGAGGTGGTTTTCAGATGAAAGTGCTGATTGTCAGCGATTCCCATGGGAAGGGGAAACTGCTGGCTCAAATCGTACAGCGGGTTTCTGCCGACCACGTGATCCACTGTGGCGACTTTTGCACCGATCGGAAAGAGTTGCCGAGCGGATCCTTAACGGTAGTCAGGGGAAACTGTGATTGGGAACGCGTTCCTGAAGAACAGACATGGGAAAGTCACGGATTGCGCTTTTTTGTCGCTCACGGGCACCAATACAGGGTGAAAACGACCCCGCTCCCGATTCGTTATCGCGCTGAAGAAGCGGGAGCCCGAGTCGCCTGTTTTGGACATTCCCATTTCCCTTTCTGCGAACAATCGGGAGGCGTGTTGTTGATCAATCCGGGAAGCATCGCTTATCCCCGCGGATTCTCCGTTCCCACTTATGCGTGCCTGGAGCTGCTTGGCAAAAATGTTCGGGTAACCTATTATAAAACGGATGGACAAAAGATTCACAAACCGGGCGGGACATTCCCTCTATAGGGTATGTCCGCTCCGCGAAAAAGTTAAAATTGGGTATTGATATTTTTCATCAAGTGATATATAATGTCTCTGTCGCTGTTGATACTGCGTCCCAGTAGCTCAGCTGGATAGAGCAGCGGCCTTCTAAGCCGTCGGTCGGGAGTTCGAATCTCTCCTGGGACGCCAACATGAAAGGCTTCCTGTATTAAACATACAGGAAGCCTTTTTTGCATGAAATCAGCGTACCGGTGCCGGATGGTAAAGGAACTTTTTTCAGCGATCGGGAATATATAAACAAGTGGTAACCCGGTGTGGAAAAAACTTTACATTGTTTGATGACGTATATTACAATATATGAAGTTTAGTTAGATGCGGGATTCTGGATCGGTAGACATTTGGCCTTGTACATAAGCGGTAGCAGATCATGGGCAAGCTGGCGGAATGCACAAATGAAAGAAAGCTGACTCCGGTTGGTTTTTTTTGGCTTTTTTGGTGTATTTCATACGCGATGTTGTTGATTGCAAAGTAGTGACCCTGTGATATAATAAAATGGTTGCAAAAGCACGGCATCTAACGGACTGATTATACCATATGATTTGTCTTTGCAGGAGGTAACAGATAGATGAAGGCAAGCTGGGAAAAAACAGAGAAAAACCGTGGAGTTTTAACTGTTGAAACCGATGAACAAACGGTTGCTAAAGCACTGGATCAAGCGTTCAAAAAAGTAGTGAAGAAAGTAAATGTCCCTGGTTTCCGCAAAGGTAAAGTGCCGCGCGCGATCTTTGAACGCTATTACGGAGTGGAATCTCTTTATCAGGATGCTCTGGACATCTTGCTGCCCGAAGCTTATGAAGCCGCTGTGAAAGAAACGGGAATTGAACCGGTGGACCGTCCGGAAATTGATATCGAACAATTGGAAAAAGGCAAATCCTTGATCTTTAAAGCCACTGTTACGGTTAAACCGGAAGTGACCCTGGGAGAATACAAAGGTCTGGAAGTACCGGAAAAGGATTTCTCCGTCAGTGCGGAAGACGTAGACGCTGAACTCAAGAAAATGCAAAAACAACAAGGACAATTGGAATCTGTGGAAGATGGTGCCGTGCAACAAGGGGATCGCGTGATCATTGACTTTGAAGGCTTTACGGACGGTAAACCGTTTGAAGGCGGCAAAGCGGAGAAATACACTTTGGAAGTTGGCTCCGGAACCTTCATTCCCGGCTTCGAAGACCAGTTGATCGGCATGACTCCGGGGCAGGAAAAAGATGTGGAAGTCACCTTCCCGGAAGAGTACCATGCGGAAGAACTGGCGGGAAAACCGGCTGTTTTCAAAGTGAAACTGCATGAAATCAAGCGTCTCAATCTGCCCGAGCTGGACGATGAATTTGCCCAGGATGTGAGCGAATTTGATACGCTTGATGAGCTGAAGGCGGATATTGAGAAAAAATTGCAAGAAAAAGCGAATAAAGAAAAAGAGAGCTACGTACGCAACCAGTTGGTGGAAATGGCTGCCGACAATGCGGAAGTCGACATCCCTGAAGTGATGGTCGACCACGAAGTGGAACATATGCTGCGCCAGTTTGAGCAACAATTGGCTTACCAAGGCCTCAATCTTGATCTCTATGCCCAGTTCACCGGTCAGGACGTAGACGCGCTGAAAGACCAATTCAAAGCAGATGCTGAGAAGAAAGTCCGTGCAAACCTCGTTTTGGAAGCCATCGCCAAAGCGGAAAATGTAGAGGTAACGGAAGAAGAGATCGAACAGGAGATCAAACAGATGGCCGAACAAATGAACCGTGAACCCGGAGAAGTTCGCCGTCTGTTGGAAGCCCAGGGTGCACTTGAATCTGTGAAAGAACAACTGCTCGTTAAGAAAACGATTGATCTACTTGTATTGAGCAGCAAAAATGCGGCATAATGGAAATAGGGAGAGTATAAAAACGGGGCACGTTTTCAGACGTGCCTTGTTTTTAAAATTTGCCAACTCCGAAACGAGGTGTTACACATGCCTTTAGTGCCAATGGTTGTGGAGCAGTCAAACCGTGGAGAACGGGCTTATGACATATACTCCCGACTATTGAAAGATCGGATTATTTTTATCGGCAGTCCGATCGATGACACGATAGCGAATCTAGTCGTGGCTCAACTTCTCTTTCTAGATGCGGAAGATCCAGAGAAAGACATTCACATGTACATAAATTCTCCCGGTGGATCTGTGACAGCGGGGATGGCCATTTATGACACCATGCAATTCGTCAAAGCGGATGTCTCCACGATCTGCGTGGGGTTGGCGGCCAGTATGGGTGCTGTTCTTCTGGCAGCAGGAAAAAAAGGCAAACGCTATGCCCTTCCGAACAGTGAAGTCATGATCCACCAACCGCTTGGCGGGGCCAGGGGCCAAGCCACAGACATAAAAATCCATACCGACTGGATCCTGCGGACGAAAGATCAACTCAACAAGATTTTGGCGGAGCGGACCGGGCAACCGGTTGAAAAGATCGCCCGCGACACAGATCGCGACTTTTTCATGGGTGCTCAGGAAGCCAAGGAATACGGCTTGATCGATGAGGTTATCACCCGCACTGACAATAGAAAGGGGTGATTCAAATGTTCAAATTCAACGAGGAAAAAGGACAACTCAAATGCTCTTTTTGTGGCAAATCCCAAGACCAAGTCCGAAAATTGGTAGCTGGTCCTGGTGTATATATCTGTGATGAGTGCATCGAATTGTGCAACGAGATCGTCGAGGAAGAATTGGGCAATGAAGAGGAGATCGATCTCAAAAACCTGCCGAAACCTCAGGAAATCTGCGCGATTCTTGACCAGTACGTCATCGGTCAGGAACTGGCGAAGAAATCGTTGTCCGTTGCCGTTTACAACCACTATAAACGGATCAACTCGGTGCAAAAGATGGATGACGTGGAGTTGCAAAAAAGCAATATCCTGATGGTGGGGCCGACCGGGAGCGGTAAAACCCTGCTCGCCCAAACGTTGGCCAAAATCCTCAACGTTCCGTTCGCCATTGCGGACGCCACTTCACTGACCGAAGCCGGCTATGTGGGAGAAGACGTTGAGAATATTTTGCTCAAGCTGATCCAGGCGGCCGACTATGATGTGGAAAAAGCGGAACGGGGCATCATCTACATCGACGAGATCGATAAGGTGGCCCGCAAGTCCGAAAATCCGTCCATCACTCGCGACGTTTCCGGTGAAGGGGTTCAGCAAGCGCTGCTCAAAATTTTGGAAGGAACCGTTGCCAGTGTACCTCCGCAAGGAGGGCGCAAACATCCGCATCAGGAATTCATTCAAATCGACACCACCAATATCCTGTTTATATGCGGCGGTGCGTTTGACGGACTGGAACAGATCATCAAACGCCGAATTGGCAAAAAAGTGATCGGTTTTGGCATGGACACGCAAAATGTGACCATGAAACCAGGTGAGTACCTCAAACTGGTCCTGCCGGAAGACCTGCTCAAATTTGGGTTGATTCCCGAGTTTGTCGGACGCCTTCCGGTGATCTCGACACTGGAGCCGCTCGATGAAAAAGCATTGGTACAGATTTTGACTGAACCGAAAAATGCGCTTGTCAAACAGTACAGCAAACTGCTGGAAATGGACAATGTCGAGCTGAAGTTCGAAAAAGATGCGCTCGAAGCGATCGCCGCTGAAGCGATCAAACGGAAGACCGGAGCACGCGGTTTGCGTGCCATTATCGAGTCGATCATGCTGGATGTCATGTTTGAGCTGCCATCCCGTGAAGATGTCATCAAATGCACGGTAACCAAAGACACCGTGTTGCACAAAGTTCCTCCGTTGTTGACAACCCGCGAAGGACGGGTGATCAACAGCAAAAAAGAAGAGAGTGCATAACTCTCTTTGAAGCATCTGCCCTCCGGCGGATGCTTTTTTCATATGCCTGAAATTGTGTTAAAATAAAAGAGTTTAATGGTTGTAATGATCTGAAGCAGTTCTACGTAATGGATCGGTAGAGCTGCTTTTTCGATTACAGCAAGAGGTGAGCACATGGGGAAGTTAAACGTATCATTGGTTGATCGCACAGAGTATCTAAATTTTGTGCAAACAGAGCCTTATAGAAACTTTCTGCAATACCCGTCGTGGGCGGATTTAAAAGCACAGTGGAGGTGGCAACACGAACTGTTGGGATGGTTTACCGACGACGGGGAGATGGTCGGAGGCGCGGTGATCTTGTACCGTAAAGTTCCCGGCCTGAATAAGTTTTTGGCATACATACCCCGCGGTCCGCTGATTAACTGGTTTTCCGGTTTGGAGTTAAAACAATGGTTTTATCCTTTATTTCATCATTTAAAACAACGCCATGTGTTTAGCGTGAAAATGGATCCGCCGCTGGTGAGACGCCTCTGGAGTGCCCGCACGATCAGAGAGAGCATCCGGGATTTCCAAACCCACGGGTTAAAAAACAAGCGTTTAACCGATATCCGTCCAGACGAGGTATTTAACGACGTGGAGTATGTCCGGCAAGAACTTACAGAGATGGGGTGGAAAGAAAATACGGGTCAGGACAGTTTTGATACGGTCCAGCCGCAATATATCTTTCGTTTGAACATGCAAGGAAAGTCTTTGGAGCAAATTTTTTCTGAATTTGACCCCTTGTGGCAACAAAGGATCCACCGTGCCGAGAGCGAAGGTATTATTGTTCAAACGGGAACCGAACAAGATTTGCCGGAGTTCCATCGGTTAATGGCCGAAGCGGCACGCCGGGAGCAAACGAATGTGCGGGACATCACCTATTTTGAGACGATGTTTGAAACTCTGCTGGAGGAACATCCTGAGCGCTTGCGTCTGTATCTGGCCAAAAAAGAGGAGACGCTGTTAAGCGCGGCGTTGGCCGTACGGGTTGACGGACGTACCTGCGACCTTTACAGCGCCAAGGACGGAAGTCACGCAGACGACCCGTCTCCGTATCTGCTCAGGTGGAGAATGATTCAAGATGCTTACGAACAAGGCGACCATATTTACGATTTTCGCGGCGTCAGCACAACGTTGAACGAGCAGAATCCTCTATATGAATTGCTGCAATTTAAAATGGGATTTAATGGTGAAGCCTGTGAACTGATGGGTGAATGGGATTATCCGGTGATCCCGATGTTGCACTGGGCGTTTGATATGTACATGAAACGAAGATAATGGAAGCATAGGTGTGAAGAAGATCAGACATGAGTATCCCTTTCCGCTTGCGGTCATAATACAGATGACAAGAAAATGGTTTGCGCGTAAAGCTAGGAAAGGAATGGAGCCAAGATGAACTGGACAGTTTTGCTCATGTTTTTACAGGTGTTCTTCTCCATCGTGATTGGCCTTTATTTTTGGAATTTGCTTCGCAGTCAGCAAACCAACCGCACCGCTCTGGACAGGGAGTCCCGCAAAGAATTGGAGAAACTCAACAGAATGAGGCGCATTTCTTTGACCGAACCCCTTGCGGAAAAGACGCGTCCGTCGAAAATTGAAGACATTGTGGGACAAGAGGAGGGAATCCGGGCTTTAAAAGCGGCTCTATGCGGACCCAACCCCCAACATGTCATTATCTACGGGCCTCCGGGTGTGGGGAAAACAGCCGCGGCACGGGTGATTTTGGAAGAAGCGAAAAAAAGCAAGACTTCGCCTTTTAACCATCAATCCCGGTTCATCGAAATCGATGCGACGACTGCGCGGTTTGATGAACGGGGGATCGCGGACCCGTTGATCGGTTCTGTTCATGATCCCATTTACCAGGGGGCGGGGGCGATGGGGATGGCCGGGATTCCGCAACCCAAACCGGGTGCGGTGACCAAGGCTCATGGCGGAATTTTATTTATTGATGAAATCGGGGAATTGCATCCGGTTCAGATGAATAAACTGCTGAAAGTATTGGAGGACCGTAAAGTCTTTTTGGAGAGCGCTTATTACAGTTCCGAAGATACCAATACTCCCAGCCATATTCACGATATTTTCCAAAACGGGCTGCCTGCCGATTTCCGTCTGATCGGGGCGACGACCCGGACACCGGAAGAGATTCCCCCGGCGATCCGTTCCCGGTGTATGGAAATTTTTTTCCGGCCGCTGCTTGCCCATGAAATTGAGAAAATCTCCGTTCAAGCACTGGAGCGGATCCGTTTTGGCTACGATCCTGAAGCGATTGCCGTGATTCAAAAATTTGCCACCAACGGAAGAGATGCGGTCAACATCGTGCAAACAGCGGTGGGTTTGGCCATGACAGAGGGAAGGGATGCCATTGAAGCGGCCGATGTGGAATGGGTGATCCACAGCAGCCAGTTAAGTCCCCGGCCCGAGAAAAAGATGCCGGTCTCCCCTCAGGTGGGATTGGTGACCGGACTGGCCGTGTATGGTCCGAACCTGGGCATGATTTTGGAAATTGAAGTTTCTGCCACATATGCGGGGCCCGGGAAGGGAACCATTCAGATTACGGGGCTGGTGGATGAAGAAGAGATGGGGGGCAGACAGCGGACGCTCAGGCGTAAGAGCATGGCCCGGGGCTCCGTGGAAAACGTCATCACTGTGCTCCGAAGGACAGACGTGCAGCCGGATGATTATCATCTGCACATCAACTTTCCCGGCGGCATCCCTCTGGACGGGCCCTCAGCCGGAATTGCCATGGCATCGGCGATCTATTCGGCGATCAAGGGAGTACCAATCGATCACCTTCTGGCCATGACCGGCGAGTTGAGTATTCATGGGTATGTCAAACCCGTTGGAGGTGTGATCGCCAAAGTAGAAGCAGCTAAGCATGCAGGCGCCAAACGGGTGATCATTCCCGCGGAGAACATGCAAGCCATTTTTAATAAAATGGAAGGGATCGAAGTGATTCCGGTGGATCACATCGAAACAGTTCTTCAACTGGCCTTCGAGCAAACGGAAGAACAAGAAGAAAATGTTGCTTCTGCACCGGCCGTGTGGTCACCCACTTCTGCTCCGGTTTAAACAAGCCGATTTGCATCTGGTCGGTACCCCACCGGATGAAGGGGCTGCCGACTTTTCCTATGTCATAGACAAATGGAAACGAATAGGATAAAATCGTACAAAGCTAATAACTTGTTCCTTCGAGACAGCAACGGAGGTGCATATATGGCTGTAAAAGAAGAGGAACGCATTTTGCCTTTATTGCCGCTGCGGGGGGAGCTTGTTTTTCCCGGAATGGTGCTGCATTTGAATGTAGGACGGGAAAAATCGGTTCAGGCATTGGAAAAGGCAATGATCAAGGATAATTTGATCCTGCTCGCTACCCAGCGGGAAATTCAGATCGAAGAACCGACGGAAGATGAAATATATTCTGTGGGAACCATTGCCTCGGTTCGCCAGCTTTTAAAGCTTCCAAATGGTACTCTTCGCGTGCTCGTTGAAGGAATCAAACGGGCAAGGATTCTTCGGTACCTCAATACCGATGAATACTATGAAGTGGAAATTCAGGAATTAGCGGAAAAAGATTATGCGGACATTAATACAGAAGCACTTATGCGGGCTGTACTCGATCATTTTGAGCAATATTTGCGTTTATCGAAAAAGTTGTCAGCTGAAACTTATTCAGCTGTTGCAGATATCGAGGATCCGGGGCGACTGGCTGATGTCATCACTTCCCACTTGCCGCTTAAAATAGCCGACAAGCAATCGATCCTGGAAACCACCGATGTGAAGGAAAGGCTTGAAAAACTGCTTGCCATCTTAAACAATGAAAAAGAAGTGCTGGAACTGGAGAAAAAAATCAGCTCACGGGTCAAAAAACAGATGGAAAAAACCCAGAAAGAGTATTACTTGCGTGAGCAGATGAAAGCCATTCAGAAGGAGCTGGGCGAAAAAGAGGGACGAACCGGGGAAGTTGAAGAATTGCGCGAGCAACTGGAGAACCTGGAAGCCCCTCAGTCTGTGAAGGAGAAAATCGAGAAAGAGATTGAACGTTTGGAGAAAATCCCGACCAGTTCCGCAGAGGGCGGAGTGGTACGAACCTATATTGAATGGTTGCTGGAACTGCCCTGGCAAAAAGAGACGGAAGATGACCTGAGTCTCAAAAAAGCGGAAAAAGTTCTGGATGAAGACCATTACGGGTTGGAAAAAGTGAAAGAGCGGGTTCTGGAGTACCTGGCCGTCCAGCAGATGGTGAAAAAGCTGAAAGGGCCGATTTTGTGCCTTGTCGGACCGCCGGGTGTAGGTAAAACCTCACTGGCCCGTTCCATCGCCCGTGCCCTCAATCGGAAATTTGTGCGCATCTCATTGGGGGGCGTCCGCGATGAAGCGGAAATTCGCGGGCATCGCCGCACCTATGTCGGAGCATTGCCCGGACGAATTATTCAGGGAATGAAGACGGCCGGAACTTCCAATCCTGTGTTCTTATTGGACGAAATTGACAAAATGTCGATGGATTTCCGGGGAGACCCCGCTTCCGCCTTATTGGAGGTGCTGGACCCCAACCAAAACTCGACCTTTAGTGACCACTATATTGAGATTCCGTTTGATTTGTCCAAGGTCATGTTTATTACCACTGCCAACGCCGTTCATAACATTCCGCGGCCGCTTCTTGACCGGATGGAGGTTATTTACATCTCCGGCTATACCGAGTTGGAAAAGGAAAAAATCGCCAAATCGTATTTGATACCCAAGCAGTTGAAAGAACATGGCCTCACGAAAGAAAATATGCAAATTCAGACGGAAGCGCTGATTAAGCTGATCCGAAATTATACCCGTGAAGCAGGAGTCCGCAACCTTGAGCGAACCATTGGAACCTTGTGCCGGAAAGCGGCCAAGCAGCTCGTGTCCGGGAAGAAAAAGCGCGTCGTGATCACAGCCCGAAATCTGCCGCAATACTTGGGAGCGGAAAAATACCGTTACGGACGTGCGGAAGAGAGCGATCAGGTTGGGGTAGCTACCGGCCTTGCCTGGACAGAGGCCGGCGGGGATACGCTATCGATCGAAGTCTCCCTGTTCCCGGGTAAAGGGAAATTGACGTTAACCGGACAACTCGGCGAAGTGATGAAAGAATCGGCTCAGGCAGCGTTCAGTTTCATCCGTTCGCGTGCGAAGGAGCTCAATATCGATCCGGAATTTCATGAGAAACATGATATTCATATCCATGTTCCCGAGGGAGCGATCCCCAAAGACGGACCTTCCGCAGGCATTACCATGGCCACGGCGGTGGTATCTGCGCTTACCGGGATTCCCGTATCGCGCGAGGTAGCCATGACCGGGGAGATTACCCTCCGGGGCCGTGTTCTTCCCATTGGCGGATTGAAAGAAAAATCGCTTGCAGCTCATCGGGCCGGGATCAAGCAGGTGTTGTTGCCAAAAGACAACGAAAAAGATCTTGAAGAGATTCCGAAGAGTGTTCGCAAAGACCTTACGTTCACTTCCGTCAGTCACATGGATGAAGTGTTGAAGCTGGCGCTTGTGAGGGATCCTTATGATCGTCAAGAAGGCTGAATTTGTCATCAGCGCGGTGAAACCCGCACAATACCCGGATGACGCCCTGCCGGAATTTGCTCTGGCCGGGCGTTCTAATGTGGGTAAATCGTCCTTGATCAACTGTTTGGTCCGGCGGAAAAATCTGGCGCGTACCAGCTCTAAACCGGGAAAAACGCAAACGATTAACTTTTACCGTGTGAATGATCTTCTTTATTTTGCGGACGTTCCGGGATACGGATTTGCCCGCGTGCCTAAGAGTGTACGGGCGGCCTGGGGCAAAATGATGGAAACCTACCTGACGGGACGGGAAACATTAAAAGCGGTGATCCAGGTGGTGGATGTAAGGCATCCGCCGACTTCCGATGACCAGAACATGTATCATTTTTTGAAACACTATAAAATTCCGGTCATCGTTGTGGCCACAAAAGCAGATAAAATATCGAAAGGGAAATGGCAAAAGCATGTAAAGGTGACCAGAGAAGGATTGCAGATGGTAAAAGGAGATCCGCTGGTTCTGTTCTCGGCCGAGACTTCATATGGCAAAGATGACTTGTGGGGTGAAATTGAAAGCCGCATCGGTGTGCCTGAACTGCATGAGGAGGGTGGGGAACCATTCATCCCATAGATGAATAGGCTAAAGCACAGGAAAGGATGGGAGAGGATGAGAAAAAAACTGCGTGTGGCTGTGCTGTTTGGAGGGAAATCCGGGGAGCATGAAGTATCCTTGCTGTCCGCAGCATCCGTCATTGGGTCATTGGATCCGGAGAAATATGAAGTGATTCCAATGGGGATTACCAGAGAAGGAATATGGAAATTAGGTCAAGAATCTCTCCCAATGATTCAAGCCAATCTGGATGCCGGCAGGCTGGAGCAGCTTCAAAGCCAATTGCCGGTGGCGGCGGGCAACAGCCGGAGTGAGGGGAATCTGCCCTCGCTGGAGCCGGGACAGGTCGATGTTGTCTTCCCTGTATTGCATGGAACTTACGGGGAAGACGGGACGATTCAAGGACTGCTTGAAATTGCCGATCTGCCATATGTCGGCGCCGGAGTTCTCGCATCCGCTGTGGGCATGGACAAAGTGATGTGCAAAAAAATACTGGAGCAGGCCGGGCTTCCGCAAGGAGGATATACCTACTTCCTGCGCAAGCAAGTGGAGCGAAATCAGGAACAAGTACTGGATGAAATCGAACAGCGCTTTGGATACCCCTGTTTCGTGAAGCCTGCCAATCTCGGTTCCAGTGTGGGCATCTCCAAGGCATCGAATCGTGAAGAGTTAATCAACGCCTTACAGCTGGCCGGGAAGTATGACCGCAAGATCGTAATTGAAGAATTTATCCCGGCTCACGAAGTGGAAGTAGCGGTTTTGGGCAACGACGAGCCACAAGCATCCGTTCCGGGAGAGATCGTTTCTTCGAACGAATTTTATGATTACAAAGCAAAATATATCGACGGTAAATCAGTGATGCGCATTCCTGCCGACCTCCCTCCGGAAACTGCGGAACAAGTCCGTTCCATGGCCATCAAAGCTTATAAAGCGATCGATTGCAGCGGGCTGGCCCGGGTTGATTTCTTCATCCGGAAAGATAACGGCCAAGTCCTGATCAATGAGATCAACACCATGCCCGGGTTTACGCCGTTCAGCATGTACGCCAAATTGTGGGAGCATTCCGGGCTCAGCTACTCCGAACTGGTCTCAAAGCTGATTGACCTGGCACTGGAGCGATATGAAGAAAAATCGCAGCTGATTACCACGTTTGAAGTGGAGTAAATCAAGATAACCGAGTCTCTGACAGGCTCGGTTTTTTATGCGGCTTTTTTTCAAATAAAAAAATAAAAAAGTTTCATTAATAGGAAGCCGGGTATAGGTAGAATGACCGATTCATACATATTCCCTCGAAAGGAGGAACTTGCCGTGAGCCATCTGCCTCTTTGGGCGAAACAATATTTGCAATTTCTGAAACTCCCGATCCAACCGCCTTCTTTTGAATATTTAACGCAAATTTGCACCGCACACCTGAACAAAGTTCCTTTTGAAAACATCAGCAAGCTGCTTACTTACAGGCGTTTCAAGGAAACACACAAATATATCCCCACACCGGAAGAGTTTGTAGACCAACTGATCCATCAGGATTTGGGCGGTACTTGTTATGCGATCAATTCCAACCTTTATCAGCTTTTGCAAGTCCTCGGCTTTGAATGCCGCTATATGGAATTGGGACAGGTCCACTTGGCTCTCCTGGTCCGGCTTCCTGAATTTCCCGATGAATGGGTATATGTCGATTGTGGTTCAGCCGCCCCTTTTTTTCAACCGGTCCGTTTTCAAACCAATCCCGAAAATGTTTCCGCATTTGGCGGAGAAGAATGTTATCTACAAGCGGAAGAAGAGCCGGGAGTGTACGCTTATCGCAGATATACGGACGGAAAATTAAGCAAAACCGTTTGGACATTTGATACCAGGAAACACTATCACTTCGGCGACATTCTGCCTGCAATCGAACGATCTTTTCAACCGGGAAAAACTTTTATGACCCAATTGCGATGCCAACTCTGGCAACTGGATCAAAAAAGAAGCGTCTCTTTGCTCAATCATACGTTTAGGATCCGAACGCAAGAGGGTAAGGTGGAAACAACCCATTTAACCAGTGTGCGAGAGATCCGGAGAGTCATCAACGAGGAGTTTGGCCTTCCCAACCTGCCGGTAGAAGAGGCGATTGCGGTTTTGGATGATTTGGGGGTGGATATTTTTCAAAGCCGCGAAAGCTGAATGGTGGTTGACCAAGATTTCCCGGGTCTGATAAAATTCTCGCTAACTTCGTATGCAAGAGGTAGAAGATGAAAGAAAACTGGAAAAAGATATTGTTTCTCGCCATCCCGTCGATTGCTTCATTTGCTTCGATGACTGTAACGTCAACGATCCATCTGATGATCATAGGGCAATTGGGTGCGTTGGCGATCGCGGTCGTCGGCGTATCCAATATCATCATGTACAATGCCTGGGCATTATTTTCCGGAATCGGTCATACCGTCAATTATCTGGTCGCGCAAAACTTTGGCGCCAATCAACTGAATAAAGGGATCGAGCGCACTTATCTGGCCCTTTATTTGTGTATCGCCGCCAGTGTTTTGGTTATTCTTTGCGGAACGTTTCTGAGTGACGGCATCCTCCTGTTGATGAGCGGTTCGGAAGAACTGGTTCGGACCGGCGGGGATTACTTGCGTGTCCGCTTTTTTGCCATGGTCTTTGCCGTTTTTTCCTTTGTCTTTCACGGATTTTTCCGGGGAATCGGTGATACGAAGACCCCGATGAGATTATCGGTGATCAGCAATCTCTGCATGATCATTTGTACCTACACCTTCACTCGGCAATGGGGTCTCGCCGGAGCCGGCTGGGCCTTTCTGATCGGGGAAGCGGTCGGTGCACTGGGATGTCTTTACGTCTATTTTGTCAGCCTCCATGCCCGTTTCGGGACGCGGACAAAAGTACCTTTTAATCGTTCCGAATCAAAACTGATTTTATCGGAAAGTTTCAAGTTAGGGATCCAAGAATTTTCCATGAGCGTTTCGATGTTTATTTTTACGATGTTTGTCGCCCGCCTGGGTACCCATGCGCTGGCTGCCAATGAAATCGCCCTTAATGTCATGGCGTTCGGTTTTATGCCGGCATTTGCTTTCGGTACAACGGCAACCATCCTGGTCGGGCAAGAGATCGGGAAAGGAAACCCGCTACTGGCCCGAAGAGCGGGTACGGATACAGCGATCATGGGAAGTTTGTTCATGCTCTTGCTTGGACTGGTCGAATTTCTGCTGGCAGACCCGATCGCCCGCCTTTATACTGACGATCCCCAGGTATACGAATTGACTGCCTCTTTGATTAAGACCTCCGCTTTCCTGCAGGTATTTGACGGCCTGCTCAATTTCTACGCCGGAGGGCTTCGGGGGATCGGAGATACGACATTTCTCCTACGGGTGTCATTTCTGCTCGGTTTCTTCTTTTTCGTCCCGTTGACCTATGTGCTGACATTTGTTCTTCAACTCTCAAGTATGGGGGCCTGGCTGTCGTTATACATCTTTCTCATGGCTTTCGGGATCAGTGTGATGATCCGGTTTTACAGGACGGACTGGTCCCAAGTACGGCTGAAATCGGCCCAACCGGTGCGGGAGCAACTGGCAGAGTAGCTCCCGCCTTTTTAAGGCCACCAAAGCGCTCTCCACGGACTTATCTATTTTCCGGGTGAAATGATCCGAGACTTTTTAGAGTCCCCATTTAAAACACGGCGGTTAGATGTTTGTGCCAAAACGACTATGACAGAAGGTCAGGATTCATCCGGAGGTTTGTGGATGAATATCGACGATATCTCTGAGGAGAATTTTTCTCCATTCGTGATAGCGGCAAAAAAAGTGCTGTATCACAACATGTCATTCGATATAAGTATGCGACTGGGGGTAATATCCTACCCTCAGTTTTTATATTCCAAGTAGTAGAAACAGTAGAAAGTGCTATACGGCTGCTTAGCAACCAAAAAGAGCCCAAGATCAGACGTCTCAGGCTCTTTTTCTATTGAAAGGGTGCTGTTTAAGGGTTCTTCAGTGATTGTGCTTCCGGAGCGGGCTCTCGTCCAATATTGTGTCAAACTTTTATGGCCCGTTCTTCGTCAATCTTGATGAGGGCAACCGGCGGAATTTTTTTTGCGACGAGGGACTCTGCCATTGCATCGGAACGGAGTCGTCAAAAAGATTTTGGTGCGGGGTCAAAACAGGCCCGTATTCGTTCCCGGGTTGTGCGCAGACTTGCAGTTAGTCCTGCTCCGTCAAGATGAGCGGCCCGTCGGCAGTGATGGCCACCGTATGCTCATACTGGGCGGACCAACTGCCGTCGACTGTTTTGGCCGTCCAGCCGTCTGCCTCCATTTTTACGTGATGGCTGCCGAGGTTGAGCATCGGCTCGATGGTGATGACCATTCCTTCCCGGAGCACAGGGCCTGTTCCGGGCGGGCCAAAGTGGGGCACTTCCGGAAGTTCGTGAATCTGCTGTCCGATTCCGTGTCCGATAAAGGGACGAACCACCGAGAGCCCGCGCGACTCCGCATAGGTTTGGATGGCGTGGGAGATATCACCGATGCGGTTGCCCGGTTTGGCCTGGGCGATGCCTTCGTATAAAGCGGCTTTGGTGACATCCAACAGCTTTTGTACATCCTCCGACACGCGTCCGACGGCATAAGTCCAGGCGGAATCGGCCAGCCAGCCGTCCAGATTGACGACCATGTCAATCGTGACAATATCGCCCTCTTTTAACGGGATCTTTCGTGGAAAGCCGTGGCAAACTTCATCATTGATCGAGGCACAGGTTGCATAGGGATATCCCATGTAACCTTTTTGCTCGGGAGTCGCTCCACGTTGCTTCAAATATTCTTCCACCCACTGGTCGATTTCCCAGGTGGTTACCCCCGGACGGATGAGGCGGGAGAGTTTTTGGTGGCAGGAAGCGAGGATTTTTCCTGCCTTGTGCATCTTGTCGATTTCGTCTCTGCTTTTTACGGATATCATGCAGGTCTCTCCATTTTTTGGTTTTCATCCATTCTATGCATCCATGAACTACTTGCGCAACATAAGAAATATCCCCAGCACGACGACAAAAACCGGCCAGATCGTGTGCAGGATTCCCGCTACAGGGGCGATGAACGGCAGCTCCCGGATGCCCGGCCACCAGAAAAAGCCGATTAAAACAAGCACACTGCCGGTGACGGCGGACAGATGATGTTTGTTGATGGCAAACTGCAAAAGAAAGGCGATGCCGATCAGACCGACGATCAGGCTCCAGTGGGTGGGCCATCCTTCGATGGTCCGGCTTCCCCAGATTGCGAGGCCAAGACCGGCAAAAATTCCGCCCCACAGAGCGAAACCGCCATTCGATGTCAGAAAACCGGAAAAGACCAGAAAAGCTCCGAGAAGGAAGAGAAGAAAAGGCCAGGTGAAAAAAGAATTGAGAGGAGCCACCCCAAGTTTGAAAATCATTAGTATTGCTCCGATGAGTAGAAGAAAAAAACCAATGATTTTAGAGTGCATAAGATGGTCTCTCCTTGGTTAAGTAGATTTTTCCTTTTTCATCTTATCATACAGCGGTTCTTGATAGAGTAATAGGTTTTCGGATTTCTTCCTTTCCGGTGGAGCCTCTGAGAAGGTCATGTTACCGAACGGTGGCGGAGCAAGCGGTGTTCCAGCCAGGAGATGAGCTGATACATGATCGTCGCGATCAGGGCCACCACCACCAAACTCAACATGACCAGATTCAGATTAAATACTTGGAAGCCGTAGATAATGAGATAGCCAAGCCCTGCTTTGGATACCAGGAATTCCCCTACGATGACCCCCACCCAGGCCAGCCCGACATTAACTTTCAAAGCGGCGATCATATCGGGGATACAGGCCGGGAAGATGATGGTGCGGAAAATTTGGGAGCGGGTGGCCCCGAAGGAGCGGGCCAGGATCAGATAGCTTTTGTCCACGCTTTGAAAGCTGCTGTGAATGACCAGGGTGGTAATGATGATCGTGATGGCGATTCCCATGGCTAACACAGAGCCAAATCCCGTGCCCATGGCGACGATGAATAAAGGTCCCAATGCCACCTTGGGCATGCTGTTCAACACGACCAGATAAGGATCCAACACGCGTGAGAGAAAAGGAGAGGCCCAGATCAGGGTGGCCAGGGAAATCCCTGATGCCGTTCCCAGCAGAAATCCCAGAATCGTCTCCACAGTGGTCGTTTGAATGTGGTAGAATAACTCGCCGGAGCCAGCGAGTTGTACAGCCTGGTTCCAAATCAGGCTGGGGCTGCTGAAGAGAAAAGGGTCCAGCCACCCTGTGCGGGTCGCCCATTCCCAACCGCCGAGCAAACCGATCAACAAGCTGATCCGCACCAGCCAGATCATCACTTGGCGGATGCGCAGTTTCCGCAGGTAAGCGGCGTGTGTTTCACTGGTAGCCCCCCGTTCCAGCCAATGGACCCATATGGAACGATTCACGGTCTCTCCACCTCCCTCCACAATTCTTCAAACAACGGCCGAAACAAGGCGTGTCCGCGAGCTTTCAACGGAGAGAGAGACCGTATTTCGTCAGGGACTTCCAAGGTGCGCCGGATTTCGCCGGGCTGGCCTCCCAGGACGATGATGCGGTCTGCCATGGCGATGGCTTCCTCCAGGTCATGGGTCACCAAAACAGCTGTCTTTTTGTGCTCCCTTAATACTTGGATCAGCAGCTCTTCCAAATGAAGTTTATTCTGGATATCCAAGGCGGAGAAAGGTTCATCCAGGAGCAGAATTTCCGGTTGGACGGCCAGCGTTCTCACCAGGGCGACCCGTTGGCGCATGCCGCCGGAAAGTTGAGAGGGGAAATGGTGAAGAACATGGCTTAAACCCATCTGTCCCAACAGAAAGCGTGCATGGGCGATTTTTTCCCTGGTCGCCTGGCGCTGGATTTCCAGGCCGAGCGTCAGATTTTGCTCAACGGTTCTCCATTCCAGGAGCCCGTCTTTTTGCAGCATATAGCCGGTCAGAGGAGTAGGCCCTCTCACTTCCTGGCCATACAAGAGAATCTTCCCGTGCGTCGACGGGAAGATCCCGGCAATGAGAGACAACAGGGTGCTTTTTCCGCATCCGCTTGAGCCCACGAGAGCCACAAATTCACTGGGGGAAACATCAAAGGAGACGGATTTTAAAGCAACAATCTCTTCCTTTTTGGAGATATAGGTGTGGGTGAGGTTGATCACCTGAATGGCGTATGGGGAAGTCATACGATCACCCCTTTATTTTTTCGCTCCCACTTCCTTCATTGCTTCTCGGCTGATTTCCGTGTCGATCAGTTGTTCATAAGGAACCCTTTTGGGCAGCTCGCCGGCTTGGTCCATGATCTCCAGCAGATGCTGATATTCTTCTTCTCCGATCACGGGATCGACGGCATAAGACCCCTGGCTCTTATAGCGTTCGATGACCCGGACAAGGATGCTGCGGTCGGTATCCGGGAAATGTTCCTGGATCACATCGGCGATTTCGGCAGCGGAATGGGACTCCACCCATTTTTGACCTTTATAGACGGCGCGGGTGAAGCGTTTGATGAGATCCGGATTTTGTTTCAACAGGCTCTTTTTAGCCAGATAACAGGTGTAAGGCACGTGGCCGCTGTCTTTGCCGAATGAAGCGACGATATAACCTTTTCCTTCTTGTTCCAATTTGGAAGCAAAAGGTTCAAACAGCTGTACAAAATCACCGGTTCCGGAGGCAAAGGCGGGGGCTAAATTTTGATAAGCGACATTTTGGACAATTTCGACATCTCTGTGCGGTTCAATTCCGTTTTTTCTTTGTACATATTCGCTCACCATTTCCGGCATGCCGCCCCTGCGCTGTCCTAGCAGGGTTTTTCCTTTCAACATGCTCCAACTGAATGAGGGTATGGGCTCACGTGAGACCAAAAAACTGCCGTCTGTCTGAGTCAGCTGGGCAAACGCGACCACCGGTTGGCTCGATGTTCGGGCTGTAACATATATTCCCGCTTCGGCTCCGACCAAAACGATGTCGGACTGGTTGGACACCAGGGTGGTCATCGTCTTGTCCCCGCCATTTCCGTTGGTGAGGTCAATGTCTAATCCTTCTTCTTTAAAAAATCCCTGGCTCATGGCTACATACTGGGGGGCGTAAAAGATCGAATGAGTCACTTCAACGAGGCGGATCTTGGTGGTGCCGTTTACCGGTTTTGCGGTTGAGGTACAGGCGACGGGAAACAGGAGGAGACACAGAACCGTCAAGATACGAAAGCCTCGGGCACGCCGTGCCATGGAACCACCTCTTTTTCAATGGGCTACTTTTATTATATAATAAGGGCTTCAAAATGTGTTCACAGGTGATGCTTGGGAATAGGCGCCCCTGTGTTATAATGATTAATGATTAAAAATGACATGTGTGCCAGAATAGCCTGTTCACGTTTAGTTTGTCGGCTAATCTGGAGTTCGGGGTGAAGGTCATGCATATTCTCGTCGTAGGGTTTAACCATAAAACGGCTCCGGTGGAACTTCGGGAGAAACTTGCTTTCTCCAGCGACCGGCTTCAGATGGCCCTTAACGTTTTACGGGATATGAAGAGCATTCTCGAGTGCGTGATCGTGAGCACATGCAACCGGATGGAACTGTATGTGGTCTGCGATCAGCTGCATACCGGTGAATATTACTCCAAGTCATTCTTAGAAAACTGGTTTCGCGTTCCAAAAGAAGAGTTTGTCCCTCACCTGTACGTGAAGCAAAATCTGGAAGCGGTTAACCATTTATTCACGGTCGTCTGCGGTTTGGATTCGCTCGTACTGGGTGAGACGCAAATTTTGGGACAGGTAAAAAGCGCCTTTTTGACGGCTCAAGCTGAAGGAACGACGGGAACGATTTTCAATACACTGTTTAAACAGGCTGTCACGCTTGGAAAGCGTGTACATTCCGAAACGGAAATCGGCCAAAATGCCGTTTCTGTCAGCTATGCGGCTGTGGAACTCGGGAAAAAGATGTTCGATACTTTTATCGATAAAACGATTCTCCTCATCGGGGCCGGCAAGATGAGCGAGTTGACGGCCAAACATTTTTATTCCACGGGAGCGACCCGTGTGCTGGTGGTCAACCGTACACTTGCCAAAGCAGAAGAAGTGGCGGCCAAGTTCAGAGGAGAAGCGCGTCCGTGGGAAGAGCTGGGCCAGGTCCTGCAGGAAGCGGACATTGTGGTCAGTTCCACAGGTGCCGCCGAGCCGGTGCTCACCCGGGAAATGGTGGAACCTGCACTCAAAGCGAGACGTTCTCCGCTGTTTCTGATCGATATTGCCGTGCCGCGCGATATCGATCCTGCCGTGCATGAGCTGGATCAGGTATTTCTCTACGATATCGACGATTTGCATGGCATCGTCGATGCCAACATGAGCCTGCGCGAGCAAGAAGCGAAAAGGGTACAAGCCTGGATCGGGGAAGAGACAGCGGAGTTCGATGAATGGTTACGCACCTTGGGGGTTGTTCCCCTCATTGCGGCACTTCGGGAAAAAGCTCTGACCGTTCAGGAAGAGGCGATGGCACGGATCGAACGCAAGCTTCCTGATTTGACGGAGCATGAAAAACGGGTGCTGAGAAAAGCCACCAAAAGCATTGTCAACCAGCTCTTGCGCGATCCGATTGTCCGCGTCAAGGAGCTGGCGGCAGGCAACCACAAAGATGAAGCTCTGGAAATGTTCACTTATCTGTTCGCCCTCGAAGAGCAGATCAAGGCCGAAGAGAAGGCCAAAAACAAACAAAAGGCGCCGGTCGATATCCCCGCCTTTGCCGGCGGTCAATCCTTCGTCCGCCCGTAAGCGAAGGGGGACCCTGAGATATGTTCGGTGAGCGTTGGCTATACGATTTTCTGATTTACGTGTATGCGCTCTCCCTGGTGTTTGCTTTCGGGGATTTACTTCATCGGAGTAAGCGCTCAGAGCGAATTTCCTACGCCTTTCTCATTCTTGTCTGGCTTTTGCAGACATCGATTTTCGTGCTGAGGGGTCTGGAGTTTTTTCCGATGGTGACCCGCTTCGACTCAATATTTTTATATTCGTGGCTGCTGGTTACCTTTACGCTGATCATCAACCGGATTTACCGCATGGCGGTGTTTGTATTTATCGCCAATATGATCGGCTTCACGGTTTCGGCCATCAATCTGTTTTTTGCCCGAGACGTTCCCCCGGTACTGGAAAAGCTGCTCTTGTCAGAACTGGTTTTTGTGCATGTGACCATGGCCATCGCGGCCTATGCCGTTTTTTCTTTGTCCAGTATCGGCGGGATTTTATATCTGATCACGAACTACCTGCTCAAACGGAAGAAATGGAATCGGTTTTTAAAACGATTGCCAAGCCTGGATCAGTTGCAGATGTTTTCCAACTGGCTGGTGATGGCCGGCATTCTCTTGTTCCTGATTGCGATGATTCTGGGAGTGATTTACGCCTATCAGACGATTGGCTCGTCTTTCTGGACGGATCCGAAGATCATGGCATCGTTCCTGGTTCTCATCGCGTACGGGATGGTCTTCTATCAACGGACTGCCCGCCGATGGCACGGCCGCCGGCTGGCCTGGTGGAACGCCCTGTCCGTGGGTTCCATTGCGCTCAATTACTTTATCTCTGATTTGCGGCTATCCTTTCACCACTGGGTGTAGCCAAAAAGGAGACGTAGGATAACGATGAGACAGTATTATGCGATGATGGTGGATTTGACATCTCGGCGTTGCCTGGTTGTCGGCGGAGGTCCAGTGGCTGAAAGAAAGACGGTTTCCCTTGTCAATGCAGGGGCTGAGGTGGTTGTGGTCAGCCCCACGGCGACTCCCCGTTTAAAACAAATGGCGCTTTTGGGGCAGATTGACTGGTTGAGCCGTTCTTACCGTTCCGAAGACGGTGAGCATTGTTTTCTGGTGATCGCCGCCACCAATGATCAACGGGTGAACCGGACCGTATATCAAGATGCGAAAAAACGTGGCCAGTGGGTCAATGTGGTGGACCAGCCCGCGCTTTGCAACTTCACCGTCCCTTCGACCGTTCAGCGCGGGAAGCTGACCATCGCTGTTTCCACGAGTGGTGCCAGCCCGTCACTGTCCAAGAAAATCCGGCGTGAACTGGAACAAACTTACGGAGATGAATACGCGTTGTTTTTGGAGCTTATGCAGGAAATCCGCAGCCTCATCCAGCGCCAGGTGCCGGACGCGCACTTAAGATACCAATTGATGAAGGAATTGGTTTCAGACAGATGGATCGAACAGTGCCGCACCAATCCGCATGGGGTGAGAGAGTTGATGCTCCGGTGGATCGATCAACAAATTTCAGTGCAAACGTAGAAAGGGGTTCAACATGAGACCCTTGGTTGTTGGAACAAGACAAAGTGAATTGGCTTTGACACAAACCGAATGGGTGGTCAACCGCCTCAAAGAGGTATGCCCGGGGCTTGAGGTTCGCGTGGAAAAGATCGTGACCAAGGGAGACCGGATTTTAAATGTCACCCTGTCCAAGGTGGGCGGCAAAGGCTTGTTTGTCAAAGAAATCGAGCAAGCATTGTTGGACAAACGAATTGACTTTGCCGTGCACAGCATGAAGGACATGCCGGGAGAGATGCCCAAGGGCCTAGTGATCGGTGCGATCCCCGTTCGCGAGAATCCGCTTGACTGCCTGCTTTCCCGGGAAGGGCACACTCTGAATGACTTGCCGGCCGGATCTGTGGTGGGTACGAGCAGCTTGCGGCGCCAGGCCCAGATTCTCGCCTGCCGCCCTGATCTCAAGGTGGAGCCGGTGCGGGGAAATCTCGGGACACGTCTTTCCAAGATGAAAAACGGGCAATTTGATGCCATCATCCTTGCAGCCGCCGGTTTGTCACGCATGTCCTGGCAGGATGAGATCAGCCAGGAGCTTCCGGTCGAGCAAATGCTTCCGGCCGTCGGGCAGGGGGCCCTTGCGGTGGAATGCCGGGAAGACGATGAAGAGCTGCTCGCGCTTTTGCAAAAGATCAACCATGAAGAAACAGCGAGAGCAGTCTGGGCAGAACGGGCTTTCCTGCGCTCCTTTCACGGCGGATGTCATCTGCCGCTCGCCGGTTATGCCGAGGTGATCGGGGACGAAGTCCGTCTGACCGGTCTCGTTGCGCAACCGGACGGCAAAAAAATCTTGCGGGCAACCCTCCAGGGGCAAGACGAATGGGACCTCGGCGAGAGACTGGCCAAAGAGTTGATCGATCAGGGAGCAGGAGAGTTACTGGCTACGGTTCGAGAGGGGTTAGTTGGATGAGCGGAATGGTTTATTTGGTTGGTGCCGGACCCGGTGATCCGGGTTTGATCACTGTCAAAGGGCTGGAAGCGATCAAAAAGGCGGATGTGATCGTTTATGACCGCCTGGCCAGCCCGCAGCTCTTGAAACATGCCAAAGAAGGGGCAGAGCTGATTTACGTGGGAAAATTGCCGGACCGGCACACCTTGAGCCAGGAAGAAATCAATGAACTGCTGGTAGATAAGGCGAAAGAAGGGAAAGTCGTCACCCGCCTCAAAGGGGGGGACCCTTTTATTTTCGGGCGCGGAGGTGAAGAGGCGGAGCGGTGTGTGGAAGAGGGGATTCCTTTTGAAGTGGTTCCCGGAATCACTTCGGCGATTGCCGTGCCGGCTTATGCAGGCATTCCGGTAACCCATCGCGATTTCAACTCTTCCTTTTCGATTGTGACCGGACATGAGCGTCCGGAAAAAACGGAATCGTCGATTCGCTGGGATCGTCTGGCCACCGCCACCGAAACGCTGATTTTCCTGATGGGGGTCAGCAATCTGCCTTTTATCGTCGAACAGCTGAGAAAGCACGGTCGTTCCAAAGAAACTCCGGTAGCCCTGATCCGTTGGGGGACGAGGGTCGAGCAGGAAACGCTTGTCGGAACACTGGAAAACATTGTGCAAAAAGTGCAGGAAGCGAACTTCCGCTCCCCGGCGATCATCATTGTGGGCGAAGTGGTACGGCTGCGGGACAAACTGTCCTGGTTTGAAAAGAAACCGCTCTTTGGCAAACGGGTGCTGGTGACCCGGGCACGCAGCCAAAGCAGCGCACTGTCGGAAAAAATCGCGGCCCTGGGCGGGGAGCCGCTGGAATTCCCGGTGATCCGGATCACCCGCCCGGAGCGGCAAGATCTGTTGGATGCAGCTTTAGGACAGCTCTCCAAATTCGATTGGGTGATCTTCACCAGCGCCAATGGAGTGAAATATTTCTTCAAGCGCCTGATTGAACTGAAGTTGGATATCCGCCAGATGAGCAAGGCCCGGATCGCCGCCATCGGTCCGAAAACGGGTGAAGCTTTGACGGAGAAAGGGCTCAGGGTGGAAGTGCTTCCGGAGGAGTATAAGGCGGAAGCCCTGGTGGAAAGCTTGCGGCCTCTGGTACAATCCGGCCAGGAGGTCCTGTTGCCGCGCGCGGATATCGCCAGGGAAGTGCTGGCCAGAGAACTGGAGAAGATGGGCTGCCGGGTGACGGAAGTGGATGCCTATGATACCCGCATCGGTGCGGAAGATGCCACGGAAGTGGTTCGGCTGCTTGAGAACGGCGACGTTCATGTCATCACCTTTACCAGCTCTTCCACGGTTCGCAATTTTGTGGAAGCGGTCCGCACGATTAGGGAAGATGTAACCTCTTTGCTCACACAATCACAAATTGTCTGCATCGGCCCGATTACGGCGCAGACGGCTAAAGAGCTCGGTGTAAGAGTGGATGCCGTTGCAGACACCTATACGATTGATGGATTACTGGAAGCGATCCAGCAATTGCCTGCCAAACCATAGGCAGAGGAGGATCTTTATGCAATCTTTTATTCGTCATCGCCGATTGAGAGCAAGTGAAAACATACGCCGGATGGTCCGGGAACATCACATCCGTGCGGAAGATTTGATCTATCCGATCTTTGTGGTGGAAGGACAGGGAATCAAAGCCGAAGTTCCATCCATGCCGGGAGTTTATCATTTTTCCCTCGACCGCTTGAACGAAGAAGTGGAAGAAGTGGTGGAACTCGGCATTCGTTCCGTCATCCTCTTTGGTGTCCCGGCTGAAAAGGATGAGTGCGGCAGCCAGGCCGACCACGAGCACGGCATTGTACAGAAGGCGATCCGCCAGGTGAAGGAGAAATTCCCTTCCCTTTATGTGATCGCCGATACGTGTCTTTGCCAATATACTTCTCACGGACATTGCGGAGTTGTCGAAAATGGGGAGGTTCTCAACGATCCGTCACTGGAGCGCCTGGTGGCGACCGCCGTTTCGCAGGCGCGGGCGGGAGCGGATATGATTGCTCCCTCCAATATGATGGACGGGTTTGTCCATGCGATTCGCCGCGGATTGGATGAAGCGGGCTATGCCCATGTGCCGATTCTCTCTTATGCGGTGAAGTACGCCTCCGCCTTTTACGGCCCCTTCCGTGACGCAGCCCATTCCACCCCCCAATTCGGTGACCGGCGTACGTATCAGATGGATCCCGCCAACGCCCGCGAAGCGATGAGGGAAGCCGCTTCTGATGTGGCCGAGGGAGCGGACATGCTGATGGTGAAGCCCGGACTCGCTTACCTCGATGTCATCCACCGGGTGAAAGAACGTTTTGACTTGCCGGTTGTCGCTTATAATGTGAGTGGGGAGTACTCCATGGTCAAGGCGGCGGCGCAAAACGGCTGGATTGATGAAGAAAAAGTGGTCATGGAAATTTTGGTCGGATTTAAGCGGGCCGGAGCCGACTTGATTTTAACCTATCATGCCAAAGATGTGGCCCGCTGGCTTAAAGGAGGCGATCATTGATGGCAACCGTCACGATGGACGCACTGGATAAAGAACTGTTAAACCTCTTGCAAGAAGGAATTGATTTGGTTCCCCGCCCGTATCTCGCGCTGGCCGAAAAGCTGGGTACCGATGAAGAAACAGTGCTGGCCCGGGTCCGTGAGTTGAAAAAAGACCCGATCCGCCAAATCTCGGCCATCTTCGATACGCGCACGCTGGGTTACAAATCCAGCCTGGTGGCGGCCAAAATTCCCGAGGAGCGTGTGGATCAAGCGGCACAGATCATCAATCAGCATCCCGGCGTCACGCATAACTACAAACGGAATCACGATTACAATCTCTGGTTTACGATCGCCGTTCCGCCCAACAGCCGGCTGGGTTTGGAAAAAACGGTGGAAATCCTGGGTGAACTGGCTGAGGTGGATGTGATTCGCCTGATGCCCACCCTGAAGCTGTTTAAAATCGGTGTTCAACTCGATATGACCGGAAAAGAAGACGGGGCCAAAGCAAAGGCCAAACCCAGCTACAGTGAAGAAGACCGTCAAAATGCCGATAAAGTGGTGACCGATTTCGACATTGCCGTCATTCGCGAACTGCAAAAAGATTTGCCGGTCGAACCGCGCCCGTTTGACGGTTGGGCCCAAAACATCGGCATTACGACGGAAGAATTGCTCGAAGCAGGGCGCAACATGATCAAGCGCAAACAGATGCGCCGCTTCTCCGCCGTTCTCAATCACCGGAAAGCCGGTTTCCGCTTCAATGGCATGGGGGTGTGGGCAGTACCCGCCGACAAAGCGGATGAAATCGGACCCAAAATGGGCTCTTTCAAAGCCGTTAGCCATTGCTATCTGCGTCCCACCTATCCGGATTGGCCGTATTCCATCTTCACCATGGTCCACGGCCGCTCGATGGAAGAGTGTGAACGCGTCCTGCAAGCGATTGAAGACGAAACGGGGATCAAAGAACGGGCCACTCTTTACTCCACAAAAGAATATAAAAAGACCCGTGTCTCCTATTTCACTCCGGAAATGGAAGAATGGGAAGAACAAATCATCCAGCAACTGGGCTTGGATGCATAGGTTGATACCCGCTGGTTCCGGCGGGTTCTATTTTGTTTGGATTGAACCTATTCAGCGTTGGACGTCCGATTCCCGTTTGCTGAGTACACGGAAGTTCCGGGAAAAAATAATCAAAAAGCCGGGCATCTCGATGGAGACGCCCGGCTTTTTCATCCATGCTTAAAAGCTTTCCTCAATCACCAGTTCTTCCAGCGGAAAACGCATCGTGGCATGAGCGGGTGCAGCCGCTTTGCCGATCGTAATCATCATGACGGGAATGAACCGCGGCGGAATATTTAATTCCTTGATTAACGCTTCCCGGTCGAAACCACCCATCGGGCAAGTATCATACCCTTTGGCCTTCGCTGCCAGCATCAGTTGCATGGCGGACAAAGAGGCGTTGAGGATGGCCTCTCTATGGGCCAGCTCAGGATTTCCTTTGTATGCTGACTCGATTTGGCTGATCATAATGTTATACACTTCCTGCGTAATGAGTCCCTTGTCGAGCGACTGTTGATAGACGGGAGCTGCCGACTTGTCGGCTTCCAGATCTCCCAGGATCACGATGGTTGCTGAGGAATCAACCACCTGTTGCTGTCCGTAGGCGATCGGCAAGATGCGTTCTTTTTGTTCCCGGGAGGTGATGACCAGATAGCGCCAGTGTTGCAGATTCCAGGAAGACGGAGCCGTGGCTGCCAAAGCGAGGATTTCATTTAATTCTTCTTTGGGGATCACCACTCCCGGCTGGTATTTCCTCACACTATGACGGGCTTTCATTGCTTCTTCAACCGAAAGCTGCGTTTTCGTCGTCATTTCTCCCACACTCCTGTTAAATGAAAAGATATGATATGTGATGAACCTGCTATAATAATAAATGATACTATATTTTATCCATCAAGTATACAAACATAAGTTATCGGGGTATGATTCACTTGCATCACCGTGACTGTTAGAAAAATGTTAGATCTTCTTCGTGGAAGAAGCAGAATTTGAGTTAAAATACGTTCGAGAAGAAAAATCATACCGATGATCCGACGGGAAGCGGTTGAAAGGTACATAAGATCTCCAGGAAGGCAGTGATCCTCATGCACAAAGGTTATGAACGTTCGGTCGCCGACTATGCCGAAGCCGTAAAAGTGATTCCGGGCGGGGTCAACAGCCCGGTTCGCGCATTTAAATCCGTGAAGATGAATCCGGTGTTTATTGAGCGGGGATTTGGTTCCCGGATCGTGGATGTGGACGGCAACGAATATATCGATTACATCTGCTCATGGGGACCCTTGATTTTAGGACACGCCCATCCTTCGGTCGTGCAAGCCATCAAAGAGACGGCGGAAAAAGGAACCAGCTTTGGGGCACCTACCGAGCTGGAAACGAGGATGGCCGGGCTGGTCACGGAGAGAATGCCGTCTGTCGATATTGTGCGCATGGTCAATTCGGGAACGGAAGCGACGATGAGTGCCCTGCGACTGGCACGCGCCTATACGAAGCGCAATAAAATCCTGAAGTTTGAGGGAAGCTACCACGGACATTCGGACAGTCTCTTGATTAAAGCAGGTTCGGGTGTGGCTACCCTGGGCTTGCCCGACAGTCCGGGAGTTCCGGAAAATACAGCCCAGCACACTCTAACCGTTCCATATAATGATTTGGATAGCGTACAAATGGCTTTTGACAAGTTTGGGGAAGAGATCGCCGCGGTCATCGTGGAGCCCGTTGCCGGCAACATGGGCGTGGTTCCTCCACAACCCGGATTCCTCGAGGGATTGCGTGAGATCACTCAGCAATATGGAGCCCTGCTCATCTTTGATGAAGTGATGACCGGTTTTCGTGTCGGTTATTATTCTGCCCAGGGAAAATATCATATCACGCCCGATTTGACGACCATGGGGAAAGTGATCGGCGGAGGCTTGCCGGTCGGGGCTTACGGCGGAAAGCGCGAGATCATGGAAATGATCGCTCCGACCGGACCCGTGTATCAGGCCGGAACGCTGTCCGGAAACCCGCTGGCGATGGCCGCTGGTTATGCCACGTTATCAGAGATGAACCCGGCAGCCTATGCTGAGCTGGAGCGCAAAGGCAAGCGCCTGGAGGAGGGGCTTCGGAAAAACGCGCTGGAAGCGGGCATTCCCCATCATATCAACCGGGTGGGTTCCATGGTCTGCCTCTTTTTCACAGGGGAAAATGTCATCAGCTATACCCAGGCCAAGCAATCAGACACGGACCGTTTTGCAGAGTATTTCCGCTTGATGCTGGAAGAGGGAATTTTCCTTCCGCCATCTCAGTTTGAAGGCATGTTTCTTTCCATGGCCCATACGGATGAAGATATTGAACGAACCATTGAAGCCAACCGGAGGGCATTGATGAAGTTGACAAAGTAGCTTTTTTCAGCCGAATCATTATCATGCTGGGAATCACCCCCCTGCGCATTTGCAGAGGAGGTGATTTTCTTTTACCTAGCAACCTGGCATCCGATGCTTGGGACAGGGCCTTTATTTAGCAATCTGTGAAAACTTGTCCACTGAAAGGTTATAACCCCATTTCAAACGCATATAGATACAGTAACGTCCAAAACCTATGACCTGCCTGCCTGGCCGGCGGACGGTCTTGAGTTTCGGCAGACCAGAACAAGGAGGGATTTTTTCGATGGAAAGCCAGTTTAACCAACTTCGCTTTGATATCTCGGAGAAGGTCCGATTGCATCCCCAACAACCTGGAATCGGCACCCTCCTGGAGATGGACCTGTACCCGGATGTAGAGATCAGAGACGAAGGAACACATCTAAAAATCCAAGGCTACCTGCGACTCAACGGTGTTTATCTGGGAAAACAGCCGGATGATTGCCCGGAGGATATCCACTTACATATGGATCACCATCCCGATGAGGGAAACAGACAAGAGATCGCCTACGTGATCCCGGTGGAGATTACGCTTCCGGCTGACCGGGCCGAGCTTAGCCACATCTCAGCCGAAGTGGAAACGTTTGACTACAGTGTCGTATCTCCTTTTGAATTGCAGATTGAAGCGATTTTGATGATTGATGGCTTGTTGCCGGAGAAGAAAGGACAGGAGGATGCAGACCAGATTGCGGAGGAACAGGAAGCCGCGCCTGTCTTCTCGGGATCTCCCGCTGAACCCGTCTCGGTGAGCAGTGAAGATATGCGGGAAGACAAGCGGGCAGAAGAGGACGGATTGGAGGAAATGGTTTCTGTTCCCGGGGAAGATTCCCGCTTCGCACAGGATTCCAAGGAAGATGAAGACCATTTTGCCCGCAGAGATTATCTCAAAATTGTGGAAGATGATGAACCGGTAAATGAGAAGGCGGAGCAGCACGCTGAAAGGGAAGAAGACGACGATCCCGACTTTGAGCCCCAGTCGGCGGAGGACTTCTGGGCGGAACGGCAAAAGAGCAGACGTGAGCAGGCATGGAGAGAGAAGGATCTGGAACAGGAAGCTGAAATGGATCGCAACCGGGAAAACAGCGCCAATCAAGAGGTCAAGGAGAATGAGGAGGAAAATGAGGAAGGACGACAACGGGAAGGTCACTGGTCGCTCTGGCTGATCAACAGCAAAGAGGAAAATTTTTTATCGATGCGGATGGTGATTGTGCAAAAAGATGAAACGATTGATCAATTGGCCGAAAAGTACAACGTATCCCCTGCCGCATTGATGAGCGTAAACAAATTACAATCCGGCCAATTGGAAGAAGGGCAGATTATCTATATCCCCAACCAAAAAGAAGAAAAAGAGATTCTCACGCGGGGACTCAGGGGGGGACAGATCGATTGAACACGGAAGCATATACGCAGGGTTCGGAACTGTTCGAAGTTTTCAAACAGTACGGCTGGCAACCGACCCTGGTGGAAAATGTCGGACGCAGAGTATGGCGCATCACATTGCGTGAAGGGGTCTATGCCTTAAAAAAATCACGGGCATCCCGTGAAAAGCTACACCTGTTGCACAAGATTTTAAAAGAGATCCGTTCCCAGGGACATCCTCATTTGTTGCCCTGGCTCCCGACCAGACAGGGAGAGCCGATTGTAACAGGAACCAGCGGTACCTGGTATGCCACTCCATGGAAAAGTTGTTACGGCATTTCGGAACATGGGAAACAGCCCGCAGTGACCGAATTGGCCCAGGCACTTGCCCGTTTACACCGGCTTTCAGAACCGCTGGTTCAAAACTACCCTGACTTGTGTACACGTGTAGATGAGGAAGCTGTGAACAAATGGAAACAGAGACAAGAGAAACTGGCAAACATCAGTGACCAGATCAAATCCCGCGAATTTCAGTCCCCATTTGATAAATGTTTTTCCGGCCATAAGGAGAGCATCGAGCAATCGCTTGCCTTTTTCCTGCGCGGGATGGAGCGGTTTATGGAAAAAGAAGGAGGCAAATCGCCGCGCTATACCTTATGCCACAGAAGGCTCCATCCAAGCAATGTCGCCCGGGATGAAGAACGCTTTTACTTGATTGATTTTGATCACGCCCAAGTGGACAGCCCGGTGCGGGATCTGGCTTTGTTGATGAGGAGATATGCCTCGTTTGAAGGGGATCCGGAAAAGCCGCTTCAGATCTTGGAAGCATACGAAGCGGAATGGCCTTTGCAGCCGAAGGAAAAAAAATTGTTGGCCCTTTATCTCGCTTACCCCGAGCGGCTGCTGAAAACCGTCGAACGGTACTATGAAGAGCCAAAAATCACGAGTATGGAAGCCCATGCAGTGAAACGGCTGGAAGAAGAAATTCATCATCTGGCACAGTTGCAAGAGGCGGTCAAGACCTTGTGGCCGGGCAAAAAAGCCCGTACTGAGGAGAACCGCCAGCCATTCCCTTCCGTCTCAGGCGGACGGGGGAAAAAGAAAGCTGAAAAAAAGCGTAAATCATAATCCGGGGAGAACCCGGTTTTTTTGTTTTTTTTTATCGTTTTTTCCTCAAATAGATGGACAATCCTTTGATCGGGAGAGTGAGGATAAGTACCCATAAAAACACTTTGATCATCGGAATCCCTTCTTTTTTCCGCTTTACGCAAAATGTACAAACATCGGGGCAACAAAGATTGCTCGAAGAAAAAAAGTTTCCCTTGATCAAATCATATGCAAAAAATTCCGGTTGTGATTGCCTTTTCATCCACTCACGAAGATAAATACTAGACAGATGTGTACGAAAAGTGGAGAATAAGAATATGTTAATGGGAAAAGAATTTGGATGCTGTAAGGAAGGGGTTTATCATCTTGAGTTTGGTAAAATCCATGGTAAGGAAGGCATACCGCGGAGTACTTTTTCTTTCATTTCTCAGCATCATGCTGTTGGTCACGATCCTCTTGGTCACATTTTTAGCCGATCCCCAAGCGATGTATGAACTGATCAAACACACATTTGGCATTCGTTAAGGAAACGGTCTTCATATTGTTCATTTCACCTATTTTGGCACGAGACTTCGAACGGTCATCCTTCCATTGATCCGGACCCTTGATCCTGACTTGTTTATTGCATCATTTGACTCGGGCCGGTGAATCGTTATAATATAAAATACAAACAATGGCATCTTTTTCATATTGCTTTGAAAGGGAAGAGTAGGCGGTATCCCTCTTCAAGAGAGAGAAACCCCTGGGCTGGAAGGTTTCTTAAGAGAAAGCCGCTGAACGTCGCCCTGGAGCTGTTAGTCTGAAAGGCTGTTGCCCGTGTAGGACTAACCGGATTCCGGCCGTTATCCGGAGTGGAGTGCACTGCTTTTGGCAGTGAACAAAGGTGGTACCGCGAAAATACCTTTCGTCCTTTGAGGCGAAAGGTTTTATTTTTTGGACTTGAAGTTGGGAGGAAAAGCAGATGGCTGAATCAGTAAAAAGCAACCTGCCTTCGGCGTATGATCCGAAACATGCCGAAGCCAAGTGGTATGATTACTGGATCGAAGAAAACTTTTTTCAGGCGGGACAAGATCCGGCCAAAAAGCCTTACACGATTGTCATCCCCCCGCCAAACGTAACGGGCAATTTGCATATCGGACACGCGCTGAACAACACCCTGCAAGATATATTAATCCGCTGGAAACGGATGCAGGGATATGATGCGCTGTGGCTGCCGGGAATGGACCATGCGGGAATCGCCACCCAGGCGCGCGTCGAAGCCAAATTGCGCGAGCAGGGAATCAGCCGGCACGACTTGGGTCGGGAAAAATTCCTGGATGAAGTGTGGAAGTGGAAAGAAGAGTGTAATGCTACCCTCAGAATGCGACGGAGGTCAAGCAACATGAGTGGAGAGCTCTCCAGAATAGACCTCCATCGGCGTCAGATAGCCTAGCGAGG
>NZ_FOCQ01000019.1 GCF_900110165.1 Lihuaxuella thermophila
GGTGGGGCAAATGATTGGGGTGAAGTCGTAACAAGGTATCCCTACCGGAAGGTGGGGATGGATCACCTCCTTTCTACGGAGTATCTTCGGATACAACAAACGAATTCTCTTCTCAGGTCGTGATGCTACTCACTCTTTAGTTTTCAGGGAATGCGGAAGATCTGGCTTTCACAGCCAGGTCTTTTTTTATTGCGTTTATGGCAGTTTTTGTAAAAATCTAGTTCGTTGACAAACCTGTATATACAGGTTAAAATGCAGGAGAAAATGAAAAGGCTTTCGTTTTTTATTTTTGCCTTTCAGCCTGTATATACAGGTTTGCTCAAGCCATCATTCTTATGCAATTGTTTCCCATGTATCAAGAGAATAATAAAGAAACAGAGGAGTGAACTTACGATGGGGAAAATCTCGTTTGACTTCTTTCAGCGGATCGGCCGGTCCATGATGGCCGTTGTTCTGATTCTTCCGCTGGTATCCATCTTGATGGGGCTCGGCGGAGTTCTTTTGAACCCGAGTGTGCATGAAGTGGTTCCCTTTCTCAGCGGACACGGATGGCAGGTGACCGGCGAACTCATGCAACGGGCGGGGCAGGCCGTTTTTAATAACCTCCCGGTTCTCTTTGCCGTTGCCATTGCCATTACGTGGACAGGCCGGGGCATGGCCGGTTTTTCCGCGTTGATTGCGTTTTTTATTATGCATACCGTCATCGGGGCATTGATCGACATCACGGGAATCCGGCTGAACGAGCGGATGCTCGGAACCGAGCTGGGCATAGAAACCATGCAGACAGGTGTGTTTGGCGGAATTTTGATCGGCTTTTTGACCGCTTATCTGTATAACAAGTTTCACAAAGTGGAGCTGCCCGATGTCATTTCGCTCTTCAGCGGGGAGCGCCTTGTGCCGATTGTCGCTTCCTTTGGTGCAATCATTGCCGCAGTTGCTCTGTTTTTCATCTGGCCGCAGATCAGCAAAGGCGTGCTGGCTCTCGGTGATTTTGTGGCTAAAAACACCAACCCTTTGATCGTCGGTTTGTATGGCGGCATCGAAAAACTGCTGATTCCGTTCGGACTGCATCATATCTACAATACACCCCTGTTGTTTACGGAAATCGGCGGGACTTACGTGACGGTGGATGGCGCTCGCGTTGTCGGTGACCAGAATGTTTACATCGCCCAGGTGATTGACAAATTGAAAAATAGTGCTGTCTCCATTACAGGCGGCCAGTATATCGCAGGGAAATTTATTCCGGTGATGTTCGGGCTCCCGGCTGCGGCTCTCGCCATGTACCGCACCGCCAAAGCGAGCAAGAAAAAGGCCGCGAAGTCGCTCTTGATTGCTGCCGGGATCACTGCATTGCTCACCGGAATTACCGAACCTCTTGAGTTCACGTTTCTTTTTGTGGCCCCTGTGTTGTACGGGGTGCATGTCGTTTTGACCGCTCTTGCTTTTGGTCTCGTGAACGCTCTCGGATACCATGCCGGTTTTGCCGGAGGGTCCGGTTTGATCGATTTTGTTCTCTTCAACGTATTGCCGAACCATTCAAACGCATGGATGGTCATCCTTGGTTTGGGTCTGGTCTTTTCCGTCATTTATTACTTTGTGTTTAAACTATTGATCGTAAAAATGGATCTGAAAACACCGGGACGCGAGGACGAAGATCAGGAAACAAAGCTGTATACCAAAGAAGAGTATCGCAGCAAAAAAGGCCTGGCTCCATCCGCAGAATCCAAAGAGAGCGAGCAGGACAGCCGGGCGGCCAAAATCCTGGCAGCACTCGGAGGCGCCGAAAACATCACAAAGTTGGATGCCTGTATCTCCAGATTGCGGGTAGGTGTCAAAGAGACCGGAAAAGTGGATGAGGCCGAATTGAAACGATTGGGTGCGTCCGGTGTCATCAAGCTGAACGACGGGGTTCAAGCCGTATTCGGAACCAAATCTTCCGTCATCAAGGCAGAAATAGAGGAACTAATGTAGGATGGGGGAGAAACATTGACGGATTGGTGGAGAAAAGCGGTTGTTTATCAAATCTATCCGAAAAGCTTTTATGATGCCACGGGGGATGGCGTGGGCGATCTCCGCGGAATCATTGAAAAGCTGGATTACTTGAAGGAACTCGGGGTGGACGTCCTCTGGCTCACCCCGATCTATCGTTCCCCGCAGCGAGATCACGGCTACGATATCAGCGATTACTTTTCCATCCATGAACCGTATGGGACGATGCAAGATTTTGAGGAGCTGCTTGCACAAGCCCATGCCCGCGGATTGAAAGTGATCCTGGATATGGTGGTCAACCATACATCAACGGAGCATGAGTGGTTTCAACAAGCCCGTTCCTCCAAGGACAGCCCATACCGCGATTTCTATATCTGGAAAGATGGCAAAGAAGGCCGGGAGCCGAACAACTGGCAATCCAAATTTGGCGGTTCCGCCTGGCAATATGATGAAAAAACAGGTCAATATTACCTGCATCTCTTTGATGTGACACAGGCCGACCTCAACTGGGAGAATGTCCGGGTCCGGCAAAAAGTGTACGAGATGATGCGCTGGTGGCTGGATAAAGGGGTGGATGGATTTCGGCTTGATGTGATCAACCTGATTTCCAAAGATCAGCGATTTCCTGATGACGACCCGTCCGTGCCGCCGGGAGACGGGCGGAGATTTTACACGGACGGGCCACGGATTCATGAATTTCTACGGGAAATGAACGAAGAGGTGTTTTCCCGATACGACATCATGACCGTGGGGGAGATGTCCTCGACCACCATTCCCCAGTGCGTGCGGTATACGAATCCCGACAGCCGGGAATTGAATATGGTGTTTAATTTCCATCATTTAAAGGTCGATTATCCGAACGGTGAAAAGTGGGCAGTCGGGGAATTTGATTTTCTCGCCTTAAAAAAAATTCTGGCCTCCTGGCAGACGGGGATGAACAAAGGCGGAGGCTGGAATGCCCTGTTTTGGTGCAACCATGACCAGCCCAGAGTCGTCTCCCGCTACGGTGATGACGGGACCTATCACAGGGAATCGGCCAAAATGCTCGCCACGGCCATTCACATGATGCAGGGAACGCCTTTTATCTATCAGGGTGAGGAAATCGGAATGACCAACCCCGACTTTACATCGATCGACGATTACCGCGATGTGGAAACGCTCAATATGTACCGAATCCTCGGAGAGCGCGGCTTAAGCGAACAGGAAAGAATGAACATCATCCGCCAGAAATCGCGGGATAATTCCCGAACGCCGATGCAGTGGGATGATTCCCCAAACGGCGGGTTTACCACGGGTAAGCCATGGATTGACCCGGCCCCCAACTTTAAGGACATCAATGTCAGGAAAGCCCTTGCCGATCCTCAATCAATCTTTTATCATTACAAGGAATTGGTTCGTCTGCGCAAAACACATGAGATCATCACAACGGGAAATTTTGAGCTGCTGGCGGAAGATCATCCGGATGTATTCGCCTATCTTCGCAGCAGTGACCGGGAGAAACTGCTGGTCGTGAACAACTTCCGCCGCCATGAAACGTCATTTATCCTGCCTGACACGGTAGAGACGGACGGTTGGCATACCGAGGTATTGATTTCCAACTACGAGGATGCGCCCAAGAACTTGACCCGGCTGAAGTTGAGACCCTACGAATCGATTGTGTACCGCCTGACGAAATAGGAAGAATCCCGTTTCATCCGGAGAGGAGACGATCATGGATAACATCTATCTGACGATCTATCATGATCTTGTAAAACAAATTGAGGAGGGCCGGCTTTTGCCCGAGACCAAGCTCCCGTCGGAAAATGAACTGGCAAAAATATACGGAACTTCGCGGGAGACGGTTCGCAAGGCCCTCCATCTCCTCTCTCAAAACGGCTATATTCATAAGATTAAGGGAAAAGGCTCTTTTGTTCTCCATGTGCATAAACTTGATTTTCCCGTTTCCGGTTTGGTCAGTTTCAAAGAACTGGCAAGGAAAATGGATAAAGAATCCAAAACCCATGTCCTCTCGCTTGACTTGACGGACCCGGAACCTTATGTAGCCAGGCAACTGAACACTTCAACCTCGGAACCCATCTGGAAAGTGGTCCGCGTGCGCGAAATCGGCGGAGAAAAAATCATTCTCGATAAAGATCATTTCCTCAAGCATGCGATCCCCCCGTTAACCAGGGAAATCTGTGAGGATTCCATCTACGAATATTTGGAACCGCGCCTGGAAAACAAGATCAGCTTTGCGAAAAAAGTGATCACCGTTGAAGAACCTTCGGCAGAGGACCGCCGTTACCTTGACTGGCGGGATTTTCCCATGATCGTGGTGGTGCGCAACTACGTCTATTTGGATGACAACACCTTGTTCCAATATACCGAATCACGCCATCGACCGGACAAATTCCGCTTCGTCGACTTTGCCCGCCGGCATTAGCATGTGTTCAGGATGAAGTCAACTTAAAATCCCAGGGAGTCGTTCGTTCATAGTTGATGATTGATCCCGGGAACCATGCTGCTTTTCATCCCCTAGGAAAACAGCGAGCATCTGAAGCCGGGATCATTTGCCGGATGAGCAGGGCAGGGCGGAAGGACGGGTTTGGCCGGGTGGGGCAGGATGTTGAGCATGCCGAAGCCGGACTCCCGGGCGAGCTCTTTGCATTGATCGGCTGTCTCCTTTTCCATAATCGTCAGGGTGAATAGATGATAGGAAGGGACCAGCTCGCATAACACATATCCCAATTTGTCCAGGTACACGGCGGCCACCTCGATAAACAGCTCTTTCAAGGCTGTGGACGGATGTTTTTCCTGCTCCCAGGCATATTCGGCAGACCAGCGCCCCTCTTTGATCACCCATGCCCGGCGTTTGGCGCGGATCGGGTGACGCGGTTCTTTCGGTGTGGGCAGATCATCACAGATATCGAAATCGGAAAATTCGAAGATCAGGTTGCGGTCATGCAAACCGTTGATCAAGGCAAGCCAGGGAAGATGGTTGGTCGGCCGGCGAAATTCCTTCCAGTCGCTCCGCTTTTGTTTGTAATATTGCAAATAGACGCGGGGATTTTGTATGCTAAACCGGACTTCCTCCACCAAGCTGGGGTCTTCAGGCAACAGACAACGGGTGAGCTCAATTAATTTTTCAGGATTGTACCTCATAAAAATCCCTCCGTCGGTCTGAATGGCGTCGGTCTATTTCCTGCTGTTCACCTCAAATTCACGAACAAATGTTCTATTATTGATTATATGGAAAGTGCGAACGGAGAGCAAGCTGTATTTTTGCTTGAACTCGGAAATATAGATGACGAGCGGATCGGAGGAGGAGAGATGATTCAAGTCAGCTTTTCCCATCTTGACTACAATGTGGCCGACTTGCAGAAAGCGATGTCGTTCTACGATCCGGTGATGGAGGTACTCGGCTTCGTCAAGGAAGCCCATCAACCCGCCTGGTGTCTGTACAATAACCAGCGATTTAAGCTCTGTTTGGTGGAGTGTGAAGATGCTTTTAAAGGTGCCGGATTTCACAGAAAGAGGCCGGGGCTGAATCATCTGGCTTTTCATGTGGAAAAGAAAGGGGACGTGGATCAGCTGCATCATTTCCTGTTGCAAAGGAAAATCCCCATTCTCTATGGCGGACCGGGACAATTTCATGATGAAATCGAATATTACGCTATCTTTTTTGAAGACCCGTTTCGCTTAAAGTTGGAAGTGGTGTACAGCCCACGGTATTTTTCCATTTAAACCTGATCCATACTGTCAAGTCCGGGTGCTTCCCGTCCATCATGGCTAAAATCGTGCGAAGTGTGATCGATTCCATGGGTCACAGAATGGCAAAAAATGAGCTATCAGACATAGAGAAAACCATATCGGAAATCGTGGCTACGTTCGATTATGCTACAAGGAAAATACCTGATCAGGAGAGGATTAAGTAAGCATTTCTCAATTTAAGCGATTGGATGAAAAAATTGCGGCTGCAAAAAAGATCCATTTTCAATTAACAAGTTTAAATTTATTTCAGTGTATGCAGAAGGGATCTGATAATAGCCTTGTTTATTTCTTTCAACGATATAGCATAAAACATAAACGAAGGCTGTTAAGATGGCCAAGTAAATGGCTTCGCCTTGAATAATGTCAAACAAAGTGCTTTTATTTTTTCGCATATATTCACCTCAATCCTTTTCTATGGTTGTATTATTTAAAACCATCCTATTACGCGCAGAGGGAGCAGTCCGTCGATTTCGGGGCCATCAATCCGGTAAATGGATGATTAACTTAATAAGCTGTCATGTAACTCAAGTCATTCGTGTTGTGAGCATTCCCATAAGAAAACCTCCCTGAATGAATCAGAGGAGGTTCATTGTTTAAATCAAAAATCGATTTTGACTTTGAGGTTTTTAAAACCATTTTAACCCTAGATGTTTTATCGCTTCACCAACATATCGGAAACACTCTTGATCACCGCAAGTTTGCACTGCAACATCTGGACTTTCTTGATATTGCTTTTGGAGAGATTGGAATATTCCTTGATCCCCACCTGTGAACATTTGGACTAACTCATGCCAACGTTTCGCTAGAGCTAGAACAGTTGGGTCAGTGGGAGGAGTCCCTTTTGCCATCTCTGCGCGTACTTTGGCAATCAGCTCAGGCCATTCATTCTCAGCCGAATGAATCGTTTCTTCTCCCAACATTTCTCTTCTTTTTTTCAGATATTCCATCTGTTCTTCGTTAAAGTACTTTTCTGTCATCTTCATCGCTCCTAATAAATGAATGAGTTGCTCTACACTCAGCTCTTGTCGACTCGTAAGGACACGCTCTAAATTCGCCAGTTGTCGATAAAGCTCATGTTGCTCCTGAATTTGCGCTTCTACTCTCTCTCGATGCATGCGGACGAGCTTTAGAGGAATGAGCTGTCCACTTTCAAGGATTTGCTTGATCTCCTCTAATGGAAATCCAAGCTGCCGTAGCGATAAAATTTGTTGTAACCGGAGAAGATCTTGATAAGTGTAAAGACGATGTCCTGTTTCGGTATGTTCAGTAGGCTTCAACAGCCCCAACTGATCATAGTACCGCAACGTTCGTACCGTGATTCCAGTCTGTTTTGCTATCTCTCCCACTTTCCAAACTTGTTTCGCCACTTGGGTACCCTCCTTTTTGAGTGGCCAATTTGAATGTACAACATGACGTAACGTAAGGTTCAAGAGAAAATTATAAAATTAGGCAGGAATCAAAAAACATAACCACTTAATATCGATACGCTCAAACCTTGCGATATCCCTGAGAATACCTGATTTGTCGAATAGTTGATATCTCATGCTTCTTTGATGTTCTCTTCCGGATTGTTCGGATAGACTCGCTCCAAAAAAAGGGCCTCGGTTATTAAAGAGGATGGCCATGGAGATCGGTTATTTCAGCCCAAGAAAGAACTTCTCAAGCTTGGTGAAAAAGCTTTGGGGGGTTACCGATCCGAGTCATGCAATTCCCGGATTAGCCGAAGAAACAGCTGATTCGATCCGCAAGGAAATCGAACTTTATGCGAGGTTATACGATGAGCATGTCTGAAAAATTAACCAGACACCGTCTGCATCCCATTTCCATCCTTTATTTTATTGTTGCTGCTGTTAAAAAATCTTTATCATTTATTTGGGTATTTCCGTTGTTAGTTTTGTTTATACATCAAGAAATAGATAAGCAGATCCCTCCTAAATTTCGTTGAACCACCTTCCGCTTGAAGAGGCAACAAATATTTATCAGTACACGCTTAAAACAAAAGAATCGGTCTGAAGATTACGAAAGGGTCACGGAAAATACCGTGACCCTTCATAAATAAAAATAAGGTTTTTGGAAATGCGAGCGGCAATTCTCCCCATTTCAACGGGCAAGAGGAAAGCGAACGTACCACAGGCACTTCCGTTGGCCGTCGGACGAGGGGCGCCCCCTAAATGCTTTAAAAACCCCCCATCCACTGGGCTCCGAGTACAAGCCCCCCCAAGATCCAAACGTAAACGGCAAAGCCTTTCAGCGAACCTTTTTGCAAGATCGAGATCATCCATTTGACGGCAATATATCCGAATACCGCGGAAAAGGCCGTTCCGATTAACAACGAGCTGAGCGGCAGCATTTCCGGGCCGCCTTCGACCAGCTTCTTTCCTTGCAGAAGAACCGCACCCGCGATTGACGGAATCGAAAGCAAAAAGGAAAAATAGGCCGCCGCCGATTTGTCGATTTTGCGGAAAAGGGCGGCAGCGATCGTCAGGCCGGAACGGGATAAAGCCGGCATGATGGCGGCTCCTTGAAAAATGCCGATCCAAACGGCGTCACTGTAGCGGATCTGTTCTACTGATTTGGTTCCCTCCCGTTTTACGGCATCGGCTGCCCACAACATCACACCCGTCGCCAGGAACTCCCAGCCGATGGTGACGCCTGTTTTTGAGATCTCTTCAAAATAATCTTTAAAGGTCAAGCCGATGATTACGGTAGGGATCGTGCCGGCGATCACCAGCAAACTGATCCGGCTCCAGGGCTTTCGTATGATTTGGAGGATTTCCCGCCAGTACACGGTGAGTACCGCCAACAGGGTTCCCAAATGGAGCATGGTGTCCAGGAAGAGACCGGCTTCATCCAATCCAAACAAATGGCGTCCCAAGTAGAGATGGCCCGTGCTGCTGACGGGCAAAAATTCAGTTAAGCCCTGTATGATGCCGAGAATGGCCGCTTCAATCCAATTCATCCACATCCATCCTGTCTGCTGGAATTAAGCAGACGAGAGAAGCTTTCCGAGTTCCCCGATGACATGAGTCAATGGGACTGTTTCATCGTAGATGCCGTGAATTTCACCCTGTGCATTGATCAGAACACTGGCAGGAACCGATGTGAGACCATATGCGTCATAGGTTTGGCGACCCTTGTCACGCAAAACGGGAAAACCGTATCCCGTCTGCTTCATCACTTCCCATACTTTCTCCGGGTCCGCTTCCCGGCCGGTGACATTTACTGTGAGAAAAACAACTCCGGGATTTTGCAGCGAACGGTAAAGCAAATCTTTTTTCGGCAAAGTTTCCTGACAGGCCGGGCACCAGGTGACCCAAAATTCCAGCCATACCACCTTGCCCCGGTAATCACTCAGGGAATGCAATCGTCCCTCTAAATCGGTTAAATGAAAGATGGGTGCTTTTCTTCCTTTCAAGGTTCAATCCTCCTCAGGCGGCAGTTTGCACCGGTAGGCTTACAGGCGGATGGAAATGAGGCCGGTAAACAACAAAATCAGGCAGATGATTTGCATCAGGGAAAGTCGTTCGCGATAAATCAGGATGGATAAGATGGCGACCACCAGGCTGTTGGTGGCGAAGATGGGAGCGACGATGCTGCCCGGCCCGTCTTCCAGGGCAATGGCGTAGATCTGCATCCCGGCAAAGGAGAAAAGCCCCGCTCCCAGACCCCAAAGCGTTCCGATCCGAATTTCCCTCGGGTGGTGAGTTTCTTTTTTCCTGAAAATCTCCACCGTAAACCAGAGAAGGCCGAACAGATAACTGATAAACAAAATGGTCGCATTCGGCAGATGCATTTCCTCTGTCACTTTTAGGCCGCCGTTGCGGAAGAAGAAAAGCAGTGTGGCCGACAAGACCAGCACGTACCAGCGGATGTCCTTGATGCGCAAACTTTCATTCGGATCGATCGGCAGCAAGGAGACGGCGACCACCAGTAAGAGCACACCGGCCGCTTCCGTGAGGGACAGCCGTTCTCCGTACAGCCACATCGATAAACCGATCGTCAGGACGATATTGCTGTTTACCAGCGGGGAGGTTAAACTGGCGGGCCCGTACTCCAACGCTTTCATAAACAGCAGGTTTCCGACGGCTGATCCAAAGCCGATCATGATTCCGGCGATCATGATGGGGATGTTCAAAACAGCCGCGTCCGTGTGGAACATCCACCATAAAAAACCGAGCGTGCCGGAAAAATAGAGGCTCCACAGCAGATGGTCCGTAGATCCCCGTTCAGCGGAGCTGATTTTCATCATAAACCCGGCCAAACCGAAGGTGAGCGAGCTGAAGAGGGCCAAGATAAACCACATGGAGTTGTTTCGATCCTTTCTGCTTCCAGGTGTGACAACTTAGTTATGATAGCGTGAATGCCTGGTATTCGTCTACCGCTGGTTGTCCGGGGTTACTTTTATATTTATGTGAATGCGGACAAATTATTTGTACAATTCGACTTCAATCGCTTTCGGAAAGTTGACACCGGTGGATGCGACACAGGCATGTTAGAATAAGAGAAGCAGGAAGCCCAAATGGGGGAAAGATGATGCAACAACCGGATCTGTTGAATGAACTGAAAAATACGGCATGGGAGCTGGTCGGCTACCGTTTGCCCAAGGAGACCTTTAACGACTTTTCCCATCCCAACAACCGTTTGCTCATAGGAGTCACCTGTTTGCGTGCCGGATATGCGGATGTGGCCTATCAGCTGTTTGATTCCGTCGCCGGGGAAGGCCCGAAAGAAAACCCCAACCACCACTTCGCTTATGTGCGCAGCCTGGTGGAGATGGCGGAGATCGATGCGGAACGGGGACAATTCGAACGGGCGGAAGAGCTGATGAAGGAAGCTTTGAAAGAGTACCCCGAGTCGATGGGCTACATGATGAGCCGTGTTCACCTGGAGGTCTATCTGGCCTACTATCAGTACCATGCAGGAAAAAAAGAAGCAGCGCATGCTTACATCCAATCGATTTGTGAACGCGAGAAGGAGCGGTTCGCCGGAATGCCCAGGCACGATGCCGTCAGCCTGGTGGGACCCGGGCTCTGTTATGCTATCCATCAATGGGCCCTCTTTTACGCTGTAGAGGGAGACTGGGCACGAGCCGTGGACAAATTCAAAGAGATGTTGCCTTATGCTGCGGCATCCGACGCTGCGGGCATTCAAGAGGCGGACGCCCTGCTGGCCGACGGTGATGCGGAGCAGGCGTTTTACCGTTATGTTGAAGCGGTTCGTTACAAAGACGGTGAATAAGTGAACAAATAAATGGACTCAGGAGGAGATGGACCATGCAAACGGCCACAACGATTGCCTTGAGAGATTGGGCGGTTACGGTGGAGGCGTTAGGAGAGGGCAAGCAAATTCTTTTGATGCGCAAGGGGGGGATTCATGAGGAAACCCGCCACTTTGAAGTGCAAAGCGACCAGTTTTTCCTGTATCCCGCTTATGAGCATCAAAAGGAGGAACTGTTAAAGCCGGAGTTTCAGGGCGAGATCGCCAAGACGCTGATCGGATGGTCGCCCGAGCAAAAAACAGCCACGATCAAATATTATGCCAAGCTTTATGAAGACGTGGAATTGATGGATGAAGAGGCTTTGCACCGTTTATATCCGCACCATATCTGGACCAATAATTTTGCCTCGGAACGGTTGAAGTGGAAGAAAAAATTGCCCCTTCATCTGCTCCTGGTGCGGGTTTACAAGTTGAATACCCCTGTGGACATCGAAATCCGCGAAGAATATACAGGCTGCAAATCATGGTTGAAGTTGCCGGACCACTTGCAAGGTCTTCCGGGCGAGCCAGTGCTCACGGATGATGAATTTTCAGCAGAGGTTCAAAAAATTAAAAAGAAGTTGCAAGGAGAATAGGAAAAAAACCGAATGGACTCCCGCTTCAAGGGAGTCCATTCGGTTTTTACTTTGACGGGATTGAGTTCATATGCCTTTCCATTTCCAACAGCAGCTCATCCGACGTCATCTCGTCTTCGATATAGTGATTCATCAGATCCAGCAAAAGAGGGAATTGATCTTCCGGAATGCGCAAAACCTTTAACATTTCCGAGAAGGGATCAAAATGGCGTGACAGAATGTGGATGCTGTTGGAGTGAAACATCTTTTCCAGCTCGGCGGTCCTTTTGTAAATATCTTTGATCATATGAAGGATGATTGCAGCCAGCTGTTTTTGCTCTTGAGTCATTAGCGCTCCCCCTTCTGATGATTTTAAAAATTTATGTAATGTAGATAATGCCGGATAACGGATATTATATCAGAGTTCGGGGGTCTGTCGCATCTTTTTTCACCGAGAAAGAATCTTGAATGTGATTGAAATCAACCCAAAACAGATTGAACAAATTAAAAAGGAGTCTCTTTTATAAAGATAGAATTTTTATGATATATCTCTAAAAGAACAGGAGGGATCGTCTGTGAGAGCCGTCCTTGTTTCCCGGCCGGGCGGAGCGGAGCAGCTCTATATCGGCGAATATGAGAAACCGCATGGTACGGCGGACGATATATTGGTGAGAGTTAAAGCAACTGCTTTAAACCGCGCAGATATTTTGCAACGGGAGGGAAAATATCCGCCTCCAAAAGGGGCGAGTCCCGTTCTGGGGTTGGAGATGGCCGGCGTGGTGGAAGAGGTGGGAGAAAACTGTCGGGAGATGTGGAAGCCGGGCGACCGGGTTTTCGGGCTATTGCCCGGTGGCGGATATGCCGAATATGCGGTGATTCCGGGCAAAATGGCTATGCCCGTTCCGGATTTTTTTACCTTTGAACAGGCGGCAGCCATTCCCGAAGCCTTTTTAACCGCTTACCAAACGCTGTTTTGGATCGGAAGACTCAGAAGGGGAGAGAAGGTGCTGATTCACGCGGGCGCAAGCGGTGTGGGGACGGCGGCCATTCAACTTGCCAAGGCGGCGGGGGCGAGTGCGGCCGTCACCGCGGGCACGGAAGAAAAAAGGAACGCCTGTCTCCAGTTGGGCGCGGATGTTGCCGTGAATTATAAAGAAGGGCCGTTTCTGGAGAAGGTCAAGGCGGCCACCGACGGGGAAGGTGTCGACCTGATCCTGGATTTTGTAGGAGCTCCGTATTGGGAGCAGAATATTGAGCTTCTCAAACCGGATGGCCGCTTGGTGCTGATCAGCAGCCTGGGGGGCAGCCGGGTGGAACAGGTATCGCTCGCGAAAATTTTGGCGAAGCGCTTGCAAATCACAGGGACCACCCTGCGGTCCAGATCCCTGTATTATAAGACGGACTTAACACAAGAGTTTGCTTCCTTTGCGCTTCCTCGCTTCGCAAACGGGGAGCTTCGTCCGGTCATCGACCGTATTTTCTCCTGGGAGAATGTGCAAGAAGCCCACCGCTATATGGAAGAGAACCGAAATATCGGCAAGATCGTTCTAACGATACCTTGAGTGCAGGAACAGGCACTCAGCCGTACATCATGCGATACATATCGAAATCATACTGTTTCATCTGTCTGAAGTTGTATGTATCGATGGTTGTATCAAATAGGTTGCTGATGCGGAAAGTTTTTACGCGATGATCACTGCGATGAACATAGATCCAAGGCGAAATGAACATCAAAGGGGGATTGTAAGTGTCTCCAAAATATGCGCAGACGTGGAATCTAGATGTATTTTTTGAAGGCGGCAGCGACTCCCCGGGTTTAAAAAAGGAATTAACGGATTTGGAAAAACAAATTCCCCGGTTGAAAGAGAAAATTTTGGCCATCGACACTTCAGGCTCCGAGGTACCGGTTGAAATTTGGAATGAAGCGTTGGAAGAACTGCAACAACTCTCCAACCGGCTGCATGAAGCTTTTTCCTATATCAGCTGTTTGAGTTCGGCAAATATGAGGGACGAACAAGCGCAAATTCTCCGCGGGCAGGCGGCTCAACTGATCGCTTCGCACAGCTCTGTACTCACGGCACTGGACAGTAAAATCACCCAGTGTTCCGAAGAGTATTGGCAACAGTTGATCGAGAGACCGGAAATTCGGCCGATCTCCTTTGCCCTCAGGGAAAAGCGCCAGCGTGCCATGGAAAAGTTGCCCCCGGAACAAGAAGAACTGGTTGGCAATCTAAGTGTGGACGGCTATCACGGATGGGGGCAAATGTATAACACGATCGTCGGCCGCATGCAAATTCCTTGTGAAGAGAATGGAAAAATCCATTATTTATCCGTTGGACAAGCGTTTAATAAATTATCCAACCCCGACCGCAAGATTCGCCGGCAAATCTTTGCAAAATGGGAAGAAGCCTGGAAAAATGAAGCGGACCTTTTTGCGGAAACGCTCAATCACTTAGCGGGCCACCGTCTCCAGCTCTATAAGCACAGGGGCTGGGACAGCGTCTGGAAAGAACCTCTGGACGACAACCGGATGCGGGAAGAAACCCTTCGGGCGATGTGGGAGGCCATTGAGACTGAGAAACATCGACTGGTTAAATATCTCGAGCGGAAGGCGAAGTTATTGCAGATTGAACGGCTCAGCTGGTATGACCTGCACGCTCCGCTGCCGGGAGTGAATAAAACGGTTCCGTATGATGAAGCAGCCGATTTTATTGTGGAGCAATTTCGTCATTTCAGTCGGGATCTGGCGGAATTCGCGCAGCACGCCTTTGAGAATCGGTGGATTGAAGCGGAAGACCGGCCCGGCAAACGGCCCGGAGGCTTTTGCGCCAGTTTTCCGGTGAGTGAACAGACACGGATTTTTATGACTTACTCCGGTACTCCTTCAAACGTTTCCACATTAGCGCATGAGCTCGGTCATGCCTATCACCAGCATGTGATGAAAGGATTGCCTGCGCTCGTTCAGGAGTACGCCATGAACGTGGCTGAGACCGCTTCCACCTTTGCCGAATTGATTGTGACTGATGCCGCGATCAGACATGCGGACAGTCGGGAAGAACGAGTCATCCTGCTTGAGGATAAACTGCAAAGAGCGGTCAGTTTCTTTATGGATGTCCACTCCCGCTTTCTGTTTGAAACCCGTTTTTATGAAGAGCGGAAACAGGGTCCTCTAACCCCTACCCGGCTATGTGAACTGATGGTAGAAGCGCAAAAAGCAGGATTTGCCCACTCGCTGGCTGAGTACCATCCTCATTTCTGGGCTTCCAAACTTCATTTTTATAATACTTATGTACCTTTTTATAATTTTTCCTATACGTTTGGCTATCTGTTCAGTACGGGAATCTACGCCCGCGCACTCGAACAGGGGACGGCTTTTGCACAAAAGTATGTCGATCTGCTGCGCGATACAGGCCGGATGACGGTGGAAGATCTGGCAGAAAAACATCTGGGTGTTGATTTGACAAAACCCGATTTCTGGCAGCAAGCCGTCGATCTGGTCCTTGCTGACGTCGATGAGTTTTTGTCGTTGACTTAAAAAAATAGCTCGAATGACAAATCCCTGGTTCTTTCGCCAGAAAGGGGCCAGGGATTGGTTTTCTTTGAGAATAAGAACTATTACATTTAGATTTTTAATGAAAACTTCGGTTGACAACCCGGATTGGCAGAAGGTAACATGAAAGCGAAACTGAATATTTACAAGACGCCATTCATCATTCGCTGAATCCACCAGGAGCGGGGGAACCAATTATCCGGGGTGAATCCTGCAGTGATATGCAGGTAGGGTCATTTTGTAATCACAGATCCGAATCCGTCAGCTAACCTCGTAAGCGTTAGGAAGAGAGTGGTGGTTATTTGGTATGGCATAAGCCGGCAGAGTAACCACTCTGGTGGTTTTTTTATGCCCGGAAGGACAAATTAACCCTATTTAGGGAGATAGGGAGTTATTGCGCATGTTGAATCGAGACCAGTACAGTTATCTCTTTTCCAGAGAGATTACCCCTCTGATCATTCCGAAAGAACAGGTGGTAGTCATTGATCCGGATTGGTCGCTGGAGCGGGCGCTCTTAGTGCTGACGAGAAAAGGCACCAATTCCGTTCCTGTGATCAACAATGAAGATCAAGTTGAGGGGGTTATCAGCAAAACGGATATTCTCGATTTCATGTTGCGGACCTCAAAAGACAGTAAGATTGACTTTACAGCACTGGCTCATTATAAAGTCAAGGAAGCGATGAACAAAAATCACTCGGGCATTCTGGCCAATTCGATTTTTTCATTTGCCTTCGAAGTGTTAATCAACCGTTCTTACATTCCGATTATCGATATCAAAGGCAAGTTTGTGGGGATCTTGACCCGAAAAGTGATGATGGAAAAAGTGATCGAGTATTTCAAAGAAGAATACATGAAGACATTGGCAGACCGGTCGTAGAGCAAAGAAAGCGGGCCGGACAGACTCCGTTCACTGTCGTGTAGAAGGCGACCAATATTGTTGATCGGGATGTTCCTGCAGGATTAATGCAAAAATATTCGGATTCGTCGGCGGCCTCATCACCATCAGACCCAGCCGCCATAAGAAACCATCGCCGCCCTGGTTTCTGACTCATCAATCCGAAGACCGGAATAAGCCAGCGGACATCGGAATATGATTCAAGGCCGCCTCAATATTCGGGCGGCCCCGGAAAGCATTCCATATGTTAAGTGATGCACAATGACATGTGTAGAAAAGGATTTGCAACCTTATGCTTCGCCTCAAGCGGCTGGGATCATATCCGGAGCTCATTCCTCCGAATCGGGAAGAAATATTCAATAAAGCAGATTCATCAGATGATAAATGCGGTACCTTCCAACACAGTCGTGCAGATCACCAAAGAAATGGGTAACAAATGAAATGTTTCACAAGAAAGGATAAGTCCAACTGAATAAACCGGATTCTTTGGGGCTTTGCATCGTTCCCGGGTGTAAGAGGGGACTCTATTGGAGATCAAAGCTGCTATTTACATTACACCGGTCACGGCAGATCGAGATGGGTTCTCATTCGCTGTACAAATCGTGGAGCAGCTCTTTTTTGGAGCACTGATGAATGAAGTTCGTCAATTCGTCCCAGTAAACAGCATCCATTTGCTTTCCGACGATTTGCGCAGTTATTTTGGAGTACTGCAACCAGCCCAATAAAGTGAACGGCATGAGAGGCAGATCAAAATCCTCGGCGTAAGACATGGAGATTAACGGTTTAAGTTTTTGGCACACATCCCGGTAAACGGTCGTTTCCAACAGCTCAGGCAACGTGGGGGCGGCTTTTACCAAGGGTCGCTGCTGTTTCCAAATGCTTATGATTTTCTTCTTCAAAAAACTGTTTAAGTACCGTTCTCGATCTTCCTTGTCCAATTTGATGCTAAAGTTGGAAGGCTGTTCGGAAATATGGGATGTGTTTCGTCGGTAGGAGGGATAGGAATGTGCTGTCCTTGAATAGTAATGGCGAAGCGACAAATTTTCCAATATTCCGAGAGGTGAACATCTTTTGGAAATAGCGGTGAGAGCCCCGGAGAGTGAATAGAGATTCTTTTTCATAGAAAACGCCTCCTACAAGATCTTGGTCCATGTTGCTGGATCTATTGGCGCTTCTGTGCTGCATGAAAAGATATATAGTTGTGATGGGTTTTTGGGTGATTGCAGTTGCGGGGATGAAAAACCTGGTAAATAGGTCTGCAAAGTCTGTTTATATGAAATGTTTAATAAAACCCATATATGAATATTCTGCCTTAAATAATAGTTAAAAGCAAGCTAATTTTAGTCATTTGATGCGAAAAAACTTGTTTAAAAAAGAATTTTTTGTGAACAGAAAAGCAATTGTCTGATTTCCGGAAGATTACATTCATCTCAAGTAAAAATTAGGGAGTCGAGCATGACTGAGAAGATAAATGTTTGCAACTGATGTTGAAAATGATTATAATTATCACTAGTTAACCCGGGTGTGTGGTGTTTAATCCGGTTGTAAGTTCACTTCCCATTTCTCTCGCAACCTCTCTGTTTTTTTCATCAGACATATCTTTCAAGAGCGTTAACACGACGGAAAATGGATCTCCCTTGCCCTGGCAAGGGAGATTTTTTTGCCACATTCATCTGAATGCTGACCAGCCTATATACACGGCTGATCCCCACATGATCAAGGCGGATATTTTACTTATCACAGCGAGAGTCCGGCCGGATGGATCGAGTGACCCGGTCAGGCGCCCGGCTAAGGCCAGCCCCGTGAACCAAAGCCAGGAGACCAGAATGCATGATAGGGAAAAAACCAGTTTTTCCACACCGTTGTAGCTGAGTGAACTTGTCCCGATCACGCCGACGGTATCCAGAATGGCGTGAGGATTGAACAGGGAGACGGAAGCAGCAAAGGCAATTTGTTTGCGCGGAGTGAAAATGTCACCCGCTTTTTTTGTTTTGTTCTCCTGGAGGGGTTCACTCTTCCAGGTGATCCAGCCCATATATAACAAAAATAAGATACCCGCCCCAACGAGAACGGTTTTGATCCAAAAGGAAGCCAGGACGACGACGGAGACGCCGAGAACAGCCAGACTGATCAATAGGGTGTCGCAAAGGGATGCGGTCAAAACAACCGGTAATGCATCGATGAAACGTTTTTGCGCAGCTCCCTGGTTAAATACGAACACATTTTGCACACCGAGGGGAAGAATCAGTCCAAAGGCGAGAATCCAGCCATGAATAAATGCTTCGGTCAACATTTAAGCCCCCCAAACACTTTGCATTTACCTCCAATCATACTCGGATTTTGCCGATTGTCTTCAACCAATTGGTTGGATTTAGAACCAACCAATTATACAATGGAGATAAAACCAGCGTGGAACGGGGGAACAGGAATGAATTGCGATTTGGGATGGAAGCCGGATCCCCGCTCTGCTGTTCCGTTATTTCTGCAGATCAAAGAGTTTATCAAAGGAAAAATTGAAAGCGGGGAGTGGCCGGTCGGGACCCAAATTCCCACTCAACGCGCCCTGGCCCGTTCGTTTGAAGTGAATCGCAGCACGGTGGTTGCGGCTTTAGAGGAATTAAAAGCGGATGGTCTTATTCAGGGGAAAAGCGGAAGCGGTACGCGGGTGGTCAATCATTCCTGGTCCCTGTTATCATCGTCTGCTCCCCCCGACTGGAATGCCTATGTCCGGGCGGGCATTCATCCCCCCAATCTGCCTGCCATTCAGGAAATCAATCGGGCCGAATTTGATCCCCATGTGATCCGGTTGGGAACGGGGGAGCTTTCTCCGCAATTATATCCACGCGAAATGATGAAACAGGTGATGGGCAGCGTCTCTGACCGCATTCACTCGCTGGGTTACGAGGAGCCGAAAGGGTTGCTTCCGCTTCGGGAACAACTGAGCGAATATTTGCGCACAATCGGGATTGAAGCTTCCCCATCGTCCATTTTGATCGTTTCGGGAGCATTGCAAGCGTTGCAGTTAATTGCGTTCGGTCTCTTACAGCAGGGATCTTCCGTTTTTTTGGAACGGCCTTCTTATCTCTATTCACTCAACGTTTTCCAATCGGCCGGGGTCCGGTTATTCGGGGTGCCCATGGATGAATCCGGAATGACAACCACAGTGATCACAGAGCAAAAAAAACGCCGGAATGCGGCTTTGCTTTATACCATTTCTTCTTTTCACAATCCGACGGGCATCACCATGTCAGCAGAAAGGCGGCAGGAGCTGCTTCGGATGTGTGAACAGGAACAATTGCCCATCATTGAAGATGATGTTTACCGGGAATTATGGCTGGATGAGCCGCCTCCTCCGCCGTTGAAAGCGCTTGATAAAAACGGTCTCGTTCTTTATCTCGGCAGCATCTCCAAAACTTTGAGCCCCGGTCTGAGGATCGGCTGGGTAACCGGGCCTGAGTCAGTGATTGACCGCCTGGCTGATATTAAAATGCAAACCGACTACGGTTCCAGTTCGCTCTCGCAATGGGTCGCAACTGAATGGCTTGCGTCGGGGAAATATTTTGAACATCTGGATCAGATTCGGCGGGAGCTGAGGATTCGAAGGGATATCGCGCTTGAAGCGTTGGAAGACCATTTGTCCGGTCTCGCCGAGTGGCCGATTCCAAAGGGGGGCTTTTATATCTGGATGCGGCTCTTTCCTTCCCTTTCCCTGCGTGAACTATTTGAACAAGCGCTCAAAGAGGGGATTTTAATCAATCCGGGAAATGTATATGACGGGAACGATTCCTGTCATCTCCGGCTTTCTTATTCTTATGCTTCCCCGGGCGATCTGCAAAACGGAATCCGGCGTCTGTCAAAGCTGATTCAAAAGCTGAGCCGTTGAGCCCATATCGGTTGAAAGGTGAACAAGAATGAAAATACTTGAAGTAGCCGGCAAAACCTTGTTGCTCATCACTTTGATCTTTATCCTTTCACTTCCGGGAATCTTTTTGATCCATCTGCCCGCAGCGGGCTTTGTCTTGCAATCTGCGGCGCTCCTCCTGGCCTCTTTCTTCCTGTATGCGCTGTTCGAACGAAACAGGAAGTGGCCGTTCGGTTTCAAACAAGCAGAGTGGCAGCGCCAGTTTCTTGAGGGGGCAGGTTTTGGGGCTGTGTTGATCAGCGTTGTATTTCTGTTGATTCTGGTGACTGGCGGAGTTCAAATTGCCGGAGTCAACAGCCCGGCCTCTTTTTGGCGTTCGGCCGTTACTTCGGCGGCGTTGTTTATCCTGGTGGCCGTCTCGGAGGAAACCCTGGCGCGGGGATATGTGCAGGGATTGATGGCCTACCGTTTTTCCGCAAGAACGGCCTGGATTGCTTCTTCCGTTTTTTTCGCCCTTTTGCACGGGTTGAATCCGGGAGTCTGGGATCAGCCGTTTTCGATGCTGAACATCTTTCTTGCTGGGATGCTGCTCGCCATTTACCGGACTGGATCCGGTGGGTTATGGGGACCGATCGGGTTGCATTTCACCTGGAACTTCTTTCAAGGAACGGTATTTGGCTTTCAAGTGTCGGGGATTCCGATCACCTCATTGTTCCGGCTGGAACCCGTTGGTGATGCGGTCATTTCGGGAGGGGAGTTTGGCGCGGAGGGGAGTCTCTTTTCGACAATGGTTTTAATCGCGGGAATTTATTACACCCACCGCAGATCCCTTCGCTCAGCCGAAGATCCGGGGGAATCCGGGCGCGGGAAAGACTGACCTTCCCTCGCCCGGAGTTGTTTCCGGCGAATTTTTGGGCGAAGTTTCTCTGTATACAGGGTGTCCGGTGGCTGCGCACTGCAAGCTTATTCTCTTTCACGCACATGCTATATGAATGAACCGTCTCTGACAGCAGTCGTTGTCTGTGGAAGGGAACAAGGAGTTCGGCTGGTCAATTCCCCTTTATAGGGAATGGACGTCAGTTGTTCTCTTCATCATCGGTGAGGTCTTGTTTGGGATCGGGCTGTTCGACCCGGATATACCATCCGTTTCCGATGTCTTTATATAGCCTGCGATTTTTCTTGTGAAGGGGACACCATTCGCAACGTCCGCCCGGACGCTGTTTATAGCACTCAATACAGCGGACGGGGGGCATGATCATTTACCGGCCAGCACGTCGCAGAATGCCTTGGCGTAAGCGGGCAGGTCGGGGGGACGGCGGCTGGAAACGAGATGGCCATCCACGACGACGGGTTCATCCACCCAGACGGCTCCTGCGTTTTCCATGTCATCACGGATGCCGGGGGTGGAGGTAACCCGTTTTCCATTTAAGATTTTGGCGGAGATGAGCACCCAGCCTGCATGGCAGATCTGCCCGATCGGTTTCCCCGCTTCATCGGCGTGGCGGATGGCGGAGAGAACTTCCGGGTAGCGGCGCAACTTATCGGGAGCCCAGCCGCCGGGCACCAGAAATCCGTCATAGGCTTCCGGGTTCAATTGCTCCAGACTGAGGTCGGCTTGAGCGGGTACCCCGTATTTTCCTTTGTAACTTTCAGCTTTGGGGCCGACGAGATGAACTTCCGCCCCTTCCTCGCGCAAGCGCAGGACCGGATACCATAATTCCAGATCTTCAAATTCGGCTTCCACAAAGCAAGCCACTTTTTTCCCTGCGAGTCGCATGCGTGATCCCTCCTTGATTTGTAAGCGGTTGGCGATTCACATCATTTGGAATGGATGGATGAGACAGGGGATAATATGAACATCTGATGAAACGTGACTTGATATAGATACCTAACTGAAGTAAAATGAAATGAGAATCACATGATAATCAATCTAAATTACTCAAAAGCGTCATGGGAAGGTCAGCATCATCGTATCATGATTGTTTGGCCCTGTAAATCAACAGGGTTGGCTTGCATATCCCCGATGATGTTTCCGGCATCTTCGGTTGATATATATGACGCACAAAATCATGGAGGAATGCAGTTATGTCAACATCACCAAAACTGACGATCAAAGATCTGCGGGTTTCGATTGATGATAGAGAAATCCTCAAAGGGGTTAACCTGGAAGTCAAAGGCGGCGAGGTTCACGCCATCATGGGTCCCAACGGAACCGGTAAGAGCACACTGGCATCCGCACTGATGGGACACCCGAGATATGAAGTCACCGGCGGCGAAGTGACTTTGGACGGCCAAGACGTCCTCGAGATGGAAGTGGATGAAAGAGCCCGCGCAGGATTGTTCCTGGCGATGCAATATCCGAGCGAAGTGAGCGGAGTGACCAACTCCGATTTTCTGCGCAGCGCGATCAATGCCAAACGGGGGGAAGGGAACGAGATTTCCCTCATGAAGTTCATCCGTCAATTGGATGAAAAGATGGCCCTGTTGGAAATGGATGAAAAATTTGCCCATCGTTATCTGAATGAAGGTTTCTCCGGCGGGGAGAAAAAGCGCAACGAAATTCTGCAGATGATGATGCTCCAACCCAGAATCGCCATTCTGGACGAAATCGACTCCGGTCTGGACATCGACGCTCTCAAAGTGGTGGCCAAAGGGGTCAACTCCATGCTCAGCCCTGAACTTGGCGTACTCATCATTACTCACTATCAGCGTCTGTTAAATTACATCAAACCTGATTTCGTCCATGTCTTTATGCAGGGGCGGATTGTAAAATCCGGAGGTCCCGAGTTGGCAGAGCGTCTGGAAGCGGAAGGCTACGACTGGGTAAAAGAAGAGTTGGGCATCGAAGACGAAACTGTGGGCCTGAAGGCGTAAAGGGGGATGGCCAAGATGAGTGTGGAAACCCTCCTTTTTGACCCGAAGGTAGTCACTGAGTTCTCCCGAAAACAACAAGAACCGGAATGGATGCTCCAATTTCGCCTTCAAGCTTTACAAGACGCTGCCAAACTTCCTTTGCCCAAAGTGGAAAAAACAAATATCAACCGCTGGAACTTTACCAACTTTATTCCATATACCGAAGAAGCACCGGTTGAAGGTTTAAGCCAATTGCCCGAAGAAATCCGGGAATTGATCTTTGACGGAGAAGAGGCCAACGTGTTGGTGCAAAAAAATTCCAGTGTCATTTTCCGTCAAGCTGCGGAACAATTGGCTGAAAAAGGAGTTATTTTCACTGATTTGGCAACCGCTGCCCGAGAGCATGAAGAGCTGGTCAAAAAGTATTTCATGACCGAAGCCGTGAAAAAAGATGAGCACAAGCTGACCGCTCTGCATGCGGCTCTCTTCAGCGGCGGTGTATTTCTTTATGTTCCCCGGAACGTTGAGCTTGAAATGCCGCTGCAAAGCTTGTTCTGGTTGTCCGGTGCGGAAACGGGGATGCTCCCGCACATTCTGATCGTCGCGGAGACGAGCAGCCGTGTGGATTTTGTCGCCAATTACGTCGCCGAGCGTGACTCTCAAGCTGCCGTCAGCAACAGTGTGATTGAGGTGTTTGTCGGCCAGAACGCCCAGGTACGTGTCGCAACGATCAACAATTTGAGCCAATCCGCCGTGGACGTTACTTACCGGCGTTCAATTGTGCATAAAGACGGTCGTTTAGAGTGGATCGTTGCCGATTTGAGCGATGGCCGGGTCATTTCGGATAACACCACTCACCTGCAAGGCGAAGGCGGTAACGTCAATGTAAAAACCGTGGCTGTCGGTACAGGCGAGATGCGGGCCAACATCACCTCCTCCATCCACCATTGGGGCCGGCATACCGCCAGTGACATTAATGCCCGTTCCGTCATGACGGACGAAGCTTCCAGCATTTTAAACAGTATTACCAAAATCGAAAAAGGCGCCAGCAAATCAGACGGACAGCAATCCGGCAAAGTCTTGATGTTGAATCCAAAAGCACGCGGGGATGCCAACCCGATTCTGTTGATTGACGAGAATGACGTGAGTGCCGGGCACGCTGCGAGCGTAGGCCGGATTGATCCACTTCAGCTGTATTATCTCATGTCCAGAGGAATTCCCAGGAAACAAGCGGAAAAGCTGATCATCTTCGGTTTCCTCGATGCCGTCATCTCCGAGATCCCGTCTGATACTTTGCAAAAGCGTATCCACCGTGTGATTGAAAGGAAATTTCAATCATGAACAGATACTGGAATGACTTCCCGATTCTCAATCAGGAAGTGAACGGGCACCCATTGGTATATCTCGACAGCTCGGCGACTTCCCAAAAGCCGTTTCAAGTGATTGAAACGGTGGAAGCCTATTATAAGGGGTACAACTCCAATGTTCACCGCGGGGTGCATACGCTGGGAACGAAAGCCACCGATGCCTACGAAGGCGCCAGGGAAAAGGTTCGCCGGTTTATTAACGCCCGCTCGATCAAAGAGATCGTCTTTACCCGTGGCACGACCACAGCGATCAATCTGGTGGCTGCAAGTTATGCCCTGCCCCGCCTTCAGCAAGGTGACGAGATTCTCCTTACACCTGCGGAACATCACAGCAACCTGATTCCATGGCAACAAGCGGCCAAAAGAACGGGCGCAGCCTTGAAATATCTTCCTCTTGAAGAAGATGGAACATTAGATCTTGAAAAGGTCAAGGAAACCGTCACGCCAAAGACGAAAATCATCGCTATTCAACATGTTTCCAACGTGTTGGGTACCGTCCACCCGATTAAGGAGATTGCGGAATTGGTTCACAAACACGGCGGTGTGATTGTGGTGGACGGCGCGCAAAGCGTTCCGCACATGAAAGTGGATGTCCGCGATCTGGATGTGGATTTCCTCGCCTTCTCCGGGCATAAGATGTGCGGCCCTACAGGAATCGGCGTATTATACGGCAGGGAAGAGCTGCTGGAAGCGATGGAGCCGATTGAATTTGGCGGTGAGATGATCGATCATGTCGATCTGTTTGAATCGACATGGAAAGAACTCCCCTGGAAATTTGAGGGCGGAACCCCGATCATTGCCGGAGCGATTGGCCTGGGAGCGGCGATTGATTATCTGGAATCCATCGGCATGGATCAGATCGAGGAGCATGACCGCAAACTGGCCCGCTATGCGGTCGAACAGCTCAGCAAAATGGACGGAATCACCATTTACGGGCCGAAAGAAAATCGTACCGGTTTAGTGACATTTAACCTGGACGGAGTTCATCCCCATGACGTGGCGACGGTATTGGACGCCGAAGGAATTGCAGTACGGGCAGGACATCATTGCTGCCAACCGCTGATGAGATGGCTGAACGTGACTGCAACGGCACGGGCAAGTTTTTACCTGTACAATGACGAAACGGATATTGACCGATTGATCAAAGGTCTACAAAAAACGAAGGAGTATTTCGGCCATGTCTTTAGATGATCTGTACCAGCGCGTCATTATGGATCATTATCAGCGTCCGCGCAACAAAGGCCGGATCGAGGAAGGTGCGGTCACGGTGGATCTGAACAATCCCACCTGCGGTGACCGCATTTCCTTACAAATGCGCGTCGAAGATGGTAAAATAGACGAAGCAAGGTTTTTGGGTGAAGGCTGTTCCATCAGTTTGGCCTCCGCTTCGATGATGACAGAAGCGGTGAAGGGTTTAACTGTGGATCAGGCATTGGAACTGGTTGATCTTTTTTCGAAAATGATGCAGGGCGAAGCGATTGATATAGAAAAATTTCCGGTCGAGGATATCGAGGCACTTTCCGGCGTAGCCAAATTCCCGGCCCGAATCAAGTGTGCCACCCTGGCATGGAAAGCGCTCGAAAAAGGGATCAAACAACAAAAACGAGCTTAAAGAAGGGGGAGTAAACCGTGGCCAAACAACTGCCCGAAATCTCGGAGTACAAGTACGGATTTCGCGATAAAGACGTTTCGGTCTATCGTGCCAAGCGCGGTTTGAGCCGGGAAGTCGTGGAAGAGATTTCCCGCATGAAAGGCGAGCCGGAATGGATGCTGGAATTCCGGTTAAAAGCGCTGGAGCAATTTTATAAAATGCCGATGCCCAATTCCCTTAACAGCAAATGGTTCTCCATTCTGCCGGGGAAATTGGACGATCTCAACTTCGACGATATCACCTATTATGTAAAACCCTCCGAGCGCCAAGGAAAAACCTGGGAAGAAGTGCCGGAAGAGATCAAACAAACCTTTGACAAGCTCGGAATTCCGGAAGCTGAGCAAAAATTCCTGGCCGGTGTCTCTGCTCAGTATGAATCGGAAGTCGTTTACCACAACATGCAAAAAGAGCTGGAAGAGCAGGGTGTCATCTTCTGCGATACAGATACCGCGGTGCGTGAATACCCGGAGCTGTTACGGGAATACTTCGGTACGGTGGTTCCGCCGACAGATAACAAGTTTGCGGCACTCAACAGCGCCGTATGGAGCGGAGGAAGCTTCATTTACGTGCCAAAAGGAGTCAAATGCGAAGTGCCTCTGCAAGCTTATTTCCGCATTAACTCCGAAAACATGGGACAATTTGAGCGTACCTTGATCATTGCTGATGAAGACAGTTTTGTCCACTATGTAGAAGGGTGCACCGCACCGATCTACAGTACCGACTCGCTGCACAGCGCGGTGGTGGAAATCATCGTGAAGGATCGTGCCCGCTGCCGTTACACCACGATCCAGAACTGGGCACCGAATATCTACAATCTGGTGACCAAACGGGCCGTCGCATACGCCGGCGCGCACATGGAATGGGTAGACGGCAACATCGGAAGCAAATTGACCATGAAATATCCGGCTGTTGTGATGAAAGGGGAAGGAGCCAAAGCCGATGTCCTCTCCATCGCCGTAGCCGGCAAAGACCAACACCAGGATGCCGGTGCGAAAGTCACCGCTCTTGCTCCTAACTGCACGGCTACCATCATCTCCAAGTCGATCGCCAAACAAGGCGGTAAGGTCACCTATCGCGGATTGACCTCCTTCGGACGCAATTCTGCGGGATCAAAAGCCAATGTTAAGTGCGACACCTTGATTCTGGACAACAAGTCCACTTCCGACACCATCCCGTACAATGAAATTAAAAACGATAACATCACGTTGGAGCATGAGGCGACCGTCTCCAAAGTGAGCGAGGAACAACTCTTCTATCTGATGAGCCGCGGTCTCTCGGAAAACGAAGCAACCCAAATGATCATCATGGGCTTCATCGAGCCGTTTACCAAGGAATTGCCCATGGAATACGCCGTAGAGATGAACCGACTCATCAAGTTCGAGATGGAAGGTTCGATCGGTTAAGCAATTAAACCCCCGTCATGTGGTACCTTGACGGGGGTTTCTTATGAGTTGAATTGAACCGGTTTGCCTCTGAAGTTTTTTATTTATGACAAAAGAATCATCTATTCGGGCCATTCGTTCATTATCGGAGTACGTGATTGTAAAAACTTCATTCTGATATGATATAGGAGTTAGCAAACAGGTTTGAATCCAACGTCGGAACAGAAAGAGGGGCTGTACCATGAGATGGATCGGCAAATACTTTTACTTTATTTTATTGGCTCTTTTGGCGGTTCTGTTTTTTGTGGTGATTGGTTCCAGATTTCTTTCATTCACCGATGGAGATGAATATGGCCGGCTTACATTCAGATGAATCGTTCGCTCTCATCTTCTCTTGTTACGCCGGACTCGTTTGAGCGATCTCGATGATGTTTTGAAAACCGAACAGCATGTAAAGAACAGACCTTAGATTACCCGATGGGCCAGGGACCAGCATGAAGAGATACCGACTGACGCGGACAAGGCTCCTCTGATGACCGAGAGCAGCGAAGACGGGCGACATCCAGGTTATATCAGAACGAGGGTTTTGTCGAAGAAGGGAGCTGAAGGGAGTGTCTGAAGGCAGGTGATCAGTATGAAACACTGATCGTCATGTCGATCTTAAGGCCATGAGTCATACATATAAACAGAAAAGCCGATTCCCGTGAACCCAAATTACAGGAATCGGTGATTGGCTTTGTTTTAAGGGAGGAAATCGTTTACCATTCACCCTTTTGATGCGTCGATCTTCCATTTCTTTCTTTTTCCCCATGGCTTTACATAGGAGATCACTGTTAAAAAGATCGCATTGGTTAAAACGAGTAAAAATCCGATGATCATCTTCTGGTTGTGATGGGAGTCGGGATTGTGCACGGGTTGAATGCTGTTTGCAGAAATGGCGGTAAAAGATTCGTGAATCCACGTATCCATGATTGTGCTTCCGAAGAGAATCGCCGTGATCGTACCCACCCATTTGACAATGACCCAATAATGCCGGGTAATTCCCCAGGCTCCCACAGCCAGCCAAAATCCAGTCATCAAACTGCCCATCATACCGGGGATAATCAAAAACCAATCGAAGTACTCGATAAACAAATGTGCGGAATGAATCACCGCGTGATCGGTCTTCCATCGTGTAAATAAGGCCAGCAGCAACGATCCCAAAATACCGCTGAAATACAGGATGACAAAAAGAATATGAAGGATCAGCCACCATTTCTTCTGTTTGGCATTCAGCTTGATGGACAACTTTTTTCCGATGGCAATCGGAATGGCACTCGCGATCCCGATAACGATTAAAATTCCCAATACGGTAATCAAGAGTCAGTCTTCCTTTCTCTAAGTTTGCCATGCCCTGTGTTCCGGATTGACTCCTAATCCGGTACATTTCCCGGTTTGGTTCCCACGCGGTACGGAGTGGTGATTCCTTCGTAATTCAGCATCATCCCCATTCCCAGCCGGGCATGAATCAGATTATGACAATGCAGCATCCAAAGGCCGGGATTGTCTGCCCGAAAGGCGATTTCATACGTTTCGTTTACATCAACGGGCAGGGTATCCATATAGATGGAACTTTTTAATGGCTTCCCATTCTTGGTTAACACCTGAAACACATGTCCATGCAGATGCATGGGATGTGTCCCTCCTCCTTCATTTACTAACCGCAATTTGACCCAGTCCCCTTTTTTAACCATCAGCGGCTGGTTGTGATGCATCACTTTGTCATTGATCGTGAATTGATCCGGCCAACTCCAATCCAATGTCAGCGTATAGACCCGGTCAAATTTGGATGGCAGCGACACCCCATCATGAGTGGGAGTGCCATATCGGGTGAAGTCAAACTCAGGCTGCCTGTCTAAGTCCGTTATTTTCCCAACCTCTCTTCCGTCTCCCAGGGTGATGGTTGTGGAAGTATTCTGTTCCTCTCCATCCAGGGTAACCAGCTTCACTTGCCCGTTTTCCGGTATTTGAAACAAAATATCATAGCGCTGCCCTGCTCCAACAGGAATGAGTTGATTTTTGACCGGTGACGGCCCGTGAATATCGTTGCCGTCGATGGAGATGACCTGGTATGGAATCCCGGCGACCGCCAGTTTTTGCGTCGTATTTCTGGCATTCACGATTCGCAAACGCACTTTTTCGCCAGGTTCTGCTTTGAGATACAGGTCCTTTTTTTGGTCAATCAACGGATGTCCATCCAAGTTGTGAAGAGTAACAGCGTAATCCTTGTCATAATCCCAATCTTTTTTCTTCGTTTCGACAATCAATCTGCCAATCAGTCCTTTTCTGGCCTGGATGGAGCTTTGTTGATGAGAATGGTACCAAAAGCTCCCTGCCTGCTTGGCGATAAACTGATACGTAAACGCTTCTCCGGGTTTGACGGCATCTTGGGTGATCCCTGGAACGCCATCCTGCGAGCAAGGAAGAATCACCCCATGCCAATGAATGGTCACTCCTGCTTGAATATTTTCGTTTTCTAAAGTGACAACGACACGATCCCCTTGCTGGACACGGATCTCCGGTCCCGGGGTGGTCCCGTTATACGTCCATGCATCCAGAGTTTTCCCGTTCTCCAGTTTCAAGGTTTCCGCTTTCGCCGTAAGATGAAACTTTTTGACCGGGGCGGTCGTAGTTGGCTCCTTGAGATCCGCACAAGAGGTAGTACCTCCTGGATGGGAAGTGCCGTGACCATGCCCCGATACATCCATCTCTTCTGGCAATTCCATTCCACATGCGGTCAGGAAAATGGATAGACTCACGCAAAAACTTGCCCAAATCCAGCCTTTTTTCACTCTTCTCCCTCCTCTTACTCAGTCTTACGTATCCCTCCGTTTTTGTGGCGTAACATCCGGCCAAACAGGTTCTTGAGTCGGGTTCATACAATTATCGCCGCTTGGATCGAAGCGGCTCATTGCGATACAGGCGGCCGTAGTGCCGTTAAAACGGGAACAGAAGTCAGCTCTCCGGATGGACATGCCGGAGTGTGATTCTGTAACGGTAGATATTCAAGAATCCTTTGAAGGAACATGCCGAAGCCGCTGCGCACCCGGCAACCCGGAACCAATGTCCTGTCTGAAATGCTTGGGCCGTCTGTTTTAGAAACACAACCGAATGGACGGTTGTGCCCTCTTCAAACATGATCGTGTTTTTGGGCCAGAAATAAGCCATCGAAAACAGATACTCGCCGATAAAAATGATCAACACACTGGACAAGATCCAGTAGCGGGCTGGCTTCACACGCCAATTCATGATCAAGGACCCTATGCCGGTAAGGAGGGCAAGTGTACCGACAGGTGGAAAGAAGTCGTGGGGACCCTTGACCACCATAAATGCCATACCGGTTTCAAAGGAGCGCGGGATATCATGAAAAATATTGGGATAGATGATTAACGTCTCAAAAAAGATGGCGCCAAAAAGGATCATTAACACCCACAGGTTCATCAGGCTGAACGCAAAGGAGATCGGTTGTTTCCGCATCTGTTTGCCTCCTCTTTGCCAATTTTTCGTATATCACACCTGTCTGCCCCTGTTTTGCTTCGGGGGATTTGCTCATAGCGGATTATGTTCATACTAACAGCGAGATGTTGTGAACTTATGACGGACGTTTACGGGTCCGATGAATGTTTGCGGGAACAGGCGGTGACGGGTTTATAATGTGTGAGAGGAGATATGCAGAAAGGGAGGGAATCACAGAGTGGCACATACATTGCTGCTGGTGGATGACGAAGAAAAAGTGCTCGAATTTATGGAAACCTTTTTGCGTCAGGAAGGATTCCGGATCATCACGGCAAAAACGGGCACAGAAGCACTGCAGAAGGCCAGAGAGAAGAATCCTTCCCTCGTTGTGCTCGACTGGATGCTCCCGGAAATGAGCGGAATAGAAGTATGCCGGGAGCTTCGCAAAATGAGCCGGATGGGAATCATTATGGTGACGGCAAAAACGGACGAAACCGACAAAATTATCGGATTGGAAGTCGGGGCCGATGACTACATCACCAAACCTTTTTCCTTGCGGGAGCTGGCCGCCCGAATCCGTTCCGTGCTCCGCCGCATAGAAGGACAGGAACACTCTGAACAGCAAATCAGGCGCGGCGAACTTCTTATTTCGGAATCACAGTGCCGTGTATGGAAACGTGACCGGGAAATTCCGCTGACGCCGACGGAGTTCAAACTCTTACTCACGCTGGCGGCTAAGCCGGGGATTGTATACAGCCGGTTGCAGCTGTTGGAAACATTGGAAGACGGAATACTGAATGACGAGCGGACAGTGGATGCCCATATCAGCCGCGTCCGCAAAAAAATTGAAGACGACCCCTCTAACCCCGTTTACATACAAACGGTCTACGGATTCGGCTATCGGTTCGGTGAACGCTTATGAGCGTCAGCCGGAAACTGTTTGTTACCTTGGCATTGTTTATCGTCGGGATGAGTTTGATATTCGCTTTTGTAACTCAGATTATTTTGAGGGATGCGCTTGTACTCATGGTGGAAGCAACCAGAAAAAAAGAGATTGAAGAACTGTCCAATCTGTTTGGCCGCTACTACCAAAAAAACAACCGCTCCTGGGAAGGGGTCGAGAAGCTCCGTGTGAGACGGGAAATTCGGGACAACGGCCGGGATGCCAGTTTTATGTTATTTTCAAGAGAACATAAACAGCTGTATGTTTCCGGAGATGCCGGCTATCCAGCAGTCACGAGGTTTGGCATTCGGAGCACGGTGCGGATCGACGGGGAAACGATCGCATTCCTGTACTACTACGATCCCGAGACCGCTTACATTTCCAAATTGCGGATGGGTATTCTCGATTCGTTGACGGTCTTGTTGATTGCAGGTGCCATCGTCTTCATTCTGATCTCTCTTGTGGTCGCATATTGGCTGTCGAAGCGGTTGACCGCACCGCTCAGGCTGCTCGTTCCCGCGATCGATCGTCTGGGACAAGGGGAATTCGGGATACAGGCCCCCGTCGTCAGCGAAGATGAATACGGGAAAGTGGCCAAAGCGTTCAACGGGATGTCCATACAGTTGCAGCGCGCCGAGGATGTGAGGAGAAATCTGGTTGCCGATGTGGCGCATGAACTGAGGACACCATTGACGATCATCCGGGGCAAGCTGGATCTTCTTCAGCAGGGGGGACGTTCGATCGAGCCGGAGAACTTGCTCCCGCTGCAGGATGAATTGATCCGCTTAACCCGTCTTGTGGACGACCTTCACCAATTATCGTTGGCGGAGGCGAAAAAACTGCCGCTCGAACGAAAGCCGACTCAGATTCCGGAACTGCTAAGGCAGATCGTCGACCGAATCACGCCCGATGCGGAGCGTAAAGGAATTGAAATCACACTTACTTGCGAAAGCAACACACCCCTTGTTCATGTGGACCCCAACCGAATGACCCAAGTGTTTCTCAATCTGCTCATCAATGCCATCCGTTATACCCCTTCGGGCGGAACCGTGAACATTACGGTTGAGCAGGAACCGGAGCGAAATGGGGAAAACGGCATACTTAGCATTACGATCGCCGACAATGGAATCGGCATCGAACCCGAGCATCTCCCCTTTCTCTTTAACCGGTTTTATCGGACGGATGAAGCGCGTACCCGCAACACTGGGGGAACCGGACTCGGACTCGCAATCGCGAAGGAATTTGTGTTGGCACATAACGGAACCATTGAAGTTGAAAGCTGCCCGGGACGGGGGACCACCTTCTTTGTGAAATTACCGGTTTAAACACAACAATTCGACTGGCGTATTAGGTCCTCCGGGGAGGCGGGTGATCAGGAATGAATTTTATTGACATGCAGTTCGGGAATGTCTACCAGTCTATGGCGACAAAGATGTTGGAATACGCCAAATCCATCGGGGATGAAGTCGAAGTTTGGGCAGTGGGCAAGACCAGGCGAAAAAAGAAATGGCCAAAGCAGATGTTGTAACAGTCGGGCTGCAGATGAGATGATTAAAAAGTACACTGGAAAAGGAAGCGCAAAAATACGGCATTCCCGTAGACGTCGAAGGAATGGCTGAGGGAAAAAAGCATATGAGCAAGCGGTAGTTTAATGGGGGATCGCGGATGGACAAGCTTCAATTAGAAAAATTAACTCCGGAGCAGATCGGGTTTCATTTGGTGCTTCACAGCGGAAATGCACGCAGTAAAATTATTCAATCCTTGCGTGAGTACCGTGCCGGAAATCTTTCACGATCGGAAACTCTCTTGGACGAAGCAGAAGAGGATCTGAGTCACGCGCAACAGATTCATTTTCATCTGATCCAAAAAGAAGCGAACGGGGATAAGGCAGCATTCTCATTGTTGCTCATGCACGCGGAAGATCATCTGATGTCCACCTTGACGATGAAAGATCTGGTGAAGGAGCTTCTTGAAGTGTTCAAAGCCAAAGATCAATCAGAAGAAAAATAGTCATGGGGAATTAAATGATGATAAACTGGGCACTGAGCAGGATTCCGGTGTCGGTTGCCGTCGTTCTTATGAGTTAGAAGCGAGATTGAAATGTGCTCCGGATGAGACTGCTCCCGAAGTCGAAAAGTGGCGTTGATCGATTCGGGCATCCCGTTTGAATACTCTTCTTCACGGCACCGTTACGACAGATTTGTGATTACAACTGTAAATATTAGACGATAGACACGGTGGGAGGGAATCGATATGTTATACGGCGGGATCGAAGCCGGGGGTACAAAATTTGTTTGTGCTGTTGGGGACGGAGACGGGAAAATCATCGACAGGATTCAAATCCCGACGACTGTCCCGGCGGAAACCATGCCAAAGGTGATTCAATTTTTCAGCAAGTTTGAACTACAGGCGGTTGGAATCGGCTCGTTCGGACCGGTTGACATCAATCTTGACAGCCCCACCTATGGGATGATTACATCCACTCCGAAGACGGCTTGGAGAGATTACCCGATTGTTCAGAAGGTCGAAGAATCATTGGGAGTTCCCGTTGGGTTTCATACGGATGTGAATGCTGCCGCCTTAGGAGAAGCGACTTTCGGTGCGGCTAAAGGGCTTGACAGCTGTCTGTATATGACAGTAGGAACGGGGATTGGCGCGGGCGCTGTCGTGCACGGAAAGCTCCTTCAGGGTCTGTCCCATCCGGAAATGGGACACATTTTTGTTCGGCGCCATCCCAGTGACACGTATAAAGGAAGCTGCCCCTATCATCAAGATTGCCTTGAAGGTCTGGCGGCAGGTCCTGCCATTGAAAAACGGTGGGGAAAAAAAGGGAACCTACTGAAAGACAGGGCGGAAGTTTGGGAACTGGAAGGCTACTACCTGGCGCAGGCATTGATGAATTATATCCTGATCCTCTCACCCAAAAAAATTATTCTGGGCGGAGGAGTGATGAAGCAGAGACAAATATTTCCCTATCTGTTTGAGTATTTAAAAAAAGCATGGAACGGGTATGTGCCGCTTCCGGAATTGACGAGCAAAATAGACGAATATATCGTCCCGCCTGCATTGGAAGATGATGCCGGCATCACCGGTGCACTTCTTCTTGCCAAACAAGCGGGTTGGGAAGGGACCCGAACCTAATCAACGAAATCTCCGTTTGAACCCATATCATGAAGTACCGTAAACAACCTGAGCCTGACCAGTTGACGTGAAGAGCTTTAATTTACTGAGTACTCCCAGCTCTGGAATCAAGGTTTATTTCATCCTTGATAACCAATTTCCAACCCCAATCTTGTTAAACAGGATGGATTCAGATAAATGGCTCACCAGCATGTGCGCTGCGGATCATCCTTTGATCAAAGATTGCAATTCCCTTGAAAGGATTCTTGTCACAGGGCCCGTTTCGGCCCATTTTTTAACTTCAACGTACAACTTATTTTCGTGCCTATTTCTGGGCCAAAACAGAACCCATAGTATGGTAGGCAAATCCTTCGATACGTGAGAGCTTTTCTTCTGATGGTAAAACTCCCACTTGCGCTGACACTAGCAAGTGGGAGTTTTACATATGATCCATCCCATTTAGGGAAAGATTGAAAATTACGGCTGAGCGGGGCGATGGTTACCTGATAAATGATGAAAGTACCTGGTCATCACATCAATGGCTACCGGAATGGCATTTTCGTTCGGTTCTATTTTCGGGTGATGTAATCCGTAGGGAGTTTCCACGCCCAGCCAGAACATCATGCCGGGAATTTCGCTTAAGAAATAGCCGAAGTCTTCCCCGGTCATCGCTTCCCGGCACTTGATGAGCTGGTATCCGGTCTCTGAAGGGAACCATTCCATAAAGGCCCGCGTGATGTCGGGATGGTTGTAGACCTGACAGTAGTTTGCCCCCCAGTCGATGGAAGCCTCACAGCCAAAGCCCACCTCGATCCCGCGGACGATGCTCTTAATTCGGTCTTTTACTTTTTCCATCGCTTCGGCCGACAAGGTGCGGATCGTACCCTCTAAACGCGCTGTTCCGGCAATGACATTCTGTTTCGTCCCCGCTTCCATTTTGCCGATGGTAAGAACAACCGAGTCGAGGGGGTCGATGTTGCGAGAGACGATGCTTTGTAATTGGATGGCGAGTTGCGAAGCGGCGATCACCATATCGTTTGCGCGATGGGGAAGGGCGGCGTGTCCGCTTGTGCCGGTCAGGTCGATGAACAGTTCGGAGGTGTTGGCAAATAAAATTCCCGGGCGGGTGGCGATGGTGCCGACGGGATATTCCGGGGCGATGTGCAGGGCGAAGATGAGATCCGGTTTCCACGCCCGAAATGGTTCACTCTCAAGCATCGGCAACGCCCCGCCCGGACCTTCTTCCGCCGGTTGAAAGACGAACAGCAGGTCGTCATCGATGGGATGGTGGACAAAATGGGTTAAAATCCCGAGCGCGATCGCCATGTGCATGTCGTGACCGCAGGCATGCATATAGCCCTCATGCCGGGATTGAAACCCGTAGGAGGTCTCTTCCCGGATAGGCAACCCGTCCATATCCGCCCGGTAGCCGATACATCGTCTCGGATTACGACCCGGGACTTTTACCAGGATTCCGGTGCGCCATGTTTTGATTTGCAAACGATGGGAGGGAAGCGAGGCCAGGTACGAAAGGATGAGTTGCTGTGTTTTCACCTCGGCAAAGCCGGGCTCCGGAATCTGATGAAATTGGCGCCGCAGCTCGATAAACGTTTCCGCAGTCATCAGCGACAAGGATTAATCCTCCTTCACCAGAAATTTTTCCGCGATATAACTGTCAAGTGTTTGAATAAAAAACTCGATATCACCAGCGGTGAGGGTGAGCGGCGGAAGCAGACGGATCACTGTCTTGGCGGTTACATTGACCAGGATGCCTTTCTTCAGCAAATCGCTTTGCAACCGGCTGACTTTTTCCGGGTTCAAATGGGTGCGAATGCCGACCATCATGCCCCGTCCGTCCATATGGCTGATCACGTGCGGGTATTTTTCCTGCAGGTGGCGTAGTTGGCTCCATAACTCATCCGCCGCTTTTTTGCCTTGCTCCAACACGCCTTCTTCCAGCAAAACGTCCAACACGGCATTTCCCATTGCCGCACTGAGCGGGGATGGGGCAAAAGTCGTCCCGTGATCGCCGGGCTGAAAAACATCCGCCGCTTTTTTGCCGGCGATGATTCCTCCGAGCGGCAAACCGCCGCCGATTCCCTTGGCAAATAAAATCACATCCGGTTGCAGCCCGAAATGCTGGTACGCAAACAGAGTCCCGGTCCGTCCGATTCCGGTCTGGATTTCATCCATGCAGAAGAGCATTCCATTTTCTTTGCAAATCTGTGCGATCGCTGTCAAAAATTCTTCGCGAAGAGAAACTACGCCGCCAGCCCCCAAAATAGGTTCTGCAAGTACGGCCGCCGGCTGGTGGTTGCGGCAGATTTCTCGCAACGCATCTTTATCGTTGGGTTCAATTTCATACACCGGAATGTCCAGTTGAGGAAAATCCTGGTAAACGCCCGGTTGGCGGGTTAATCGAAGCGCTCCGAGCGTACGGCCGTGAAAGCTGTTCTTCAGGACAACGATTCCGCTTTTCCCGTTCCGCTCTTTCACCGTCCATTTGTAAATCAGTTTCATCGCCGCTTCGGTAGCCTCAGCACCGGAATTGCCAAAATAGACTTTTCCCTCTCCCACCGTATGTTTAACCAGCCGTTCCGCCAGCCGGATCGCGGGCGGGTTGAGAAACAGATTGGAAATGTGAAGAAACTTGTGTCCCTGATCGTCCAGGGCTTGCATCAAGCGCGGATGGGAATGGCCCAGCACATTGACGGCCAAACCGGTGAACAGATCCAGGTAGCGGTTTCCTTCGGTATCGAACAGATAATTTCCCTCTGCTCTGGCAATGGCAATGGGTAAACGCTTGACCGTATGCATCAGGTAGGTTTGATCCAATGTCTGCCAGTCCATGATTGAACAACCCTCTCTTTATGTTAAAAAATGAGGCCCCACAGGGCCCTGGTGTTCGGTATATAAAATTGTTGTCCCTTGTTTATAATTGGCGCAGTTCCTGCTTGATTTCCGTTTTGGAGCGGGTTTTTTCGTCGATTTGCTTGATGATGCGGGCAGGGACACCGGCGACGACCACATTTTCCGGCACGTCTTCCACGACGATCGCACCGGCGGCCACGACAGAACCCTTTCCGACACGCACACCTTCCAAAATGACGGCGTTGGCGCCCACAACCACATCGTCCTCAATGATGACAGGAGTAGCGGAAGGCGGTTCAATGACACCGGCAATCACTGCGCCGGCACCGATATGGCAGTTTTTTCCGATCGTTCCGCGACCTCCGATCACCGCATTCATATCGATCATGGTGCCTTCACCGATGACGGCTCCAATATTGATCACTGCCCCCATCATGATGACGGCATTCTTGCCGATCTCTACGTTTTCGCGGATGATGGCTCCCGGTTCGATCCGGGCTTGAATGTTTTTCAGATCCAAGAGGGGGATGGCTGAGTTACGGCGGTCATGTTCGATCTCCATATCGTCAATCTTGTCTTGATTGGCTTCCAGAACAGGCTGGAGAACTTTCCAATCGCCAAACAGAACCCCGACGTTCCCTGAGATAAAAGTTTTTACTTCGGGGCCGAAATCAATCTCGTCCAACTTTCCTTTTATATGTACCTTCACGGGAGTTTTCTTTTCGCTTTTTTGAATGAACTCGATAATCTGGTTGGCATCCATCATTTTCATCTGGCAGCATCCTTTCTGGCAAGGTTCCTGTTCGCTACAAAGTATATCACAATAAAGAGGAACACAGCTACTTTTCAATGGACGACAAGGAATCACCCCGTGAAGAACCGCAATCGTCTAACCAGGACGTTTTCTACCCGATGAATGCTATGATTGGACGGATCTCGGAGAGCGAAAGCAGTGGGGGATTTACTCTCCCAAGATCGCCTGCCATTTTTTTGCTTCGGATTCAAAGGGTCTACACTTGGTTTCACTCCTTCAGGCAAGTCTAAGTGATAGTCATCTATTCCATCCCACTCACAGCTTCCTCCATTTGGTAAGCACGGTTCGGCGTCCGTCAGTTCTTCCGTCGTCTATGGTGATCCATTGACCAAAGTAAGAATCCGGGTACAAATTGGCGGGGTCAGAATATTTTTTTGCCCACTCTTCTTGAATCCCAACTACATCATCAACAATTTTGTCAAACCTGTGGCGCGGAACCATCCCCATGCCGAATGAAAACAATGAAAGCAATTTGAATCGCTTTGGCTCTCATCATTGTGGGTAATTTCATTTCAAAAAAATACTCTCTCCTAACCGGTATGGTAACTCTGAAAATCCATCGGAACCAAAAAAGAACAGCTAGGTGCTTCGTGCATCTAGCTGTTACTCTTCCTATTGCATTTTATACTTCACCCAAGACAGCAAAATCCGTTACCAGACATGCTACTTCGCCGTTCTTGTCAAAACCCCAGTAAGAAGCATAAAATCCATCGCCCCAACCCGATGTGAAGAGGATCACATTCAAGCCGTCTTCATTTAGTGGAATATCTGCCCAATCGTCATAAACAGGTTCAATCACTTGTTCATAGAAATCATAACCATCTTCCATGCCAACTAATATTTTCGCCGCTTCTACATCCATAAAGCAGCCTGTTCCCGCATCTACCCCGTAACCAAAGATTTCATTTTCTTTCAACGTGTTCACATCTTGCCCATGGAGTGTTGCCATTTCCCACCTAACAGGCAGGTTGTTATTAAACCGTAGAATGGCATATGCAACTCGGTAATGCTCAGGATTAAAATGGACAATGTTTAAATAAACCGGATATTGTCCTGGTTTTACTTTTAATGAAAAAGGCTCACGCTCAGGAAAAACAAGTGGGTCGCATGCGACAATCTCACCAGAGGGTACGGAAAGAATGCCGATTTGAGTGACTTCCGTAGTATATGCACCAAAGTCCTTATCCTGTCCTTCGGTACTTTGGAAAATTTGATTTGAAATTGGAATCATAACACAGCCTCCTGATGTTTGCGAATATACGTTCCCTCACCTATTATCAAATGATTACGAAGTGAATGCAATGCTTAAATTAAAAATCAGATTTACTCCAAAGTTGCCTTCCGGACGAGTGAACATCTGGCTGTCATTCGCCTTCATGAAAATTGCCTCGTCCTGAACATCATTCATTATCCGGCAGAAATAAGGGCTGAGTGAAGAAGTGGCGGGCATTGCGGTGAATGATGCTGAACTGGAAATGGCGGCCAAACTGATTGAAGAAATCAGCGGCGCATTTCGTGACGATTACAAGAGTAACTACGAGGAAGCGCTGAAAGAACTGATTGAGCCAAAGTCCAGAACAGAGAGATGGAAGCACAGGGTCAACCACGTGTCAATGTAGTCGGTTTGATGGAAGCTCTCCAACGTAGCTTGGATGTCACGAAAGACACACAGCCAGATGAGCCGGCTGAACCGGAAGCGATGGCGGCAGGAGGAGAGGATGCAACTGCAAAGACGGAGCCTGATCCCGTACCGGAGCCAAGAAAACGACACAGGAGGAGAGTATATAGGACAGCAAGTTGCTGTCCTTTTATTCTTTAAAGTCAATTTAGAATTGATCTTTATGCAAAATCCGATCGTAAGCTACCATGCACCGAGCCAGCGTCCATGTGTGTTGGAAGTATTTGAATAATACCGCAAAACCCAGTTGGGACTTAACATACTTCGCTTCAATCAATTGCTTTTCTGGTTCCAATAAAATAAAGTAGTTAATAAGTTCTTCGTTCGACCATTGTTGTTTCAACTAAGATGCAATCCTTTCTAAAGTTCCTAGAATGTATAGAGTCGGTACTTTATCGCCCACCTTAAGAAATACCAATTCCAAGGCAAAACTCAGAACAATCAATGAAATAGAGGAACGATTAGCACAAGTCAAAAAGTGCCCCTGAGAGAAACCGGGGAAAGGAGTTTATATTAGCATGTATAAAAAGGTACTGGACGAGAAGTTTGGAGAATGGTGTCCATGAGAGTTGGGTCTGCACGTGCTGCAGCGATTAACTGGGTTATGCAGTACGCCAGCCGGGAAGATGGGTTCCGGGGGGCGTTTTTCAGCGGCTCGACGATAGGGATGCCTGATGACGCGGAGTTGCCGGCCGCCTCTGATATCGATGTCGTGATCGTCACCGCACATGCCGAGCCACCGCTCAAACTTGGGAAGTTTCTCTACCATGGTGCGCTGTTGGAGGTCACGTATCTGTCTTGGAACCAGCTTACCTCGGTCGAGGAAGTTTTGACTTCCTATCACCTGGCAGGCAGCTTCCGAGTCGACACGATCATTGCCGACCCCACCGGACATCTGCGCAGACTGCAAGCACAGGTGGCTAACCACTTTGCTGAGCGGGTGTGGGTACGTCGCCGATGCGAGAGCGCTCGGCGGAAGATCGAGAACAGGCTACGGGCGATCGACACCTCGGCACCATTGCACGAACAAGTAATGGCGTGGCTGTTCCCAACCGGCGTGACCACGCACGTCCTCCTCGTGGCTGCACTCCGCAACCCAACCGTGCGGCTCCGCTACCTCGCCGCACGTGACGTGCTTATAGAATACGGCCACGCCGACCTCTACCCGGATCTGCTGAAATTGCTCGGCAGTGCTCATCTGGCCCCCCAACGCATCGAACAGCATCTCGATGAGCTCGCCCGAACATTCGACGCCGCTGCGGCCGTGGCCAAGACACCATTCTTCTTCAGCACCGACATCACCGCCACAGCGCGACCGATCGCAATCGACGGAAGCCGTGAACTCATCCGGGCCGGCTACCACCACGAAGCGGTCTTCTGGATCGTCGCGACCTTTGCACGCTGCCACACAATTCTGGCCGCAGACGCCCAAGACCTGCAACGTGCACTCGCTCCAGCCTTTGACTCCATCCTCGCTGACCTCAGCATCACCTCTACTGACGACCTTATCCGCCGAGCCGAGAACGTCATCCAGTTCCTACCTAGGCTCTGGGAGACCACCGAGGCAATTCTGTGCGCCAACCCCAGCATCGTGGCCAAGTAAGCATATTGTTACAATTAATGCTCAGCCATGTTGTGTGTATAGAGTGGGAAGTGGTACAGGAAGATAAGTGAAGGCTCAAATCCGCTTTCGCACCCTCTTCCACCACTTTTTACTTCAAATATAGGAGAGAAGGAGTTTCTATTGCATGACCGGTATCAAAAGTGAAATTATGAGTGCTGTGGACCAACTGAATGAACAAGATATGAGATTTCTTTTCGCCTTAGTGATAGGTTACATCGATGACGAAAAAATATTACAAGCAATTCTGGAACGTGCCGAGTCTATGGAGCGATGAAGAATCAAGTATCAGCGATCATAGAGGCAAACATGCTATCACCCCATTGCCATCAAGCTAAGAAAATGAGTCCCCCCAAAACGAAAATGATGTAAATGTGGATCAGTTCATTTTACTTTTCAGGAATACCTGTGAAACCAGCAAAGCAAGGAATGAACGATGCAAGGCATAAAATATTATGTAAAAAGATACACTGAAAATTGAAAAAGCGCCATTCCTTCTTGGTGTCTAAAGAAAGTATGGCATTTTGTTATGAAATTAAGGAGGGTGAACGAACCCCGGAACATGGGCATAAAAAAAGCAGGGCCTTCGAGAGAGACCCCGCTTTGATTGCCTCAGACTCCGCCCGGTTGGCTGCTGGTCGGTGCCGTGGCGAGTTGGCTACTGGATTGAACTGCTGGAGAAGAGTAGGTGACAGCAGCTAAAAATGCAAAGGCCAGCGCAACAGACATCAGTAGAATTTTGCTTGTCTTTTTAAGCATACTCTACCTCCTGGTCACTAAATTCTTTTTTCGCATTATACATATTCCTCATGCACTTCTGGAATTCCTGCTCACTTTTACCGTCCCAGCAACGGGCGAGGCTGAACCAGATCTCAAATTCTTTGTCTTTGTATTCATGTTTTCTGGCCAATTGCAGCGCTTTTTCGTAACAGAAAATCGCTTCATCCGTTTTATCAATCATTTGACACAAATCTCCCATGATCAACAGGCTGGAGCTGAGTCTCGGGGAATCATCGAATTTTTCTGCATATTTAACTGCTTTTTGAAGCGCTTTGTAAGCTTCTTCATACTTCTCTTGTTTCATATACATGATGCCCATTCGCGTATAAGCCGTGGTCAGGCGCGGGTCTTCCGGGAATTTTCCTTCCAGTTTGAGAGCCATGGTGAATGAGGTTTCGGCGAGTTCCCAATCTCCTTGGGAAGTATAGATGCTGCCCAAAACGGTCCAAAGATCGCACATGCTATCGTAAATCTGGTTGCGGCTGGCAATATCGATTCCTTCCATCGAGTATTTAATGGCTTCTTCAGTCAGACCCGATAATCTGGAAAATTCGGCTCTCAGCCAATAGAAACTGAGTGCGGTTGTTACATCGTCGATCATCGGAATGGAATCCCAGATGTCTTGAACCAGGCGCATCCCTTCCGTCACCCGGCCGAGGCGCTGGAGATAGACACCCTTGTTGCGGTATAGCAAATACTTGATGTGCTGGTTTTCTCCTTCATCGACAAAGGCTTCGATTCCGCTGTTGGTGTACTCGAGTGCCCGTTCCAGATTGTTCTGATAATAGCTGATATAGCCGAGCAGCAAATAACTGGCCGCTTCCATGTTGTTTTCTTTATACGGATTTTGTTGCGAAATTCTGAGTGCGTTGTATAGGGCTCTCTCGGCCTGTTTCCATTTTCTTTTGTCGATGTAGCACTTTCCTTTGTAGTAGTAGGCATGAGCGATATAAGGATGTGAGTCGTCCAGTCTCAATTCTTCCAGCTTATCCAGAGCCTCATCGGTATCGCCGATTTTGCGCAAGGTAGCGATCGTCAACAGTTTGAACTTCACTCGTTTTAGCTCTTCCTGCTCTTTGACCAGCATTTCCGGCAGCTTGTGCATGGGGAGGTCCAGTTTTTCCAGAAGATATGAAATTTTCTCCGGGCTGACATGAGCCACTCCGCGCTCAATATTGCTGACCGTAGCAGGCGAAATATTTTCATCAGCCAGATCTTCCAGACGCAGACCACGTTCTTTCCGAACTTTGCGGATTACTTCACCAATCTCGTGCAAAGCCAGTGTTTTCATCTCGTTCACCTCTTGTCCAATCTAATTAATATGTGAATAATATTAATATTATATTACACCTTTTTAAAAAAATTGGGAATGGCTATTTTTTAATTTTCTTAAAGCTAAAGCGGGTTTTTTGGGTGGCGAAGCCGATCCTGGCGGCACTTCGGTATAAATGAGAGTGTTTGATGATATTTTGTTTAAAATAGGCAATAAAAATAGTAGGGTACATAGAATAGAAAACACTTTCACTGGAGGAAGTATGGTCATTTTCCCTTTTATCAAAGAGTTGAAAAGACGGGCGGTCGAGGGCAGGCTGTTCGATCTTTCGGCACAACTTGCTTATTATCTGCTCATGTCCTTGTTTCCGTTTCTCTTGTTGACGGTTACCCTGTTAGGGTTTTTACCGGTTTCCAGTCAAAGCGTACTGGACATGATCCGCCCATACGCGCCGCCGGCCACTTATGAACTGTTAAAAGACAATCTGGCCGTGATTCTGGATGAACAGCGAAGCGGTGTCCTGTCTTTCAGCGTTGTTGTCACGGTTTATTTGTCTTTTGTGGTTTTTCTGTCCCTCATACGCATCATGGACGAGGCGTATCAAGTGAAAGAAGACCGCCCTTTCTGGAAAGAAGCGGTTTTGGGGCTTTTTTTAATGTTTGGTTTGCTCGTCGCGCTGGTCATTTCTTTGATGTTGCCTGTGTTCGGCCAGGTAATTGCGGAAAATGTTTTTCAGCTCTTTGGGGCCACCAGCGGGTTTTATGAAGTATGGAACTGGATTCGCTGGCTGTTCAGCAGCTTTATTTTATTCCTGGTATTTCTCAGTTTGTATAAGTTTGCCCCCAATACAAAAGTGAAGCTCCGACAGGCGTTGCCCGGAGCCGTCTTTGCCACGCTCGGCTGGCAGTTCGGCTCGCTCGGCTTTTCGTATTATGTATCACTGGACAACTATACTCTGATCTACGGTAACTTGGGTGCCATCATCATTTTGGTGGGCTGGTTTTACCTTTCCTCGCTGATTCTGATCCTGGGCGGCCTGATCAATGCCGTCTTATGCAAACTGAGAGCGGAAGCGGCCGAGAAAAGATGAGCATTGTCCATACAGATGTGTTAAGCTGGTTACGTAACGATTTAGCATAAGACGGGTGATGGTATGCCGCAAACGAGATTGTTCCGGATTGGCTACGGGATGATCGTCATCTTGTTGATCATTTTGCTTTCCAAACAAGTAAGCTTTATCTTTCAGCCTTTGGTAGTGTTTGTGCAAACGCTGTTTTTTCCGTTTCTTGTATCCGGTGTACTTTTTTATTTGTTTCGCCCTGTTGTGGGCGCCTTGCAAAAGATGGGAATTCCCAAAACACTGTCGATTTTGTTGATTTATCTGGTGTTTATCGGTCTGTTGGTCCTGCTGGGCGTGATTGCGGGCCCGCTGTTAAAAGAGCAGTTTGAGCGCCTGGTGGAAAACTTTCCGCAGATCATGGACAAGGCGAGACAGAAGTTTGTGGAGCTGAACCGCCAGCCTTGGGTCAGCCGCTATGTGGACTGGAATGAAATCTCCATCCAGGTGACCAATTATTTAAAAAACAGTTTAACGAAAATCGGAACCAATATCGCCAACTTTTTCGGGATTCTCACGAATATTCTGGTGGTGTTTGTTACGGTCCCTTTTATCCTGTATTACATGTTGAAAGAAGGGGAAAAGGCTCCTCAATACCTGTTGCGCCTGTTGCCGGACCGGGAGAGGGAACAGGGACGCCGGATTTTGTCGGACATGGATGCGGCGCTCAGCTCCTATATTAAAGGGCAGGTACTCATTAGCGTATTTGTGGGCGTGATTGTCTATATCGGCTATCTGATGATCGGCATCGATTATTCGCTCATCCTCGCCCTGGTCACCATGTTTACCAATGTGATTCCGTTCATCGGACCGCTGATCGGCACGATTCCCGCCCTGGTGGTCGGTTTTACCGATACGCCGATGATGGCGGTCAAAGTGCTGGTCGTGGCCGTGATTGCCCAACAGTTGGAAGGGAACGTGATTTCTCCGCTCGTCATGGGGAAAAACCTGAATATCCATCCGTTGACTATTATCCTTCTCCTATTGGTGGCCGGAAGTTTGGCCGGTTTTCTCGGACTGTTGCTCGCAGTTCCCACGTATGCCGTGCTGAAAGTGGTGGTCAGCCACTTCTACCGCTTGCTCCGGTTGAGAAGCGAAATGAAACGGCAAGCGCAGGAAGCATAGGATTTATGGCTAAACAAAGCCCACTCTCTGCAAGAGTGGGCTTTGTTGGCGATAGAATAACTATTCTGCACCAATTCCCGTATTGGAACGGACGTACAGTTCGGTGAATTTTTGTTCCGCTTCAGGTTCGCGGGAGAGCAGAGTTCCCAACCAGGCACCGGCAAACCCGAGCGGAACCGATACGATGGCAGGGTTTTTCAGCGGGAAGATGGCACTTTCGGGGTCCATCAGATTGGGGCTGATCAACACCAGCAAGATGGAGCTGATCAGACCGGTTAAGATTCCCGCAACTGCTCCTGCCGTATTAAACCGCTTCCAAAACAGACTGAACAGGATGACGGGCAGGTTGGCGCTGGCGGCCACAGCAAACGCCAGGGCGACCAGAAAAGCGACGTTTTGGTCTTTGGAGAGAAGGGCCAGGATGATGGAGACGATGCCCACTCCCACAGAAGCCCATTTGGCCACCCGCATTTGCTCTTTTTCCGTGGCTTTTCCTCCCCGCAAGACGTTGGAGTAAAAATCGTGGGCAAAAGCCCCGGCGGCTGAGATCACCAGCCCGGCCACCACCGCCAGGATGGTCGCAAAGGCCACGGCGGCGATAAATGCGAGGAATAAGTTGCCTCCCAATGCTTCGGCCAGCAGCGGGGCCGCCATGTTTCCTGCTTTGTCGGCCGCTTTTATTTTATCTTGCCCCACGAGGATGGCCGAACCAAAACCGAGGAAGGTGGTCATGATATAGAACGATCCGATGATAAACATGGCCCAGACGACGGATGTACGCGCTTCTCTGGCATTGGGCACCGTGTAGAAACGGATCAAAATGTGCGGAAGGCCGGCTGTTCCGGCAAGCAGCGCCAAACCGAGCGAGATGTTGTCCAGCGGGTTTTTGTATAAGAGGCCCGGTTCCAGAAACCTTTGTCCGAGCTGGGCTGAAACCTGGTTAAACATTTCCACGATACTGAAGCCGAACTGGGCGAGCACCAGTAAACTGAGCAAAATCGTCCCTGCCATCAGGAGGACGGCTTTGACGATTTGCACCCAGGTGGTGGCGAGCATGCCGCCGAACACCACGTACAAAATCATCAAGATGCCGATGATGATGATGGACAACTCAAAGTTCAGCCCGAGCAACAACTTGATAATGCCGCCTGCCCCGACCAGCTGGGCGATCATGTAAAAGGTGGAGATGGCCAGCGTGCTGAGCGCGGCCGCTGAACGCACCGGTTTCGCCCTCATCCGGTATGCCAGCATATCGGCCAGGGTGTACCGCCCGGAGTTTCTGAGGGGTTCCGCTACGATAATCAGTACGACCAGATAGGCGACCAGCCAGCCGACGGAGTAGAGGAAACCGTCAAAACCGCCCAGCGAGATCAGGCCGGCGATCCCGAGAAAAGAGGCGGCGCTCATGTAGTCACCGGCAATGGCAATTCCGTTTTGCCAGCCGCTGATGGCCCGGCCGGCGGCATAGAAGTCGGTGGTTGTCTGTGTTCTCTTGGCGGCCCAATAGGTGATCGCCAGTGTTAAGAATACGATGATCAGAAAGAGGGTGAAGGCGGTTGAGTTCATGAAGCTGTCCTCCTCTGCTGTTCCATGATCTGCTCCACTAATTTGTCCGTTTTGTTGGCATGCCGCACATATAAAATGGCGAGAACCCAGGCCATAAAAAATTGCGATAAGGCAAACAGATAAGCTCCGTTGATCGAGCCGATCACCGGGGTGTTAAGGAATTTGAAATAACCGGTGAAAAAGGGCAGGGCAAAATAATAGACGACGAAAAAGACGGATGCCCAGATGGTAAATCGTTTCTTTTGTTGCATCAGCTTGCGAAATTCCGGAGACTGAGCAATTTCTTCCCAATCGGGATGGGCCTGGTTGATTTTGCGAACCTGATCCCTGGTTCCTGTCACGGTAGAAGCCTCCTTACGAAAGTTGATGAATCGGTCCACTAATCGGACTATTATGTGAATATATTATATTAAAAATATATCACAGACCATTCAAAAAAGTTTACTTAATTATCAGCAAGACCCTTTGTTTTTTACAGAAAAAATCCGGCTTTCCCAAGCGGTTTTGGAAGCCGGATTTTTGGTTGATCAACAAAGGCAGGGGGGTTATTGCCAGAAGAGATTTGTATTTTTTAACCATGAAGGGAATATATGGATGTCATTTGGCTTGCTGACCGTCTCGCAGCCTTTGCTGCAATCGCTTTTCGACAGGACGAACAGGACATCTTTTATTTTCATTGAAGGGGAAATCTGGTAAACTCCCGGTTGAATCGACTCGTTTTTCAGCGTGTTGTAACCCCAATAGTAAAGGAGAAAGACAGATTCATTTCGGATGATTTTTTTCTGTTCCAACTCCCGGGCGACTTCCCGGATCGATGCGCCTTTGGAGATATTCACTTCCACCATTTTCGTTCGCGGCGGTGAAGATAATCCGCTGTGAATATAATGGTAGATGCCGAAAACGAAGCCGCAGGTGAGTGAAGCAACCGGGATCATTTTTAACGTAAATCGAATCACCGGAGCCAGATGCAGGTCATAAAAGATGCGTTGAATGATCTGGAGAATCCCGATCCCCAGCCTCTCTGCATATTTTCGGTAACCGACGGCGAAGAACCAGATGATGTGAAGTGAGATAATGGTCATGATCCACCACATCATCTCTCCACTTGTAATTTTTAACAGCCAGCCACCCAAAATCGGGCCGATGAAGAGGCCGATCTGAGAGAAATTGAATGCCCCGTAATACGTTCCCCTGAGCCGCTCATCGGCGAGTTGGTCGATAAACCGGTTCGAAACGGGGAACACCAATATTTCCCCAAGCGTGAGAAGGATGATCCCCAACACATAACTCAGTTCATTGCCGCCGACCGCAAAGGCGGAGAATCCCGCCGAAAATAACAGGCTCCCCAATAGCAAGCTGCTCAGTATATTTTTTTTCTGGGCCCAATTAGCAGCAAACCCTTGCAAAAGGATCACCAACACCGCGTTCATGGCCAGGAGGAATGGAAACAGGGTTTTGCCGCTTTCGAGCTCCTTGGATAAGTGAAGCGGCAGATTGGATTCGATTTGCGCGTAGACCGCAAAAAACAGAATTCCTCCCGACACGAAATACGCGAGAGCCCTGTCTTTCAGGATCACGCTCACACAATCCCGTAACCGTACCTTTCCTTTTGGTTGACACATTTGGATTTGTTTGTCATAGCGGATGAACTGGAGAATTAAGATCACGGTATACGCGAGAAAAGCGATTCCGGTATAAAAGAAAGTCTGGATTCCCGCCACGGGGAACAGGACAGCACCTAACAGGGGGCCCAGCACCAACCCGATATTCAGGGATGTGTACCGGTACCCGAAGATTTTCATCCGCTTCGTTTCCGGTGTCAAATCAGCCATCATCGCCTGGGAGGTGGGATCAAAAAACGACCGGCACAAACCGTGCATGAAATTCAGCAACATAAAGTGCAGATAGGTTTGTGCGAACAGAAAGCAGAAAAACATCGCGGTCCATGTGATCATCGAACTGAGCAGGACCAGGCGGCGGCCAAGCAAATCGGATAAATAACCGCCGATAAATCCTCCCAACGCTCCCCCCAGTCCGCTCATACTGAGCACCAATCCGATTTGAAAGGGATTGAGACCGGTCTGGCTGTCCAAATAGATCGCCAAAAAAGGCAGGCTCATAAATGCAGCCGTACGCGTAAAAGCCGTGCCCAAAATGAGGGACCATATCAACGGGTGGTAACTCGCTTGCTTGTGTCGCTCTCTCCGTGGAGGCAAAGATGCTATTTCGGCACCCATAATATTGCTCCTCTTCTGAAATATGCGAATGATTTGTCATTTTCCGGCTTCATGATCAACAAATGGTGAATCCGAACCGAGGGTAACGTTTATATTAGAGGCTTTATATAATTTCTCCTGCCAGAAAAAAATTTATTTTAGTTGTTTGATCTCAGTAGAGGATTCATTGGCGCGGACAAAATAAGTCTTTGATAAATATAGAACTATTCCACCCGCGAACACGGTATCTTGAAAAATCATTATATAACGAAATTATTTTATTAAAATATTATAATTGTTTTATTTGAATTCACTTTCATGCCGCATCGCTGATTTTAAATCTGAAAGCCAATTGAAGGATCCGAAAGAGGTAAAAAGTGTCCATCTCCGATTCCGGACCCGTCTTCCCAGGAGAGCCCGGGTCAAGCTTGCCCGGGTTCACGTAAAATCAGCTGATAAAAATGTACGTCTTGCCATTCGCCAAACTTAAAACCGACCTCTTTAAAAATCCCGGCCAGCTGAAAACCAAATTTCCGGTGCAAGCGCACACTGGCTTCATTGCCTCCCGTGATCCCCGCAATGATCACATGGTAATCCAGTTCCCCGGCCCGCTTCAAAATCTCTGTCATCAGAATGGTGCCAATCCCTTTACCGAAGTGATCCGGGTCGATATAGATGGACACCTCTGCCGTCTTTTCATAAGCAGGTTTGCTGCGGAAGGGAGAAAGGCAGCAATAGCCGGTAACTTGTCCGTTTTCTTCCGCCACGATGAGCGGGTATTTTCCTCCGTAGTGGGAAAACCACGTTTTTCTCTGTTCCAGCGTCTGTTCTTCCAAATCAAAGGTGGCTGTGGATGTGAGAACCGCGTGGTTGTAGATCCGCAAGATGGCTGGCAAATCCTCCAATTGTGCTTCTCTTACCGTAACCATATCATCTCACCTATTTCTGTGAAGTCTGTTTTAACTTCCATTATCCTATTTTTTTGCCGATTCGGGGACAAGTTTCTGACGCTTTTTTGGCTATGGGGATCACCGTATCATTTCGGGTAAAACGTACGCTAAGGCACAATTCAGGCACAAATCAACCGGCATCCCGTACGCTGAGCATATGTAAGCAAGCGAAAAAGCCTATTCCCCTCATATCGAGAATAGGCTTTGCAATCACTCTCAACATCTTTGAAGGCCTTGTAAAATGAGTTCTTGTTCAGACCGGCAACTGCATTTTTCCCCCGAGAGTTGCTTCCATTCTTGGATCATTCCCTTGTCATCCTTGCTTCGGCTAATGTGTTGGAATAAGTTTCATCGCGAATATACCAATCAGAGACCCTGATGGTCGTAGAAATACATTGATCAGATAAAAAAACTGTGATAAATTAGTGTAGAAACACAAAATTAGATTCGATTTAATTAATAGTATCCCTAATATAATGTTATAACAAAATCCCCGTTAAGTCAACCACCCTTTTTATTTTTTATTGGAGAGTGATCTGATATGAACACAGAGCTTCGGCAAGAACAAGAACGATTGGACAAGGTAATGGAGATCATCACGGAGCAAGTCGTCAAGTTGGAGGCCGAAACGGCCCGGCACCGGGAAGAAGTGATTGATTTCCGTAAAAACTTTTGGGATGACGTCAAAGTTAATACAGATACTTTCGACGATTATCTTGAGACGATCATCAGCTTGAGGCAACAGGCACAAGTCCTTTCTTTAATCCAAGGCACGCACAGACAAGCCTTCAAGAGATTATCCACGCTACGTCGCATGCGGGAAGTGCCTTATTTCGGTCGAATCGATTTTACCGAAGAAGGAACTCCAATTACGGAACAAATCTATATCGGAATCTCCAGTCTCACGGATCCAAGCGGAGAAAATATTCTTATCTACGACTGGAGGGCACCTGTATCAAGTGTCTATTATGATTATTCGCCCGGCCCGGCCAAATACGTTACGCCGGGAGGTGAAATCCGTGGGATGCTGGAGAAAAAGTGGCAATATCTTATCCGTGGCGGCGTTATCCGATCGATGTTCGATACCAGCATTACCATTGGCGACGAGATTTTACAGCAGGTGCTCAGCAAAGGTACGGACAAGCATATGCATAGTATAGTGGCTACCATTCAGCGGGAGCAAAACCGGATTATTCGACACGATCGCGGGCGACTGCTCATTGTTCACGGCGCGGCCGGCAGTGGTAAGACATCAGCGGCTCTGCAGAGGATTGCCTATTTGCTCTACAAGTACAGAGATAAGTTGAAAGCTGATCAAATCATTTTATTCTCGCCTAACCCGATGTTTAACAGCTATGTATCCAATGTGTTGCCTGAGCTTGGTGAAGAGAATATGCAACAAGTCACGTTTCAGGAATACCTGGACCATCGACTGGGTAACGAATTTGAGCTGGAGGGTCCTTACGAGCAATTGGAATATGTGTTGACTGCAGAGGGTGATCCTTCCTACCGGACCAGAATTGCGAGCATCCGATTTAAGGCATCGAAGCAATTTTTCGAGATGATCACAGCATACAGGCGGTCGCTGGAGTTATCGGGCATGTTATTCAAAGGAATCAAATTCAAAGGAAAACCGATCGTCACCGCCAAACAAATCGAGGAATGGTTTTATAGCAGTGATCCCTCGCTCCGCTTTCACAACAGGCTTGAGAAATTGACGGAGCGGCTGCTCGAGCGATTGGATGAAGTTGAAAAACTCGAACGGACCAAACCGTGGGTACAGGAAGAAATGGAGCTGCTTAGCAATGAGGAATACTACAAGGCTTCCGCCTACTTAAGGAAGAAAAGAGGCCTCAAAGGAGAGCTGTTTGACGATGATGAGATCGAGCCCGAAGCGCTCGGCCGATTGATCGTTCGCCGGAAGTTGAAGCCGTTGCGCAAATGGATCCGGAAGCTGCGTTTTGTCGACTTTAAGGGATTATATAAGCAACTTTTCGCCGATCCAACGCAGATCAAGAAGCTGGGGATGGAGGGGAAAACACCCGGGGAGTGGGCGGACATTTGCCTATTGACCGTGAAAATGCTGGACGAAGGGAAACTGTTCTACGAAGATGCCACCCCGTTTTTACTTTTAAAAGAGCTGATTCTGGGTTTTCAGACGAACATCTCAATCAAACACGTACTTGTAGACGAAGCGCAAGATTATTCTCCGTTTCAATTCGAGTTTTTGAAACGTTTGTTCCCTGCGGCGAGGATGACCGTACTGGGCGACTTTAATCAGGCAATTTTTGCCCATGCCAGCGAAATGAGCGATTTCCACACACTTACCAGCTTATACGGGCCGGATGAAACGGATGCGATCACATTGACCACAAGCTACAGATCCACCAAACCGATTGTCGAATTTACACGCGAACTCGTGCCTGGAGGTGATCAAATTATCGCCTTTGAACGCGATGGAGAGAGACCTGTGTTGACGCAGTTATCCAATCGCGCCGAACTGCACCGTTGTATTGTTTCCAAAGTCGCGGACTTACGGAATCGGCAGTATAACACGATTGCGATTATATGCAAATCCGCTGCGGAAAGCATCGCTGCATATAACGCTCTGAGCAATATGGAAGGAATTAAGCTTGTGAAGAGCAGCTCGATGGAATATGAACAAGGTGTTGTCGTCATACCGTCGTATTTGGCCAAAGGCATCGAATTCGACGCCGTCATCATTTATGACGCATCAGCGCAGGTATACGGCGATGAGAGTCTGCGCAGATTGTTCTACACCGCCTGTACCAGGGCCATGCATGATTTGCAGATATATAGCGTAGGCGAACCGAGTCCCTTTTTGCGAAATGTTACACCGGAGAGTTAATGGCCGGGGAGTTCTCCCCGACTATACGCACAGGTTGCAAGTGTTTATCCTCGTCATGATCAGTCAGGGCGTCATCGCCAACGAGAATGATCTGAATCTCGAGAAGCCGATCGACAATCCAGTTCCGTTCCCGCCGGACGAAGACAAGATCCGGGACGGCGTCCGGAAGATCACCACCACAGAGGAACAGGAACAAGCGCAAATACTGTTCGGCCACGATCCGGCGCAGTGACATGACCTTATCTTGGTCTGTTTGCGGATAATGACACGTTCGCTGGTATTACGCCGATAAATAGGATTGATTTGCAAAATCTTTCTCCGCTGCTTCGTGCAAAATGTTAATGAAACAGAATGCCAACCGACTCCTTCGCGTACAGGGAGTCGGTTAAATTGTGCCTAAACGTGCGATTTTCCCGAATGATATGGTTACCCTGTAGGAAGAGAAATGTTGCATCAGCAGCGGAAAAGAAAAATTTAAAAAAGTGAAAACCGGCTATTGTTATATAACAGTATCTGTGTTAATATAGTGGTCGATAAGGTTAATTGTTATATAATAAAGCCGGCGTACGGTGAAGGAGGAACAACGGGATGGACTCGGGGACACAAACGTTTCCAAAGGGAGTGCAAGTGGATGCGCCGATGCATTCCGGCTACGAAGAAATCTTGACCTTTGAGGCGTTGGAATTTGTCAGCAAGCTTTCCAGGCGTTTTTCACACAAGCGGGATGAACTGATGTATAACAGGAAGAAGCGGCAGAGTGAAATCGACAATGGAAAATTGCCCGATTTTTTGCCGGAAACCAAACCGATCCGCGAAGGGGACTGGACGATCGCCCCGCTACCCGAAGACCTGCAGGATCGGCGGGTCGAAATTACCGGCCCGGCCGGCGATCGTAAGATGGTGATCAATGCACTCAATTCGGGAGCCAAAATTTTCATGGCGGATTTTGAAGACTCCAACTCGCCGACCTGGGAGAACACCATCCAGGGACAGATCAATCTCCGGGACGCGATCCGGCGCACGATCCGCTTCGTCAACGAGCAGGGGAAAGTTTATGAATTGAAGGAAAAGACCGCTGTCTTGATCGTTCGCCCCCGGGGGTGGCATCTGGATGAAAAACATGTGAAGGTGGATGGTAAAGCGGTACCGGGAGGGCTCTTCGACTTTGGGCTTTACTTTTTCCATAATGCGCGGGAGTTGCTGGAGCGGGGAACGGGACCCTATTTTTATCTGCCAAAGATGGAGAGCCATCTGGAAGCCAGATTGTGGAATGAGGTGTTTGATTTCGCCGAGCAAGAACTGGGGCTGAAGCGCGGAACCATCAAAGCGACGGTGTTGATCGAAACCATTCTGGCGGCGTTCGAGATGGATGAGATTTTATACGAGCTGAGGGAGCATTCCGCTGGGCTCAATTGCGGCCGTTGGGACTACATCTTCAGTTATTTGAAAAAGCTGCGCAATCAGCCGGATGTCATCTTGCCGGACCGCTCCGTCGTAACGATGACCGTTCCCTTTATGAGGGCATACACGCTGCTCACCATTCAAACTTGCCATAAGCGGAACGCCCCGGCGATCGGCGGGATGGCGGCGCAAATCCCGATCAAAGGCGACCCGGAAGCGAATGAAGAAGCGCTGGCCAAAGTGCGTGCAGATAAAGAGCGGGAAGCGATGGACGGCCATGACGGCACCTGGGTGGCGCATCCCGGATTGGTTCCGGTGGCGATGGAAGTTTTTGACCGGATCATGCCCACGCCCAACCAGATCGGCAAGAAACGGGAAGATGTCCGCGTGACGGCGGAAGATTTGCTGCGCGTTCCCGAAGGAGCGATTACAGAAGAGGGGCTTCGGACCAACATCCGCGTCGGAATCCAATATCTCGAGGCCTGGATGCGCGGGACGGGAGCAGTGGCCATCAACCACCTGATGGAAGATGCAGCCACGGCAGAAATTTCGCGGGCCCAGGTCTGGCAGTGGATTCGGCATCCCAAGGGGATTCTGGAAGACGGGCGGAAAGTGACGTCGGAGCTGTTTCAGCAGGTATTGGAAGAGGAGATGCGTTCCATCGAACAGGAAGTGGGGGCCGACGCCTTTGCCGGAGGAAAATACAAAGAAGCAGCCCGGTTGTTTTCCGAATTGATTCTAAGTGATGAATTCGCCGAGTTTTTAACCATTCCGGGATATGAACATCTCACGTAAAAAGAACATCATGAAAGGATGATCCGTATGATCAACCAAGCAGAAGTTCAAGAATTGAAAAAAGAGTGGGAAACCCATCCGCGTTGGCAGGGGATCGAGCGTCCGTATACAGCGGAAGATGTGCTCAGACTCCGGGGATCGCTGAAAATCGAGTATACGCTGGCTGAAAGAGGGGCGCAGCGGTTGTGGGATTTGCTTCACCAGGAACCATTTGTGAGAGCGCTGGGGGCATTGACCGGAAACCAGGCTGTACAACAAGTGAAAGCCGGTTTGAAAGCCATTTATCTGAGTGGCTGGCAAGTGGCGGCGGATGCCAATCTGGCCGGGCATATGTATCCGGATCAAAGCCTGTATCCGTCAAACAGCGTCCCCCATGTGGTCAAACGCATTAATCAGGCCTTGCAACGGGCGGATCAGATTGAGCATGCGGAAGGGAAACGGAAGCGCGACTGGTTTGCCCCGATCGTTGCCGATGCGGAAGCGGGATTCGGCGGACCGCTAAATGTGTTTGAATTGATGAAAGCCATGATCGAGGCCGGCGCTGCGGGCGTACATTTTGAAGATCAATTGGCTTCGGAGAAAAAGTGCGGCCATCTGGGAGGAAAAGTATTGATTCCCACCTCTCATGCGGTTCGCAATCTGATCGCGGCCCGCTTGGCGGCGGATGTCATGGGCGTGCCCACCATCCTGATCGCCCGTACCGATGCCAATGCGGCTGAGTTGATCACCAGTGATATCGACCCGCGCGATCATGAGTTCCTGACAGGAGAACGGACGCCGGAAGGCTTTTTCCGAATCCGAAACGGCTTGAAAACGGCGATTGCCAGAGGATTGGCTTACGCCCCGTACGCCGACCTGATCTGGTGCGAAACTTCCGAACCCAATCTGGAAGAAGCACGGCAATTCGCGGAAGCGATTCACGCCAAGTATCCGGGCAAGTTGCTTGCATATAATTGCTCGCCGTCTTTCAACTGGAAAAAGAAGCTGGATGATGAGACGATTGCCAAATTTCAAGATGAGCTGGGCAAAATGGGATACAAATTCCAGTTTGTCACGCTGGCGGGCTTCCATTCGCTCAATCACAGCATGTTCAAGCTGGCCAAAGGATACAGCGAACGGGGAATGGCCGCGTACTCGGAACTCCAGCAGGCGGAATTTGCGGAAGAAGTACATGGCTATACGGCAACGCGTCACCAACGGGAAGTGGGCACAGGCTACTTTGACGAAGTATCCATCGTGATCTCCGGGGGCACTTCTTCGACGACGGCCCTGGCCGGATCGACCGAGACAGAACAGTTTACCGTTTGATCTTTACAGGCGAAACAAACGTCAGGCATGGTTGCTTGACGTTTGTTGTTTTATTCGATGAGTCCCAGTTCCACGTATTCCCGAAACTGTATTTGTCCCGTCACCGGCAGACGGTGATCCTGTTGAAATTTTTTGACGGCATCTTCCAAACCTTTGCCGAAGATTCCGTCTGGTTGACCTTGATAATAACCTGCGGATAAAAGGCGATGTTGAATCAACATCACCAATGTGCCGCGATCGCCCCGCACCAGCTTTTTCAATTGCCATTCATCCCGGCCAAGCATCGGACCGACGACTTCTACTCTCGTTCCGACCGGCACCATTTGATAGAGCTGAACGATATCCGTATTTAGCAATCGAATGCAGCCGTGGCTGGAATCTTTCCCGACGGATCCGGGGCGGTTGGTTCCGTGAATCCCGTATCTTCCCCAGGGAATATTGAGTCCGAGCCAACAGGGCCCGAAGCCTCCGCCCCAATTTCTCGATTTATCCGATATTCTCCATTTTCCAATCGGGGTCGGAGTTTGTTCTTTTCCTACTCCAATGATAAATTCTTTTTTTACCTGGCTGCCTTCCATGACGTAAAGACGGCGCTTCCACAAATCGATCAGAATCCATACATCCGTTTGGTGATCGGACCGGGCTAAAGGGAAAAGTAGATGAGAAAAAAACAACACGGCGCAAACAAAGCCCTTGATCAATGAACATCACCTGAAATCGAGTGAAGTTGAGTTTCCTTGCATTATTTTGCAACATTCCTGGTGAATCATTCATAGATCAAGCGCGTGAAAAAACAGGCCGCGGATGGTTGGTCCGGGCCTGTCGTTCATGCATCGTTATCCAATTCCATCATGGCGTTAAAGGCATCCTGTACCAGCTTCCATTCTTCTTCATTATCCTCATCGATCAATTCGAGCTGGAACCCGCCGGCTTCGTCCCAGCTGTAACGAAACGCGATCACTTCCCGATCGGCAGATTCCGACTCCACCGGCGCATCGACGGGTGTGAGAAACATGTATTTCCGTCCGGTTTCCTCATGGTCGAAGGTAAACAAGATCTCAAAGGTTTCTTCTGTTCCCTCATCTGTGGGGATTTTGATGTATTCAGGTTCAATATGCAGGGGCATGAGCCAATCTCCTTTTATACTGGGCTGAAAACCGAATGGGGGTGCTACTCTCGCTATTATACTAAGGAGACGGGATTGATTCAAAGAGATCCGATTGGGACGGTCTGTGGATCAGGAAGCAGATGGGCCCAATCGTATTTCAGGCCATCCGTTTTTTTCTCATCTCGATCCGGACTTTCGTGCACCGGGAGTTTCCATGTTGATCCGTTCAAATTGCTGACGTTACGTATATGAGCCTTATTCAGGGGAGCGGTCATGAGAGAAATTCTCGCAGTGTCCGGAACGGCATCTTGATGACCTGAGACAAAAAATATCTTGTTCGATCATTGCCTGTATCACAAAGAAGGAGCCCTTACTTTGGATTCGAGGGAACCATTTCATAACTAAAAAATCCGACTAATCCCAATATGACTATGGTTAACACACTTAAAACTATCACGCCTACGAGAATCGGTAATGTATTTTTCATCCGTTTTCACACCTATTCAAATATAAATCTATGAAGATCGAGAAGAACGAGATCTCCAAACATGCTCCTGAATTCGGTTAATCCGTTTGAATAGAAAAAGCTGGTCATTACGGCCAGCTTTATCACGGTGATGGATGGTTTCCATTTACACGGGTGAACATTTTAAAATGGTTCAAGCGTCCCGGGAATCAATCGACTTGTCGCCCCCTGGAAGCTTCGAGAATCTGGAACCATTGCATGCGGGTCATCGGAATGGCCAAGGACTGGACGGCTGAGAGGATCCGGTCCCAACGGCCGGTTCCGATGATGGGCATGATGCGGCCGGGATGGCGCAACAGCCATGCGAGCATGAGCTGATCCAGGGAGAAGTCCCCCAATTCTTTGCCCACTTGGACCAGCGCCTCGCGGGTGCGGAGCGACTGCTCATCCGCGGCGCTGAAAATCCGGCCGCCGGCGAGCGGAGACCACGCCATCGGCGGAATCCGTTTTTCCAGGCACTGATCCATCGTTCCATCGAAGAAAGGTTCCACGTGAAGGACGGACATTTCGATCTGGTTGGTCACCAAAGGCATCTCCACATATGCGGAAATCATGCGGAATTGCGAGGGAGTGAAGTTGGAAACGCCGAAATGGCGCACTTTCCCTACTTTTTTCAAATGGGCAAACGCTTCGGCCACTTCTTCCGGATCGATCATCGGGTCCGGGCGATGGATCAAGAGAAGATCGATATAATCGGTTTGCAAGTGGCGGAGCGAGTTGTCCACGGATGCGAGAATATGTTCTTTGCTGGTGTCGTAATATTTGACCCGGCGATCGGGATATTTATCGGAGCGCATGCAGATGCCGCACTTGGTGACGATTTGCATCCGGTCCCGGAGGATCGGTTTTTGCTTCAACACTTGGCCGAAGATGGATTCGCACGTGTAATCGCCGTAAATGTCGGCCAGGTCGAAGGTGGTGATGCCTTGCTCCAAACACTGTTCCGTGAATCGGATCAGCTCGGTTTCATCAAAGCCCCACTGGTTGAGGCGCATCAGTCCCAGGATGATTCGCGAAAAGCTCAAGTCCGATGCCAATTTTACTGTTTCCATCGATCAAGTTCACTCCTCAGAAGGGATGATGGAAGACCAGGCGGCAAAAAGCATGGCCATGATACCCATTTTAACAAATGCGACAGTGTAAACAACAATAAATTCAAACAAAAAAGAAAGAAGGAAGCGCTGGCCTCCTTCTTTTTTCATCAGTATTTTAAGTGAATGAAGTGGATTTCACCCGAGTTTCCGGCCAAATTCAAATTGAATGCTGGTCATGCCCAAGTTTGAAGCATTTGACTGGTTTACCGTCCTCTACCCCGGAAATTGACTTCTGTGTCATTGATTCGCCTGCTGAACCTTGGATCAGAAAACCGGAAAACGTGCAGCAAAGGACTGCCGCTTCCTTTTTATGCTGCAGTCTTGGGATCATGATCCGCCGTTTTCCTTCTTGATCGATTGATAGATGGTCTGAAGCAGATTTTGTTTTGTATCCCAGAGCTTCTGGGAAAGGTCGACCGGATATTCTTCGGGATTGAGAATGCGCAAATACTCTTCCCAGAACAGCGAGAGTTGCGACTGGTGAAAGCTCCTGATCTCGCTGAGCGAGGGAAGTTGGTAGATGTTTTTTCCCTGTATGAAAACCGGTTTCAGCAAGGGGACAGCCCTGAAATTTTTTACTTTTTTCCGCTTAAAGGTTTGCAACGGGTGGAACAAGGTTAACGGTTTGCTCTCGTCAATCGTTTCATCCACCGTTGTAATGAGATCGGCGCGTGCTTTACCCGATTGATTGTCGATGATCCGGTAGACCGCTTTGCGGCCGGGTGTGGTGATCTTGGCCGGATTGGAGGAGATTTTGATCGTCGGTTCCCACTTTCCGTTTTCCCAGCGGGCCACCATTTTATAAACAGCCCCCAGGGCGGGCTGGTCATAAGCGGTAATGAGCTTCGTGCCGACTCCCCAGGAATCGATTTTGGCTCCCTGGGCTTTTAAGTTGAGGATCGTGAATTCATCCAGGTCGCTGGAAGCAACGATACGTGTTTCCGTTAATCCCGCCGCGTCCAGCATTTTTCGGGCTTGTTTGGACAGGTAAGCGAGGTCGCCGCTGTCCAGACGGATGCCGACTAGACTTTTTCCCTGTTTCTTCAGCTCCAGCCCCACTTGGATGGCATGGGGGATCCCGCTTTTCAGTGTGTCATATGTATCCACGAGCAGGATGGCCTGATCGGGGAAGGCTTTCACAAATGCGCGGAAAGCTTCCAGTTCGCTGGCGAAATCCTGCACCCAGGAGTGGGCATGGGTTCCCAGTGTGGGAATGCCAAACTTCTGTCCGGCGAATGTGTTGGATGTGGCGTCAAAGCCGCCGATATACGCGGCCCGCGCTCCCCACACGGCAGCATCTCTCTCTTGGGCCCGCCTCGTTCCAAATTCCATCAGCACATCGTTACCGGCGACATGACGAATGCGGGCGGCTTTGGTGGCGATCAGGGTTTGATAGCCGATAAAGTTGAGCAAAGCCGTCTCGATCAGTTGCAATTCAAATACGGAACCCTCCAGGCGAACGAGCGGCTCTTCCGGAAACACGATCGAACCCTCAGGGACTGAATACAGATCACCGGTAAAACGGAAGTTCCGGAGCATGTCAAAAAAGGCGGGATCAAATCCTTCGCCCAGCGACTGGAGGTACTCGATATCTTCTTCGGTAAACCGAAGCTCTTCCAGATAGCGAATCGCCCGTTCTAACCCGGCAAAGACAGCATAACCATTGCCAAACGGCAACGAGCGGAAATAAAGATCAAAAGCCCGCCGGTTTCCATGAGACCCGTTTTTCCAGTGAGCATACATCATCGTGATCTGGTATTTGTCGGTGTGCAGAGCGGAAATCTCAGGTGACTTCAGCATAGAATAACCCCTGTCTCAGTAGGTAGTTCCAATGATTTCGTACATGATGGGAATCACTTTATTTTGATGAATATAGTAAGCGGAAAGCTGGTAATCCGAATCTTTCCAAGAGAAAATCCAGCAGCTTTTGTCCGAAAAGTGCCAGTTTTTCAGGTCGCGCGCGGATGGAAAGGCATTGGTGAGGGGGTGGGAATGAACGATTCCGATCCAATCCAGCTGGTCATTGCGCATTCGTTTTAAAGTTTCGAGATAGACGCGAGGGTCAAAAGCAAAGGTGCAAGCGCCATTCGTTTGACACGGAATCGGGAAGAAATGGCTGATTTCCATCGCTTGTCCAGCCAAAATCCCGTATCCTTCGAGCGGAAACCGTTCACAGCAATAGGTTCGGATTTGGTGGATCACCGAAGCACGAATCGATAAATGGGACGGCTTCACCAAATAGTCCACCTCACCTTGGTCGAATCCGATTTTTAAACTTGTCATTATTTTATCTCGAGCCGGGGAAAAAAGTCTACGCCATAAATTTGATCCACCTGTGCGGCAAGGGTCTGGAGATATAAAATGCGGCAAAGGTCTAGCGATAAAAAAGTTGATTGGAAGAACGGAGAAGTTTGTTTTCCGGTGGATCGACTCTGCCGCTGTATGGGAGCGAAGAAGGTTCCAGGGCGGATTTCATCGAGAGCCCGGTGATCAAGAGCGGTTCGGGATGAGGAGACGGATGTTCTGTTAAGGCAAACTGACTCAAAGTAGTGAGACAAAACTGCATCTGTTCCCTGTCACATCCGTACTGAATCGGGGATTGTCTGATGGAACTCCTCCGGCTGATCCATGGACCCAAATGTGCTAAACAATTTCACTCCAAATCCATGACATCCGGATCCCAATATATATTTTGTTCTGCATCCATGTTGACGGGGCAATCACCAATCGGAGATGAACCCCCGATGGTTTTGGATGTATCAACCGGAGCGATATTAAGGGTGTTGGCAAAATTGATCGAGCTGCAATCCTCCACTTCTTCCAGTTTCAGCCGAAAAATCTGATTCATGGTGCTCATGTAGGTCATCCTTTGCGATTTTATTTTCCAATGTATGAAAATCTGGGCGGATCTGTGTCTACCCTGCGTGATTTAAATCAATGTTTTTGTGTGGTTTTTAAAAAATGATACAATAGAAGAAATATAGACGATGATGAAAGGCGGATGAATCTATGGACCCCATCAACCCGATCCAGGTTGGTGTTTGCGGGTGGGGAGATCACGATCTTTATCCGCCGGGGACACCTTCCAGAGACAAATTGGCGATCTATGCCGGCCATTTCCCGGTTGTGGAGGTAGACAGTACCTATCACGCTATTGCTCCAGCCGAGCGTATGGAGAGATGGGCACTGGAAACACCTGACTCTTTCCGTTTTGTGGTCAAAGCTTATCGCGAATTGACCGGTCACGGAAGGATGGAACGGGCACCTGTCCGGAGCTGGCCGCAATTGGTGGAGGAGATGAAAACATCCCTTCAACCGATGGTGAAAGCGGGCAAGTTGACCATGCTTCTGTTCCAGTTTCCTCCCTGGTATGATTGCACGCAGAAACATGTGAAGTATATCCGGCGTCTGCGGGAGGCATTTATGGATATGCCGATGGCGATCGAGTTTCGCAACCAGTCTTGGTTTCGCCCGGCCTATCACGATCGGACCCTCAAGTTCTTGGAAGGGGAGAAGCTGATTCACGTCATTTGCGATGAACCGCAAGCGGGTGAAGGATCTGTACCGATTGTGCCGGTCGTCACCCATCCGGAGCTTTCCCTCATCCGCTTCCACGGCCGGAATAGAGAAGGATGGAACAACACGGGACAGCCCAATTGGCGGGACGTTCGGTACGCTTACCGCTATTCGGATGAAGAGCTGGCCGAGTGGGCGGAGCGGGTTCATCAGCTGAAAAAAGAGGTAAAACAGTTGACGCTTCTCTTTAACAACAATTCGCAAGGAGACGCTGTCGACAGCGCGAAAAAAATGATTCAACGATTGAATCTGACTTTTAAAGGACTGGCTCCGAGACAATTGGAGTTCTTTTAGTGGGATGTACAGGAATGAAACAAGATTCAGGAGCGTGGATCTCCTGCTCGTTTTTTCTCCGGATGGTTTCATGGACAGCGGCTATCCGCATGATCTTTGACGGTCTCAATAACACTTCAGGTCAGGAGGATCGCTGTGAGCCCGGTCAGACAGGTTCATCTTTTACATACCAACGATTTACACAGCCACTTAGAGCAAATGTCCAAAATCCACACCCTTGTCACAAGAATGCGCGAGGAATGGGCAAAGCGGGGAGAAACGGGATTCTTGCTCGATATCGGGGATCATATGGATCGGGTCCGCTTGGAAACAGAGGGGACAGACGGGCTGGTCAACCGGGCGATTTTGGAAAGGTCCGGATATGATCTCATCACCCTCGGAAATAATGAGTTGCTTACTTTTTCAGCCAAAGAACTGAAAACCAATTACGAAGGTTCTTCCTTTGCCGTCGTGAGCAGCAATGTCGTGGAAGCGGCTTGGGGCCGAAGCCCGTCTTGGCTCACGCCTTGGAAAATTCTGATCCGGGACGGGATCCGTTTCGGTTTCCTCGGCGCGACGATTCCCTATGATACCGTTTATGAATTGATGGGATGGAGAGTTCAAGATCCTGTTCCTATTCTCAGGCAAAAGGTTGAACAGTTGAGAGATCGAGTCGATGTCCTGATTGTTCTTTCTCATCTGGGACTTTTCAATGACCGTAAATTAGCCGAACAAGTTTCGGGGATCGATATCATTCTCGGGGCTCATACCCACCATCTGCTGGAGATTCCCGAACGGGTCGGTTCCACCCTGATTGCCGCGGCCGGAAAGTTCGGGCATCATGTGGGAAAAATTACTGTGACAGTGGATCCGGCAAGCAAAAAAATCGTTGAAATGAAAGGGAAATGCTTCTCGCTTGATGAAGTGAGTGAGGCAGACGAAATCCAAGAGATTATCCGCAGACACCGAACCTTGGCAGAAAAAAATTTATCCCGTCCGATTGCCAAATTGGCGAAGCCGCTGCCGATCGACTGGAAAAGAGAATCCCCGCTGGGCAATTTTCTTGCAGATAGCCTGCGTGAATGGGTGGGGGCCGAGATCGCGATCGTGAACAGCGGGCAACTGTTGGGGAGCCTCCCGGCAGGACCGGTATCCCGCAAGCAGCTTCACCAGATTTGCCCGCATCCGATTAATCCTGTATTGCTCAAGATCCAAGGGCAGGCTCTTCGCCGTACCCTGGAAGAATCATTAATGGAGGAATATATGGAGAAAGCGATTCGCGGATTTGGATTTCGCGGCAAAATTTTGGGTTTCATGTGCGTATCCGGACTCCGGATCGTTTATGACCCCAACGCCGGGCCGTACCAAAAAATCCGTTCCATTTACGTGGGAGAGAAGAGGCTCCGGGATGATGAGCAATACGATATCGCCACCATTGACATGTTTACATTTGGTGCCGGCTACATGGAGTTAAAGGACGGAAAACTGATCAAGTACTTTTTGCCCGAATTTTTAAGAGATCTGTTGGCCCGTCAATTGCAAAAAGCAAATGCTCCCCAGCTAAGTGAAGTTCACAGGTGGCATGTGGTTTAAGTAGGTTATTTTTTCGCGTTGAAACCGGGAATACGGCCGCGGTAGCGTTCCAGCAGAAGCAAAAAGGGAATCCCGAGCAGGTAACAGACGGCAAGCTCCCCCAGTCCGACCCAAAGCATAGCCAAAGGAATGGTCAACCCCGGGATGCCGGCGATGGTTCCCAGCTCGATGCCGATGATCACGGCATTGATGATGACGGGCGGCAGGGGGGCGAGCCACCGGTTGGGCATTTTGGAGGTAAGCCATGCGGCGATGAGAGTGGCCAGCCCGCCAAACATGACATCATAAATGCCGAGCGGGCTGCCCAGGTTGGCGATGACCGCTCCGAGAAAAAGGCCGGGTATGGCGGTCGGGGTAAGGAACGGAAGGACGGTTAACATTTCTGAGATCCGAAATTGGATATAATGATAGGACAAAGGTGCAAACACATAAGTTAAAACCGCATAAACAGCGGCGATGAAGGCGATCGATGTCAATTTTCGCGCGGACATGTTTTTTTCCTCCTTGTCGCTGAACATGGAAAGGCTCGTCGATTGACCCGCTGGCACGATTTAGTTTGTCATTTGGCTCTGATTCTCTCTCGAAATGAAATAAAAACTGAGATAAAATAAATCATAGCAGTTAAGGAGGAATCCACGATGAGCTTTGTGGACGAAGTATATTCTTTGTATCGTGATCAGTTAAATGATGATGAAGAGGACGCCGTTGCCATTGTTCTGAGTATCTTGGAAGAGCAGTCACGGGAAGACGTGATGAAACTCATCGAGCAGATGAGTGATGACGAGATTATTCAAATGCTGGGAGTGTACCTGGTTGAGATGCTGAAAATGAAGATGGTGCAAGACGGGAAACTTCCCAATTGGAAGCAAACGGTTGTTCCTCCGAAATTTCACTGAAGATGCGAAATCCCTCTCACGCTTTTGAGGCCTCTTTCATATCTTATCATTGGATGGTTACCGGCATGGGAGGGGGATCGCAATTGATCCAACTGAAACCGATTGACATTGAAGGGCGTACCGTTTTGGGAGTTGAGGTGAAACTGCCCAAAACCACACTTTTGGTGATCACGACAGATAAAGGTTATATCATGTGCGGGGCGTTGGATGTTGCGCTGTTGAATGAACGCCTGTCTGACCGGAATATCATTGCCGCCAGAGCCCTGGGCGTGCGTTCATTGGAGCAGCTGTTGGAAGCCCCGCTGGAATCGGTCACCCATACGGCTGAATCGATGGGAATTACCGCAGGGATGACCGGAAGAGAAGCTTTGCTCAAAATGATGTAAATGGAAATGACACCTTCGGAGTAACGGTTCCGAAGGTTTTTTAAGTCAATTGGAGTTGTCCGGCCACTCGCGCCAGTTCAGGAGGCAGGGCAGAGGAAAACTCCATCGTTTCTCCCGTGAGCGGATGAGGGAAGGACAGCCGGGCGGAATGCAAGGCTTGCCGTCCGATCAGGTGAACGTCCCCTCCGTAGAGGGAATCTCCCAGCAAGGGAGCACCCAGGTAAGCGAAGTGAACGCGGATCTGGTGCGTTCTTCCCGTCTCCAATTCAACCTGAACAAGGGAGCCTTGTGCGCTTTGATTCAAAACCCGGTAATGAGTGACGGCACGATCTCCCTCCGGGGTCACACGGCGGCGTGTCGGGTGGCCGGGGTCCCGTCCGATCGACTGATCAATGGTTCCCTCCGGCTCGGGGAGCGGTTTGCCGACGATGGCCAGGTAACTTCGTTTGATTTGTTTTTGTCGGAGTTTACGATCCAACAGTTGGTGCATATAGGCGTTTTTGGCGACCAGGATGAGACCGGACGTCCAGCGGTCCAAACGGTGGACAGGCCGAACCGTCGCCTCATATCCCCGCTGACGCCAAACGTGCAAAATTCCGTGAACAAGGGTGTGCCGGTCTGTTTTCCGTACAGGATGAACGGCGACTCCGGCAGGTTTGTCGATGACCATAAGATCCGGATCTTCATAGATGATTTCAAGCGGGACAGGCTTGGAGGGAACATTTGATTTTTCTTTCGGACGCACGGCCACTTGCAGCCGGTCTCCTGTCTTCACTTTTTGTTTGAGCCAGGGAGAGCGTCCGTTGAGGCGAATTCCTTTCCGTCGGGTTAATCGATTCAACATGCGGCCCGAGATCATTAAAGGTCCTTTGAGAATCGATTCAACAGTGGCTTGGTCCCACTCTTCGGTCACATGAAAAGTAATCCATTGACTTGTTGATGACGTTTGTTGTTTCATCCTGTTATCTCCAGTTGAGTGATTTGTTGAAGACTGTTTCTTCTTAGTTTAGTTCTTTTTGTGCCAAAGATAAACCATGATCGGTTTGCCCAATAGCTTGAATGAGGTTTCGTCATCCTTTTCCATGACCAGCGGCTGTCAAAAAAGGAAAAGGCACTTTCCTTTTCAGGAAAGCGCCTTGTTTTCGGGTTTACTTATACGTGGTTCAAACGGATTACGTTAGCGGATTGAGGTCCACGATCGCCTTCAACGATGTCGAATTCGACCGTTTCGCCTTCTTCAAGGGTTTTGAAACCTTCACCTTTGATTGCGGAATAGTGTACGAATACATCTCCGCCATCTTCGCGCTCGATGAAGCCATACCCTTTTTCAGCGTTGAACCATTTTACTTTACCCTTCATGCTTGGGCCTCCTTTTACTCATTAAAAAGCGGACCAATCTCAAGCACTTGAACCTTTTGTTAAAACAAGAGGCCACAAGATGAAACTTGACTTGCAAACCCACTTTTTAACGTACTATATGTCCATGATAGCATGCCATGGGAAAAATTTCAACAGTTAGTTAAAATAAATGTTTATAGGGAGTGAGATCTATATTCTTCTTTTGCAGGGTCTGGATCAGCCATTTATGGTCCCGTTTGGGAGTAGCCAGTATATATCCTTTGATGATCAATTCTTCGGTCATGCGGTCGGCTTTTGCTTCCAATGCCAATTGGCCGATTTTCCCGGCGATTTTTTGTTTGGCCACATCGCGGAATAATTTCGGAACGGGGGAGACCAGATCATTCAACAGTGCTTTCTGCTCATCGGACCATAAATGGGAAGTTTCTTTTATATAATATTCCTGCCAATCCAGGATGGATTTTCCGTCTGCTTTCGGCAAGGCTTTTAAAAACTTGCGGAACATAAAGTAGCCGCCAATCGCCATGAATCCGATCAGCGTGATCCAGAAAAGCAGATAAAACCATTTCAACCACTCGGGCATCGGCATCGATTTTCACCTCTTGGATGCTGCTTTCAACAGATAATTATATAAGAGGTGAAAAGAAGGAGGCAAGGCGCAAGCATTTGGGCGGCTTTCCCTCCTGCCGGCTTCGCAGTGATTCCGGTGCAATTGACGACAATAAAAAACGCCTCCATCCTGCTGACGATGAAGGCGTTTCGTTTACGCGAAGAGTCTGATGGCGAAGTAGATGAAACCCCAGAGCGGAATGCTGAAAAGGGTAGCATTGAAGATGCCGATCGTTGCATTGTTCATGGCTCATAACCTCCGACCCTTGAATTTTTCATCTCTATGTCAAACCCGGTTCTATTTCAACTGTCGTTTTTTCTATCCAATTAAGAGGCGTACCGCAAAGTAAATCATTCCCCAGAGCGGGATGCTGATCATCGTGGCATTAAAGATACCGATTGATGCGTTGTTCATCTGGCGCACCTCCGAATCACCTCTTGTGTTTTTTATTATAATGGGGCTGATCCCGCTTGTCTTGGTTTTTGCACATTTGTAATGTGAATGTAAACTTGCAGTTACGTTATGGTTATAGAGCAACAAAACGATGACAACTTTTACAGTTTCACATCGGCCGGCGCACGGGCCCAAGGGTGTGAGACAGGGAGGCTTCCGGCATTTTGAGAAATCATCCGGAGCTGCACACAAAACAACATGTGCACCCATACGGCTTCCCAAGAAATCAGGTTTTGGGAACGGCGTTGACGGTACTATGTTGCTGGGGTATACTCTTCGTCGTGTCTGTGTGCCGTGAGAAAAGAAACCGATCGATCGAAGGTTTGTTCAATCCATCAATTTGGGGGAATACGCATGCTGAAACGACAACCCGTAGAAAAGAAGCCAATCTCCCCTGCATGGGATCCCTGGGATGCCTGGTATACCCGAAGCGAGAAAAGTTTTTATGAATTGACCAGTGTGGAATTTACCGTGACAAACCTTTGTAACTTGCGGTGTGAACACTGTGCTGTAGGGGAAGCGTTAGTGGAAAAAGAAGGGTCCCCCTTGCCGGTGGACCAGCTGATTCGCCGCCTGGATGAAGTGGAGACACTGCAAACCCTGAGCATTACCGGAGGGGAACCGGTTCTCCATCCACGTGTCGTCAATGAAACGATTCGCCCTCTGCTCCGTTATGCCAAGGAGAGAGGCATTTATACACAGCTCAATTCCAACCTGACGCTGCCTCTGTCCCGCTATGAAGATTGGATCGAAGATCTGGACGTGTTGCACATTTCTTATAATTACCGGGATGCGCATGATTTTTACCGCATCGCGTTTCAAAAGTATGGAAAAGAAGTCAGCCTGTCTGCGGCGGAAACCCTGTTTGAACGGATGAAAGAGAATGCCCGCACGCTGTCGAAAAACGGTGTGTTCGTATCGGCTGAATCTCTGCTCAGTCCCTTTACTGCCCAGCACATTGTGAAGATGCACCGGGATATCGCCGAGATGGGCTGCCGCCGTCATGAAGTGCATCCCCTTTATCCGAGTGATTTTGCCAAAGGGATGACACTCCTCACACTGGATGAATACCGATCAACCATTTTGCGGCTTCTGGACGGCCGGGACCCGAACGTTTGGATTTTGTTCGGAACGTTGCCGTTCTTCCCATGCAGTGATAAGCAGGAGGATCTCGATCTGTGGCTGCGCTTGCACCGTGAGGAAAACGTGACCGTCCGCCAGGACCCGGATGGACGGAACCGGCTCAATATCAATGCTTTTACCGGAGACGTCATCGTCACGGACTTTGGCGATGTCCCGCCCCTGGGTAACATGATGCATGATCGGCTGACCGAAATTTTTCATCGCTGGCTGGAGCATCCGGTGGCGAAAAAACATCATTGCTTCTGCCGGGAAGCCCATTGCGCCGGGCCCAACATTTTGGTGTCCCATGCTTATTACCGGGATTGGGACTTCACAACGAGAAAGGCAAAAGCGGAAGTGCGAGTCTAATAGATGTTTTATTGAAAAGGGTTGTGCCATCATCCGGAAATGCACCCAGTCTTCAAGTGGTTTCTGAAGGCTGGTTTTTCTTTTCAAAAGAAAAATAGACTGAAGACATAGATATCCGTGGATTCAAATCACTATAATGAAAGTAGGGAAACCATTTCTCTGGCGGGGAGGCGTTTTGTTTGAGCGATACATTTTCCAAAGCGGAGCAGGAAGTGGTTTATCGCGTGATTCGTGCCCGTCGGGATATTCGTCATTTTTCCGGTCAATCCGTTCCGGAAGACGCGCTGATACGGATTTTGGAAGCGGCTCATCATGCGCCGTCGGTGGGGTTTATGCAACCGTGGAATTTTATCATGGTCAGTTCGCGGGAAATCCGTCAAAAAATCAAAGATTCATTTGAAGAAATGAATGCCGACCAGCTGCGGAAACTTTCCAAAGACGAACGGAAAGAATTGTACAGCCGTTTAAAATTGGAAGGGATTATGGAAGCGCCTGTCAATATGGCCGTTACCTGTGACCGCAACCGGGATGCCCCGTTTGTTTTGGGGCGGGGACCCATGCCGGAAACCGATTTGTTCAGCACTTGTTTGGCGATTCAAAACATGTGGCTGGCGGCCCGGGCGGAAGGGATTGGGATCGGCTGGGTCAGCATTCTCAACCGTTCCAGGGTTGAGGAGATTTTGGGACTTCCTTCAGGGGTCCGGCTTGTCGCCTATCTATGCATCGGATATCCGGTCGAGTTCCGCAAAAAGCCCATGCTGGAAGAGCTCGGCTGGAAGTCGCGCGAGCAATTGAAATCATTGGTGTTCGAGAATCAATGGGGACAGGAATTGACATCGGTCAAACTGGAGTGAAGAAGATCATTTGGCAGCCCGGCTTCTCTCTGGAAAGAGAGGAGCCGGGCTTTGATCGATCGCCAAGGAGTTTTCTTATATCTTTGCGAGCGAGAAAACCCCTGGCTTCAGCTATGGGGATGAGAGCGAGCGTCAGGCGAGGGAGGGGATGGTTTTCCCCCTCTCGCAAGCCTAACCATCTTTTGCTTTTTTTGTTCCCTCAATCAGATACCTTGAGCATGTCTAATGCATGTTTGTCAAATTGGCAATAGGTGATGAATTTGGGAACGGTTCAAAGTAATCGAAATGTCGTCAAAAAGGGGGGGCGAATGGGCACAAAGCCAAAATCAAGGTGGCAAAGATTCATGAAAAGATTGTCAACGCAAGGCATGACTTTCTACATAAGCTATCGACCAAACTGATTCGCGAAAACCAAGG
>NZ_FOCQ01000003.1 GCF_900110165.1 Lihuaxuella thermophila
GCCGGTTTGGGCTGTTCCCGTTTCGCTCGCCGCTACTCAGGGAATCGCGTTTGCTTTCTCTTCCTCAGGGTACTAAGATGTTTCAGTTCCCCTGGTGTGCCTCCGTCCGCCCTATGGATTCAGGCGGCGGTACCAGCTCTTCCAGCTGGTGGGTTGCCCCATTCGGAAATCCCCGGATCAACGCTCGCTTACAGCTCCCCGAGGCATATCGGTGTTCGCCCCGTCCTTCATCGGCTCCTGGCGCCAAGGCATCCCCCGTGTGCCCTTAGTAGCTTAACCTACTTTTGTCCACTTACGCGGACTTGCTCGGTTCTTCTCCGGTGAATGCAACTTGACGAACTTGACCAAGTTTGTCAATTGCTTTATTCCATATCTAATTTTCAAGGTGCGCTTGTTTTCATCAGTTTCACCGCTCAATCGCGGCGACAGATAGTAATATAACACGGATCAATCACAAATGCAACCCCTTTTTTATAAAAAAACAAAATGAAACTTTATCCCCTGATCATCTTTTTCTTCACAACTCCCGATCACTCCTGCTGTAAATACTTCTTGTCCTTCAAAAACAGTTTCCAGAAGATGATGAAGCCGGGCAACAAGATTGCAAGCCCAATGGTAAAAACTCTAAGCAACGAATAAAAAGTGTCGATATTGGTAAATGCCTCATTCACCGTTAAATACGGATAAACGATATAGGGGAGATGAGCGATTCCGTAGCCGAATGTGGCCAAGCCATACTGCAGGGCGACAAAAATCACCGCCATGCGGGCTTTCCCTCTCTTTTTTTCTTTATGTGGAAACCATAAGGCGGAATACCCGATTAAAAAACAAACAGTCGAAAGGAGAAACCACCAGCGCTGTTCCAAAATATTATCCAGAATCCAACCCGCTTCCGGTTCCAGCATCAGGAGTGTAATCACGGCCACAACCAGGGTAACCGGACCGAAGATAACGGCATTTCTTCTGTATATGTCGTAGGTGGATTCATCCCCGGCTTCCCGTGCGTAATCCGCCAGAAAGAGAGAAGAGAGAAACAACTCCGAACTGAGGCCGAACAGCATGTACATATAGACGGAAGGGCTGGTCAGCCATTTGGCAAACAACAATGTTTCCTTGCCTCCATGCACCTCGACAAACCCGCCTTCGGTCACCGGCAACGCACTGATTAACAGCACAGGTACAAAGAAGCCGGTAATTCCCGCGATCACCCGCAGCGTCTTCCGATATCCCTGAACCGAATAAGCAAAAACCATAAACGCGCTTCGTACGGCAATGAGCAATAAAATCAAACTCACCGGCACCAACAGCACCGTACCCAGCATATACGCCGCCTTTGGAAAAAAACCGACCACAGCTACAACCAGCAAAACCAGGATGGTGTTGGTCAGTTCCCAGGTAGGGGAAAGAAACCGATTGGCCAATTTCCCGGCCTGGACATTTTTCTTTAAATAGATCATCGACCAGAAGCTGGCACCAAAATCAATGGAGCCTGCCATACTATAGATGTACAGAAAGATCCAGACGATCAAAATCGCGATCGAAGGTTCAATGGGTGGGGCCATCAGGTTCGCTCCTTACCGGTCCAGTGCAAATGTTTCAAGATCCTTTTGCAACGGATTCCGTTTGAAGTACGCTTTTATTACGATTGAAACCATCACACACAGCATGATATATACAAAAGTGAACAGGACAAATAAAATCCCCAGATTCTCCGCTCTTGTTGCCGCTTCCGCCGTGGTTTGATAGCCGTAAATCGTCCACGGCTGACGGCCGCTGCAACTGAAAATCCAGCCCGTTTCGATCCCCAACATGGAGAGGGGACCCGAAAACACCAGACACCAAAGCAGCCATTTGGGGTAACTTTGTTTATTCTTCCGGACGTATTTCCACCAATAGGCGAGGGCAGCCGCTGACAACACCAGCAGCAGCATTCCGATCCCAACCATCAGGTTAAAGAGCGTGTGGGTATAAAAAGGAGGCCATGTTTCCGGCGGAAATTCGTTAAGTCCTTTCACTTCGGTGTCAAACCGGTTCCCGGCCAAAAAACTCAGCAGGTATGGAATTTCGATTCCATATTTCACCTCATGCGTTTCCGGATCTACATACCCCCCGACAGCCAGGGGGGCGTAGCGCTGGGTTTCGAATAATCCCTCGGCCGCGGCCAATTTTTCCGGGCTGTACTGATGTAAATTTTGCGCAGCCCCGTGTCCGGACATGGCCGTGATCAAAGACATCAGAAACGCAACCGACAAGGACAGGAACAAAGCCTTATGATGATAGGCCGTTTCCGAATCCTGTTTCCTTGCCTTCAACAGGCGGTAGGCAGCCACCGAAACAATGGCAAAAGCCCCTGTCATCAAAGCACTGACGACCACATGGTAAGCTGCGTCAAAGAAACTGGGATTAAAAAATGCCTTCCACGGATCCACATGGTAGACCGTTCCGTCCGGACGCATATCAAATCCGGCTGGCGTATTCATCCACGCATTGGCCGAAGTGATGAGCACAGCCGAAGCGGTTGCGCCGACCGCAACCAGGAAAACGGACAGTACACGCATCGAGGGGCGCAGTCTTTCCGCGGCATACACATAGATGGAGAGGGCAAGTCCTTCCAGGAAAAAGGCAAAAATCTCGATTTGAAACGGGACGGAAATCACCTGACCAACGATCTTCATGAATCCCGGCCACAACAAGGAAAGCTGCACTCCGACAATCGTACCGCTCGGAATGGCCACTCCGAGCAAAATGGCCACCGTTTTGGTCCAGCGTTTCGCCATTACGGCATAATCGTTATCATTTTTCCACTTATGAAGCAATTCGCTGAGGAACACCATCGCCGATAACCCGATGCCCAATGTGGCAAAAATGATATGAAAAGCGAGAGAGGTTCCAAAAAAGGCTCGCGCCAATGTAACCCGATCCACAGTCGCTACACTCCCCTAAAAGTAAACAGGTGGAAACTATGGTCAATCGTCCTGATTAGTTTGGGATAATGAAGGTAAATTTATGTAAAATAAAAAACCGGGTTCCTTCTTCTCGAAAGGACCCGGTCGGATCGCCTCCTCATGAGGGAATATCGATGAGCTCGATCCATTCGCCGTCAGGACCTGAGACAAACGCATTTTTCCAACCATTTTCCAAAACCGTGAGCGGCTCAGTGATCGGTACTTCTTGTTCTTTCATTTGAAGTAATATCTGTTCAATTCTTTTGACTTCAAATGCCAAATGAAACGAAGAAGAAGCGAAGGATATGGACGGATTTTTCACTAATTCAATCCTTTGTTCTCCCAGTGTCAAGAAAGCGATCTGTTCATTTCCCAACACTTCAAGCCTCTCCAAGACAAATCCGAACCATTGTTGATAAAACCGGATCGATCGTTCCAAATCCCGCACTTCCATCCCCACATGGTACATGTTCATCTCCCTTTCACAAAATCAAATGAATATCGCCAAATTCGTGCCATAAGTAACGTTCGCGAACGGCTTCGTCATACATTCCCGACAGGATGGGAGGCGGCACAAAAGCGCTTAACAGATCGAGATGGGATGCTTCAGGTTCATGAAAGCCGGTCATCAACCCGTCGACCACTTGTAGCGGAGTCTGCTCGTGAATGCGCAAACAGGTCCGTCCCTCTTTGGCCACACAAACTCCACCGGACAGCGCTGCGCTTTCCAGGGCTCTGACTACCGTGGTCCCGACTGCGATCACACGGCCGCCCGATTTTTTCGCCTCGTTAATGACCCGGGCCGTTTGTTCCGGGATCGAGTAGTACTCACAGTTTTTTTCCGGTTCTAGCCGATACCGATCATCCAGCAGATCGCTCAGCCCGGTGTGCAGGGTAAGAGAAACCACTTGCACCCCTTTTTTGCGCAGCTGAATCAGAAGCTCCCAACTGAAAGCGCGCCCTGCTGACGGGATCTCCACCGAGCCGGGAACACTGGCATAGACTGTTTGGTAATAATCCAGATCCCATGGCTGATCGATGTATTCATAACGAATAGGCTCCCCGAACTTGTAAAACTGCTCCAATAATTCGGCTCCCTGCAGGGAGAAGCGCAACCGGACCAGCGGATTTTCTGCCCGGACCACCGTCACGACGGCAAAAAGGGACGGAGAAAATTGAAAGATATCACCCGCCTTCACTCCTTCTCCCACCACCAGCGCTTCCCAACTCTGTTCATCAATCCGGCTGGCCAAGCGGATTTCCACGGACGGGTCCACCCATCTTTCTCCTCTTCGCCAACTCGCTTTTAAAACAGCCGGAAGCGTGCGACTGACATTTAACGCGATCACATCACCCGGACGCAAATATTGAGGCAAACAGTAAAATTTGGTGTGTTGCGACTCTCCCGTCCGGCGGTCGGAGATCATCAACCGGACATGGTCCCGGCGAATCCCCCTTCGCTCGGGCGGCGCCGTGGCATTCAACATTTCAGGAAGGACGAAGTCAATCGGGGCGGCCATCCTCTTCCACCTCTTCCCGTTTAAACGTTTGCGCTTGAAAACGCTGTCCATTGATGTGGGCGGACTCATCAGAGGCAAGATAAAGAAAAACATCGACAACCTCATTGGGATCTGCCAATTCATAATCACAGTCGGGTACAGCTTCCCGATGCATGTCTGTATCCATTTCTCCCGGGTCGACGGTATTCACCCTTACTCCCGTCCCGTCGACTTCATCCGCCCATGTCTGGCTTAATCCTTCCAGAGCAAATTTGGAGATTCCGTAGGCTCCCCAGCCGGCGTAACCCACTCTCCCCGCTTCCGAGGAAACATTGATCACCGAACCAGTCCCTCGGGTCAGCATACCGGCAATCACCCTCCGGGTAACCAGGAACGGGCCGACAGTGTTCACGTTAAGTACACGGATAAAATCCTCTTCCGGGTAGTCGAGCAAATAGGGAGACGGGCTGGGGCCGAAAACGGATGCATTATTGATCACCACATCAATCTGTCCGAATGTGGCTTCTGTCATGGCCACAAACCGTTCCACATCGCGGCGGTTGGACATATCTCCCGTCATGGCCAGCACTTCGGCGCCCTTTTGCTCCAGTTCGTTTTTCACCTGTTCCAGCCGGTCTCCCCCCCGCGCCACAATGGCCAGCTTAGCTCCGGCATCGGCAAACGCGTGTGCCAACGCTTTTACCCAGCCCTTTGGATGCTCCGGTAATCATCACCACTTTGTTTGTTAACATATTCCAACTCCTCCCCATATTCAGTTGATGCGGTCACCATCTGTTTCCCTTTTCTTAAACTTTATAAACGTAAATGTTTCAAAAGTAATTAAAGTACGTTTGCCAGCGAGTTCCTCTAAACCCATCCTTCTTTTCTGATGGGTCAGGAACTGTAGTCACCCGACTTTTTCGTTAATCGAAATATATGTTATGATAAAATCGTCTCATCAAAAGAGAGGTGTCACCGGATTGTTCCGTTTCGTGGCGTTGATCTTTGCCGCAGCCGTTTTCTTTGCCCGCAGACAATTATGGACCAAACCACTGACAGGCGGTGTCAGTTGACAAAGACGATACCGGGACAGCTGTCCAATCTAAAAAAACCGGACCCACACGAGGGGTTCCGGCCATTTCCATTTTTATATCAATTCCCGCACCAATCGGCCCGGATCAGCCGTATATTTACCCAGTGTCTGGGTAAAACGGATCGCGTCGGCTCCGTCCAGGACGCGATGGTCAAAGCTGAGGGAAACATTCATCCGCCAGCCAACGGCCAGTTCTCCACTCACTACCACCGGTCTCTGTTCGATCGGGTGAATGGCGAGAATGGCGACTTCCGGCGGGTTGATGATCGGGGTCGCCCATTTGCCTCCAAGGGCTCCCGCATTGCTGATGGTAAAGGTGCTCCCCTTCATCTGCTCGGGCGAGAGTTTTCCGAGCCGGGCCAACTCGGTGAGCTCATTCACTTCATGTGCCAGCTGGTCGATGCTTTTTTGCTCGGCATGATGAATCACCGGAACGAGCAGGCCTTTCGGCGTATCCGTAGCCATGCCGATGGAGACGGATGAATAAGTCCGTATTTTTTGGCTTTCCTCATCAAAATGGGCATTAAAGGATGGGTGATGCTTAAGGGTGATGGCTACCATTTTGATTAAAATCGCCATATAAGTCAGACGGGGGGCATGGGGATCGTTTTCCTGCTCTTTCAGCCGCTGTTTGCGCCATGCCACGAGCCCTGCCACATTCAGCTCATCAAAATGAGTGGCGTGGGGCTTGCGTGTGACCGAGAACAAAAGCCTGTCGGCAATGACACGACGGATTGGAGAAAGCGGCGTTTCAACGATCTCTGCCGGCCTCTCCGCCCGCGGGGCCGAAACGGTTGCCGCTCCGACCGTTTGAACCGCATCCACGGAAGGTGTCTGCCGCAGGGAGGCAAAACGGCGGACGTCCTCGTCAGTTACCCGCCCATTCGCCCCTGTTCCCTCTACTTGCGCAAGATCCACTCCGAGCTCCCGTGCCAACCGGCGTGTGGACGGAGCGGCGAGAACGCGTTGTTTGCGCTTGCCGGTTGGAAGTTTGTCATCGGCAGATACCGGATTTTCCCGGGTCGGTTCACTCGATGCCAAGCTTGGAACGTTTTCATCGCTTCCGATGACATACAACACTTCCCCGACCGGAACGATTTCGCCTTCCTTCCATTTCAGCTCGGAAATCCGGCCCGAAGCGGGAGCAGGCAATTCAACCACAGCTTTATCTGTTTGCACTTCCAACACGGGCTGGTTCTCTTCCACTTCTTCCCCCGCGGAAACCAGCCAGCGCACGATTTCCGCTTCAGCAACTCCTTCTCCGATATCGGGCAACCTGAACGCAACAGACATGTTTTCTCCCTCCTCCGCGTTAAAATGCCAAAACTTGTTGTACGGCTTCGGAAACCCTGCTCACGCTCGGACGGAAATCATCTTCCAACGCGAACATCGGCACGGGGGCGTCATAACCGGTCACTCTCGTCACAGGCGCTTCCAGATAGAGAAACGCATGCTCATTGATCAAAGCGGTCAGCTCAGCGCCGAGTCCGGCCGTTTTCGGCGCTTCGTGTACAATGACCACACGGCCTGTTTTCTTGACGGATTGGATGATCGTTTCCTCGTCGAGCGGATAGAGGGAACGAAGGTCGATCAGATCACAGGATACGCCTTTTTTCTCCAATTCTTTGGCTGCTCCCTCGGCTACCGGAACCATGGTTCCCCAGGCGATTAAAGTGATATCTTCCCCTTCGCGCACTTTTCTCGCCTTGCCGATCGGCACTTCGTACCACCCTTCCGGCACTTCCTCTTTAATCGAACGGTACAGCTTCATCGGTTCGAGGTAAATGACCGGATCGGGATCTTGAATGGCGGCGAGCAATAACCCTTTGGCATCCTTCGGGGTAGCGGGGGTGACCACCTTGAGCCCGGGAATATGGACAAACAGGCTTTCCGTCGAATCACAGTGAAGCTCCGGAGCGCGAATTCCTCCCCCATAAGGGGCCCGGATTACCAGAGAAGCAGGAAAGGCGCCTTGCGTGCGGGTACGCAAACGGGCGGCATGGGTGACGATCTGCTCAAACGCCGGGTAGATAAAGCCCATAAACTGAATTTCCGCCACCGGTTTAAAGCCGTTCACCGCAAGCCCGATCGAAGTCCCGATGATGCCTGCTTCGGCCAGCGGGGTATCGATCACCCGGTCATCGCCAAATTCATTCCATAACCCTTCCGTTGCACGAAACACGCCACCGTTTTTACCCACGTCTTCTCCCAGGATCAGGACGGAAGGATCCTGGTCCAGGGCCACCCGGAGCCCGTCGCAAATGGCCTGCACCATGGTTAGTTGCTTCATCTTCGGCCACCTCTTTTGCGCAATTGTTGCTGTTGTCTGAGTTCATTCGGGGTCAGCTTGGCATATACATGAGCAAATAAGTGTTCAGGCGGTGCCGGAACGGAAGATTCCGCCTCTTTGATCGCGCTGTCGATTTGCGCTTTGCATTCCGCTTCCCATTCCCGCTCTTCCGCATCGCTGAGGAGTCCCTCTGCTTTTAACAAGCGGGTGTAGCGGGTGAGCGGGTCTTTGTGTTTCACCCATTCTTCCACTTCGGAAGCAGGGCGGTACCGGGTGGCGTCATCGGCGGTGGTATGGGGCCCTTTTCGATAAGTCACCGCTTCAATCAGCGTGGGCCCTTCTCCCGCCCGTGCACGCTCAATGGCCTGTTTCATCACATCGTAAACGGCCAGCACATCGTTTCCGTCCACACGGATTCCCGGAAAGTTATAAGCTTTCGCCTTTTCCGCGACTGTGGGCGACGCCGATTGCCTGGAGAACGGCACACTGATGGCATAACCGTTATTCTGGCAGAACAAGATGGCAGGCACCCGAAAAACACCGGCAAAGTTGCACGCCTCGTGGAAGTCTCCCTCAGAGGTGGCCCCGTCGCCAAAATAAGCCACTGCCACTGAAGTTTCTTTTTTCAGCTTGGAAGCCCAGGCTGCCCCTACCGCATGGGGAATTTGCGTCGCAATGGGGACGGAGGGGGGCAGCAGGCGCACTCCTTCCGGCGGTTTACAACCTTCTACGCGCCCCATCCAGTAGAGAAAGATTTGCGACAAAGGCATCCCGGCAATCATCGCTACTCCGTGTTCGCGGTAGCTGGGAAAAATCCAGTCTTCCTTGCTGAGAGCCAAGGCGCTGCCCACCTGTGCCGCTTCCTGGCCTTCGAGTGCAGCATAGGTGCCGATTCGCCCCTGCCTTTGCAAAATGACAGACCGGCGGTCAAACATGCGGACAAAGCTCATCCAGCGATAAAAGCTGATCTTCATTTCGGCCGACAATTGGTTCCAAACTGCGTGTCCCGCGACACTCAGCTTTCCTTCCGGCGATAAATATTGCACATACGTTGTTTCCAGTTGACCTAGCATCACGAACTTACCTCCCTCTGGCATCCCTTCCCCACCCCAGCAGGATCCGGCGGAGATCAGCCACTTTCTCAAGCCGTTCCACAACCAGGCGGTCGGCGGCCCGGCAGGTAGGGATCTGCTCCTTTTCCGAAAGTTCGTAGATTTGCAGAAGCATATCATAGATCGCCTTTGTTTTAGCCAGAACCCGCTCCTCGCTAAATCCTTCCAACTCATCCGCCACCTGGATCAGACCGCCGGCATTGACGAGATAATCGGGAGCATACAAAATGCCCTTTTCATGCAATAAGTCTCCGTGCCGGTCTTCCACCAGCTGGTTGTTGGCCGAACCGACAATCGCCTGACAGCGAAGTTCCGGCAGAGTTTGGTCATTAATCACGCCGCCTCGGGCACACGGGGAAAAGATATCGCAGTCGGAGCGGTGGATGATGTTTACCTCACTCAATTCGACCTGCTCTTTATACTTTTCCTTATACTGGCGGACTTTGCTCTCGTTTAGGTCGGCGATGATGCAGTGAGCGCCTTCTTCCATCAGAAGTTCAAGCAGGCGGCCGCCCACTTTGCCGACTCCCTGGATCGCAATCGTCCTTCCGTGCAAATCGGTGGTGCCCCACAGATGCTTGGCTGTAGCCTTCAAACCTTGCAACACACCCAGCGCGGTAGGAATGGACGTATCTCCGCTGCCGCCGTGTGCAGCCGGCAACCCGACAAAGGAACGGGACTCTCTGGCCGCATATACGAAGTCTTCCGGATTGGTGCCCATGTCAGTGCCGGTAAAAAAACGTCCGTTCAACCCTTCCACAAAGCGCCCGACAGCCCGGAACATCTCGGGAGATTTATCCCGTTCGGGGTCCCCGATGATGACCATTTTTCCTCCCCCGAAGTCCACATCGGCGACTCCGCATTTATAGGTCATCCCTTTGGACAGACGGAGCACGTCTTCCAGGGCTTCATCCGTGGAAGAGTAGGGAATCATGCGGCATCCCCCGAGAGCCGGACCCATCGTTGTATTATGAATAGCGATAATCGCCTTTAATCCGGAGCGGGGATGGCGGCAAAAAACCACCTGTTCATGTCCGTATTGATCCATCAACTCAAAAATATCCCGCATCATGGTTTGTTTTTCTTCCCGGATGTCAGTCCTAACATGTTCGGTTTTCATGCCTTCCATGTTCCATCATCCCATCTCTTCTTGGTTACTGTGGGTCATGACCGAAAATCCGCTGGTAATTCATCATATGTCACGGCTGACGGGCCGTTCCGCTATTTCCCCTGAAACCGTGGCTGTCTCTTTTCTGCAAATGCTTGTACCCCTTCAACAAAATCCTGTGTCTTCCCGGCCGCTTCCTGTACGTGAGCTTCAAATTCCAAAGCTTCTTCCAAGCTGCTTTCCATTCCCCGGATGACCGCTTGTTTCGTCAGGCTGATGGCAACCGTCGGCCCTTGAGACAGTCGTTTTGCAAAGGAGAGCGTTTCTTCGAGCAGCTGCTCTTCTTCGACCATCCGGTTGGCAAGCCCGATTTGCACCGCTTCCTCCGCGCCGACATCCCGGCCCGTCATCGCGATTTCCAGAGCTCGTCCGAGCCCCACCAGACGCGGCAGGAAGTAGCTGGAGCCGCTGTCCGGAGCCAGTCCGATCCGTACGAACGCTTCTACGAACCGGGTCTTCGGCGTAATAAACCGCATATCGCATGCGAGAGCCAGACTGCAACCCGCCCCGGCAGCCACACCGTTGACGGCGGCGATGACTGGTTTTTCCATCTTGGCGATCGCCATGATGATCGGATTATACCGGGAACGCACACTATCCCCGAGAGAAAAGTGCTCTCCTTTTTTCTGCATGGCCGACCGGTCATTCAGATCCTGCCCGGAACAAAACGCTTTGCCTTCTCCCGTCAGCACGACACAACGAACTCCGGGATCAGCGTTTACCTCTTGCAATGCGGCAAGGAGTTCCGTACTCATCTGATTGTTAAAGGCATTGTACACCTGGGGGCGGTTCAGTTTGATCAAGCCCACACCGTCCGCTTTTGTCACAACCACCGTTTTGTTTTCCATGTCATGCCCTCCATTTTTTGTCATTTTCCTTGAAAATTGGGTTTGCGCTTTTCAATAAACGCTTGCATTCCTTCTTGTTGATCCTGTGAAGAGAACAACAGATAAAAAGAGTTTTGTTCAAAGTGAAGACCATGTTCAAGCGGCAGATCCATCGCTTTCAAAACGGATTGTTTCGCCAGGCGGACGGCAATCGGAGGTTTGCCGGCGATTTCTTTGGCAAGCGCAAGCGCCTCTTCTTCCAGTTGGTCAGCAGGCACCACCCGGTTCACGAGTCCTGCCTCCAGGGCTTCCCGCGCAGTGATCGGCTTGCCCGTCAAGATCATTTCCATCGCGCGCGCTTTACCCACCGCTCTGGTTAACCGCTGGGTTCCGCCGGCTCCGGGAATGACACCCAGATTGATCTCAGGTTGTCCAAAACGGGCCGTTTCGGAAGCCACAATCAGGTCGGCGCACATGGCCAACTCACAGCCTCCGCCCAGGGCATAGCCGCTGACGGCCGCGATGATTGGCTTCTGAATTTTGCGGATGCGCTCCCAATCGGCAAAAAATTGCTTCATGACGAAGTCGACCGGCGAGGATTCAGCCAATTCCTGAATGTCAGCTCCGGCTGCAAACGCTTTTTCACTGCCCATGAGCAGGATCACGCGAATCTGATCATCCCGGTCCATCTCTTCCATCACATCAGCCAGTTCACCAATCAGCGCACTGTTCAAAGCATTCAAAACACGCGGACGGTTTAATCGTATTTTTCCGATCCGATCCTGTTTTTCAACGATTAAGTATTGTTCCTCCACACAGCCTTCCTCCCCTCTTGTATAGAAAGCGTTTTCAAATCTACTTATTATAAAAAATGGATTTATTCTGAGGATACATTCCCATTCTACCAAACAAGCGGTTGTTTGTCAGTTCGTTACTGTACAGAATTAAAGCTTAAAAGTGGTAAAAAAAGCGCAGCTCCTGGTTGGGAGCTGCTGTTATGATTTGGCTTGTAATGCCACATATTTGGCTGTTTCCGTCACACATTCTTCACAGATAATTTTATCCCGAAAGTAAAAGAGTTGGTACATATTTCCGCACAGAACACAACTGGGATTATACTTTTGCAACACGATCGTGTCGTTATCCACAAAAATCTCCATCCCGTCATGGGGATTGATATTTAAGAGATCCCTGATTTCCTTGGGCAACACAATGCGCCCCAAATGGTCCACCTTTCTTACGATCCCGATTCCTTTCATCCCGTGGCTTCCCTCTTTTCTGTTGAAAGCTGTTTGGGAGGTGTCAGCTTGCAACCGAAATGATCGGACGAAAGTGTAAGTCGGTTCGGTATCGCTATCTGGTCTATTTTTATCAAGGGGTTGTTTCGGAGCTGCCCGTCTCTGTCCCAGTTGTTGATTCTGAACTTGAATCTCCGGTTCCGCTGCCGTTCTGCGGATCAGAAGAGTGAGATCCATCTGCGGGTGGCTGGTCAGTGGAAGCAGGTTCTTTTCCGTCAGCGGGTTGTCCTGGTCCCTTCTCACCATCATTCGATGGAGAAGCAGTGCCCTCTGCGGGTTCGGCCGTTCCAGGGGTCGCATCTTCTTTTTTATCTGCACCGGAATTGTCACCGGGAGCGGTCTCTTTTCCGCTCGGCACTTCGCTTCCGTCTTCCTGAATGATCTGGCTCCATTCTTGTTCCGATAACGGTTTTTGCAGAAGTTCCGTCACCGGCTCTATATTGGCTAATTCGGAAATGGATTTTTCCTCCAACTCCTCAACCGGAATCTGTTGGCCCTCCTTTTTAGCGAGCAACCAGACAGCATATTTGGTTGGGGAAAGCCCGGTTTTTTCAGCTTTGGTTTGTACCTGCTTCGGCATGACCAGGGTATGGACTTCTAAATCAAGGCTATTTTCGATCGACTGAGCGTTTTTTTCGATGGTTTTCTCCAGGGACTTCAAAGCTTTCACACTGTATTTGTCCTCTTTGATTCCCGAGATGATCACATGATCTTTTCTGTGCAAATATCCGTCGCTTTTTGCCTGATCAAGCAGATCCACTGCGACTTCATCCAGTTTTTTATCCTGCCAATCGATCTCCCTGACCAATTTTTTGGCAGAAGAATTGAGAGGTTTGATTTGCACCACATGTTGGTCTTTATCCAATCCGATGGCTATGCTGGGGTTCAGATCCAGATAAACATAGGTTTCCGCATGGGCTTGATTCGCGAAAAACTGTGGAAAGACGAAGAACATTCCCAGCATGGCCGCGGCAGCGACCGATGCCACCATCATCCAAGGCTGTCTTTTCGTCGCCCTTCCCTCTTGAAAGCGGATTTCTTCACCAATTTGGGCAGCACTGTTTGTTTTCGGTATCTTGACAAATTCGCCGTCCTGGGTCATCACAATCCAATGGCGACCCCGGATCTCCATGATGATTCCTTTTTGCATCGTGTCACCCTCCCTTCTTTTCCCGCTTACAAACCCACATAGCTGCGCATCAAAGTCAAATCTTCGACGACAAGAATGGTTAGTGCAATCAAGTAAGTACGGTGCCGGCTCAGTGTTCTTCGATGCAATCCCAACTTCTCGGCCATGTTTTTATCCGATTTGCGCTGGCGGTAAAATTGGCGGAGTAACTGTTCATCCGAAACTAGAGTCTTGGCGACTTGAAACAAGTTTTCCCGGGTATCACGATGTTTGGGAGATTTCTTGACCAATTCGGTCAGAGTAATTCCGTGCCGCTCCAATGCTTCTTTAAATATTTCAATCTCTGAGCGGCGCATCTGCATGATTTCTTCCTTTTTGTGCCTTTCAAAAGACTGCGCTACGATTTCTGGATGATAGGATTCTTCTTCACGTACTCCAGGACCTGAGAAAGGTACGACCCTCTGGTACTTGGCTTCTTGGCGAAAATAATCGACCAGCCTGCGCTGAATCACTTTGTAGGCAAATGACAAGAAGCTCGCTTTATGATGGGGGCTGAAGCTTTTAATGGCTTCATCCATCCCTTTGTAAGCAACGATGTACTCGTCATCCTGCCTGGTGATCACCCGCCTGCAAATACGGGATGCAATTCTGCGCACATCAGGTTCTAACTCTCTTAACAGCTCATCTCTCTGTTCCGGAGAGTCGGTACCTTGCACCTGCAGTACACGCCGTTCTAAATCTGTTCCCTGGAACATGCAATACCGACACCTCTCCCTACATATTCATTCGCACGTCCATTCATTTTTTTGTCTCTTGTAGCAGAATTATTGTCACATGGACGGGTCAAATGGTCTTAAAAAACCCACTATTCCGAAGAAGATAAATGGAATAAGTCCACGAATAAAAGGAAAAAATTCCCTCCCATGAAGAAAAGCCTGGGAAATGGACCAGGCCAAAATATTATATAACAAATTATGATTTTTTCATAGCCAGTTTTTGAATCGCTTCGATGGCACGCACATTTTCCAGTGAAGACAAATCACCGGGATTCTCTCCCAGGTAGGCCGCTTTGATGACCCGGCGGAGAATTTTCCCATTACGGGTCTTCGGCAATTCATCGATGATGTAAACATGGATCGGCTTAAATGCTTTTCCCATCCGGTCAGACACAAATTGTTTCAACTCTTCATTTAAAGACGTTCCTTGGTCTGACCCCGGTTTCAACACGACAAAACAGATGGGAACCTCGCCTTTCTCCGGATCGGGTACACCGACCGTAGCGGCTTCCGACACCGCAGGGTGCTCGACCAGCACCGATTCCATCTCTGCCGGCCCCAACCTTTTCCCGGCAATTTTCAGCGTATCGTCAGAGCGTCCGGTGATAAACCAGTATCCGTCCTCGTCAATTTTTACCCAGTCCCCATGAACCCAGATATTCGGCCAACGGCTCCAGTAAGTGGCTTCGTATCGTTTGGCATCCTGCCAAAAACCGCTGGTCATACCCACCCACGGCTGGCGCAACACTAATTCTCCCACCCGGCCGCGCACGGGATTTCCTTCTTCATCCAAAACATCCGCATCCATGCCGGGCAGGGGCCCGGTAAATCCGCACGGAACCAACGGCTTCAGAAAATGATTTCCCAGAATCCCGCCGGAAATTTCCGTTCCTCCCGAATAGTTAAAAATCGGAACCCGTTTTTTCCCTACCTTCTCAAACAGCCAGTTCCAGGGGTCCGGGTTCCACGGTTCGCCCGTTGAGCCGAAGACGCGCAAACTGCTCAGATCATGGCGGGAAATCCAGGCATCCCCATATTTCATCAAGGCGCGGATCAACGTGGGAGAAATCCCGAGATGACTCACCCCGTATTTGGCGACCACCTCCCAGATGCGGTCGGGATTCGGATAGTCCGGGGTGCCTTCAAACAACAGCATCGTACTCCCTGTCAAGAGCGAACCAAACACCATCCACGGTCCCATCATCCAGCCCATGTCCGTCACCCAGAACAAAATGTCCCCCGGTCCTACATCAAACCCGTAGGCGGCATCAAAGGCGGCTTTAACCGGGAAACCGCTGTGCACATGGACGGTTCCTTTGGGTTTGCCCGTCGTGCCGGAAGTATAGATGATCATAAACGGATCGGCCGCATCCGTCACATGGGGAGTAAGCGTTTTCATATTTGTGATGAGTGAATCCCATTCCACATCTCTGTCCGGATTCCAAGTCGAATCGCGGCGCCCCAAACGCCTGACCACAATCACTTTCTCTACCGTCGGCGACAGATCGGCCGCGCGATCCGCTTCTTCTTTCATGGCAATCACTTTACCGCGGCGCAAGAACCCGTCGGCAGTGATCAAAATTTTCGCTTCACAATGCTGAATCCGGGTGGCCACCGCCTCCGCCCCATATCCGGAAAAACAGGGGGTAAAGATGGCTCCGATCCGGGCAACGGCCAGCATGGCGATCACATTTTCCGCGATCATCGGCAAATAAATGGCCACACGGTCACCCGCCTTTACGCCGAGTTGCGTAAGTCCCCGGGCAAACCGGTTGACTTCGGACCACAAATCGCGATACGTATATTTCTTTACTTCCCCGTCATCCCCTTCCCAGATGAGCGCCAAACGATGGCGGGAAGCCGGATCAGCGACAAAGCGGTCCAAACAGTTGGCGGATATATTGATCTTGCCATCCTTAAACCAGCGGGCCCAAGCGATCCCGTCCGATAGATCCAACACTTGGCGGTACGGCTGAATCCACTCCAATCCCAAATCTTTGACAGCCTCATCCCACAGCCAGGCAATATTGCGGATGGATTGCTCGTAAAAAAGATCATAATCTGAGTAGCCGAGCTTCTGCATAAAGCGGTACAAGCGGGTGTTCTCCATTTGCTCACGGTCAGGAACCCAAACAGGCTGATTCATTGCCATGATCACTCCATTTACAAGTAGAATAGCCTGCTTCTATTTTAAATCTATTTTCAGTATTGGGTCAAAAAATCATATTCTGAACAGCCCGGCTTTGCATGTGCAAAAGAAACAACCAGATTTAGAAGAAAATCCGTGCGTTTTGGGGTATATTAGAAGGAGAACATGACTTTACGGATAAAGAGTTGATTGAGATGGAATCGAGAGTTTACAAAAGAATTATTAAAAAGGAAATCCTCCACAGCACTCATCTGGATGAAACGAAAGAAATTCTTGTCTATCTGCCGCCCGATTATGCGGAAAGCGCCCGATATCCGATGCTGGTCCTCCACGATGGCAACGATTATTTCAACCTGGGGAGAATTGCCACCCAAGCCAATCAAATGATTCTGGAAGGCCAGATTGAACCTGTGGTCATGGTGGCCGTCCCCGTGCAAAAAGAACGGAGAACTTCGGAATATTCCCCGAAAGGCAACCGCCATTCCCAACATATCCGCATGATCACGGAAGAGCTGCTTCCGCGGATCCGGCAGCGATACCCCGTAGACCCGTCCATCGAAAAGCTGGTCATCGGCGGTTCATCGTTGGGCGGAACAGTCTCCCTGCACATCGCTTTAAATCATCCCGATATCTGCTCTAAAGTGTTGTCGCAGTCCGGAGCCTTTCTGGAAGCAACCAATGAGGCGATCCTGCGCGCTTCATCACTGGATCACCTCACCATTTACCAATCGATCGGCCAATCGGAAACCGCTGTTCCCACCCATATGGGCAATCTGGATCTGCTGGCGAGAAACCGTGAAGTCCGCCGCCATCTGGAAGAAAAACAGGCCCGCGTTCACTATGTCGAAGCCGAAGGGGACCATACATGGGGTTTCTGGCAACGCGACATCCCGCAAGCGTTGAAATTTTTCTTTGGAGCATAAGCAGTGTCCGTCGAAAATAGAAACTGTTGAATGGCACAGCCCCGATTGTCCGATCGACAACCGGGGCTGTGATGTGATGATCAGCTGCCTCCCCCGCATCCTCCTCCACCGCCGCAACTGCTGCTACTGCAACTGCTACCTCCGCTGTCCCCCGAGGTGCAGCTCGAACAACCGGAAGCGGCCGAACAACCGGAACCGTGGCTACTGCTTTGCCTGGGAAACATTTCTTCATATAGTTCCTCAAAATGATCCGAATGAACCAGCGATAAAAATAAGACGCCGTTTAACATCCAGAGGGCCAGATCGGGTTCGCCGGCATGAAAGGCCCGGTTTTTGGCAAACTTGTTTACCTTCGTTCCTTGCTGCCTCACATGCTTGTCGATCTCTGAAAGCCGGTTTTTCAATTCATCGACAATAAAGCGAACTAAACCGGACACAACCGGGAAGTGCTGCATGGCATGTTCATTAAAATATTTGGCGGTCAACTCATGCAGGGGCCGATTTTGCAGGTCAGACATGAGCGTTTTGGACAGCGGATGTTTCATAAACGGCCCCCAGGTGGAAATGCTGTACTTGGTCGGTTTAAACAACAGGGCATATATGACATCAAACCAAGCGCGCTCATGGGGGTCGAAGGATTGGGCCGGTGCATTGGGAGCATGGTGGAGCATCGTTTTTAAAAACTTCTTCGAAAAATCATCATACTCCCTGGTAAACATGAGCATCTCATGCCATACTTCGTCCACTTCGCGGCTATACATCGGAACCGATTTTAAAAGGGCCGTCATCACCAAATAACGCTTCCATTCAAACCAGCGGTTTTCCCATTCCATCAAACTGATCTTATGTTCGCGGATCACCCGCTCCTTGACACGTTCGACATAACTTTCCGATAATGACTCTTCCAAATGATCAATGAAGGCAAGCATATCCCGCTTAAATGCTTCGGAGTGGTTTTGAATCCCCAGATCGGGCAGAACATAGAGACGATTGCGGTCACTTTTTTTGGCTGCACGGTAGAAGGCATTTACGATAATGACGATGGCGATAAACGACACCAGTAACACAAATGCAATAACTTCCATATTCACCATCCTCTCTCTACTTCCATTGTAAATGCCCGGGAGGAATGAGTTCCAGTTAAATTTTCAAAAATAAAAACTCCCCTTTTAATCCGGAACGGAAAAGGGGAGCGGCTCTTCGGTCAATCACAATACTTGTCGTAAGCGCTGGTTAACTTGGCTGCCAGTTCTTCGAGCGGCACATTTTCGATCTCATGCCGGTGAATCATATGAACCAATTTGCCGTCTTTGAGCAGAGCGAAAGACGGGGAAGACGGCGGCTGGCCTTCAAAGTAAGTACGCGCCTGGGCTGTGGCTTCCCGGTCTTGCCCGGCAAAAACCGTGTACAGATGGTCGGGCACTTTGTCATGTTTAAGAGACAAAGCCACGGCCGGGCGTGCCAGGCCGGCAGCACATCCGCAGACGGAGTTCACAACGACCAACGTGGTCCCTTTCGCACCTTCACCCTGTAAGGCTTCGTCCACCTCTTCGGGAGTGCGAAGCTCTTTTATGCCGAGTCGGGTCAGCTCATCGCGCATGGGCTGAACCATCATTTGCATTTGCTGGAAATAGAAATTTTGAGACACCATGATCCCTCCTTAGGGTTTATTTTATCCAATCCCCCAGCCAGCGTCCACTTCACTTCGTTCTGTCAATGACCCAAAGCAATCAAGATACATTGACAACGCCGTAGGTCAACGATTATCCACCGTTTCAGGGTACAGATCATGTTTGGCCAATCGCTCTTCAGCGATCTTTTCCCATTTTGTTCCTTTTTTTCCGTAGTTCACATACGGATCGATGCTGATTCCGCCGCGCGGCAGGAATTTGCCCCAGACTTCGATGTACTTGGGGTCCATGGCCTTGATGAGGTCCTTCATGATGGTGACAATGCAGTTTTCATGAAAATCCCCATGGTTACGGAAACTGAAGAGATACAATTTGAGTGACTTGCTCTCCACCAGCTTTTGATCCGGGACATAGCTGATGTAGATGGTAGCGAAGTCCGGTTGCGACGTGATCGGGCAGAGGCTGGTAAATTCCGGACAGTTGAATTTGACAAAGTAATCGGTATCCGGATGCTTGTTATCAAATACTTCCAACACATCCGGGTTGTATTCAAACAGATACTCCGTTTCTTTATTTCCCAGCAACTTGAGATTCAAATCCCCGCGGTTGCTTCCCATGGTCGGTTCCCTCCGTTCTTCCTTTACACTTTTTCATATCTGGCATAAGCTTCTTCAGTCTCCTGCACTTCCACCCATTTCACCGTGGGCCTGTTTTCCTTTTGTAAACACAACTCCTCAATGATCGAGAAAAAGACTTCCGCCACTTTCTCCGTTGTCGGTGCGCTTCCTCCCCGGCCGGGGTCAAACTCGGGAAAATCGTTCAGCAGGTGATGGTCGAACTTTTTCTCAATGGCATGTTTGACCTGTCTGAAATCGATCAGCATCTGCTGCTCATCCAGCTCATACCCTTCCACACAAAAGGTGACTTTGTAATTGTGGCCGTGGATCCGCTCACACTTGCCCGCCCCGGGAACACGATGAGCACAGGAGAGCCAAAAATGTTTGACCAACGTGTATTTCCCGCGCATGTCACTCCCTCCTGCTCACGAAATGGATTTATATGGAATCGGGTCAACCGCATTGTTTTCGGCAAAACCCTTCAGCCGCAGCAAACAACTGTCGCAAACGCCGCACGCTTCTTCTTCGCCTTGATAGCAGGAGGTGGTCAATTCGTACGGAACCTTCAATGCCAGACCGATCCGAATGATATCCGCTTTGGTCAAGTGGATGAGCGGCGTTTCGATTTTGATTTTCTGTTCGGATGTAACCCCCATCTTGGTGGCCAAATTGACCGTCTCTGTAAGTGACCGGATAAATTCGGGACGGCAATCCGGATATCCGCTGTAATCGACCGCATTCACTCCGGTATAAATCGTTCTCGCCCCGATCACCTCGCCATAAGCGACGGCCAAGGATAAAAAGATCAGGTTCCGGGCCGGCACATACGTTTCCGGGATCTCCTCATCCACACCCGATGTACGGACAGCGATGGTTTCATCAGTCAGTGCGCTGCCCCCGATCTCCCCCAAAAAAGAGACATTGACGACTTTATGACGGTCAGCCACTCCGTAATGTTCAGCCACCCGCTTGGCATGTTCCACTTCTTTGTGATGCCGCTGGTTATAGAAAAAAGTTATCGGATAAAGTTCATAACCCCGATCCCGGGCAATACCCATACAGGTCGTGCTGTCCAACCCCCCGCTCAATACGATGACCGCTTTCTCTTTCATCTCTGTTCCCCTCCTGACATTAAACTCCCCTGGCATCCGGTTCCCAGATCACCTTATGGATCTGCAAACTGAGCTTGACGTTTGTCAACCGATGTTCAAGGATCAGTGAAACCAACTTCTCCGGGCGCATCGTTTCCCACACCGGGCTGAAAAGAGGAATACCTTTTTGGACCAGACGCCCCAGAATGTCGACCGCATGGTGAAAGTCTTCCTCATTTGCGATGACAAACTTAATTTCATCCGAATCCCGCAAATAAGCAAAGTTCTCAGGAAGCATCTTCTCGGTTTCGCCGCTCGCGGGCAGCTTATAATCCAGAATGAAGCGCACTTTTTTTCCGACGCGTTCGTCGTTTTCCCGTAAGCGGTGAAAAGGTCCGAGATGAATGGCCCCATTGGTTTCGATATGAATATCTTCAACATAGTCGATGTCCGCAAGGGCCTTGATCAGGACGAGAGACTTGTGCCCGTGCATCAGCGGCTCTCCCCCTGTCAGACAAATATGTTTATTGGGATATTGCCTCACTTGCTCCACGATTTCCGAAACCGCTGCCAGATACTCCGGCTTGGCCGGGGCGTAGCTATAAGGTGTATCGCACCATGTACAACGCAAGTTGCAATTAAAGACACGGACAAAGGTAGTGGGAAATCCCGCCCGGGTTCCCTCCCCCTCCACCGTTTGAAAAACTTCCACCATCGGAAGTTTGGGATCGTCCAACTGTTCCAGCGCTTCTTGCAAGTGTTTCACCTCTTTTCTGTCCTGGAAGATCGCAGGTCGGGTTGGGGTATTCCTGATGCTCCCGCATTCCTGATGGTCGCTGCACACCAATGGCCCGTCCCCTCCCGAGTTGGCGACTCAGTTTTAATAGAATTCATGACTATTTTCTATGAAATCTATATATAATCGGAAGTATTTTCAATTATTTCCCTTGCTTTTTCTGCTAAGCCCATGCTATCAGATGAAATCTATGATTCGCAACTTCCCGTGACTAATGCGCAATGTTCTGACGATGAACCAGTCCTCTTTTTCTTCCCGAGGGTGTGTGCATGCAAAAGAAAAAAGCTTGGCGAGCGGGAGCCAAGCCTGTTATGATGAAGTTCGTTCCAAGATTCCCAAGAGGTTACCGTCCCCGTCCAAACAATACGCAAGCACACCAATATCCGGAATCTCCACTCTGGGAACAATTAACCGCCCTCCGCATTGCCGGATTTTTTCAGCCGCCTCTTCTAACGATTGAACCTCAATCGAGCGAATAGAAGTGTCGGGCTGTTCAAACCTTTTGTGACAGGACCCGATCTTCCCCATCCAACACTCTTCCGTTTGCAGTGACGATCCAAACAGCGAGTGAGATAAATGCTCCGGTTCTTCTGGCCCGCCGGCTTGGTAGAAGTAATGTATCGCCCGGTCCATCAGGTTCCCTCCTTTATGTATCAAAAGGGCTCTGTTAGTATGCACGGAACGGGAGAAAAAATCCTTTTTTTTCCTTATTCTTCGTTCCGTTTCATTCAGCCCTTTCCGTAAATCGACGAAACCGAATGACTGAGTTCATTATATTCACCAGCGCACACATCAAGAAGCATTTGATGGCAGCAACGGAAGAAGCGGATCTTTTCTGCCGGCTCAAGGAACCAGCGAAGATACCGCTCCAGGATTTTCTCAACGGACAAAAGAATCGGCCTGAAAACGGCTAACCATCCCTTTCCTTGTCAACACTTAGAACGAGGAGGGATGGGATGATGGCGGATAACCATCAGTTGAAAAATATGAATGACATGTATGTCAGAACTTTCGGTGCCGATGAGTGTGCGATCATCGAATTTGCTCTGCGCGAAACTTATCAGAGTCTAAAAGATTATGAAGATCGATGGCACTTGGAACAAAAAGAGAAAATCAAAAAGCTGCTCAGCGAGAAATTCGAAATCAAAATCAATTAATGCACACCGCCGGTCCTGTTCGGCGGTGTTTTTCCCTGTGGAAATCATCGATTCACAGTTTTGAGCAACAAAAAAGAGGGAGGGTCCGGCCGGAACCCGTTCCCGCATTCCAAACAGGTGACAGCCGGAAACGTCCGCGCATCGACCGGTCAGCCATTAGGCTGAAGCTGGCTGTTCAACTTTCGGGTCGATTCCCCTCATTTGTTTGAAACGGTGAGAAACTTACAGAACAGAGGGAATTGGGGTCAGGTTCAATTATCTCTCCAACATGTTCATTTTCACCTTTCCTGAGGTTTTCCTTAATCTCCCGGATCGACAATCCCTCTTGGCGCCACTTCCGCAACTCGGTGAGCCGCGCCAGCGCCTTCTCCCGATGATAGCGTCTCGTCAGCCGTGTATCTTCCTGCTCAAACGGCAGCAATCCTTCTTCGGTATAATATTTGATCGTGCTGTAACGAACACCGGATAAGCGAACCAGTTCGCTGATCGTGACGGTTTCCGCCTGTTGAATTGTCTCCAAACTTCGCCTGCGCCCCATGTCCTGTCACCTTCAATCAACTGGCAGTTGTGGCAATAATGGTGGTAATTGCCGCATCCATCTCATCCATAGCCTTTCTGACGGATTTTACCCATTCCGCAATTTGTTGGTCTTGCTCCTTTAACTCTTTCAGCCGGCTTTTTAACTGTTTTTCTTCATAGTGGGAAAAATAATCACCCAGCAATTTGGCCCGTTCCAAAAGAAACACCAAGAGCACTGTCTGAGCCTCCACCGGCCCTTCTTCCAGCAATTCGGCACGAATCTTCTGCACCACATACTCACGCGCATCCATGTTTACCACGAATTTTTTGACCGGAATGAACAGAAAACGCGATTGTTCCACCTTAAGTACTTCTTTTGTCTGCAAACTTTCCAGAACCGCCTGATTCACCTGGTTGCGCAGCCTGTTTCGGTTGCCAAAATAGATGATCCATTTTTTCAGGTTTTTCGGCTTACGTTCATGTTCAGCCAACAGCTGGATGACCCGGTCCAGATAGGGTACTCCCGTCATGGACGAGCTTGTTAAAATCAGCCGGCCTTTCTCGTCCATTTCAATGATCTCACGCAGAAGCAACTCCAACAGAACCGTCCCCACCGTGTAGTTTTTTTGGTGCGAACGAAAATGAAGCTTAAAGCGGTGGGTGTCATCAATCCCCAGAATCAATAACTCTTCAGGCAGTGTAAGCTCCACGGGCATGTGAATCACTCCAATTTCGTGTTTATTCAACTCACCGATATCCACTTACCACTAATCACTTACTACTTACTACTTATTACTTACGATAAACCATTTATAGGATCTAAGCAAGTATTTTTTCCCAGTTTTTTAATTTTTCTTTGACCGTTCATGCAAGATAGAAAAAAGCCGCAGATTTCAATTTCTGCGGCGTTCAGATTCCTTTTGCTCCTGTCACTCTTCATAGATCATCTTGCGGGTCATACCTCCGTCGACCACCAGATTAATTCCGGTCACAAAATCATTGTCGGGATCTGTTAAGTAAAAACAGGCCCGGGCGATATCCTCCGGTTTCCCTACCCGTCCCGCCGGATGCTGTTTATGATCCGCGAGTCGCAATGCTTCATAATCCCCGGTTTCAATCCAGCCGGGGCTGACGGCATTCACGCGGATCTTGTCCCCGGCGAAGGAAACGGCCAACGCATGGGTGAGCCCCACAATTCCCGCTTTGGAGGCGGCATACGCTTCACTGTTTGGCTCGGACATGAGGGCCCTTGTGGAAGCGATGTTGACGATGGCCCCGCGAGAACCCCTGCGCATCACCTTTGCCGCCTCCCGCGAGCAGAGAAAAACGCTGCGCAAATTGGTTTGAATCACATCATCCCATTCCTCCACCGTCAATTCATAGGGGGATTTCCAGCGGGAAATTCCGGCGTTATTAATGAGGATGTGGATGGCTCCATATTGCTCATCCGTCTTTCTGATCAACCGGATCACATCCTCTTCTTTTCGCACATCGACAGGAACGGACAAAACCTGCCCTCCCCATTCCCGGATTCTTTTTTGCGTTTCTGAAAGCTTGTCCTCGCTATAATCTGCAAGCACCACTTTCGCCCCGACGGCCGCATAATGTTCGGCAATGATCCTTCCGATTCCCTGTGCGGCTCCGGTAACAATCACCACACGATCTTGAAAGTTTGCCATCTCCCTCTTCCTTTCATGAAATGGGTAGCTTTCATTCATATTCGAAAAGAGAGGAGAAAACCCCTTGCTCTGATCAGAGCGAGGGGTTAGTCGTTTCTTCGGGGGTATTTTCCCCGGGATTGTTAAGTTTGAGCTTTCCCAAAAAGGGAGCCAGGACAGCTCCGAGAATGACAAAAATCAGCCCGGACAGAAAGACGATTTGCAAAGAATCCACCAGCGAAACCTTTAAGATCGGAACGATGGTCTGTTTCAACATGTCCGGCATCTTTTGCATCGCTTCCGGATTTAAGAGCGAAGAATACAATCCCTGGGCATCCTTGTGTATCATGGAGGTCAGGCTATCAATCATCCCGCTTGCCTGCGGCGGTGCTTTTTGCAGGACAGGTTCCAGTTTTTCAGTCAGCAACTGCGATGATTGATGGTTCATGATCGCACCGAGAACCGTCATGCCAAATGTTCCGCCAATCTGACGGAAAAATTGACTGGATGAAGTGACAACACCCAACTGCGATTTGGGAAATGTCTCCTGTAGGATGATGGTGAGCGTAGGCATCACAAGTCCCATTCCCAGACCAAGTACCATCATATAGCTTGTGGCCACCCAACTCGAGGTGTCTACCCCCATGGTGGACAGAAGGCCAAACCCGACTGCCATCAAGAACATTCCCGCCAGGATTTGGACCCGGACCCCGATCTTGTATAACAATCTTCCGCCTACAATGCTGGCGATGATCATGGTGATCATCATCGGAGTCATAATCGTGCCGGATTCGGTGGCACTTACTCCGACAACCCCTTGCATAAACAGCGGAACAAACATGATGGAGCCAAACATTCCCACACTCATCAAAAATCCGATACCGTTGATCAACGTAAAGATTTTGTTTCTAAAAAGTTGGAGCGGCAGAATCGGCTCGCTGGTTCTCGTCTCGATCACGGCAAAGAGAATAAATGAGACAACGGAGACGGCAAACAGGGATAAAATTTGCCATGACCCCCACTCGTAATCTTTACCTCCGAAGGTAAGAGCGAGAAGCAGGCTGACAATCCCCGCTGACATGGTAATCATGCCGCCAAAATCGATTTTGACGGGTCCCGCCGCCCGGTGCCCTTTTAAACCGATGGCAATTAAGATGGTGGCCAGGATTCCGACCGGCAAGTTGATATAAAAAACCCATCTCCAGTTCAGCGAATCGACGATCCATCCGCCCACCTGCGGACCGATCACGGAAGAGAGACCGAAAACCGCCCCAAAAATCCCTTGCCATTTGGCCCGGTCTTTTCCGGAAAATAAATCGCCGATGACGATCATCGCCATGGGCATCATAATTCCGCCGCCCACTCCCTGCAAGGCGCGGAACCAGACCAACTCGTGCATGGTCTGAGCCATTCCGCACAGCGCGGATCCGATGATAAAAATCCCCAGCCCGGCTACATATACATTTTTTCGTCCAAGCAGATCCGCCAACTTACCCGCGATGGGGACGATGGTGGTCGAGCTTAACATATAGGCGGTCGTCAACCAGGCCATCAGGCTCAATCCCCCCAATTCGCCGACAATCCGGGGCAAAGCGGTTCCGACGATGGTATTATCCAAGGCCGCAAACAACATGGCGATAATCAGGCCGGCAATCAGGATCCCCCTGTTTTCCTTGGCTTGTTGTTGCTCTTCCAGCTGTAACACAGCTTGATCTGTATTCATGTTCATCTCCTCATTTAATATATGGATGATACCGTTGAGCGAAATGTTGAAACAGCTAAGCTGTAATCAGCGATTTCGTCATTCCTTTCCAAGGATATTCAACCCTTCCAAAAGGATATTCCATACAACTTAAATTTAACATAATTAAATATTAATCATATGAAATATTACTGTCAACTGAACATGTATGAAAGATGATTTCGACGCGAAGCCGCGGGCCGGGCCACTTTTTCCGGCACGGGCATCGGGTGTAGAAAGATTTATCTCCTCTTCCTTTGCCTTCTTGATTAACCTGTTATCAAAGCACTTTTTGCCAAAATTGAGGGACGGCCATCGAACTTGCCGCTTTGGCAGTAACATCCGCAAACTTGCTTTTCCATCAACCACCAGTCAAAATAACAACAGCCCCCTGTGCATATATAGCAACTAAGGGCTGTTGTTCATTTATTCTCTCACCATTTTCCCCATCTCTTCAGCGGCTTGGATCAACCTTGGCACGAACTGGATCATTTTTTTTACGTTCATCCGCGACACCGGGCCCGATACCGCCAATGCGGCGATCAGGCGGCCGGCCCTGCTGAAAATGGGCACGGACACGGCCGCTGTTCCGGCTTCCCGCTCTTCCACGCTGATGGCATAACCATCTTCCCGGATCTGTTTCAACTGTGAGACATAAACGTCCCGGTCAATGCCGCCGGGCCACATGGGATCGGAGAGTACCTGCTCCAGCAGTTCTTTATCAGCATAAGCCATCAGCACTTTGCTGGAGGCTCCCACGGACAGGGGCATACGGGCTCCTACCGGGGCCACGCGCCGGATCGCCTGTCTGCTTTCCACCGCCTGGATGCGGATCCGTTCCCGTCCGTCGCGAATATACAAGCTGACCGTTTCATCCAGGTCATCCCGTAAGCGCTCCATCTCCGGCAGGAATAAAACCGCCGGGTCATCCGAATGGTCGAGATTGGCCGAAAGCTCCCAGATGCGGAACCCCAGCTGGTACTTCTCCGTCTGCGGATCCCGCTTCACAAAGCCTTTTGCTTCCAAGGTTCCAAGCAAGCGGAAAACAGTGCTTTTATTCAATTTCGTCCGTTCCGCAATTTCCATCATTCCCAGTTGGGATTCGTCTACAAAACACAGCAAGATATCCAATGCACGTTCGACAGACCGAACGGTTGTTTTGCTCTGTTCACTCACGGTGATGCCCTCCGTGTTTCACTCTTTGAAACCTGTTTTCAATCATTATACTCTGCCTCTCGCAAATATTAAAGAAAAACGAAGGAAAAAAAGATGGAAGTTCTTTCTACTCATTTGGACGATTTTTATAGGTTGAAGGGGTATACAACTTTTTCAATCCATTGTATAATGGTTACGAAAAAAGAAACCTTGTTTCGTCAGATGAAACTAATACTGAAAGGATCCATCCCCTTTAAAAGGAGGTACCCGGAATGGCTAACGATTTGTATAACGTTCGCTCCAAACTGTCCGTCGGCGGCAAAGAGTATGTCTACTATCGCCTGAACGGCTTGGAAGAACAAGGGATCGGCCCCGTTTCCAAACTTCCGTTCTCAATCAAAGTATTGTTGGAAGCGGCCGTACGTCAATACGACGGCAAATCCGTAACAAAGGAACATATTGAACAGCTGGCCCGCTGGGCAGAAAAACGTTCCGACAAAGAGATCGCTTTCAAACCCGCCCGCATCGTTTTGCAAGACTTCACCGGCGTGCCGGCTGTCGTGGACCTGGCTGCTCTCCGCTCCGCCATGGCCCGAGTCGGCGGGAATCCGGAACGCATTAACCCGCTCATTCCCGTGGATCTCGTCATCGACCATTCGGTGATGGTGGACCGGGCAGGTACGCAAGATGCGTTGGAATATAATATGAACCTCGAATTTGAGCGCAATGAAGAGCGTTACCGGCTGCTCCGCTGGGCTGCCGAATCGCTCGACAACTTCCGGGCTGTTCCGCCCGCAACCGGAATCGTTCATCAGGTCAACCTCGAATACCTGGCGAGCGTTGCCGTCACCCGCCAAGTAGACGGGGAAACCGTTGTCTTCCCTGACTCCCTCGTCGGGACCGACTCTCACACCACCATGATCAACGGATTGGGTGTAGTGGGCTGGGGTGTCGGAGGCATTGAGGCAGAAGCTTGTATGCTGGGTCAGCCGCTCTATTTCGTCACACCTGAAGTGATCGGCTTCAAGTTGACCGGTAAACTGGCTGAAGGCGCAACCGCGACCGACCTGGCACTCACGATTACCGAAGTGCTCCGTAAAAAAGGAGTCGTTGGCAAGTTTGTCGAATTCTACGGCCCGGGTCTGAGCAACCTCAGTCTGGCTGACCGCGCCACGGTTGCCAACATGGCTCCTGAATACGGCGCTACAGTCGGTTTCTTCCCTGTCGATGAAGAATCGCTCAACTACCTGCGCAACACCGGCCGTGACGAAAGCCTGGTTCAACTGGTCAAAGAATACTACATCGCCCAAGGGTTGTTCCGCACGGATGATACTCCGGATCCGGTGTTCAGCGACACCATTGAACTCGACCTCGGCGATGTCGTACCGAGCTTGTCCGGTCCGAAGCGTCCGCAAGACCGCATCGAGCTGACCAAGATGAAAGAAGCCTGGAATGAAACCCTGCGCAAACCGATTGAGGAGCGCGGATTCGGGCTCTCTGAGGAAGAGATCAAGAAAACGGTCAAAGTGGAACGGGCAGACGGTACATCCTACGAACTGAAAACCGGCTCCGTTGTCATCGCGGCGATCACCAGCTGTACCAACACCTCCAACCCGAGCGTGATGGTAGGTGCGGGCCTGTTGGCGAAAAAAGCCATCGAAAAAGGACTCTCTGTACCTCCTTATGTCAAAAGCAGCTTAACTCCGGGTTCCAAAGTCGTAACCGATTACCTGACACAAGCCAACCTGATCGAGCCGCTGGCCAAACTGGGCTTCACCGTCGCCGGTTACGGTTGTGCGACCTGTATCGGAAACAGCGGACCCCTGCCTGAGGATGTAAGCAAGGCGATTGAGGAAAACGACCTCACCGTCGCTTCCGTACTCTCCGGGAACCGGAACTTTGAAGGCCGGATCCATCCGCTCGTCAAAGCCAACTATCTGGCTTCTCCGCCGCTGGTTGTGGCTTACGCACTGGCCGGAACCGTCGACATCGACTTTGAAAAAGATCCGATCGGCTATGGCAAAGATCATCAACCTGTGTACCTGAGAGATATCTGGCCGAGCTCCAAAGAGATCAGCGATGTCATGAAAGAAGCGATCAGCGCTGAACAATTCCGCAAACAATATGCACGCGTCTTCGATGCAAACGAACGCTGGAACCAACTGCCGACTCCGAAAGGCGTTCTTTACGAGTGGGATGAAAAATCCACCTATATCCAAGAGCCGCCGTTCTTCGTCGATATGGCCGCAGATGTGGAAGAAATCAAACCGATCCAGGGAGCGAACATCCTGGCTCTCCTGGGAGACTCCGTCACCACCGACCACATCTCTCCCGCGGGCAGCATCGCTCCCAACAGCCCCGCCGGCCAATATCTGCAAGAGCAAGGCGTGGCAGTGAAAGACTTCAATTCTTACGGTTCCCGCCGCGGTAACGACCGTGTCATGACCCGCGGAACCTTTGCCAACATTCGCATCCGCAACCAAATGGTACCCGGTTCGGAAGGCGGCGTAACCGAACACGTACCGTCCGGCCAAGTCATGTCCATCTACGATGCGGCCATGGAATATAAAAAGTCCGGCACTCCGCTCGTCGTGCTTGCCGGTAAAGAATACGGAACCGGAAGCTCCCGTGACTGGGCAGCCAAAGGAACCAATCTGCTCGGCATCAAAGCAGTCATTGCGGAAAGCTTCGAACGCATTCACCGCAGCAATCTGGTCGGCATGGGGGTTCTCCCGTTGCAATTCAAGAACGGAGACAGCTGGAAATCACTCGGCTTAACCGGTAAGGAAACCATCGACATCCTCGGTTTGAACGATGAGATCCAGCCCGGCCAAACCTTGAAAGTACGCGCCACCAAACCGGACAACACCGTCATCGAATTTGACGTCACCGTCCGACTGGACAGCGTTGTGGATATCGAGTACTACCGCAACGGCGGAATTCTGCAAACGGTTTTGCGCCAAATCCTGAACGACAAAGAAGAAGTGACCGCGTAACGCATGAAAATCCTGGATTTGCACCATGCCCAGATCACCGTTCCCAAAGGGATGGAAAAGCAAGCCCGCCGCTTCTACTGCGGAGTGCTCGGCCTTCCTGAAATCGAGAAACCCGCCTCCTTGCAGGGGCGGGGCGGTTTCTGGCTCCGGGCCGGCGAAAAGGAAGTCCATGTAGGTACCGAGGACGGGGTGGACCGATCCAAAACCAAAGCCCATCTGGCTTACCTCGTCGATGATCTCTCCGCCTGGAGAAAGTGCCTCCAGGAGAACGGAGTACAAGTGCTGGAATCCGTACCCATCCCGGGATATGAACGTCTGGAGTTCCGCGATCCGTTTGGAAACCGGGTAGAATTGATACAACAGACCAAACCGTAAACAGCAGTGTCTTCGGGCACTGCTGTTTTTTACGATCCCAACCGGCTTATCAGCCAAGCCGAACAGCCTGCACAGAAATCGGCGAGAGTTAAAAAATGAGTTGATGTTCCAATGGAGAAATTATACGATGATCGTTGAGGTGATGAGATTTGGACGTTTCTTCCTTTTTCAGGTATCCGTTGGAACAGATTCCTTATGTTTTGCTCGCTCTGTCTCTTGCCTTTGCCGTCCATGAATTTGCTCACGCTTATACAGCCTATCGTTTCGGGGATCCCACGGCCGCCAACCAGGGGAGGCTTACTTTAAATCCGCTTGTTCATTTGGACCTGGTGGGGACCATTATGATCTTTTTGGCCGGATTCGGCTGGGCCAGACCGGTTCCCGTCAACCGTTTCTATTTTAAGAATCCCCGGGTGGCAGGACCGCTGGTATCCGTAGCAGGTCCGGTAAGCAACCTGATGCTGGCGTTTATTTTCACCTTTTTCCTGTATCTTTTGACCGGCCTGGGATGGATGGATACGCTGTCCGAGCGGATTGCCTTGATGATCAACCAAATCTTTTTGCATATCATTCATTTAAATGTCGTCCTGTTCATTTTTAACCTGTTGCCGTTTCCTCCGCTGGATGGATATCGGATTATAGAAGATCTGGTTCCCAACGATACGAGAGCAAAAATGGTCCAATATGAACAATACGGGATTTTCCTTTTCCTCATCCTGGCGATCACTCCGCTGGGGGAATATGTATTCGGGCCTATATTCAACACCGCTGTGCCGTTTATCACGGATCTGATGCATGTGGTTCTCTCACCGTTATTGTAAAGGAAGAAAAACAAAACCCTTGAACACGGAGTTTCAAGGGGTACACGTTTCCCGCAAGTTATTTGCTTTTCAGCGTGATGCTGTTGCTGACCGCGCTCTCATTGTGGAGCCGGTCCACAGCGGTTACCACATACGTATATTCCTGGCCCGGTCTGGCTGTCTGATCGAGAAATGATTGTCTCAATCCCGTCTTTCTGACCGTTGCCAGCATGTGCGTTGCATCCTCGATGTTTTGCACCTGATGCCCATCAAAGCGGTAAACGACAAAATAGGCTGAATCGTTCAAAGGATGATCCCGCCAGATGACTTCAACCCCTTCGCTGGTCCAGTCTGCGGCTTTCAGCTTTGGTTTTTTCGGAGGTTCATCGTCCAGCCAGGGCATGGCCGGGACCAGCGCGGGAACCTTGTAAATCTCCTGCGTCAGACGGTCTTTAATCCCCAACGGATTTCTCCTTAAATCTTTGAAGCTGAAAAAGATGCTGCCTTTGATTTCTGCAAAAAGCAGGTTATGTTTCAGCTGGTTCGGAAGCTCTTCCGGGTTCTGCCAGGCCGGAGGATTGCTGATGCCCACCTTGTAGGCGGCTTGTCCGATATAAAGGTGAGTGTTTCGCCCCCTGACTTCACGGGACCACCAATCGGTCAGTTTTTCATAAGCGGCTGGAGGATAGCCAAAATTCCAGTAAATTTGCGGAGTCACATAATCGATCCAGCCCTGTCTGATCCAGGTGCGTGTATCGGCATAGACCGCGTCATAGCTTTGCAGACCGGCCGTATCCGAACCCGTCGGGTCAGTCGACTTGTTTCGCCAGATGCCGAACGGGGAAATGCCGAACTTGACATAAGGTTTTTCCTGTTTGATGGCTTCAGACAATTCCCGGATCAACGTATTGACATTGTGGCGGCGCCAATCCGCTTTTTGCGGGAACTGAGCCGCCCCGTATTTTTGATAAGCCGCCTCATCGGGAAAATCCTGCCCGCTCACGGGGTACGGGTAAAAGTAATCATCAAAGTGGACAGCGTCAATATCATAGTTTTTTACTGCTTCCATAATGCTCTCGATGATATGGTCTTTCGCTTCCGGAATGCCCGGATTGTAGTAGAGCCTTCCCCCATAGGAGATAACCCAGTCCGGATGGAGTCGGGCCGGATGGTTGGGAACCAGATTTTCGATCTTGGTATCCATGCTCACCCGGTAAGGGTTGAACCAGGCATGAAACTCCAGATTTCTTTTATGCGCTTCTCTGATCATAAACGCCAGCGGGTCATAACCGGGATCCTGCCCCTGAACCCCCGTCAAATATTTGGACCACGGATTGATTCGCGAAGGGTAAAATGCATCTGCCGTCGGCCGGACCTGAACGACAACCGCATTCATCCCCATCGCTTTGGATTCGTCCAGGATCCGGATAAACTCCTGCTGTTGCTGCTCTTTTGGAAGTCCGGTTCTGGAGGGCCAGTCAATATTGACGACGGTGGCGATCCAGACCGCCCGCAACTGTCTTTTAGGAGAAACGTAGGTTTCCATCTCTTTTGCCGCACCATCCTCAGCATGAAGAATTCCCGGTAGTACCAACACGAGACTACAAACAAGTGCCAGCAAGGAGACACACAGCTTTTGCCGGTGAACATTTACTCCATTCAATGGATCTCCTCCCGCTTTTATACTGAATATTTATATAATTATATTATATCAGAACAAGCAGGGGAGATTGATACCAATCGGGCGGAGTTAAGTACGTTTACACAGAGGAATCCAGAGGGGATAACAGAAAATGACTTGAGTCCGCTGCTTGGAACCCAAGTCATTTCGGTATGGATGGCTTTTCAATGTTTTTAAGCTTTGTACGAACGAGGACGCCGCACATACCAGATAACGGCCAGAATAAACAGTATACCGATCACCACTACGACGACATTCTCGTAGATACTCATATACTCCAGCACCTTCGACCATGATGCGCCAAGGGCGGCTCCCACATTGACCAGGATCAGGTTCCAAATCAGCGATCCCACTGTGGTAAAAGTCAAAAACAAGAGGAAATTCATTTTCGCCATGCCGGCAGGAATCGAGATTAAACTGCGCAAGATGGGCACCATCCGGCAAAAAAATACCGTCCAGATTCCGTATTGGTGAAACCAGTTGTTCGCTCTGTGAATATCTTCTTTTTTCGTTCTCAGCATATGTCCAAAGCGGTCAATGATCCGTTCCAGACGTTCCACGTCCAGCATGTTACCGATAAAGTAAAGAATGATTGCCCCTGCAACAGACCCTAACGTCGCGGCAATTACCACACCCGTAATGGTCAAATCAGATTTTGTCGTCATAAAACCGCCGAAAGACAAAACGATCTCCGACGGGATCGGCGGAAACAAATTTTCGAGTGCAATCATGAGAAAAATTCCCCAATACCCAAACTGTTCCATAAAATCTGTAATCCAGTTTTGCAATGATATAACCTCCATCTCTTTATGTAATAGAAAGGATAGAAGACGAAGAGTCTATTGTGAGTGTACATCAAACGAAACGTTTCAGCGAACCGGAACTCAACATATTTTCAAGGTTTGTCACATTTTTTAGCTGTGACCTCACAACCGGAAATGGACGTTGAAACGGCTCCGTAACGTTTCTGATCTTTGTTTGGCTATTTGCGATCTTTGATCACCTTCAGTTTCAGCACCTGTGCTTTCTTGAATCAGTCGTTTCCGGAAAACCTTTGACCATTCTACCAAATCTATTGATCGAAGAAAACTGTCTACTATGTATGCTCCACCTGTCCCGAACTTTCAACTTGATCAACGAGGGTCTTTCAGGGGGTGCAATCTTTTTACGGAAGAGGCTTTAAATGAGCTGCTCTGCCTTACGAAAAGCGCCACACCGAAGGTGGACGATTCCTCCTTGCGGTGTGGCTCTCTCTACCAAACGCTGACCGCGATGCATGTTTGCGCCAGAAAATACGTGATCATCACGGCATATTCCCCCCGGGGATCCCTCTTTACAAAGCGGTTCCAGGCCAGAATCGCATCGGAGAGGTAAAAAGAGACCGCTCCGACCAGAACAGAAATTTCCCCGCTGAAAGCCGCCCGATACACCATCAAGGAGATCACGGTGATATAGAGAACAACGGCGATTTGCAACAGGGTCCCTCCCTCTGCCCTCACCCCGGAACGAATGAGCATAAAATAAATAAGAGCGATCCCACCCAGAATCAACCCCGTGATGACAGAAAGGGCATCGAACGTCCACTTCGCCGGAAAGGCGAGTATATACACGACATGGGCCAGGAAAAAAGAAGTCAATCCGGCTACAAACCGATCGCTCGGCAACATTAAAAAGATATCTCCGATGATGGAAAATAAGAGCCCCAACACGATGAGCCAGCCATAACTTCCCGCTTCCCCGGCTTTACTTAAAGCAATGAGCAGAATCAAAACCATGGTTCCCGGTTTTAACAAATACTTCCACACGGTTGACTGGCAGGCGATGGCAGCCAGATATCCGGCTCCCGAGATGGCTACACAAAAACAGAGCAAGCCCAGGATCGACTTTCCCTCCCATGCTGCACGGAAAGAAATCCGTGCAATTTACTCTCCTTCCAATTTCTAAACATCGTCTGCAAAAACCTGCTTCATTCTTTTTTATCTTTCATTCAATTTTTTTCTTTAGCAAACAAAGAATGAACCTCCTTTCGGATAGCCGATTTCTCTTTGAAGAAGATTTTCTGTTTGCCGTTTTTTCATTTTTAAAAAGGGCGAAATCTTAATCAGGTTGATCGCTTGCTGCAAAAATGCCTTTCCTGAAAGTTACCAAAAGTATGTCGAAGAATTCTTACAGGTTCATTTACAACCCCACGAAGGAGGCCACAAAGTCATGAAACAGCTTGATCAAGTCCATATAACTCAAGTTCAACTCGGAGACCCGCCGCCGGATTCTTAATTTAATATTGAGGAGGACAAGTTCATGAAACAGCTTGATCAAATCAACGCAACCCAAGCTCAACTCGGAGACCCGCCACCAGATGAATAATTAAAAATTGGGTGGTATCATTTCCATAGAGAACTTAACCGACTCCCTGCACATTAGGAGTCGGTTTGCTATTTTTTGAGTTTTTCTGTTCTGAGTCGTGGCTTTTGCCTTATGGACATAGCTTTTCCAGCTTCGATCCCATCATGAATCAAAATGCCGTCATTTCCGATCAAAGGGAATGCCCCGGCTTTACGATCCCGCCAAAATCACAGCGATCAAAAATACAATTTGCAAAATCGTTCGCAGGAAAAGAGGTGTAGCGGGCCTTCCGCCAATCGTGATTTTTTCCCGTGCAGCACGAATATTTGCCGGAAACATGACAATCAGTAATAAGGCCAGACCAATGGAAGCGATACGTAAGGTAACCGGAATCAGCAGACCTATGGCTCCCATAATCTCGAATATTCCGGTCATCGTCACGATCAAACCCGGATTCGGCAGAGCCGGAGGCACCATTTTGATCAGATCCGGACGTCTCTTTCCCCAATGGGCCGTGGCTGTAAATAAAAACATCAGAGCCACAGCGCATTGGAGTGAATGTTGCCAATCATTCAAATGCTGGATTCCAAAAATACCGATCAGACGAAAAACCAACCATGACACGATGAGGACAATAAACGGAGCCATTTTGATCCCTCCGCTTCTCTTATTCGTTTTTGGATTGCAGAATGCCGGTCATCAATGCAGCGAAATCGTCAACGGTAAATGCATAAGAATCGGAAGAGGTGAAATTGCTTCGGATTCGCAGCCCGTATGAGATCAGGGTAAACAATTCCGCCGTTTGATCCGCGTTGATTGACAAAGGAATCACTCCGGCCTGCTGTCCGGCTGCAATCCACTGTTTTGCCAGTTGGATCGAATGTTGGTAAAATCGTTGAACCACCTCGCGCACGGCAGGGTCATCACTTTGTCCCAACAGATAAATAAAGATTCGATTGGTGACATCGTGCGGATCTTGCAGCGACGGCAAATTGTTAATGATTTCTTGCAGCGGCCCGTCCAGTTCTTTTTTTCCTTGCTTCACTTTAGAAAAAAAGCGGTCGTTGATCTCTTCGATCCTCTCTTGCAATACCCAGGCAAGCAATTCATGCTTGCTTTTTACATAATGGTAAATGGCTCCTTTGGAAAATCCTGTTCGTTCCATAATGTCGTTCAAGGTCATTTTGCTGCAACCTTTTTCACGTACCAATTCTTTGGTTGCGTCCAAAAGCGTCTGTTTGGTCCGGCTTCTTTTCCATTCACGATCCACTGGTCCTTCCTTCTTTCCATCTTTGGTTATTCCGGAGTGGTTGCTATTATTATTAATATACAAACCGACGGTCGGTTTGTAAAGGGAGTCAACAGGCTTGTATCATTTATTTGGTCTCCAAGATGAACCATTGGAAAAACGGAAGTAACCGCCGGAAAAGCATAAACTCCCATGCAAAAAGCCGTTCCTCGGCTCAGGAACGGCTTATCCAACCTACTTTTTGATCACTTCGTAATGAAGCATCACGCAATCAGCGAAACGGAAATGATTTTTCAGCTTCAACCGATCTTCCCGGCCGTTGGGTTTGAAAAGCGGGATGCCTTTCCCGATCAGAACCGGAATCACCCCGATCATCCATTCATCAATCGCTCCCGCCTCGATAAAATCTTTGATCAGTTCCCCGCCGCCGACCAGCCAGATGTTTCCGCCCGGCTGCTGTTTCAGTTTTGAGAGAAAAACCCCCACCTCTTCATTTACGAATTCTGCATGTTCATTCCGCCCGGTCGCCGTCCTTGAGAAGACATAACATTTCTTGTCGGAATAGGGGAACGTGTCGGAGAGCTCGGGAAGTTGGTCATAGGTGGCCTTGCCCATGATCACGGTATCGATGGTTTTGTAAAAATCATCATAGCCGTATTCGCCGGGATCGGAAGGGCTATTTTCCAACAGCCAGTCAATCTCGCCGTTTTCGCGCGCGATGTACCCGTCCAAACTCATGGCGATGTACACGACCACTTTTCGTTCCATGCCAATGTCTCCTTCCATCTTGAGGTGAACTTTTAAAACAGGTAAGATACATAATAACGGTCAAAACACGTCATCTTTTGTCATATTTATTTCATTGTGTTAAAAAAACGGGGATGATCCGGATGCGAGCGGACCGATTGATGTCCATCTTATTGATTTTGCAAAGAAAGGGAAAAGTCACTACCCGCGAGTTGGCGGAGGAACTCGAAGCTTCCCCGCGCACCATTCTTCGGGATCTGAATGCGCTCAGCGGGATGGGCATACCCGTGGTGGCCGACCGCGGGAAAAATGGGGGATGGCGCCTGCTGGATCACTACCGCAAGACCTTGCTAACCTTGAACAAGGAAGAAATCGCTTCTTTATTCCTTTCATTCCCCGACAGATACCTGAAGGATTTGGGTTTGAACCGCTCTTACCATACCGCGCGTCAAAAGCTTTTTCCCAGCTTGCCACTGGCCGCGGAACGCCGGGCGCAAAAATTTTGGGAACGCATCCACATCGACACGGAACCCTGGAAAAAGTCAGGCGGTAAAAAAGAGCTCGATTTGGAACCGATGGTTCGCGCGGTATTCGAGGAGCGAAAAGTAACCATGGAATACGAGCGGGCGGATGGACTGAAAAGTAAACGGATGGTGGAACCTTTGGGGCTGGTGGCCCGGGGAAACCAATGGTATTTGGTGGCTCAAAACGAGGAAGGTATCATCAAAAGTTACAAAACCGGCCGCATCCGATCGATCACCGTGCTGGAAGAGAGCTTCCGCCGCCCTCCCGGGTTTGATTTGGCCGCGCATTGGAGAACTTCCAAAGAACAATTTGTGACCAAACTGCCGGAATATCTTGTGAAAGCAGAGCTGACACCGCAAACGCTGAAACGGATTCGCTTCTCCGACCGGTTTGTCCGGGTGCTGGACGCAGGCGAACCGGGTCCCGACGGATGGATATCAGCCACCCTCCGTTTTGATACGGAGCAGGAAGCGATGGAATGCATTTTGGGATACAACTGCCAAATCCGGGTCCTTTCCCCTGAGAAGTTGAAGCGGAAAGTGGTGGACCTGGCCCGTTCGGTCGTCGAGTTGTATGAACAGGAATAAGTCATGGATGCGGCAGAAGGTAACCGGGGTTCAGTATAAGATAAATAACCGGTGGCGAAGGATCCCAGATCCTGTTGAAGAAAAAAACTCAGGTCTCCGTCAAACAAGAGAACTGAGTTTTTCCGTTTTTTATCCAAGGCTTCTGCTTCACGGGAATACCTTCTCCAGCTCGATCTCATCTTGTTTCATTCGTTGCACCGCTGAGTTCACGGTGCAGCCCAGCCCCCGTTCAGGGCGGGTCATCTTACGCTAAATCGATTAACATGAAAAATGCGCCGGAATCGCTTTGAATCGTTAATGCCGGCTGATCTGTGATTCGAGCTGAATCACGTTTTTTCAGTTTGACATCTTGGTTGAGAATGACATCGCCTTCGATGACAAAGAAGAACATTTTACGATTCTCTTCCTGCTGAAATGAAAGAGTTTTGTTCGAATCAAGCCTGGAAAGATAAATGGTCAAATCCTGATGGATATAAGCCACCTCTTCGGATTGAGGGAGATTGGAAACCACCGGCAATAAATGATTCTTCATCGCTTCTTGATTATAAGCTTTTTGCTCATAGGAAGGCTGTAATCCTCGCTCATTCGGCATGAACCACATTTGCAAAAAATTGACTTCTTCTGTAGATGACGGGTTCATTTCAGAATGAACGATCCCGGTTCCTGCCGTCATCCGTTGCACTTCCCCCGGACGCAAAATTTCAGAGTTCCCCTCGCTGTCCTCATGTTTCAGTTGTCCTTTCAAGACGATCGATACAATCTCCATGTCACGATGAGGGTGCATGCCAAACCCCGTCAGCGGCTGGACAACATCATCGTTAAGGACACGCATCGATCCGAAGCTCACATTGTTTGGATCATAATACTCAGCAAATGAAAAGCTAAAATGGCTTTTTAACCACCCGTGATCCGATGTAAACCGGGATGCAGCGGGATATATTTTCATCACGTTTTGTTCCACTTCCTTTATCACATAGAATGAACTTGCTTTTCTATAAGTATAATGGAATTATACTTACTTTTGTAGAGTAACTAATGTAAAATAACAGGATGAAGCCGACTGTTCCCGCTACAGCTTAAATAACAAAACTCCCGTTAAAAGAAGCCCGATCGCAATCAGAGCCAGCCGGATTCCCCGTTTCGCATTCTTTTCTTTTTCCTCAGCAGTACGTCTTTCTTCAATCATGGCATCCAATTCATTTCCGTCTCTATTCCCCAGCTCAACTTTGGCCATGATTAAAAGAACGATGCCTAAAAATATGAAAATACCGCCTGCCGTCTTCACTTCTATCACTCCTTTTGAAACGAGAGGGCCGGGCTGTGCATGGATAAAAATGGGCCCTCCTTTCAAGAGAGCCCTTTCGCTGTCTGGTCCGTATTTGCAACATTCCCCTCCAACTCCCATCTGAATTGCTGTTTCACCAGTTGCTGATAGAGCTGATGGTGCCGGAGCAATTCATGGTGAGTCCCTTCTCCGGTGACCTGCCCTTTTTCGATGACCACGATCTTGTCTGCATCGACAACGGTGGATAAGCGATGGGCGATCACGAGGGTTGTTCTGCCTTTCATCAGGTTGGATAAGGCTTCCTGCACCATTTTCTCTGAGGTTGAATCCAGGTTGGAAGTCGCTTCATCCAACATCAAGAACCCGGGGTTCTGAAGCAGGGCGCGGGCGATCGCGATGCGTTGCCGCTGGCCGCCGGACAGCTTGATTCCCCGTTCGCCCACTTCGGTGTCGTATCCATTCGGCAGTTTGTCAATAAATTCATCCGCAAAAGCCAGTTTCGCTGCCTTTCTTATTTCTTCATCCGAAACATCCCGTTCCATCCCATAACAGATATTCTCGCGAATAGTTCCGGCCATGAGGGGGCTTTCCTGGGAGACATAGCCAAACTGACTTCGCCAGTCACGCAATCGAAACCGCCGGATCGGAATCTCTCCCTGGCGAATCTCTCCCGCTGTCGGTTCATAAAAACGTTCCAGCAGGGAGAAAAGGGTCGTTTTGCCGCTTCCGCTGGGGCCCACAATCGCCGTGATCTTGCCCGGTTCAATGGTAAATGAAAGACGGCGCAACACTTCTTCACCCGTGACATAGGAAAAAGTGACATTATCGATGATGATAGGCAGTGCCGGGTTGACGGCAAGATCCGTTTCCTTCTGCTCCTCCTCTTCATGCTCCAGGATTTGGCTTAAACGCTCCGTTGCGCCCATCGCTTTCTGCAAGCTGGTAAAAAAGCGGGCCATCATGCTGAGCGGGATGATGATTTGAAACAAATAGAGAATAAAGGCGACTAATTCACCGGCAGTCAGCGCTCCGGTGGCTACCCGAATCCCTCCGAACCCGATGATCACCACCAGCATGCCGGTCATCACCAGTGACATGAGTGGTTGCAGGAAGGCGATCACCCGGGCTTCCTTTAATCCGAACTGAAAGAGATGCCGGATTCCTCTCTCTCCGTTTTCCCGCTCGATCGGTTCCGCTGTATAGGCTTTGACCAGTCGGATTTCCGAAATGACCTGGGCAAGCAGGCTGGTAAATTCCGCCGTTTCCTTCTGCAAATTCTTGGAGATCTGATACATCCTGCGTCCGGCCGGGCGGATGACGAGAAACAGAACCGGAACGGCGATCAGCATGACCAAAGTCATCGACCAGTCCAGATAAAACAGGAGGGCCAGAGAGCCGATGACGGAGACGATACTGGAAAACAAGGAAACCAGGTGATTGGTGATCACATCTTTAATCATGTAAGTGTCGTTGTTGACGCGGCTGATCAAATCCCCCGACCGGTTCTGGTCAAAGTAAGAGACCGGCAAGCTTAACGTTTTTTGCCACAAACGCTTGCGCAGATTGGCCACCACCGTTTCCCCGAGATAGGAGAGAAGATAGGACGAAAAGCCTCCCGCAACAGCCTGCAATAGAAAAGCCGCGCTCAAAAGGAGGATGATCCCCGGGTCTAATCGGGCGGTTGACAGCACATTGACCATGTCTTTGGTAAACCAGGGAACAACCAAACCTGCCGCCGTCTGCAAAAGACTGAGCCCAACGGCAAGCACGATCACCATTTTTGGCAGGCGGGCCTGCCTGACTAACTGATAAAATTTTCGCCAATTCATTTGAAAGGTCTGTGTTTGTTCGGACTCCACTCCTGCTCCCCCACCCCTTCGTTTTTGTAACATTGTGGAGAACGATGGATCTCTTATCGCTGGTAACTGCGCAACTGGGAAAAAGCTTGCATCGCCCGGTACCATGCGGCCACCGTACCTTCCGGAACGCTCGCGGTAAGCAGTTTCTTCCTTCCGAGGCGGCGGCAGGAACCCGCTTCCAACAACATCAGATCATCCGAGCATTCTGCCAGATCCATGTCATCGGTGGCGATCAGGGTGATGCGGTCTGCCGGGTTATTTTTTAACTCCTGCCATAACAAGCGTTTTCCTAACTCATCAAGCCCGTTGGTCGGTTCATCCAGGAGCCAGATTTTCGGGCTGACGATCAAGCTTTGTGCAAGCAAATATCTCTTCAGCACGCCGCCGGCCAATTGGTGAAGCGGTGTGCGGCGGTAGGCGGCCAGTCCCCATTTGGCGATCATCTCTGCACTTCTTTTCTTGGGATTCGGAACACGACGAAGTTGAGCGAGGTGTAGGAGGGATAATTCCACTGTGATATCATGATCCAATTTTTTTGTATGGGGTATGTAGCTAATTTGCTCTTTTAAGTTGCCGAGGCTGGAAGTCCCTGAAGTGATTACGCTGCCTTTGGACCAAACGTAAGTTTCTCCGTCATGATTTATATAAGTGATCCTTCCGTCATCCGGAACCATCCATGTTGCCGTTAATCGGAGCAAAGTAGTCTTGCCGGAACCTTCAGGCCCCAGGATGGCTGTGATTCCTCTTCTTACTGATGCCGAAAAATCGAGCAAGCCCATATGACGTGTTCTTCTGTGGTAAGGTCCCCGAATCTCTTTCCGGGGCTCATATATTTTGCTCACATGAGACCAGTCAATTCTCAAAAGAAACGCCATCCTTTCCACTACAGCCTATTAATAGGATACCGAAAACAAAGACGAAATGACAGAGGAGCCAAAACATCAAAACATTTTTTCATTTATAAATAGATTTATGATATCAACGCGACCGTTGAAGCAATGTACTATTAGTATAGCCGACAAACCGGAAGGTGTCTTGCCCAACTGTATTGATATTTTAGCAAACTGGTGACAAGCGGGGAAAGATAAATAAATCTATTCTTAAAATCCTAAAAGATTTGCTGCCGAAATCGCATTTCTGATCGATTGACCATTTGTCCGTTCTATGCTACGTTGATAATAGCAACTACATAAGGATAGAAACGGGAGCTTGGAGTGAGCCAGGCTGAGAGGGCGGAGAACTCTGCCGCCGACCGGTTAACCTGATCTGGATAATGCCAGCGCAGGGATGGACGAATCGTCCTTTCTATCATTCTTCCAATGGATGCATTTGGATTTTTTCCAATGGTTGGATGGGAGCCGCACGCGCTTGGTGTGCGGCTTTTTTGCGTATCAGCGCCAATAATCTCAGTATCGGTGAGCGCCACTCCACGTCTCCGAAAATGAGTTGCTAAATTACAACATCAGGAGGAAAAAAACATGTATTCATTTCCGGCCAGTAAAAAAGTGTATGTAAAAGGCTCCAGACCCGATATTTTGGTTCCGATGCGCGAGATTCAGCTTTCCCCCACCAAGGATTGGCGCGGGGAAACTCCCAATGAACCGGTCCGGGTCTATGATACCAGCGGTCCGTATACCGATCCCGATGCCGCCATCGATTTGCGGAAAGGGCTGCCTAAACTTCGCCGGCAATGGATTTTGGAACGCGGGGATGTGGAAGAGTACGAAGGGCGCAAAGTACAGCCGATCGACAACGGGTACCGCTCGGAGGAAAAAGCCGGGCAGCAGGAAATTTTCCCGCACGCCCATTACCGTCCGTTGAGGGCGAAAGCCGGAAAAACCGTGACGCAGATGCATTATGCCAAAAAAGGGATCATTACTCCGGAGATGGAGTTTGTCGCCATCCGCGAAAATGTAAGCCCGGAGTTTGTGCGCGACGAAGTGGCCAGAGGGCGGGCCATTATCCCGGCAAACATCAACCACCCCGAAGCTGAGCCGATGATTATCGGCAAGAACTTTCATGTCAAGATCAATGCCAACATCGGAAATTCCGCGGTCACCTCTTCGATTGAAGAAGAAGTGGAGAAAATGACCTGGGCCACCCGCTGGGGTGCGGATACGATCATGGATCTGTCCACCGGGAAAAACATTCACACCACCCGGGAATGGATCATCCGCAACTCACCGGTTCCGGTGGGGACAGTCCCCATCTATCAGGCTCTGGAAAAAGTAGGCGGAAAACCGGAAGAACTCACTTGGGAAATCTACCGCGATACGTTGATCGAACAAGCGGAACAGGGGGTGGATTACTTCACCATCCACGCCGGGGTGCTGTTACGCTACATCCCGCTCACCGCCAAGCGGGTCACCGGAATTGTTTCCCGCGGCGGTTCGATCATGGCTGCCTGGTGTCTGGCGCATCATCAGGAAAACTTCCTGTATACTCATTTCCGCGAGATTTGCGAAATCCTGAAAACGTACGATATCTCTGTGTCGCTGGGAGACGGTTTGCGTCCGGGCTCCATCGCTGACGCCAATGATGAGGCGCAATTCGCCGAACTTGAAACATTGGGTGAGCTGACGAAAATCGCCTGGGAGTACGATGTGCAGGTGATGATCGAAGGCCCCGGCCATGTCCCCATGCACAAAATCAAAGAAAATGTGGATATTCAGCAAAAAATCTGCCACGAAGCGCCATTCTACACGTTAGGCCCGCTCACGACGGATATCGCTCCGGGTTATGACCATATCACCTCGGCGATCGGTGCGGCGATGATCGGCTGGTTCGGTACGGCGATGTTATGTTATGTCACACCGAAAGAGCACCTGGGTCTGCCCAATAAAGAGGATGTAAAAGAAGGGGTGATCGCCTACAAGATTGCCGCTCATGCTGCTGACCTGGCCAAAGGGCATCCGGGGGCGCAAAAAAGAGACGATGCTTTGTCCAAAGCCCGCTTTGAATTCCGCTGGGTCGACCAATTCAACCTGTCTCTCGATCCGGAACGGGCCCGTGAATTTCATGATGAAACCCTGCCGGCCGAACCGGCCAAAACCGCTCACTTCTGTTCCATGTGCGGCCCCAAATTCTGCAGCATGCGCATTACACAAGACATTCGCGAATATGCGGAGAAAAACGGTCTCCCCTTGCAGGAAGCGACAGAAGCAGGCATGCAGGAAAAAGCGAAAGAGTTTAAAGAAACTGGATCGTCCATTTATCGGTAGAGGCTGTATCCCAACCTTCCGGTTCCCCGCCGGAAGGTTTTTTATTCTTCTTTCTAAGGCCGAAATGTTGACCGGAGCCGGGACAGGATTTCCTATCAATCAGAAGGGTTTTTTCTTGTTAAGACGTAGTAGAATCAGAAAGAAAGGATGGTATATAGTGAAAGCAACAGGAAAAACCAGTATCTACCAAAACTATCGTTTCCCGGTTCTATTGCTGGCGGCGATTGCCGTCGGATGTGTCATCGGAGTTGTATTTGGCCCCAGGGCAGCGGTCCTTAAGCCGATTGGGGATATTTTTCTCAATCTGATCTTTACCGTTGTTGTCCCGCTCGTTCTGATTACGATTTCCAGTGCGGTAGCAAATATCGCAAATTTGAAGACACTGGGCAAAATTCTGGGCATCATGCTCATCGTTTTCCTCATCACCGGTTTTATCTCCGCTTCGCTTACCATTGGGGCTGTCAAGCTGTTTCCTCCCGCAGAAGGAATCAACGTCCAGCTCCCCGAGCCGGAAAAAGCGGAACCGCTGAAAACCGCGGATCAAATCGTTTCTACCTTTACAGTTCCTGATTTCAAAGATCTGCTTTCCCGAAAAAACATGCTTCCCTTGATCATTTTTGCCATTTTATTCGGAATGGCAGTCAGCCTGGCGGGCGAAAAGGGAAAAATCGTGGCCAGGGGACTGGATGCCCTGTCTGAAGTGATGATGAAATTGATCTTCGTGCTCATGTGGATCGCTCCACTGGGATTGGGAGCCTATTTTGCCAATTTGGTGGGCGTATTCGGTCCGGAACTGCTCGGTTCTTATGCCCGTGCGGCAGCCGTTTATTACCCGGTATCCATTCTTTACTTCTTTATCTTTTTCACTTTATATGCCTGGGTGGCGGGAGGTAAACAAGGCATCCGCTCCTTTTGGAAACATATCCTCACCCCTGCGGTAACGGCACTGGGAACCGGCAGCAGCGTAGCAACCATCCCGGCAAACTTGACTGCCGCCCGGCGAATTGGCGTAGATAAAGAGATACGGGAAATTGTTCTCCCGATCGGTGCGACCATTCACATGGATGGCTCCTGTATCAGCGCGATCCTGAAAATCTCTTTCTTGTTCGGCCTTTTTGGAATCCCGTTTGAAGGAATCGAAACATACCTGACAGCCATTTTGATCGCCATCTTGAGCGGAACCGTTATGTCCGGTGTTCCCGGCGGCGGGTTTATCGGTGAATTATTGATCGTTACCATGTACGGTTTTCAGCCGGAGGCTTTGCCTCTCCTGGCGATTCTGGGAACGCTCGTCGATCCGCCCGCGATAATGGTCAACTCTACCGGAGACACCGTGTCCAGCATGATCATCACCCGCTGGCTGAAAGGAAAAGAATGGATGAAAGCAAAAACCGGTTCGTAAGGTCGACGGCCAATTTAATACCTGCCCAAAGGCGATGAAAAAAGGAGGCGTCCGGGAAGGAACCCTCCTTTTTTGCAGCCAAGTTTTCCATCTTTCTAAAGGGATGGCTGGTTCTCCCCCCTGGTTGCCACATGTTCACCCACCCTTGGTCGGCCAGACCATGATCAAGATTTTATGGAAACCGAAAGCGGCTGATGGGATGATACATCGGCTGCTGGCCCAGACGGGTTTCATAGAGGACGATTTCCTCCGCCTCCCAGGCGGACTCATCTGTCTCCCAAGGATTCATCTGCCCTGCCTGCCGGGTGATAAAATCATTTTTTTGGTACTTGCGCGCCAAGGTGATATGCGGGCGATAGGGCCGGTCTTCCGGCGGGAACCCGATGGGCGCCAAATTCGTGGTCACTTGCTGCTGCAAATGGCGCAAACGCTCTAAGTCTCCTGCCACGCCTGCCCATAAGATCCGTGGTTGCTCCAGCCGGCCAAACGTGCCAATTCCCCGAATGGTTAACGTGAAAGGCCGCTCTTTCCCTGCAACCGCTTCTAAAGCGGAAACAATGGACTCCAGTTGCCCGTGGGAACAATCGCCCAAAAACTGCAAAGTAATGTGATAATCTTCTTCAAAGACCCATTTTCCAAATGGCCACTCTTTTTTCCGCTCATGGCACCAGCGGCTCAACATCCTTTTTTGTTCCGGTGGCAGAGGGACGGCCACAAATAATCGAAGAGTTGATTTCAACAGATCTCACCTACACTTTAAAGACAGTAAAACAAAAACCCAGCACTACCGCCGGGTTTTTGTTCAAAAGAGAAATTAAGCTTCCAGTGCTTTTTTGGCAGCGAGGATCGGTGCTTCGTAATCCGGATGGTTGGTTACCTCCGGTACATACTCCACATAAACCACTTTGTCATTTTTGTCGATGACAAAGACCGCGCGGGTGAGCAACCGCAATTCTTTGATCGCAACACCATAAGCGGTGCCAAAGGAAAGTTCGCGGTGATCAGACAGTGTTTGCAGGTTGTCCACCCCGGCCGCCCCGCACCAGCGTTTTTGCGCAAACGGGAGATCTACGCTGATCGTGAGAACTTTCACACCTTCCAGTTTGCTGGCTTCTTCGTTGAAGCGGCGGGTTTGCAGATCGCAGACACCCGTGTCCAGAGACGGAACGACACTGATGATGCGAACCGTACCTTTGCTGTCATTTAAGGTAACCGTGGAAAGATCGTTGGCTAATACGGTAAAGTCCGGTGCCTGGTCCCCCGCTTTAATCTCAGGACCCAGCAGAGTTACGGGATTTCCCTTAAACGTAACGGCTCCTTGGCGCTCTTGAGTCATATGCTGGTGCTCCTCCTCGTATGTAGATTACTTTTATATCTTATCATGTGTGCAGTTGCAGAGAAACAGAGAAAACGCAAGTTTAACCATTTTTACAATCCTGCCGAGGGCTCCCGCATCCGACAGGCGGCGGCCCGGATCCATCGGTTGGATGGGGAGACCGGAGATTCCCTCAGGTGAACCCCTGACTCGTTACCTGTTCCAAAAATGGGCTAGGCCACATGAAGTTCGTTGTTCAGGCACTCCTGGATGCTCTCTTCCAACACTTGCAAACCCTGATCAAGCACCTCTTCCGTAATCGTTAAAGGCGGGAGCAGCTTCACGACTTCGTCACGGGGACCGGAAGTTTCCAGGATCACTCCGCGCCGGAACGCGGATTTGCAGATGTTTTCAGCCAATCCATCCACTCCGCAGGCAATGCCCTGCATCAGTCCCCGGCCTCGTACCTCTCCTCTCAATTCCGGATAGTCCGCGATCATTTGTGTTAGTTTCCGATGGACTCTCTCCGCCTTTTGCTGGATTTGTTCCTGAAATGTCCGGTCTTCCCAATAGGTTAAGGCAGCGGCAGCCGTGACAAAAGCAGCGTTATTCCCCCTGAAGGTTCCATTGTGCTCACCGGGGCTCCAAATATCGTACTCCGGTTTAATTAAAGTTAAAGACATAGGCAAACCATATCCGCTGATCAATTTGGACAAGCAAATAATATCCGGTTGGATTCCCGCAGGTTCAAAGCTGAAAAAGGTTCCTGTACGTCCGCAGCCGGCCTGTACATCATCAATGATTAATAAGATCCCCAATTCCCGGCCTATTTTTTCGACCTCTCTTAACCAATAGAAACTGGCTGCATTCAATCCCCCTTCACCTTGAACCGTTTCCAATATCATCGCCGCAGGCAGATCGATTCCGCTTCCCTTATCTTGCAAAAATTTTCTCATAAACGCCAGCGAACTTTCTGAATCACCTAAAAAGCGATCATAAGGCATGCGTATGCAATATTCCAGCGGAACCCCTGCTCCGCGCCTTTTTCCGGGATTTGCGGTCATCGACAAGGAACCGAGGCTCATCCCGTGAAAGGCATTCGTAAAGCTGATCACAGAGGTACGGCCCGTCACCTTGCGCGCTATTTTCAGGGCGCTTTCCACTGTATTCGTGCCGGTAGGACCCGGAAACATGATTTTATAATTCATCCGGCGGGGAGCCAGAATCACTTCGTAAAACTTACCCAAAAACGTTTCTTTTGCCATCGTAGCCATATCCAGGCTATGAGTGATCCCATCGCCCACGATGTATTCTATAAGCTTTTCTTTCAAAAATGAATTGTTATGTCCGTAGTTCAATGCTCCTGCCCCGGCAAAAAAATCGATATACTCTTTCCCCTCAATGTCCCATAGAAGATGATCTTTCGCTTTGCAAAAAACGGTAGGAAATGACCGGCAATAACTGCGAACTTCCGATTCGAACCGTTCATAGTTATACATGTGATCCATCTCCCTGTATCGGTCTTTGAAAGTGATTGGCCAAGATCCGGGATCTTTATCCCCTGTCTACGAGCGGAGTGACAGAGCTCTCCCGGATCACTTTCGGAAAACACTCATCTCGCAAGCGCCGACAAAGTCAAGTTTTGAAAGATCAACTCCGACAGTTGTTTCTGGTGATCATGGAGGAAAAAATGATCTCCTGAAAATAACTGCATCGCAAAGGTATTGACGGTATGATCCTTCCATGCGGCAACATGTTCGACCGGAACTCCTGTATCTTCCGACCCGCCCATGGCGGTGATCGGGCAGCCGAGCGGAGACTCTCTCCTGTATTCATACGTCTCACACAGCGCAAAATCGGACCGGATGACCGGCAATAACAACTTCATCAACTCTTCATTTTGCAGTGCATCCTCCGGTGTGCCGTTTAATTTTTTCAACGATTGGATGAATTCCTGATCGGGCAACTGATGAATGTCGGACCGGGCTCTGGGGATCTGGGGAGCCCTGTGTGCGGAAACAAACAGGTGAACCGGCTCTAAGCCTTTGTTTCTCCGTAAATAACGCGCAAACTCAAAGCTGATGAGTGCTCCCATACTGTGCCCGAAAAAAGCAAAAGGGAGATTCATCAAGGGAAGGAGCGCTTCTGTCATCACTTCCAATAAAGAATCAAGACGGTTGATAGGAGGTTCCAACAACCTGTTCCCTCTGCCGGGAAGTTGGACGGGACACACTTCAATCTCCTGGGGAAATAATTCCGGCCATGAACGATAAATCACGGCATTTCCGCCTGCATAAGGGAAACAAAACAAGCGGAGTTTGGCGTGCGGTTTGGGATGGGAAGATAAGATCCATTCATTCTTCATGGATGGTACGGATGGTCTCGACATGATGTGCTCCTTTCCAGATGTCTGCTTATGCCCGGCTTTTCCTGGCCAACTGAACACGGAATGCGAATTGCTTTTCCAGATTCAACTCCACCAGCAAGGTGGCCAGGAAGAAACAAAACAGACCCGGAGGCCCCCATGGTGGTGTGTGGCTGGAAGCAAACAGCAAAGCGGCTACCGTTAACAGCCCCGTCGACAGACGAGGTTTGGCGAGCAGGGCAAAAACAACGCCCAACCCAACGACACAGATCCACCAAACAAGCGTGCCGGAAATTCCGGCAGGAAAACTAAACAAGCCAAAAGGTACTGCGACAACCCCCAACAATACCAGCCAGCGCTTTGATTCTGCTTCCGCCCGGGCGATCATTGCGGCGAAAACAGCAATCAACCAGGAAGTTACTGCAAGTGCGGTGATCAAAGTAGCAATTCCGCTGGTCCAAAAAGCATCAATGGCTTTCTCCAGCACTTCCCTCTGTTCCGGGGCAGTGCCTTGCGTATACTTGATCAAAATGCCATTCCCCAAGCCGACCAATGCATCAAACGCATTGTAGAAAATCACAAAGCACAAGACGGAAATGCGTGCAACCGTCGCTGCAAGCCCCCGAATGCCGCTGACCAGCCAGTACACCGCCAGACCCAACAGACCAAACAGAACCAATTGGATCACATGAAGAAAAATCCACCAATCGACGTGAGAACTCAGGGCACGGTAGACACCGGTCGGTTTCAAGTGCACAGGATGAGTGGTTTCCAAAATGGCCATGAACAAAGGAATTCCGATCATCACAAACCTGCGTAACCAAACATTTTTTTCCAATTTTGACGACCATCCTTTCAAACGGCTGCCGGTTCTGCACCCGGCAAAGGAATCACCGGGTGCAATTGGCAGCGTCGTTGTGTTTAAATCTTTAATACATTCAATTTCTTGGTGATGTACTCGGCCAACCGCGCGATATCAGGCGTTTCAAAAATCTTTCTGAGCGGCAATTCAACCTGGAATTCCTGGCGCAACCGGTTGACGACCCGGACCGATAACATGGAGTCGCCTCCCAATTCAAAGAAGTTGTCCGTCACTCCAACTTTCTCGATCTCCAGCAACTCCGCCCAAATGTCAGCCATCTTTTGCTCCACTTCATTGCGCGGGGGAACAAAACTTTGTTTGATTTCTTCCTCCATCGCTTCAATTTTGGGCAGCGATTTACGGTCGATCTTTCCATTTGGAGTCAACGGCAGCGCAACCAGTTCCATATAATACTTCGGCACCATATACTCCGGCAGTTTTTGCAGGAGGAAACCGCGCAACTCGTCTGGATCTGCCTGCATGCCTTCCCGGCAAACCACGTAGGCAGCCAGTTTCTTATTTCCTTTTTGCTCTCCCACCGCGGTGACGACCGCTTCCGCTATACAGGGGTGCTGGGTCAATACGGACTCGATCTCTCCCAATTCAATGCGGTAACCCTGCACCTTGACCTGGAAATCTTCCCGGCCCAGGAACTCAATATTCCCATCCGGAAGATATCGTCCGAGATCCCCGGTGCGGTACAGCCTCTCCCCGGTCTTCGGGTGGATAATGAAACTGGAGCGGGTTTTCTCTTCATCTTTCCAATACCCTTTTGCCAGACCGATCCCGCCGATATACAGCTGTCCCGTGACCCAAATCGGACAGGGTTCGAGAGCATCATTCAAAACGTGGAAGGTTTGATTGACCATCGGCTTCCCGTACGGAATGCTCTGCCAGGCAGGGTCCACAGCCTCAATGGGGTAAATAATGGACCAAATGGACGCTTCTGTGGCACCGCCTAAACTGATCACCTGTACATCGTTTGACAAGGACCGGATCTTATTCGGCAGGTTGAGCGGAATCCAGTCGCCGCTTAACAATACCAGGCGCAGACTGCCCGGCAATCTTTCTTGCCGCCCCTCCGCGAACTCCGTCAACATGCCCATTAAAGCGGGAACAGAGTTCCAGACCGTCACTTTTTCCCTCTCCATCAGGTCCATCCAGTGGGCGGGATCTTTTCTGGAGTCGGCATCCGGGATCACAATCGTTCCGCCCGCCGCCAGCGTTCCGAAGATATCGTAGACAGACAGGTCAAAGTTCAGAGCCGAAAGAGCGAAAACGCGATCGTTGCTGTCGATGTCAAAGCGGGAATTAATATCGTTGATCGTGTTAACCGCACCCGTATGGTCGATCATGACCCCCTTCGGCAATCCGGTCGAGCCGGAGGTAAAGATGACATACGCCAAATCTCCGGGATTCTGCACGCTGGAAAGGGGTTCGGTTGAGAAGTGCCGCAACTCGTCCCCATCCAGATTCCAGCGTTTGATATGGGACGGCCAATCCACCTTTTCAGCTACCCACGATTGGGTCAGTACCAGGCTCACTTCGCCGTGTTCCAGCAAATACGTGACGCGCTCTTGAGGCAATTCAGGGTCAATCGGCAAGTAAGCCGCACCCGACTTGAGAATGCCCAGGACCGCTACGACCTGTTCCCAGCCTTTTTCCATGAACACACCGACCAGTTTGTTGGGCTGGGCCCCCTGCTCCCGCAACAGGTGTCCGACCTGGTTGGAAAGCCGGTCCATTTCGCCATAGGTGAGCATTCGCCCGGAGGTGACGACTGCCGGTTGGTCCACTCTTTGTGATGCTTGTTTTGTAAATAAGGTGTGCAGCATCCCGGTTGAAACGGGTCCCTTTGTCTCATTCACTTCTTTTTGTTTTTCAAGTTGGGATTCGGGGATCAAAGGAATCACCGTTTCGGACCAGAGGCTTTCGTCTTCGGCCAGCCGGCGCAACAAACGGAAGTAGGCATCAAACATATCCTGCAGCATTCCGTCCGGGTAAATTTCCTCCACTACATCCCAGTTGCAATACAGGGTGCCGGAATCTTCCCAAACCCCGCAGTCCAGCGAAACCTGAGAGGTTTGCGTGATGCTGTGGATCGGTCTCAACGAAATCGGGGAATCCTCCTGGTCGGGGATGGGCAAGGTAAGGGCACTGGTAAATACGATCGGCATTTTGGCGCTGGTGACGCCGCCCTGAATTCGTTTCAATTCCCGGAGTACCTGGATTCCGCTGACATAATGATGTTCCAAATCGCTCCACAGCCGCTCCTGGATCTTGCGTGCCCGCACTTCAAACGGCTCCTGTGACGAGTTGTCCACTTCCAATAAGGTGAGTGAGGTAAATTCACCCACAATGTCATTCACCTGCGGATGGAACGGATGCCGGTTTAAAAAGGTCAGGTTGAGTGTAAAATGGGGACTTTTGCTCCAGGCTGTCAACACCTCAGCGTAAGCAGCCAACAGTACTCCCGTCGCAGTCATGCCTCTTCTGGTTGCTTTCCCTTTCAGTTTTCTCCAGACATCCGGCTCCAGGCTGGCGTGCAATCTCTTAAACTGGGGCCGCGTGACCGAACTCGAGCTCTTCACCAACGGCAGTTCCGGTGCGGGAGGCAAGGACGGAATGATATTTTGCCAGTATTTTTGCGATTGCCGGTACGGTTCCGACCCATGAAGAGAACGTTCCGCCAATACATAGTCCCTGAACGAAAACTCCAATTCCGGAAGTTCGGTATCGATATTTTCATGAAGTTGGACCAGCTCTTTGATCAGAACCACGAAACTCCATGCATCAAAAGTAAGTGAGTCGGTGCTGAAATGGATTCGGGCCTTGTTTCCGTCCAGTAAGGTCACCCGCAAATCAAATACCGGCCACCTGGAAGTGTCTAAAATTTGGTGGGACATTTCCTGGCGAATCGCTTCAATGCTGAAATCGATTTCTTCCTGGCTTTTCCCCCGCAAATCCGTTACCTTGATGTCATAATGGGGAACCTCTTTCAATATCCGTTGCTTTCCGTCCGAATCAACGACGGCACGAAGCATATCATGGCGCTTGATTAATTTTTGCCATGCTTGGTCAAAACGCTCCATATCCAGGTTTTCAAATTCCAGTTCATCGTAATTGTGGGTGGAAACATTGCCAAGCTCAAATTCCCCGCTGCGACCGATCCAGTAAGCCTCCTGCACATCCGTAAGCGGGAAGGGCTCGTACAAATTTTCCCGGTCGGGTTCCACTTGAGGCAGAGAATTGAGAAAGTCCTCATATTCCTTCTGTTCCCCGCGGTATCCATGGATCACTGTAGCCAGTTCGGCCACCGTCGGGGTTTCAAATAACGTTTTTAAAGATAAATCGACTTGAAAAACTTTTTTAATCTGCGAAATAATTTGAATAGCCAAAAGCGAATGACCGCCTAAAGCAAAGAAGTCATCAAATATGCTTACCCGTCGAAGCCCAAACGCCTGACCCCAGATGTCACACAGCATCTCCTCCGTTGCCGTGCGCGGCCCGACAAAATTGGATTTCGAGCCAAGCTCTTCCCAGTCAGGAGCCGGCAAGGCACGTCGATCCACTTTTCCGCTGTTATTCAGAGGCAGGGCATCGAGATGCACAAATGCAGAAGGCACCATGTGATCGGGTAATTTCCCTTTCAGATACATCCGGAGTTCTTCAAACGGCAACTCCTTCTGCTGATGGGTCACAAGATAAGCGACCAACCGCAGATCCCCGGGTTTATCCTCTCTTGCAATCACTACGTTTTCACGAATTTCGGGGTGTTCTCCCAATACCGTCTCAATTTCGCCCAGCTCAATCCGCAGACCGCGAATTTTGACCTGGTGATCAATCCGGCCAAGCAACTTGATATTTCCATCCGGCATAAAGCACGCCAGATCGCCGGTTCTGTACAAACGCTCTCCCGGAACGAAGGGATGATCCAAGAATTTTTCGGCATTCAACTCCGGTCGATTCAAGTATCCGCGTGCTACACCCGCACCCCCGATACATAACTCTCCCGGTATGCCGGCCGGAACCGGTTGAAGATGGGAATCCAGGATGTAAACGGAGACATTGGCAAGCGGTTGTCCGATCGGAACAATGTCGTTATCCGCAAATGATTCCATCGAACCATCATAATAGGTGCTGTCAATGGTTGCTTCCGTCACCCCGTAAGCATTGATCAACCGTGTCTTCGGACCGCATACCCGCTGGAAACGCCGATACTCATGGACATACCATACATCCGAACTCACGACGATGACCCGCATGAAATCCAGCGTCTGATTGGTTTCTTCCAGGTACTCGACCAGATTCCTCATCACCGCAGGCACGAATTCTGCGCAATCCACTTTTTCCTCTGCCATCAGACGGTATAATTCGGGAGCATCGAATAGAATTTCCTTGCGGCAAAGCACCAGTTTGGCTCCGGAAAGAAGCGACCGCACCAGGTCACCCGCATACACGTCAAAGGAGATACTGGCCATTTGGAGATGTGCCGTGCAGTGTTCGCGCAGTCCGTATGCTTGATCATATCCGTGAAAAGCATTCACCCAGCTGCGGTGGGTAATCATGGTTCCTTTTGGTTTGCCTGTGGAACCCGATGTATAGATGACATAAGCCAAATGATCCGGATGGGTAAGCGGTGTCAGATTTTCCCGGTTTTCCAGATCGAGCGTCGGATCGTCCAGATAAACAACGGCATTGACCCCATCAGGAACGACTCCGTTCAGCATTTGCTGCGTCACCAGGATCTCTGCACCGGCGTCCTCCATCATATATTGCAAACGGTCCTTTGGATAAGACGGGTCCATCGGCAAATAGGCGCCGCCAGCTTTCAGAATGGCCAGCGTCCCGACCACCATATCGAGGGATCGTTCTGCACAGATGCCCACAATTGTCTCCGGGCCGACCCCCAGGGAGCGAAGTCGACGTGCCAGTTGGTTGGCCCGTTCATTGAGTTGCCGATACGTCAAGTGTTTCGCCTCAAAGGATACCGCCACCGCTTCGGGAGTTTGTTGTGCCTGCTTTTCAAACAACTGGTGCATGCAATCGTCACTGCCGTGTTGCAGCGAGCGGCGGTTCCATTGATGCAAGAGCTGGTGTTTCTCAGTCTCTGTGAGCAACGGCAACTCGGAAATGCGTTGCTCCGGAGAAGCTACGATGGCTTCCAGGAGGGTCTGATAGTGGCTGGCCATCCGTTCGATTCTGTCTTTATCAAATAAATCCGTGTTATATTCAAATATACAGGTGGGTCCTTCCGGCCCCTCAAATACATCCAAGGAAATCTCATACTTGGCGGTTCCGCAGTCAATCGGAACAAATTCCATCGACAAACCGGGCATCTGGATCGCCGGAAGCGAATTTTGCAGTGTAAACATCACCTGAAAAACAGGGCTGTACCTTAAGTTTCTTTCCGGCTGCAACACTTCTACCAAGCGATCAAAGGGGAGGTCCTGGTTTTCAAATGCACCAAGAGAAGTGTCACGAACTTGCGCCAATAGGTCACGGAACGTGGGGTTTCCCGACAAATCCGAACGAAGAGCCAACGTATTCACACACGGACCGATCAGCCCTTCCAATTCCTGCATTTCTCGGCCGGTGGTCGGAGAGCCCACAATGATATCTTCCAGTCCGGTATACCGGAACAACAAAACTTTAAAAGCAGCCAGGAGAGTCATGAACAGCGTGACCCCCTCGCGGCGGCTGAACTCTTTCAGCTCCTCATACAGATCCACAGGCAGCAGGATGGAGTGGTAAGTTCCCTTAAATGTCTGGACAGCCGGACGCGGCCGGTCGGTCGGCAGCTCCAGGACAGGTAAAGCCCCGCCCAGCTTACTCTTCCAGTACTGCAGTTGCTTTTCCACCAGTTCACCCTGGAGCCTTTCACGCTGCCAACAGGCATAATCCGCATACTGAACGTTGGGCAGAGGAAGAGGAGAAGCTTCACCTTGACAGAACGCTTCATACAGTGCACACATTTCACGAACAAAGACCGAAAGGGACCAGCCATCGAAGACGGTGTGATGCATGGTGACCATGAACAAATACTCGTCGTCTTCCAAGTGAAGCAGAAGTGCCCGGAACAGAGGGCCTTCGGACAGATTGAAGGAATAGAGTGCTTCTTCCTGAATCAAGCGCTCTTTTTCCACTTCCCGCTTCTCAGCGTCCAGGTTGCGAAGATCCATCACACGCATTTCCATCTGCTGAGAAGGAGAAATTCTCTGCACGGGTTGCCCTTCCTCATTTTCGGCAAAAGTGGTCCTCAAAACTTCGTGCCGGCGAACCATTTCATTTAGCGTCCGTTTCAATGCGTCCATATCCAGGCTTCCCTTTAAGCGAAACACGGACGGCACATTATAAAAAGGGTTCCCCGGTTCCAACTGGTTGAGAATCCACAGCCGTTGCTGGGTGAAGGAAAGAGGGAAGGAGAGGGAGTCCCTGCTTTGCACAGGGATCCCGGCCTTCGCTTGGCTTTCTTGTTTCTGTTTGAGCAGTTTTTCAATCAATGCGCGTTTTTCGGCAGAAAGCGAGGATAGACGTTCATGCAGTTTGCTCATGGTTTCATCTCCTCTGTTGTTGCTACTTCCTCTAACAGCGCTTGAATTTCTTCTTCAGACAACTGTTCCAATTCGGCCAAAAGTTCCGCTGTCTCATCATCTTCTTCCAACTCCAACTGTGGCAAGAGGTTGGCCGCCAGTTGTTTGACAGTCGGACCTTTGAGCAAATCAACGACGGCAAGACTGACACCCAGTTTCTTCTCCATCCGGTTTTTCAGGTCAATCGCCATCATGGAATCGAGGCCCAGCGTACTTAATGACTGGTCAACGTTCAGTTTGGAGCGATCCATGCGCAACACGGATGCGGCTAAATCCTGCAGATACGATTCCAGCAAGGCGGGCCGTTCCGAAGACGGGGCAGCCAGCAAAACTCCTTTGACGAAATCTTCGTTGTTTTGTTCTGTTTCCGTTTTGCTGTTTTGTTTTTCTTCCTCCAACAAATCGGCGAGCATGGCCGGAGCAACTCCCATCGGATAGTTCATCTCAGCCACGACAGGCCAGTTCGCGGTTGCCACGGCGACCTGGGGCGCGCTTTGTCCGAGGATATGACCCAGCGCTTCCAGTCCTTGTTGTGGAGTGAAAGGATAGTTTCCGCGCCGTTCGAAAAACTCGGTCAAATCCAGTTTTGTAGCCATTCCCACTTCAGCCCATGGTCCCCAATTGATGCTGACAGCAGGCAGACCCAACGATTGACGGTAACCGGCCAGCGCATCCATATAGGCGTTTCCTGCCGCGTAATTGCCTTGTCCCGGCGACACGACCAACGAAGCGATCGAAGAGAAGAGTACAAAGAAGTCTAATGGCTTGTCTGCAAAATAGCGATGCAGGTTCCAAGCTCCCATCACTTTGGGACGGAGCACATCCGTAAACGCCTTCGCGTCCATTTGCAGCATCAACTGAGGCAGGGCTACGCCCGCGGAATGAACCACTCCCCGAACCGGCGGCCATTCGTTGGCTTCGTAATCTTGAAGCGCGGACACGATTTCTTCTTCACGGGAGACATCCGCAGCGATCACGTGAACACTGGCTCCCATCGACTCCAATTCACGAACGGCCTGGATTCTTTCAGCAAGGCGGGAATCTGTCACCCGGCTCCATTCAGAACGGGGAGGCAATGCCCCGCGCCCGACCAGGAGGAGTCTCCGGGCTCCCTGCCGGATCATCCAGCGTGCCACCAACAAGCCCAGTGCTCCGAATCCGCCCGTAATCAAGTAACTGGCATCAGGTCTGAATGTGGGTGCAACAGGCAGAGCGAAATTGTGATGTTCGTGGAGACGGGCCACATATCTCTTTCCTCCGCGGAAGGCGATTTGATCTTCTTCGCCGGGATTCCAAATCGCCTCGAACAAGCAGGCGCTGTCATCACCGCCGGCAAGGTCCAGATCGATAATCCCGCCATATAAATCTTTATGTTCTTGATGGCCAAGCACCCTTGCCATTCCCCACAGCGATGCTTGTGCAGGATTCACCGATTCTGCTTCTTCGCCCACTTGCTGTGCTCCGCGCGTGACCAGCCACAATTTAGGAGCTCTCCGCCAGCTCCGTTTGGCCAGCGACTGGACGAGGTGGAGTACACTAATACATCCCAGCTCTTCTGCTTGTTGAAGGGTGGTGGTGGTGGTCAACTCCGGAGCGGTGATGTTCAAACTCCACAAATGCACCAACCCGCTGCATTGATTCCCTTCCAGGACTTGTTCGAGGAGTGCCTGCATATCTTCCGGGTTTGCCGGGTGAATACGATAATGTCTCTCCCCGTCCTTGGTATAGCCGTCTCCCGGATAGACGAGAATCGCATGCTGGCCCTGTTCCTCCAGCTTTTTCGCAAGAGCTTGTCCAACGCCTTGTTCATCAGCGAAAATCAGCCAGTTTCCGGCTTGTTCCGGTTGTTGGGTCACAGCAGCCGGTTCCTTGCTTTCCTCCTCTTTCAACACCCACTTCAATTCATAATACGAAGGGGGCTGTGCCGATGTTGCCGCCTGGGCATCCTGCGTGAGGGATTTTGCCCGGCACCCTTGAATCTCGATGATAATATTTCCCTCTTGATCCAGCAGGAAGATGTCGCCTCTCAGATACTCATCCTGCTGATCCTCAATCGTTGCATAGATCCACATATGTGAACGGAGGTTTCCTCTCACCCGTCCCTGTTTGACCCCCGTCGGCATATAGACGGTCACTTCATCTTTCTCCGGATCGGCAAACGGCAACGCTGCCGCCATCACTTGAAAACAAACATCCAGCACTGCCGGGTGAACCTGATATTCCGGAATTTCATGTTCAAGTGCTTCCGGAATGCGGATTTCCGCCAATGCCTCCCGCGATCCTTGCCATAACCGTTCAATTCCCTGGAAGGTTTCCCCATATTCCAGACCCAGCATTTTGAATTGGCGATAACATTCTTCGCGGGGAATCTCATTGAATATCCGGCTCTTCAGTTCATTTAATTCCAACTTCGTTACGTTGCCGCTATTTTGCGGTTGGACCTTGCCGCTCGCATGCAGATTCCAATCTTTACCTTCCGGATTAAAGGTCGAGTAGATGCGGAAGGAACCGTCATTGGGATCCAGCAGCACTTGCATCTTGGGAACTTTTTCCTCATTTAGGAACAAAGCTTTATGAAACTCGATATCCTCTACATATAAGGAAGAAGTCCTGTCCCCAAAAGCTTCTCTGGCAGCCGCCAAACCCATCTCGACATAAGCTGCTCCCGGATAAACCACTTCGCCCTGGATGCGGTGATCATCCAAATAGCGCCTGTGCCATTTGTCCATCTGCACTTCCCAGGTCGGATACGGTGACCTCAACCGGCGGCCCAGCAACGGATGCTGCCCTGTCCCCAAGCGGTCTTGTTCTGAAGCTTCGGATTCCTGCCAATGCCGCACACGCTGCCAAGGATAGGACGGAAGCTTGACCACTTGTCCACCTTCGGGATAAAACGCGTTCCAATCAACGGCAAAACCCAAGGTGTAAAGGGCTCCCAAAGATCCCAGGATCTCAGCCCTTTCCGGCTCTTTGCGCCGCAGGGAGTGCACGACGGTTCCTTCTGCTTCTTTTTGTGCCAAACATTCTTTGATGGAGCTGGTTAGTACGGGGTGCGGACTCAATTCTAAAAATGTGTGGGTATTTGCTTCGATGAGTGCTTCGATGGCGGAAGAGAAATAAACCGGCTCTCGCACATTTTTCCACCAGTATTCGGCGTTCCATTCTCTTCCGTCAGAAAGCTTTCCAAAAGCGGTAGAATACAAAGGAATGGAAGCTTGGCGAGGGTTAATATCTTGAAGGACATCCAATAACTCTTCTCTTAACGGATCCATATAATGGCTGTGATAAGGGACTTTTCCATGCAGGTAGCGTGTAAATACGCCCTTTTCCTGCAAAGGAAGCAACACTTTTTCCAACGCGGCCGGGTCGCCGACGAGGGTGACGGCATTCGGGCTGTTGATGGCCGCGATCGAGATTTCCTCTTCAAATCCTTCCAGCACTTTCTTTGCTTCGCTGAGCGGCAATCCGACAGCAGCCAATTTCCCGAGTCCGGTCATTCTCTGTTGCAGACGGCTGCGATGGTAGATGATGCGCACAGCATCCTCCAAACTGTAGACTCCGGCTTCATAAGCGGCAGCTACTTCACCCGCGCTGTGTCCGACGATCGCATCGGGCCGGATTCCCCACGAACGCCACAAGGCGGCCAAACCGAGCTGCAAGGCAAAGTTCGCGGGTTGAGCAACTTGCGCTTCATCCATCCGCGATTCGGCCTCATCGGCGCACATCTCTTTCAGCAGAGACCAACCGGAAATCTTGGTGAATTCTTTATCAACTTTTTCCACCGTTTCCCGGAAAACAGGTTCTTTTTCCAATAGTTCGCGTCCCATTGCCCACCATTGCGGCCCCATTCCCGCGAATACGAAGGCAAGTGAAGGCGGTGCAGGTTCGTTTTGACCCAGATGGCGCTGAATGTTCACCCGTCCGGAGGACATCCCCGGGCGCAGTTCGTCATTCACATATGCTTTTAAATGATCCGACAACTTCTCTTTCGAGCGAACGACCAGGGCCAAGCGGTCTTCATGGTGGCTCCGGCGAAGACTTGCGGTGTAACCGAGGTGATGCAAGTGAATATCCTGCTCACCGTCCGTTAACATCCCCTGGAAAGACTCCGCCAAATCTTTGAGCGCTTCCGGGCTCCGTGCCGATAATGGGAGCAAATATTCCCGTTGGCTTTCCAATGACTCGCTGGTTTGATCCACCCGGCGGGATCCAGGGGCTTCTTCCAACAAAACGTGAGCATTGGTTCCGCCAAATCCGAAGGAATTGACTCCCGCCAAGGCAGGGCCTTCCGCATCGGGCCACGGGGTCAGTTCCTGTGCCACCTGTAGGCGTAACTTTTCAAAAGAAATGGACGGGTTTGGATTTTTCAGGTGCAGATTCGGAGGGATTTGTTTGTGTTTTAAACAAAGTACCGCTTTGATTAAACCAGCCACCCCTGCAGCGGCTTCTGTATGTCCGATATTGGTCTTCACTGAACCGACGAAGCATTTTTCTCCTTCCGGACGGCCTTCGGAGAGGACCGAACCCAGAGCATTCACCTCGATCGGATCTCCTACGGGGGTCCCTGTTCCATGTGCTTCCACGTATTGAATTTGCCCCGGTGAAACGCCGGCACGGCTGTATACCTCTCTTAACAGCGCCTCCTGAGCTTCTCTTCGCGGAACCGTGATCCCGTTGCTATGCCCGTCTTGGTTCACACCGGTCGCACGGATTAAGGCATGAATCGGATCTCCGTCGGCCAGTGCTTGGGACAAGGGCTTTAACAGAATGACTCCCGCACCCTCTCCCCGAACATAACCGTTGGCGCTAGAATCCCAGGTTTTGGAACGCCCGTCAGGTGAAAGCATGCCCGCTTTGGACTCTGCAATCGTATAATCGGGTTTGAGCATGATATTGACTCCGCCGGCCAAGGCCAGGTCTGTCTCGCCGTTCCATAAACTTTGACATGCCAAATGGACGGCAACCAGCGACGAAGAACAAGCCGTATCGACAGCCACACTGGGCCCTTGGAAATCAAATACATAAGATAGCCGGTTTGCCAACAGGGTCATCATCGCACCCGTAGCCGTATGAGAGTCGACTAAATGGCGATTGCTCTCCGAAAATTGCAGCAGCTTGTAATCCAGGGTAAAGCCGCCCATAAATACACCTGTTTTGGAGCCGGCTAACTTTTCAGGAACTTGTCCGGCATCTTCCAAACACTCCCAGGTGACTTCCAGCAACAAGCGCTGTTGAGGGTCCATTAAAGCTGCTTCACGCGGGGAGATCCCAAAAAAGGAAGCGTCAAATTGGTCGATCTGATCCAGGAAACCGCCCCACCGGGTGATGAGTCTGCCCGGGATCTCCCGGCTGGGATTATAAAATGCCTTGAGATCCCAACGGTCTTTCGGAACCTCTGAAATTGCGTCAACACCACTTTTCAAAATATTCTAAAATTTGTCCGGGCTATCGGCACCACCCGGAAAACGACATCCCATTCCGATGATGGCGATCGGTTCATTTACTTTCCTTTGCTCCATGAGATCAAGATCCCCTTTCATCGTGTCTCTACAGTTTGTCTCGCGCGCATTCGACACCACTCGAGCGTTTTCCGAATCGCTTCCCGGTGCGGGGTGGCATTGGCACCAAAAGTGCTTTCAAATTTACTGTGGTTCATGACAAAGGGTTTCTCAAATTGATATAAAATTTCTTTCACATCCCTCATAAAGGGGCTGAATAATGACAGGAAAGCAATTCCCAGCTTGGGAGCCACGCTTAGTTTGGCCGGTGTTCCCGCCTCTTCATATACCATTTCGATGAATTGTCTCGTCGTTAAGGTTTCCCCACTGGGAATATGCCAGATTTCACCCAAGGCTTCCTCACGTTCACCCAGTGTAATTAAACCTTTGGCAAAATCATCGATAAAAGTATATGTATGAGGCGCATCAGGATCACCGAGCACTTGTGCGGCCTTTCCTTCCAATGCTGCGATAAACAGCTTTTCACCCACGATCGAATCGAACACATCGGGACCATAAAAGTTGGAAGCACGACCGATTGCGGCCCTGATTCTCTTTTGGGCATGCGCCTGCATAATCTTGTCTGCGATATGCGCCCGGATCCGCCCTTTGGGTCCGGTAGCGGCATTCGGCAGATCTTCGGTCATCTCGGTCGAGACAGGACCATACATATAAAGATTATCGCCATGTACCAGCTTTGCCCCGGCAGATTCTGCTGCCGAGATGATATTTTCGATCATCGGCACCAGCTTTTCCGACCACTCCGCATAAGGAACATTGGTGCAGTTATAAATGACCGCTGCATCTAGGCAAACTTTCTGCAATTCTTCCAGGTTCATGGCATCTGCTTGAACCACTTCAACTTCCGACGGCAGATCAGCCAGGCCGGTTCGGTTGACGGCTCGTACCGCTTTTCCTCTGGACACCAGCTCCCTGACGACTGCCTTCCCCAGCGCACCTGTACCGATCACGACATGTTTTTCCGTTGAATTCGCTTTGTCCATGATTCCTCCTTCATTTTGTTCAACTTCAAATATAATTAATTATTCTTACACTATTCATTCTATTAATTAAATATTTAATTGTCAATGTTATTTCTGTATATTTAGTGATTAAATTATGATAAACAGATTTAATTTAAATAAAGGTCCTAATTTAAATAAGTAAATTGTACTATTTAAGTTTATTACGAGAATCGAGAAAAAATCCCAAAGAAATGGTCAAGAGGTAAATCAGAAAAACCGTTCGAGCAGCCAAGTTCGCATCCATTTCCTTAAGAAAGCTCTGTTTCTTTAGCATAACAGCCCAAAATCATCTATCGATCATATGATTGATAAAAAAGAAATAAGAATGTGTTAACTTCTCTAAATAAAGGAGCGAATCCAGGATCCTTCCAATTTGAACCAAAAGTCCATCTAAAAAGTTATTGAAAATGAACTCTCTTTTAGATGCAAGAAGGGCGGGATCATGATCATGAAAAATGTCTTGCCAACTCCTGTTTGGCATTTTATAATTTCGATAATCTAAATTTACGAGAGAAAACAGTTCGGATTGAATGAACGGATAGGAGAGCTACCCATGCAACTTTCCTCAACCGAGCGCTTCGATGCAAAACCAACTATATATCCTATTTTATTTTTGATTAGCCTTGTCCATCTGTTCAATGACTCCATGCAAGCGGTGATTCCGGCCATCTTTCCCATCTTGAAAAATTCGATGCACCTGACTTACACGCAGATCGGATGGATTGGCTTTGCCATCAACTTTACCGCCTCTCTACTGCAACCGGTGTTTGGCTGGTATACGGACAAACGCCCTTTTCCGTATATGCTGCCAATCGGAATGGCTTCCACCTGTCTCGGGATGTTCTGTCTGGCCTTTGCACCCAGCTACATGTTTGTCCTGTTGGCCGTCGTGCTGGTGGGAATCGGCTCTGCCATCTTTCATCCCGAATCTTCGCGTGTATCCTATTTGGCTGCCGGAAATCGACGGGGGCTGGCTCAATCGATCTTTCAGGTAGGCGGGAACACGGGACAAGCTCTCGCTCCGCTGATGACCTACCTGATCTTTATCCCGCTCGGGCAACGGGGAGCCCTCTGGTTTACGTTAGTGGCAGGCACCGCCCTGGTGATCCAGCTATTCATCGCCAGGTGGTATCAGGGCTATCTGCGCGCCCATCCCCGTCCCGCAAATCAAGAGCAGGCGGCAGCTCAAACGAGCGGAATAAAAAAGGCGCTTCTTTTCGCCATGATTTTGCTGATCTTTCTTATTTTCGTCCGCTCCTGGTATCACGCCGGCATCAGCACCTACTATCAGTTCTATTTGATGGAACGGTACCACATCTCGTTGGAACACGCGCAAATCTACATTTTCCTCTTCCTGTTGGCCGGTGCAGCCGGAACGTTCTTCGGCGGCCCGCTCGCAGACCGATTCGGCATGAAAAGGATTATATATTTTTCGATGCTGGGTTCCGCGCCGCTTGCCCTGCTCCTGCCTTATGTGAACGCCTCCTGGGCGTATGTGATCTTACTCATGAACGGCTTTATCGTGCTGTCCAGTTTTTCCGTCACCGTGGTCTACGCACAGCAGCTGTTCCCGGGCAAAATCGGGATGGTTTCCGGTTTAACCGTCGGATTTGCATTCGGCATGGGAGCGGTTGGTTCGGTGGGCTTGGGAAAAATGATCGACATGGCGGGACTCTCAAGCGTGATGCATTGGATCGGATTTCTGCCGCTTCTCGGCGTACTCACTTATTTCCTTCCGGATGACCAAAAGGTGAAGGAATGGAACCAGAGAGAAAAACAAACGGCTTGATTAAAAAAAGAACCCTGCCGCTCATTTGACCGGCAGGGTTCTTGCTTTAAAACAGTTTGATGAGATAACCGAGAATCAACCCTACCACCCCGAAGTCGGAGTCGCCAAAAGTGGTCTTTTCAAAGCCAAGGGTTCCCAAAAGCGGCAGCAGCAATGCCGGCAGAAAGCTGATCAAAAGCCCGTTGGCAAAGGCTCCAAGGATCGCCCCTCTCCTTCCGCCGGTTGCGTTCCCAAAGACACCCGCAGTCGCTCCGGTAAAGAAATGAGGAACCAAACCGGGAACAATCACCGCAAGCCCAAACAGAGGAAGCAAAAACATGCTGATCAGACCTGCCAGAAAGCTCATGATGAAACCGATGATGACGGCATTGGGGGCAAACGGGAAGACGGTGGGACAATCGAGAGCCGGTTTGGCATTGGGCACGATCTTATCCGCGATTCCTTTAAATGCCGGAACAATCTCCGCGATCAGAATCCGCACCCCGGCCAGAACGATGTACACCCCTGCGGCAAAGGTAATCGCCTGAATGAGCGAGTAGACGATATAATTGGTACCGCCCGACAGCTTGCTCTCCACAAACGTTTGACCGGCAAAGAGCGCCACAATAATGAAGAGCAGGGTCATCGTCAAAGAGACCGCCACCGAGGTATCCCGCAAAAAGCCGAGTTGCTTGGGAACCTTAATATTTTCGGTCGAATGATCCTTATTCCCGAAATATTTCCCGACCGTTCCCGCGACAAAGTAGCCCAGCGACCCAAAATGGCCCACGGCAAAGTCGTCGCTGTTCGTAATCTGTCTCACATAGGGCTGCAACAGCGCCGGAAACAGGACCATACACAACCCCAGCAAAACAGAGCCCAGGAGGACGGTTCCGACTCCTTTGACCCCGCTCGTCGACAAAATCACTCCGATGAGGCAAGCCATGAACATCGTATGATGCCCGGTGAGAAAGATATATTTAAACCGGGTAAAACGGGCCAGCAGGATATTGACAACCATCCCGAACACCATGATCAGCGCCGTTTCCATGCCAAAGGTGTTCTGGGCCACGGCCACGATCGCCTCGTTATTGGGAATCACCCCGGTAATGTGAAAGGCCTGGTTAAACATTTTGCCAAATACATCCAGAGAACCGATGATCACATTCGCTCCTGCTCCGATGATCAGAAAGCCCATAATGGTTTTCAGCGTGCCGGCAACGATGTCGGCAGCTCCTTTTTTCTGCAAAAGAAGGCCGATGAGTGCAAACAGACCGACCAAAATGGCCGGGGTTCCCAAAATATCTTTCATTATCATGTCAAACATAAAGAAATCCTCCTCTCCTGCTTCAAAGTCATTTGTTTCACCGGCTGACTGTGATGGGGATGAGGCCGTTGGGAAACGGACGACACCCGTACATGGACCAGCCGGGAAAGGATGTTTACCCTATTTTCATAAATATGGGGAAAGCTTCTCTTTCATTTCTCCGATATTCATCACGTTCTCCAAAGCGATGATCCGGCGTGTTCCATCGTCAAGGCTGTGGATGATATCTTTGGCTCCAATGTAAAGATCCGCTTTTTCCGTGCGCGCCGTTGCCAGATCCGTATGAGTCACCTCCGCTTCTTTGCCGAGTTCAGCCAGCGCTTTTTTTACATTCAGCTCCATGATGAAACTGCTTCCCAGTCCGTTTCCGCACACAACCAAAATTTTCATTTAAACGTTTCCCCTTTCGAATAATGATGAATGAGTTTCATGATCTCTGCTTTTTCCTCACACTGAATGAGGCGGTCAATATTTTCTTCCGAGGATAGCAACTCGGTCAGCTGGGCAAGTGCTCTCAGATGGGATTCACCATCGGTGGCCGCCAGGACGATGACTAAGTGAACCGGCTTTTTATCGCCAAACAACACGCTTTGTTTCAAGCGGAGAAGGCTCATGGACAGGATGTTCACGCCTTCTTCCGGGCGGGCATGGGGAATGGCCACTTTTGGGGTGATCACGACGTATGGTCCCGTCTCTTGAATGGAGCGGATCATCGCCTCGACATATGACGGTTCAACCGATCCGTTCTCAAGAAGTGGTTGAGCCGCCAACCGTACGGCTTCCTGCCAGTCGGCCACCTCGTCAGCCAATTGGACAGTTTCTTCGGTGATCAATTCATCTAACACGGGCTTGTCTGTCTCCTTCCTCATCCATCCTTTTTTGAACCGATTTTTGAAGTGCCGGCGAAGAGCTCCGGCCAACCCGTCGGCATCCCGAATGTCGGCATATTGGCCAATGAGCTCGACCAGTGCCGGAACATCCGGCTCCGTCAGGGAAAAACCGTATAAAACCTGCATCACTTCTCTGTATATCCTTTGTTCCTCTTCCTTGTCGATAATGGGGTTTACAATGAAGAGCATGGCCTCCGTTCTCACAAATACGGTGGAAAAAACGATGTCATAAGAAAACGGAGACTTGTAAAACTCCCGGACGGACAAGCTGTCCAAAAAGAGAAGATCGGGAAACATTTCCTTCAGTTTGATGAAGAGCATTTTGGAGATGGCTACTCCTTTGGGACAAACAACAACCGCCTTCGGCCAGGAAGCCAGCTCCATCCCCTGCCTTCTCAGCCAACTGCCAAAATGCATCGTCACATAAGCCATTTCATCATCTGACACGGGACGGCCAACCCTACGGACGAACGGCTCCATCGCCTTTTTGACCAGGTGATGAAGTTCGCTGTGTTCCTTCATGATCAGACCACACAATGGATTTTTCAATTCCAGGCCAAACTTCACACGAAAGTAGGCCGGACGCAGGTGTTGAAAAATTTGCCGGGCCAACTTTTCTTTTTCCTTCAATTCGACGCAGGCGTGCTTCTCAAACTCCTCAATCATCCGGAAAGACAGATCCAGCCATTGTTGCCTGTGAGGGTCCGGCTCATCATCGCCGGCATCTGCCATATTGGTTGCCAACAATTGAAGGGCAAAATAAGCCCGTTCTTCAGGAAACTCCTTTTCTTCCCATTTCAATAAATGAAAAAGATTTTCCATCGCTCCGTACTCCGCCGTGGAAACCACCTCTTGCCAGCCATCGACCGGCCATGACAACCGGTTCCCCGTTTGAATGCGGATCACTGTATAGACAATCTCATAAGCCAACTCCGCCAACCGTTCATCGGTATAGCAAATTTGTAACTGGTTTTCGATCCGCTCCAATTCCCTCTGAACCATTTGGACCCGCTCCACATCGTCTCCCAGCGGTTGCGAGAGCAACCATTCTCCATTTTCGCGGGAAAGGCAGCTCCGGATGAGCGAAGCAAGCAACCGCCTCCGGTTCCATTCCAATCCGTTGAGAAAATAACCTTCCGAACGGCTATAGCGAAGTTGAATCCCGTATTCCCCGGCCAGGCGATTGGCTTTTTTGATGTCATTTAAAGCCGTATTGCGGCTCACTTGAAGTGCGCTGCTGATATGGAGGAGCGACAGGTGTTCTTTTTTGGCGAGCAACAGGAGCAAGACGAATCGGGCCCGTTCTTGGTCAGTCAGTATATAAACCTCTTTCGAACGGGGAGTCTGGAGCTCCGCAGCTTGATTTGCAACAGACGGGTCCACCCGAAAACCTTGCTGCCGGTCATACTGGACGGGGGGCAGATTCTTTTCGTTCAACCAGCCGTTGATCTTATCCAGATCATATTGAATCTGTCTGCGGGAAAGACGCAGTTTCCGTTCCAGATCTCCGATGCTCGCGCCGGGCAAGGAAATGATCTCCTGCAATAACCGGATACTTCTTTGATCTAATTGCATAACAAAAACCCTTTCCGCATAAACTATTATATTAAAGGTTATTGAAACCCAGAAAACGTTTTCATCACAACTTGTGGACATCGGTTTGCACAAAATTGGGTGAGTCGTCAGCCGAAATACAAAAAGTCCTTCCACATGAGAAGGACTTTTATCATCTCTGGATTTACAATCAGGCAATCCAAATCGGGAACCGAACCGCTCTAGTCAGCGTAATCGTCTCTTTGGTCTTTGCTGAACATCAGAACAAAATATGCCGATAAACCAAAGAGAAGCCAGTAGACCAAACTTCCCGACCAATAAGTGGCTTCCGTGGATAAGACATAGGGTACGGCATTTATAACCAAACAGGGGGCAGAGTACAAACATCCGTACAGGATGGCTTTCCTGTTCATCACAATCCCTCCGGTTCATCCTTAGTATGAACGGAAAATGGATGAATGAACCGGGATCTTCACCCGTATATTGAAGACAAGATGCTGTCTTTTCCTCCGCCCGCTTTTTTGTTATATTGGCAATTAGTGAGTTTCAAGGCGGAGTTGATCAACCCAATGAACATACAACTCAGTGAGCTGGCCGCGATCAGGCTCAAACTGCTGATCTCCGGGGAGAGATCGCCGGAACCTCTCGCCGTCCGCGTGGTTCCGCTCACTTCCGGATGCAGCGCCCCTTCTTTTGCGCTGGAGCTTACCGAAATCCTTCCGGAGTATGAAACGAAAACAGAAAAGGGAATCGTGTTTGCCTGGCTGCCATCCGAATCAGCCTGGATGGACGGCCTGGTGATCGATCTGAACAGGGAAAACGGCAAGTTTTCCATTTACCATCCCCATCCTCCGTTTATGTCCGATTGCCAACTGGAAAACTGACCGTCATTTGCCCGCAGTCTGTCTCAGTTTAAAATTCATTGGAGTTGTGGTACATGTTGACAAACAAATGGGTCCTCACGGCTGGAACCTCTCTGGTGATCATCGGTCTGATCTTCTTCGGCTATTTATGGCCTTTGGTATCGCGCTATGATCATGTCGACCCCGACGGCCGGACCCGGCAGGCGGCCATCGTATTAGGGGCCGCCCTATGGGATCAGCAACCGAGCCCCGCGCTTCAGGAAAGGTTAAACCAGGCTCTCCGGCTCTATCATGACGGGTTGGTTCAGTACATCATCCTTTCGGGAGGGCTGGGGAATAACGGCATCACAGAAGCGGAGGGCATGAAAAAATATCTGGTCGACCGCGGAGTACCTGCCGAACACCTGATTCTGGAGGATCGTTCCAGCAATACCAAGGAAAATTTAAAATTCACCGCAGAGATTTTGCAAAAGCACAAATGGACGGAATTGTACATTGTCACCCACGATTATCACATGTACCGGGCTTTAAATTACGCCCGCCAAGCCGGCATACACGCTGCCCCGGCTCCCGTCCATTCCAGGGTGCTGTTTACCCCTTACCATAAAACAAGAGAATGTCTCGCCCTCATCAAGCAAAAAGTATTTCATCTTTAACACGGAAAGGTTGGATCAAGCCAGGAATCCAGCCTTTTTATCTCCCTCTCTGTTCAACCCGTTTGCGCAACTCTTCATCCGTCACCTGAATCTCGAACGCATAAAAGGAGAACGGCTTCGCTTGAAACTGCTCCAGCTTTTCCAGATACTCCTTTGTCCGGCGCTTCACCTGGCAAAGATCGATCCCCATCCAAACAGGATCCGGATAATTGGACAGTTTATCCAAAGCGCCTCGCATCATTTTGAGAGCCCCGCCGACATTTCCATTCTGAAAGTGATAGAGTCCGACCGCCACTTGCAGAAGACCCTGGTAAAACCGCTCCCGCCCTTCCTCCAGCCACAGCTCTTCCAGAACCTCATGACACTCATAATAGTCTTGTTTCACGTTAAAATAATAAAGAAAGTCCACATAAAGCGGTGGATAGCCGGATGGACTGTGTCCCATTTGACTCTTCTCCCTTCGTATGAATGTATGGGTTTTTTCGTTTTCTTTCGGTACAATGAAAAAGAGTCTATAAAGAGAGGATGGAGCCCGTGAACCTGGAAACACCCAGCCAAGAGAATTTGGAACGAATCGTTGGTGAAATCAAAACAAGTCTTAAAGTGGTCAACGCCGCCATCATCAACCCGGAAGATTTCCGGCTCAGCGATTACGAAGATTTGTTGGAAATCCACCAAATGATTCAAAAGAAACAGGGACGCCTGACCATGATGGAAATTGAAGGAATCCTGGAAGAACTGCGGGAGATGCGCAAAGCCCACAAATGATCCCCCGCCGCCGTGCACATATGAAAAAGCAGGGATATCTTTTGCCTCCCTGCTTTTTTTGTAAAAAGCCCGCTGTTGATGCCGGAGCTTCCCCTTCCTGCCCGCTCAGCTTTCAAACTGCTTGGCCAGGGCTTCCGGCAGCGGTACTGATTTTCTCGCCTTCAGATCGATGACGACATTCACCACTTCCGCATCGGCCACAAGTTCCCCGCTTTCATTGTATATCTCATGTTTCAGCACATAACTGCTCCTTCCTTTGCGCACCGGCTCCGTGGACACGGTCAATTTCTGCCCCAATTTCGCTTCTTTGCGGTAGTTGATATTGATGTTGGCCGTGACGGTTCCCATGCCCATCTCAACAAACACATCAAACGGGAGGCCGGCTTTGTTATACCAGTCCTCACGGCTCCATTCCATGTACTCCAGATACTTGGCATTGTTCACATGCCCCATCACATCAATTTCCGTCGGTCTTACCTCAATTTGAATCGATGTTTTCATCTATATTACTCTCCTGTTAAGAAGGTTTTCTCTCTATTTTATTTCACATTTCATTTGCATTTTCCTTGACGGAATTTTTTCAATTTCATAAGGAAAATGCCCCCGGCTTCAAAGAGACGGGGGATCGGGGAACCAGCTTCGTATGTAATTGTTTAGCTAGCCGTTGAACAGATCTTCTTCATCCAGTAAATCCACAAATTGGATGATCTCGCTCCAGTATTTGCTGTCCAGGAGCTTTCTCAATTTTATGGATATGTATCGTTGATTCCAAAGAAACGCGGAAAACGTCAAGCGATTCATTTCAATGCCTTTTCCTTTATATTCTTCATAAAAACGCCCTGTTATCATGGGTTTCATCTGCCCAAAAACGGTTCGGCAGATTTCCCTCTGCCGGCTGGACTCGACAGCCGCACAGGCCTTGATTTTCATCCGGTTCCGTTTCCAGTCATGCAAGATGCGTTTGCTCAGGTAGCTGTTTTGATATCGCTCAAATCCTGCTTTTTCTTCCGGGGTGGCACGCGAGTGCGATTCCAACATATCATTGATCAGTTGAAAGACCATATGGAGCTGATTTTTTGTCAGATCCTTCGGCTCCACATTGGCTACATTCAAGTTAACCAGTTTAAGCGCCGGGATCATATCACCCATTTTCATCATTTGAGAATCCTGCTACTGAAACATAGCCTGATGGAAACCCCGAATTTTTTCCGCTGCATCCCATGTTGCCGGTCGCTTGAACTGTCTATGTTTCCGGTAACAGGATCACACCTCCTTAGTCAACATCTTCAATCTTAATCCTTTATTTGCCAACCTATCAGATCATCTATTTCGATCTTTTGAGGGACTTACTAATTCAATATGTAAAGCTCATATTCCTTCTGCTAAAATCAGATTAAATAAAACTATTTTCTGTCAATTTTTTATATATATTGATATTGTTTTCATGTGTTATCTGAATAAATGATCCTATATTTCAATGATCCAGTTGATCCATCTGTTAAAATAAAATTATAGGGAAAACAGCCGACAGATTAAAATTTTTTTGTGGAAGGGCATCGGAAACGGGCCGCTGGTAATCCCACTTTTCCCTGCATGCCTGATCGGTAGCGCCGATCCTGAGACGGGGCATCCCTGCCATACATATCCTGCATAAAGAAAAGAGTCGAGATGGATGATCTCGACTCTTTTCGTCAGCCCGTTTGATCCGGGTCTTTTACTTTTTATTCACCATATGAATGGCATTTCCGAACACACCTTCAGCCGCTTCCATGATGGTTTCCGGCAGGGTCGGGTGAGCATGGATGGTAAGGGCGAGGTCCTCCGCGTTGGCGCCCATTTCGATGGCGAATACCGCTTCGGAAATGAGGGTGGAAGCTTCCGGGCCAACGATCTGCACACCCAGGAGTTGTTTGGTTTCCTTGTCTGCAACCACTTGGACAAATCCGTCCGCATGGTTCATGGAAAGAGCCCGGCCGTTGGCTTGGAAGGCGAAACGGCTGACAATCGGGTCATATCCCTCTTCTTTGGCTTGTGCTTCGGTGAGTCCCGTATAGGCGATCTCCGGATCACTGAAGATCACAAACGGCATCGCCTGGTAATCGATCACACTGCTCATGCCGCACATGGCTTCTGCCGCCACTTTGGCTTCATAGCTTGCTTTATGAGCCAACAGCACTCCGCCAGCACAGTCCCCGATCGCGTATATGTGCTCTACATTGGTGCGGCATTGGTTGTCAATCTTGATAAAGCCGCGCTCATCCAATTCCACACCGGCGATTTCCAGACCCAGTTCATCGGTGTTTGGCTTGCGGCCGACGGATACAAGGCAATAATCGGCGGTGAAGGCTTTCTCTTCTCCGTTCACAGTGGCGCGAACGGTTACTTCCTCACCGTTTACTTCCCCGCCTTGCACCATGGCTTCCGTAATCACGGTGACGCCAAGCTTTTTCAGCTTGCGGGTAACCATTTTGGTCAGTGCCGGATCGGTTCCCGGGAGCAAGGATTTGGTTCCTTCCAGAATGGTGACCTCTGCCCCCAATTTGGCATACGCGGTTCCCAATTCCAGCCCGATATATCCGCCACCCACAACTACCAGGCGTTTCGGCACTTCATGCAAATTCAGGGCTTCAGTGGAAGACAGGATGCGTTTGCCGTCAAATGGCAATACACTTAGTTCAACCGGACGGGAACCGGTCGCGATGATCACATCGTTGAATTTATAAGTCTGGCTGGATTCGTCATTGGAAATGCGCACGCTGTTCGGGCCGCTGAAATACGCTTCTCCGTACACGATGTCCACTTGGTTGCCTTTCAGCAGGGACTGGACCCCGCCGGTCAGCTTCTTGACGACCCCGTTTTTCCATTCGATCAGCTTGGGCATGTTCACGCTCACGTCGCCGGATATTTCGATGCCCAGGTCACCCGCTTCTTTGATGTGCATATAGCGCTCAGCCGCGCTGATAATCGCTTTGGACGGAATACACCCGCGGTTGAGGCAGACACCGCCCAGGGCATCTTTATCTACGATGGTCACGCTGCGTCCCAGTTGAGCGGCACGGATGGCGGCCACATAACCGCCAGGCCCCGCACCGATAACGAGAACATCAACTTCTTGTGCAAGATCTCCCACTACCATGTTATCTCATCTCCATCATCAGTAGATTCGGGCTTTCCAGCAATTGCTTCACACGGCTCAAGAATCGGGCAGCCACGTCGCCGTCGATCAGGCGGTGGTCAAAGCTGAGAGATACGAACATCTGCGGACGGATGGCGATTTCCCCATTGTGCACAACCGGCTTTTCCTTGATGGTTCCTACACCCAGGATGGCCACTTCGGGGTAGTTGATGACCGGTGTAAAGAATTGTCCGCCAAAACCGCCGATGTTCGAAATGGTGAACGTACTTCCTTTCAGTTCGCTCGCATCCAGTTTCATGCTGCGCGCCCGTGTTGCTTTGTCGGCGATTTCTTCCGCCAGTTCAAAAATGGATTTGCGGTCGGCATCTCTTAAGACCGGAACCAGCAGGCCGTTGTCGGTGGCCGCAGCCAATCCGATGTGATAGTAATTTTTGATAATGATTTCTTCTTTTTCATCATCGATCGATGCATTCAGTGTCGGGAACTGACGCAATGCGGCGATGACTGCTTTGATGATAAACGGCAAATAGGTCAGCTTGATATTGCGTTCTTCGGCGATGGTTTTGCCCCATTTTCTAAGCGCGATCAATTCGGTTGCATCCACTTCGTCCATAATGGTGACGTGCGGCGCGGTGTGCTTGCTTTCCACCATGCGTTTGGCAATGGTACGGCGGATGCCGCGAAGCGGAATGCGTTCTTCCGTACCGGTGGTTTCAATCGCGGTTTTCGCCGTTGCCGGTGCAGCTGCCGCTTTGGGTTCCTCTTGCGGCTGCACGGTCGGCTTGGCCACTTTTTCACCGGAGGCGAAACTTTTCACATCTTCAGCCAAAATGCGTCCGTGTTTGCCGGTCCCTTTAACCTGCGTAATGTCCACTCCCAATTCGCGGGCAAGTTTGCGCACGGAAGGCATGGCCAGAACGTTGCCTTTTCTGGCCGCTCCGGCATTGACTGCCGTCTGGGTTTTTTCGGCGGCCGGCTGATCTGCTTGCTTGGGCTCTTCCGCTTGGGGGGCTTCTGCTTTTTCTTCAGCGGCAGGCTCTTCCCCTTCCGCATCGATGATCGCGATCAGGGAATGGGTGGGGACGACATCCCCTTCTTTGATTTTGAGCTCTCTCACTGTACCCGTTACAGGGGAAGGTACTTCTACCACCGCTTTATCGGTCTGAACTTCCAGAAACGTATCAAACTCTTCGATTTTGTCGCCTTCTTTGACATGCAGTTTGACGATTTCACCTTCCTGAATACCTTCACCCACGTCAGGCAATAGAAATTCGTATGCCACGAGTGTTTTCCTCCCATCTCAGAAACAATCATTTCTTCAAGTAGTCCATTTTCTCCCGAAGCACCGGGCGAATGAAACGGCGGTACAAAGAAGCTGCTGTGATGTCCGCTCATTCATTCCCGTGATCGGCGCGCACAAGAGAAAAGAGCTCATCGGTTGATCGATCAGAAATCCAATACTTGATTGATTGCGGCAAGCACGCGGGCCGGGGTTGGGAGCCACTCATCTTCAATTTGCGGGAATCCGAGCACGGTATCCGGTCCGGTCACGCGGAGAACCGGGGCTTCCAACTTCAGGATCGCTTTCTCATTAATTTGTGCGATCACTTCTGCGGCGATACCAGAGGATTTTTGCGCTTCCTGGACAATGATGGCACGGCCGGTCTTCTCAACGGAGTTGACGATCGTCTCAATGTCAATCGGGCTGATCGTCCGCAGGTCAATCACTTCCACTTTGGCTCCTCTTTCTTTTTCGGCCATTTCCGCTGCTTTCAGCGATGTATGTACCATCGCTCCGTAGGTAATGATGGTGACATCAGAACCTTCACGCACAACGTTGGCTTTGCCGAGCGGAATGGTATATTCGCCTTCCGGCACTTCTCCTTTTGTGAAATAAAGCTTCAAATGCTCCAGGAAGAAGACGGGATCATTATCACGAATGGCGGAGAGCAGCAAGCCTTTGGCATCATACGGGTTGGACGGGACGACCACTTTAATTCCCGGGGTTTGCGTGATCAATCCTTCCAGGCTGTCACTATGCAGCTCCGGTGATTTAACTCCTGCGCCAAACGGAGCCCGGAACGTGACAGGGCAATTGTATCTGCCGCCGGAGCGATAGCGCATCCGGGGGGCTTGTACAGCGATGGAATCCATCGCTTCAAAGATAAAGCCGATAAACTGAATTTCGGCTACAGGCCGGAAGCCTTGGGTCCCCAGACCCACAGCCAGTCCCCCGATTCCGGATTCAGCCAGAGGAGTGTCAAAGACGCGATCTGCGCCAAACTCGTTTTGCAGTCCGTCCGTTACGCGGAATACGCCGCCGTTTTTGCCCACGTCTTCACCAAAAATGAGTACATTGGGGTCGCGCTTCAGTTCCAAGCGCAGTGCATCGTTGATTGCTTTTACCATTGTCATTTGTGCCATGGATTATTTACCCTCCTTGACCGTGAACTCTGCTTTCTGCTCTTCCAGATGTGGAGGCGTATTTTCAAACATGCTGTCAATCAGGCCCTCAATCGTCATCTTTTCATAGGTTTCCGCTTTTTTGATCGCTTCGGCTACCGCTTTTTTCGCTTCTTCGACGACGCGGTTTTCATCTTCTTCCGTCCACAGTTTTTTGCTTTCCAGGTATCTGCGGAAGCGTACAAGCGGTTCTTTCTCGTCATATTCACCCGGCTCATCTTTGCTGCGGTAACGGGTGGGGTCATCTCCGGACATGGAGTGCGGTCCGAGACGATAGTTGAGCGCTTCGATGAGGGTGGGCCCTTCTCCGTTCCGCGCTCTTTCCACAGCATCGGAAACGACTTTGTAGACTGCGAGCACATCCATTCCGTCTACCTGAACGCTGCGTATGCCGGCGGCCACGCCTTTTTGCGCGATGGTTTGCGCCGCGGTCTGAATTTCAACCGGGGTCGAAATGGCATAACGGTTGTTTTGCACGACAAAAACAGCAGGAAGATTGTAAACACCCGCAAAGTTCATCGCTTCATAGAAGTCTCCCTGGGAGCTTCCTCCGTCACCGGTAAAGGTGATGGCCACCCGCTTTTCACCGCGCTTCTTGAACGCCATCGCCACGCCCGCTGTCTGGACATATTGGGCGCCGATGATGATTTGCGGCATTAACACATTGACGCCTTCCGGAATTTGACCTCCGTGCTGATGGCCACGAGACCAAAGAAAAGCCTGGTACATCGGATAACCATGCCAGTAGAGCTGCGGGATATCCCGATAACCCGGAAGAATGAAGTCTTCTTTTTTCAAGGCATACTGGCTCCCGATCATCGTGGCTTCCTGGCCGGAAACGGGAGCATAGAAACCGAGGCGTCCCTGGCGAGCCAAACCGACTGCGCGCTGATCCCAGACGCGCGTGAAGACCATTCTTCTCATCAACTCGCGCAATTGTTCATCTGTTAACTCCGGCATCTCATCTTTATTGACGACTTTGCCGTCAATGTCCAGAATCTGAAAGGTTTCAATGGGTTGCAACCGAACTTCGGCATTCGCCAACCCCTTCGCCATCTGTTTGGTCTTGGCCATTCTTCAATCACCTCATCCATAAGTTTAACTGAAAGCGTTTAACTGTTATAACCAAAAACAAAAACTGTTTTATAACAGAAAGGGGGAATCGCAGTTAAAATCTTGCTGTTTCTGATTTTTTCCGTTTGGAACAATGCGCCTTTATTCCATAATACAACTTAGATAAAATTTGTCAATTGAACTTCCTCAGCTTTAGCTTTTACAAAAATTCTTTTATTGATGACAAATACAGATTTCTCTCCGTGGAGATCAAGACCTGTCAGTCAGGCGAAAACACTTTTGTTATTCGGAACCGGGTTTCGGCTCGGCTTTCTCTTTCCCTGTCCGCAATGCTCACAAACAGGATTCTTTTTCAGCAATCAAAAAGGCTGATGCGGGTTTCTACGCTTGATCAAGCGGAAAATCACCGGCAAACGTAGATGCGGACGCTGCTGAAAATGATGGAGTATAAACGAAATTGAAAGTGTTTTAACCTTTTCTCTCATGTAAAGTCAACATTCATCCCTCTATTCTCTCTAGTACATCAACAAATATATTGTAAATCTTTCGGTCCGCATCATTTTTCACTTTCTGCCGTTCATCATCCGTTATTTCTGAAAGATATTGATTAAGAGTAAGGTCGATGGCCAAACTTGCCAGGGGGAACCCTTCCTTGATTACCTTGCTAGGCTTTGAAACAAAGTATCTCTCTTCAACCAGTTCATCTTGCCTGATCAGGTTTTCCCCCCAAACAAAAGCGATACCGGATACCCACTTCCCCTTACTTTCTCCACCTATTTTTTCTAGTTGACGGGAATAGTACTCAATCATTTCCCGATCAGTGAGCTTTTTACCGCCTGCCCTTCTCACCATCAACCCTGGCTGTTCGCTTTCCGGGAGTTTATCGATATACAAACTATTGTCAATCGAGAAAGTCGGCATTTTAGAGAGACGATAGTAGAACTTCGCTTTTTTTACTGCATTGTCAATAACATTCATTCCATCTTCCTCTGGCTCTTCAACCATGTTTAAATCGTTAAGTCCAACGATTTGTATTGGTAAATCTTTGACAACCGTTTTGATCCTGGCTACTTTCGATTTATTGTGTGTTCCGAACAAGATTTTTTTCAGATCCATCTCTCTTCCTCCCCAATAATAACTTTCCTCCTGCTATGCCGTTCCTTCAACACGATGGAAACTACTTTTCGACGGAGGAAATTCTCATAAACTGTTCCACTTTTCATGCAAACTGGCGTGATGTTACACGCTTCAATATTGAATTTCCTTTTGGTAATGATGACCGTTTCTGACATTGCAGGGGACGAGCATACAAGAGATTTGCGGATGCCCTGTCGAACAATTAAAATATTGGCAGAAATGAGACATCTCCTTCTCCACACAAAGAAGAAAGAGTGAATAAATCATGTCAGAAGAGCGCCTGATCAAAGTGAGTAAATTTTTAAGTTTTGTACTACGTCATCGTCCGGAAAAAATCGGAATCCAATTGGATCAAGCAGGTTGGGCAGAAATCGGCGAACTGCTCGCAGGATGTCAGAGAAATGGTTTTCCGGTTGATCGTGATGAACTGCATAAAGTAGTGAAGAGCAATGATAAAAGGCGATTTGCCATTAGCCAGGATGGTCAGCGCATTCGAGCTGTACAAGGGCATTCTGTACCAGTACAACTGGGCTATCTGCCGAAACAGCCACCGGATCGACTCTATCATGGAACAGCGTCCCGTTTTTTGGCTGCGATCAAACAACAGGGTTTAACCAAACAGTCTCGTCACCATGTTCATTTATCTCAAACGCGAGCCGTCGCTGATCAAGTTGGCAGTCGGCGTGGACGCCCTGTGATCTTAACCATTTTAGCGAAAGAGATGGCGGAAGCGGGTTATGTATTTTATCGGTCAGATAATGACGTTTGGTTGGTCGGGCATGTACCAGCAGAGTATATACAATTTCCCGATGAAACAGGTTGACTGGGTTTTGAAATCCCGAAATATTTATGTTCTTGTATGATAGATGAGGGATCTAGTCACTCCTTCGCCCATCCAGGGTCATCCATCCATCAGTATTTCAGCGAAAACGATTACAATGAGAGGGGTTTTTTGCATGTCCACTTTTAGTCAATCCCCCTACCGATGCCGGGTCGAATGGGGACAACGGGGGGCGAGGGAAGCCGCTGAGCGGGGCGATATTACCATTATTGTCGATGTTCTTAGTTTTTCTTCCACAGTCGTCACGGCTGTAAACGTTGGAGCGATTATTTTTCCTCATCCGCCCCCGCTGAATGAGCAAGCCAGGACCTATGCCGGACAAAAGGGGGCCGAACTGATTTTAGGCAGGGCAGAGGCAGCCAGGCTCGGAAAACCTTCTTTATCACCCGGATCTTTTGGACCCGTACACTCGGGAAAAAAATTTGTCTTATGCTCATTAAACGGAGCCGCTTGTACATGGATCGCATCGAAAGTTCCCGCTCTCTTGATTGGCTGTCTGTTAAATGCCTCAGCAGTCGCTGAAATGGCGAATCGACTGCAATTGGAGACAGGGGCTGATATTACGATTGTTCCCTGTGGTGAACAATGGAACCATGTGCAAGATGGCGAAAATCTGCTCCGGCCTTCGATGGAGGATTATTTAGGGGCCGGCGCCATCCTTGCAGAGCTGAAGGGCAGTAAGTCTCCGGAAGCTGAAGTTTGCATTGGCGCGTTTCATCATGCCGAACCAAACATCAGGGAGCTGATTTGGGATTGCGGGAGCGGACGTGAGTTGCGTGAACGCGGATTTGAAGAAGATGTCAGACACTGTGCGCGTTTAAATGTTTATCAGGCAGTTCCGTTATGGTTTCATGATCATTTTGTAAATGCATTCGGTAATCGGGAATAAATGAAAATGCAGGAGTTCTCCCAAAAACATGGGATCGCTCCTGTTTTTCTTATATATTGCTTCTGCAAACGATCATACATTTCATCAAGAAGGGCCTATACCAATAAATCCAATCGCTGGTTTTTGTTCATAAGAGTGAAGCGGAGCCTGTGACTTCAGGATTTAGTTTCAATTTCTGCTTGCAACCGCCGGTACAACTCCGGTTTGCGGTCTTTAAACGGCGAGACTTTTCCCTGCTCCCAGTTCTTTCGAAGCCGTTCAAGGTCCAGCTGGCAAGAGAGGACTTCTTCCTGATCCGCTTGGCAGAGGGCCAAAACCCCGTCCGGCGGAAAAGGGTGATCACAGGGAGAGAAGAATCCGCTTTGCGCATACGCGGCATCGATCTGGGGAATGTGCGGCAAGCCTCCCACCATGCCGCATTGCACGATGAAACGTTGGTTTTCAACCGCCCTCGCCTGGGCTGTGTGACGGACGCGATAATAACCGGCCATCGTGTCGGTGTAGACGGGGTTTAAGATCAATTCCGCCTGCTGTTCAGCCGCGATGCGGGCCAGTTCCGGAAACTCGATATCATAACAGATTAAAATGACCGTTTTGCCAATCGGGGTGTCAAACACCCTTAAATCTTCTCCCGGCGCCAGTTTCCACACTTTTCGTTCCTCAGGCGTGAGGTGAAGTTTCATCTGTCTTTCCACCCGACCGTCCGGATAGAAGAAGAAAGCCTCATTCACATATGAACCATTTACTTCATGAATATGCGTTCCGGCTAAAATCATCATGTCCGCTTCCCGGCTCAATTTTTGGAAAAACTTGAGATACGTGCCGGTGAACTGATCCAAGTAGGCGCAAGCCTGCCGGTGCGTTAAAGCCGGCCGGAGCGCCAGCAGCGAGGCCGTTAGATACTCGGGAAATACGAGCAATTCCACTCCTTGTTTTTGTGCCTGACGGACATGATGTTCAAGTCCCTCCCAAAACTGTGCTTCCGTTTGAAGGGGAGCAATTCTGTACTGGACGACTCCCACATTAGCCAATTTTCTTCCCCTCCTTGTCGTCCGGGTTCAGCCATTCCACCAACACGGCCTTGTTCATCGATTCTTCATCTTCCAGATAATCATCCATTACCTGCACCGGCTTCAGCCCTTGTTTCACCATAAAACTCAATACGAGATCCTTCAACTCACCTTGAACCACTTTTTGCACATATTCTTCAGCCGTCATCGATCCGGCGTATCGATGAAATCCGGGAATGCGGCATCCGGCGATCAGCCTTTTTAGGCCCAGGCTCCTGACCAGATTTTTGCGCGCTTCATACAAAGCCTGTGCCACTCCATGGCCGCGGAAAGAGGGACGGACACACAGATCGATCCCGTAGAGACTGTCTCCGTCCGGTTGATGGCTGCGGCGAATATACCCGTCATCGGCCACTTCCGCCCAGGTATGGGGCTCGCCGGTGAATCGGACGATCAACGAGGTGGCCGAACCCGCGATGATCCCATCCACTTCTGCAACCATCGCTCCTTCCGGAAAAACCTCGACATGCGCGGCGATCTGTTCCCGATTCCAAAGCAACTCTTCCGGAAAAGGAGGAGGAAACGCTTCCCGTTGTACGGTGAGCAATGCCTCAAAATCGTCCAATGTGTACGGCCTCACGCGAATATCCATCCTCTGCACCCCTTTTTGCAACAGCGATTCATTCTCCCCTATTATAGACAACCTGCGCCATTTGTTCGATTCCAAATTGACCCCAAGGGGCAACATCACCGAGCGAAATCGTGTATAATAGGATCGTACTCTCGCACCTTTTTAAGCCAAAAGGATGATCAGATATGTTAGCCGAACGAATCACTTCAGAAGAAACTCCCCGCCTGTGGGGAGATAAGCGTTATCATACATGGAACCACCATTTGCGGCAAATCTTCAAGCAAAAAGTTTTTAAAGTGGCACTGGACGGCGGCTTTACCTGCCCGAACCGGGATGGAAAGGTGGCGGTGGGGGGCTGCACGTTTTGCAGTGCCCGCGGGTCCGGCGACTTTGCCGGGAATCGTCGCGATGACCTGATCAAGCAGTTCCGGGATGTAAAGGAACGGATGCACACCAAATGGCCCGATGCCAAATATCTGGGTTACTTCCAGGCATTCAGCAACACCTACGCACCGGTCGGACAACTGCGCGAAATGTATGAAACCATCCTCGCCCAAGAAGGTGTGGTAGGCTTAGCGATCGCCACCCGTCCCGACTGTTTACCCGATGATGTGGTGGAATATCTGGCCGAGTTAAACCAGCGGACCTACCTGTGGGTAGAACTGGGGTTGCAGACCATCCATGAACGCACCTCTCAACTCGTCAACCGCGGGCATGATTTCGCCTGCTTTCTCAGAGGACTTGAAAAGCTGCGCAAACACGGGATTCGGACCTGTGTCCACATCATCCACGGACTTCCCGGCGAAACGGAAGAGATGATGATGGAGACGGTCGAAGCGTGCGCCAATATGGATATCCAGGGGATCAAAATCCATCTTTTGCATCTGTTAAAAAACACCCCGATGGTCAAGCAATATGAGCAAGGGTTGCTTCAGTTTCTGGACAAGGATCAATATGTGCGGCTGGTCGCCGACTCACTCGAACTGCTTCCCCCGGATGTCACCATTCACCGCCTCACCGGGGACGGCCCTCCGGACCTGCTCATGGGCCCCATGTGGAGCCTCAAAAAGTGGGAAGTGCTGAATGCCATTGATGATGAACTGGAGCGCCGCAACTCATGGCAAGGCAAAAAAGCCAAACCGCGCAAGCCGCCTGAGATTCCGGCCGGCTGAGGAGGAACTCCGTTGATTCTCCCCTCCACGTTGGAAAGCGCCCGCTCCTGGATCCGCCTGGCTCTTACGGCTGGGGGAACGGCGATTGACGCAACGGTGGGCAACGGGCATGATACGCTGTTTTTGGCCCAACTCGCGGGGCCTGCAGGTCGTGTCTTCGGTTTTGACATTCAAGCGGAAGCGATTGAGGCTACCAGACGCAGGCTGAGAGACGCCGGTCAGGAGCAACAGGTGCAATTGTTCAGATGTAGCCATCATCAAATGGACAAGATGCTTCCTGAAGAGATCAAAGGGAAAGTGGATGCGGCCATGTTTAACCTCGGCTATCTGCCGCATGGCAATCCCGCGATCATCACACAGCCGGAAACGACCCTCCATGCCTTGCAGATTTGCACGGAATGGCTGGCACCCGGAGGACTCATCACCCTCGCTTTGTATACCGGTCATCCGGGGGGGCAGGAAGAGGCTGACGCGGTCGTTCATTGGGCCTCTGCGCTTTGTTCCAGAAGGTTCCAAGTGATGTGGCAGCAGATCCTGAACCGCCGCCATGCCCCCTCTCTGCTCGTGATCGAAAAAAGAAGTTAAGAACAAACCAAAAAGCGATCCATTCCGCGCAGGGAATCGGGATCGCTTTTTTGGTTTATGCATCAACGCATGGGTTCATCGTTTTCCAAAAAAATAAAAAGCCGTGATGATAAATAAAAAACATCTTCCTGCTTGGGAAGATGTATTTTTTCTCACTTAGACTATCTTTGTATAAACCGTCGTTCAGCGATTCTTTTTCTGCTTGGCAGCCAGTGCGTTTAAACGTTCCTCGCTGCTTTTCAGCCATTTCTTCATCATATCCTCGAAATCAGCAGGCCCTTTGCGCCCGCCCCGGCGGTCTTGAGGGTTTCTCTTTTCACGCGGAGGGCGATCTTCGCTCAATGCTTTTATCGACAAGGAAATTTTTCCCGAAGGATCGATGGAAAGCACTTTTGCTTTGACAACGGCACCAACCTGCAGTTCATCTTCAACTTTTTCTACATATTTTGTAGAGATTTGTGAGATGTGAACCAGACCGGTTTCCCCCGATTCCAATTTTATAAAGGCCCCGAAAGGTTTGGTCGAGATCACTTCTCCCTGTACGACGGCCCCTTCCTTTAATTGACTCATTATAACACTCCCGCAGTGGAATTCATTCTGTTCCAAAGTATCATTTATTTGTTGAAAAGTCAATGGTTATTTATGCTATAAGCCATGACTCTGCTGTCTTTTGGGAATGATGACAATCCCGCCAGTTCACCACCTTTTTGCTTTCCTCATGAAAATGGGCGGCTGTCCTATATATCCACCATATACTTCATGACAGCCAATATTCGCCTTTATAAACGAAAACAGGGCATAAAATTGACGAAAAAAAGAAAAACAATCTACCGGTTCACCTTTGCACACCGATTATGTTATACTCTTTCTCGAATTGGTATGACATATTCCTGCTGAATAGACAAAGGTGGCTGTGAACATGAGTATGGTGATTCAAACCGAAAGTGGAGCTTCTTTTCATTTTGGCGGCAAAAAACATATGAACTTGAGCGTAGCGGAACTGGTGGAAGAAGCACTGCGCAAAAATGAAGCCGTACTGACCCATGAAGGAGCCCTCAGAGCCCTGACCGGCCCCTTCACCGGTCGCTCACCGAAAGATAAATACACCGTGAATGATCCATCGGTCACAAACTTCATCGACTGGGGCAGCGTCAACCAGCCCATGGATCCTGAAAAGTTTGAACAAATTTGGACGCGTTTACAAAGTTACTTGCGGGACAAGGAAGTCTATATTTTCGACGGATTTGCCGGAGCGGACCCCACTTATCGCCTCCCCATCCGGGTCATCAATGAATATGCCTGGCACAATCTGTTCGTGCGCCAACTGTTCATCCGCCCGACCGAAGAGGAACTGGCCGGGCATAAACCCGAGTTTACCGTTGTTTGCGCCCCCGGATTTAAAGCGGATCCTTCCGTGGACGGAACCCGTTCGGAAACGGTCATCGCCGTGAGCTTTGAACGTAAACTGGTGATCATCGCCGGTACTCAATACGCCGGGGAAATGAAAAAATCCATTTTCAGCGTGATGAACTATTTACTGCCTGATCAGGGTGTCCTGCCGATGCACTGCTCCGCCAATGTCGGAAAAGACGGGGATGTGGCCCTTTTCTTCGGCTTGTCCGGAACGGGAAAAACCACTCTGTCCGCCGACCCGGAACGTTTGCTGATCGGTGATGATGAACACGGCTGGTCGGATCGCGGTGTATTCAACTTTGAGGGCGGATGCTATGCCAAGTGCATCGGTCTCAGCCGGGAAAAGGAACCTCAAATCTGGGAAGCGATCCGTTTTGGAACCGTATTGGAAAACGTGGTACTGGACCAACACAGAAAACCGGATTTTCATGACAATACCCTCACCGAAAACACCCGTGCCGCCTATCCCGTTGATTTCATTCCGGGTGCAGTGATTCCCGGCGTGGCCGGTCACCCGAATGTCATCTTGTTTTTAACCGCGGATGCTTTCGGCGTCTTACCCCCCATTTCCAAATTGACGCCTGAACAAGCCATGTACCATTTCTTGTCCGGGTACACCAGCAAGCTGGCGGGAACGGAGCGAGGGGTGACGGAACCGGAGGCAACTTTCTCCACCTGCTTTGGCGCCCCGTTCCTGCCCCGCCCGGCCCATGTGTACGCAGAAATGCTGGGCAAAAAAATCGCCGAGCACCAAGTGGATGTCTACCTCGTCAACACCGGTTGGACAGGTGGTCCTTACGGAGTGGGCGAGCGCATGAACCTGGGCTACACCCGCGCCATGGTACGCGCAGCCATCAACAGGGAACTCAGCCAGGTGAAATATACCGTCGATCCGATCTTCGGGCTGGCGATGCCGCTCGAGTGTCCGGGTGTGCCTGCTGAACTGTTAAACCCGAGAAACACGTGGAAAAATACGGATGAATACGATCAGAAGGCCAAAGAGCTGGCTGAACGGTTCCATCAACATTTCGCCAAGTTTCCGGATGTATCGGCAGCGGTTAAAGCCGCCGGACCAAAACTATAAATAGCTCCAAACAACAGCCCGCCCATCCCGGTGCGGGCTGTTTCTCTATCTTTATTTATAAAGATCAGCCTTTTATATTGAAAACACAGAAGAAGATTTGCTATGATCAGCAGAGTGATGGAAACGGAATGTCAGGAAGGAAGACATGGATGATGATGAAACCTGTAGTAATCGGAGTGGCAGGCGGTACCGGTTCGGGAAAAACAACCGTTGCGCGGAAGATTGTGGAACAGTTTTCGGATTCGGTCGTATATCTTGAACAAGATTCGTATTATAAAGACCAGTCCCATCTGTCGCTGGAAGAGCGGGCCAACACAAACTACGACCATCCGCTCGCATTTGATAACGATCTGCTTCTTGAGCACCTGCACAAGTTGCTGCATTACCAGCCGATTGATAAACCCGTCTATGACTACAAACTCCATACCCGCTCCAGCGAGACCATTTATCTGGTCCCCAAAGACGTGATTATCGTTGAAGGCATTTTGGTTCTCGATGATGAGCGCCTGCGGGATCTGATGGACATCAAACTATTTGTGGACACGGATGCGGATGTGCGCATTTTGCGGAGAATCGAGCGGGATATCAAGGAGCGCGGCCGCACATTCGAATCCGTGATGGAACAATATCTGAGCGTGGTTCGCCCGATGCACTTGCAGTTTGTGGAACCGACCAAACGCTACGCGGATCTCATCATTCCCGAGGGCGGCCACAATGAGGTAGCGATCAACCTTTTAATCAACCAGATTCGCACCTTTCTCCATTCGCCTTCCAAACTGGTTTAATCGATGAATCATGAACTGAGAGAATTGCATCGGTTCACTGAACGGGCCATAAAAAACCCAGCATCCGCTGAGGACCGCTGGGTTAGCTTGCTTCTTTATATTTGAACCGGATCAAACTCTATTTCCGTCTAAGCATGGATCATTTGCTGCTTTCTTTTTGCTGCTCTACCTTTTTCAAACGCTCGGTTAATACTTTGAGACGCACTTTCAATTCCTCTCCCCATTCATCATTGGAAAGGATTTTGGAAATACGGAGCAGATCGAGCGAGTGATCGATTTGTTCCCGCAAAATGGCTTCCAAATCGCCATCCTCTTGGAAACTTACACAAAATTCCTTCCACTCAGCGACCATATCGGGGTTTACAACTTCTCGGAGGGTGGTTTCCTTCACACGATCTTCTTTGGCATATTCGACCACTAACTCAAATTCTTCTTTCACAGCTGGGTGAACTTCAATGTCATGGCATACAGGACAATAGAGCATAGGAACATGATGCACCACAATCGACTGCTGGCGCAATGTTCCAACCATCCCGATCTTGGATGCTCCACAGCAGTAGCTCATGGTCTTCCCTCCCGTTCCCTGTTATGATCAAAACCCCTGCAACAAATCGAGCTGATTCGTTAAGGATGTGTTATTATTTTACCACAAATCTGTAAAGTGCAAACGCAAGGGAAGAAATTAGAAAAAGCACAGCCAGATGCTATGCTTCTCAGGGACACCAGCCCATATCACAGTTGTGTGCATAATGATTTTGAAAAACCCGGTGATCTCCCACCGCATAAATATGGTTATCCTCCATGGTATAACCATCATATATTTCAACTTCTCCTGTTTGCATGTTAATCTTGCCGACCGGGGAACGATTGTGGTACAACACCAGCCCGCCCGCTTCCATTTTTCCGGTCACTTTGCGTGTAATATTGATGCGGCAGGAGTTACGCTCATCAGACATAAAAAAACCCCCTGATCAAATAACCTCTGTTCTTATTTTGCACCAGTGCGGCGACTTTCATGAGAAGGTTATTTACCAGGGGAAATCGGAATATGATTAGCTTTCGCTTACCGCTTGTTCATACTGTTCTGCGGTGAGCAGATTTTCCAGCTGGGAAGGATCGGACATCTCGACCACAATCATCCAGCCGTCTCCGTAAGGGGAGTCATTCACATTTTCAGGGGAGCTTTCCAGCTCGCCGTTTACCTCGACCACTTTCCCGCTGACCGGAGCATACAATTCAGAAACGGTCTTGACGGATTCCACGCTGCCAAACGGCTCTCCGGCGGTCACTTCCGCCCCTACTTCAGGAAGCTCTACGAATACGATATCTCCAAGCTCAGATTGGGCAAAGTCGGTGATTCCGATGCGGACTTTATCTCCGTCCAATGTTTGCACCCATTCATGCTCCTCAGTATAACGCAGTTCTTTTGGCAAGTTCATCCACATTTCCCTCCGCTTATTCGAGCTCTCCCAACACGCGCTCTAAAGGTTTTTTCAACATGGAAAGCGCTTTCTCACCGGCCGACCGGTGCCGGAGCAGCCCATTTTTGTCAAAAAGATAGAAAGCCGGTACATACTCATTTTCAAATGCATCCACCACATTATGCTGATTATCAATGCCTTGGGGATGTTTCAGTTCGTATTTTACTATGGTTTCTTTGACTGCGTCCACATCTGTATCTTTTTCAGAACGCGGCATGTGAATGCCCACCAATTTCAGCTGAGGCAGTTCTTCTCTCATCCGATTGAGTTCCGGCAGGCTTTCTTTGCACATATGGCAGCTGATCGACCAGAAATGGACCAAAACGGGTTGGCCTGCCAAATCGCTGTTGGTTACTTCCCCGTTGACCCATTCGGTGATCCCTTTGATCTCAGGCATTTCCGTACGTAAACGCAAGGCCACTTCAATCTACCTCCTGGTGAATGGAAATAAAGGACCTAACGGTGGCGTTAGGCCCTCTTGCGGTCCTGAAGGGAATTAAAGAGTTTTTTCGCCCGGTTTCCAGTTGGCTGGGCAGAGTCCTCCGGTTTGCAGTGCTTGCAGCACGCGGAGAGTTTCATCTACGCTGCGGCCGACATTCAAATCGGTTACCACTTGGTAACGAACGATTCCTTCCGGATCGATGATGAACAGACCGCGCAAGGCGATACCTTCTTCTTCAATGAGAACACCATAGTCACGGCTTACTTTGTGAGTGGTGTCTGCAGCCAACGGGAATTTGAGTTCGCCGAGTCCGTTTTCGCTGCGGGGAGTTTTAATCCAAGCACGGTGAGAATATTTGCTGTCGGTGCTTACACCGATGATTTCACAATCGAGGTCGGCAAATTCTTCATAACGGTCGGAGAGAGCCGTGATTTCAGTCGGGCAAACAAAAGTGAAATCCAGCGGATAGAAGAAAAGAACGAGCCATTTTCCTTCATAGTCGGAAAGCTTTACTTTCTCATCCAGCGTTTCCAGATTTTTTGTGCTTTCCATTTCGAAATCCGGAGCTTTTAATCCTACAAGACGTTGCGCCACTTGAAACTCCTCCTCAACTAATGGTTAGACTTAAAGTTTTGCCAAACTTAATCTACCCACTATGTAAAATTTATAATCAAGGGTCTTGTTTGGCACAAGATCAAAATAACACGTCTGTTAATTAAAGTCAATCCTAGTTTAAAGTTACTATTATATGAAAGGGATTATCAATGTCTGTCGCTGCACCTGTCACCTTCCGAAAAACTGCATTTCAAAGTTCGGGATCATACCGTTGTCCGTTGGGTTTCATCGACTCGTTCACCGAAAACCAAATTACTCTCCCCCACACTCTCAACTCCTCTGTAAAAAGCGCACTTGTATCTGTAAATATTTCTTTTAATATTTTTTAAAAAAGAGGAGTTGAATAAGATTTCTATAATATTTACAAATGGATAACGGCTGCTTACTAAAAAGCAGTTATGCTCTAATCATCCACAAAAAAACAGTATTCTGGGAGAGGAGAATTTCTTTCGTGGGCCACACATTCAGGCATCGTGCAGGAGCCGTCTTTTTGAGCCTGCTCTCGCTGGTTTCTGTTCCTTTTCTCACTGCTTTTGCCGATGGAGGGAAAGATCCGAAACCGGTCAGTGTTCAGATGCTGAGCATCAACGATTTCCACGGACAACTGGACAGAGTCGGGAAAGTGAACAATCAGCCTGTCGGAACGGCTGCCTATCTTGCCGCCTACTTGGAGCGCGAAATGGAAAATCCCAACACGCTGCTGGTTCATGCAGGCGATGTCGTCGGGGCGAGTGCACCGGTATCGGCACTTCTCCAGGACGAACCGACCATTGAAATTCTCAACACGTTGGGTTTTGATGTCGGTACAGTCGGAAACCACGAATTTGATGAAGGCGTCAAGGAAATGATGCGCCTGATCTACGGCGGAAGCCACCCGAAAACGGGGTACTTTGAAGGCGCCGATTTCCCTTATACGGTTGCCAACGTGCTCGACAAACAGACAAACCGTCCCATTTTGCCTCCTCACATCATCAAGCGGGTCAAAGGAATTCCGATCGGATTCATCGGAGTTGTAACCAAAACCACTCCGTCCATCGTCACTCCTGACGGGGTGAAAGATGTGGTCTTCACCGATGAGGCGGAAGCGATCAACCACGAAGTCACAAAACTGAAGAAAAAAGGGGTTCAAGCCATCATGGTTCTCGCCCATGAAGGCGGCACCCAGGACAGCAAGACAGGGGAAATCACGGGCCCGATCGCCGAGATCACCAAAAAACTGGATCCTGAAGTGGATGTCGTCTTTGCCGGACATTCCCATACTTTTTTGAACGGCAACATCGACGGCAAGCTGGTTGTACAAGCTTACAGCTACGGAACCGCGATTGCCGATGTGGATCTCGTCCTCGACCGCCGCAGCAAAGATGTGATCCAAAAACGGGCGGAAGTGGTCACCACGTTCCATCAAGGCATGACACCCGACGCTGAGATCCAACACATCGTGGACCAGGCGCAAGCCAAAGTGGAACCGATCATCAATCAGGAAGTGGGACAAACCTCCGCAGCGATTACCCGCCAAACCAATCAAGCGGGGGAATCAGCGCTCGGCAATTTGATCGCCGATGCACAGCGCTGGAAAATGCAGACCGACTTCGCCTTTATGAACCCGGGCGGCATCCGGGCTGACCTGCCTGCCGGAAAAGTAACCTGGGGCGATGTGTTTACCGTTCAACCCTTCAACAATGATCTGGTCAAGATGGAACTGACCGGCGAGCAAATCCGGCGCGTGCTCAATCAGCAATTCCAGGACCCCGGCCGGATCCGCATCCTGCAAATCTCCGGGTTGCAGTATTCCTATAATCCCGACCGCCCGGCCCATGACCGTGTTGTCGACCTCAAAAAAACAGACGGCACACCCATTGATCCGACACAAACCTACACCGTGACCGTTAACAGCTTTCTCGCCTCGGGCGGAGATGATTTTACCGTGTTCAACGAAGGGCTCAACCGGATCGTCGGACCGGTGGATCTGGATGCGCTCATCGAATACATCAAACAGCTTCCACAGCCGTTTTCCGCCCAAATTGAAGGGCGAATTCAATTAACCACTCAGTGAACCGAATCACCCCGAATCCTTTCCGCCCGAAAGGACTTCGGGGCATTTATTTTATCGGCCATTGAAAAGTGCCTCCATTCATTCAATAATAAGTTTATAGAATTTAGGAAATCACCTTTTGAAAAGGAGGTGCTTGCTCTGCCATAGGGCAAGCAGCGTGATGGAAAAATTATTTGAAGTGATCGAATCAGCACAGGGACCGTATGCCAAATTTGAAATCCTGCAATACAAACCGCTTGAACTTCCCGATTATTACTTTTCACAAAAAAGCGGTGTCCGCCTGAAGCAAGTCCGGATCACGCTGAACAACGGGACGGTGATGACGGAAGCGGGAGCACTCCACTTTATGAAAGGCCACATCACCGTGGAAAACTCTGTAGGCGGGGCCACGGGGATGCTAAAAAAATTGGCCAGCTCCATGCTGACCAATGAATCCGTCTTCAAACCCACCTATCAGGGACAAGGGGAAATCTATCTGGAACCCGACTTTGGACATTATCTGATCCACCAGCTGGATCATGAAGAAATCATCGTCGATAAGGGCATGTTCTATTGCTGTGAATCAACGGTAAAAGTGGGCTTGGCCGCCATGAAAAACATCTCTTCCGCGACAAGGGGCGGTGAAGGTTTCTTCCAAACCAAGCTGAGCGGCTCCGGCATCTGTGTGCTCAAGTCACCCGTTCCGCAAGATGAGATCATAAAATTCCAGTTGAACAACGAACGCTTGCAGGTGGACGGGGACTTTGCCCTCTTGCGCAGCGGCAGCATCCAGTTCACGGTAGAGAAATCGACCCAATCGATGATCGGTTCCGTGACGAGCGGCGAAGGCCTATTGCAGACCTTCACCGGCACCGGCCAGGTTTGGATCGCCCCGACCCAGCATCTGTACCGTCCGTCTGTACCGGTGCAGAAAAAATTCAGTGGCTGACGGCTGTATCCATGTGTGTCATGGATTCCGTTGACCACTCCCCATGCGTAGAAGGTACCACCCTCCCTCGTCCGACGGCCAGAAGGAGTGCCCGTGGTACGCTCGCTATCGTCCCCGTAACTAAAGTCAGGGGTTTTCCCGCCCGCAAGGATCTAAAAGAAATCTCACATCTGCGTATGGGGAACAATCGTGTCATCACACCAGATATCAACTAGAGCCGGTTGCTTGGAGGCAAGTGCCTGGCGAATGGCGCCTTCCAGCTCTTCCACTCTCTCCACCCGGTATCCGGTAACCCCGAACGCTTGAGCGAACGCGACAAAATCCGGGTTGAAAAGATCCGAGCCGAGTGTTTGCAGTCCGCTGGCTTTCATTCGGTTTTTTTCCATGGCATAAGAGCCGTTATTGATCAGGAAGATCGTAATCGGCAATTGATAACGGGCCACTGTTGCCAAATCGGCCGCAGTGGTCAGAAATCCTCCGTCTCCCGCGATGGAAACCACTTGCCGCTCGGGATACACCAGCTGGGCAGCCATAGCAGCAGGCAAACCGAACCCGAGAGTGCGCCATCGGCCTGAGATCAGAACTTCTTGTCCAGCCAGCTCGGCGATTCGTTCAAACCAAAGCGTATGATCTCCCACATCCAGGGCGATTACGGCATCCCGTTGCAGACACCGGCTGATTGCCGCCATCACCCGCTGGGGAGCGAGCGGAAACCCGTTTTGCCCGGCTTCCGCTTCGATTCTCCGGGTCCAGTTCTCTTTTTTTTGCCTGATTTCATTCAGCCATCGGTCATTTTCCTTGGCCCGGACCCCATAGATCATCTCGCCGAGCAAATACGAAAGGTCTCCTGCCAATGAAGCCACATTGGGGTGCGTGCGGCCGATATTTTCCCATCTGGCATCGATTTGTACAGTGGGTACATGTTTAGGCACATAATCTTCCGGCCACCAGGTGGCACCCAGAATAATGCAGAGATCGGATTGTTTTAAGAGATCGGTAGCCGCTTCGCTCCCGGCCTGTCCCAATCCTCCGACAAACAGGGGATGATCATTGGGAATGTATGATTTCGCAGGCATGGTGACCATAAGCGGGGCCTGAATTTTTTCCGCTAGTTTCATCACCTGCTCCTGTGCTTCCCTGACCCCCCGACCGACCAGAAGAACAGGCCGCTCCGCCTGATTAATCCAGTCGAGCACAGAAACCATGTCCGTTTTATTGGGCATCATCACAGGGATTTGCGGCGGCATGGAATAGATCGGGGCGTTCAGAGAGAGCGGCCACACATCTTTGGGAATGCTGAGATGAGCCACTCCCCCTCCGGAAACAGCCGTTTTCATGGCGATGTTCAATTGGTGCGGAAATGCCCGGGGATCCACCACCAAAGATGTGTACAAAGCAATCGGGTCCATCAACCGTTGCTGGTCAATATCTTGCTTGCCCCCAATGCCCAATCGGGGCCGCTCCACCTGTCCGGTAATCGCCAGGACAGGCACATGATCCTTATAGGCATCAGCCAGCCCGTTTAATAATAGAGCGATTCCCGGCCCGCTCGTTGCCGTGCACACGGCCGGCTTTCCGGTTACCTTCGCTTCTGCCGCCGCCATCAGAGCAGCGGTTGTTTCATGCCGGCAGGAGATATACCGGATCTTGTCTTGCCTGGCCAGTTCATCCAGCAAGTACAGGTTGGCATCTCCAGCCACCCCATAGATGCGCCGGACTCCCCATGCGGTCAATTGTTCAACCAAGTGGCCCGTCACCGTACGGACCTGATTCAAGCCATCGGCTTCCATTGGCCTCCCCCCTTTTCGTTCAAAGACTCTTTTCTACCATAGTTTGACTCGCTCCCCCCTAAACATGCAAAACTTCACTTTTACGTAACGTAAACCGGTACAATGAACGGTGAATCCATGTGAAGAAAAGGGGAAGTGCATTGCGAATTCAACAGATTGCCAAAAAGTTGAAGGTGACGCCGCGAACGATTCGTTTTTATGAGGAAAAAGGATTAATAAACCCCAAAAAAGATCCCCTCACCGGGTATCGAATCTTTGGCGAGAAAGAAGCCTGGCGGCTGCAGACCATCGTTGCACTTCGCGAAGTGGGGATGCCGGTCGAAAAGATCAAGCAGGTGCTGGAAGAGCTGGATAAGGGAGAAACGGAAGAAGTCCTGTACTACCTGGAACTGCAGCGCGCCGTTTTGTTTGCCGAATGGGTGAGGATTAAGCAGGTGATTTCCACCCTGGATCAGATGATCGACCGGTATGATGCCCGCAATTCCTGGACGTGGGAAGAATTGTGGAAACTGGCGGAACAGTCCAGACGAGCGCAAGAAATACGGACAAAATGGGAGGATCGATGGCATTTTGACCGGCAGGCCAATTTCTACGATCAACTGGTAGAAAGCGGTTCGGATGATTTCAACGTGCATCGGGATTATGAGTCCGGACTGGATTTGGTATTGGAGTGGATTCAGCCGAAAAAAGAAGAGACGGGGCTGGAGATTGGCGTGGGAACAGGCAATCTGGCTGCCCGTTTTATTTCCCGTGGTTATCACCTGAAAGGCATCGATCAGTCCAGAGAGATGTTGAAAGTATGCAAACAAAAACTGCCGCAGCTCGAAACGAGAATCGGCAATTTTCTGGCCGTTCCGTACCCGGATCACTCTTTTGATTTCATCGTGACCAGTTATGCCCTTCATCATCTCACTGATGAGCAAAAAGAAATGGCTCTCGGAGAAATGAAGCGCGTATTAAAACCTGGAGGGCGGATTTGCATATTGGATCTGATGTTTCTAAATCGCGCAGCACGCGACACTTATCTGCACTCCTGGCTCAAACGGGGAAGGAAAGATGTGGTGGACAGCATTGAAGATGAATATTACGCCGATCAAAGCCGATTGCTGGCCTGGTTTGAGAAAGAGAATTTCCGGCTGAAAACCCGCCAACTCAATGAGCTCCTCCACATTGTTTATGCCGAAGAGAACAAAGGAGACGATTGAGCCCGGCAGATTTCCGTAAAAGTGTGCTGTTTCTGTGTTTGTGAACCGAGGCGGTCGGCCGAGTTGGTTTCCGTCCTCCTGCGTCCGGCGAAGAAGGTAAAACCGGAGCATTGAAGAGAATTTGCTGTTTTGTACGGCTGCCCCGGGTATGAAGCGAAACAGCGGAGTGAACAGCTCCTGGAATGGACAAAACTCTCCCCATCTTCGAAGACGTGTTCATCCATTGGATGCGGGAAAGGGGGAGACAGACATGATTCAACTCAACCGGATCAGCAAACAATCGGTACCTTTTGCGCGGTAAATCAGGTATCATTAACAGTGTCGAAAGGGAGTGTGTTTGGTCTGCTCGGCACCATTTGAGCCGGCAAAACGACCCTCATCCGGATCATGTGCGGAATTTTGCCTCCGACGAGCGGAAGGGGCGGGTATTGGGGCATGATAGTATGAAAGAACGGGCGGAAATCAAACAGCGGATCGGGTACATGTCGCAACGATTCTCCCTTTATCCCGAACTGACCGTGGAAGAAAATCTCCGCTACTCGGCCCGGATCTATGGTGTGGACAATAGCAAATACCGGCTGAATGAGCTCATCTGTCAGTTTTCCCTCCAAGATGCGGCCAAGCAGTGCGTCGCTCGGAGCCGGAATCCGGCAGCGGGATGCTTTCGCTTCCTCAATTGTGCACATGCCTCCGCTGTTGTTTCTGACGAGCCGACCAATGTCGATCCCCTGACCCGGCGCCTGTTCTGGGAACAGCTCTATAAGCTGACTGAACCGGGGATGACCATTTTGGTGAACACGCACTACATGGATGAGGCGGAGCGATGCGATCAAATCGCGCTCATGAACAAAGGGCGGATGGTGGCGAAGGGAACGGTGGATGAACTGAAACAACGATATGCCGCCCATGCAGGGACGGCACGGCCGACGCTGAAAGATATCTTTGTGCATGTAATCAGCCACGAAGGGGACAAGTAGGAAAAGTTCCTCATGTTTTACAAAGGAAAGGGGGTTATCTGCTACAGGGCATGGACATTTGTCTATGTTTATAGCAGCAGAAAATGTCCAAAAAAAGTTGGGATGAATGGATTCATGAGATCGCGGAGCAATATGACCTGAATCTGAATGAAGACAAAGAAACACAAAAGCAGAAAAAGATTTTGGAAGCGGCCATTCATGTGTTCGCGGAAAAAGGTTTCAGCGGAGCTTCGACCAGCGAAATCGCTGAACGCGCCGGAGTGGCGGAAGCCACCATTTTTAAGCATTACCGTACCAAAAAAGGATTGCTGTTGCGCTTGGTTATCCCGGCAATCGCCCGGGTGGCCAGCTCTTATATCGCCACTCCCGTCCTCAACATCCTCGATCAGGACAAGCCACTTAGGGATCTATTGCACGAGTTGATCGTCGACCGGAAAAAACTCTTTGAAGAAAACTGGAAAACGATCCGCATCATCTTGGTAGAGAGCTTGTTCCATCCGGAGATCCGCGAGGCCCTGAAAACGCATGTTGCCAAACATGTGGTCCATATGGCCTCTGAAAAAATCGAGGAACTGAAAAATATGGGCAAACTGCGTGCCGACCTCCCCGACCATGTCATTTTACGTGGAGTCATGTCGCAAATCGGGGCCTATCTGTTTGCCAGCAATGTGATTCCGGAGTTGATGGCCAAAGGGGAAGAGAATGAAGAAATTGAATGGATCGTTGAGTTGCTGGTAGGCGGCATCGCCCCCAAACCGACATCCCGAATCGAATCCGGCTCAGACGGGGAAAGCCATTGACAGGCGATGTCAACGGCTTTCTTTATTTATGCAGGGCCGGGATGAACGATTTGTGAACTTCAGCCCAAATGAGTTTATGTCATATTCGTGCCGGGAAAGCGTACAATTGTAAGGAAAAATCGAAGCCTGAAAGGGGACCCTCCATGGACCGTCATGCTTTCTCTATTGATCCGGGCGTTGTCGAGCACCTTGGCTCCCTGATCGCGAATGGAGAGATTGACCGTCAACACCGCTTGCTTGGCGAAGGGCTGAGCGGCAAAGTGTATGAATTTGAAAATTTCGCAGTTAAAGTGTTTAAACCGGATTGCAGCGAAAAAGAAGATGCTATCCTGTTATCCCGGCTCTCGGGGCATGCCGCTTTTCCCGCGCTGCACTATAGGGAAGACCGGTTTATGATTGTGGACAAGGTCAACGGCTTTACGTTGGGACAAGCTCTTCAAGCGGGCGAGAAGCTAACTGAGCGCCTGTTTGACCAGATTGAGGAGGCGGTGGAGCGTTGCTACGCGGAAGGGGTTATTCCCGATGACCTCCATCTGAACAATATCATGGTTCATCAAGATGGCCAGGTGAAGATCGTGGATGTAGGACGCTTTTTCCACACCCGTCAACCGGTTGCCTATAAAGGGGAATTAAGAGAACAATTGGAGGCATTAAAATATTACTGCGGCTTGTTCGGCTTTTTCTCCTCCTCCAAACGCAAACGAAAACGCCGTCGTCACTACTCTTCTTCCGATCATCACCGCCACCGGCACCATAGTTACTCCTCGTCCCCTCACCGGCACTATTCTTCTTCGGACCGGCATCATCGTCGCAAACGATATTCATCATAGAAATGCTCAAACGGAAAAATGACCGATTCTTCTCTGTAATCGGTCATTTTTCCGTTATTTGATTATGATGGGGTATCTCACAACCAGGTTGTTTTACGTCTGTGTATCCAGTTCCAAAAATCGCCCGCGTATTTCGGGAGTGGGGATCATGCAGCTCTCCCGCTTACCAAACCAGCGATAGCGATTGGCGGCCACCCATCGGTAGACCGCGTTTCGAAGCGGCCTGGGAACAAGGATCAACAGATAAAGAACTTTCCATAACCCGTCCAGTTCCTTGCAGATGCGGAGGACTGCCGTGGACTGAGTCGAATGGCGGTTCTTCTCGATCAGGACAAGCGAGTCCAAGCCGGCGGGATCGATTCCACGAGCAGAGAGCAACGATTGCCCCGTGTCGGATTGTAAAGGAGCAAAGCGGAATTTTGCTCGTGAATCGCGCCGGATCACAAATTGTACCCATTCATTGCAAAAGTTGCAGACGCCGTCAAAGAGAATAATAAAGGAGCCGTCCTGATGATGGTCGGGTGAAGACATCCGGATCCCCCTCCTCTCGGTGAAGTTCTTTTCCCCTTCTCATCCAATTCTAATCCTTCAACCCAACAAACAGTTAAACCCTTCCTTAACATCGGTTGAATTTTTTTGATGCGGAAAACTGCCCGCAGCCTTCCGGCCAAGGGCAGTTTCTTCAGTAAAGAGTGCGATTCACTTCAGCCAGGTGTCCGCAAATGTCTCTTCTTTAAAGCCGACGGTCACCTTCTCCCCATCGGTCACAATGGGCCGTTTAATCAGCATCCCGTCGGAAGCGAGAAGATCCAGTTTTTCCTCCTCGTTCATCCCCTTCAGTTTCTGTGACAAGCCCAGCTCCCGGTATTTCATGCCGCTGGTATTGAAAAACTTCTGCGCGGGAAGACCGCTCTTTTGCACCAGTTCAGCCAATTCTTCCCGGGAAGGGGGTTCGGTTGCGATATTTTTTTCCGTAAAAGCGACTCCGTGCTCCTCAAAGAACTTTTTGGCTTTGCGGCAGGTTCCGCATTTGGGATAAAGATACATGACAAGTGACAAAGTGATTCCTCCCAGTGGGTTGTTTAAACAGCTTCGCTCCTCATTTTAATTTTTTGCGCGACATGATTCAAATACTCACGCCCGTCGATCTACCATGAACCTCTTAAGCGGTGTAAGCGTTCGGTCCGCTCAGCCGCTGTTTTCGTCTGCGCCCTCATCCAGGATCTCCACATACCCCTGATCTCCATGAACGCGAATCCGTTGTCCGTCTCTAATCTTTTTCGTGGCGTCAGCAACTCCCACCACGGCTGGAATCCCGTATTCACGGGCCACAACGGAGCCGTGTGTCATCAATCCGCCCACTTCCGTGATTAAGGCTACAGCTGATTGAAACAGGGGCGTCCAACCGGGGTCTGTGTGCGGAGCGACAAGAATTTCACCGCGGTTCAGTTTGGCTTTTTCCGGATCCAGCACCACGCGTGCAACTCCTTCGGCAATTCCCGCAGAGACCGGCGTCCCGATGAGAGCACCGGGAGGTGCATGCCGGGCATGGCCGACACCTGTTACGATCTCCCCTTCGCTTGTCATCACACGGGGAGGAGACAACTTCCGATGCTGTTCATACAACTCTTTGCGCTCACGGATCAATCGTTCCAAATCGCCCGCAAAACGGTTCTCCAAGATCTCCTTAAGCTCCGACAACTTCAGATAGTACACATCTTCCTGTCGTTTCAGTTTGCCCTGCTTCACCAGAAGACGGCTTTCTTCCAAGAGCGCCTGCCTGCATAAATCCAGGTGGCAAATCAACGCATATTTATGGTGCTCTCTGAGCGCTCCATAGTGCCTGTAATTTTTTATCATCCGGCGAAGCCACTTCGCTTTGATCTTGCCGAATGCAGTCTGTTTGACTTTGGTCAGGATCTCTTCAGCCGTTTGATCGGCTTCTCTCTCCCCCGCAGCAAATCGGTCACGGTGTTCACCGGGCGAAACACTTTGCATATGCCCCAGAATCGCAGAAACGAGCGCAGAAGGGGATTCATGCCAACGCGTTCGGGTGATGTCGATCTCTCCGGCGCAACGCATTCCATATTTGCGCATAAATTTCTCAAACGCTTCCCGAAAAACATCTCCGCCACGGACACGTTCGAGGCCGTCAACAAAGGTTTCATCCGTCGCCCGCTGCAAATACTCCGCGACCTGGGGATAATTTTTGGCGAGATCAGCCAGGTCGCCAATCTCCAATCCCATCTCACTGGTGACGTTACCGGACAGCGATTTATTCAACCGGTGCAACCCCGGATCTTCACCCAGCCAGCGCGGGACACATTTATGGAGCAAAAACATGGAGATCATTCCGGCTCCGAGGTAATGGGCGATATGCTCGAAAATAAAGGGAAAAATCTTTGCCAATTCTTGTTGAATCGCCTTCACTCTGCCGGAACCGGAAGTGTGTTGCAAGCGCTTGGCAACTTCTTCGAGCCGTTCGCTGATTTTTTCATTGACTCTGTCCAGAGCCAGCTCGGGATCACGAAACCAAAGGTTCTTTTGAATGTTTAACAGGATCGGCCATACGTTTTTCCGAACCGTTCCGGCTACTTCCTTGTCCGGCTTTTGTTCCAGGAATTCCGGACGGTTGACCACCTCGGAAATCGCCTGGCTGATCAGTTCATCCATCATGCGGAATACTTGGGGAATGATTTTTCTGCCCAGTTTGAACCGCAACAAGTCGGTCAGGTCTGCATAGATGCGGCTGCCCGCTTCCAGGAAAACCTCGCTTTCTGAAACCGGGTCCTCTTTGCCAAAGGGAAATACCGTTCTGAGTGTTGAGATGGCCAGCGGCTTCAACGCTTCGGTCATCACTTGCTGGTGTCCGAACGAGAAAAGGACACGCAAGGGAGTCATGGGCAGATCCGGGCGTGGATACAGGGAAGTGATCGGACGGCTTTGCACAATATACACTTCTCCCCTTTCCACGCAAAATTCGATATCCTGGGGAGAGCCGAAATGCTGCTCGATTTGTTTGCCAAGCCGGGCGAGCGCCAGAACCTGTTCATCCGTCAGCGACGATTTTTCCCGAAGATCAGGCGGCAGTTCGCGAGTGACCGTTCCCCCTTCAGGCAGAGAGTATATGGCTTTTTTCTTCTCGGCCACTTGTTTCTGGATGATCCGATCTTGTTTTACCTTATACAAATCGGCGGACACGATCCCGGAAACAATCGCTTCCCCCAATCCGAAACTGGCATCGATCGAAACCACGTTGCGGTTTCCGTTGACCGGATCAGCGGTAAATAAAATACCGGAAACATCCGGCCTCACCATGCGCTGTACCACCACGGACAGATACACTTGCCGGTGATCAAAACCATTTTTCTTGCGATAAGCAATCGCCCGATCCGTAAACAGAGAGGCCCAGCATCGGCGGATATGAAAGAGCAAGTCCTCTTTTCCCCTGATATTTAAAAAAGTATCCTGCTGTCCGGCGAAAGAGGCAGTCGGCAAATCCTCCGCCGTTGCACTGGAACGGACCGCATAGGCGAACTCTTCCCCCGAAGCCGCCCAGGCTTCTGTAATTCCCTTTTTTATATGTTCGGGAATCTCAAGTTGAAGGAGATGCGCGCGAATTTGCTCCGCGGTCTTCCGCAGTCCTTCGATATCGTCCGCGTCGAGATGGTCGAGCAACTCGAAAAATGAATCCATCTCCGAGCTCATTTGGATGAATTCTTTATATGCTTGAGTCGTGACACAAAACCCCGGCGGCACCGGGAAACCCGCTTTACAAAGCTCTCCCAGATTCGCTCCCTTCCCGCCGACCAGAGGCAGGCTGAATCGATCCACCTCATGAAAATAAAGAACCGGTTTAGCCAAGAACCATACCCCCTTCTTTGTTCGATTTCTTTATTAATTATAACATTGTAAGTGAGTACTCACTATATATACGGCAAAAATTGATCCCCTGCAGTTTCGATGAGAACCGGCCGTGAACAACATGCATGGAAATGGCGGGCTTTTTCGTTTCGGAGAGTACCCGTTCACTAAATCTTAAAAATACAAAAACCCGGCTCGTAATCGGCCAGGCTCTTCCCTTTCAGATGTAGAAGAAACCGTGATTTCCAGATCCAATCGTCTGCCGCCTCATTTCCTGATACCGAATGCGGCATTCAACTGTCCGCGGATCATCTGGTCACGCAATTTGCGGTCTTCTCTCCTTTTCTCCATCTTTTTGATTTCGGATGTTTGCAGGCCATCCTCGATCTGGTTGGCGATGTTGATTAATCTTTCCACATCCGAAAATGAATATCTCCTCGTTCCGCCTTTGGTCCGCTCGGGAAAAATCAACTTTCGTTCCTCATAATAGCGTATTTGCCTTACCGACAATCCCGTCAGCTCGCTCACCGTTCCGATGCTGATCACTTTCCGGTCTTTATAGGACATGAACTTCTCACCTCGATTTTACTATAGCACAAAACGGAACACTCGGACTCGAGTTCTGTTAGATAATCTTACATATCCACTTGAGATAAAAAGGATTTGTGTTATCAAATATGACATTTTTGTGGAAATAACTTCTCCGCTCATGACATACTTAATGTGAAAAGGAAAGGAAGTCCTGACCGGAGGTGTTTTCCGAATGGTACGTATCCTGTTACAGTTTCTTACAATACTCACCATCTACCTCACGGGAAACGGCCTCGTGGCCTGGCTACATCTGCCTTTACCCGGCAGTTTCGTCGGAATGATCCTGCTGTTCGCGGCCTTGTCGCTGGGAGTTTTTAAACTGCCTTGGATCGAAACGATTGCCCGGTTGCACATCAGACATTTCTCACTCCTGTTGATCCCGTCCATCATCGGAGTTGTTCACTATACAGGCGCTTTCAAAACAGAAGGAATCAAACTGGCCATCATCCTGACCGCCAGCAGTTTTACCGTATTACTCGTCACCGCATTTACGGCTGAATATTTTGAAACCAGGAGGAAGAGGAGGAAACAAGATGGAAACATTAGTCAGTAACACGGCCTTATGCACCGTGATCACCTGTTCCAGTTATGCCATCGGGGTACGCGTGTTTGAAAAATTTAACAAAAATTGGTTGAATCCGCTCTATACCGTCACCATTGCGGTGATCTGCCTGCTCGCTTTATTTCATGTAGACTACGACCGGTATACCTCGGGATCCGGGATTTTTTCCCTGCTTCTGGGTACGGCCACTGTTTCGCTGGCTGTCCCGCTATACAAACAGATCAAGTTGCTAAAAAAACATCTCCCGATCATCATTTCCAGCGTTGCGTGCGGCATGCTGGCGGGGGTCGCCTGCATTGTACTGCTGGCAAAAGGAGTGGATTTAAACCAAGAAATGACGCTCTCTCTGATTCCCAAGTCGGTCACCGCCCCTATTGCGGTGTCCATTTCCCAGTCACTGGGCGGGATCCCTTCCCTTACGGTTCTATTTGTGATTACATCCGGAGTCTTTTCTCTCATCACCGGACCACTCTTCTTCAAATGGGGACAAATCAATAGCAGAATGGCCAGAGGCCTGGCTTTGGGGGCTTCGGCACAAGCTCTCGGAGCGAGCCGCGCGTTTGAATGGGGAGAATTGGAGGGAGCGATGGGAAGCATGGCCGTGAGCATTTCCGCCCTGTTTATGACCTTGATTTCGCCGTTTTTCTTTCATCTTTCATTTGTTTGAAGGAGTTGACTTATCATGATGGAACTTACTTCCCCGTGCAAAATACCTCAAAAAATCGACTTGACCAAAGTGTTGCGGTTTGTGGAAACAGCGGATCAATTCAACAGCTACATCGTCATCGAGACAAACGATACCACCATCAACGCCAAAAGTGTGCTCGGCATGTGCATGTTAGCCTCAGGTTTCATCAACGGCCCTGCCCTGTTGCGCACCTATGGAGCAGATGCGGATCTTGCGCTGGAACAACTGAAAAAGCTGTTTGCCGAGGGGTTTGGCGTCGACAGCGAAGCAGACCAGGGTCACTGATGCCCTGGAGGATGAAAAAAGGATTCCCGGACGGCCGATGCGTCAGGAATCCTTTTTTTAGACCGTTTCATTCAAACACTTGCCCGCCCCGTTTATACTCCACGTCCGAAACCCCGGCACGAACATTGGCGGCCCTGGCAAGCGTGAAGAAGAAGTCGGAGAGGCGGTTTAAGTACCGTCGGACTTCCTCATTCGTTTCCTGCTCCCTGCACAGGGTCACCACCCGGCGTTCCGCTCTTCGCGTTAGGACGCGGCACACATGCAGCACGGCGGAAACCGGGGAGCCGCCCGGCAGGATAAACCGCTTAAGCGGCTGACATTCGGCATCATATTTGTCGATGAGCTGTTCGAGGCGCGTCACCATCTCGTCAGTCACTTTATACTGGCGTTTTTTTCCGGCCTGGGCCAGATCGCCGCCGGCGTCAAACAATTCATGCTGAATTTCAGTGAGGTCGTCGATCATATCCTGATGCACTTGGGGATTCATGCGCACGATCGCTTCCCCGATCCATGCGTTCACTTCATCCACCGTTCCGTAGGCCTCCACCCGGATATCATCCTTGTGGACACGGCCCCCGATCACGCCTGTCTTTCCTTCGTCACCGGTACGCGTGTAGATTTTCATGCTTGCTCCCCTTTCTTTTCCCCTTTTCCCTTTCAACCCTTCGTTTGCTGAAAAAGGGAAACGCTTTTTCGTTCAGATGGCAACAGGATTTGCGGAACTTGCAGCTGGGGATGACGGATCACCAGCGGTTTCACCCCGTATACTTCTTCGATGACAGTTGGCTGAATCACTTCTTCAGGTTTGCCTGATTGAACAAGTTTTCCTTCTTTCAACAGCAACAGCCGGTCGCAGTACTGGGCAGCCAGATTGATGTCATGCAAAATGATCAGGACGGTCAGCTGTTTTCGCTCTTGCCAGGAGCGGATCAGCTCAAGCAGATGGCATTGATACCGGATATCCAGGTAGGTGGTGGGTTCATCCAGCACAAGCAGCTCAGGCTCCTGGGCCATCGTTTTCGCCAGCGCCACCCGTTGGCGTTCTCCTCCGCTCAGATGGTGGACGAATCTCCCGGATAGATGATCGATCCCCGTCTCCTGCAGCACTCGGTTCACCATCTCCCGGTCGGCTGCCTCCAGCCAAGACCACTTCCCCTGGTACGGGTACCGGCCCATCATGACGACTTCTTCCACCGTAAACGGAACGGGCTCCATCCCTTCCTGGGGCAGAACGGCAATCTTCTGCGCCCGTTCTTTGCGGGAATAGGAAAACAGTTCCTTCCCCTCCAGCCAGATCGTTCCCGCATCGGGCCGTTCCTCTCCGGTCAGGCATTTGACCAGGGTGCTTTTGCCGCTGCCGTTGGGTCCCAAGAGACCCAGGAATTCTCCCCGCTCCAGCCGGAGATGAATCCCGTCCAAAATCTTTTTTCCCCCGTATAATTTCGTGATCCCTTCAGCGATCAGCATATCAAAGAGGCCTCCCTGCCTAATTCAGCTTGTGCCGATGTTTTCTCAGGATGTAGCCGAAAAATGGAGCGCCGGCAAAAGCAGTCACCGCCCCGACAGGCAGTTCCGCCGGGTTGAGCAGCGAGCGGGCGAGGCAATCTCCCCAGACCAGAAAAACAGCTCCCGCCAACACGGATAAAGGCAGTAAAGTCCTGTGGTCGGCACCGGTCAGCAGCCTGATCACGTGGGGGATGACCAGGCCGACAAATCCGATCGTTCCCGAAACGGAGACGGCCACAGCCGTCACCAGAGAGGCGGTGATGAGCAAAAACAACCGAATGTGCAAAACGGATACTCCCAAGTGATAAGCGGGACGATCTCCCAGGGTGAGCAAATTCAGCTCCCGGCTCATCAACAAGCCGACGGTAAGACCGATGCACAAGAAAGGGATCACAATCCAGACATGATCCCATTCGCGCAACGTAAAACTGCCCATCAGCCAAAATTGGATGCGCTGCAGCAGATCTTCCCTGGATATGGAGATGGCAAACGTCAGCACCGCACCAAAAAAAGCGTTCACAACCACTCCGGACAAAATCAGCGACTCGGTCCGCACCCCGGCATCCGTTCTGGCCAGCCGCACGACCAGAAAGAGAGCCAGACAGGCCCCGATAAAAGCAAAGGCGGGAACGGTCCATTTGCCGAACCAGCTGATTCCCCAACCAGTGAGAATGGCCAGGACAGCCCCGACCGCCGATCCGGAAGACACGCCCAAAATATACGGGTCTGCCAGGGGATTTTTCAAGAGACCCTGAAAAATCACACCAGCCAGTGCGAGTGAAGCTCCCACCACCGCGGCCAGAAGCACCCGCGGCAGGCGCAGTTGCCAGACGATTGCCACAGACGCTTCATCGACGCCCGTCACCTGGGGAGAAACTCCCATCAACCGGGTGATGATCACCTTCCAAACTGTCCAGGGGTCGATGTCCGCACTTCCGAGCGACACAGCGGTTGAGACGGAAAACAGAAGGCAGAGGAATAATCCTCCGCCCCAAAAGAGGAGCCGCTTCCTTCTCATTGACAGCTGGTTCGTCATTTTTTCCCGCCGAACTGTTCCGGATATAAGACAGCCGCTATTTGCTCAATTCCCTGGACAATCCGCGGTCCCGGCCGGTTGGTCAGATTGGGATCAATGGAATACACCCGTTTGTTTTTGACAGCCGGGATGGACGACCAGCCTTTGCGCTCCAGAATCTCCTGTTCCCCGCCGTGAGTGGAGATAATGACATCGGGATTCCACTTCACCACTTGCTCCGCCGACACCTGCGGCCAGCCTTTCACATCGACGGCTACGTTTTTTCCGCCCGCCACCGTGACCAGTTCATTCATAAACGTGTCCCCGCCGGCCGTAAAGAGATCGGGCGAAATCTCGACAAACACCTTCACGGGCTTTTCTCTGGAAACCCGGGCCACTTTGGTAAATACATCTCTTTTCGCTTTTTCCATGCGGGCGACCAACTGGTCTGCTTCCCATGCACGGTTCGTCGCATCGCCCACCAGGTCAATCGATTTGTAAACATCTCTGATGCTCTGGGCATCCAGCACCAGTACCTTCAGTCCCAGCTTTTTCAGTTGATCGATTGTTTCTTTGCCGTTAGCCGTGTTGGCCAATACCAGATCCGGTTTCAGTTCAACCACTTTTTCGACATTTATTTTCCAGTCGCCCACTTTGGGCAGCTTTTTAGCTTCAGCCGGATAATCATCGTTGGCGGTAACCCCCACCATCTGTTTGCCCAGATTGAGGGCATAGGCGATTTCCGTATTGCTCGGAATCAAGGAGACGATCCGCTGCGGCTGTTTTTCAATGGTGACAAGATTGCCGGCCTGATCTTTCAGTTTGATCGGGTAGTTAATGCTTCCGGGCTTTTTGGGGGTATCCATGCCCGCCTGATTCGCCCCCGGTGCGGGAGCGCAGCCCGCCAACACGATGCCGAAGATCAGAATAAACGAAAACAATAAGGCCAAACCTTTGCCAATAGGCATCCGCATCTACTTTCCCTCCTGCAAATGGTCAAATCAAAAACCCCTGTGCCGTTCGAGGCACAGGGGTGAAGAAGCGCATGCAAAAATACAGTCGAAGAACGACCGGGTGCACGCGTTTCTCCTTTACCTCGAAGGAGAACGCAAGTGTTCGGGACAAGACAGGTATCCTGGCTCATGGTTCATCGATTCAGCCGCGCCTTCCCATCGCGAAACGACAGTGGCATCCTGCGGCCGTACTTCCCATTTACAGTGGCGGGACCGCGCCGGACTTTCACCGGACTTCCCTCTTCGCTTTCCGTTAAGAAAGATCTTGCCCTCTATTCACTTCGTCCGCCTTCATTATATAGTAAAGAAGAATCATATTCAATTTTCGCATTCTTTGACAAGGAGAGATGACTGATGCAGCAGCAGTCCTTTCGGTTGGATCTGGGCAAGGAAGAACGGCTGATCCGCGGGGAAATCCGGGTTCCGGAAGGTTCGGGGCGCCTGCCTGTCATCATCGTTTGCCACGGTTTTAAAGGCTTCAAGAATTGGGGGTTTTTCCCGGTTCTCGCCGAAACGTTGGCCGAAGCGGGCTTTGCGGTGATCACCTTCAACTTTTCCATGAACGGAGTCGGTGAAGATCCGGAAAGGTTCACAGAACTCGATAAATTTGCCCGTCTTACTTTCAGCCGCGAACAAGAGGATCTCGCCTTTTTGCTGGAACATGTAAAAAGGGGATCACTTCCTTTTGCCGAGCGCATGCATCTGGAGCGGACAGGAATCATGGGACACAGCCGCGGCGGCGGCAACAGCTTGATCTTTGCCTTTGATCATCCCGAGATCCAAAGCGTGGTCATTTGGAACAGCATCCACCGGGTTGATTTCCTGGATCCCCGGATCATTTCGGAAATAAGGGAAAAAGGAGTCGCTTACATTCCGAATGCCCGTACCGGCCAGCAGATGCCGGTCGGACGGGAGGTGATCGAGGACATCGAGCAAAACAAGGAACGCTTTGATATTCTGGGACGCCTGCCGCAGCTTCATTGTCCTCTGTTGCTCGTACAGGGCGACCAGGATCTCCCCGGTTTTCTGGAAGGGGCCAAGCAGATGGCGGAAGCAGCCCCCCGGGCGACCCTCCATGTGATTGGCGGTGCCAACCACACCATGGGAGCCGTTCATCCGTTTGCGGGGATGACTCCCCATCTGGAAGAAGCCATTCGCGAAACAGCCGGATTTTTTAAGAAAACATTGGGGTAATGCACCGGGCCGTCTTTTAGACAAGGACGGCCCTTGTCGTTCCATCCGATCGGAAAGCTCAATTTGGAAGAACCATCTTTCAGCCAATCTGTTAATTTTATCTGAATTTTAATATAATTTATTCTATATTAATAGAATTTATGATAAAATAAATATACAGGTTCATCATCAACCACATGATTGCTTCACAAATTCCTATTTTCACATTCTCATTCTCTTCTCATAGTTGATCGCTTTTACCTTTTCACTTCGTTTTTCATAGACTGATAAAAAAGCGAGGTGACAGAAATGGCGAAGATTGTCATTGACCCGGGGCACGGGGGAAGTGATTCGGGCGCCGTCAACGGCAGCTATCAAGAGAAAAACTTTACGCTGGCGATCGGGCTTAAGGTTCGCGATTATCTGGCCAACCGCTATCAAGCCACTCTTCTGATGACAAGAACGACGGATCAAACCGTCAGTCTACAGGAAAGGGCTGCACTGGCCAACTCCAACAATGCCGATTATTTTTGCTCCATTCACATCAACGCCGGCGGAGGTTCCGGCTGGGAGAGCTATATCTATGACGGCCCGGTTTCCTCTCAAACCGTGCAATGGAGAGATATCATCCACAACACAGTCATGGGAGTCATCGGTCCTAAATACGGGGTGCGCGATCGCGGAAAAAAACGAGCCAATTTCTATGTATTGCGGGAAACCAACATGCCCGCCGTCTTATTGGAGAATTTGTTTATCGATAATGCGAATGATTTGAATCTGCTCCGAAACAGCACCTTTATCAATGACCTGTCTTCCGCGATCGGCGAAGGAATTGCCAAAGCTTTATCCCTGCCGCCAAAAACCTTGTTTAAGGTGATCGCAGGAGCCTTTAAGGACCAGCAAAACGCTGACAACCGCAAAGCGTATTTAGCGACCAAAGGAATTGACGCCATCGTCGTGCAAGTAACCATTTCCGGAACCACCTGGTATCGTGTACAAGCCGGGGCATACCGCATCAAGGAAAACGCGGAAGCCCGCCTGCAGGAAGTAAAAGCGGCCGGAATTACGGATGCTTATATAATCGAAGAAGCTTAAATCAAACGAGAAAGCACTCACCTTCGAATCGGTGAGTGCTTTTTCGTTCTTCATTCGCTGTGATTGCTTCAACTGGAATCAAGCTTTCAGCCTGCGTCCGCCTTCCTCCCGAAGCCTTTGCCATGCCGACCCGATCCAGCTGGTCAGACGTCTCCATCCCGCCGCAATCATCCGGTAGTCCCGGTCTGTCAACAATAAAAACTCACATCCGATCATGATCCACGAAAAATCAATCAATCCCATAAATACAGCGATTCCCGCATGAAAGAGAAAAGCGGTGAGGAGTGCCAGATACTTGGTATAACGATTGAGCAACAAGAAAGGAAACGCTACCTGGTACAAGACAGTCAGATGGGTGAGCAGGACCACAACCACGTCATGCTGCCACAACCATTCACCCAGTCCGGGTGTATAGAAATCCTGCACCCGGCTCGCGTAATATAAGGCCGTGCCGTCTCGCCACATTGAACCTTGGATCTTGTAAGTTCCGGCCGCAAAATAGATGAACGCCAATTGGATGACTGCCGCCAGCCAGGCAAAGTTGTGTACAGCCGCCGCCAAATCATGCCAGAGCCGGTCACGGTTCCCGGAATCCCCCTTCTTTTTCCTCCGGAGGGCGTCCAGAGAAAAATGCGCGCCAACATGAGCAAACAGCAAATAAGTGAGTTGCAAGCGCAAGACCGTGTCTCCGCCGTGAACAATATAGACATTTCGATAATAAAATGACCAAACGAAAACAGCCAGCAGGCATCCCGTCAACCAGGTGCGATAACCCAGCGTGTAAGCCAGAGCAACCACGACTCCGCCTAAAAACATGACATCCACCAGCCAGGGGGAAGAACTGAGATCAAACAAGGTGACAAGCCCTTGATCCGCGGCATACTTTTTATACTCCCCATAGGGAACCAGGCCGGCCGGACCCCAAAGCAAATAACGCTGAGACCAATTTGGAACCAATTGATACAAGAAGGCGATTCCAAAAAAGATCCGGGTCATGCTCAGTCCGATCAGCCCGTGTTTTCGGGTGAGCAGGGAAAGAAACTTATCGCTCACGGAATCTCCCCCTTTTGCCCGACAGACCCGAAAGGAATCCATGAGGTGTAATGGTAGTAGAGGATGCCCTTGGAATCCGGCTGGTGCCGTTCTTTAAATCGGGGAAACTTATTCACCACGACGCGAACGCGAACTTCGCTGATGTGGCCTTTGATTTTCAGCCTTTTTTGTAATAAATAGGAAGCGTAAGCACCTAACCTCTTTTCCGCTTTGCGACGGGCGGCAGGCTCATCGGATAAAAAGCCGTCAATCAACTTCGATTCGTATACAAGCAGGCGTGACTTAGGAGACAAGCGGTTTGCCCGAATCTCCCTGACCATCGGTTTCGAGATGTCCAACCAGTCCGTTTCACGCGGTCTCCCGGCCGCATCCGTATATCTTGCTTTTATCTGCAAGGATTCATGCCGATTCACAGGATTGGGGGCAAACAAATACCAGCCTTGCTTGAACACGGGGTTCATGTAGCCGTTGATCGCCGCTGAAATTCTTTCCTTGAACGGGTTGCGGGGAGATAAGTGTACCGCCACCATGGCAAAATGAAAACAGAGAAACAGGCCCAACAAAGAGCAGACAACCAAGATCAGCTTTTTCCTTAACATAACCGCCTCACAGATTGGACTTCTTTTTCACCAAGTATACTAAACGACAAAAAGAAAAGATATAAGAGAATCCGCCAAATCATTTCCGTATAAAAGCAAAAAGACCGGCGATCTTTCACCAGCCTTTTGCTCAAGGGGGCAAACATGTATATCAATATTAAGGGTATAGCAAAATTTAAGTAATCTATATAAATCTCTTAAAGATTTTTCCAAAAAAGGAATCGTGCCTGACGATGTGATTCGCTATTCGTAATATATAAACGTTAGATTTCTCCACTTTGTTTCATGATGGCATATTTTTTTCAACCGGATGACTCTCCTTTTGCATACCGGATTGTTTTATAACTAAATTTCAGTTATCAAAGCTTTTTAACACCTAAAAACCCCCTTGAATACTGGCAAAAACAACCCATCCTCCCTCCTTCACAGACATACGATTTAGCCCGACTCCTGGCCGCTTCCCGTGCTATAATAGATGCTAGAATCATAGAGACGTCAGGAGGCCTCAAATTGGCACAGATCGGCTATCTCAGACCGCTCGTACATACCCCGTCCGACCCGGTGGATTACTACGCCCGGCTGGATGAACAGCAAATCGCGCTCAACCAGCATCTCGGCAAAACGATCCGAATTACATTTCTCAATGAAAAAGCGTGTTGTCATTGCGGACAAAAAATAAAAAAGACTTACAATCACGGATATTGCTATAAATGCTTTATTCAACTTCCGGAAAACGATTTGTGCATCGTCAAGCCCGAATTGTGCCACTTTCATGCGGGTACTTGCCGGGACCCTCAATTTGGCGAGCACCAGTGTATGCAGCCCCATATCGTCTACCTGGCGTTAAGCAGCGACATCAAAGTGGGCATCACCCGAAAATCGAACATGATGAAAAGATGGATTGATCAGGGAGCGGTGCGGGCCATCCCGTTCCTGGAAGTCCCGGACCGCAAAACAGCCGGGGAGATTGAAGTGCACCTGTCCGGGTTCATCAAGGATAAAACCAACTGGCGCAAGATGTTGAAAAACGAAACATCCGGACGCGATCTGATGGAGGCAAGAGCAGAGCTGCTGGACAAGCTTCCTGCCGGTTTCCGTTCCTATCTGATTTCCGAACCCGAGCTGTACGAATTCCGCTATCCCCAACTCTCCGTGCCGGAAAAAGTGAACTCGTTGAGTCTGGACAAAGAAGCGGAGATCCACGGGAAGCTGATCGGGATGAAAGCCCAATACCTGATCATGGACACCGGAGTCTTCCATGTCCGCAAACATACCGGCTACAAAATCGCGTTTGAACTATAACCCCGTCCCGTTTTGTTCCAATAACCCCATGGCTATCCCTAAGCAAAAGGATTGCGGAAGCGAAACGGAGGCTTCCGGCCTTTGCGAAACCCCCTCCGATGGGGTCTTTGTGAGAACAGCACAATCACTCCCAGGAATAAAAGGACCAACCATACATAAAAGTGGGAAACCAGTACGAGACCCAGCAGCAGGACGGCAACCACGGTCAAACATGTGGCGACAAACAGATAGCGGGTCAAGAGCAGGCTGATCAGATAAATCACGATCCCGATCAACATCAGAAGCGGGCTGAGCACCAGCATGGTTCCCGCTGCCACAGCCAATCCCTTTCCACCGTTCGATCCGCCAAAGACGGAATAGATACTGCCTGTCACAACGGCAATCGCCGCCAGGCAGGCCGCCAACCATCCCCCGAGGAGGAAACCGATCAGCGTTGCGATGATCCCTTTGAGAAGATCAATCACCAGAAGAATCACCACTTGTTGCCGATGAAGCGCCGTGAGCGAAGGCGCGGCAAAAGAAGAAGGCCGGTGACGCACCACCCACCACTCGATGGGGATGGAGCCGATCAGGTATGCCATTCCGATGGTGAGCAGCACGATCATTTTCCCACTTCCCTGCTTTAAGAAATCTCCCGATCAGAGTACCCAACCGCTTTTACCTTGAGCGGTTGGGTCTTGAGATCTACTGCCTTGGCAGTCTGCGCAGGACGAGGAGCACAATGAGGATGATTCCCGAGTAACCGAAAAAGGGATATAAATAGCTGACCAGAGTCGGAAAGCCGATCAGTGAAAACAAATAGCCGAACAGAAAGATTAGTGCCATAATCGTTTGCAGGCGAAACGGAACCACCTGGCTCAAATTGGCCGCCAAGCCATAAACATTGCCGATCAGGGTGGTAAAAATCTCTCCCCACATCACGGTCAGAAAAAAGTACTTCATCCCTGCTCCCAATGCGTGAATGACAAAAGCCATCGGAATCTCCGTCCCCGCCAGATCATCCAGGCGCAGCTGCATCGCAAAATTGCTGGCCAAGAGCATCATCCCCAGTCCAATCCCTCCAATCCAGCCTCCCAAACGGATCGTCGCCGGATCTTTCACTTCCCCTCCGAGCGGGACCAGGACCGCCTGGGACATGGCCAAATTAAAAGCGACATAAGTGATGGCCGACAGTAACCAGTGGCTTTCTTTTAACCGGGAAGGAATGTCATTCAGCGACGCCATATCCCCCGTTTTCCATCCGTGAATCGCCACCAGCGCCGTAAACAAAAACATGAGCGGAACCACCAGAGAGTTGACGGATAAAATCCCCTCCATCCCCCGGATAATGACCAAGTAGGATACAAATGCGGTAAAGATCACCCCCAGGTGAAATGACCACCCCAGTTGCTCCTCAAACAAGGCTCCCGTCCCGGACATCATCGCCGTGGTGACCCCAAACAGAATGATGCCCACAAAAGCGGTCATCCATCTGCCCCACCGCTCCCCGAACAGGTAGAGGTTGAACTCTTCGTATGACTGGGCCTTCAAGCGATGACCCAACAGCATCATCCGGGTTCCCAACCAGACAAATAAAAAGGTAGACATCAAAATGCCCCAATGGCTGTATTTTCCCTGAAGAGTGAAAAATTGCAAAATCTCCTGCCCTGAGGCAAACCCCGCGCCCACCACCGTCCCGATATAAGTAAAGCCGATCCGGCAGGCGAGCACCCACCTTTCTCTCAATCGCACTCCCTCCTGTCCATCTGTTAGGACTAGTTTATGGGGAGAAGCGGAGGGTTAGAACACATTCACGACCGGCAGTTCAGCACAAAAAAAGACCAGCGAATATCGCAATTCGCTGGTCAAAAGCTAACGGGATTTACTTAGAAGATCCCTCCACCGTCCGTATCGCCCCCGTTTTTCTTCCCGCCGCCGGAGGAATCACCGGAGTTATCACCACCGGAAGAATCACCTGTCGAATCTCCGCCGGTATCGCCGAAGTCTCCTCCTGGATTACCTATGTTGTCATTGTCATTTCCGAAGTCTCCTCCCTGCTGCCCATCCCGGGAGTCTTGATTGTCGCCTTCATTGTCCTGGCCATTCTGGCCTTGATCTTTGTTTTCATCATCTTTTTTGTCGTCTTTTTTCGGTTTGACAGTGACTCGGAGGAGATCCGATTCTTTCTTCGCTTCCTCACCGTTTTCAGCCATCGTATCAACGGCGACCACTTTATAGATGTACGATTTTTCCTGTCCGCCGCCGAAGAATCCATCGAAGAAATCTCCTCCACCTTGCGGAGGCTGGACACTGTTGTCAGAGAATCCTGTGCTTCCGCCGGGAGCTTCTCCGATCATGTTGAAGGTTTGTCCGCCGTCATCGGAGCGGTACACCTCATACTTGACCCGCTCCCTCTGCTGTTGCCAGCTGAGGTATACCGTGTTTGAGTTTGCATCATAATGACCGCTTAAACGCGGCTTTTCAAGCTGGAACGGCGGGGTGGGGTCCTGAACACCCGGTGGTGCCTTAAATTCACTGACCGGTTGGCCTTCCAGCGTTTCGTCCATAATGGCTTTGAAAATGCGGGCCGGGATTTTTCCGCCCGACAGCGCCTCTACCCGGTCGGATTCATCGCTGCTTTCGTTATACACCATCACGGTTGTGACATATTCCGGCGTATACCCGGCAAACCAGGCCACTTTGTTTTCGTTCGTGGTCCCCGTTTTTCCGGCTACCGGTCTGCCACCGGCCAAACGGGCATCGTGACCGGTACCGTCCTGGTCTTTCACGACATCGATCAGCATCCGCGTCATCCACCAGGCCGTTTTTGGCTCGAATACTTTCTTTTTCTTGATTTCCTTATCGGATTCGGGCTTGATTTCCTCGTTTGTCTTTACATCGATCACCCGCTTAATGGCATAGGCGTGAACCATCTCTCCATCGCGGGCGAGTGACGTATATGCCCGGGCCAATTGCAGGGGTGTAACCCCTTTGTCCAATCCGCCCAACGCCAGGGCCGGGTAGTTTTGATCCTTGTCTGTCAAAGGCAAGCCCAGTTTTTCGGTGGCATAGCTATACGAATCATCCAGCCCCACTTTGTTCTTCAACAGCCAGGCGGTTCCGGCGTTGAGTGACTTCTTCACAACATAGCCCATCGACACTTCGCCGTAGTACTGGCCACTGGCGTTTCTCGGCGTCCATCCGCCGATGGTGATTTTTTCATCCGGAACCTTGTAGTACTCGTTTACTTCCCCATTCCCTTTTTCAATGGCAGGCGCATACACCGTCAACGGCTTAATCGACGAACCGGGCTGGCGGAATTCATATCCTCCTTTGACGAGGCCCCCGACTTGATAGTTCCGGCCTCCGCCGATCGCCGCAATCAACCCTGTTTTCAGGTCAATGGTGGCCGTTCCGGCATTCAATTGCTTATATCCTCTATAATACTTGTCATCGGCCAGGACCCGGTTGGTTGCGGCCTGTGCTTGCTGATTCAATCCCGTCTCGACTTTCAGGGTATAGTTGCGCAATTTGTTCTCATCAATACCGAAACGCGTACGCAGCTCATCCACCACCAGTTTCTTGTAGGCGGCAAATTGATCATTGGTCTTTGCGTACTTCAGACCGGCTTGGGTTGTGGTTAAAGGCTCCTTCTTGGCCTTATCCGCTTCTTCCTGACTGATGAGCGGCTCCATTTCGTTGTCTTCCGCCATTTCATCCAGAACGATCTCTCTCCGATCTTCGGCGGCTTTCTTCTGCTCCTCGTTGCCAAACGGATCATACTGGGACGGCGCCTGCGGCATACCCGCCAACAGCGCAATCTCAGCAGGGGTTAGCTTATCTTTGGTGATATCCTTGTTAAAATAAACCTTTGCAGCCATCTTGATTCCGTTGACGCCATTGCCAAAATAGATATAGTTCAAGTAAGCTTCCAAGATTTTATCTTTCTCATATTTTCTTTCTATATTCCAAGCGGTGGCAATCTCCTTGATTTTCCGGGTTATGTTTTTATCGTTATCTTCCAAAATCACGTTACGGGCCACCTGCATGGTGATGGTTCCCCCGCCCTGGGTCGGTTTTCCACCGGATTCGATGACCGCCCATACAGCACGGGCCAATGCTTTAAAGTCGACGCCGCTATGATCGTAAAAGCGGACATCCTCCACTTTGACGAATGCTTTCGGCAGCATTGGATTTACTTTTTTAACATCTTCCAAATTCACGTATTCCCTTTTAAAATCCCCGATGGTTCCGATCGGCTTGCCCTGGGCATCCAAAATTTCCGATGAGGACTTAATATTGTTCAATTTTTCAAGATCTATCTGTTCGCCGTACGACATAATGGCTGAACATCCCCCGACCACCAGCAACAGGGATGTCAGCAGCACCAATAAGAGCCATTTCCATGTAAAAAACTTGGCAAGCCCTTTTTTCGGTTTCTTGCCGCCCGGGCCGCCCATACGCGCGGAACGGGATCTGGACCCTACGCGCTGACTGCGGGTGGCGGGAGGCATGGGACTGTATTCACTGCGGAAGCGGTCCCTCTGAAATTGAGACATTTATTTTACCTCCTGAAAAACTTGTTCTTGCCGGAAAAATAAATAATTAAACCATTACTGCTATATTATTCGGCGAGATCGATGACTTTCTGTCAACTTTTGTCCTTCTCTTCGTCCATTCTCCCTTTTCTGTGCTATATTGGTAGAGAGGTGAGAGCGATGAATGTCAAAGCTGCCGTGTTTGCATGCCATGTGACCGGACTCGTCGGACTGGCCGCTTCCCTTTTCCTGTGGAAGACGGTCGGAAGCATCGGCCTGCTGGCCGGCCTGATCGGTTCCGGTTTCTGGTTCGGGCTGGGCTGGTACTTTCGCCGCCAACTGAAGCCCTGAGCAAAACACACCTATCCATTATAACGCAAAATGGCGCCCAATCGTTTTCATCGGGCCAAAAAAATTATTACAGGAATATTACATAAATCTTATGCCTATTTTACATGAAAGCGGTCATTTGTAAAACCCCCTGTGACGGGGATGACCGCCCCGGTGATAAAATCGGAATCCGGATGGACCAGAAACCGCACGACACGGGCCACATCCTCCCCGGTGCCCGGCCGCCCGACCGGGTTCCGGGGATCCCGGTTGCCGCGGGCCGCTGAAATGGGAGCTTCCTTGTAGGGATCGCGGATATCGCCCGGATAAACCATATTCACTGTAATTCCATGCGGCGCTTCCTCAAGGGCCAGTGTGCGGGTGAAAGAGACCAGCCCCGCCTTGGCTGCGGAATAAGCGGAATAACCCTGCCAGGCCGGGGCCTGCTCCGCTTCCGGGAAGCCAAAGGTAATGATCCGTCCTCCTCCCTGCCGGCGCATGACGGGTACGATTTCACGGACTAGGTAAAAAACACTGGATAAGTTCCCGTCCACCATTTCCCGCCACAGTTCATCCCCCAGCTCGATGGTGGGAATCCGCTTGAACGTAAACGGGCCGGCCGTGCAGACGAGCGCATCCACCCTCCCCCATCGATCCAGTACTTCGCGGGCCATCCGCTTCACATCAGCCAACCGGCTCACATCCCCTTGCATCACCATCGCTTCCCCGCCTGCTTGTTCGATCTCTTCCTTTAATGTATCCGCCGCCTCCCGGCTGTGCCGGTAATTGACAGCAATCCGGTACCCATCTTCGGCCAGCCCCTTGGCGATCATCACCCCCAGCCCTTTCGCTCCGCCGACGATCCAGGCAACAGGTTGAGACATAGTGGATTCATCCTTCCGTTCATTCGTGATTCTTCTATTTTACTAAAAAGAGACCCTTACTTCAGCACTTCTTGTCGGTGGCATCTGTTCCGGGAAAAATAATTCCGGGTCACAGATTTGCCTGTGACCCGGATCTCCAACCTGTGGTCTTCAGTTGTCAATATGAACCGATCTTACCACCGTGCGGGCAAACGGCTCTCCTCGCTTGGTTTTCCCTTTGATCTCGATGGTCAGGTTGTATGCTCCCGGTTTCAGTCCGGTGGAAATCTTCCCGACAAATGCTCCCAACTGTTTGCTGTCCATCTTTAATTGCTGCTGGAATCGGGCCGAATTCGTCAGCCGGCCTGCTTTCTCCCGGGGAGTCACGCCTTTCAGCCGCACTTGAAGAGAGGACGGGTCAAAATGTGCAGGGTTACGCAACTTCACTTTAAAGGCAAAATCTTTTTGCTTGCTCGTGAGCGGCAGGTCGACCGACAGCGTGGAAGAACCGACAAACGTGGTGGTGAGCAAAAAGGCATCGTCCCGCGGGCTGGTGATTCTCACTTTCCACACCCCGCGTTGGGGCTGTTGGATCCGGAAGGCCTGGACATAAGCACCGGCAAACAGTCCCCGGTCAACCGCGGCCAGATATTCTTTGCCCGCTTTGGAATAATGTCCGCCGGAAGGGGAAATGAGGATGACTTCAGCATCGGGAGATCGGGTCATGATGGTAAACAGGGCTTCTCTGGAGGATGAATCGACCGGGACCTGGTGTTCCACCGTTTGCCGGGCATGGAGCGCCGCACCGTAAACATATTGTTCATCCGCTTGGGGAACGGCCACAGCTTCCGATGGCGGGGCCATTGCCTTCGGAGCCGCTCCCGCCGCCCGGGACGTGCGCAGGACCGGTTCAATCCGGGAAAATGATGCGGAACCTGTGCGAATCATGTCATGGTCCACATCATCGGTAAAGAGATGGGAACCGTATCGCAGACGGGTACTCCATTCATTGACCAGCCCGTCATTGGGACCATGAGGGGACAAATAGAGGCCTCCGGTCCATAAAGCAGACGGAAAGGGACCCCAGCTGGTGCCAGCAGCGGTATAGTAGGCATTTTGGCCGACGTTGGCATGGCTGTCTGTCACTTCACGAAACTTGGCCATTTCTCCGGTTTGCAGGGAATAGGTGCCCGGGCTTTGAATGCCCAGAAGTTCCGCCAGCCATCCGGCATACCAGCTGTGGGCGAGATCGGCCAGGTGAGAACCATGGTGAGGCGATCCGAGCGTCACGACCTTCCCCACAAAGCGGTAGGCGCCGTAATGAATCAAAGCTGCCTGGGTATCCGGACCTCCTTTGCTGTGGGCGACAATGTTCACTTTTTGACCGAAACGATGGTAAATCTGTTCCAACATGTACGCGAGCAAACGACCATTATCCCACTGGCTGGCAGATCCCTGGCCGGCAGCGTCGTATAATTGGACAAAAGCAGTGCGGTAACCATGGCTGTACGCTTTTTCATACATGTCGTTCAACCCGTGATACATCGTTTCGTCCCACCAGTCCTGGGCTCTTCCATTCATGCCTTGCACAAAGACAATGGGTGGTTTATTGGGATCATAGTTGGGAGGAGTTGCCCCCAGAAACCAGGAGCCCGGGGTGGTGTCGTTGGAAGGGGGCGGGAGTTGGCTCATGGAAATTCTCCCCGTCAGCTTAGCAGCTTGCGCATTGTTGGCATCCGCTTCAGCAGCCGTTCCCATCGGCACGGCAAGAAGCGTACACAACAGGAGAATCAGGAAATAACGACATGGCGATCGCATCAGCATTCTCCTTTCCATATAAATATGCAAAAATGAAAAAAGGTTTATTCTTTTCTGATAATAGATTTCGCTGCTCGTCTTGTTAATCCTGTTCTGCGGATGTTTTTGCAATTAAAAAATAAAGATCAAACTTGGAACGGACCTGTCGCGATCGATTAACCCCCCTACCGTAACCGTTAAAACCCAAGGATAAACCGGAAATCCCTGAAAGAACCGGCAGCCATGCGGAAACGGAATCCCAGGCCTGTGTACGCTTGATCTTCAAAAGAAAAACCGTGGACGATGTGTCCACAGTTGATCTGTTCAAAACCAGGCATTAAGGCTGAATGGTTTCTGTTTTTAATTTGGCAATTAAATTTTGCATATCCGAAGGAAGAGGAGATTCCCATTCCTTCCATACCCGGAGGCGGGGATGAAAGAGGCGCAGGTAAGTGGCGTGCAGGGCTTGGCGGGAGATAAAAGGCTGCTCTTCCTTGATGCCGTACATATCATCCCCGATAATGGGATGTCCGATCGACGAAAGATGGATACGGATCTGGTGGGTTCGTCCCGTTTCCAGCATGAGCCGCACCAGTGTGGCCCGCGGATAGCGCTCCACCACTTCAAAATGCGTGATGGCCGGATAACCGCCCTCTTCTTCCGTGACCGAGCGATAGACCTTTTGTTCCGGGTCGATGGCGATCGCTTTGTCGATCGTTCCCCGATCCCGTTCCATCTGATGATGAACCACGGCCAGATAAGCCCGCTGGTATCGTTTCTCGGCCATCTGTTCCGCGAGATAGGCGTGGGCATAGGCATGCTTGCCAACCACCATCAATCCCGAAGTATCTTTATCCAGACGGGTCACCGGACGAACTTTGTGGGCTTCACCCCGCTTGGCCCAATAGTGCATCAAACCGTTGGCCAGTGTACCGTCCGGATATCCGCGCGTCGGGTGAACCACCAAACCGGGCGGTTTATCGATGACGATGAGATCTTCATCTTCGTAGACGACAGTGAAATCGATCTCCTGCGGCGGAATATGATCCGTCTCATCCCCGGGCAGGCGGATCAGAATCTGGTCTCCCTGGGAAACGCGGGCGGTAAAATAGATCGTTTCCCCGTTTACCGTCACCAAACGGTTCAGCCTCAGCCTGCTCATCATCCTTCGTGAGAAGCGGAAGCGGTTTTTCAATACCTGGTGCAGCATTTTCCCGTCTTCTTCCGCCGTCACCTGATGATAAAAGGTTGTCTGTTTGTCCATGAAACACCTCAATCTGAACAACATTTATCCCGTAGTCTGCGATTCCACGATCACTGCACATGCGTTACTGTGGACGGAAAGCAGTCCCGTTTACAATCGCATACATCAAATACGTCTTGCCATATGGTTCTCCATTCATTCTAATTCCGAATTCCGGCTGCACCATCCCATAGTATCTTTAAGATATCCCACGGTTCATCGATCAGCAACTCTGTATCCTTCTGTGCGGTCCAGATGAACTTTCAAAGAGCCTCTTTGCGAGCATTCAACCTTGAATAAACCGGATCGTATTTTGCAAAAGCTGCTCGGCCGCCTGATCGCTGTCCATCTTGTGCAAGGCGGCGATCCGCTCGATCACGGCATGCAGGAGGAACGGAGTTGTCCGCATCCCTGAAAAAGGGCCCGCAAACGGCCAGGGGCCATCCGTCTCCGCCATGATGAGTGACAGGGGATAGGCAGCGGCGATGTTTGCGGTTTTTTGGCGGTAAACGATTTCAGGGGTAAATGACACCATGTACCCCGCCCGGGCCATCCGTTCCAACGTGACTGAATCGGTTTTGATCCAGTGAAAATGGGCTTGATCGATTCCGTACTCTTCCAGCAGATCGCAGACCCGGGCCGTATCTTCGTAGACCGCGTGCAAGATCACCGGTTTTTTCAGTTCTTTGGCGAGACACAGCAGGGTGCGCAGAATGTGGAGATGATTTCTCTCATCAAAAGGCTGCCCGCTTTCCCTCGCTTTTTGCCGCAGATAATAGGGCAGGCCGATTTCACCGATCGCGTCAATTTCCGCCTCATTCTGGCGAATCCATTCGACCAGCGGGCCGATCTCAACCGGTTTTTGTTCCGGATGAAAGCCGCATGCAGCGAACACTTTTTGGGGGAAGCGGCGTTTTAAAGCCAGTGTGCGCCGGGAAGAAACCAGGTCCATGGAGACGGCGATCAGACCGTAGACCCGGGAGTCCCGGCAAAAAGCGGCTGCCTCTTCCTCCCCATACTGTTCCAAATGGATATGGGCATCAAAAAGAAGCATTTTTTCCCTCCAGCATAAAGTTGCTCCATTTCCCTGCCAAGCCGGATTCACTCCAAGCGATCGTACAGGAGTGGGCAAATAGAAAACGGAATGGATGGAACCGTTTTCTCTGTGTTTCCGGTTGTTTTTGCTGATTCTGGATGAATCGTCGATGTTATTTCCTGACCTTCCATCTGATTCACATTCTATCACCTTCTGAACGATCAACCAGCATGAAAATCAGGCAGCCAAATGACCAACTCCAAACGTTCGCAAATGTTTCAGTAAAAATGGTACTGCCAGAGCTCATCCAGCAAAAAAAGGATGGTTTCAACCATCCTCTTCAGGCTAACTATTGCGTACTCTCTTCATTTTCCTCATGATCATTATGAAACTCTTTCGATTTTTGACCTGTGATATAATCGAAAGGCGTATAACTCACGCTTACTGCCTTTCTTTGAATGAATCGTTTGTAAATGATGATCCCAAAGGCAAAGAGGAGAAACATTGTAAACGCAACCATGAGGATCGTCGTATACATAGCCATCCACATTTCAAAATGCCCGCTATTCATGGCTCGCCCATGATCCCCCCCACATTTGTCATTCAGAACATGTTGACTTTCAGCTGCTTCCCCCGCTGCATCCTCCTCCGCCGCTGCAACCGCTGCTGCAACTGCTGCAGTTTCCAGAGCAACTGCTTCCACCTCCATCGCTTTCACTTCGGCGTTTACCACGCCTTCTCCCTCGTGGATGATCCTTCATGGACAAACCGCCAAAGGCTGCCACCACAACCAAAATAACAAAAAAGATCAATAACTCCATCCATGTCCCCACTTTCTATTTTCCTGAGGGTTCTACTTTAAAATTATCATGATAATATTTCTATTTCGACTATTTTTTTCATTATTCGGAATGTAGGATTAATCACGTTAATCTTTATATAATGACAAATCCCCACTGGTGAACGGGATTGGCCGAAAAGAAATACGCTGAGTCCCGGAAAATGTTCAGAAACAAGGAAAAGCACTCCGCTGGATAAACGGAGTGCTTCGTTTCATTCTTCGGCCCCGCGGGTTCTGCCGGTCACCTCGAAGACCGTTGTGCATGATGCGGGATCCGCTCTATGTCTCATGTGCTTGATCTTCTTCCCGGGTGTGATACCATCTATAAAAACTCAAGCATTTCATCTGGATCACCGAATCTTAGATCAGGGAGCAATCCGGTAACCCCGGATGTTTCAGCGTGTAAATTCAGATGTTCGGCAATCCGTTACATTTAGCAGGCATTCGCATCCAGCCTTTTTGTAAGCTGGATGCCCCTAGTACAGAACCCCGTTCCGCTTGTGGGTCCGGGCAAATGTTTGGGGGGAAGGATTGAAATAGGAAGGATCATATTTTTTGACGAACCGGCCTTCAGTAGTGATGTATCCAGATCCCCACGTGGGATCCATGATCAGCCAATCGCCGCCGATTCGAGCCTCCACCCAGGCATGCCGCTGCCCGCCGGCTTCCCCTTCAACAAAACGGGCCGGAATCTCCATGGAGCGGAGCAACGCGATGGAGAGAAAGGCAAAATCCTGGCAGACACCCTTTTTTGTCCGCATGGCTTTTAAGGCGCTGTCATCCCAGGCAAACGTATTTCTCCTGAATTTTTCCATATCGTACTCCATGTTCTGCGCCACATACCGGTAAACCGCTTTGGCCTTCTCCTTGTCCGTCGTTTTCCCGGCGGTTATTTTACGGGCTAATTCCCGGATGGCCGGATGGTTCGACTCCACCCCGCGGGATGGCAGCAAGTCGCGCAGGTCGGCTCGGCTCCTGCTCTCAACCTGCAAATTGGCCACTGTGTAAAAGCGGAAAAAATCGCGCTTTTCCTTGGTCACTTCCGGTACATAAACCGTTACCCAGTACTTTCCCGGCCCGAAACGCATCCAGATCCTGCTGTCAAAACGGTACCCTTTGACCGGAATAAAATAAGTGGCTTTCACCTTCCCCTTCGTCGTTTGAACGATGAGATGGTCGGTTTGCCGGGCATATTCACCATCAGGATCGATCCGTCCGGAAACCCTGATACTCGTGCCGACTTCATGCCCTCCGGCAAGAGGGGAGGTCAGCCGAATCCCCCGTTTCTGATAAAGATCGGTGTATTGAACGGGCATCCGCTCTTGTTCGGAAGTGTTGTTCACATAAAACGTGGCCCCGTCGATATAATAGCCTTCCCGCTGCTCATCAGGGACCATCACCTGAAACTCATGAATGCCTTTTCCGAACAGGAGAGGGAGTGATTCTTCAAACCGAAGGTTCTTAACAGGGATAACTCTTTTCCAGACCTTTTCTCCTTTACGTTCCTGAATCAGGAGCTTTTGCGGACCGGATTTTTGGTTCCATCGGCCGGCGAGCCGGATCGATTCCCGATTCACGGTATAACCGGTCAAGGGGGAGGAGACGGAGAGACCTGCTCTCATCGCGGCCACACTGTACGCGATATCCCGCACAACCGACCCGCTCTGGTTGAACACCTTAAAAGCGGCAAACGGATAATAATACTTGTCTTTGGACTTGCCCGGCAAGCGAATCATCACCTTGTAGGCCCCTTGGCCGGAAAACAGACGGATTTGTTCACTGAACCGCCCCTGCCGGAGCGGAACATAGTAATGAAAAGAAGCAGGGAGAGCCGGTTCACCCTTCCCGAGAAAATCAACTTGAATCCACACAAACGGAGAGCTCAGTTGACGGTATTCCCGCACTGTCCCGGAAACCTGCACCGTCCCCTTCACGGCTAATTCGGTGAACCGGGGGGTGGTAAGGGAACCGCCCACTTTTTGCGCGTATGGCTCCAGCTGAATCTGTTCGGAAAAAAACCGCCCGACGTTCCCGTTTAGCTTCTGGCCCCATGACGTTCCCTCCGGAGACTGTACGGCCACCGTCCCCGGCTTGAGTGCTTCATCACAGGAGTACAAAACAAAACTGAGCATAAATAATGCTCCACTGACAGTCAACCATTTCCTTTTCATTTTTATTCTGCCTTTCAACCAACATCCTTCATTTGATGTATAATTCTTGATGTGGAGAACTTTTTTGATTTTTTTCCAAGTGCTTCTATTTTTCATTCCCCGGCACCAGGGTCATTTCCTTTAAATTTCCGCAAAAAAAAGGGGACCGCCTGTGCCAAGCAATCCCGAAAAAGTGGACCAAAGACCAAAACAAAAGACCAAAACAGAACTAAACCTGCTTGCATCATGACTTGCAAGTTATTATAATCATACACCACTTTATCTACTTTATGTTTTTAAAAATTCGACAAGATTCGACAAAATTGAAGGCGAAAATCCAGGCAAATCCCCTTTACCCGACTTAAATTTTTTAAATAGTACAAGTTATTTCCTATTATAAACCTTGAATTCTAATATATAGAAATCGTCATGAAGTGAAGGAGGAGATCAAGATCGGTCTTGACACAAATATCCGCAGGCGGCGGAAGGAACTGAAAATGACGCAGTCCCGTTTGGCTGAAGGCATTATTTCTGTTCCTTATCTCAGCTTGATCGAAAACGGAAAAGCGACTCCCGGTATGGATATATTGAAATTGCTGGCCGAACGCTTGCAGACGAGTGTCGAACGCTTAATGGGCATCACGGACCACGGCACGTTGGAGGAAGCCAGAAAACTGATCAACGAGGTACAATCGGCCCTCACTTATGCCGGATATGAAGAAGCCGAGCGGAAAATGAAACAACTGAAGCTGCTCGCCCGATATATCGCCGATCCCAAGATCCTGATGGAAATTGACCTTCTGGAAATCAATCTGTGGGTGATCAATTACAACGAAGAGAAGTTTTACCCCCTGTTGGAAGCCTTTGAAGCGAAGTGGGACAGTTATGTCGATGAACCCTCTTTGGCCGTCAAATATTTCCGCATCAAAGGCAATATTGAATACCTGAAATCGAGATACGATTATGCATTAAAGTACTATAAACAAGCGTTGAAGCTGCTTCCCAAAATCAGTGATGAGATTGAAAAAGGTTACATATACAGCAATATCGGCAAAACCTACTTACTCTTGTCCAATCCCGCTCTCAGCATCGTTTACATGGAAAAAGCCCTGCACATCATGATGCATAATGATCGCTGGCTGGAAGTATGCAGTTATCTGAACATCATCGGATCGGGATACACCCGGACGCGGGAGTATGATGAAGCGATCGGCTATTTTGAACGGGTCATTCGCATCTGCAAACAGTTTCACTTCTCCAACAGCTTTATGTGCCAGGCTTATCATGAGATGGCGATCTGCTATCTGAAGCTGGGCGATTTCGACCGATCCATTCACTATCTGCATCTCTCTCTTCAGGTTCACGATGAAAAGCTGCCCGATTGGGAAGCGGGAATTTTCCACAAAATCATGGGCTTGGTCTATATCAGGAAAGGAGACTTCAGCAAGGCCGAGTCACATATCACACAAGCGATCAACTTATGCCGCGAACATCCCCGGCAAACGGCCGAATGCTCCGTCTACCTGGGGCAGATCCGTTACGCCCAGGGCGATCACGCCTCTTTTCAGCGCTTATATATGGAGGCGATCTCCATTTTTGAATCGCTCAACCTCCCGGAGAAAGTGGCCAGTACCGCGCATGTACTGGGCGAATTTCTCCTCTCCCAGGGTCAAGAGCGCGAAGCCTTTCCTTATCTCGCCAAAGCAGCCCGGAATTATAAACAGATGATTTACACCACCGAATTTGACGCCACACTGCCGACCCGAAGCAATCTGTAATGTTCAAAAACAACCCGCGAAGCCTGCCGGGTTGTTTTTTCTCTTCGGCATCATGAAGAAATTTTTTTGATCCATTCGGGGGTGTCTCTGATCTCAACCAGCTTCTCACCGCGGAGATAACGATGACCTGCCTGATCTTCCAGATATAGCAGCACATAGGTCAGATGTTTGAAGCGAGTGGATTTTAGTTGAATCTGAATGGTTTTTTTAACTTTATAATCTTTAGGGAACTTCGTCGGCGGCGCTTTTGTCATCACTTCAACCAATTGGCTGATCAGCTTCGGGTCGCGGATCGTGGCCGGTTTTTTCTCACTCAGTGTCTCTTTCACCGCCATTTCACTGGGTGAAAACCGGTTCAGGTCGATGGTGCCGACGCTTTTTTCAATATAGACGGTACAAGCCGGACCATGCCCGTGGCAAATGGTTAACCACTGTTCTTGCGGATACCCTTGAATGCTTTGGATCACAAGACCGCTGTCCCCCACTGCTTCCCCGGCTTTTGAACGGTCCAATTCCAGATCAGGATGGACGGTATACTGGCGCCCTTCATAAAAGATGGTCCTCCCGTCAAAGGTGATTTCAGGCAAAAAAAAGCGTTTGACAACAAACAGGCTCAAGATCAATAACAAACTGATCAAACACACGCCCAGGATGGTGATTCCTACATGTTTTGTTCTTTGTTTCACGGACGGTCCTCCCTTCGCCCATTCCTGCTTCTCCTATCATACTACAAAGCAGAAAACAAATAGAAAAAATTATAATTGACTAAATATTTATATCATTGTAAAATCCAATTGTAGGTAATCTTTCATTTTCCGGAGGGTGACCATGAAAAACTTAGGAAAGTTTTTAGCTCTGCTGTCATTACTCCTGCCTCTGAGCGCAGCCATCTATGAACCGGTCTACGCAGCGAACAAGACAGCACTTACGGGAACAGTCCACACGACGATTGAATTTGACAAAGAAAATGCCGCGCCCGCCAAAAAATGGTTTGATGATGTGGTCGCGATGGCAAAAGAAGACCTGGAAGCCAAACTGGAGAAAGCACCCAAAGAAGAACAAAAGAAAATTAAGAAACAATTGAACGAACTGAAAAAGATTCATTCAAAAAAACTGTTCAAGGATCACCCTGACGGCTCGGCTGATTTGAAAGTCCCCCTTCCCCAAGTGGAGATTCAGGTGGGAGATCAGAAAACCAGAGCGAACCATAAAGGGAAATACACGCTTCCCCATGTGCCGCTGGGCAAACATAAAGTGATTATTTCCGAAAACGGGAAAAAGCTTCGCGAATTTGAGGTTGTGGTAGAGAGAGGCCATCCCAGAATGGATATCGATCTCCAGATCTATGATAAACAATGGTTTGTCAACAGCAACCGGATGAGCGCCGCCATGAAGTCCCATTCCCATGCTTCCCATGATCACGTAACCACCCAGGATGTGGCGACTTATCCCCAGCTGCCCTATAACACATTTGTCGGGACGGGCAAGGGGGAAGATGGAGCGGACGTATTAAATGATGGCACCATGAGAATTGTTTCCGATCCCAGCAAAGGGGAACCGAAAAATATCGTGAGTTGTAATAAAGCAAGCGCATATGAATCACCCGACGGAAAGAAACCCTTTGATCCCAACGCCACAGAAAACTGGCTGTCCAATACCTGGATGTTTCCGGCCAACGACTCGGATTGTACCCGATCCATCGGACTCGGGTTCATCTATGACGCCTCTCTCGGCTTGATTGATTCATACAAAATGAGCCATTACTGCGTGCTGGAGTCTATTAATAGTGCGATGGACGCGTTAGACAGCTATCAAAATATCTATTGCGACGGAATGCAAAAAAGCGATGGTCACTGGAACTGTTCCTGGTTTAACGGTATCGGGCATACCGAGGAATTGCACACCCATTGATCCCGGGCGGGAGATGGTCTCACACACAGATGAGACGCTATTGGCAGAACCGGACGCCACGCTGAAAAGGAGAATCCGATCTTGCTGAACCGTTCTCTCCCATTTCTCTTGTTCCTCGTTTTGGTGATGACAGGTTGTTCAACCGCACATCAAGCCGAATCACGATCGTATGAAAAAATAGAAGTGAAAGTGAAAACCGAGCCTAAAGAAATCAAGCTCCAGGAGCAGACAAACATTCTGTTCACGGTAACCGGTGACGGAAAACCCGTCGAACAGGCGGATGTTAAAGTCAACATCCGGCAGGAAGGCCAGACCAAGAGCGAAGAGTTGAAGGCCCGTCCCGCACAAAAAGGGGTATACAGCATCCAGAAGGTTTTTGCCGAACCTGCATTCTACCATTTCACCATCTACGTGAAGACGGGCCTAAATATGCAAGTGGTGACGCAGGAAATCGATCTTCGCTCTTCCCACGCGGCAACATCCGCACCCAAAACGGAAGAGCACGGTCAGGAACATCAAACGGGCCATGTCATGATCCATCTGATGAAAGATGAGCATATCAAAGCAAATCAAAACACCACCCTGATCGCACATGTGATGGACAAGCAAGGCCCGCTCACCGGTGCACAAGTCCAATTTGAATACTATCAAAAGAAGGAAGATAAACATATTTATGCAGAGGCCCGGGAACGGGTCAATGGTGAGTATGTGGCGGAAGTGAAATTGAAGCAAGGGAATTACACCTTGATCTGCCATGTAGAGAAGGGCAACATTCACGAGCACACGGAAACCGCATTGACCGTTAAATAACTCTGGGACATCTCCCTATATCCGCCCATGTCTTTATAAAAGACCTGCCTTTTACCATCAGGCAGGTCTTTTTGTTCAGGGTCAGATGGATGCTTTGACTGATTCGGGCAACCAGGATAAAAATGTTTCCTCATCGATGACCGGAACGCCCAGCTTTTGCGCTTTATCCAGCTTGGAGCCCGCTTTTTCCCCCGCGATCAGGAGGTCCGTTTTCTTGCTGACGCTTCCGGTTACATTCGCTCCCAGAGATTCGAGCAACCGGGTCGCTTCATTTCTCGACATCCGTTCCAGCGTACCGGTGATCACCACCGTTTTTCCGGCAAACGGATGGTCACCTTCAGCCGCTTGGTCAGCCTGGGCGGCGGCTCCCTTGTACTCCATATTGACACCGGCCGCTTTGAGACGCTCAATCGTCTCCCGCACTTCCGGTTTGGCCATATATGTGACGATGCTTGCCGCCATTTTCGGCCCGATCTCTTCCAGTTGTACCAGTTCCTCTTCCGTTGCCTCCATGATGACATCCATATGTTTGAAATGCTGGGCCAGAATTTTGGCCCCTTTGGCCCCTACAAACCGGATGCCCAGTCCGAACAGCAGGCGTTCAACAGAGTTTTGCTTGCTTGCCTCAATCGCCCCGAGCAAGTTGTTGACAGACTTCTCCCCCATCCGTTCCAACGACAACAGATCTTCTTTTTTCAGGTAATAGAGGTCGGCCACACTGCGGACCAGGTCTGCTTCAAACAGCTGGGTGACCACTTTTTCGCCCAAGCCTTCGATGTTCATCGCCCCGCGGGAAACAAAATGAATGATTCCTTCGCGCGTCTGGGCCGGACAGCGCGGATTGATGCAGCGGAGCGCCACTTCTCCCTCCAGGCGGACCAATTGGCTGCCGCATTCCGGACAGCGGGTGGGCATTTCAAAAGGCCGCTCATTCCCGGTGCGCTGATTGGCCAGCACCCCGACGACTTCAGGAATGATATCGCCGGCTTTTTTTACGATCACGTGATCCCCGAGCATGATCCCCTTTTCGCGGATGATATCTTCGTTATGAAGCGATGCGCGTTTCACCGTGGTTCCCGCCAGGGTGACGGGTTTTAACAGAGCGGTCGGGGTGACGACCCCGGTGCGCCCCACATTCAGCTCGATCTCTTCCAGAATGGTTACCGCTTCTTCGGCGGGAAATTTGTAGGCAATCGCCCAGCGCGGGCTTTTGGCGGTCGTTCCCATCTCTTCGCGCAAATCCAGGTCATCCACTTTGATCACAATGCCGTCAATTTCATATCCGAGCCCGGCTCTCCTTTCACGCCAGTGATCGATATATTGCAGCACACCCTCAATGCTGTCAACCGTCCGGCGTTCGGGGTTCACTTTGAAACCCAGCTCGGCCAGATAGGAAAGCGTTTCGGTATGCGTGTCAAACCGGTCACCTGTTTCCACCGCTCCGGTTCCGTAAATAAAGATGTCCAGGTTCCGTTCTGCCGCCAGTTTCGGGTCCAGCTGGCGGAGTGAACCCGCACCGGCATTACGGGGATTGGCAAACAGAGGCTCCCCTTTTTTCGCCCGTTCGGCATTGAGGCGTTCAAACGCTTTTTTCGGCATAAACGCTTCCCCGCGCACTTCCAGAGTGACCGGCTGCCTGAGGCGAAGGGGTAAGGATCGAATCGTTTTTAAGTTTTGCGTGATATCTTCTCCCACGGTTCCGTCGCCGCGGGTTGCGCCCAAAACGAATCTTCCCTGCTCATAGCGCAAAGATACGGCCAGTCCGTCAATTTTGAGCTCGCAGACGTATTTTACCGTCCTTCCGCCCGCCGCTTTGCGCACCCGCTCGTCAAATTCGCGCAAGTCTTTCTCATTAAAAGCGTTGCCGAGGCTGAGCATGGGAAGGGTGTGTTCCACTTTTTCAAAGTAAGGCAAAGGCTGGCCTCCCACCCGCTGCGTGGGTGAGTCGGGAGTAACCAGCTCGGGAAATTGCTTTTCCAGTTCGATCAGTTCCTGCATCAGCCGGTCATACTCCGCATCCGGGATCACCGGGGCGTCCAGGACATAGTAACGATAATTATGTTCGTTCAAGAGCTCATGAAGCTCTTCCGCCCGTTGCTTCGCTTCTTGCAAGTTCAATCCGTTCATCCTCCCTGATTCTTATAAAAAGGGAATGATTTTCCATTAATCCCCTGCGTGAAGGGAAAGGGAGCTCCGGATCGGAAACATCCCCATCCGGTTCGTCCGTCAGTCCGTTAAAGCTTTTTAATCGGTGCATATCTGGCCAACAGCTTTTTCACGCCAACCGGAGCCGGAAAGGCAATGTTCAACTCCACCTCTTCGCCTTCGCCCTGTACTTGGACAACCGTTCCAATCCCCCACTTTTTATGCTCCGCCCGGTCCCCCACCGACCACGCCAGTTCGGTATTGGGTACCGGGCGAATCACCGTGCGCCTCGGCATCATGTCGTGAACGGCAGATTCCTTTTTCCTTCTGCCTGCCACTTCGATCAAATCGTCCGGGATTTCGCTCAGGAAGCGGGAAGGCAAATTGGAGCTGGTCATGCCGAAAAGGGTGCGCGTACGGGCCCGGGACAGATGGAGGCACTTTTCGGCCCGGGTGATGCCCACATAGGCAAGGCGCCGTTCCTCTTCCATCTCGGACTCGTCATCCAACGAGCGGCTGTGCGGGAAAATCCCCTCCTCCATTCCTACCAGAAACACATGCGGGAACTCCAGCCCTTTGGCGCTGTGCAGGGTCATCAAGGACACCGCGTCGTCCGGCTTGTCCTCAGCCGGCTGATCCAGCGCGTCAATATCGGAAATCAAGGCAAGATCGGTCAGAAAGGCGATCAACGACTTATCTTCACTGCGCTTTTCAAACTCTTGTGCAACCGAAATAAACTCGTCAATGTTCTCGAGGCGGCCGGCTGCCTCCAAGGTATTTTCCTTTTTCAGCTCTTCGCGGTATCCGCTTCTCGCCAGAATTTCTTCCGTCAGTTCAACCGCCGACAAATACTCTGCCATGGCGTGCATTTGTTGGATGAGCTGGACAAAATCCCGGAGCGGTCCGATCACCCGCTTGGTCAGTCCGACCTCTTCCGCCTCCAACAGAGCTTCAAATAGCGGGATTCCCTGCTTTGCCGCATAAGCCGCAATCTTGTCCATCGTGGCCGCGCCGATGCCTCTCTTGGGAACGTTGATGATCCGCTGCAAGCTTAGATCATCATGGGGATTCACGATGAGGCGGAGATAGGCGAGCACATCTTTAATCTCTTTCCGCTCGTAGAATTTGATTCCCCCCACCACGGTGTACGGGATGTTCGCTTTTAACAGAACGTCCTCGATCACGCGGGACTGGGCGTTTGTCCGGTACAGGACAGCATAATCGCGGTAGCGATGCCCCTGCCGGTACCCCTGAACGATCGTGTCGGCCACATAATACGCCTCTTCATGCTCACTCCCCGCTTCAAAGAATTGAATGGGAACTCCTTCCTCATTTTCCGTCCACAAATCTTTCGGCTTTCTCTCCGTATTGTGGGCGATCAGGTGATTGGCCGCGGCCAGGATCTTCTTGGTGGAGCGGTAATTTTGTTCCAGCTTGATTAACTTCGCCTGCGGATAGTCGCGTTCAAAGTTGAGGATATTGCTGATATCCGCCCCCCGGAAGCGGTAAATGGACTGGTCGGAATCTCCCACAACGCAGATATTCTGGTGCCGTCCGGCCAGGAGCTTCACCAGGACGTACTGAACATGGTTGGTATCCTGGTACTCATCGACATGAATGTACTGAAACTTGCGCTGGTAATACTCCTTCACTTCCGGTACCTGTTCAAAAAGAACAACGGTTTGCATCAACAGATCGTCAAAGTCGAGCGACTCATTGGTACGCAGCTTGTGCTGGTACTTTTCATACACCTCAGCCGCCACTTCATCCAGAAAGCTCTTCGCGTGAACCTTCATTTGGTCTGGTCCCTGAAGAGCGTTTTTAGCCTGGCTGATCTTGTTTAAAATCGAGCGCGGCTCAAATTTCTTGGGATCCAGGTTTTCCTCTTTTAAAACCTGTTTGATGACTGTCAACTGATCCGAAGTGTCCAGAATCGTAAAGTTGCGCGAGTAGCCGATCCGGTCAATATCCCGTCTCAAGATGCGCACACACATGGAATGGAACGTGGAGATCCAGATCTCTTCCGCGACCGGCCCGACCAGGGAAACGATCCGGTCTTTCATTTCTCTCGCAGCTTTATTCGTAAACGTAATCGCCAGAATGTTCCAGGGGTGAATCTTCTTCTCCGCCAAGAGATAAGCAACGCGGTGGGTGAGGACACGGGTTTTGCCGCTTCCGGCCCCCGCCACGATCTGGACAGGACCCTCTGTCGTTTCCACCGCCCGCCGCTGCATCGGGTTGAGTCCTGACAACAACTGCTCACTCGAATAAATCGGTTGATTCATCACTCTGCTCATCGCCTCCGCTTCGCTAACGACCCATTTTTGTCTCTTTGACCCATTTGACGGTGTCGATGGCCATTTCCACATTGGTATAGATGAGATTTCCGACGACCACCGTATCCGCCCACTCAGCCATCGTCTTCGCCTGCTCTTCCGAGCTGATGCCTCCTCCGTAAAACAGGCGCGTTTGCTTCAGCACTTTCCCGGCCGCCTTGACCAATTCAACATCGCCAAACCTGCCGCTGTACTCCACATACAAAACGGGGAACCGATACAAATGTTCGGCCAAATGGGCATACGCCGTGACATCCGCCTCTTCCAGCTCCGTTTTGCATCCTGTCAGGCGGCTCGCTTTGGAATCGGCATTTAATATCACATAGCCTTCAAATACAACATGATCCCACGGGATAAATTCCCCGTATTTCTTGATCGCTTCATGATGAGCACCATGAATCCAATAAGCATTGTCCGTATTTAAAACAGTCGGGATCAAATATCCGTCAAATCCGGGAACGACCGCCGAAATGGAAGAAATCTCCTGCACACACGTAACGGGATAATCTTTGATACGCTGGAGCAATTCCCAGGTATTCTTAAAGGTGACACCATCCGTTCCGCCTACAATAATGGCATCGGTGCCTGATTCACAAATTTTTTTCAGCGCCAAATCAGAGAGTTTCCGGTTGGGATCCAGTTTAAACAGATGTCTCCATCTTGCTGCCAGTCGATCAAGCATGTATGAAGTCCCTCCGACCTTAAAAAACCTATAGAATCTATTATACACCACCGCCACGGCAACCAAAAGAAAACCCCGCCAATCCTGTCGCGGGGTTACTCCCGGTCTTCAGCCAACCGGTCTAAAGCCAATTTATAGCCGTCAGTCCCGTAATGCAGACACCTCTTTACCCTGGAGATGGTAGCCGTGCTGGCTCCCGTTTCCGACTCAATCTGATTATAGGTGCATCCTTCCTGCAACATGCGGGCCACTTCCAGACGCTGGGCCAGCGATTTGATCTCACCGACCGTGCACAAATCATCGAAAAACCGGTAACACTCTTCAATCGTTTCCAATTTAAGAATCGCGGCGAAAAGTTGTTCTACTTCTTTTTTGTTCAGTTTGTCCAGTTGCATGATTCTCTCCTCCTATGACGGAAGGAAGCCTTTTACCCTTTAAAGCATTAATTTCGACACAGAGAAACAAAGTCCTTTTTGACCCGGGGCCCGGTACCGCCGAATGGCCTTCAATCCTTGTACGGGTTGATCCCTCAAGCGCACCCCATCTATTTTAGCTGAAAAGGCCTCACCAAAAAAGGTTCCCCATCAGATGAAAATGTTGGTGAAGCCCTTACTCAAATGAGACTTTCCCCGTTTGCGGCAATACGTTCACCCAGGTTCTTCCCGGAAGCAGCGGAACCTCTTTTCCTCCGGAGAATGGCACGATCCATCCGTCACGGTATCTCCACTCCACCGGAATCGCTTTTCCCCGCTGGAAAAGGTATCCCTTTCCGGCTCCCTTCACATCCACAGACCGATGTCCGACTGAATCTATAATCTCATGTTTTGCAAACACAACCAACACATTCTGCATGGACAGGGGCTGATTCGACTCCCGGTCCACTTGGCGTTCTCCTTCAGTATAACGAATATAGGACTTACTGGCATCATCATATTGATATCCGGCTTGATACAACGGATGGTAAATCAATTGAATGCGCCCGGCATTTTTTCCTTTTTCCGCAGCCGCCCGGTCGGAAAACAGGTAGGCCGCGCGGGGAGGTAATGGTTGATATCCTTTTTCCTCCGCCGCCTTATATAATTGATTCAGATCCGTGTACAGGTTATGCGGGGGCTTCCGAAACGGGACACGCGTAAAGAAACGGCTGTCCGCATGGATTCCGTCCAGGCTGGGGAGGCCTTCCCGGCGAATCCGGGCCAAAGCTTCCGTTTCCCCTCCCGCATGCACCACAATGGATTTGGATCCTTCCGCCAGATCCAAGTAATAGTTTCTCACGCTGCGAACAGGCCCTACCGTCCCTTCCGTTCGGCTGTGATAAAAGGCAGCAAAGCGGGTAATCTCACCTTCAGCCAACATCTCTACCACGACGTCTGCCAGGCCGAGCCCTGTTTGCGGTCGCGCCGCGCGATGGTTATTCACCATCACCATCAACACCGGATGATCCGGTGCATCTGTCGCAAGTCCTGTCAGCGGTGCTCTCTTTTCCGCTTTTTCTTGACCTGGTTGATTCTGCCCGGGTTCCGTTTTTGATTTGTCAGTCAGGAAGGAACAAGCGGCAAGCGACAAAATCAACAAGCCCCACACCAACCATCCGCCTATTTTCCGCATGACAGCCCCTCCATTTCAATTCGATTGAAAAACCAACGCGAATCAGCCGTTGACAGACATGGGATATATAGAAAAAAGGTATTTTTTTACAGTATCAATATACCACGAACGGATCCTCCCCGCCAATTTGCTGGAGTTGATGCTGAACACAGCGGAAGAGGATGATCAGCCCGTCAAATATTGATACAATAACTACAATCCCCGAAGCTGAAAAGGAGGCAGCCAAATGGCTTACCTTGTGCAAACCCGCGGTCTGGAAGAACATCAGCATCCTTTCTATATCATCCGTTATGTGATTCTTCAGGATGACCGGGAAGTCCTCGCAAGTGTCGCCCGTTACGTTCATACCAACAACGGCGGAAAGGTGCAGTTTCTCGAGCCTGACATGAAAAAAATACAACAACTTCCCAACAGCATCGAACAGATCAATGAAGTGGAACGCGTCGTCAAAGAAGAAGGATCACGGCTGGTGGAAGAGTTGAAAAACAAGTGAGGTTGCGGATCGAATCATGAATTCCCCCCCCCGGACAGAGGGGGTGTTTTTTTTTTTGCAAACAAGAGTCGTTCAATCCTTTACACCTTCTCAACTTGCCGTTCATATTTCCGGGCTACGCTTAAGGTGAGAGAACGATTTTGCGCTTCCGCACTGAAGGAGGGAAACCGCTTGAAAATCGCGTTGTTTACAGATACGTTCCTTCCGCAGGTCAACGGTGTCTCTCTCACACTCGAGCGTTTGGTAACCTACCTGCATGCCAAAGGCATCTCCACTCATGTCTTTGCCCCGGAAACCTCCAAATCGGACTTTTACGCCGAATACCTCCATCGTTTTGCCAGTTTTCCTTTTTTTCTCTATCCCGAATGCAGAATCGCGATTCCCAATTTTGCTTCCGTCCGCCAAGTCCTCCTCGACTTCCAACCCGATGTGATCCATATTGCCACCCCCTTTAATATGGGTTTGTGCGGCTTGTATTACAGCAAGAAATTTGGAATTCCTCTCATCGCTTCCCATCACACCCACTTCGATCGCTATCTTCAATATTACCGCCTGGGTTTCCTGTCCGGCTGGATCTGGAAATACCTGCGCTGGTTCCATGCCACCTGCCATACGGTCCTGGTTCCGTCCGCTGAGACCAAACGGGAGCTCCTTCAGCGGGGTTTTCCGAGAGTCGACATATGGAGACGGGGGGTGGATGCCGATCTGTTTCACCCCGGCCAAAAACATCCCCGCTTTCGGCGCCAATACGGAATTGATGAAAATTATATTTGTCTCTATGCGGGCAGGCTTGCTCCCGAAAAAGATCTCGATATCCTGGCCGAAGTGATCAAAAACATGCCCGAACCGCTCCGTTCACAAATCCATTGGGTGATCGTGGGAGACGGGCCGTTGCTTCCGGAACTGAAAGAAGCCGGCTTGCCGCGGACCACTTTTACCGGTTACCTGAACGGAAAAGCGTTAGCCGAAGCCTATGCCAATGCTGATCTGTTTGTCTTTCCCTCCTCGACGGAAACGTTTGGCAATGTGGTTCTGGAGGCGCTCGCTTCTGGCACTCCGGCCATCGGTGCCCGATCCGGCGGGGTGCAGGAGATCATTCAGGACGGAATTACCGGTACTCTCTGCACACCCCGTTCCCCCCGCCGTACGATGGAAGCGATCGCGGAATTGTTGAGCAATCCAAATCTTTTGCGGCAAATGAGCCTGAATGCGCGCAAATATGCCTTGACACAATCATGGGATTCGATATTGGATCCTGTGATCATGCATTATAAACAGGCAAGTGCCCAATCGTGGAGCGAACAATCCGCCTGAAGGATGAATCATTGAAACCCCTTGGCCAGTTGAGATAGAATAGGGAGGTATTTGAAAAGGAGGGGTAAGGATGGCAGTCAAAGGAAGCATTGAGCTGGAAAACGGGGAAAAAATTTTGATCGATTTTTTTCCGGAAGCTGCGCCGGGGACGGTGAAAAACTTTCAAAAGCTGGCCAATGAAGGTTTCTATAACGGTCTGAAGTTTCACCGCGTGATCCCGGGCTTTGTCAGCCAGGGCGGTTGCCCTTACGGAACCGGCTATGGCGGCGCAGGTTATACCATTCCGTGCGAAACTGAAAATAATCCCCACAAACATATTCCAGGGGCGGTATCGATGGCCCACGCCGGAAAAGATACCGGGTCTTCACAATTTTTCATCGTTCACGAGCCCCAACCTCACCTGGATGGAGTGCATACCGTGTTCGGACAAGTGACCCAAGGGCTGGAACACGTGAAAAACATGAAACCGGGCACAGTGATGAAAGAAGTAAAAGTGTGGGAAGAATAGCGCAACATAACAAAAGACTGCTGTGTTTCCAAACTGTGGACAGCAGTCTTTTGTTATGGTTTGCCCGCACGTTCATGCTCCTGTTTTTTGCTCACACCCGTAAATCCTGGCAATCCCTTCCGCGATGCAAGAGGCGTATCTATCCAAAAACTCCGGATCCGAGAGTAATTGATTTTGTTTGGAGGGCGGAATAAACAAGGAGAGGGCGATGGCAGGCATCTGGACTTGCCGCAATTCACGAAGATGGCCTCCGATGAATTCCGTATCATTTTTTTTGCCCATATCATGAATGCCGTAATTGCGAAGAAAACAAACGATCTGATTGTGCAGCCAGCACTGGATTCTCCTCGCTTTTAAGCCCGCGATCACACTCACATAGGAAGTAAATCCCGTAGCGGCCAGATCCGGGCAGGTATTGGTATGAATACTTATAAAGAGATCCGCCTTCTGTTCGTTGGCAAAGCGGCTTCTCTCCTCCGCACTCGCACTTCCATCCACGGAGCGTGTGATCGTTACGGAGATCCCTTCATAGTTTTGCAACTTTCTCTGGATGCGAATAGCCAGATCCAGGCAAACCTCTTTTCCGGCAAGATTCAATCCCGCCTCGCCGTAGTCCGTTTCCCCGCGCCTCGGATCCAGACAAACTAACATGCTCGTTTCACCTCACACTTCACCCAAACTCCACTCCCTAACCTTTCCATTACTCCATTATCCCAACTTGAAATGTACCAAACCTGAAAATAAAGTCCAAAATCATTTTATCTCGTCAGCTCTGGTTAAAAAAGAGAAAAATGACGAACCCGGCCAAACAAAAGATACATTTTTGCCCGGTCATCCGGTTTTAATTCCTGCAAGTGTGACATCATTGATTTCGGATAGATGACAAGCGGGATTCAGCTCCTCGGGTTGCCACTTCCAGCCACCTTCCGCCCGAACCCATGGATTGAATCGCGCACGACTTCAGAACCCGCTTTTTTCCGTTCAGAATATCAATGTCTCTTCCTGGTTATCCGTATAGACTGCTACTGTTGCGATGTGCTTGATCTTCGTAACTCCTTCTTGCTTCCAACCCGATTTCTTACAGATAGAAGGCTCTGAAGACATCCTTAACACTTCTTTTGGCGTTGAAACAGGTTCCAACCAATTCTCCCGTCACTCCAGGCTTTTCAACCTTTTCCCCGCTTCCTTTAAATCCCTTTTCAACCCTTCCCGTTTGCTTTCATCGTGAAATACCGCCGACGGATGAAAGGTGGGCATGATTTGCAGCCCGTCCTTCTCCACCCATTTCCCTCTGATCTCTGTAATTTTCGCTTTCGGGTCGATGACGGCCTGAACGGAAATACTCCCCAGGCAGACAAGAATCACCGGATGGACCAACTCGATTTGCCGGAGCAAAAAGGGTAGAGCTTCTTTTATCTCCGACTTCCTAGGCGTGCGGTTTCCGGGGGGCCTCACTTTTAACACATTGGTAATATAAACCTCCCCACGGTCCATTCCCGCCTCTGCCAAATATTTATCGAGAAGCCTGCCCGCATTGCCGACAAAGGGGCGGCCTGATTCGGCCTCCTGTTCTCCGGGCGCTTCGCCGATCATCATCAGCCGGGCCCGTTCCGGGCCTTCCCCAAATACCACCTGCTCCCCTTCTGCCGGCGAAAACACGCGAAGACAAGCGGCTTTCAAAGCTTCGAGATCAGCGATTGCCTCCAGTCGGGCGATGTGGGTCGTCACCGGGGAGCAGCCTCCTTTTCCAGCAATTCTTTCAGCATCCTTCCGTTGATCACCGCCTGGGCCCGGTAATGGTTATTCATGCTCACAAAGGTCTTTTCCGTCCGCCGGGCCAGCTTTAAAATATCGGGAACCCAGTCTTTCAGCTCTTTTTCCGTGTATAAGTAGTCATACCGTTCATGGGTTTCCTGATGATGCCACCATTTTTTGTAATTCCGCCCGTGAAACCGGACATAGCCGATGCGGCTGGTCGCCCGGACAACCGGCGGAACCAGTGTTTTAAACTGGGGTTCATCCACACAGACATAGCCCAGTTCTTCTTCTTCCAACAGCTCAAAAATCCTTTCATTGATCCATTCCTCATGACGAAACTCAATGACCACGGGAATATCATCCATCCGTTCCCTGAAGTCCTTTAAATAGTCGCGGCTTTCGTCCCTGTTGCGAAAACTGGTCGGAAACTGAGCGAGTACACACCCCAGCTTGCCGGCCTCGATCAGCGGTTTCAACGCTTCCTTAAATTCAATGAAATGCTGTTTATTTTCCTCCCGCTTATGCGTCATTCCCCGGTAGGCTTTAATGACGAATTGAAAATGTTCGGGGGTTTTTTCCTGCATGTGATACAGCATAAAGCGGTTGGGCATCCGGTAAAAGGTTGAATTGACTTCGGTAAAAGAAAATTCGCGGGCATAAAAGCCGAGCATCTCTTTTTTGTCGATATCTTCGGGGTAAAAAACCCCCCGCCAATCTTCATAACTGTATCCGGCCGTTCCGATCAGCAGCACTGTTCATCCCCCGAGGGCCTTAATTTTTTCCGCTATGACCTGACAGGTCTGATTCCCGGTACGAAGACTCCCTTCTACCATTATGCCCAGCGGGTTTAATTGATATAGAAAAGCTTTGTAAATTTCCGGATACAAAACCACTTCCACCATCCCGGAGTGATCCTGCAAAACAAGCACCAGCAGATATTTCCCGTCGGTGGTCCGTTGCCGCCTGAACTGAATCACGGCCCCGGAGACGCGGATTTTGGTTTGGTGAACCATCCGGGATAAAGATTCAATGGGCACGATTTGATACTCATGCATAAATTGTCTCCATTTTTTTGACGGAGCCCCGTCCGGACAAAACCCGAGCAGATTTTTCTCCAGTCTCCGTTTTTCATCCGGTGAAAAATCGTCAAACAGAGGGAGCTGCCAAGAACAGAGAGAATGGATCATCTGCCGCCTGTTTTCCTCCAGACCGTCACACGCTCCGGCAGCGATCCATGCTTTCAACACGGGTGCTTTTATCCCGCAGCCCTTCATCCTGGCAACGAAATCCCGAAAAGAGGTGAAAGGGCCTTCTTTTTGGCGCGATTGCAACAGCTGAGCGACGGACCCGGGACCTGATCCCTTGATCTGGTTCAGCCCGATCCGGATTCCATTCTCCTCAGGCGTGAACCCGAACCCGCTGCGATTGATGTCCGGGCGGAGCAAGGAAATCCCCATTCTCGTCACTTCCCGGATATATACTTTTTTGCCGTAGTAACCTCCTTCCGTACTGAGCAGCGAAGCCATAAATTCTGTGGGAAAATGGGTTTTCAAATAAACCGACCAATAGGCAAGATAAGCGTATGAAACACTGTGGGCCTTATTGAAGCTGTATCCGGCAAACCGGGCAAGAAAATCGAAGACGGATGAAGCTTCTTCGTTCGTCCGCCCTTTTTTCAGCGCTCCCCGCACAAATCGCTCACGATGAACATTCAGCGCATCCAAAGACTTGTTGGAGAGGGCACGCCGCAACGAATCCCCTTCTCCCGCGGAATAACCGGCTACCGCTTGAGCGATTTGAATCACCTGTTCCTGATACAGAATCAGGCCGCAAGTCGGGGCGAGAACCGGCTGGATTTCCGGCAACCAATCGGGAATTTCCTCGTCCCCGTTTCGCCTGCGCAAAAAAGTTTCCACAATCCCTTCCTGCCAGGCTCCGGGGCGGTACAGAGCGAGCAGGACACTCAGATCGTCCAGACTTTTCGGTTGCATCCTTCGCATCAAATTCCGGATGCCCATGCTTTCCAATTGAAAACAGCCCAGTGTGTCTCCGGCCGCGATGGTTTGGAATGTTTTCTCATCGTTCAAGGGAATTTCACCGACTTCCATCTGTTCGCCTGTACGTTCAAAAACAGCTTTCAGCGTATCATGGATGATCGTCAGATGGCGCAACCCGAGCAAATCGATTTTCAAGAGACCCAGCGAAGCAATATCCTCTTTGTCATAGGTGGTCATCCAATCCCCGTCCGGCCTGCGCCTTAAGGGAACGGTACGCTCCAAATCACCGTCTCCAATCAGCATTCCCGAAGGATGGCTGGAATGATGGCGGGGAAGCCCCTCCAAACGTTCTGCCAGCCGGAAGAGTGATTGATATGGCTCTTTGCGGACCGGGATCCTGGTGAACTCCGGCAGGCTCTCGACACAATGGCGGATTCCCCCCTTCCCGGAAAAAGAAGGAAGCAACTTGGCCAGAAGGTCGATCTGTTTTTCCGGCAAATCTAAACGTTTCCCTGCCTCCCTCACCGCTCCCCTCGTCCCGAACGCATTGAATACCCCGATATGAATCACTTGATCCGCTCCATACCTGTCTTTGAGGTACTGGATGACTTCCTGCCTCCTTCTTTGGCAGACATCCAGATCAATGTCCGGTAAATCGGGCCGGTCCGGGCTCAAAAAGCGTTCAAAAGAAAGTCCGTATTCAAGCGGATTCACTTCTGTGATACCGAGCAAGTAGACAACCAGACTTCCGGCAGCCGAACCCCTGCCCGGCCCGACGGGAATCCCGTTCTTTCGAGCAAAACGAACGAGATCCCAGACGATAAGAAAGTAGGAGGCAAGTCCCCGGTTGATGATCACCGTCAGTTCCCGATTGAGCCGTTGGATCAACTTGTTGCGCTCATCATGATCCAGCAAACGAAAATCAAAGCGATTGCGCACACCTTCCTGACACAGATGTTTTAGATAACCTTCCGCGCTCCATGGTTCGGGAACCGGAAACTTCGGCAACTTGTATGATCCTGGCTGCAAGTGAAACCGGCAACGCCGGGAAATACGGACGGTGTTTGCCAGAGCTTCAGGAAGATGGCGAAACTTTTTCTCCATTTCAAGCGGAGTGGGAAAATCAAAAGGAGTCCGGGCGGGAGGATGAGTTTGCTTTCGCTGGAACAAATCAACCAGCAAGGCATCATTTCGATCAAGATAACAAACCTCATGGGTCGCAACCAGAGGAATCCCGGTCTGTTTGGAGAGCCATTCGGTTCGTTCCATCATCGTTTGGTCTTCGGCAAAGCCGTGATGTTGAATCTCCAGATAAAAATTTTCTTTCCCAAACCATTTTACATATTCTGCTGCTTTTCCTTTGGCCCGGTCCAGGTGCCCATTCCTGAGCAGATGATGGATGGTGCCGTTTCTTCCTCCGGAGAGGGCGATTACATCGCCATGGGAATCGGGTGGCCGGAAGCCGTTATTCAACCATCCGACCATCTGTTGGTAACCTCTGTGGGTCGCTGCCAGCAGAATCAGCATTCCTCCGTCTTCAACCTTCATTTCGCAGCCGATAATCGGATGAATCCCGTATTTTCGGGCCAATTCATAAAAACGAATCACCCCGTCCATCGTCTCCTGATCGGCAATGGCCAACGAAGTCATCCCCAGCGATTTCGCCTTTTTGATCAGCTCCTCCAAGCGGCAGACCGCTTCCGGCAGACTGTATTCGGTATGAACATGGAGATGCACAAATTCCACGAGAAAGCCTCCGTCCGGAACATTTGTTCCTATTATAGGGAAACAAGGAAATCGTTGTCCATTGGGGATGGATGGTAAATGGAACGGAATCAGAGCCGGTCTGAGGCGAATAATGAGAGGATTACAATAAACAAAGACCAGGCGCGAAACCTGATCTTCTTGATCCATTGATCACGGATATAGGCTGCCGGGATCCCTTTCATCCGCTCATAAACATATCTCGCTTATTGCTATTCCGGCTACAGTTTAATGACGAGTTTTCCCCATGTTTTTCGGTTCGCCAATAGATTCAGCGCTTCGGGTAACTCTTCAAACAAAAACTCCCGGTAGACAACGGGACGGATCGCACCTTGTCCGTATAAGGACATCAGGTGCTGATGTGCTTCGATAACGCGTTCCGGCATGAGTTGGCGGAACAAGCCCCAATGAACCCCGACCACAGAATAATTTTTCACCAATGCATGATTCGTAGGTGCATCGGCGATTCGGCCACCGGCGAAACCGATCACGAGCAATCGTCCTTCAAAGGCAATGCACTTTCGGGACCGATCGAATGTATCCCCGCCAACCGGGTCAAAAATCACATTGGCTCCACGCCGGTTCGTTACCTGGTTTACAATCGTCACAAAATCCTCTGTCAGATAGTCAACGGCCAGCTCAGCCCCCAGATCTTTGCAAATTTGAACTTTTTCTGCACCGCCCGCAGTGGCAAAAACCCGCGCCCCCGCGGCGACCCCTAATTGGATGGCCGCAGAACCTACTCCACCGGCCCCTGCATGCACCAACAACACTTCTCCGGGCTGTATTTTTGCGCATCGATGCAAAGCGTAATAAGCGGTCTGGTAGGTGACAAACATCGCTGCAGCCTCATTCCAGGAGATTGAATCCGGAATCGGATAGACAAATTCTTCCGGCACCGAGACCCATTCCGCGAGACCTCCGGACGGTAACGACGGCGTGGCTAATACCCGCTGACCTGCTTTGAGGGAAACTCCTTCACCGACCGACTCAATGGTTCCGGAAATTTCCGATCCGAGAGTAAAAGGGATCGGCGGTTTTTGCTGATACTTTCCCTGACACAACAAAATATCAAAAAAATTTAGAGCAGCCGCTTCCACTTTAATCAATACTTCTCCTGCACCCGGCTGTGGCTTGGGGATCTCCTCCAGATGCAATACTTCACCGGGTTCCCCCAGCTCTTTGACCATCCAAGCGCGCATCACTTTTCCTCCTCTATCTGCCGGTTTCACCTCGGGGCCTCCATCTGCATACCAACCAGTTGGTATGATCAATGTGAAATCAGTTTTTGTGATTGATCCCCTTCAGCAGGATCTCGACATAGGTTTGAATCAGTTCGTCATCCGGAGCAGGACCATCAGGATTAAACCAATTGTAGCTCCAATTGCACATTCCCAGAATCGAAAATGTCACCAGATCAGCCCGTAAATCTGTTCGGAATTCTCCTCTTTCCATGCCCATTTCGATTATTTTTTGCAAATTGAGCCGGAATTGACTTCTTTTGTGTTTGATGATCAAATAATGATCCGGATTCAGGTTCATCAATTCACGAAAGAATATCTTCGCTTTACGCCCATGGGTTCTGATTTGCTTGATTAATAACCGGATATTTTCAAATACCTTCGTTTTACAGTCCTTATTCGGATCAAGCAGGATTTCTTGCTGTCTTTCCAAGAGTTCATTGATATACATTAATTGAATATCCATTAATAACTGTTCTTTCGAATCAAAATAATAGTAAAAAGTCCCTTTGGTAACTCCAAGCGCGTCTACAATATCTTGAATCGATGTTTCACTGTAGCCTTTTATTTCAAATAATTTAATACTCTCTTCTACAATTTTTTGTTTCACAATAAGGCCCCTTTCTCCTTAAGCCTGTGATGGATCAACTACCGCTGTTGTTTGAACCCCGGAAATTGCGGAATCAGCCTGGTCAGCTTCTGCGTGCAGGAGAGGTCGCTCCGGTCCCCCTTGCAGACGGAGGAGTGTTCGAAAAATTATTAAGACAATTATAATGGGTGAGGGTTTCATCATCAACAATCAGAAAAAGATTCAAAAAACCCACTGGTTGGACAGGCTCATGTAAACGGAAAGGGGCCTGTTTTTCATTAAGGGATCAAAATGATCTTCCCTGTTGTCTGCCGTTCTTCCAGAAGTTGATGAGCCTTTTCTGCCTGTGTCAATGACAATTTTTGTCCGATCATGATTTTTAATTTGCCCTCTGCCACATAGTTCAGCAGGTCCTTCACACTCTCTCGATACAAATCAGGACGCTGCATGATACGGGGCAGCCAGAACCCTTCCACACTCGTATTCCGATGCATAAGGACCGTTGGATCAAACCGGGTTTTTTCCCCGCCTGCCCGGCCGTAGACGATGAGTCGTCCAAAAGTTGCCAGGCAGTTCAGGCTTTCCTTAAAGATATCCCCTCCAACCATTTCCAGAACAATATCGACCCCTTTTCCGCCGGTGATCTCCATCACCTGGTCCTTCCAATTTTCCTCCGTATAATTGACCCCGGCATCCGCTCCCAATGAGCGTGCCAACTCCAATTTCTCCGGATGGCTGGCCGTCGCAATCACTTGCCCGGCCCCCATCAACTTTGCCAGTTGAACAGCCAGCGTGCCAACCCCTCCGGCTGCGGCATGAACCAGTACGGACTCACCCGGAACCATTCTCCCCGATGTCTTCAATATATGGTACGCGGTCAGCCCCTGAAGCAGGAGAGCAGCTGCATGCTCTTCATCCACCCGGTCCGGAATGCGTACCAGCTCCTTTTCATGAAGAGCCTTATACTCTGCATAGCATCCGTTTTCAGTTAAGGCGACTACGCGATCCCCTACTTTAAAATGGGTTACTTCGGGAGACACTTGTGTAATCACACCTGCCACTTCGGATCCCGGGATGTAGGGGAGCGGAGTTTTCACCAAATATTGGTTGCGACGACGCATCGTGTCCGCAAAGTTAACCCCCGCAGCCTTGACCCGCACCAAAACTTCACCGGGTTTTAATGTTGGTATCGGAAGATCGACGACTTGTAAAACATCGGGATCTCCATACTTGCTAAATTGAATGGCCTTCATACGCTTGACTCCTCCTTGTCCGTTCATAGAAACATTTAAGTGATCAACCATCCTCCATCAACGAGAACATCAGAACCTGTCATATAGGAAGATTCCTGGGAAGCAAGAAACGCAATCACATTGGCAATCTCATCCGGACGCCCCACCCGTTTAAGGGCGGTATGTCTTTTGATCGCTTCGACAAAGCTGTCATTTTGCAATCCTTTTTCTGTTAACGGGGTTTCGACAAAGCCCGGTGAAACGGAATTGACGCGAATTCCGTAGGGAGCATACTCTCCGGCAAGCGCTTTTGTAAAATTAATCACGGCTGCTTTGGATGCACTGTAGTGCGGAATTCGCGCTCCTGGTTTATGCCCGGACAGAGAGGCCACATTCACAATGGCTCTGTCTTTTCTTTGATTCGAATCTTCCCGGCTGGCGGCGGAAATCATCACATGGCCTAATAGTTTGGACACAAGAAAAACACTCCTCAAATTTAAAGCGAATACTTGATCCCACTCTTCTGCAGGAAGATGACTGACCGAAGAATAGAACGAGCCCCCTGCATTATTGATCAACACATGCAAATCACCATACGTACTTTTTACATATTGTGCTAAAACCGTCACATCATGCTCATCGGTCACATCCGCCACATAAACCCCGGCGGATTCAGGAGCGCTTTGATGAATCTCATCCGCCACATTCATCAGCTTTTCCCGGGTTCGTCCAACAAGAATAACCTTTGATCCTTCCTGAGCCAAACGAATCGCCGCAGCTTTACCAATTCCGCTGCCGGCTCCGGTGATCACCGAAATACACCCCGAAAAACGGTTCATGTCGATTCTCCTCTCGATCCGTCACGGATCTCATGTTCATGGAACAGATGGGCCTCCAGCTGTTCGCGTATAGGATGGGGAATCGGCTCCGGTTTTTGAGTCTTTTGATTAAAATTTACATAGGTGGCCGTTCCTTTTGCACACAACTGATGATCTTGATACATCTCTTCATAGAGCACAAAACTGGTGTTGCCTATTTTCTTCACCCAAGTGAAGACCTCCACTTCCTTTCCGTAAAAAAGTTGTCTTACATAATCGATGTTCATGTTCACAATCACTAACTTCCAATCATCAAATGAAAGATCCGGCATGAACATTTGAAAGATTCCGTCCCGTCCTGCTTCAAACCAGACCGGAATGGTTGTATTGTTGATATGGCCTACTCCATCCGTTTCAGACACCCGTGGATGAATGATTGTCCTGAACATGGTGAGTTCTTCCTTTCATTCAAGCTCTGTTTATGTTCATTTTAACGCTTGAATGAAGCAGATCCATCATCAACGAAAAAAACATGTCCGTTCATAAAGGAAGACTCGTCGCTGGCCAGAAAAGTTACCACCTGAGCGACTTCTTCCGGGGTCCCTGCTTTGCCTCTCATCTGTGCCTTTTCAATCTGGTTCCACAGCGCCGGATCATTCCTGATCTCACTTACAATGTTCGTATCGATCAGGCCTGGGGCAATTCCGACCACTCTGATGTTAAAACGGGCCAAATCCAGTGCGGCCGATTTTGTCATCATGACCACGGCTCCTTTGCTGGCGTGATAAGGAAAATGTTTACGATCAGCAATAAATCCATAGATGGAAGCCGTATTGATGATCACGCCGCCGTGATCTTTCATCGCGTTTGCCGCAGCCTTGATTCCGTAGAAAACCCCGTGCTGGTTCACCGCTACGGTTCGGTGATATTCTTCAATCGGCATGTCGAGCACATGATATCGCGTGTTCGTGATCCCCGCGTTGTTGAACATGATATCCAACTTTCCGTAAACTCCCAATGTTTGTTGAACAAGCGATTCGACGCTTGCATAGGAAGAAGTATCAACCGCGATGAAAACCGCTTCTCCCCCTTGCTCTTTTATTTCATTTGCAACCTTCGTTCCTGATTCCCGATTCACATCGGCAACAACCACCTTGGCTCCTTCATGAGCAAACTTTTGGGCGGTGGCACGGCCGATCCCGCTTCCACCCCCTGTTACGATTGCTACTTTGTTCGTTAACCGCATTCCCATCCCCCCGTTTCCTTTTCATATAAAGACCCGGTCTTCTCTGATGAGCCTCCCATGAAGGTTGGAGCCGTACCATCCCAGCAATTTGCATCTACTTTCCCGCAACCGCCACCATCTATAAAAGCTCCCCGATTTTCACATGCCCTTTCAGCAAATTCCTCGCTATGATCAGACGCTGAATTTCATCCGTTCCATCATAGATCCTCCACAATCTGGCTTCCCTGTACCAGCGTTCGATCGGGAGTTCTTTTGTATATCCCATCCCTCCGTGAATCTGAAGGACCCGGTCGACCACACGGTTTCCCATTTGGGCCCCGAATAACTTCGCGATCGAAGCAAGATGCCGGTTGTCCCGTCCTTGATCAAGCGTCCATGCGGCATGCAAAACGAGCCATTTAGCAGCTTCGACTTCCACCGCTGAATCGGCAATCATCCATTGAATGGCTTGTCTCTCCGCAATCGGCTTTCCGAAAGTGATTCTTTGCTTGGAGTAATCAATGGCCATCTGAATGAGACGCTCGGCGGCTCCGACGGCAATCGCTCCGACAACCCAACGGGCGTAGGAAATCCATTCCAAGCCTAACCGAAAACCGCCATGGAGCTCACCCAGAATATTTTCCTCCGGTACTCGCACATCTTCGAAAATCAAGGAAGCAGGTGCCCATTCTCCCATGGTTGGGATCGGCTCGGACCGCCACCCCATCTCCCTGTCGACCAGAAAACAAGTGACCCCGCCGTGTCCTTTGACATGTTTGTTTGTCACCGCAAACACCATGGCAAAATCAGCTTCATTGCCATTGGTGATAAAGATTTTCTCCCCGTTTAGGATATAGTGCCTGCCGTCTTTCTCAGCAGTCATCCTGATATTCGAAGGGTCGGAACCGGCCCCCGGCTCTGTTAAGGCGAAGCAGGACTTCCGCTCTCCGTTAATGGTGGGAATCAAATACTTCTTTTTCTGCCATTCATTGCAATAGTACAAAATATTGTCTGCATGGCCGCCAAATTTAAATGGAACGAAGGTCCTCCCTATTTCCATTAAAACGATCGCCTGCATCAATGCTCCCAGATTGGCTCCGCCATACTCTTCCGGCGTATTGATGCCCCAAAATCCGGCCTTCTTTGCCTTCTCCTGAAGCTCTTTAATTTTCTCGCGGCTGATTCCCGGCCTTCCCTCTCTTTCATTGCGAAGGACTTCCGGTTCCAATGGGATTAATTCACGTTCCACAAATTGCCTGACCGTTTTTTGAATCATTCTCTGCTCATCGGTTAAATTGAAATTCATCCGCATTCTCTCCTCTCCGGTGAAACGATGACGTCAATCATCGAGATCAGAGGGCCTTTTTGTGTGATAATTCCCGGGCAACATTCATTAAAGCGCGGACCCGGTCGCCGAAATTGGCAAACCGTTCATCTTTTGTTTGTCCCCTTTTCCACCGGTAATAGATTTGTTGAATAATCACCGCCAGTTTAAAGTAAGCAAACGTTAGATAAAAATGGATCTGTGAAACATCGCGTCCGCTCTTTCTGGCATAGGCTTCGATCAATTGCTCCTTGGACATAAAACCGGGCAAAAGGGTGATGGAAGGCTTGCCCATCCAATACTTAAGAACATCCGGATCTTCATCCCGAGTCCAGTAACTCAAAGCACAGCCCAGATCCGCCAGCGGATCTCCGATGGTCGCCATTTCCCAGTCAAAAATACCGATCATTTTACTTAGGTCATCATAATCAAACATGACATTGTTCAACTTATAGTCATAATGGATCACGGCAGGCCGGGGGGAAGCCGGTAAATGATCCATCATCCATTTTTTCAGCTCTTCCACACCCTCAATTTCATCTGTCCTGGCACGTTCATAGCGGGCAATCCAACCAGTTACCTGCCGCTTCATAAATCCCTCCGGAAAACCGATTTCACTCAGGCCGGCCGCCTCATAATCGATCCGGTGAAGATCTGCCAGCCGGTCTACCATCGTTTGGGAGATTTGTCGGCAGATCTCCCGGGTGGGCGTATAAGGCTTCGGAAACCCGCGATCCAGTACGACACCGCGCCGCCTTTCCATTAAAAAGAACGGACTGCCGATGATCTCCTCATCATCACTAAACAAATACGGTTTGGGAGCCAGCGGAAACACCGGATGAAGTTTGCTCAAAATCTTATATTCACGGGCCATATCATGAGCCTTGGGAGCAACGGGACCCAAAGGGGGGCGGCGAAGGACCGCCTCCCAGTCCCCGATGGAGAGTAAATAGGTCAAATTGGAAGCTCCGGATGGAAATTGGCGGATTTTCAAAGGTGAATCATCCAAACCCTCGATCTTCTTCCGCAGGAAGTGCTCCAGCCGTGAAAGATTTAATTCTTCCCCCCTGCGTACTGCAATGGTGTCCTGGTGGACATGCTTCCATTTTTCACGATCTTGATCAGCCATCCTGACCACCTTACTTATGTTTAAATTGGGGAGGGCGTTTTTCGATAAATGCTTGAACCCCTTCTCTTAACCATCTGTATACTCATACCAGCCTTTTCCGGTTTTCCGGCCAAGATGTCCGGCTTTTACTTTCTCTTCTATACAGGCTGCCGGCCGGTCCGCGGGATCACCTGTCTCTGCAAAACGCTGCCGGGACACAAAATACGCTACATCGATTCCGGATAAGTCCATGAGTTCAAACGGACCCATCGGGTGATTGAGCGCTTTTTTACATACCAGATCGATATCTTTGAAGTCGGCAATTCCCTGTTCATACAGCTGAACCGCTTCCCTCGTCAATGCCCCGAGAATCCGGTTGGCCACAAAACCCGAAATTTCTTTTCGCAGCAATACGCCTGTCCTGTTGATCTTCCTACATACATCCATTGCGATCTGCGCCGTTTCTTCCGATGTTTTTTCACTCATGACCACTTCTACACAATCCATCACCAGCGCCGGATAAAAGAAATGCAGGTTACATACCTTCTCGGGTCGTTTCGTAGCATCCGCAATCAACGAATTGACAATGGTAGAGCTGTTTGTGGCTAATATCGCATGCGGAGGAGCAATCTCATCCAAACGGGCAAAAACTTCCCGCTTCACATCCAACTTTTCAACGACCGCTTCAATCACGAAATCGGCATGGGCAGCCGCTTTTTCCAAACTGATTGTAAACGTTAAGCGGTCAAAAGCTTTGTTTCTGTCTTCATCGGAAATTTTCCCTTTGGAAACCCATCGATCCATAATCTTGATAAGGGCCGATTTTGCTTTGTTGAGCGATTCTTCATTGATATCCTGAACCGTCGTATGGTAACCCCCCAACGCGCACAACATCGCTATTTGATGTCCCATTGACCCGCTGCCGACGACACAGATGTTCTTTACATCGTCGATCTTCATTGGAAAAACCCCCTATCATTCGGACCATTTGTCTGAAATTATACTAACCAGTTGGTATGTTCGTTGAATATTGAACGCTTCATCTGCTTAACTTTCACGTTCCAATATCGTCGCGATCCCTTGTCCCCCTCCGATACAAGCAGTGATCAAGGCGAATCGTCCTTGAACCCTCTTCAATTCATAGACGGCCTTGGTTGCTAAAATGGCTCCGGTTGCTCCCAGTGGATGACCGTGAGCGATCGCTCCCCCGTTCACATTGACCTTGGCCGGATCCATTTGAAGTTCCCGGTCACATGCGATCACTTGAGCTGCAAAAGCTTCATTGATTTCAATCAAATCGATCTCATCCAGGGTCAGGCCCGATTTCTCCAGCACTTTCCTTGTAGCAGGCACCGGACCGATCCCCATGATATTGGGGTCAACGGCTGCCACGGCTTGAGCGCGTACGACAGCCAAAGGCTTCAATCCCAATTGGTCCGCTTTTTCACGTGACATCACCACGACTGCACAAGCAGCATCATTTAATCCTGAACTGTTTCCGGCAGTCACGCTTCCCCCTTCCAGGAATGCGGGAGGCAGTTTTGCCAGTCCTTCCAATGTCGTTTCAGGTCTCGGGTGCTCATCCGTGTCAAAAACCTCAAGTTCATTTTTTCCTCTTGGAACGGACACAGGAACAATTTGCTCTTCAAATCTCTGTTCAGCCATCGCGCGTGCCATCTTTTGCTGGCTGTTATACGCAAATTGATCTTGTTCTTCACGGCTGATGCCATATCTTTTGACGAGATTTTCCGCCGTGATTCCCATGGGAGGGTTGCCGATTTCACCCGGAGATAATTTGGGCCTTATAAATTTGGGCGGTTGCATGCGGAACAGCTTAGTGGGTTTTTCCATCAAATAAGGGGCGTGACTGTAACTTTCGACTCCTCCGGCAAGATAGACGTCGCCCTCTCCCGACCGAATCGCCTGCGCCGCCAGATGGATCGCATTGATCCCCGAACCGCACTGCCGATCGATGGTCAACCCGGGAATCTCGATAGACAAACCTGTCTTGAGTGCGCTTAAGCGTGCAATATTCCCGCCTCCACTGAGCACATTCCCGAATATCACATCATCAATCATTTCAGGCTTCAGACGGGCCCGCCGGATCGCTTCTTTGAGCACGGCGGCACCGTAATGGTGCGGAGGAAGTGCCGCCAGTGCTCCCCCATTTCTCGCGATTGCCGTCCTGACAGCTGCAACAATCACCGGGTCACGATTCATATAAGGTTTCCTTTCATTTCTTAATTTTTAAAACAACTTTACCCATTTCGGGCATGAACGCCGCCATCAACCACCAATATATGGCCCGTCACATAATCCGATGCTTTGGAGGCCAAGAATACGGCTGCCCCCTTCAGGTCATCATCTGAACCGAACCTTTTCAAGGGAGTTTGGGCTAAAATTTGCTCTCCTGCCTGGGCTAACACTCCCTTTGACATTTTGGAAGGGAAAAAACCGGGAGCAATCGCATTGACATGAATATTGTACGGTGCCAATTTCATCGCCAGATCTTTTGTAAATGTAATGACGGCCCCTTTGCTGGCGGTGTACCCGACGGCATCCAATTTTTCGGGGTCCTGTCCCCCCAAGCCGGCAGTGGAAGCAATATTGACAATTTTCCCCGACTGATTTTTCATCATGACCTTTCCAACCGCTTGCGACATGAGGAATGTTCCCGTTACATTCACATTCATGACCAGATTCCATTTGTCGAGCGGCATCTCCAGAGCAGGAGCTCCCCAACTGACACCGCTGTTATTGAACAAAATGTCAATAGCGCCAAAGTGATTCAAGGTTTCTTCAACCACGGAACGGACATCTTCAGGATTTGTAACATCACACTTGAGCGCAAGGGATTGAACCCCTTTTTCTTTTAAGCGTTCACTCACTTCGCGGCAAGCTTCCAGTTTGCGGGAACAAACCACCACATTGGTTCCTGCTTCAGCAAGAGCCTCGGCGATCTGTTTTCCCAATCCTCTTCCGCCACCGGTGACAATGGCTGTTTTGCCCGTCAAGTCAAATAATTCCCGGATATGCATACGGCGCCCCCTCTACCGATTCATTCAAACCATCGATTCCGTTCCATCAGGGATTCTTTTTCATTTCTTCATCCCGAAGCACTCTTCTCAATAATTTTCCTACGGCAGACCTTGGCAGTTGTTCCCGGAATTCGATCATCCTGGGCGCTTTGTACGGCGCCAGAAATTGACGCGAGAACTCGATCAGTTCCTCTTCCGTCGCCTGTTGGTCTTCTTTTAAGGTAATGTATGCTTTTACGGTCTCTCCCCGATATTCATCCGGAACCCCGATGACAATGACTTCTTTCACTGCAGGATGTTGATAGAGAACCTCTTCGACTTCCCTGGGGTACACATTATAGCCGCTGGCGATAATCATATCTTTTTTCCGGTCGACAATATAAAAATATCCGTCGTTGTCCATGCGGGCCAAATCACCGGTAAACAGCCAACCATCCTTTAAAACCGCTTTGGTCTCTTCGGGTTTATTCCAATATCCCTTCATCACCTGCGGCCCTTTAATCATCAGCTCACCCACTTCACCCACAGGCACTTCTTCGATCCCTTTGTCCGTTTCTTTGACAATTTTCACCTCGGTGTGAGGGACCGGAATTCCTATACTGCCCGGCCTGCGTACAAGAAACAGGGGATTAAAATGGGTAACGGGAGATGTCTCCGATAATCCATACCCTTCACAGAGATTGCAATGGGTTCTCTTTTCAAATAAATGGAGCTGCTCAACCGGCATCGCCGCTCCGCCGCTATTGTAAAATCTGATTTGATCAAAGCCGTAATTCTCTAAATCAGGATGGTTGTTCAAGGCAATGTACATCGTCGGAACTCCGCCGAATTGAAACGGCTTTTCCCGTTTTACGGTCTGCAGCACTTCTTCAACATCGAAACGCGGTAGAATGATTTGATTGAGCCCGGCACGGAAGCCCATAAATACGTTACAGGTCAGACCGTAAATATGAAACATCGGCAAAATACTCATCACTTTCGGATTCTCGGGCATATCATCAATGGTTTGATACGAAAACGCATACATTTGTTCGATGTTGGCCGCTATATTAAAATGAGTGAGCATCACACCCTTGGAAACCCCCGTGGTTCCGCCTGTGTACTGAAGGAATGCCACATCCTCATCCGGATCGATATCCACGTTGGGAGCTTGCGCCGCACTCGATGGCAAAAACTCTTCAAAGCGGAAATCGCCATTGTCCAGGTCCGTGGTCTGATTCCCCAAGCTGACCACGATGATTTTCTTTAATGAAGTTTTCGACCGGACATTTTTTACGCGGGGATACAAGGCATCAAAAACCACCATAAACTCTGCACCGGAATCATTCAGCACATACTCAATTTCTCTTTCCACATACATGGGATTGACCTGAACCACAATTCCCCCGAGTCGCAAAGCGCCGAATATCGAGAAAATATAGTGCGGCGTGTTGGGCAACATAATCGCCAGCCGGTCCCCCTTTTGGAATCCCTCCTCATGGAGCCGGGCAGCGAATCGTTCCGACTTCTGATAAACATCTTGAAAAGTCCATGTTTGACCATAAAACGTTAATGCCGTTTGATCCCCGTAACTTTCCACAGACTCCAGCAGCAGCTTCGTCAGGCTTTTCCGCTCCAATTCCAAGTATTCGGACACATTCGGATGATAAAATTTCAGCCAGGGTTTCCCGCTGTAACTCATGTTAAGCCCTCCCTCTTCCACCGTGTTTATATGGTTTGGACTCCGGTTACGAATGCGCTTTCAATTCCATCTTTGCGATCGCTGCCCGGTGAACTTCATCCGGGCCGTCTGCCAGGCGGAGAGTCCTGGCGTTTGCCCACTGGGCTGCCAGCGGAAAATCTTCACTGACCCCTGCGGCACCAAAAGCCTGAATCGCCCGATCCAAGACTCTGAGAGCCATATTGGGAGCCACCACTTTAATCATGGCAATTTCTTTTCTGGCCACCTTATTCCCCACAGTATCCATCATATAGGCAGCTTTCAGGGTTAACAGACGCGCTTGTTCAATTTCGATTCGGGAATTGGCAATCCACTCCCGGATCACTCCCCGTTCGGCCAACGGTTTTCCGAAAGGAGCCCGCTCCTTTACCCGCTTACACATGAGTTCCAGGGCACGTTCAGCCACCCCGATCAAGCGCATGCAATGATGAATACGCCCCGGCCCCAGCCTTCCCTGGGCAATGGCAAAACCCTTTCCTTCCCCCCAGATGATATGGGAAGCAGGTACACGCACATGGTCAAATTCAATCTCTGCATGTCCGTGAGGAGCATGATCATAGCCGAAGACGGGCAAATGGCGCAAAATCTTAACTCTGGGAGTATCGAGCGGCACCAGGATCATGGAATGCTGTTCATGTCTGGGTGCCGACGGGTTCGATCTTCCCATTACAATCGCAATCTTGCAACGGGGGTCTCCGGCACCTGACGACCACCATTTCCTGCCGTTGATCACATATTCATCTCCGTCCCGTTCAATCCGGGTTTCCATATTGGTCGCGTCCGAGGAAGCCACATGGGGCTCGGTCATCGAGAAGCAGGAACGGATCTCGCCATTTAATAACGGAACCAGCCACCGCTTTTTTTGTTCCTCTGTTCCATAGCGGACCAATACTTCCATATTTCCTGTATCCGGTGCACTGCAATTAAATACTTCGGGAGCGATGAGCGAACGTCCCATGATTTCGCAAAGCGGAGCATATTCAAGATTGGTCAACCCCGCGCCGTATTCACTCTCAGGCAAAAATAGATTCCATAAACCGGCGGCTTTCGCCTTCGCTTTCATTTCTTCCATGATTGGAGGCGTACGCCAACGGCCGGGGGCTTCATTCAGCTGCTGTTGGTAAGTGGTTTCATTCGGGTAGACCACTTGTTCCATAAACTCGGTTAATCGCTTCTGCAATTCTTTTACCTTCTCACTGTAATCAAAATGCAATCAGATCCCTCCGCCTTCAGATTAACTAACCAGTTGGTATGTTTCATATTATTTTTTATTTTAATATAATTCATTTATGTTTTCAAACTTTTTTCATTTCAAAAGAACAACAGCTCTTACGGAAGGTAAAGAAGGGTTTTTAAAAATAGGGTCATACCTATTGGAAGGAAAGCTGGATTTCTACATACTTCCCGTCTTTCATCGTAATCGCTTTCGGCTGGGTGATTAATGCCCCGTCTTCGGACAATCCCTCAACCGACAAAGGAATTTTGTCTGAAGGCAATTGTTTGCTGGCATCATTGATTTTTGCCCGGATGGCAGCCGGATCATCGGTGGTGCCGGCCAGTTCCATCGCTTTTGCAAACAGATGCACAGCCATGTAATGGTATAACACTTCCGATGTCGGGATTTTGTCTGCGCCAAACTTCTTTTTATAGCTATCAACCACCTTCTTCGTTCCTTCTGTCGGCCACTGGGAAGCCGGACGAACTCCGATCACTCCTTCCAAGAGCCGGGGGTCTTTCAACACTTGCTCCACCTCTTCCAATTTCGCCTGGTCCATCATGATCACACCGCCCTTAAACCCTTGCTCCCGGGCATCTTTAATGATGAGGGCGGTAGGCTGGGAAGCTCCGCCAACAAACAGCACATCCGGTTTAGCTGAAAGCGCTTTCGCCACAGCGGATGAAAAATCGCTCTCTTTGTTGTAATCAACCGGGTTTTCAGCAACGATTTTTCCTCCGAGTCCCATCCACGTTTGCTTAAAAAGAGCCGTCCAATCTTTCGCATACTGGTGAGTTCCCGGCACCAGTGCCACTTTTTTGCCAAACCGTTTCATCATTTCTTCTGAGAACGGCTTCGGGTAAATGTGATAATTGGGGGGAATGCGAACCAACAGCGGATTTTTGGCCTCAGTGACCTTCGGTTCACTCGTATAGGCGGCAATCAGAAAATTTTCCTGCACATTAAACTGCTGCATCGCAAACACACCGCCTGAATGCGGGGTGAAGATGATCGTTGCCCCATTTTCATGTTTCAGCCGCCGGGCGTTGGTCGCCGTTTCGTTTGGAAGGTACTTGTCATCCAGTGCGACGAGCTTCAGCTTTACTTGATCTTGTCCTACCTTGATTCCTCCTGCGGCATTAATGTCATCGATGGCCATCTTCATCCCGTCCAACGTGTTTTTCCCATACAGAGCCGCCCCGCCGCTTTGGGGCCCGGACCACCCGATCGTGACAACGTTTGAGTCTCCTCCCGAGTTTCCACATGCTGCCAGAAAAAGAAGTGATACTACGGTTGACAGAGTGAACAGCGCTCTCCAGACTCGTCTCATTGAACCCTCTCCCTTGTCAGAATTCATTTTTATTTGCGTAGCGGAAATGTCCAGTCACCCGTCCTATACTCCTAAGCTCCAATATAAGCCCGTCTCACCTCCTCGTTGTCACAGAGCGTCTCCCGCGCCCCTTCAAGCACCAGGTGTCCGTTTTCGATGACGTAACCTCGCCGGGCGATCTGCAATGCTGCAAATGCATTTTGCTCGGCCAACAACACACTGGTTCCGTCACGATTGATTTTCTCGATGGTTTTAAACATCTGCTCAACGATGAGCGGAGCAAGACCGACCGAAGGTTCATCCAACAGCAGCAATTTCGGTCTGGCCATCAGAGCCCTTGCAATGGCAACCATCTGCTGCTGCCCCCCGCTCAACGAGCCGGCCGGTTGTTCCTTTTTCTCGTACAAAACCGGGAACAATTCGTAAATATTTTGAAGTGATCGGGCAATGCCCGCTTTGTCCTTCCGATGGATGTAAGCACCCAAGGTAAGATTTTTTAAGACGGACATCTCAGGAAACAAGTTTCTGCCTTCCGGACATTGAACGATTCCGGCCTTCACAATCCGGTCCGGGGACCACCCTCCGATCGATTGCCCCATAAACGCGACCTGGCCTGACACTGGTTTTAATAAGCCGCTGATGGTACGGAAAATCGTACTCTTCCCGGCACCGTTAGCCCCTAACAGCACAACCAGCTCTCCCTGGTTTACTTCCAAATTGACCGAGTGAAGCGCTGTGGAACTTCCATACTTGACTGTCACATCAATGAGCTTGAGCATGCGCGCCCCCTCCCAAGTACGCCTCGATCACCGTTTCATTCCGGCTGATTTCATCCGGGGTTCCTTCCGCAATCTTGATTCCCTGGTTCAAAACCATGATCCGGTCGGCAAGTTTCATGATCATCTGCATTTTGTGCTCAATAATGCAGATGGTCAGGCCTGCGTTCTTCATTTTTGTGATCAGTTCTGCCAGGTTGCTTGTTTCATCCGCATTAATGCCGCCCGCCGGTTCATCCAGCAGGACGATTTTTGGATCAGTGGATAACGCCAAGGCGATCGCCACTCTTTTTTGCTCTTCCTGAGAAATGCTGGCCACAGAACGGTTGGCCAGTGCAGAGGCACCGACAAATTCAAGTACTTGCAGGGCTTTTTCCCTGCACGCACGCTCTTCATTCCGATACCGTTGGCTGCGTATCACTGCACCCCAAAAGCCGCTTTTCGTCCGAAGCCGATGTCCGATCATCAAATTTTCCATCACCGTGGCTCCGGCAAATAATTTCGTTGTTTGAAACGTACGCGCGATCCCCATCTTCGCCATTTCATAGGATCGCTTATTCGTCACCTCCTCACCTTCAAAAAAGATTTTGCCGGAGGTGGGTGGATGAAGTCCGCTGATCAGATTGAAGAAGGTGGTTTTTCCTGCTCCGTTGGGACCGATGATCGCGGTGATTTCACCTTGATTGATCTGGAAATCCACCGAATTGACCGCTTGATTGCCACCGAAATATTTCGATAATTTTTCGGTTCTAAGCATCGCTTTCCCCCCCAGCCAATCTCCGGTCGTTGACCCCTCTTTCGATTCCCCGGTTCTTATCATCGGTGGTGTCCGGCAAAACAGATGGCTGATTCTTTTTCAGTTGGGCAAATGCCCCCATGATCCCATGCGGCAGGAACATGACGATCAGTACGAGGATCGGACCAAAGATGATCATCCGATAATCCTGCCAGGACTGAAGCCATTGCATCAACGTCATTACCAGCGCGGTTCCCACCACAGGGCCCCACAAAGTGCCGATTCCGCCAACCAGCAGATACAATAACATTTCAAATGCATGTTCAATGGAAGCGATTTCCGGGCCAAGGAATCGGAGATAACCGGCATACAATGCACCAGCCAGTCCGGCCAACACAGTTGAATAAACGAATGCCAGCATTTTGCTCTTCATTGCGTGAATTCCCAGTGACTCCGCCAACTCTTCACTGTTTCGAATCGAAATGAATGTTCTTCCGACCAACGAATGGATGATTTGCCGGTTTACAAACATGGCAAGTACAAAGAAAAACAGGATCAAATAATACTGAGAGGTGAGGGTGGAAAATTCAACAGAACCAATTTTCGGAACAGGAATTCCAAGCAGGCCGCGAACCCCCTCGGTCAACGATTCCCACTTTTCAATGACCAGGGAAAGTATGACTCCCATGCAGAGGGAGAAGATCGCAAAGTAGTGGCCTTTCAGGCGAAGGGAGATCATCCCTACCACCGCTCCGACCATCCCTGTCAGAACGACCGACACCGCCAGTGAAACCAGAAATGACATCTGCGCTTTCACCATCAAAAGCCCTAATGTATAGGCACCGATTCCAAAAAATCCCGCGTGGGCCAACGACAACTGTCCGGCATATCCGGCGATGATATTCATTCCGCTTACGGCAATAGACCAGATAAATACCATAATCAGCATATTTAGATAGTAAGAGTTGTCGGTGAGCAGAGGAATGGCCAATGCGACGAAGAAGAGTGCCGCCACAACCCATTTCGAGCCCGGAACAAATCTCATTTCAGCGGGCCTCCTTCGCAAACAGTCCGGTTGGCCGAACCGTCAGAATCAAGATCAAGAGGACAAAGGCAGCCAGATCTTTATATTCACTGTTGATGTAAGTTCCTGATATACTTTCCGCCAATCCAAGAATGTATCCTCCGATCACGGCCCCCGGAATGCTTCCCATTCCGCCCAGGACAATAATCACAAACGCTTTCAAGTTCACCATCGCCCCCATCGAGGGATAAACAAGGTTGATCGGCGCAGCTAATGATGCGGCGGCCGCGGCTAGTCCTGACGCGATGGCGAACGTCATGAGTGAAACCTTATTGGCGTTAATGCCTACAAGGAAAGCCCCTTCTCTGTTTTGAGCCATCGCTTCAATCGTTGATCCGATCACCGTTCGCTTCAAAAACAGATGCAACCCGATCATCAGAACAACGGCCGACACAATGACGAGGAGCCGTTGTTCCGTGATATTCAGTCCAAACAGATCGATGATTCCATCATACGGAGAATCAAGCCGGCGATAATCAGACCCCCACATTTTTCGGGCAATGGCTTCAATAAACAACATGACCCCGATTGAGGCAATCATCGAGTTGATATGAGGTGCATGATGCAACGGACGAAACACAAGCCGCTCAAGCAACATCCCGATCACGACGAGTATCGCCACAGCGAACAGGATGGCCGGCCAGTAACTCAAACCGTAATCCGTGATCAAAAAAAAGGTCACATACGCACCCAGCATATACAAATGACCGTGAGCAAAGTTCGGCAGATGCATAATTCCATAAATCAAAGTGATGCCAAGAGCCACAAGGCTGTAAATACTGCCAAGTACCAGGCCGTTGACGATCTGCTGAAAAAATAGATCCACTAGAATCCCCCCTGTCTGTTGCTTTTCATCTAGACGGGCTTGGGCATTTTTGTTTCACGCATCTGCAACCCAAAACGAAACGATTCCCCTCCTTTGAACCAACTAACCAGTTAGTATGTTTAATATTTGCTTTTTATTATATTTGAATATATGATATTATTCAAATATTTCTTTTTATTAAACATCGTCCGTATATTCCCATTCATTATAAAAATGCTGCTATGATATAAAAATAATATAAAAATTGAATTTATTAGGGGGAGCGGAAAATGAATATCTATGTCATTCGTCACGGTGAATCCGAACATAATGTTGACAAGTCTCGCATGGCCCATACCCACGATTCCAAGCACAACCTGACAGAATTGGGCAGAAAACAGGCGAAATCCACTGCAAAATTTATCAGAGATCATGTCAAAGGAAATATGATGGTTTATTCATCCCCGTATCTCCGAACCATGGAGACAGCGAAAACGATCCTCTCAATGCTTCCCAAGGGTACACCCTTCTATGAAAATCCTCTTCTCCGGGAGTGGGAGCTTGGAAATCTCTATGATTTTAACCAGCGAACCCCTCAAGCCAAAAAAGAATTTAAAGCAGCAGGCCGGTTTTATTTTCGTTTTCCAAACGGGGAATCACTTGCCGATGTCTATCTCCGCTCTTCAATGTTTATGCATACCGTGGTGCAACGACTTGAGCGGCAGCAACGGGTTGAAAACCTGATTGTGGTTACTCACGGCGCCTTCATCCAAATGCTGCTCGCCTTTTTGATGAATTGGCCGGTTGAAAAGATCGAATCCTTTGAACCGGTTGAAAATGCTGCGGTGATCCACATTCAAGAAACAAACGGGGAGTATCGCTATGAAAAGATATTTGTTCCTGAGGTTTGATCCATGACGGGAAGAGAGAGCATGAGACCTCTGTTTCAGAAACCATGATCTCCCCACTACTCCCCCTGTGTGAACAAAGAGTTTCTTGCAGTCGATTCAAACGGAATCAGTTTCTCCCGAAACATACTCACCAAATGGCAGGATCTCCGATACTTCCATAACTTTTCTATATACCAAAGCACAATGAAAGCCACTACTCCAAATTTATGTAGTGGCTTTAAGCTAAATCTGTTCAAATCAATATTTTTTCCATTATCCTCATTTTAGTTCCTTTTGTGTAGGGGATTCTTCTTGAATATGCAATATAGATATTCAGAATTTCATTCTCATAATGAATAAATAAAATATTAGACGAGGTAATCCGATCGCAGATAGTATTGCGATTGCAGTACGTACTTTTTTATCATCTCGGAATACAAACAATAAAAACTTATACCCTAAAATACCAATCCATCCACCCAAACAATTTAGAATGATATCATCAATGTCTGATGCTCCAATGCCTAAAATCCCCTGAATGATTTCAACTGATAAACTCACTGCAAATATAAACAACAGATTGGTTTTACCCTCTTTATTGTTTTTGAAAAATGACAAATATGCGCCAAGGGGGATAAAGATCGCTATATTGCCAACCACATTACCATAAGCGAATCGTTTTATATTGGCAGAGTTGCTAAAGATATATTCCTTGATAGTATTAAAAGGAATGAGATTGAATGTCCAAGGCTCCGACGGACCAAAATGTGACATTCTTGATAATATCAATAATTTAATTAAAAAAAGTATGTAACAAATGAAAACTCCATATATAAAGACTGTTTCAATTCTCTCCCGTTTATTCATAATACCTCGCATTTTTCATTCCATCCCTGCTTATTCTCTGACGTTTAGTTTATAAATAATCGGTAGTCCAGGATTGCGAACTGTAATATATCATACCAGCTTGTTAGTTGTAATGCTACCCTCAGAATTTAGATAAAATAGGCAAGGGCGGTTCAGGATTGGGATCTGGTGGCGGAGGAGATTCATATAGCGGTGATTCTTGTTTCGGAGATGGCAATGGCAGCGATGGAGGAGGCGGAGAAGATGGAGGTGGAAACGGCGGGGGTGGAAATGGTGGAGGTTAACATCCTCTTATCCCCTTTCCCCTCCCGCCAAGCTTGGGGGGGAACGCCCCGCGGCGGGAGGGCCGGGGCAGGAAATCGAAAAGATTTCACAATAGCTCGATACCAAATTACCTCAGACTGAATTCTCGCTCCGTTCCCCAGCATTTTTCTTATTTATCATTTCTAATGAATAGTGCACAACACTCCACATGCCCCGTCTGCGGGAACATGTCGACCGGCTGAACCTCAACCGGCTGATATCCCTTCTCATCCAGAACCTTCGCATCCCTTGCCAATGTAGCCGGGTTGCAGGAGACATATACCACACGTTTCGGGCCCATGCCGACAACGGCCTCCAGCAGAGCCGGGTCGCAGCCTTTTCGCGGAGGATCGACTATGATCACATCCGGCTTGATTCCCATCTTCAGCCAGCGGGGCATCACTTCTTCCGCCGCCCCCACTTCGAAATGAACATGGTTAAACCCATTTAACCTGGCGTTGTGCCTGGCATCTTCGACGGCTTCGGGAACGATTTCCACCCCGTACACCGCTTGGGCATCCTGCGCCAGATAGAGAGCGATCGTGCCGATGCCGCAGTATGCGTCAATGACCGTCTCCTTGCCTGTAAGCTTTGCGTATTTACGTACCTGGTCATACAGAACTTTTGTCTGCGCAGGATTCACCTGAAAAAAGGAATGAGGAGAGATAGCAAATCGGACCGGACCGATTGTATCGTGAATCGTTTCGCTCCCCCAGAGCAGACGGTTGACGGGGCCCAGGATGACATTGGTCCGCTTGCTGTTGATGTTTTGCACAATCGATTTCAGGTTGGGAAAGCGGCTCTTCATCTGTTCGACCAACGCTTTTTTATGGGGTAAATGCTCCCCGTTGGTAACCAGGACGATCATCATCTCACCCGTGTTCACACCGACACGAACCATGACATGGCGCAGCACGCCGTGGTGTTTTCGCTCATCATAAGGAGGAATGTCCAGCTCATTGGCCAGCCGTTTGACTGCAGCCACCGCCCGGTCGTTTTCGGGATGTTGGATGAGACAGGCATCCATGTCGATAATTACATGAGAGCCGGGTGCATAAAAACCGGCCACCACTTTCCCGTCCCTTCTTCCAAAGGGAACTTGCGCTTTGTTGCGGTATCTCCAAGGGTTCTCCATGCCGATGACAGGATGGATGATCACTCCCTGCAGGCCGCCGATGCGCTCAAAACTGTCCATCACTTGTTGCCGTTTGAGGCGGAGCTGGGCCGGATATGAAAGGTGCTGGGCCTGGCATCCCCCGCACTCGGCAAAGATCGGACACACAGGTTCCGCACGATCAGGATGCGGTTCGATCACTTCCATCAGTTCGGCAAGCGCATATGATTTCTTTACCTGCGTAATTTTAGCCCGCACTCGCTCACCGGGGACCGCCAGCGGACTGAACACGGTAAACCCTTCATACTTGCCGACACCCGCGCCATTGTGCGCCAGTCCCGTAATCTCGTATTCAATCTGTTGATCCTTATGAACAGGAGGTTTCTGTTTCATACTCTTTCTCCTTCACAAAAAAGCGGTCATGACTGGCTGTCACAACCTGGAGATGGATAGTCAGGGAACGGGGTCTCTGCAGCGGTCATGAGATTCAGGGAAAACCATTTCCCACTGCCAAAAGCATGACCTCCGGATGAACGCTAGGGACAAAAGATTTCCAGATGCTGGGGCAGGATTTCAAACCTTCCCGCCAGCTCCCCTCCCCACTCCCCATCTAAATTTAACTTGAGAGGCTCAGGGGTGGCAACATCAATCTGTTCCGTTTGAAAATAAATGATGCGCGAATCATGGATATGCTCGCCTTTATACGCCAGAGCCGCCAATTGCAGCAAATCAGGGATGTTGGTTTTCGGAACAATTAACACATCCATCAACCCGTCGCTTAAGTCAGCCGATGGAGCCAATTTTTCAAAACCGCCCACGGAGACGCTGTTCGCCATGATGAGAAGGAGAATTTCCGCTTCCCACTTTCCGCGCGGGGTTTTAATCTGCACCGGAAAGGGCTTATTCAGTGTTCCCAGCTTTTCGATCGCTTTGGCGTAATAAGCGAGCGGTCCCATCATCGTTTTCAACCGGCTGGGCGCCTCATAGGTGACTTCGGTGATCCTTCCCGCAGCCGCCACATTCACAAAATAGCGCTCACCAAACTTTCCGATATCGATGGTGATCGTTCTTCCGGCGGCTACCACTCCGCAGGCTTGGCACAAATCGCGCGGCAATTTTAATGCCCTGGCAAAGTCATTTGTCGTGCCGCCCGGCAAAATCCCCAGTTTCGGCGGGTGAGGGTGGCTGGCCAAACCGTTGACCACTTCATGGATCGTACCATCCCCTCCGGCGGCAATCACGACATCATAACCCTTATCTGCCGCAGCACGCGCTTCCTCTGCGGCGCACCATTTATCCTGTGTGGCCCGGCAAGAAGTTTCATAACCCGCTTCTTCCAGCAGATCCAAGATTTTAGGTAATCGTTTTTCCACTAATTCCCGTCCGGCGGTCGGATTATAGATCAGGCGAGCACGCGGCATTGTTTCGCCCTCCCCTTTTAACGATGTAACCTGTGAAGGTGTTGAGCTTAAAGTTTGGCAATGGATCCATCTGTTACTATTTTTTTCATTTTCATCTCATTTATATCCTTGCAGCTGGAAAACCGCTGGATTATAGCCAAAGTAAATAAGAAAAAGCAGACCCGGTGAGTGCTTCGGGTCTGCTCTCATCGTCAGTGGGGCAAATAAATCAACTGTAAAAGGAAGAGGACAGCAAAAACATAGACGAGGGGATGCACCGATTTCCACTGCTTTCTGGCTACTTTCATGACCGGATAAGCAATAAAGCCTAACGCGATTCCGGTTGCAATGCTGGAAGTGAGCGGCATGCTCAACACAACGAGAAAAGCCGGAAACGCCTCGTCGATTTGATCCCACTTGATGTAGGCCACATGTCCGACCATAAGCGAACCCACGACGATGAGTGCCGGAGCGGTGATTGCCGCAAGCCCGGATACGGCACTGATCAGAGGGCTGAAGAATGCTGACAAGGCAAACAGGATCGCCACAACGACGGCGGTGAGTCCGGTCCGACCCCCGGAAGCAACCCCGGAAGCCGATTCGATGTAAGCAGAAGTGGGGCTTGTACCAAACATGGAACCGACCAAGGTAGCCACAGAGTCGGCAATCAAGGTACGCTCCCCGCGGGGAAGCTTATTCCCTTCCATCAGCCCCGCCTGTTTGGCAACGCCGAGAACCGTGCCTGTCGTATCAAAAAGAGTGACCAGCAAGAAGGAGAAGACAACGGCATATAACCCGTAGTGGACCACATCACCGATGGCTTGAACCGGATTTGCCACGACCAGTTGATCCGGAATCTGCGGCAGGGAAACAAATCCTTTTTGAAAGGTGAGCTGTCCGTTGAAATAAGCGATCACTCCGGTAACCAGCATCCCGATGAACAAAGCGCCATTGATGTTGAGCGCCAAACAGACCAACGTAACCAAAAGCCCGATCAAGGTTAATGCGGCGGTAGGGGAATGGAGATTCCCGAGCGCCACCAAATTGGTCGGGTGATCCTGGATGATCCCCGATAAACGCAAGCCGATAAATGCGATAAACAACCCAATTCCAGCTGTAATCGCATTTTTCAGGTTATCCGGAATCACCTCGATCAGCTTGGTACGAAGAGGGGTTAAAGAAAGGAGCACAAACACCAATCCCGCGACAAAAACGGCGGAAAAAGCAGCCTCATAGCTTAATCCCTGGTGCGCCTTGACCACCGAATAGGCAAAATAGGCGTTTAAGCCCATAGCCGGTGCAATGGCGATCGGATAGTTGGCATACAACCCCATGAGCAGGGTTCCCACGATCGTTGCAACGATGGTGGCCGTAAAGCTGAGCTCAAAGGGGACACCGGCATCTTTCAAGATGATCGGGTTGACCACCATGATATAAGACATCGTGAAAAAAGTGGTGAGACCGGCAGTAAATTCTGTTTTGAGAGTAGATCCTTGTTTATGTAGACCAAACATGAATACAGTCCCCCAAAAAACGAATATTTTATCATAACAACAAATATAATATTCGTTTTTTCATTTGGAATCAAGGATTTTTCTTGCACTGAAACAATCCGGTGACAAATGTGAAATTCAAGGATGAGGACAAAAAAGTGAAACAGTCTGCGAATAAAAGAATAGACACGCCGATTCTATTCTGTTCAATGGTTTGAATGCCGCCTTATGATAAGCGCGGCTTTTTTCTTTGTAGTTAAATTGCTCCATCGGTCAACCGGTCATACACGGTAACGATAAAAAACAACTGGCGGTCGGCGTTAATATAAGGGTAGGTTGCTCGACAAAGAGAAAAGCCAGCCCGCGTTAAGGACTGGCTTCACCATTTGCTTCTGGTCCCAGCTGCTCTAAAATCCGCCGACGTACCCTGCGGCTTAATATTTTCCGTTCCAATGCCCCCCACACGCTCGAAGTTCCGTAATAGAGGGCGGTCGCCACCGGGGCTGTCCACAAAATGAGGAGGGAGATCCCGGTGATCAGGACAAAGCTGAACTTGACCGAACCCGTTTGCATAAACTCCCCGGGAATCAACGTCACCATGGTGGTTAACCCGCTGGTCAAGGCAACGGCGACAGGTATCATCGCCGAGGGATCCGGAACGCCGATGCTGCTTACCCAGGGCACCAGGATGGAATGTGCTGCCGGCCCGAGCTGGGAAAAGATCGTATATACAGTGATGAGAATCGGTGACTGGATGATCGCATTCATGAACAAGGCCAGAGGATTAAATTTTTGCTGCCGCATCAATTTGGCCATTTCCTCTGCCAAAGCTTCTGCCGTTCCCGTCCATGATTTCTGCAATTCGGCTGCCTTCCGGGAAAAGATAAATTGACTGGCAGCGAGGTCGGACTGTCGGACAGAAACGGGAATCAGGCAGATTCTCACCAGAACCGTAAACAAGATGACGGCAAGGCCCCAATCGCCAACCCAATGCTCGAGGCCCGCAAAAACTGGCTGGACAAAGTGAATAAGCTTCTGAATCAACGGCAAATTCGTCAATCTTCCTTCCTCCTTGTTTCTGTTTTTTTATGCCCAACAAGAAGGGAGGATGTGGCCGCTTTCATCATCCTCGTTCCCCATGCGGAGACGCGTTTTCGAAAGCATTGGGATTCGCGGGTGTCCTGTCCGGGAAACCCGTGAGAATCTGTTTGCCTGAAAAAGATCTGTCGCAGGTTGCAAGCAGTGAGAGGATCTTATCAAGGTATAAACTACAAATACTGTCGCACATGTGGCGATAAAAAGAACCAACCACTCCAGCGACGTCCACCAATCCAATTCCAATCCTCTCACCTCGCTTTCAACTTTAGAGTTATCTTACCATATGCCTCGCACCACAAGAAACAACAAAACTTCCTCATGTTGCTTAAAAGCGTGCTTAGATCGCCCGGATGAGCAAACTCCCTTGATATGTAACTGTTTCGTCACCTGTCCGCTTCTTACCCCCGAGCGGACTTCTCAGGTGACGCCGAATCTAGTGAAGGACAGATCCACGAAAAAAACATGTCTCTTTTTTATATCGATCTTATATTCGATTATTTTAATAATTATCTTTATATTCAATATATAACACTGAAGGAGGGATTTTACGTTTTTTTGCGAATAAATTTCATTTAAAATATAGATTATATTGGGAAAATAAAAATGATTTATTTTTTATCTGCAACCACAGAAAGTCCTGCCGATTACCCGTACGCTCGTTCCTGTTCCCTCATTCTGATACTCATTGAAAACAAGTGGTATTACCCGGTGGCCAGAGGTGAGTTTTCCACTGAAACCGGACATACACTGCTCAAGTCGACTGAGGAATCCGCACTGCTCATCGAATTGGTTGATCTTGCCATATCCAAAAGAGAATACCAGGCAACACCACCATCACCCCACGATTAACAACGCGGGCTTTCAGACGGCATTTCGTAAGCGCTTTCATATCTTAGCGCCACGTCCATCCCCGGTTTCACAGGTGACTCCGCTCATGTACCTGGAATCTGCGGGTGTCCGAGGGAGCAATGAATGTTGAGAAGTTTTGAACCGGTCCATGATCCAGGGGATTCCGGAAGATTCATGTTAAACGGAAATATCATTGTGCATGTAGGAGGTTGGAAGATGATCCGAACCAGAAACAGCATTATTTTCATTGTAACGATCACCTGTTTGTTTTTGACTGCTTGCAACCAAATTAGCCTGGAAAATTTGTTCGGCAACCTGTCCGGTAAACCACAGGCGCCGCAAGTGCTTCGGTTAACGGCGGATGCCGATCCCCCGGATCTTGACAGTACCACTACCCTGGACGGAAATTCCTTCAATGTGCTGAATAACGTGATGGAAGGATTGACCAGACTGGACGGGAACAATCACCCCCAACCCGCGATGGCGCTGGGGTATCCTGACATAAGCAAGGACCAAAAAATCTATACCTTCCGGATTCGCAACGCCGTTTGGAGCGATGGGCAACCAGTCAAGGCTCAGGATTTTGAATACGCCTGGAAGCGGGTTCTCAATCCTGCCACTCAATCAAAGTCGGCCATAAAACTCTACCCCATCCTGAATGCGGAAGAGTATCATACGGGCCGGGCGCGGGCGGAGGACGTTGGCGTCAAAGCCTTGGATGACCGTACGCTGCAAGTGACGTTAAAACATCCGATCCCCTATTTTCTGAATTTGACCGCTTCCGCCACTTATTTGCCACAACGAAAAGACATCGTGGAAAAGTTTGGAGAGAACTACGCAAAATCTCCTGACAAAATGGTTTATAACGGACCGTTCGTTTTATCTGATTGGAAACACGAACAAAGTTATCGATATAAAAAGAATGGGAATTATTGGGACAAAAGCCGCGTGTCATTAGATCAAGTGGATGTGAAGATTGTAAAGGATTATACCACCGCCGTGGGATTATACCTTTCCAATCAACTGGATGTCGCACCGTTAAACTCCCGGATTTATGAAGCCTTTAAAAATAACAAGGATCGCGTCACCATCATGCGCGGAGCCGTTATGTTCATGATGTTCAATACCCAAAACAAATTTTTTTCCAATCCAAAAATTCGCAAGGCCTTTCAATTGTCCATCGACCGGCAACAGTTAGTGCATGAAGTTTTGAATAATGGCTCGCTCCCGGCAGGAGGTATGGTGCCGCCGACAATCACTGCTTATAACGGCCGGCCGTTTAGAAATCAGACGAAGGATTATCTGGCGTTTGACCCGGTCAAGGCCAGGCAGTTATTGAGAGAGGGTTTGAAAGAAGTGCACCTCAACCAGGTTCCGGAGCGGTTGATCTTAAACGTGAACGATGATGAGCGGAAACGGATTGCTCTTTTTTTGAAGAAGCAATTTGAAGAGAATTTGGGCGTGCGGGTCTTGATCAACCCTCTGCAATTGAGGCAAAAAATCGGAATGGAAAAAAACGGACAATTCCAGTTTACTCTATTACGCTATATCGGCGACTACAATGATCCGATGGCATTTCTGGAAATCGCAACCAGCAAAAGCAAGGTCAATTTTGGACGCTGGCACAACCGGACGTTTGATCTGTTCATTTTGAAATCGAAGAGCAATCGCATCTACAAAGAGCGGAATCAGGATTTGATTAAAGCGGAAGAGATTATAATCAGTGATGCCGGAGCCGTTCCTTTGTATTACGAGGCTCAATCCTATTTACAAAAGCCGTACGTGAAAAAACTGTACAGGCATCCCATCGATGCGGAGTATTCTCTGAAATGGGTATCGATCGAGGGAAAACAAAGTCAAAGCAAGTGAGGCAGTGTTTGTTTCCGACTCGTGAAGCGGACAAAACCCATTCCTCCCGCGATGCCTTGCATAACGAAACAACCGGGGAAACGCCCGGTTGTTTCGTTATCTGCCAAGAAATCCGTCGGTATTTTTCATTGAATCTGCTCGAAACTCAATTGGCAGGACTGCTTCGTTTCACCGAATCTGCAACGTGTCCTCCACGAAAGCCCGCTTTTATCTATAAAGACCGGTCAGCTCTCTATTTTGAGGTCAGCTTCAATGAAATGTGCTGGGAAGTCGGGGTGGAATCAGGATATATTCCTGTCTGTCTTTGTTTTTCCTTTCTTTTTCAGACCGCTTCTTTTTTGGAGAGTTCCTCACGGACGACGGCTTCAATCCAACGGGAAATGAGCGGACTGGGCAAATAAGTTTTACCCGTGTATACATAGTCAAGCCCTTCCATCTTGGATGGAATCACCTTTCGGGTGAAATACCCTTCGCTCAGAAAGAGAGGCAGCACGAGTACGCGATATTCTTTGCTCCATTTGCTGAGCTGCTGGTGCAGGTTATCCGGGTGCATGGTAGCCAGCGCTGCCCCAGCAAAGCCCACTTCTGTGCGGATCTGCTCTGCCAGGCTGGCCATCCCTTTCTCCCAGATTTGTTTGAATCCTTCCACATCACTGCCGTGCCCCACCAGGAGGACCACCTCTTCCTCCGGCTTGACGCTCATCTCTTTGGCCCTTTCGAGCAGAATATCACGGATCAACGGATGGTCATCCATGGCGGGACACATCCGGATTCTTGCTTTTATTTGAAGCGGTTCTTCATCCACCTCAATGGCGGGATGTTTGTTGACTCCCAGCAGATAGCCGATTTCTTCGATATGCGTGCTGCCCGAGGAGACGAACAGAGGAACCGCGATGATTTCCGTTACCCCTTGACTCTCCAGTGCGTCAATTCCATCCTGGATGGAGCGTCCTTCGACCATTTCCAAAAAACTGGTCATGACAGGCATATCCAGTTGAACCTGGCTCACAGCCCGATCCACAAGCTCTACCCAGTCTTTTTTGCTGGAACCATGGGCAATCACCAGTACTCCGCGCTGTTTCATACCTTTCACCCCTCATGTAGCCCTTTGATGATTTTAACACAAGCGCATCGTTTCCGCGTTTAACTTCTTTTCAAACGCTGATAGGTCTGCCAGCAGATAAAAGCAAAGAAAAAGCTGATAATCCCGCTCAACAGGCTGGTTGGAAAGATGAACATATTCAGGAGCCCGTCGGCAACCAACAGTACAGTTAGGAGAAGGTAAATTTTTCTCGAAAACGGCCTGCCGCGAAGCTCATACAGAGTGACGAAAAAATACAGGGCAATCAGGAGAAAGTGAACAGCCAACACGGGCGAATTTTCGATGAAAAGATTGTAAACGCCAAAGCCGAAAAACAGGACAACGATGAGAATATGAAATAACTGCAACGGCCAGCCTCCTCCAGTGGTTCTTTTCTGCTAAAAAGGAGCCCGCCCCCAAGGGACGAGCCGTTTTGCTTACATCTTGCTATTTGCCAATATGCTCGCGGATCAGCTTGTTCACAAGTTGTGGATTGGCTTTTCCTTTGGTTGCTTTCATCACTTGTCCGACTAAAAAGCCGAGTGCCCGGTCTTTTCCGTTCTTAAAGTCTTCGACCGACTGCGGGTTGGCGGCCACCACTTTGGCCACTTCTTCTTTTAACTGCCCTTCATCGCTGATTTGCACCAGGCCCTGTTCTTCCACAATCTTACCCGGCTCTTTTCCGCTGTCCAGCATCTCTTTGAACACTTGTTTGGCGATTTTGCTGCTGATGGTCCCTTTTTGGATCAGTTGGATCAACTCGGCCAGATGCCGGGGTGTGACCTTGATTTCTTCGATCTCTTTTCCTTCCGCATTGAGGTAGCCCAACAAGTCGCTGGTAATCCAGTTGGAGGCGAGCTTGGGATCAGCCTCCCGGGCCACGGTTTGATCGAAGAAATCGGCAATGCTTCTGGAAGAGATGAGAATGCCGGCATCATAATCGGACAAGCCGTACTCGCGCGTATATCTTTCCTTGCGCGCATCGGGCAGTTCCGGAATGGAGGCGCGGATCTCCTCTTTCCATGCCTCGTCAATATGGAGACGAACCAGATCAGGCTCCGGGAAATAGCGATAATCGTGAGCTTCTTCTTTGGTACGCATCAATTTGGTGCGGTTTTCGTCTTCCAGCCAGCGCAAGGTTTGCTGCACAATTTCTTCCCCGCGATCGAGAAGCTCCGCCTGGCGTTGTTGTTCATACTCCAACGCTTTTTCTACGTTGCGGAAGGAGTTGAGGTTCTTTAGCTCCGTTTTGGTTCCCAAAGTGGTGGAACCCGCCGGACGCAGACTGATGTTGGCATCGCAGCGCAAGGACCCTTCTTCCATCTTCACATCGGAAACACCGGTGTATTGGATGATGGTCTTCAGCTTTTCCAAATAGGCTTTTGCTTCTGCAGGGGAACGTAAATCCGGCTCTGAAACGATTTCGATGAGCGGAACTCCGACACGGTTATAGTCGACCAGCGAAGCTTTTCCGCCTTCAATATGATTCAGTTTCCCGGCATCTTCTTCCAAATGGACACGTGTGATGCCGATCCGCTTTTTCTTACCGTCCACTTCAATTTCAATCCATCCGTTTTGACCGATGGGTTGATCATATTGCGAGATTTGATAGGCTTTGGGTAAATCAGGGTAAAAATAGTTTTTCCTGTCAAATTTGCTGTATTCAGCGATCTCACAATTCAAAGCCATTGCCGCTTTCATGGCATAGTTGACCGCTTCGCGGTTGAGGACTGGCAGAACTCCCGGATGGCCAAGGCAGACCGGACAGGTATGGGTGTTGGGAGGAGCGCCGAACGCTGTGGAACAACCGCAGAAGATCTTGCTTTTGGTGGATAACTCGACGTGAACTTCTAATCCGATCACTGTTTCGTACTTACTCATCTGCGGAACCTCCCATCTCCGGAAATGGCAAACGCTCCGTTTCCTGCTCAAAAGCATGAGCGACGCGCAAAATGGTAGCTTCATCAAAAGCCTTACCGATGATTTGCAGCCCGACGGGCAAACCGTCCGCCAAACCGCAGGGAACGCTGATCGCAGGCAAACCTGCCAGGTTGACCGGAATCGTACAAATGTCGTTGGCATACATGGTAAGGGGATCGTCCACTTTTTCACCGATCTTGAAGGCGGTCGTCGGCGTCGTCGGCCCGATGACCACATCATAGGCGGCAAAGATGTTTTCAAAGTCCCTGCGGATGAGGGTGCGCATTTTTTGCGCTTTTAAGTAGTAAGCATCATAGTATCCGGAGCTCAGGGCATAAGTTCCGAGCATAATCCGCCGCTTCACCTCGGCCCCGAAGCCCTGGCTGCGCGTTTCCAGAAACATGTCAACGAGATTTTCCCCTTCCTTGCGGACACCATAGCGGACACCGTCATAGCGGGCCAGGTTGGAAGAGGCTTCCGCCGGAGCGATCAGATAATAAGTGGCTACGGCATAATCGGCGTGAGTGAGAGAGACTTCTTCGACAACGGCCCCCATTTGCTCCAGCTTGAGAAGCGCCTCCTTTACCCGTTCACGCACGCCGGGCTCAATGCCTTCCCCCATCATCTCTTTCGGGACGGCCACGCGCAAGCCCTTCACATCCCCGGTCAGCGCCGACAGATAATCCGGCACTTCCACACGGGCGGAAGTGGAGTCTTTCGGGTCATGTCCGGCCAGGACCTGCAACACATAAGCCGCATCCTCCACATTTTTGGTGAGCGGCCCGATTTGATCCAGGGAGGAGGCAAACGCGACCAAACCGTAACGGGAAACACGCCCGTACGTCGGCTTTAACCCGACAACGCCACAAAACGCGGCAGGCTGGCGGATGGATCCCCCGGTATCCGAACCGAGCGCAAAGTAAACCTCCCCTGCTGCCACCGCCGCGGCCGAACCACCGCTGGAGCCGCCCGGCACACGTTCCAGGTCCCACGGATTGTAGGTGAGATGAAAGCCGGAGTTTTCCGTCGAGGAACCCATGGCAAATTCATCCATATTCATTTTCCCGATGGTTACCGCTTCGGATTCCGCCAGCTTTTCCACCACCGTTGCGTTGTAGATCGGGCGATAATTGGCCAGCAGCCGGCTCGCACAAGTGGTGGTGAGCCCTTCGGTACAAATGTTATCTTTGATTCCCGCCGGGAGGGCCGCCAGCAGGCCCCTCCGCTCAGAACCCTGCAGGGTCTGATCCAATTCGTCTGCGCGTTTTCTCGCCCCTTCGGCATCCACTGTCAAAAAGGCGCGTATTTTTCCGTCTACTTTCTCAATTTGGCTGAGAGATTCTTCTACCAGGTCGCGCGCAGAAAGTTCACGGTTGGCAAGACGCTTATGTATCTCTGTTAACGATTCACGTAGAAGCGACATGGTACTCCCCCTTATTCTTCAAATACAGCTGGTACACGGAACATGCCATCCTGCTGATCCGGCGCGTTGGATAAAGCTTTTTCCCCGGACACAGAGGGCTTCACTTCATCTTCCCGCATCACGTTGGCCATCGGCAGTACATGGCTCGTCGGCTCCACCTGGTCCGTATCCAGCTCGTTCAATTTCTCCGCAAATTGAAGGATGTCATTTAATTGGCCGGTAAACTGGTCCGCTTCCTGTTCCGTCAACTTTAAGCGGGCCAGAAAGGCTACTTTTTGCACTTCTTCTCTCGAGATTGACATCATGTTCACCTCCGCTGCAACAGATCCGTCATCATCAATAGCATCAGTTTGCCCAATCCAGTCTTATCACAGTATAGCACAAAAGAAAGAGATTTCCTGCGGTCGCTGTTGACATTCCTTTGACGACACAAAGATTGGAAGAATAGCCTCTCTCCGCTCCCGGGCTCCATTTCCTGATCAAGCAGATCCACTCTGCTCTGTTTTCCTTGGATTTAATCTTGCAACAATAATTGGAATATTTATAATTGAAATTGCCATATATTTACTAAAGTAGAGTTAGGAGAGATTTCTTTGAGCAAAAAATGGAAGGTTCTGTTGATCGGATTGTTGGCATTTGCTTTGGTTGTCGCTTGTTTCGAAATCACCTCCCAATTAAACGCGGCAAAAAATGACGACAAGCAGATACTGAGATTGACTGAACCCGTCAATTTTGTCAATCTCGACAGCGCCACTGCCACAGACACCACTTCTTTCAACATATTAAATAATGTGGGAGAAGGGTTGATGAGAATGGGCAAAGATCATCGTCCCATTTACGGTCTGGCGGAAAGTGTAAAAATCAGTGTGGACCGAAAGGTGTACACATTCAGGCTGCGGGAAGGAATCAAATGGAACGACGGTCAGCCGATCCGCGCGCAAGATTTTGAATACGCATGGAAGAGGGTGCTGGATCCCGAACTCAAAGCGCAGAAATCCAACATTCTCTTTTGCATCGCAGGTGCTGAAGCCTATCACAATAATAAAGTTCCGGCAGATCAGGTAGGTGTCACAGCCAGGGATGACAAAACATTGGAAGTGAGGCTGAAAAAGCCCACCCTTAACTTTTTGAGCATGCTCACCCTGCCCGTTTTCCAACCGCAGCGAAAAGAGTTCGTGGAGAAGTTAAAAAATCATTACGGCAAAAAACCGGAAACCGTTGCCTACAGCGGACCTTTTACGGTTACAAAGATTTCCCCGCAAAAAATGATGCTGGTCAAAAACGCAAACTATTGGGACCGGGACAACGTCCGGCTCAAACAAATAGACATCCACTTTGTAAAGGATACGGCTACGGAAATCCGTATGTACAATACCAACCAATCGGACATGGCCAGGTTGGATCAAGAGTTTGCTGAAGGATTTAAACAGTCTCCCGACTATCTGTATATTGAAACAGCCAGAATCCAGTATCTCCTCCTCAATCAGAAAAACAAATTTTTTAAGAACGCCAATATTCGCCGGGCGATCACCCTCGCGATCAACCGTTCCGTCATCACCGACGAAATATTAAAAGACGGCTCCAAACCTGCAGGTTCACTGGTTCCGCCAACCATCACCGGGATGGGTACACGCTCTTTCCGTCAAATGTCAGGGGGAGAAATTGTCACCCCTGATGTGAGAAAGGCGAGAGCATATTTTCAAAAGGGATTAAAAGAACTCGGCTTATCCAAACCGCCAAAAGGATTGCAGCTGTTAAGCTATGACGATTCACGCAGGAAAATCGCCATCTCCATTAAAAAGCAATTGAAGGACAATTTGGGATTGGAAATAAAGCTCAACTCCCCTCCCTCCAAGATCAAATTCAAAATGGAAAATACCGGTCAATTTGACATGGTTTTGTCCCGCTGGCGGGGGGATTTCAACGATCCGTTCAATTTTCTCTCCGTATGGGTTTCCAAAAACCCGCTCAATCACATGGAACATAAAAACCCCCATTATGACCGGCTGATCAATCATGCCCAGCAGTCTCCCGCAGAAAGAGAGAAGCTGGCCTTGCTCATCCAGGCAGAGAGAACACTGATTTCCGATCAACGGGAAGCCGCGATCATTCCCCTCTTTTATATCGGTTCCGCTTATTTGCAAAAACCGTATGTCAAAAACTTGTACAGGCATCCTTACGGTCCTGATTATACGCTGAAATGGGCCTATATCAGCGATAAGAAGGAATGATGAGGATGGCCGGGACGGCAGGCTCTGTAGGACGGGCCTGTCTTTTTTCATTTCAATTTCATTTAAATTAGAGCCATTTCAACAGTTTTCCAACTTTTTTGTGTCCAAATAATGACTTAATTCGAGTATAATTATAGATATATCTATTCATATTTTTCAGTGGAAAGGATGATTCAATGAAGAAGCGCTGGCTTTCTTATTTGATCTGGGCGGCGATTTCCGCTCTCGGAGCCGCGGGTTTTGCCATTTTGGCCCTGAAGCGCGGTGAAACGGTGAATGCCCTCTGGCTCCTGACGGCGGCAACGTGTACTTATGCGATCGGTTATCGTTTTTACAGCCGCTTTATGGCCCGAAAAGTGTTTGAATTGGATGACAACAGGAAGACTCCCGCTGAAGTGATCAACGACGGAAAAGACTTTGTCCCCACCAACAAGTGGGTGTTATTTGGCCACCACTTTGCCGCGATCGCAGGGGCAGGTCCGCTCGTCGGCCCGATCCTGGCCGCACAGATGGGGTATCTTCCGGGTACGCTGTGGATTGTTGTCGGCGTTGTACTGGGAGGTGCTGTCCAGGACTTCATCATCCTGTTTGGTTCCATGCGCCGGAACGGTAAATCCCTCGGTGACATGGCCAGGGAAGAGATCGGACCGGTGGGAGGTTTCACCGCTCTCTTTGCCATTCTTGGAATTATGATCATTCTGCTCGCGGTGTTGGCGCTCGTAGTTGTGAAAGCGCTCGCTCACAGCCCGTGGGGCATGTTTACCATCGCCATGACCATTCCCATCGCCCTTTTCATGGGGATTTACATGCGTTATATCCGACCGGGGAAAGTGTTGGAAACATCGCTGATCGGCTTTGCCCTTTTGCTTCTTTCCCTGATCGCGGGCCAATACGTTGCCGAACATCCGACCCTTGGACCGTTGTTCACCCTGGAAGGAACCACCATTGCCTGGTTGATGATTATTTACGGTTTTGTCGCTTCTGTCATTCCGGTTTGGCTGCTCCTGGCGCCGCGCGATTATCTCAGCACCTTTCTGAAAATCGGTACCATTTTCGCTTTGGCGCTCGGTATTGTGTTCGTGATGCCCGACCTGAAAATGCCTGCTCTCACCAAATTTATTGATGGAACAGGTCCCGTATTTTCCGGCAATCTGTTCCCGTTCGTCTTCATCACGATCGCCTGCGGCGCGATTTCCGGCTTCCACGCGCTTGTCTCGTCCGGAACCACGCCGAAAATGATCGCCCGTGAATCCCATGCGCGTATGATCGGTTACGGCGGAATGTTGACGGAATCTTTTGTTGGTATTATGGCCTTGATCTCCGCTTGCGTATTGACCCCGGGTGTCTATTTTGCGATGAACAGCCCGGCTGCGGTGCTTGGAACCGATGTGGCAAGCGCGGCTGCCGCTGTTTCCAAGATGGGCTTTACCATCACGCCGGAAGAGCTGACCAACTGGGCGAAATCGATCGGCGAATCCACCATTCTTTCCCGTACAGGAGGCGCACCGACGCTCGCGGTCGGAATGGCCTTTATATTCTCCAGTTTCACCAGCGAAGCGTTAATGGCCTTCTGGTACCACTTCGCCATCTTGTTTGAAGCCGTTTTCATCCTGACCACCATCGATGCCGGAACGCGGGTAGGACGCTTCATCCTGCAAGATTTGCTCGGGCGGTTTTCACCAAAGCTGGGTCAGACCGAATGGTATCCGGCCAATATCCTGGCCAGTGGCGCCATCGTGGCCGGATGGGGATATTTCCTCTACCAAGGGGTGATTGATCCGCTGGGCGGGATTAACACCTTATGGCCCCTGTTCGGAATTGCCAACCAAATGCTGGCTGTCGTAGCATTGGTCGTCGGTACCACCATCCTGATCAAGATGGGTAAAGCGGTCTACTCATGGATCACCTTTGTCCCGCTTGTCTGGCTGACCACGGTAACCATGACCGCCGGATGGCAAAAGCTGTTCCATGAAAAAGCATCCATCGGCTTCCTGGCGGCTGCGGAGAAATACCAGGATGCCATCAATAAAGGCCAGATCCTCGGTCCGGCCAAGTCGATGGAAGAGATGGAACGCATCGTTCTCAACAATCAAATCGATGCCGTTCTCACCGCCATTTTTATGATCCTGGTGGCTCTGATCATCATCGATGCAGCCCGCGTCTGGTATAAAATCCTGGTGAAACATGAAAAACTCCCGTTACGCGAATCGGCCTATATTCCACACAAAGCCTGAATCAATGGAGGGTGACTGATGAGCGAAAAAAACACGCTTTGCCCTCGCTGGAAAAAACCGTTCCGGCTGATCGCCGATTATCTGAATGAAATAGCCGGAGTTCCCAATTATGAAAGATATCTCGAACATTTCCACAAACACCACCCCGGCGAAAAGCCTTTGAGCGAAGCGGAATTTCACCGCCAAGCCATTGATGAAAAATACGGCGGGGGGACGATTCGCCGATGTTGCTAAAAAAGGATGTCCGATTGGACATCCTTTTTCTATCCTAAACCTGTTAAGCATCTTTGTTTGTCAGGTTTGTTTGGGCAGCCGGAGGTTCTTTTTTGACTTCCGATTGTGCCGCCCGGGCAGGTTCCTGTCTTTTCTCCTCATCATCGCTCAAGATGCCGCTGGTGGCATTTTTAAACTCCCGAATGGACTTACCCACAGCCCGTCCCAGTTCCGGCAATTTTTTCGGGCCGAACAAGATCAAAGCGACGATAAAAATAAGAATCCATTCCATTCCTCCGATGTTCAATCCATTTCCCCCCTTTGTAAGGGACACCTATTTATCAGATATTATACTACGAATTTGATGAGGAATTGTTAATGATGCCAAAAACCATTTCTTGCATTTCTCTTTTTGTACCATTGGATCAGCAAGTATAACAACAGAAGAGCACCAGCAACGATGCCGATGTCCGTGATGTATGGAGAAGCCGCTTCTTTCATCTGTTTCCAGTTATCCCCGAGCCCCATGCCCAAATAAAGGAAAAAAATCGACCATGTCGTCGTCAGCGTGGTAAAGCGGATGAATGACATTTTGGCAATCCCTGCCGGAATGGAGATCGCATGGCGGACCACGGGAATAAAACGCGCCCCAAAGATGACTCCCGTCCCATAGCGGTTAAACCATTCTTCGGCGACATCGAGATGTTTTTCACGAATCAGGACATCCTTTCCGTATTTTTCCAAAAATGACCTGCCGCCGTAATATCCTGCCCAGTACAAGAACAGTTGGGCGAGCACTCCCCCGATCGTGCCGGCGATCACCGCTCCGGCAAAAGTGATTTGTTGATTCGCGATCAGATAACCACCGTAGGACAAGACTATTTCGCTGGGAATCACCTCCACCATCAGTCCGAGCGCAATCCCCAGGTATCAGAGTTCTGCGAGCCATTCGAGAAAAGAGTCAATAACATCATTCATGTTGCAGCCCTACCTGCCTTATCAGTATTTGACAACTTCGATCATAATGAAACTCGCGGTCCCATCCCCACTTATTTCCATCCTGTACACAAATATTCTATTAGAAAAAAACAAAAAAAAAGAACCGCGCAGATGTAAAATCAAACGCGGCATTTTATGTTCGTCATGCAAAACCCCGGATCACGGGGAACCGTTCTGACCGCTCCCGATGCCGGATCTTTTTATATCCGATCAACCTGCCAATTTTTTCTCAAGACGGCGGCTTGCCAGGGATAAACTGTAGTTAATGACAAAGTAGATCAGTGCGACAAACAGAAGCATCGGAATAGCAGCAACCGGATATTTATTGTAAATGATCTGCGCATTATGGGTAAGTTCCGGCAAGGTGATCGCCACCGCTAATGCCGTATCTTTAATGAGCGCCACAAATTGGCTGACCAAAGGAGGAATCATCCGTTTTAATGCCTGAGGCATAATGATATAGTTCAAGGTTTGTAGATAAGTGAAGCCTTGTGAACGAGCAGCTTCAATCTGCCCTCGATCCACTGAATTCAAACCGCTGCGCACGATCTCGGCGACGAGTGCCGAAGTGAATACCGTCATGCTGAGAATCACGGACATGGTGATCGGCAATTCAACTCCCCACTCTTTTAACCCAAACCAGCCGAAGAAAATGATTAAGAGCAGCGGCAGATTGCGAATCACCTCTATATATAAGGTGGCCAGATGAGAAATCACCGGCAACCTGGTATAGCGAAGGGTTCCCAGGATGATTCCCAGGATGAAACTCAGGACAATCGCGGCCGCAGCCACTTCCAAGGTCACCAGCAAACCATCCCATAAAAATTTGAGATGCGCTTCATTAAAAACGACCGAAAAATCCAAATCGCTTCCCTCCTTAACGCGTACCCGCTTTTGACCAACGGCGTTCCAAATAGTTCACTCCCAAGCTGAGCGGAATCGTCAACAGAAGATATAAAACGGCGACAAAGATATAAATGGGAGTGATATCCTGCTCCGTTCCCGCCACATCGGCCGCATACAGCAAGTCCCCCCCGGCGATCACCGCCAGAACCGAAGAGTTCTTGACCAGGTTGATAAACTGGTTGCCCAGAGGTGGAACAATCAGCTTAAACGCCTGCGGCAAAATCACATACTGCATGGCCTGAATATAGGTCAGTCCGGACGAACGGGCCGCTTCCATCTGCCCTTTCGGCACCGATTGAATGCCGGCCCGGATGGCTTCGGCGATATAAGAACTCGTATAAATGGACAAGCCGAACGAACCCACTAAAAATGCAGACAGTTTGATCCCGAGTGCAGGAAGGCCGACATAGAAGAAAAATACTTGGATCACCAGCGGAGTATTGCGGAAAAACTCAACATAAGCAGTACCGAACCATTCGAGGGGTTTCACGCCGGAAATGCGAAAGACAGCAATCACCGTTCCGAGAGCCAAACTCAGCACCAGCGCAAACAGACTGACTCCGATCGTCGTCAAGAATCCGTCGATAAAATCCTGTTCATAGCCTTCAAGAAAACCGAAGTCAAACATGCCATCATTCCTTTCACCAATGTACCGCTTAGAAAAAGATGGGCTTTACGATATGTGAAAGCCCATCCTTCGCCAGACTATTAAGTTGTCGGAGATTTTTGCACGGCATCTTTCGGAAGGTCTTTCGGCGGGTCTTTCTTGAACCATTTTTTGTAGAGCGTATCGTACGTACCGTCTTTCATGATGTCATCCAGGAATTTGTTGACATACTCCAACAGATCTTTGTTCTTTTTATCTACACCGATTCCGTACGGCTCCTGGGTGAAGTGCTCGCCAACCAGCTTATAATTGGGATCTTGTTGCTGCATCCCCATCAGAATACTGTCATCGGTGGTTAAGGCGTCCACTTGCCCCGCGCGCAATGCGGTAAAGGCATCGGCATAGTTTTCATAGAGTTTGAGATCCACATTCGGGACGACGGCCTGGATGTTTTTACCGCTGGTGGCTCCTTTCGCCGTGGCCACTCTCTTGCCGGCTGTATCTTTCACGTCTTTGATGGGGCTATCCTTGTGAACGAGCAGAGATTGACCGGCCATGAAGTAAACACGTGAGAAATCGATCTCTTCTTTTCGCTTTTCCGTGATGGTCATCGTGGCACAGATCAAGTCAATGTCTCCGCCTTTTAAGAGTTTAATGCGGGTTTTGGAGTTCACTTCTTTTAACTCGATCTTGTTCTCGTCACCCAGCATCCGTTTGGCGAGTTCTTTCATCAGGTCAATTTCAAATCCCTTCACCTGATTGTCCGCCGGGTCTTTGTAACCGAAGAGATAGGTGTCATATTTGACTCCCACTACCAATTTTCCGCGCTTTTTAATCGCTTCCACGGCACTGGCTGCTTGTTGGTCCCCATTTCCCTGATCAGCGGAAGAGCCGCAGGCGGCAACCATCAAAGCCATCAGGAGCGCCACAGACAAGGCCAGCCATTTCTTCCATTTCATCCCATTCCCTCCCACGTGTTAATGTTTGAGAATTCTGCTCAAAAATTGTCGGGTGCGTTCTTCTTTCGGATTGTTGAAAAACTCTTCCGGTGTCCCGGTTTCCATGATTTGCCCCTCATCCATGAAGATGATCCGGTCAGCCACCTCACGGGCAAAGCCCATTTCGTGGGTGACGACCACCATGGTCATCCCTTCTTTGGCCAGCGTCCTCATGACATCCAGCACTTCCCCGATCATCTCCGGATCCAGCGCGGACGTAGGTTCGTCGAACAGCATGATTTTCGGTTTCATGGCGAGTCCTCTGGCAATCGCCACCCGCTGCTGCTGCCCCCCGGACAGCTGAGACGGGTAAGCATCCGCTTTTTCCGGAATGCCTACTTTTTTGAGGTATTCAAGCGCGATTTTTTTGGCTTCTTCCGGATTCATTTTCCGTACTTTTATCGGAGCTAATGTGATATTTTCCAGCACGGTTTTGTGCGGATAGAGATTAAAATGCTGGAAGACCATGCCGATTTCCTGACGCAGGAGGTTAATATTGGTTTTGGGGTCATTCACTTTAAAGCCGTCAACGACCAGTTCCCCTTCTGAAATGGTTTCCAATTTGTTGATGCAGCGAAGCAGCGTGCTTTTGCCGGATCCGCTGGGACCGAGAATCACGACGACTTCCCCTGCTTTAATTTCCAGGTTGATATTTTTTAGTACCTGGAAATCCCCAAACCATTTGTTCACATTCGAAAAGCGGATTATTCTGATCCCCCCCTAACAAAATTTTCCGAAAACAGTTACTTTTTAAAAGATCATCACAAAATATTACAATAATAATCCTAAATTGAATATATATTTATGTTAAAAAAATGTCAAGTTTTCTATGTTTGTGTCCGATTATGTAATCCCGGATGAATGCAAATATTATTTATAGTAATTTTAGAGTGGCTATTCCCTCTTCCCTTAGCTTGTAAACCTGTTTCGCGTCCGCTTTCATTGTATAAAGCAACCATGAACGGGGGGCGCATATTAATGAAATAAAAAAAACAACAGGACGAGAGCCCGTCTCAATCCCGTTGTTTTTGCAGTTTTACAGTTGCTCGGACACCAGTTTGGCCTGGGTGAAGAGCAAGAGATAATCGCGTCCGCCTGCTTTGGAGTCGGTTCCGGACATGTTGAAACCGCCAAACGGATGAACGCCGACCAATGCACCCGTACATTTGCGGTTGAAGTAGAGGTTACCCACGAAGAATTCTTCACGCGCTTTTTCCAACTTCAAGCGGTCGCGGCAAATGACCGATCCGGTGAGTCCAAACTCCGTGTTGTTAGCGATTTCAAGAGCATGATCAAAATCTTTCGCTTTGATAAACGCCAGGACAGGTCCGAAGATTTCTTCCTGAGCGATGCGCGCCTTCGGATCCACATCGGCAAAGATGGTCGGTTGGATAAAGTATCCGTTTCCTTCCGCTTTGCCTCCGCCGGTCATCAAGCGCCCTTCTTGTTTGCCGATTTCGATGTACTCGAGGATTTTATTATAGGCTTTATCATCGATCACCGGCCCGAGGTCGATGCCCAGCGTCTTGGCTTCGCCCACTTTCAGTTCCTTGGTTTTGGCCACCACTTTGTTCAGCACTTCATCATATACATTTTGATGGACAATGGCACGGGAGCATGCCGAGCATTTTTGTCCGGAGAAACCGAAAGCCGATTTGACGATGGCATCTGCAGCCAGGTCGAGATCCGCATCCTCGTCCACGATGATGGAGTCTTTTCCGCCCATTTCCGCGACCACGCGTTTGATCCACTTCTGTCCCGGAGCTGTTTTCGCTGCCAACTCGTTGATGCGGAGCCCCACTTCACGAGATCCGGTAAAGGAAATAAAGCGGGTGAACGGATGTTTTACCAGGTATTCGCCCACTTCAGCACCCGGGCCGGGCACGTAGTTGACCACCCCATCCGGAAGGCCGGCATCTTTCAGGATTTCCATGAATTTCGCCGCGATGACATTGGTCGGGGTTGCCGGCTTGAGCACGACCGTGTTTCCTGCAACAATGGCGGAGGTGGTCATTCCCACCATGATCGCGAGCGGGAAGTTCCACGGAGGAATCACGACACCCACACCGAGCGGGATGTAGGTCAGGTTGTTATCCTCGCCCGGAATCCGGGTAAGCGGTTGGCGTTCGCTCAAACGGATCATTTCACGGCCGTAAAATTCCATGAAGTCGATCGCTTCAGCGGTATCTGCATCCGCTTCCGGCCAGCTTTTACCGGCTTCCAGCACCATCCAAGCGGAAAATTCATGTTTTCTGCGGCGCAGAATGGCTGCCGCTTTGAATAAAACGCGGGCACGTGCCGCCGGATCAACTTTTTTCCAGGTTGCAAACGTCTCGATCGCCGTTTGCATCGCTTGTTCAGCCAGGTCGGTATCCGCTTCAGAGATGATTCCGATCACTTCGTCCAAATTGGACGGGTTGATCGACTTCACTTTGCGGTCCGTTTTGATGTGCTTGCCACCGATGATGATGTCATATTCTTTGCCCAGCTCCGATTTTACTTTGGAGAGAGCCGCTTCAAAAGCAAGGCGGTTTTCTTCCTTCGAAAAATCGGTAAAAGGCTCGTTTCTGAATTCGATCACGACGATTCCCCCCTGTTTGGTTTCATTGGCTACCTCGGGTATGTTCACCCTCAGCCATTGTAACGCACTCTGTGGGCCGACTTCAATCGCTCCCTGTACCTATTGTTTATTTTTCTTGTCATACGTATAATGAATACGATTTTTTTAAACCCTTAATAAAAAAGCGGGTGAACAAGCCATGTCTTTATCCCGGAAAGCAGTCTTGTCTGTCGCGGGAAACCGCCTTGTCACGGCCTTGGTGTCCAAGTACGGAATGAAGTTGGGGGCTTCCCGTTTCGTCGCGGGAGAAACGCTGGACGAAGCCATCGAAGCCGTCAAAAAATTGAATGCTGAGGGGCTTTTGGTGACGTTGGACCATTTGGGGGAAAGTGTTTCCAATCGTGAGGACGCACTGGCGGCCACACAAGCCGTCATCGATATCTATGACGCGATCGAAAAGCACGGAGTCCGTTCCAATGTTTCCGTCAAACTGACCCAATTGGGCCTCGATATTGACCCTGACTTCTGTTTGGAAAACATGGACCGGATTACGTCCAAAGCGAAAGAAATGAATAATTTTGTCCGCATCGATATGGAAGATTCCCCCCGGGTCCAGATGACGATCGACATTTTCAACACACTCGTGGAAAGGTACGGAAAAGAGCATATCGGTTTAGTCATTCAATCCTATCTGTACCGTTCACATGGCGATGTGGCCGAACTGGGCAAAAGGAAAATCAATTTGCGGATTGTCAAAGGGGCGTACAAAGAGCCGCCGGAAGTGGCTTTCCCTGACAAAAAAGACGTGGATGAAAACTATGTGAAGCTGGTGAAAATGCACCTGAACAACGGGTCCTATACCGCCATCGCCACCCATGATGAACAAATCATTGACCATTTGAAAACCTGGTTGAAGGAAAACCAGATTCCAAACAACCTGTATGAATTCCAGATGTTGTTCGGAGTCAGGAGCGGCCTTCAGAAAAAATTGGTCAGCGAAGGGTACAAGGTGCGTGTGTATACTCCTTACGGAAAAGACTGGTATTCGTATTTTACGCGACGCATCGCCGAACGCCCGGCCAATGCGCTTTTCGTAATAAAAAACTTGTTCCAAAAATAGAAAGGACATCTCTCAAACCGAGGGTTCCTTCCTCTTTTTCCCTTCCCTTTACTGACTACTCACAATTTAGCAATTCCCCGTATTCATCAGACAGAATATGAACCATTTCCCCATCCCCGCAACTTCTCTCCTGCATCCTTCACCATAGGACTTTTTATCGCCAACTTTCCGTGTCTGTTGTATAATACAAAGAAGTTTATTTCCCATTTCGAGAGGAGCTTGCCAAGATGTCCGAACACCTTCAGCACGAGATTCTTTCTTTGTTGAAAGAGAATTCGCGGCTGGAAACGGAAAAAATTGCCCACATGCTGGGGGAAAGCAAGGAAAAAGTGGAACAGATCATCCAGGAATTGGAGAAAACAGGAATCATCGTCAAATATGGAGCCGTCATCAACTGGCAAAAATCTGAAAAGCCCAAAGTATCTGCACTCATCGATGTCAAAGTGGCGCCGCAGCGCGGATACGGCTTTGACGCTCTGGCGAGACGAATCTACCGCTTTCCGGAAGTGCGCAGTGTTTATCTGATGTCCGGGGCTTACGATTTGTCGGTGGAACTGGAAGTGGATTCGATGGAAGCCGTGGGGCGCTTTGTCACGGAAAAGTTGGCAACTCTTGACTCCGTGATGGGAACCACGACTCATTTTGTCATGAAGAAATATAAAGAAGACGGCGTCATTCTGGATGACCCGGAAAAAGACGAGCGGTTGGTGATCACCCCATGAATTTGGAAGAAAAACTGTCACCGGTCGTAAAAAACCTGGCCCCCTCCGGAATCCGCCGCTTCTTTGATCTGGTTAATCAAAAGCCAAACGCCATCTCCCTCGGGGTAGGAGAGCCGGACTTCGTCACACCCTGGCATGTGCGCGAAGCCTGTGTAGCCGCTTTGGAGCGGGGAATGACCACTTATACCTCGAACCAGGGGATGCCGGAACTCATCCGGGAGATTGCGTCATACCTGAACCGGCGTTTTTCTCTCAACTACGATGAACAGGAGATTCTGGTCACATTCGGGGCCAGTGAAGCCATCGACCTCGCTTTGCGCGCCCTGGTCGCTGCCGGGGACGAGGTATTGATTCCGGAGCCCTGTTATGTTTCCTATACCCCCTGCGTCCAATTGGCCGGCGGGAAACCCGTCCCTGTGCCCACTTATGCCCAATACGGGTTCAAATTGCGCGCGGAGGAATTGGAAAAAGCGATCACCCCCCGCAGCAAAGTACTTATTTTGTGTTACCCCAACAACCCTACAGGGGCGATCATGCGAAGAGAAGACCTTGAACCGATCGCCGCGTTAGTCAAAAAGCACGGGTTGTTGGTGATTTCCGACGAAATTTATGCAGAACTGACATATCAGGGGCGGCACACTTCGATTGGTTCGTTGCCCGGAATGAAGGAGCACGTGATTCTGGTCAGCGGTTTTTCAAAAGCATTTGCCATGACAGGCTGGAGGATCGGTTATACAGCGGCCCCGCTCCCCATCTTGTCCGGAATGCTCAAGATCCACCAATATACCGCGCTCTGTGCCCCCATCACCAGCCAGATGGCGGCACTGGAAGCAGTTAAAAACGGACTCCAGGAATGCGAAGCGATGGTCTCCCAATATGACCGCCGCCGTCGCCTGGTCGTCAAAGCTTTTCAGGATATGGGGCTGAAATGCCACGATCCTCAAGGCGCTTTTTATGTGTTTCCCTCGATCGAATCCACCGGACTGGACGCTCACACCTTTGCCGAACAATTGCTCGAAGAAGAAGAGGTGGCGGTCGTTCCCGGAGATGTATTCGGCCCCAGCGGAACCGGCCACATCCGTTGTTCCTATGCCACTTCGATCGAGCGGCTGGGTGAGGCGCTGACACGGATCGAACGTTTTGTGAACAGAAAGAGACAATTGCTCCCCAAGCGCTCACTCGGATAATACTTCAATTCTGCTCGCATCCTGCTGTGCGAATGGCGTTCCAAGCGGGGCCGGAGTGGAGCCAGCCAAGCACCTTGATAAGAAATCTAAATTTAAGCGAAAAAAAGCTCTTACTTTATGGTCATGACATAAAGTAAGAGCTTTTTAACTAGGAACCAGAAGCTTGATTAAATCTTCGTTCCAGATACAACCAATTCATCTTTACCCAAACCGCAAACCCAATGTTGAGAATCAATTTATTTCACCAGAGAAGAAATCTGAGCCGCAAACCCGGAAAATAAGCCGAATTCCTTTTAATAATCATCCGTGGTCCCTCATAAGTATATTCTTGGGTATGCATCCCAAAGCCGGTGAGAGGAGCTGGATTCATTTGCATAGCTTTACGGAAACGGTTCAATTTGAACAAAGTTTTTGGCTCCATATATTAAGGGATCATTGTCAATTTATCCTCGACTCTTTGTCTCCGCGGGAAAAAGAAGAGGTGAAAACAGCGAAATGTTTGCGCCAGTTGTTTAAAGACATCATCCGCGACTCGCCCCATGACTTGAAGGCATCTTATAAAGCGGCCCACAAGTTGCGCAAGTTTAAGCTGCATCTATTGCGCCGATTGCTGACCGAAGAGTTCGCCTTCAACCTGACGCCAACGTTTATCAATCATATGGTGAACGAACTGGACGAATATCTGCGGATTTTATGTTTCCTCCTAAAGGGGAAGGTCCCCCCTCCGCTCCATCCTCTTCATCATCATCTGTTATGGTTGCCCGACGCTTCCGGACATGCAACCGGCATTGAACAACGGCTGGATGGAGTAGAAAAAAAGCTCATCGAAAAAAGCCGCATGTTTACCAAACATTTCAATGCGTTTTACCTTAAAGCCATTGAACTGGCCGGTTTTCTCCGCACCCATCTCAAACGGTTTCCTGCCCTCTCCAGATTTAACCGAGAAGTGGAATTGGAAATCATTTTATTTCAAAAGTTTTTGGAGGAAATTGAGGAGTTGAGCCTGAGCAAAAAAGCGCTGAGTACCATTGCCCCGTTGCTGGCGGATCATATGTACCGCGAAGAGTGTTATTACCTCCATAAGCTGTCGCAAGTTTCTGAAGTATCGCCTCCTCCTTGCAGCCCGAGGCCGGTTTAAGGCCTTGGGCTGTTTTTTCTGTAAAAGGCGTTCCCATCGTGTGAAGCCCGGCAAAAACAGCGGGTGTGACCTGAAATAGACTTCCGCGATCGGCACAAGCTCTGACATTCTATCAATGAGAAACATACAATAGTAAGAGATCTGATATTGAGAGACCCACACAACCGATGCTCAACCCGGCTCCAACCCAGGGGCTCTTTTTCCGCTTCACCAAGAGGCGTTGGTTGGAGCCGGCAAATGCTGAAATAGCTTCAGCATCTCCTCCATTTTCAATCTACATGAAAGGAAGATGCGTTGATGGGCAGTGTGATCAGTAAATTGGACAACTCCCGTTTACTCCGGAGACACAAAACCATCGGTCCGTATATTCCCGAGACTCTCCCCCTGTCGCAGGCCTCTCTTTCCCCCATGCTGAGGCAGTTTCCTTTTGTCTACCTGAAGCCGGACAACTCCTGCCAGGGCAAGGGTATCCTGCGCATTGACCCATTGCCGTCAGGCGAGTTTTTGCTGCGTACCAGAGATACCGGGTCGGAATCTGTCCACTTTCACTTGCCGCACCTGTGGGAAGCCATCCATCAGGCCAAAATCGACCGCCCCTATATCATCCAGCAGGGAATTAACAGCGTCACGTTAACCGGACATTTGTTTGATATCCGGGTACATCTGATGCGGATCAAGGGAAAATGGCGAGTTGCCGGCATCGTCGGACGGGTGGCTCCCAAAAAAAGTATTGTGACCAACGCGTATAGCGGCGGAATTTCCAAGCATGTGGATCGTCTGCTTACGGATGACCTGGGATACAATCCAAGAAGAGCCGAGCACACCATTGAAGAACTTTGCACCATTTCCAAACAGGCGACAAAGATCATCAGCAGGGTCTATCCAAGATGGAGCGAATTTGGCCTGGATATCGGCATCGATCCTTTTCATCGCATCTGGATCTATGAAATCAACATCAAGCCGGGAACGCTGGTCTTTAAAAACCTCGATCGCGAGACTTTCCGGCATATCTTAAAACTGCGCAAAAAAGCATCCTAATCCCCCGGCTCCTCTTCAAATCCCCTTATTTTAACTTGTATTCCGGATGATATTCACGGAAAACAGGATTTTCCCCGCACACCATCAAACCTTGCCCCCAGTTGACATGAACATCTTTGGTCGGAGGATCCGACGGGTCCCTGTATTGAAAGAGAACATTTCTTCTGATCCGGTCGCTCTTATTGGGCTGGGAACCGTGTATCGTCAAGTAATTGAAGAAGAGCACATCACCGGCCCGGGCTGGACACGGAATTCCCATCGTAATCGGGTATTCCTTATGATTCAAATAATGGTGGCCCACATGGGGAAGGGGGCCTTTTTGATGTGATTTGGGAATGACATAGATACACCCGTTCTCGGGGTCAGCATCATCCAGATGCACACTGGCCGCGAGCATCGTATGCTTTTCGTGGGGAAAGTACGGATAATCCTGATGCATGGGAAAAGCGGCACCTTTTTCCGGAGGTTTCACCAGCATCTTGGAATGATGCAGCTGGACATTGGGCCCGATCAGCATCTGCAAGACGGAAACCAGCCGCGGGTGAATGATCGCTCTCATAAATGCCGCGTCATGGTAGTGCAGGTCATGAAATCCCTTCAGGACAAGCTTCTTCAATTCATCAGCCGGAATATAATCCCCCTGCCAGGCGGCATTCCGATCCCGGTTGGCCTCCACCGCCCGCCGCAGGATGTGATCCAATGCCTGCCTCATCTCCTCCACTTCATCCGCGTCAAACACTTCTTTTACGAGCAAATAGCCATTTTCTTTGTAAAATTCGACATCGCGGGATGTTATCATAAAATCAAACCCTTTCGTCATTTTCCTTTATTGTAAGAGGAGAGAGGCATTGGTGTCTTTGGATTTAACCGTCATTCTTTTGTCTGATCAGGACATGGGGGGATCGTTCATGTTTAAGCAGGTGTGCAGAGAAGGAGAAGCCTATCTCAACCGATATGCGCGGGAGCTGATGAATGACGAGGCCTCTTTTCAGGTTTACTATTGGGGAGCCAACCCGAACCATCACGACAATCCCCTCCACCGCCACTCGTTTTTCGAGGTTTGCTACATTGTGGACGGTGAGGGCATGTATGTGGATGATGGGGAAGAACATCCGCTTAAAAGGGGAACCTTATTTTTATCCCGGCCAGGGGTCATTCATCAGATCCGCAGCCAAACCGGTTTGTTTATACTGTTTGTGGCGTTTGATCTCTTATCTTCAAAATCCGGCGAAACTTGCAGGAACCATTTCTTGCGGCTTCGTGAAGCAGAACGGATGATTTTATCACATGTGGAAGAAATCTCCGCTGTTCATCTCTGGAAAGCATTACTGACGGAGGCGGGCAGCCGCCATCCGATAAAAAATGAAGCCATGATCAAAAGCATGGCTCACTCGCTGCTCCTTTCCTTCCTGACCGCTTTCCTGGAACACGGAGATATGCAGATGTCGCCGATCCCGCAATCCTCTTCCATCCTCTTGCAAAGAGCCCAGTTGTTTATCCGGGATAATCTCTCCTCTCCTTTGAACCTGAATGATGTAGCCAATGATCTCCACATCTCCGGCCGACATCTCGCCCGGTTATTTTCCCGGGAGCTGGGATGCACGTTTTCCCAGTTCATTCGCCGGGAACGAATCAAGGCCGCGACCCGGTTGCTCACGGCCGGGGATCACACGATCAAGGAGATTGCCGAGATGACCGGTTTCGGTTCCGTCCATTACTTCACCCGCGTTTTCTCCCAAGAGACCCGTGTAACGCCGGCCCAATACCGGCGGCGATACATGGGAAAGTGACCGTTGATGAAAGTGAAAATGTACCGAACCCACGGGTTCAACCTTCTGAGGCCCGGTCATTTGTATTTGAAATCCTGAAGTTCTGCCCCCGTTCTGTTGCCGGGGGTATGGAATTATGATTTTTGGTCCGAAACCTTTGCAGCAGCGTATGAAAACGAGGAACATTTCCCTGATTTCATCAACGCACTGAGCAGGACAAAGACAAGGAGTTGGGAAACGACGACCAAGATAAAGAGTTTCATCCCATGTAATTTCATCTGTCCGTGTCCAAGCCTGCGCAAAATGACCATGATCACGATAAAAAACAACAAGAGCAAGGGGCCACCGAAGAGTACGAGACCGAAATAAGCAGGAGCGGCTTGGGCTTCACCCACACATCGGACATGATGATGGTCGGTCATAATAATGAAGAAGACGGTCAAACCCAGTGCCAAAAAGCCTTCGATCACGACAAAGCCCACTTCCTTATCCGTTCCAGTCTTTGCCTCTTTAAGCATGGACAGCCCCCTTCCGGGATCATTTCTTTTATTATATCATATATTTATAATTATCCAAATTTTATGTATATATTGGCTATTCGAAAGGGTCAAGGGGGATCGGACCGATTGGGCCCCATTTACTTAGGAAACGGGGACAATGGCCTCAGGATCGCATGAAAAGGCAACCGAGACTGATCTCGGTTGCCTTTGTATATAACATCCCTTAGAATCGACGACGACGGCAGTAGAATCTTACAAGTCTTTCCAGCTCAAAACAAGGCACACATCTGAAAAATTCACGCTGAGTATGCTTCGTTGGGGTTTTCTTGGTTGAAGTTTTATGAACAGGAGTTTTCTTGTTTCCGGAAATTTTCCTCTCCATTTGATTGCCTCCCTTCGACCTCTATATAAGAGATTCTATGAAATTCAATTCTATAATGTTTGGTTCATCGCACATCCTGCTCACCCAAATGATAACTTGATAGTGCCTATTTTTACGTGCACAACCAAAAAGCAGAACATCGACGGAGGCAGAACCTCTTCAAAACTGTGAAAGATGGGATATCGAACATAGACAAGGGGAAACCCGGATTGACGGGGGCTTTTTTGTTTACGGTCTGAGAGCACATTTTAGAGAGTAGTTGACAGATGGTTAAAAAATGGGCGGTTGTATTAAATCAACGGCCCTTACAATCTATCTGCTCTTTGCATTTAATAGTATAGATCCTTGAAAGGAGAGGATGGGTTTGAAAAAAAGACTCACCCCTAGACAATTAAGACCGGAACAAGAAGCTTGTTTGAGTATCTCTTCACTCTGCTTTTCCCGTTTCCCGACCAATCGGGCCTCTTTTAGAAGTTGTATGTTCGATCAACTTGGTCGGGTACAATGCCCGTCACCAGGACCAAGACGAAAAAAGAGAAGTTAGGATTTACCTGATAAATCCATCACATACAAAAGCTGAAAGGAGAGGATTTTTTGAAAAAGAAAATCTCACCCAGGCAAACGCCAACACAACAATCTTGTTTCACGATCTCTGATTTGTGCTGGGGACTTGTAGGAACTAATTTAGAGGACTTTAGAGTTTGTATGCAGCAACGTCTCGGTCAAGTTCAATGCCCGGCACTGCCACCGACACCAGGACCAAGACCCCCAAGACCGAGAAGGCCAAGACCAAGACGCCCAAGACCATAGGGTAGATAAATCGATGCTCGCATCCAGGAGCACCTTTTTTGGTGCTCTTTACCTTTGTTCATATTCCGTAGCGACGACAGGGGCAGTAGCCGTTTATAAGATCTTCCAACTCAAAACAAGGTACACGCCTAATAAATCTGTCAAATCTACGCAGAGTATGTTAGTCGGATTTTTCTTGAATGGAGTTTTCTTGCTTCAGAAATTTTTCTCTCCAGTTGATTGCCTCCCTTCCTCTTTACAAGAAATTCTATGAAATTCAGTTTCAATATGATTGGTTCATCGCATATCCTGCTCACCCAATTGATATCTTGATAGAGACTATTTATAAGTGCACAAACAAAAGAGAGGGGTCAGGATCTGAACTGAAGAGGGCTTTTTTGTTTACAGTCTGAAGGCACCTATTTTAGAGAGCAGTTGATAGATAGATAAAAAACGAATGAATGCATTATATCAACCGCCCTTACAATCTATTTAGTCTTTGCATTTAATAGTATAGATCCTTTGAAAGGAGATGATTCGTCTGAAAAAGACATTGAAACCCAGACAATTGAGGCCGGAACAAGAAGCTTGTTTGAATATCGCTACTCTCTGTATTTCTCGTTTCCCAACCGGTCCCCGGTCCTCTTTTAGAAGTTGTTTGTTCGATAACCTGGGCAGGGTACAATGCCCGACACCAGGACCAAGACGAAAAAAGAGAAGTTAGGATTCACCTGATCAATCCATCTTATAAATTAATCCCATGCAAAAACTGAAAGGAGAGGATGGGTTTGAAAAAGAAAATCTCACCCAGACAAACGCCAACTCAAAATTCTTGTTTCACGATCGCTGATTTGTGCTTTGGACTCACGACAACTTTAGAGAGCTTTAGAGTTTGTATGCAGGAACGTCTCGGTCAAGTACAATGCCCTGCACTGCCACCGACACCACCACCGGGTCCAGGACCAAGACCTCCAAGACCAAGAAGGCCAAGACCAAGAAGACCAAGACCATAGGGTAGAAAAGTCGATGCTCGCATCCCGGAGCACCTTTTTTGGTGCTCTTTTTTATTGATCGATCCATTGATTTCGCATGAACGCCTTTTTTATATGAATATGAAAGAAAACGGCACGTTCTGCAAAAATCACTCATACAATATGGAAGAAAATGATGTATATTCTTAAACCCTTCAAGCAGAGTCTTTTTGCTTTTCTACTTATCTTTCAACTCGCGTTTGAAAGTTAAAAGCTTTCGACGAAATAAAGACAGAAAAAACCGGGGTGATCAACATGTTGCATGAAATCTCGTGGCTGCACTTCGTGATGCTGGTTCTCGCCTCCTACCGGCTTACCCATCTGATTATGTATGATCAGATCACTGCCTTCCTTCGCGACCCTTTTGTGACCATTACCCTGGAAGAGGATGAGTCCGGAAAGGTGGTTCCAAATGTCGAGATCAAAGGAACCGGATGGCGTTACTGGGTGGGAGTGATGCTGAGCTGCCACTGGTGTACCGGAATCTGGTCCTCCCTCGCTCTTGTCGCTCTTTATGGTTTACTCCCCGGCTCGTTTCCCCTGATCGTCATTCTCGCCGTGGCAGGAACAGCCGGCATTTTAAGCAAATGGTAAACGGGTTTATCTGCTTTCCAGCAAACTAGCTAACGCATCAGACAAAATTCCACTTAAATGAAACGAACGTGTTAATCATGTCCCATGGTTAAAAAACTTTTGAGAAGCAGTCCATTATTGAATAAGATTAGAAAATGAAGGCATGGCTGAACATCACCACACAAGCCTGCCTTTTTTCACTCCTGCTTTTGCTTCTAACCCAGTTCCGTCAGTCACACATGTTACTTGAAAGAGTTTTTCATGTTTACAATCTGGGCAACAAGTGGTTCCACCCGTGAAAGATTTAGCTGTCACGAAAGAAGAAGGAAGTGACATGATTGGCAGAATCGACAGCGTTACAGGCACTCAAAAATAAGGCAAGGCAATTAAAAAAGCAAGCTTATGTTCTTTCCTATGCGTACAGGGATAATCGTGTGGCGTGGTATGCGAAGTTATTTGCTATATGTGTCGTAGCCTATGCTTTCAGTCCGATTGATTTCATTCCTGATTTTATTCCCGTTCTCGGATATTTAGATGATATCATCATCGTTCCTCTGGGGATCTGGTTGGCGTTGAAGATGATTCCGGAACATGTGATTTCCGATTGTGCTGAAAAAGCTGAGAAGCTGATGGCCCAAAGGAAACCGAAAAATTGGGTAATGGGGGCACTGATCATTCTCATCTGGATCACTTTGGCTGTTTGGATTTCATGGGTACTTTATCAGATGTTTGTTACATAAGTTCAGCGTTAAAAAGTCCTGCAGATCATTGGTCTGCAGGACCTTTTTCCTTACACTGTATATTTTTCCGTGTCCAGGATGCGGGCGGCGATGGTGCGTTTGAGCGCCACTTCGTTCAGCGGTTGCAGGCGGGTCAGTTTCTTCAGCACGGACAGCTGGGTACGGAGAACATCCCCTTCTTCGAGCGCGGCCAGCGTATGGCGGGCAAAGGCATCTACCTTCTGGAATGATTCGTAGATATAAGCTCGGGTGAGATCGATTTTCGCCTGTTCTTTCTCTTCGCCGTTTTGGGCGATCGCTTTTTTGGTGCGCAACAGGGCGCTTTCCATGGCAAATGTCTCGATGGCGATATCGGCAATGTCACGCAGGATTTCCTGCTCCTTGTTCAGTTCCTGTTCATATTTTTGCACCGCCAGGCCAGCGATCATGAGGAAGATTTTTTTCGCATTCTCCACCAATTTCTCCTCTTCTTCCAGAACAGGAGCATCTTCCTCCGGCAGGGACGGCATCAAGGTCAGCAATTTTTCTTGCAGGTCTTGAGCGGCCTGCATCAGCGCCAACTCGCCTTTCATCGCTTTGCGCATCAGCGTGGCCGGGATCAAGAGCCGGTTGATTTCGTTGGTTCCTTCAAAAATGCGGTTGATGCGGGAGTCGCGGTACATGTTTTCGATTTCGTACTCATTCATGAAACCGTAACCGCCGTGGATTTGAACCCCTTCATCCACCACGTAGTCGAGCACTTCCGAACCGAACACTTTGGCAATGGAGCACTCGATCGCCAGCTGGCCGATCGCCTGGGCTGCGACGGAACCTTCGGCATCTTCGACTCCTTCCAGGCCGGCTTCAAACATCCCGCCGATCCGGTAAACCATGCTTTCCAACGCGTACGTTTTGATCGCCATGTTGGCCAGTTTCTCGCGGATGAGTCCGAATTTGGCGATCGGAATTTTAAATTGTTTGCGCTCTTTCGCATATTTGGCGGAAATTTCAATCGCCCGTTTGGATGATCCCAGGGTCCCCACGGCCAGTTTGTAGCGGCCGATGTTCAGGATGTTGAATGCGATCAGGTGGCCTTTGCCTGCTTCTCCCAGCAGGTTTTCCACTGGCACTTTGGCGTCTTGCAAAATGAGCGTACGGGTGGAAGATCCTTTAATCCCCATTTTCTTCTCTTCCGGACCGGTGGATACACCCGGAAAATCGCGCTCCACGATAAAGGCGGAAAACTTGTCGCCGTCGATTTTGGCATACACTACAAACACATCGGCAAAACCGGAGTTGGTGATCCATTGCTTCTCGCCGTTTAAGATGTAATGCTTGCCGTCATCGCTTAACACAGCCGTCGTTTTAGCACCCAGCGCATCCGAGCCGGACCCGGGCTCCGTCAGTGCATAAGCGGCAAATTTGCGGCCCGTTGCCAGATCGGGCAGATATTTTTTCTTTTGTTCCTCATTTCCGAAAAAGACGATGGGCAGCGTGCCGATTCCCACATGCGCCCCGTGGGAAAGGCCAAAGGAACGACCCAGAGATATTTTTTCCGTAATCAGGCTGGAGCTGATTTTATCCAGTCCCAGTCCCTCGTATTTCTCCGGGACGTCGGCACCCAACAGGCCCAGATCTCCCGCTTCTTTTAACAGTCTGACGGTATGCTCGAATTTGTGCTGCTCAATCTCTTCCAACACCGGCCAGACTCTGTCCTTCACGAAATCTTCCGTCGTTTTGGCGATCATTTTTTGCTCTTCATTGAGGTCTTCCGGAGTAAAAACGTCTTTGGGATCGGTTGGTTCGATCAGAAAAGCGCCGCCGTTCACTTTTGTCATTTGCGTATTCCCCCTTAATCCGAAGTATTAAGAAACCCGTTCGATCAACCCGGCCGCACCCATTCCGCCGCCGATGCACATGGTGATCAATCCGTAACGCTTTTGCCTGCGAATCAGTTCGTTCAGAATGGTGACGGTCAGTTTGGCGCCCGAGCACCCCAGCGGATGCCCCAGGGCGATCGCGCCCCCGTTCACATTGACAATGTCCGGATTGAGGCCAAGTTCGCGGATGACAGCCACAGACTGGGAAGCAAACGCTTCGTTCAATTCGATTAAATCAATCTCCTCCAAACGAACCCCGGTACGTTTCAGCAGTTTCGGCACAGCGGCGACGGGACCGATGCCCATCACGTCGGGATCGACGCCGCCGAGGGTGAACCCGCGGAAAATGGCGAGCGGTTTGACCCCCAGTTCCTCCGCTTTTTCACGGGACATGAGCATCACCGCGGCCGCCCCGTCACTCGTCTGAGAAGAGTTGCCCGCAGTGACGGTTCCATTGACATGAAAAACCGGACGCAGGGTGCTGAGCACTTCCATGCTGGTTCCCGGCCGCACTCCTTCATCGGTGTCAAAAACTTCTTCTTTGACTTGCAGCTTCCCTTTTTCATCGAAATAACGATGTTGGACCTGAACGGGAACAATCTCGTCCTTAAACTTGCCGGCCTGGATCGCCGCATACGCTTTTCGGTGGCTTTCCACGGCAAAGCGGTCCTGGTCTTCCCTCGTGATGTTGTACCGCTTGGCCACTTCTTCAGCCGTATGTCCCATGGACATGTATGTTTCGGGAAGATGCTCCATCAGATAGGGATTGGGTGCCGGCTTGTACCCCCCCATCGGTACCATGCTCATGCTTTCCACTCCGCCGGCAATCATGATATCGGCAAATCCGCACATGATTTTTTCGGCGGCAATGGCAATCGTTTGCAATCCCGAAGAGCAGAACCGGTTGACGGTCATGCCGGGAACATCGGTGGGCAGACCTGCCCTGAGGGCGATGATCCGGGCCATGTTCATCCCCTGTTCTCCTTCGGGAAAAGCACAGCCGATGATGACATCTTCCACTTCTTTCGGGTCCACTTGCGGTACGCGCTTCATCAAATCGGCGACCACTGCGGCGCCCAGCTCATCGGGACGGGTATGGCGCAAGGTGCCTTTGTTCGCTTTTCCGACCGCGGTGCGGGCACCTGCAACGATGACAGCTTCGCGCATCCTTTCTCCTCCTTCTATGATCTTAGTTGCGGAGCGGTTTTCCTTTTGCCAGCATATATTGCATCCTCGCCTGTGTTTTGGGCTCTCCGATCAGGCTGAGGAAAGCTTCCCGTTCAATGTCCAGGAGGTATTGTTCGGTGACGAGCGTTCCTTCCGGCACATCTCCCCCCGAGAGGACATACGCCAGTTTGCAGGCAATCTTGTAATCGTGTTCGGAGATATAACCAGATTTCAAAAGTCCGTAAGCCCCGAGTTTGAGCACGTTATATCCGGTTTCACCCACCACCGGAATCCTGACGGGCTGCGGCGGTTGATAACCGGCCTTCGCCATGCCGAGCGCCACTTGTTTCGCGTCATAAATGAGATGGTCGCGGTTGGCGGTGATGCCGTCACAGGACCGCAAGAATTTGTACTTTCTCGCTTCCAAGCCGCTGGTGGATACTTTGGCCTGCCCGATGGCCATAAACACATGGTTGACGAGCGGTTGCAAAGCGACCCGGTCGTTGGGGTCCACTCCTTCCGTCCAGCGGATCAGCATTTCTTTGTTTCCGCCCCCGCCCGGGATCAGGCCGACACCTACTTCAACCAGCCCCATGTATGTTTCCGCCGCTGCCTGAATCCGGTCACAAGGCAGGCAAACTTCCACCCCGCCTCCCAGGGTCATGCCATAGGGAGCGGCGACCACCGGGCGGTCCAGGTATCGGAGCGATCCCATCGCATTCTGGAATTGGCGCACCATCAGATCGATTTCGGGCCAGTTGTGATCCTGCGCTTCCATCAACATCAGCATCAGGTTGGCCCCGACACAGAAGTTGGGTGCTTCCGCGCTGATCACCAGACCGCGGTAGTTGGCTGACACTTCTTTGACAGCCGTGTTGATCATGTTGAGAATATCGGCTCCGATGGCCTGTTTGGGGGAGTGAAACTCCAGGCAGGCGATATCATCACCGAGATCGATCAGGCTGGCTCCTTTGTTGCCTTTGATCAATTTGCCCTGCTCTTTCAAACGGGCAAGCGAAATCGCTTTGTCATGCTCATTGACTTCGCTGAACTTACCGCCCACATAGAACGCATAGCGTTTTCCCGCATCGGTTTTGTAGAAGCTTTTCCCGCCGGATGCAAGCAGGTCTTCCACCAGCTTCGGAATGGTTTCCCCTTCTTCGCGCATACGGGCCACTGATTTTTCCACTCCGATGGCGTCCCACATTTCAAACGGGCCGAGCTCCCAGTTGAATCCCCATTTCATCGCCTGATCCACACTGACGATATCATCGGCGATCTCATGCAGGCGATTGGCGGAGTAAATGAGTACCTTTTTCGTGATGTACCAGGCGAGTTTTCCCGCCGCATCATCGGCGTAAACCAATGCCTGCAACTGTTCGGGCAGCGATTTGGCCCGTTTTGCCTGGTCGAGCGACCGGGCTTTCAGTTTCTTGCTCGGACGGTATTCCATGGTTTTGGGGTCGAGGGCCAAAATCTCCTTGCCGGCATCCGTCTTCACTTTTTTATAGAAACCTTGCCCCGATTTTTCACCCAGCCACTTGTTTTCCACCATTTTTTTGAGAATGGGTGAAACGACAAAAGCCTGTTTTTCTTCGGGATCCTCTACATTGTCGTGGACATTGTTGGCCACATGGATAAAAGTGTCCAGACCAACCAGATCCAACGTGCGGAAAGTTGCACTCTTCGGTCGGCCCATGGCACGCCCGGTGACCGCATCCACTTCATCCGGCCCCAGCCCCAATTCTTCCATCGCCTGCAAAGTGATCTGCAAACCGTAGGTGCCGATCCGGTTGGCGATAAAGTTGGGAGTGTCTTTGCAGATGACAACCCCTTTTCCCAACACCTCTTCGGCAAACGCTTTCATTTCATCCAGTATCGCAGGGTCTGTCGATGCGTTGGGGATGATCTCCAACAACTTCATATAGCGGGGCGGATTGAAGAAATGCGTCCCCATGAAATGCTTTTTGAACTCCTCGGAACGCCCTTCCACCATCTGATTGATGGAAATTCCGGAGGTATTGGAACTGACGATGATTCCCGGCTTCCACACTTGTTCCAGACGGGCAAACAGGTCTTGTTTGATTTTGAGATTTTCCACAACCACCTCAATGATCCAGTCGACCCCGGCCAGTTTGTCGAAATCGTCCTCCATGTTGCCGACCTGGATCAAATGGGCTGTCTCTTTGGTGAACAAGGGGGAGGGCTTTTCTTTAAACAGCCGGTCTTTCCCGGCTTGGGCCAGGCGGTTGCGCACCACCCGGTCACTCAATGTCAATCCTTTTTCTTTTTCCTTTTCCGTCAATTCGCGCGGAACGATGTCCAACAGCAGTGTGGGAATGCCCACGTTGGCCAAATGGCCGGCAATGGCAGCACCCATCACACCGGCTCCCAGCACAGCAGCTTTTTTTATGCGTGCCAAGCGCGTTCCTCCTCTCGTGATCTGTTGGCTGGCGGCGCCCACCTGAATGAATGATCATTCATTAAATGGTTAGAAAAAAACACCTTCATCAGGATAGGCGCAATAACTCCACTCTTTTCATGTAGAGACGGGACGTATTACATTTTAAACATACAGAAATTTTCCTTGCTTTAAAATTGATTTCAATAATATTATTTCTCTGTTTTCTTCATCCGTCAAGAGGGAAGTCGCACTTTTTCGTACATTTTGTCGTCAAGGTTTCCTCCCGGCACGTCAAGGGAGGAAACCTTGCTGACTCAACAATATCCGGCTTTCGTCAAAAGTCTCTTTCAGTTCTTCCACGACTTTTTCGATGGTTTCTTTTTGGTACCACTCTTCCAGATGGAGCCTTTCATAAATCCGCCTGATTCCCAGCTTCTCCGTCCGTCTCCCGCCGCTGCCGTCCCCCCGGAAATAATCATCCACACAAACACGGTCGACAATCTCTGCCAATTTCCCCGGAAATTTTTTTGAAAATGGCAGAACCGGTGAAAGAGTGGCTTGAACCGGCAAGCCGGCAGCTCTTAATCTTTTCAGTGCCTGAAGCCTGGCTGCAATCGGCGGGGCAAATGGGGTAAATGTTTTCCGGATCTCCTCCAGATCGGTTTCCACCGTTACACTGATGCGAATCCGGTCTTTCAGCTCCGCAAATAAATCGATATCTCTGGTGACAAGCGGGCTGCGCGTCTGGACGAACAGGAAGTCCGGTTGATTCACGGCCATGACTTCGAGCAGCGCCCGGGTCACCTGTTCTTTATATTCCAGCGGCTGATAAGGGTCTGTGCTGGAAGACATAAAGATGGTGACCGGCCCTTTTTTCTTCGCTTTTTTTAAATCCCGGCGCAGGAGTTCAGTTGCATGTTGTTTCATCTCCACCCATGTTCCCCATTCCTGCCCGCGGAACAGGGCAATCGGCATTCTGCGCACATAGCAGTATGAGCAGGCAAACGCACAACCCGTGTAGGGATTTAACGTATAGTTATATCCGGTTAAATAGCCCGTGGCCGGGGTTAAGATCGTTTTTGGGATTTTGCGGGAATAGTCGATTTTCACGTGCATCCCTCGGTTCTTTTTTATACGAAAATTGTATGGTCCACATTCCCTACCATGATAGTGTACTGTGAGCCATGATCGTTTTCTGTCAAACTGTGTTGTGTAGGGAAGGTGTATCTATGTTTGTGCTTCGGGGGCAGTTGGCCGTGTTGGTCTCCGTGCTCTTGAGGCCGGCGAGGAAGCAAAACGGGTTGTGAAAGAATTTTTTCTGTGATTGTGCTTCCGGGGCGGTCGGCCGTGTTGGTCTCCGTGCTCTTGTAACTGCCAATGAAGCAAAACGGGTTGTGAAAGAATTTTTTCTGTGATTGTGCTTCCGGGGCGGTCGGCCGTGTTGGTCTCCGTGCTCTTGAGGCCGGCGGGGATGAAAACTGGCCGCTCCGGCCCTCTCGCTACGGGCGCGGGTAAAACTCGCTGTCGCTCAAACACGTTACCCGCTTCCTCCCTCCGCTCGGGGCCTCCGCTGGGGACGGCCTCAAAGGCACTTCGCCCAATCACGGCCTCCCTGCACGATTTTGCGTTTGATCTTTAGGTTGTCTCAGTACGTCATGTAAGCTTTTGTGTGAAAAATAGATACGTGTGAGCGGAGGAATTTGTTTTCCGGTGGAGCGACTCTGCCACTGCATTGGAGCGGAGACGGAAAAAAATTCCGGAGCGGGCTTTTATCCAGAATTCTGCAAGCTTTCATGGACCCGTTTCTTTGTCAATCTTGATAAGCAGAACCAGCGGAGAAATCTTTTTGGCGACGAGTGACTCTGCCACTGCATCGGAACGGAGTCGCCAAAAAGATTTCGGAGCGGGATCAAAACAGGCCAACATTCCCACCGGATTGACACAAACAAATTCCGCAGCCGGGCTTTTCATCCAGGGTCGTGCCAAGCTGTCATGTCCGTTTTTATTCGTAGCCTCAAGATATCTACTCTTGTTTCTGAATCTCTTCCTTGAGTAGAGGCGCCACTCGGTCAATCCGGTTTGTCCAAATTCCGCCGGTATAATGGCGGGGAAGCCGTTTGAGATCCTCGGCTGTGTCAAATCCCTCGGAGAAACCGCCCCCTCCGGCGACAAGAATCACACGCGTGTCGTGTTGATCCATTCGCTGGAGAAAACGATCGGGCCAACCCCAAAGCCACGGGGCGATTTTTTCAGGGATATGCAATTGAGTGCGGGAGCAAGAACTTGGAACATAGCCCGTCCATCCTACGGCAATGTATGGAACCAGGCAATCTTTCATGGTTTGTTTTGACATCACCCGCATGCCGGGAAGTCGCTCTTGTAAAGCTTGAATCGGCTGATCTCCGCCATACACCGCTAATTTATCCAGGTGAGAGGGTGGAAGTTTGGAAAGATAACCAGCCAGTTGGATACCTTCTTTCGGATCATCGCTTTTGATATGGATCAGGAACGATTGATTCGGAAATTGCCGAAAGACTTCATCCAGGGATGGCATCAGACCCACCCCTTTGCCACGGAAAGGAAAGGTTTTTCCGCCATCAGCCGTATAGCCGTAACCAATATCCAGTTTCTTCAATTCTGCCAGCGTATGATCCCGTGTGACTCCCTTGCCATTGGTCCTGCACTCCAGGGTCCAATCGTGAAAAACAGCCCACTTCCCATCCTTTGTGGGATGGACATCCAATTCAACCACATCTGCCCCGGCCTGAAACGCTGCTTTCATAGAAGGAATCGTGTTTTCCAAGTAGGGGTGTTCGGGCTGGTAAATCCGCTTCGCTGTGCACGTTTCATTTGTTAATCCTTCCATCGGAAATGTTTGGGCAAGTCCGCGGTGAGCAAGCAGCAAAGGTTTCCCCTGATTTTCTGCGACCAGCAGTGAACTGTTATTCAGATAGACAAAGAGGAGGAAAAGGAGAGATACATAGATCCATTTGCGTTTGAATGGTTTATTTTTAAACAATTTCATTGTGATCCTCCAAAGATTTTCATATGGATTGGTGAGTTTAAGGAGATGTGTTGATGGCCTGCAACAACCCGATCATTGGAGTCTCTCACTCCCGAAAACACATCGGATGAACGACATCTGCTGCTTTGTTAAATCGAAACAGTTCACAGACCAACTTTCAGTTGAATGGCGGTTCGTCGTGAATTCAATCGTTGCACCATTCACATTAGACGTCTATATCCCTTCTGGTAAAAGAGATCCATGACAACAGATGAAAAACGAAGAAATAGATAAGCAGAACAGTGATGGAAAATCCCGGCGACATTCCTTCGAATAACGGGTTGTTTCCTTCCATATACTGACGCAGATTCATATTGGCAGACAGCAGATATTTTCCTCCGTCAAATCCGACCATTCGGCACAACTCTACCACTGCGGGTCCGGCCAGTATAAAGAAAACCGACAGGCCAATCGAAAATGAACTGCTCCGTGAGATGGCTGACAGCATAAAAGCAAATGTCGCTGTCATGATGATTTCAACGAAAAATAACCCATAAACAGCCCCGATGTCTTGCCATTTGGGAGTGACGTACTGAACATCGAAACGAATGCCAAAAAACATGGCGCCAAACAAAAAGGAAGAGAACAAGGTCAGGATCATACATAGGGCGACAAATATCAGAACGGCCATATACTTGGCGAAGAGAATTTTCGTTCGGCTGGCCGGGCGAATCAATAATAATTTTGCCGTTCCCCAGGCAAATTCACTGGATACAATATCCCCTGCAATCACCGAAGCAAGCAGCTTTGCGAGAAACAGAGTTTGCACGGAACTCCATACAAATTCCCATGCATCATCCCGGCCAGCATTCAAAAACCCAAACCAGTTCATGATCCAGGCGATGATGAAACTGCATGTAATCAACGCTCCGAAAAATACCCATGTCCTGGAACGTTCAAATATTTTTAGATTTTCCATCCGAATCAGACTCCAAAGATTAGGCATTCGGATCATCTCCTGTCATCTCCAGAAACATCTGCTCTAGAGTGGGTGCCAGCCTTCGAATTTCATATACCCGGATTCCCTCGGCACACAGTTTCATATTCAAATCCGCAATCTGTTCCCTCGGCAGGATAATTTCAAATCCGTCGGATACAAACCTCCAATGGCGGCCACCCCCCCAGTCCTTTAAAATGCGGGGAATTTTTTCCGGCTGATCCACTTCCACTCGAACCGGCTGCTCTTGACCGGATCGCACCCTCTCATCCATTCGCCTGATGTCAATCAGTCTCCCCTGCTGAAGAAAGGCCACTCTGTCACATACGAGCTCCATTTCAGATAATAAGTGACTCGAAACCACCACTGCGGTTCCTTCCTTTGCGGCAAGATCACGCAAATAATGGCGAAGTTCCAGTATTCCCGCCGGATCCAGCCCGTTCGTCGGCTCGTCCAGAATCAATATGGAAGGCCGGTGAAGGATGGCCTGTGCCAATCCCAGCCGCTGCCGCATTCCCAAAGAATATGTCCGAACAGGGTCATCGATGTACGGGTCCAACCTGACTAATGAAACCACCTCATCGATTCTGTCTGTTGTTACCTCAGGCCGCATGCAGGAAAAGTGGACCAGGTTCTTGTATCCTGACATATACCCGTAGAACTCGGGATTTTCCACAATCGCCCCCACATGTTGAATCGCTTCTTCGAAACGCGTTCGAATGCTGGCTCCGTGAATGAGCACCTCTCCTTCGGTGATCCCCATCAGCCCCACCATCATCCGGATGAGTGTCGTCTTACCGGCGCCATTGGGTCCGAGGAGGCCAAACACTTCCCCGGGATATACTTGAAAAGACACCTGATCGATTAAGGCTTTGCCCCCGATCCGCTTCGTCAGGTTAAGGACCTCTAAGACCGGGCTCCCCTTACTCCCTCTTCTTTTCATGTTGAACCTCCCAGGCAGGGGACGATCCTTCTTCCTCCAGGCATTGCAGCCATTTGAGGTCCGCTTCCAGATGCAGCAGGCCGCCCTCGATTAAAAGGATCATGTCCCCGTGTTGTTCCCGATCCAGTTGTGCTTGTAATTGCGTAAGCTGCAAGATCGTTTCCATCATTTTTTTCTTTTGGTTCATAATCATCTTGTCGATTTCGGGAAAACCCATTTTTCTCGCACACAACCATTTGAAAAACATTTCGTCTTTCAACAGCGATTTTTGCACGGGTTCAAGCAGCCATCGCCTCAACTCTTGTTTGCCCGCTTCGGTGATCCGATATTGTTTCCGGTCCCGTACATCTTCTCCCAGCGGCTCAACCAGCCGGTCCCGAACCAAACGTTCCAAGGTGGTGTACACTTGTCCGGAATTCAAGGGCCATTGTTGGTGGACCATCTGTTCAAAACCTGTCTTGATCTCATACCCATGGCGCGGTTTTTCGTATAAAAGTCCGAGAATCGCATGTTTAACAGACATCGAAGCCCCTCCTTAATCCTGCTGGTGAACATGGGCAACAGAAATGCGGGCTGCTTTGGCCGCCGGGGGAAAGCTCGCCAGGAAACTGATGATCAACCCAAACACGGCGATGAGAAGCAAGGAACTGAACGGCATTGGACCCGCTTCCCGCACTCCAATAATGTCCGCACCAGCCATCGCCGCTGGAACAAGGAGGAAGCCGAGTGTGATTCCGGCGAGCGTACCCGACATCCCGATGATGAAACCTTCTGCGATGATGGTGTTGCGTACTTGCTTTGGGGTGAAAGCAATCAATTTCATCCACCGGATTTCTTCTGAACGTTCCAGCACGCTCACCCAAATCGCATTCAATAAGCCCAGGCCAGCGACGATCCAGATCGCTCCAAGCAGAAGCCGGAAAAGTTTGAGCGGGTGCCGTGTGGCTTCCAATCGGTGTTCGATAAACCCATCCAAGGTTTGAACGGAGAAGAGACGTTCCGAATAAGTGTCGATCACTTGTTGTTTGATCCGGGAAATGTCAGCGGACGGAGCCTTTTGAATCACCACGTGCCTCACATCGTGCGACCCGAATGTTTGGACAAATGAATCGTCAGAGACGAAAGCGGCGTTCCCTTTTCCCCGCAGGGTGTACACTTGCCCGACCACCTGGAAAGGGCGCTTTCCTTTCGGTGTTTCGATCCAGATGAAATCTCCCGTTTTCCCGCCCCATTCACGGTAAAGGGTTTGTCCCAGCAAAATCGCGTTGGGCTTCTTCATCCGGTCCCGAATTTCTCCGCCCGGTTGGTCCGGGACAAACAGGGGCAGTTTCCATTCGGGGTCCGGCGAACTGATGACAAGCACGTCCCGGCTTTTCCGATCCATCCATGCGGCTGCCTTCATTTCACGATAAGCAGACCACTTTTGTATACCGGGCCACCTGGACATTTGTGACAATTCTTCGGCCCCGGCCGGCTCATACAGGGAAAACGCAAGGTCACCGCCCAACAACGGGCGCGAACTGACGTGAATGTTGCGCTCTGCGGCAGCCTCTATGTGCACCGTCACAACCATGCAAGCGACTGTCACGCAAATCAGACCGGCAGGCAACGCGATTCTCGAGGGATTGCTGAGCGTATAGCGTTTGGCCAGTTCACCTTCATAGCCGAGAAGCTTAGATGCGATGAGAGAAACCGCTAGAAAGACCCATTTCATGACTGCCGGAAACAGGGACAAAATCTTGAACAGCCATTGAAGAGGAAGAGACCGCTTGTTAGATCCCCTTGCTTCACCATAGTGGCCGCATTTGGTTTTAGCCGCATGGAAAAGCGGAACAAGGGTTGCGAGCACAACGGCGATCAAGCTTGCACAGCCCGCGATCAACAGGGAAGGGAACCAGTCGGGCGGCACTGGCGTCCGCAAATCAAAGATTCTGTCCAGTTCTTGGGCGATCCAACGGGACGAGACCGCACCGAGAAGCACTCCGATCGGGACCCCCATCAAAGCGAAGATCATGATTTCACGCAGGAGCCAAACGACGATTTGCCGGGAAGTGAAACCGACAGCTTTCATCACGGCAAATTCGCTTCTTCGTTCCGCCACCGAAGCATGGTAGGTTCCATATAGAATCAGCGTGCCCAAGGCGATCCCCAGGAAGCCGACCGCCTGGAGACCCTGAAAAATTTCATCCATTCCCCGTGCAAGATCCAACTCATCCTTGATATCCTGCTCCACATAGACAGGATAACGGGATAGCGCATCATTGAGCCGTTTTTTGAAAGCAGGGATCTCATCGCGCGGGGGAGTTATTTCAATGGCGCTGATCTTGCCCCCATTGTCCGTCCAACGCTGCAAAGTGGAGAGCGGAAGTGCCACGTTCCAAACTTGGTCATTCGCTTCCTCCCAATGATCGGGATTGCTCAGCTCCGGTGTTTGATTCACAACGGCCGTAACGCGAATGGGTTGAGGCTTTCCTTTCACCATAAACAAAACGGTATCGCCCGCTTGAACCTTCCATAACCGGGCTGTCTTTTGATCGATCCAAAGCCCCTGTCCGCGCGAATCCCCATCCTGCATCCGAAAAGGCCGGAGCTCTTCCGCCGGGGACACGAATCCATGGAGACGAACCTTCAGCGAGTCTGTCTCTTCCTTCGGAGAGGGGCGATGGGACAACTGAACTTGAACAGTGTAATCCAACCGGGCCTTGACCCGTACATCCGGACCAACCGATTGACGGACAAGGGAAACCAAGTCCTCTGAAAAGACAAAGTTGTTCCCTTTGATCGTCAGCCTCGGCGGCTCCTGTTCCAGTTTGGCCCGCACAGCCGTTTGAGTTGCCTGCACGGAAGTCATCATGGACGTCATCAGGGCCGTTCCCAACACGATCGAGATCATCGTAAAAATCGTGCGCCATTTATGGCGAATCCAGGGGCGAAAAGAGATTTTCCATAAGTTCACGAATGTCTCCCCCCTTTGCTGAGCACTCATCGACGATCCGTCCATCACGAAGCATGAGCATGCGCTCGGCAAACCCGGCGGCGTAGGGATCGTGAGTCACCATGATCAGGGTCAGTTCCTCTTCCCGGTGAAGCCTGGACAATTGTTTCAGTAACTCAGCTCCCTGACTTCTGTCCAAATTCCCGGTCGGCTCGTCGGCAAGCAAAAGGGCCGGTTTGATGGCCAGGGCACGGGCAATGGCCACACGCTGCTGTTCGCCGCCGCTGAGCGCTGAGGGAAAACTATTCGCTTTATCCTTCAGGCCCAACTGATCAAGCAACCGGGCCACGCGTTTCTTAATCGTAGCTTTGGGTGTCCTGTCGGCGTAAAGGGGAAAGGCAATGTTTTCCTCTACCGTCAGCATCGGAAGCAGCTGATGATTTTGGAATATTACACCAATCTTGCTGCGGCGAAACATCGTTCGTTTCGTCTCCCCCAACTGGGACAGTTCCATCCCATCCACCCACACAGAACCTTCCGTAGGGACGTCGAGTCCTCCGATCAGTTGCAAAAGCGTGCTTTTTCCTGCACCGCTCGGTCCCATAACGGCAACAAATTCGCCTTTGTTCACTTGAAGAGAGATATTTTTCAAGGCGGCAAATGGGGCAGTCCCGGTCGAGTGGATTTTGGTGACGTTTTCCAAACGGACCATCGTTACTCTCTCCTCATCACTATATACTCAGTACTCATATACTGAGTATATATAGGGATGAGAATCGTTTCAAGAAATAAAATAAAGGCGGAATCGGGATTCGAATCGAATTATTTGGACGACGTTGTTCGTGGTTTCAGCCGTGGTAATGGCCTACCCCAAAACAGCCGAGCAGCTCGCAAAGATTGGATCTTGCAAATTTCCCATACATTGTGTTCATCCGTTGATTTCCGGCAGTAAAAAACGCCTGGTTTTCTGTAAAAACCAGGCGTTTGATCCTATTCTTTACTGTCTCAATACAATGCGGATCTTGGTCCCTTTTCCCGGTGAACTGTCAATCTCGATCCGGCCGCCATGCGCTTGGATCAATTGGTCGGCGATCGCCATGCCGAGACCCGTTCCGGCTTCTTTCACGGACGTATGGGTTCCGCGATAATACCTGTCAAATAACCGGGACCGCGTTTCCTCATCCATTCCCCGCCCGTTGTCTTCAATGGAGATGATTACTTCTTCCCTGCCTTTGTCCGTTCTTTTGGCAACAGTAACAGAGATTTTCGTTCCGGCCGGATTATGGACGGACGCGTTGGTCAGCAAATTGTTGAGCGCCCGTTGGAACCATTTTGGATCCACGGGAAAATAAAGCGGTTCTGCCTCGGGTTCAAATGTGATGCATTGATCTGCCGCCATGGGATTGTTGGCCAAATGGATCACCGAACGGCGGACCAGCTCCACCAGATCTTGTTCTTGTCTTTGCAGAGGCAGCGCTTCATTTTTCAAGCGAAAAGTCAGGTTGAGGTCATCGATCAGCTCTTCCATATACTGCGCTTTATCCCGGATGACGCGGGCGTACTGCCTGATTTCCTCTCTGTTCCAGTCATACTCTTCTTCACAGAGCAAATCCGCATAGCCTTTCACTGAAGACAGCGGTGTTTTCAAATCGTGGGAGATCCCGGCAATCCACTCTTCTCTGGTCTTTTCAAGGCGAAGCCTGTTGTCCTCGTTTTGTTTTAAGGCAGATGTGAGTTGGCGGAGTGCTTCGATCACTTCCCGGTACGTCCGGTATGAACGGCGCAATTTCCCGCTGGCCGGATCCAGGCTCTTCGGGACTCCTTTTCTGTTCACCGGTTCGGCATAGACTCCCCGGGCCAGATCCTGCAGCCAGTCCATCATATGCAATACGGGCCTGCCCAGTCGGTTTCCAAACAAAAAGGCGATCAAAAAGACGATGACGATGTTGCCCGCCATGGACGCATAAAAGATAAATTCCCCTCTTTCTCTCCTTCTTTCCGCCCCATATTGGTTCATATCGGTATCTGTCCCGAAGTCAGAGTCCGGCAGTCCAATCACCCAGGTGAGCCGTTTGCCGTTCAAGGTATCACTGTGATAGATCAGACGGGATTCATATTCTTCGTGATATGCAAACAAGCCTGGAGTATACCGGATGGGTTGGCCGGCGGGACGATGGTATTGAAAAATTTCTCTCCCCTGTTCATCCAATATTTGCAGCCAGGAATGATGTTGGGAGAGTTTCGCCAATGCCGACGGAGCCACATTCACTCTTTCGCCTTGCAGCGAGGTTTGCTTTTGCACTTCCTGCAGCAGAGCCGCCTCCGGTTTGGTGACCCCGTAAATCCAGGTGTAATCGCCATGATACCAGGTATAGATTTGATAGGCGGAGACCTCTTTTTTTCTGTAGTCGACAAGCATTCCCGGCGTATATCGTCTCGGGATGTCGTCCGGCCGCCGATATTGGAAGATTTCTCTCCCCGTCCGATCCAAAACTTGCACCCACCCCCGGCTTTTCGCCACTTCTCTGAGCTGTTGTGAATCCACTTTCACTGTCCGGCCCTGAATATGGGTGTGATGATAAACATCGACCAGGAGATCGCGCGGAGACTCGTATTTTCGGGTCTGTCTCTCTATAATGTCGGATAGGTCGTTATAGGCGACGAGGATCAATCCCATGTAATACACGGTGATCAGCACCATCACCAAAAAAGACCGCCATAAAAAATGCCATGTAATCCGACCGTTGAGCTTCACTGCGGCAACCCTCTTTTGGGAGCGACCAGTTTATAGCCAAGTCCGCGCACGGTGACCAAATACTCGGGGTGACTGGGGTTGATTTCGATCTTTTCCCGCAATCTTCTGATATGGACCATGACCGTGTTCTCATCCCCCAAACTCTCTTCTCCCCACACCTGCTCGTAGAGTTGTTTTTTGCTGAAAATGCGGTTCGGGTGGCTGCAAAGAAACACCAGCAGTTTATACTCCATCGCGGGACAGGGAACTTCTCTCCCGTTCACGATCAGCTGTCCGGATTCCTCATGGATCGAAAAGCGGCCAAAGTCATAAATGTTGGGTTTGGCCTGAATCGCAGACCGGATCAGTTGCAAGCGCCGGAGTTGGGCTTTGATGCGCGCAACCAGTTCCAGGGGGTTAAACGGCTTGGTAATATAGTCATCCGCACCCATGCTGAAGCCGGTCAGTTTGTCTAAATCGGTGGTTCGTGCCGTTAAAAAGAGGATGGGAGCATCTGTGAACTGCCTCATTTCCCGGCACACATCAAACCCTTCCCCATCGGGCAGCATGACATCGAGCACGATGAGATGCGGACGGTGTTCCCGGCACAGCCGGACGGCTTCAGCGGCGCTCCCGGCCGTCAACACCTGACCGACTTCCTCTTTCAGCAGGGCGATTCGGATCATATTTAAAATTTCAACCTCATCGTCGACCAGCAAGATGCGTATTTCCGACACACATTCCACTCCCTCCGTGATCGAAGCTGTTCTTTCTTCTGTGAATATCCTGCTTCAACCATCCCTCTCTATCTTAGCAAAAGAGTTCCCTCGGTGATGGGCTGAAAAATTCGGCAACATAAAAAAACGCCGGAGTTTAATAATCCGGCGCGAAACATCTTCGATCATTACTTGCCGATCAACCCTTGAGAATTAGTAATAATAAACCGGCGAATCGTTTCAGCTGCTTGGTCCACCGAAGCCAGTTCAGCGGCGTTAAAATGGAAACGGCCTTTTTTCTCATCCAAATCCAGCTCGTCGGCAATCATGCCGAGCAGCCCGCTGGTGCGTTTGTCCAGCTCAAAAAATCCGCTCACCCCATGTTGGGTGGCATGCGGCTGGTACATAAAGACAATTTCGTCATATTCACCCTTCAGCCAAGTGGTGGGATGAAACTGAATGATTTGAATTCCTTGGTCCCTGCTGCCGGTATATCCTTCCCCGCGATGAACGAAGCCCAGGGCCTTGAAACCGTCCAGGAAATTTTTTTGCAAGCCGGAAGGATGGACTTCGACAAAATCGCGATCCTTCGCATCCAAAGCATTGCTGATCTCGAGATTGGTTTGAAAGTAATAGCGCGTGTTGACGGAAGAAACGGGCAAATAATTGGGGCAGATAAACGAAAACGGATACTCTGTGACTTGGTGGGGAGGGACGGTATACGTTTCGGTCAAAATCGGGATGGTGGCGATTTTTTCATTCACATGGACATGATGGTCTCCTTTTTTATAAGAGGAAGCCAGACGAAACTCGACGGAGAGCCCTTCAATCAGCTGTTCCACCTCTCCGCCTTTCAACACGATCTTTCCTGTCACCTCTTCGCCCATCACCACTACATCGCGATCCAGGATCAGGTCGATTTTCGCAGCGCCTACGCCCAGGGAAGCAAGAAGCGATTTAAACATGCCGTCAACCCTTTCTTATCCATATACGCTTCTATTATCGTATAAAGCACGTTTACAAGCAAAAGGAAAATGAAGAATCCCGGCCTTTTTGACCCATGATTTGCAGCAGGTGATAGGTTGCGTAGACTCCCTCCCTGCACCGGTAGGTATAGTTATATCGCTCGATCACCGTGGTCAGGATCCGGCGGGTGGCCGAGACGGAATAATTTGCTTCACTGTAGCTTTCCCCCGTGGCTTTCACGGATTCGAGAAACTGGCGGCAGTCGGAAAAGACGGAACGGTGCCAGCCTTCAATGGACTGGACATGAGTCAGACCGGTTCTTTGGAAAAGAAGTTCCCACTGCTCGGCAGACCTGAGCGGCAAGGTGTGTTTTTCCGGTTGGATCCCGGCCTCCTGCTCCACTCGTTGAAACATCTCCCTCAATTCCTGAAAGGTGTCGGGACCGTATGTGGTGGTCATCAACCACCCCTCCGTTTTTAAAGCCCTTATTAAATTGCAAATGGTTTTCTCCGGAGAAGTGAGCCACTGAAAGGTGACATTGGAGACGATAAAATCAAAAGAACCGAGCCGGCTGAATTCAATCTGTTCCGCATCGGCTGTTAAAAACCGGACCCGCTCGCGGGGTTCCACTTTCTCTTTGGCAGTCGAGATCATTTTTTCCGCCAAATCAACCGCCGTCACCGTGGCTGTGGGGTAGTGGTCGATGAGGAGTTGCGTCAAATATCCGGTGCCGCACCCGATCTCCAAAATCTGTTCTGCATGAGCCATTTTTTCTTTGACAGCGAAGAGGAGCCGATGAGCCATCTTTTTATGTATAACCGCATGTTCATCAAATGAAGTTACGGATTGATTGATTTGTCGTACCAGCCGGTCTTTGTCCATCTTCACTGCTCACCGCTCCTCTCTTGACTTTTCCTATTTCTATTTCTATATTACAGAAAATTCTGTAATATGTTAAAGGAATTCCGTTTCTATTGAGCTATTTGTTTCTCCTTTTGTTCGCAAACTCCTGCCCATGTTTCAAACTTCCCGTTTTAAACAAAGAAAAAACGGGGATCTCTCCCCATCATTCATTGTTATTCGGCCCGTTTCCGCCCGCGGATCTCCACCAAGTGATAAGTGGCCGACACCCCGCTTCCGGACCGATAGATTCGGTTGTACGCATCCATCACCCGAAGAAGAACGCGACTACTCGTTAGCAAATTGAGTTCGGCTTCATTGTAACTGGCCCCGGTCGCTTTGACAGATTTCAGAAAATCACGGCAATCCCGGTATTCTGCGCGATGGCGATACTCCAGATAATCCACCTCACGATAAGCGGATTCATGAAACAAGCGCTGCCATTCACCCGGTGTCCGCATGGAGATTACATGCGGTTTCGGTTCCAGTCCCATCTCTTCCTCGACCCGCTGAAAGAGAGAACGCAGTTCTTGAAAGGTGTCCGGACCGAACGTGGAGGCAACCAGCCAGCCATTCGGCTTCAATAAGGAAGCCCACCCGGATAAGGCTTCGCTGGGACGCGCCAGCCACTGGATCATGGCATTGGACACAATCAAATCAAAAGTCCCAAGCGAGCTTCGGTCCAGATTTTCCGCATCACCCACGAAAAAGCGGACACGGTCCGAGGGTTCTGTTTTTTGCCGGGCGGTCTCCACCATTTTCTCCGCGAGATCGACAGCCGTCACTTCGGATGCGGGATAATGATCCAGCAGCAGACGGGTGAAATACCCGGTGCCGCACCCCAGCTCAAGGATCTTTTCTGCTTTCAGATCAAGCGTTTGCAGCGTAAAAAGAAGGCGACGGGCCATCTCCTTCTGCACGAGGGCATATTGGTCATAAGTGACCGCCGAACGATTAAACCGTTTGGCTACCTGTCCTTTTTGCATTCCAAAATCTTCTCCTCCAGCCAGTGATGAAAACGGTCCCGTTCCGTCCAAAAACACAAGTGGCCCGTTTCTTCCCAAACCGTCAACTCCCCGTAACGCAAGTGCCGCTCCAAATACCTGGCATCCCGGACCGGACAAATGGCATCCTCTTCTCCTGTAAGCAGGTAAACCGGAGCTTGGATGTCCCGGACCGCCGGGTACACGGAAAAATGCTGCAAATACTCCAAACCCGAGAGCAGCGGCGTAACCGGGGGCAACCGGCGACGGTATCTTTTTTGCCATTGATTCAGCCACCCGGACTCCAATTCTGAAGCGGAAAACATGCGCTGGTCAAATGATCCGATCACCTGGGCGGGGGCAGAGCTTACTGCCTTCATCATCCGTTTCAGGACCCTCTCGTCCCAGCCGGATTTTTCCTCTATGGACCGGACAAATTTTCCCGTCGCTCCGATTAAAAACAAAGCTTCAATCCGGTCCGGGAATTGGTAAGCCAGTTCGAGAGCCGCCATGGCTCCCAGCGACCAACCGATCAGAACCACCCGGGATGAATCCAGAGTTTGAAGGGCTTCTTTGGCTTTGGGTAAAATTTCTTCCCTCTGTTCACAATCACAGAAATCAATCGCCTGATGCCGCACGCCTGGAAACTCGCGGATGAACGGCTGCCAAATTTCCGCCGATACGGACCAGCCGCTCAGCCACAAAAACGAAGCTGGTTCTCTCACTCAGATCACACCCAATTCTCTTCCCGCCTCCGAGATGACCTCGACGGCCTTCGCCAAATCTTCTTCCGTATGGTTGGCCATAAGGGAAAAACGCAGGCGGGCCTTTCCTTCCGGTACAGTCGGAGGGCGGATGGCAACCGCCAGAATTCCCCGTTCCGAGAGAAACCGGCTGAATGCCAAAGCAGAGCCGCTCCCGCCGATGACAACAGGCACAATGTGCGTCGTAGACCCGGCCAGATCAAATCCCCGCTTCAGGAGCTGGTCCCGGAACCATCCGCTTTGATCCCGCAGCCGGCGGCGCAACTCTTGTCCGTTTTTCACCAATGTTAGCGCCGCGCGAATTCCCCCGGTGACGGCCGGCGGCAAGCCTGTCGTATAGATGAAACTGCGGCATTTGTGCACCAGGAAACGAATCCAGTCTTTTTTTCCGGCTACATACGCCCCGTACACGCCAAACGCCTTGCTGAATGTGCCCATGGTGAGATCGATGCGGTCCTGCAAGCCCAACTGGTGGGGATAGCCTTCTCCGTTCGGGCCGAACACGCCCGATCCATGGGCATCATCCACCATCAAGGCCGCTTCATATTTTTCCTTCAACTGAACCAGCCCTGCAAGCGGAGCCGTATCCCCATCCATGCTGAAAATCGTGTCGGTCACAATCCATTTTCGTTTATACCCTTTCGCGTCAGCATCCTTGAGCATCTTTTCCAGGTGATCCAGATCCCGGTGGCGAAAGCGGTAATGTTTCGCCCCGCTTAAACGGATGCCGTCCACAATGCTGGCATGATTCAGCTGATCGCTAAATACGGCATCGCTTTTACTCAGGAAAGCCGACAACACACCTACATTGGCCATATATCCGCTTCCGAACACCAGAGCAGCCTCCGTCCCCTTAAAACGGGCGATTTCCTCTTCCAACCGCTCCATCTCCGGGTCGTGCCCCAAAATCAGGCGGGAAGCGGTAGCACCTGCTCCCCGCCCGGCCGCCTGTTGCATCGCTTTGACCAGTTCCGGATGTCCGGCCAAGCCCAGATAATTGTTGGAAGAAAAATTAATCATTTGCTCTCCCTGACGGATACACACCGGTTGAACCGCACGTTCGACGGGGATCAGCTCCCGCTTCAGATCGAGGGAAGCCAGACGGGCTAATTCCTGTTGAATGAATGAATCCCAGCTCCGGCTCATAAGGCGCACTCTTCGATCTCAAAGCCCAGGTCTTCAATCATCTGGTGGTCAAGACTGGCCGCCTGTCCCTCCGTGGTGAGGTAATCCCCCACAAAAATCGCGTTGGCGGGATAAAGGGAGAGCGGTTGCAAATGGCGCAAGTTGACTTCTCTTCCCCCGGAGACGCGAATCTCTTTGGCCGGGCAGATAAAGCGGAACAAAGCCAATACTTTCAGGCAGTAGCGAGGGTCCAAATCGCGCCTGTGCTCAAGCGGTGTTCCCGGAATGGGATTTAAAAAGTTGACCGGGATGGAGTCGGCATCCAGTTCACGCAGGGAATAGGCGATGTCCACCACCTGCTCATGGGTTTCACCCATGCCGATAATGCAGCCGGAGCAAGGGGACATCCCCGCTTCTTTGACCGATTTTACCGTTTGAACCCGTTGATCATACGTATGGGTGGTCGTAATGTTGGCATAGTGATCGGCACTGGTATTCAGATTGTGGTTATACCGTTCCACACCGGCTTCTTTCAGCCGTTTCGCCTGATCTTCCCGCAAAATTCCCAGGCAGGCGCAAATTTTCAGCTTCATGTCCCGTTTGATCTCTTTGACCGCCTCCACCACTTCATCCAGTTCTTTGTCTGTCGGGCCGCGTCCGCTGGCCACGATACAGTATGTGCCCGCTTTCCTGGCAAGCGCCTCTTTGGCTCCTTGGACCAGCACCTCTTTTTTCAGCAGGGTATACTTCTCAATCGGCGCGGTGGACACGATCGACTGGGAACAGTAGCCGCAATCTTCCGGGCAATAGCCGCTTTTCGCATTGATGATCATGTTCAGCTTCACTTTTTTCCCGAAATAATGGCGCCGAACGCGAAAGGCGGCGTGAAGAAGGGGAAGCAATTCTTCATCAGGGGCAGTGAGGACGGACAACCCCTCTTCCATCGTTAAACATTCACCCGCGAGCGCTTTGTCCGCATATGTCTCCCAGCGCGACTCTTGAGTGACAACGCTTTGTTCCGTCATCTTATGACGCCTCCCTTTGGAGAAGATGTAAGAGCTTTGCTACATCCACATGTTCCAGAACGGACTCTTTCAAATGTTCCGGCGACAAATCGGCCAGCCAGGGAACGGAGCCGAGTACCGGAATTTGCGCAAAGGCTTCGATCAAACGCGGATTATGTTCCACACTGGGTTCCGTCTCTTCAGGACGAAGCCCGTTTAAAATCACCCCGACAGGAGACAGTCCCAACCGGCGGGCCGCCAGGGTGGTGAGGACCGTATGGTTGACCGTGCCGAGCAGCGGCCGGGCCACAATCAACAGGGGCCAGCCGATCTCTCCGGCCAGATCGGCAATCGTCCAGTTGCTGCCGAGGGGGACCATCAACCCTCCGGCGCCTTCGACGAACACCACATCATATTTGCCGGCCAGCCGGTCCAAGCGTTCCAGAATCACCGACCGGTCAATGGTTTCCCCTGCCAGTTCCGCAGCCAGCCCGGGGGCGACCGGGAGGTGAAAGTTGTAAGCGACGATCTCATCGATGGAGTCGTCCACACCCGTCCAGGCTTTAAGCCTCATCCCGTCACTCTCCGGATCACTGAGGGAGTGTCCGCTTTGCACGGGTTTCATCACCCCGACACGGCAGCCCTGTTCCTTGAGTGCCAGGGCCAATCCTGCCGTAATCACCGTTTTCCCCACACCCGTATCCGTTGCCGTAATAAAGATGCCTTGGCTCATGATTCTGTCACCTCCCGGATCGCCCGGTGCAAAATCCGGACCATCGCTTTCAGATCTTCCGGTGTCGCGGCCAGCGGAGGCATTAAGGTGATCACATGATCCAGCGGCCGGGTGATGAGTCCCAGCTCCCTTGCCCGGCGGCACACGCGCACCCCGATTTTGTCCGCCCATGAATACGGCTCTTTTGTCCTCTTGTCGCGGACCAGTTCAATCCCGACCATAAATCCCAGTTGACGCACTTCCCCCACATGGGGAAGCTGCCCGATCTCACTCAGCCAATCGGCAAGCAGGCGGCTCGTTTCCGCCACATATTCGACCAACCGCTCTTTTTCATACAAGTCCAGATTGGCAATCGCGACCGCGCATCCCAGCTGGTTTCCGGTATACGAATGCCCGTGGAAAAAGGTTTTCACTTCTTCGTGATCCCCGTAAAAAGCATCGTACACTTCGTCAGAGGTGAGGGTGGCCGCCACGGGCAGGTAACCGCCGGTCAGCTTCTTCCCGACCATCATGATGTCCGGTTGAACTCCCTCATGCTCGCAGGCAAACATCTTGCCGGTCCGTCCGAAGCCGGTCGCCACTTCATCGACAAGCAGCAACACATCATGCCGGCGGCACAGCTTTTCCACTTCCGCGAGATACCCTTCCGGCATCATAATCATGCCTCCGGCCCCTTGCACCATCGGCTCCACGATCAATCCGGCGATCCGGTCCCCTTTTTCTTCCAGGCGTTCCCGGAGTTCCCGCAGGCACGCTTCCTTGCACTCCTCTTTCGTGCCCGGAAAGCGATAGGGATACGGATAGGAAACTTTCTCTGTCTGAAACAAAAGTTTGTCAAAGGAAGCATGAAACAAGTCCATGCCCCCCACGCTCACCGCCCCGACGGTATCCCCGTGGTAGGCGTTTTTCATGCTGAGGAAGATCTGCTTCTCCGGCCGTCCGCGATGTTTCCAGTAGAGAAAAGCCATTTTCAAGCCGATCTCGACCGCTTCCGCCCCGCTGTCCGAAAAAAACACTTTGTCCAGATTTTCCGGCGCCAGCTGAACCAGCCGTTCCGCCAGCAAAATGGACGGGACATTGGCCATTCCGAGCAAGGTGGAGTGGGCGATTTTGCCCAACTGTTCGATAATTGCCTCATTTAATTCCCTTCGGTTATGCCCGTGCGGATTCAACCACACCGAAGCATTGCCGTCATAATACTCGTTGCCGAGAACATCGATCAGCTTAACCCCTTCGCCGCGTTCGATGATGAGCGGTTCATCTTGCAAATATTCCTTCATTTGCGTAAACGGATTCCACAGGTAGCGCCTGTTTTTCTCCAGCAACTCCTGATATGAGTAGGCCAAATCACCAACTCCTTCCCATATGTAAACCGAAAATATATATAGGTTTACAATTAACGATTAGAGTATAGCATGAGATAAACATTTGAACAAGGATTGAAAAAAACAGGCCGGCTATGGTAGCCGGTCTGTTTTCATCAGGATCTATTCCAATTCCAGGAGCAGATCGCCCGCTTCGATCATGTCGCCCGCTTTGACGACCAGGGTTTTGATTCGGCCGTCAGCGGGGGCCTGGATGGTGGTTTCCATCTTCATCGCCTCCGTGACGAGCAGGTGCTCTCCTTTGTGTACCTTATCCCCTTCTTCCACCAGTACCTTCACCACTTTTCCGGGCATGGTGGCCCCGATGTGGTTCGGATTCTTCAGGTCCGCTTTGGGACGGGTGTTTTCCGAGACCTTGGCGGACTCGTCGCGTACCCGGATCTCACGCGGCTGGCCGTTTAATTCAAAGTAGATGGTGCGGGTTCCGTCAGGGTTCAGGTCACCGACAGCCATGAGCTTGATGATCAGCGTTTTTCCGCGTTCGATGCTGACCGCCGTCTCTTCGCCGGGCCGCAATCCGTAGAAGAAGACAGGTGTACTCAGCACGGACAGATCCCCGTATTCTTTTCTGGTTTGCTCATATTGCAGGAATACCTGCGGATACATGATATAAGAGAGCACGTCCAGCTCGCCGGGCTCCCGCCCGATTTTCTCTTCCAGTTCTTGTTTGATCTGTGAAAAATCAACCGGTTCAAGCAGTTCGCCCGGACGGGTGGTAAAACTCTCCCTTCCTTTTAGAATAATTTCCTGCAGCCGTTTCGGGAACCCGCCGGGTGGCTGGCCCAAATAGCCCTGGAAGAACTGAACGACGGAATCAGGAAAATCTATGCGTTCTCCTTTTTCATAGATATCCTGTTCGGTCAGGTTGTTCTGGACCATAAACAGGGCCATGTCCCCGACAACCTTGGAAGATGGCGTTACTTTTACAATGTCTCCAAACATCTGGTTGACGGTGGCATACATCGTTTTGACTTCGTCCCAGCGGCCTCCGAGACCGACGGCTTTCGCCTGCTGCTCGAGGTTGGTATACTGCCCGCCAGGCATCTCATGGAGATAAACATCTGTCGTGCTCGCCTTCATATCACTTTCAAAGCCACGGTAATAGTGACGGACATCTGCCCAGTAATCCGAAAGCTGATTATATTCCAGGAGGTTGAGTCCTGTATCGCGCCCGGTCCGTTCCAGCGCGGCGATCAGTGCATTCAGGCTGGGCTGGGAGGTGAGCCCGGACAGGGAACTCACGCAGGCATCCACGATATCGACACCCGCTTCCACGGCTTTGAGCAGCATGGCCACGCCATTCCCCGAGGTATCGTGGGTATGCAGATGGATCGGGATTCCGATTTCCTGTTTGAGCGCGCGGATCAGTTCATAAGCGGCATAAGGTTTGAGCAGTCCCGCCATGTCTTTGATGGCGAGAATATGAGCTCCCGCTTTTTCCAGCTCTTTCGCCAGATTCACATAATAGCTCAGCGTGTATTTGGTTTTCGTCTCATCCAAAATATCCCCGGTGTAACAAATGGTCCCTTCCGCTATTTTCCCGGCTTCCCGCACCGCTTCGATCGCCACCTGCATGCCCGGCAGCCAGTTTAAGCTGTCGAAGACGCGGAACACATCAATCCCCTGCTCGGCGGAAGCCTTGACAAACGCTCGGATCACATTGTCGGGATAGTTGGTATAGCCGACGGCATTCGCGCCGCGTAATAGCATCTGGAACAAAATGTTGGGGATTTTTTCCCGTAACAGCTGCAGCCGTTCCCATGGAGATTCGTACAGGAAGCGCATGCTGGTATCAAAGGTGGCACCGCCCCACATCTCCAGTGAAAACAGTCCCGGGGCAAGCTTGCCTGTCGCTTCCGCAATCGCCACCATGTCATACGTGCGCACGCGCGTTGCGAACAGGGACTGATGGGCATCACGGAAGGTGGTATCCGTGACCAGCACTTTCTTTTGTTCCTGGATCCACTTAATCAATCCATCCGGCCCTTCGCGATCAAGAATTTGCTTCGTTCCCTCCGGATACGGCTGGGCGAAAGACGTCCTGGGTATTCTCGGAGGATCAAAATGAGGCTTTTTATCCTTGGCAAGGCCGGGATACCCGTTGACAATGGTGTTTCCGATGTAATTTAGCAGCTTGGTTCCGCGGTCCTTTCTTTCTTTAAAGGCGAACAGCTCCGGTTTGGTGTCGATAAAAGAGGTATCGTAATTGCCGCTGAGAAAATCGGGATGTGTCACCACATTTTCCAAAAACGGCAGATTCGTTTTCACACCGCGAATCCGGAACTCCCGCAAGGTTCGGAGCATTTTTTTAGCGGCTTGTTCAAAAGTGACGCCAAACGTTGAGATTTTAACGAGCAAAGAATCATAATACGGGGTGATGACGGCCCCGGCATAGCCATTGCCCGCATCCAGGCGCACCCCGAATCCGCCGCCGGAACGATAAGCGAGTAGCCGTCCCGTATCAGGGAAGAAGTCATTTTCCGGGTCTTCGGTGGTTACCCGGCATTGAATCGCGTATCCGTTGGTTCGGACCTCCGCCTGTGAACCGATCGAAATTTCGGGATCGCTCAACGAATGACCTTCGGCAATGCGAATCTGGGCTTGTACAATATCAATGCCCGTGATTAACTCCGTGATGGTATGCTCCACCTGAATGCGCGGATTGACCTCAATGAAGTAATATTTTTGATCAGGCGTGACCAGAAACTCCACGGTTCCCGCATTGGTATAACCGACGTTTTTCATCAGTTTTAACGCTGCCTGGCAAATTTCTTCCCGCAGCTTGCCGGAGAGAGAGAGACTGGGGGCTACCTCGACCACTTTTTGGTGCCGGCGCTGCACGGAGCAATCGCGCTCATAAAGATGAACGATATTCCCATGCTCGTCACCGAGGATTTGCACTTCGATATGCTTGGGATTTTCCAAATATCTCTCCAGGTACACCTTGGCGTTCCCAAAGGCTGAACGCGCTTCGGACCGGGCCCGGTCCAGCGCCTCTTTCAGCTCTTCCTGATTGCGGACAATCCGCATTCCCCGTCCGCCGCCGCCGGAAACTCCTTTAATGATGATCGGGTACCCGTGTTGCTTGCCAAACAGCAAGGCATCCTGCAGGGATTCAATCGGCTCAGCCGTCCCCGGAATCACCGGAATGCCGGCTTGAATCGCCATGTTGCGCGCTTCTACCTTGTCACCGAATTTCTCGATCAACTCCGGGGAAGGGCCGATAAAAATAATCCCTTCTTCCTGACAGCGCTTGGCAAATTCTGCGTTTTCAGCCAGAAAGCCATACCCGGGATGGATGGCGTCCACATCGTTGCGCTTGGCAATGTCGATAATACTTTCAATATCCAGATACGCTTCGATGGGACCTTTGCCCGCCCCCACCAGATAAGATTCATCGGCTTTGAACCGGTGCAATGAGACATTATCCTGTTCGGAATAAATAGCGATCGTCCGAATTCCCAACTCGGTAGCAGCGCGGAAAATCCGGATCGCGATTTCCCCGCGGTTGGCAACCAACAAACGATTAATCTTTCTGAGTTTCAACTTGTCTCCCCCTCCTTGGCATCATTTTTTAACGGAAAAGTGGTTAAACACCGCTTCACAACCGGAAACCGTTTTTTCAGCCAGATCCGGCATCAATCGGGAAAAAACATTAGCCTTCCCTATGTAACCATTACAGGTGCTCCATGATGATCCGGTGAACTTCCCGGGAAGTTTTAACCGAATCCACGAGCTCATTGTCCACAAATACATCGAGAAGGATTTGTCCGTCTTCCCCTTTGCGGCCGACCACTTCGATCACCACATTTTTATTGTCATAGATGCCCCATTTCCAGTCATGTTCAAAGAACTCAAACGGATACACTTCCCAGGAACCGACCGGTTTGTTGTTGACCATTTGAATATAAGGGGCATTCTGGTCTCCGCTGGCCTCAAAGTATCCTTTATTGACCTGTACCCAGCCATTCTCGGTCTTTTCCCAGTTCTTCTGGTAATACTTGCCCTCAATCACTTCATAACCGTACAGCTCTTCATCGGTGAAGAAATCGGCCGGGAAACAGCGGTATTTTCCGGTTTTCGGATCTTTGATCAGCTTCGCCGGTTCGCCTTCAGCCAATCCCCTTCTGCGGATCTTGTCCAACTCCGCCTGACGGCAAGCCTCTTCCAACGCTTTCAGGACAAACTCATTTCTTTTCATTTTCTTCTCCCGGGCCGCTTCTTCCAATCGCTGCGACAGATCCGGCGGCAAAGCTGTGACCAGATATTTTTCCGGATTCATCCGCCAGCGCTCCAACCATGCGTCTTCTTCCCAATCCTCTTCCAAATCAATACGGACAGCAGAAGCAGACTCCCAGCTACTTCCTAAAGATTCGCTATTAAATTTATTTTCATTATGCGGCTCAAGCACCGTACTGTTGACCGGATTGGACACGACCGCCTGCGCCGGGAAGAACTCAACCGTGTTTTGCTCCTCCAAAACCTCCCACTGCTCATTCTCCAACTCTTGCTCCATCACGTACTCCTCTTCCTCTTCCGCGGTGTGCTGAAATTCCAGCTCGTCCGCCGAATGGTTAAAATTGTTCTTGGTACTCATCCCTTCACATCCCTTCGCCTGTACATCTCTTTTACGTTAATCTTACTTCAAGTCACCTTTTCTTCCAATCGCAAATTGATATGGGTTCATTTTGGAAAAGCCGGGTCAATGATCTCGGCTTCCTGTATCGGATCGAAGCAAAAGTCATGCACATAACACAGGTTTAATGAGAGTACTGGAAAGCAAGGTTTCATAGAGAGAGCATCGCAAAAGAAAAGCGTGAAGATAAACGGGAGAAGGAAAAAACAGGTACCCTCCAACGTAAACGGGCAAAGATCGGACTTTTAAACACCCACACAACACAAAAAGGGATTGAGATCATCCCATGATGTCTCAATCCCCGTATTCTTCTCTCTCGTTTTATTGATTAAGTTAAATACAATTCACTGTATTTCTTACGCAAATACCGGATGTAAGGTTCAATGGTCAGAGTGGAGCCGGTGGCCCGTTGCACGAGTTCTTCCGATGTAAATTTGCTTCCGTGACGATAGATGTTTTCCTTCAGCCATCCGTGCAGGGTTCCGAACTCCCCTTGCTCGATTTGTTCCGGGATTTCAGGATGGGCTTTTAACGCAGCTTCATAGAACTGGCAGCTCAAAATATTGCCAAGGGTGTAACCCTGGAACACGCCGCCGATGTAGTCCATAAACCAGTGGATATCTTGCAACACTCCGTTTTTGTCATCGGGGGAAGAGATGCCCAGATCGGACTGGTAGCGGCTGCGCCAGGCATCCGGCAGGTCCTTCACAGCCAGGTTTCCTTCCAGCATGGCCAGTTCCAGATCAAAACGGATGATCACATGCAGGTTGTACGTCAGCTCATCCGCTTCGGTCCGAATCAGGGAGCGCTGCACCCGGTTGATGGCGCGGTAAAACTCGTCCAGTGTCACATTGCCCAGCTGGGACGGAAACATTTCTTTGAGCTGGGGGAAGAAATGGTTCCAGAAACCGCGGCTCCGGCCGACAATGTTTTCCCACAGGCGGGACTGGCTTTCGTGGACGGCGGACGAGGTTCCTCCGTGAAGCGGTGTTCCTTCCAGAGAAGGATCGATGCCCAATTCATAGAGAGCATGCCCTGTTTCATGAATGGTGCTGAAGAGTGCCTCCCCCAAATCATTTTCCTTGACACGGGTGGTAATGCGGACATCACCGTGCGCAAACTTGGTCATAAACGGATGGGGAGCCAAATCCTGGCGGGCACGGGTAAAGTCCAAGCCCAGTTTCCTGCTCACGTTCATCCCGAATTCAAGCTGCTTGTCTTTGGGATAATGCTGGAGCAAACAAGAATCATCAACAGACGGGCGGGAAGTCACCTCTTCCACCAACGGGACCAACTGCTTTCTCAGCTCGGAGAACAAGGATTGAATGGCTGACGCTTTCATCCCGTAATCCATCCGGTCGATGAGCGGATCGGCGATATGTTCATATCCGGGGAAATATCCGGCATACTCACGGCTGAATTCCAGTGTTTTTTCCAGCAGCGGGGCTACTTTGGCAAAATCATCCTCCGCTCTGGCTTCCACCCATGCCTGATAGACCTGGGCGGTATGGTTGTAAAAGTTGGCGATGAAATCCGACGGGACACGCACCGCTTGTTCGTATTCACGGCGGGTCACGCGAATCAGGCTGGCCTCATCCGACTCATAAGGCAAGCTTTTCTCATAAGAAGAGAGGTCTTCCAAGAGTTGCCCCAGGGCCGGATCGGTCAGCTTTTCATGGGCTACCCGCCCCAGTGTGGACATCTGCCTCCCCCTTGCTTCCGTTCCCGCCGGAGGCATATACGTATTCTGATCCCAGCTCAGCACGGACAAAGCGGAGTGAATATCATAAATTTCACGCAAACGCTTCTTTAATTCTTGCATTTTTTCTTCCATATCCATAAACCTCCCTCAGTTTATTCAAATATATTACCAGCCACTTCCTGCCTTCCTATTTCATCATGCTCGTGTAACAATTCTTCACGATCCCCTCTCTTTCCTTCGCGTTTAGAAATAATTCAAGCCCGGTTCCTATGATTTACATTCCCAATCAGTGTGCAAACTGTGTATGATAGAAAGGAAGATTTTATAACATCAGCGTAGGTTGGGGAGCAGTGATGAAAAAAATCAATTGGGTCGAACAACTCATCCACCGATCTCAAGACGGTGTAACGGCACAAACAGTGGCCGCAGAATTAAACCTTGACCGTTCCACCGCCAGCCGCTATCTGAATGAATTGGTTAAGAACAAGAAAGCCAGAAAAATTATCGGCCGGCCTGTACGCTATATATCGGCAACCGGTATGGAAAATCAGGGCAGCCCCTCACCGGCACATCCACCGTCCCGGACACCTGTGTCTCGCGAATCTCTGTCATTCCCGTCTTTGATTGGCGTGGACCAAAGTTTGCAGACCATTTTGGAAGAAGCGCTGGCCGCTCTCTTCTATCCGCCAAACGGACTGCCCATCATGCTGACAGGGGAAACCGGCACCGGTAAAAGCTATCTCGCCAAAACCCTGTATCAGATCGCCATTTCTGACCGGCGAATGGAGCCGGACGCTCCTTTTATCGCTTTCAACTGTGCCGAATACGCGCAAAACCCGGAATTATTGATGGCCCAATTATTCGGGGTGAAAAAAGGAGCTTATACCGGGGCACAAGCAGATAAAGAGAGTTTGGTGGAAAAAGCTGACGGTGGAATTTTGTTTTTGGACGAAATTCATCGTCTTCCTCCCTCCGGGCAGGAAATGCTCTTTTACCTGATGGACCAGGGAACCTATCGCCGGCTGGGAGAGACCGGGGCCGCACGCAGGGTGAATATTCGCATGGTCGCCGCTACTACCGAATCCCCGCAAAAAGCGTTGCTTCCCACCTTATACCGTCGATTTTCGGTGAAGCTGACACTCCCCCCTCTCCGAAAGAGAGGCCCGCAGGAACGGGAACGGTTACTGCAATTTTTTCTGGATGAGGAAGCACGCAAAATGCATGTGCCCTTGCGCATGGCTCCTGAATGCCGGACGGTCCTTCTCCGTTACGACTGTCCGGGAAACATCGGCCAACTGAAAAGCGATGTGCAAATTGCCTGTGCCCGCGCCTTTTTGCGCCACCTGAACCATCCAAACGAAGATGAGATTGTGATCCGATTCGAAGATCTGCCGCATAACTTGCGTGAACACAAACGGGTCTCGCAAACGGTAAAACCTCTGCTTTCTGGAAAAGAGCGGCCCAAGGATCTGAGTGAGAACCCGTTTCCCAATATTTACGATGAATGCCGGAGACGAAAAGAAGCTCTGCTCGGGCAAAACGCCAGCCCGACGGAAATCGATCAAGAGATGCAGGAAATCGTGAGTCAATATATCCTTTCTCTTTTGGAGTCCGCGGAACGGAATGAAAAGCAGTTCATACCCGATAACCGGGAGTTGGAGCTTAAACTTGCGGAGATCCTGCACAGGTCGGTTCAGGAATTGAATATCCCTGTTTCCAGTACCCAGTTAACGGCGCTAAACCTCCACATTCAGTCTTATTTAAAGAGATCGGGATCTTCTTCCAGGATGTCGTCTCTGCCGCCGGCCAATCCAAAAGCAGTCTACAAGGAAATCGCGCAAAAGATCGCGGATGATTTAGAGCAGGGGCTGGGCATTTCCCTGCCCGATCACGAAATAGACTTAATCTCTCTCTTTCTGACTGCCCATAAAGGCAGGAAATCGCCCAAGCAACGTTTAATCGCAACTGTTTGTTTAACCGGCGAGGGGTCCGCCGTCTCATTGGAGGATTGGCTTAAAGAAAACCTGCCAAAGTCGGATCAGGATGTTGCCGTTAAGTCCGTTCAGATTGATCCGATGAGCCGCCGCTCTCTCATGCTGGAGTATTTAAAAGAAGAATTTGACTTAATCGCAGTTGTGGGAACCGTACCTCCGGACCTGGATGACGTGTATTATCTCCCCGTGTGGGAATTGTATCAACCCCATGGATTTCAACGCCTGGTTGAGCGGTTGAATGAGACCCGCCCCGTCCCGGTCGGCAAAGACGGTGAACCCAAACTATCTTGGCAACAGATTCCCGATTTGATTCTGCAGGGGCTCCTGGAGACGGTCGTTCATTACAATCCGCGGCGGTTTGTGGAAATCATCAACAAGGAGATGAGCACTTTTCGCCAAGTATTTCAGTGGGACCCGGAACGGGAGCTGGGATGTTGGATGCACCTGGGCGTGTATACGGACCGGCTGTTGAAAACACAATTGGATGCAGGAAGAAAGCAGGAGGAACCCGCCCGGCCAATCGAAGGAACCCATCCGCCCTCGACGCAAATATTTGTCTGGAAAAAGCTTCTCCAACAACTGGAAGGAATTTTTCATCTTGAGTACCCGACCGGTACAGCCGAAGAATTGGCCCGCCTCTCCTCTGCCGCCCCGGACGGAACCGTGTGAAGTGTGCAAATTTCCCTGCACACTTTTTTCTTTTTTTTCAACCTTTGGGGTGTTTGAAAAAACTCCCGCAGATGAGCGAAAAATATTGATTCGGCGGGACCCGGCACGGCAGATCATGTCGGACTCGTAACCATCCAATGATCCTATTTCCCTGATCCTCCATGGTTGGCATAAAATTTGCTACTATATTTTAGAGGCGGATGGGCTTCTTTTTTTCAGGCACATGCGTTGTTTGGGGGACGGGAAAGATAAAGTCGAAATTGTTCTTTCGGAGGATCCAATGTCCAAACCAATCCGTTTACTGATTTTATGCAGCATGGGAATGACCTCCGGCATTCTTTGCAAAAAAGTGACCGATGCAGCCGTTCACAGGCGAATTCAACTGGTGGCGGAAGCTTCCGGCGTTGCCCACTTCCGTTTCAAGGCCAAAGAAGCGGATGCGGTTTTGCTGGAGCCCCAGGTGCGCCACTTGATCAAAGAACTGGGACCCATCGCCATACAGCATCACATTCCTCTTGAACCGATCGATCCGGTCGCTTTTGCGACGATGAACGGCGAAAAGGTATTAAACCAAGTCTTATCCATGTTGAGACGCCATGCGGCTGAGCAATGGGATTCTTGATTGATGACCGTTGGCACCCCAATGGTGAAGGTTGGTCATCACCCGTCCCATTTGCTTTCCTCAGCGGGCATATGTACCTCCATGGGTGTCATACTCATTCAAATGGGGCAGACCATGTGAATTCAAACACTCCCCCGGATCACTCCGAAGGCCATCCGGGCCGCTCAGCAGTTCGGGAACCGATTTGGTTGTCCCGGCTGGCACTCTATGAAAGCAAGACAAGTAAAGGGGTAAAATACGAATGGCAGAAAAAACGGTTACAATTAAAAATCCAAGCGGACTCCATGCTCGTCCGGCGTCACTGTTGGTAAAAGAAGCGGGGTCCTTTAAAAGCACGATCAAAATTATCAAAAACGAAAAAGTAGTAGACGCGAAAAGCTTGCTTGGTGTGATGTCACTGGCCGCGAAACAAAATGACACCCTCACCGTTCGCGCTGAGGGAGAAGATGCGGAAGCTGCTGTGGAAAAGCTGGCTTCTTTTCTCGAAAACCATCAGGAATAACCACGTCAAACGAACGGGGGGAAAACATTGACCCAAGTTAAAGGAGTTGGCGCCTCACCCGGCCTGGCGATCGGCCGGGTGATCTGGTGGCGCAAAGAAAAACCCGTTGTTGAGACCCGGCATGTGGACGAGCCCGAAAAAGAGCTGGCCAAACTGCAAAAAGCGGTGGAACAGGCCAAAGAACAAATTTCCAAGTTGCGGGAAACAACGGCCGAGCGCATGGGAGAAGAAGAAGCCGCTGTCTTCGATGCCCATCTGGCCTTTCTGGATGATCCGTCCTTTACTGGTGAAATGCGGAACCGCATACAGACTCAGCAGAAAAATGCGGAAGCTGTCTGTGCGGAAGTAACCCAGGAAATGAGCGGCATGCTCGCTTCATTGGACGATGAATACATGCAAGCCCGCGCGGACGATATCCGCGATGTCGGAAACCGCCTCCTGCTCCTCCTGCTGGGCAAAACACCCTTCGACCCCTCACTCCTGGAGCCGGGGAGCGTGGTTGTATCGGAAGAGCTGACTCCTTCTGATACCGCTCAGTTTCCGGAAGGAATCGCCGGGATGGTGACCGCCAAAGGGAGCAAAACAGCCCATGCCGCCATCATGGCGCGTACTCTCGGCATTCCTGCTGTTCTGGGCCTCGGTGCGGCGATTGAAAAATTGCAGGACGGGGATATCCTGATCATCGACGGAGACAAAGGCGAGATTACCGTCAACCCGTCTGCCGAAGAAGAGCGTGTGGCCCGTGAGCAAATCGAAAAACAAAAGAAAGCCCGCGAGCAGGCTCTCGCTGAAGCAGCCCAGGATGCCGTGACCAAAGACGGCAAACGCATCCAAGTGTTTGCCAACATCGGCAGCCTGAATGATGTGGATCTCGCACTCAAAAACCATGCAGAGGGCGTCGGGTTGTTCCGCACCGAGTTTCTTTACCTTGAAAATGATCATTGGCCCACGGAAGAAGAGCAATATCAGGCTTACTCCAAAGTATTGAAAGCATTCGGCACAAAGCCGGTCGTCATCCGCACTCTGGATATCGGCGGAGACAAAGATCTGCCTTATGCCGACCTGCCGAAAGAAGAAAACCCGTTCCTGGGACACCGGGCCATTCGCTATTGCCTGGCCAATCCGGATATTTTTAAAACGCAGCTGCGTGCTCTCCTCCGTGCCAGCGTACACGGAACGCTTTGGATTATGTTTCCGATGATCGAGAATCTGTCCGAAGTCCGTGCTGCCAAAGCATTGCTCGATGAGTGCAAAAATGAACTGAAACAGGAAGGAATCCCTGTTTCTGATTCCATTCCGGTGGGAATTATGATTGAAGTTCCGGCAGCGGCTGTCACCGCTGATTTGCTGGCGCAGGAAGTCGACTTTATGAGCATCGGCACCAATGATTTAACCCAATACACCTTAGCGGCTGACCGCGGAAATGAGCAAGTGGCCCATCTTTACGATGCTGCTCATCCCGCTGTGCTCCGTCTCGTGCAAATGACTTGTCAGGCAGCTGAGAAAGCCGGCATCATCGTGGGCATGTGCGGGGAGCTGGCCGGAGACCCCGCCATGGCTGAGGTGTTGATCGGACTCGGCCTGCACGAACTCTCACTGAGCGCCGGCAGCATTCCGGAAGTGAAACAAGCCGTGCGCCGGGTTGATGCAAAGGCGGCCAAATCGCTCGCTGATGAAGCGGTCCGCCAGGAAGACGGAGACCAAGTAAGAAAAATCGCCGGCCGCCGCACGTAAAAAAGAAAAAGGAACCTGAGAACAATGGCTCTCATGGTTCCTTTTTCTTATTGAATCATATATAAGACCCCTTCACTCAGCAGCGAAGGGGTTCATGTATTCGTTAAACGGTCACTTCTTTTTTCAGCTCAATTGCTGTCGGTTGGACTACCTCAATAGGCCCGACGCCTCTCCGAAGCACTTTCGGAAATGCCTGGGTCGGCTTTAACACATTGAGCATGTACTCAATGGCGATCATGGGATCAACAGTGTGACCACAAGTGTAGCAGTCTAAAGCTGCAAATCCTCTTTCCGGATAGGTGTGAATCGACAGGTGGCTTTCCGAGAGCATGACCAGCACCGTTGCTCCTTGCGGCTCAAACTGTTGGGATTGAACGGACAGGACGGTTGCCCCGCATTTTTTTGCGGCTTCCTTCAAGTGATACTCAAGCAGCGAAACATCATTTAGCAGGTCAAAATCAACACCCCATGCATCCATGGCTACATGCCTTCCGAAAGTAGAATATTCCATCTCTTTCGGCCCCCTTTCCTAGCAAAAAGTTGGTGTGAGCCAAATTCCGCTAGGATCTGCTTGTTCACCACGGGGGAAGGTTAGTCCAGTGAGGTCCCAACCCTTTAAGTGAATCCTGGATCCTACTAGCTCAATGTCACAATGTTTAACTTAGCACATTCTCTTTCAAACTGCAATAGTTAATTCACCCTAATTTAATGTCATATTCATAACAGCAGGAATCACTGAAGGATAGGGAGGAAATTCGGTAAAAAGAAACGAATCCATCCATTTAGACTACCGAACGATCGTAGGAAAGGGGAAATTGGATGCAAGATTCAATCCACACCAGGGAACTCCTCCTGCACGAACTTTCTGTGCTTGTACGCACGACACGTCAATTGCTTATGAAAATCGACGCTGCTGATTGGACTTTCCGTCCACATGAGTCGATGCGCACTCTGAAGGAGTTGGCCACTCATCTGGTGCAAATTCCTGCCGTAGATCTGGCCATTTTGCTGGAAAATGATGAAATCGCCATCCGGCAACTGGAGGCAGAACTGTCTGCCGAGGACAAAGAAGGTTTGATCGATGTATTGGAAACCGGATTCATCCGTTTAAAGGAATACATGGAATCACTGGATCCACACACCTTCTTTGAGAAAAAAACAACAGCTTTTTATGCCCACGAGCCCAATTCCCAGGCGAAGTGGCTGCTTGAAATCGTCACTCACACGGCCCATCACCGCGCTCAGCTGTTTACCTACCTCAAACAATTGGGTTACGACGTCGGGATGTTTGATCTATATTGATCTTAAATTTTCAACTTTTTCACCCAGATATTCATATCCTCAAATTGTCCCGCAATGTGGCTGTTCTGAATGAGCCGCCCCTGGTACTCAAATCCCAGTTTGGCCATCACAATATTCATCCCGGCGGAAACGGCCCTGGTCAAGGAAAAAAGATTGGGGACCCCCGCTTGTTTCATCCGCTGTTCCAAATCAAAGATAATGGCGCTCAGCAAACCTTTTCCCCGGTAATCGGGATGGGTGGCACAGTCTGTGATTTCCGCACAATTATATTTGGTAAACACATCCGCAGAAGCTGAACTGATGATCTTCCCTTCATGCAGCACAACCGAAAAGTATACATCATTTTGCATACATTCCCGAATAAATTCTTCCTCATGAATCGGCGTTGGGTAAGTCTCAAAGACAAGCCGGTACAATTCGGCCAGTTCCCGGGCATCATCCGGAGTCGCATGGCGCAGGGTAAAGGCGGGATCCAATTCCGGAGGCTGGCTCAATGTTTCCGTCTGTTCGGCCATCTCCACGATGGAGTCTTTCTTTTCTTCATCCTTTGTCACGGCACGCCGGTCATCCAGAAACCGGGACAAGATAAATGCAGGTTCACCGTTAAAAAAAACACTGATCTCTCCTTCTTTTTCAAAGCCCAGCTTTTCGAAGGAGGACTCATCCTCGGGATCGGCATAAATCATTACTTTTCCGATCCCTCTTTCTTTGGCCAGCTCCTCCAGATGCAAGGCCAGGCGTTCCAGATCATCTGTCTGATAACGCATCAGCTTAATCCGGCTATTGTATTCATCCAGCTCAATGGCTGCATCGGGGGTTGTTTTCTGCACAACATTCACTGTCCTTTTTCCTCCCTCTCGATTGGATCTTTTGGATATATGTATCCCCTGCTGATCCGCCATTTACCCTTGTATTTATGTCCAATTTCTCACAGAAGATGGCAATCTTTTTATTTCATGTTTCTGTTGGGATTCAGGTATCAACTATTAAATAAACGAATATTTTTATGTGTAACTTTTGTTTTTCCTGGGAAAGATATTAGATAAAGTTTGCCTATACTCAATTTGGAAATCTAAGAATTTTTTGCGACTACCCTACCATTATTGAACAAACAGGGGGATCGGTCATGTATTTATCACCCAGAGAGCGGGGTATTGTGATTCGCGCGTTGACCAAGGTTTTGGAAACAGAACCTCCATATGCCAGAGCAGATGAGTATAAAAAATTGTTGGAACGCCTGAAAGCCGAGCAGGAAAAAATCGATGGTCCCGAACTGACCGAACGTTTTCATATCGACGATTATTGATCCGGATGCGTGACCATTCACTCCTTTTCTTCGTACATTGAAGAAAGGAGTGATTTTTATGTATGTCATCCGGATTCGGCTCTCCCAATTCCGCCTGTACCTGTACCACGGAACCAGGCTGATCAAATCCTATCCGATCGCCATCGGAAGAGTTGCCACCCGGACGCCGGTGGGGGACTACAGGATCATCAACAAAGTCCCATATCCCTACTCCTATCCGGGAGGACCGCTCAGCCCGTTTGGAACTCTTTGGATGGGACTGTCCCGACCGCATTATGGCATTCATGGAACCAACAACCCGGCTTCCATCGGAAGAATGGTGTCCAGAGGCTGCATCCGCATGCATAACCGCGATGTTGAAGATTTGGCCCGCTATGTAGGAATCGGTACACCTGTGTACATTCGGCCGTAATACATTCAAACGGTGATCGCCTGGTCGGCGGTCACCGTTTCTGTTACCATCCTGCCTTGGGATGCCTCTTTAATTCCACATTTCGTAAAAGCAACAAGGGAGAGCTGGGATGGATGTTTTCCAGACTCTCCGACGTGATGAGGATGGAAAAAGTTTGATACGCCCGTTCATCCGTCAGCAGCATTCCGGCGTGCTCCCGCGGAAAGGCGATCGCCTTCTCGACCCGATTGCTTAATCGAAAGCAAAACAAATAAGCGTCTTCGGCCCGATCATACATCCATACGTACTGATGCCCCTCCGAAGGCTTGGTGACCACATCTTTCCATTCGGGGATGGATAACAGGAGCACCGGGTTGGTATCCAGTTCTGCCCATCCTCCATCTTCGGGAATGGAAGCTTCTCTGATTTGAGGTATATACCGTTTCGACATATTTATCCGTCCTTTTCTTCTTTTCCTCGGATCTGACGCTGTACCAGCCGATGCAATAGCGGCGCAATGCAGGTCAGATCCCATTTGGCAATCTCCTTCTCCTCCACGGCTTCCCGATCTCCGATGATCAGTGTAGGGACCGGATTCGCCGTGTGGGTCTGCACCCGCAAATCTTCGCTGTTTCCATGGTCGCTGACAAGCACAATCGTATCATGGGGCCCTTTTTTCCTGACCAGTTCCCCCAGAAAGCGGTCATAGGTTTCGATCACCCAGGAAACCAGTTCCGGCTCCTGCTTATGCCCGGCGCGGTCGCTCAGGAAAAACTCGTGCACCACCAGGTGATAATCACGGGCGATCCCCCACAAATCGCGGGCCGCTTGTTCGGGAACGATTTCTTCCAGTTCTGGCATGTACCGTTTCAAGGTGCGGCGGGTGAGGTCATGATAGACGGCACGCCCCGCCAACAAGTCGGATAAATCCCTGAGCGGCTCATCCGCTGACTGAACCGTTGCGGTCGTGACCGAAATCCAGCCCCTGCGGGTGGCCGGCCGGGCAAAATACTCCTTGGTATAACTGTTGGCAAACGTCGCCCTCCACCCTTTTCTTCGAAACTGCCGATAAATATTATCCTGTTCCACCCACTCCCGTAAGCGGCGAAACGGCAGACCGCTCATATGGCAGCCCATCGCGGCAGGAGCATTTCTGCCCGTAAAGATGGCTGCCTGTCCGGTGGCGCTCTGCGGAATCCCCCTCACACCCAGGGTGGCGTCCGTTTTTATTAGCAGTACGTCCGCTCCGTAAGCTCCCACCGCCCGTTCACATAAGGAGTTTCCACCCAACAGATCGCTCAGGTGCGGCGTAGGATGTGTCACCCACGGATTATAGGAAGCTTGATCACCCAAGCCCACTCCGTCAATAAAAAGCAGAACTACAGCGATGGTGTCCACCTCCAGGACGGATCCTGATTCAAACCTGCCGCGAACGGGTCCTTTTCCGGGATTACCCGTTCCCTTTTCATCATAACAAATATTCAACCCGCCTGCCGGAAGATCGGGATTTAAAAGGCGCTGGTAAGCATGCCCCTGGTGCAGGATGTCGTGCGAACGAATTGGTTTATGATGAAGAAGGAAATTTTTTTTAAATCATGGTTAACTTTCATTTTTTTGAACCATACTACAGCTAGGAGGTGTTTTCTGGTGTATTACGTAATCAGAGATTCGGAAAAATTGCCGCCATCCATTATCCATGAGGATAACTATTTTGCCTGGTATAACCCGATGAAAAAAGATCATCGCATAGAGTTTCGCGGCACCATGAATCAATGCTACGATTTTATGGCTTCCCGTTATCCGCAAAACAAAAGCACGCTCATCTGACCGAAGTTGACAGAATAATAACAATAGGTTCGAGATAACAAAACCGGGAGAGCTCTCCCGGTTACCCTTTTGTCTGCACTTTTTTCTCCCGGACAGGGGGGAGGATTTTTTTCATATCCACGGTTCGTTCCTTATTCCAGGTGGATGGGTCGTTCTCGTCAAACTGTTCAAGGAAACGAATCACTTCCCGGGTGATGGGAGTCGGAGTGGACGCTCCCGATGTAACCCCCACTTTTTTCTTCCCTTTCAACCATTCAATATCGATTTCCGTCACATCGGAGACACGGTACGCTTTGACGCCGGCAATTTCTTCGGCTACTTGGGCCAGTCGATTCGAGTTGTTGCTGCGCGGGTCACCGACCACGATCACCAGATCCGTTTCCTTGGCCTGTTCAGCGACCGCTTCTTGGCGTTCCTGGGTCGCCAGGCAAATCTCATTGTGAATCTCCACGGTGGGGAATTTTTCTCTCACTTTGTTCATCAGATGCGCCGTATCCCACTGGCTCATGGTCGTTTGGTTGGTGACCAGCAGACGGTCCGTATCAAAGTGCAGTTTTTCGATATCCTCTTCTTTTTCCACCAAGTGAACATGTCCGGGGGCAACCCCCATGGCCCCCTCGGGTTCCGGGTGCCCCTGTTTTCCGATATAAATCACTTCGTACCCTTCGGCTACTTTTTCCCGGATCAGATCATGCGTGCGCGTCACATCGGGACAGGTCGCATCCACAATGGTTAGCCCCTTTTCCCTTGCACGGCGGCGTACTTCCGGGGATACCCCGTGCGCAGTGAAAATCACTGTCCCTTGATCGATTTTGTCAAGCAGCTCCATACGGTTGGTTCCGTCGAGCGTAATAATGCCTTCATCCGTAAATGCTTCCACGACGTGTTTATTGTGAACGATCATTCCCAGAATATAGATCGGTCGCGGCAAGTCCAGGTTTTTGGCTGCCTGTCTGGCGAGAACCATCGCATCCACAACTCCGTAACAATAGCCGCGCGGAGTAATTTTCAAAACTTCCATGATTAGTCCCTCCCGACGCCATCGCAGGTTCGAAGGCGTAGTCGTTCCTATTATATCTTATTATGACCCATCCACCAAGTAAGCTCCGAATCCACTGCTCACAAAGATAGGCTGGTACACTTGGTACATGTGTCACAGAAACAACATAGGATACACTGTCAAAAAACGAAAAAGGGTGTGAAGATTGTGGAGAAAAAACCCATGCCACCTGTGCAGCCTCTGCCGCCTGTGCAGCCTCTGCCACCTGTGCAGCCTGCACCAGTCAGACCAGCACCTAAGCCAAAGCGGCCGGTGGCGCCGTACCCTCCTGTCAAACGGCCCAGGCCGCCGATGGAAGCTCCTGTGATGCCTGTGATGCCGCCGATGGAACATATGATGCCCATGCACTATCATCTGCCCTGCGATCCCCATATGTTGCGCCACCTGTATCACCACATGAAAATGTGCCATAAATATGAAAAGAAAATGCTCAAGTGGTATATGAAATATTGCAGAAATCCGCATCATCACAGACCTTATTACGACTCCTGCCATCACATGCCTTATGATTCCTGCCATCAAAGACCGTACGACTCTTGCCATCACAGATATCCCAGCTCTGCCCGCAGATACTGGGAATCCTCATCGCGTGAATCCTCTTCGGGTCGCAGACACTGGGAAAGTTGCGGAGACTGATCTGCCTGAAAAAGACCCTCCTGCCATTCAGGAGGGTCTCACATTTCAAAAACTAAAAAACCCCGCATTTCAGCGAGGCATCACAGGAGGTTTTCATTCTTTCGAGCTTTTCATTCTTTCACGGATATAAAGAGTGGCTAAAACAAACGAAATAATCATAAAAAAGATCAAAAGTGCCGAGGAGTCCAGTAAATTTTCATTCATTTTCGAATATTACCCTCCCGTAATTAATCCTTTGCCCAAATAAATATATACTACATAATTGATAGCTTGTACAGGTGAAGAAAGTCACGAAATCATTCAACTTTTTTCATTTCGGGCCTGTTATCAGCCATAATCTCGGTGAATGGTGATTTTCAGTTTCCGCACCCGCTTTTTACCACTCTCTTTTCTGTGAAAATTTTATGGTTTCTCCCTTTTCATCTCCTCCTTGCTGAATAGAATTGGTATGATGAATAATATGATAACTTTTCTTTCGACTCCTCACACTTCATACATTCTTCTGCCATTCTGCTACCCGAGTATCAGTAACGGATCGCGAGGGGATTTAACATGAAGGTCCTCTTAATTGAAGATGACCAACCTCTGCTTGAATCGATTCAGCGCATCTTGCAGGAAGAATTCCAAGTGGATACGGCATCTGCAGGAGATGAAGGTCTTTTTTTGGCCGAACAAAACATTTACGACCTGATCATTTTGGATATCATGCTGCCGGTCATGAGCGGACTGGAAGTGTTGAGACAAATCCGGCGACAAAACATCGACGTGCCCGTGCTGATGCTGACCGCCAAAGACAGCGTGGAAGATAAAGTGCGCGGATTGGATGAAGGAGCGGATGACTATTTGGTCAAGCCGTTTGCCGTTCCGGAACTGTTGGCCCGGGTGCGTGCGCTGTTGCGGCGAAAAGGAGCGCTTGGACGCGAAGGAACATTGACTTACGGCCCCATCTCCCTGAATCCCAAACAGCAAACAGCGGTGATCCAGGGATCTCCCCTCGAATTGACCGCCAAAGAATTCGCGCTGCTTGAGTATTTGGTGCAAAATGCCGGCCATATCTTAACCCGTGAACAATTGTTTGACCGGGTATGGGGATTTGATTGCGACACCACTCTTTCGGTGGTTGAGCTGTATATCCACTATCTGCGTAAAAAGCTGTCCCCCTTTCATCTGCAAAAAATCATCCGCACCGTTCGCGGCGTCGGATATATGCTAAAGGAAGACTGTGATGTTTCGTAAAACACTGCTTCGCCTCACTTTGCAAAATGCAATCGTTTTTCTTCTCGTTGTCAGCCTGCTGGGCGCCTGGCTGTACTGGTTCATGGAGAATCAACAGTTTAAGAAAATTGATCAAACCCTGATTCTTCGCGCTGAAGAGATGAAAGCGGAAATGTTGGGCGAACCTTTCTTTATTTTTCCCGACCCCGACCCTTTGGTGGAAGTCATCGTCTGGGATGTTAAACAAAAGGAAATCCGAAAAATCGGCCAAACTCCTATTAACATTTACAACATCTCTCAATTGTACCCTGAACAAGTGGATGGAAAAGTCCACAACCTGCGCATCGGAAGCCTTCAGTTCCGTTCCATCGCCGTATCCGTGCTCACATCACAAGATGAGGAATTGATCGTACAGGTCATTCGCAACACCAATGCCGAGCTTCAATTGCTGGGTGAACTCCGAAAAAATATTGTCATCGGGTGTTGTGTTGCCATCCTGATCGCTGCCGGCGTGGGATATTATCTGGCAAGGCGCTCCCTGGTCCCGATTCAGCAAGCTTGGCAGGCTCAACAACAATTTGTCGCCGACGCCTCACATGAACTGCGCACTCCGCTGGCGGTGATCCAAACCCGGACCGAACTATTGCTCAGAAACCCCAAACAAACGATTGAAGAGAAGAGCCCGGATATCTCGACCATTTACCGTGAAACACGCCGGCTGAGCAAGCTGGTTTCCAGTCTGCTCACGTTGGCGCGGAGCGATTCCAACCAACTGGAGCTCAACAGAGACGTTTTTGATTTTGATCAATTGGTTCATGAAGTGGCGGATCATTTTAAGGAATTGGCCGAGTTGAATCAACACCAATTTCACGTGGATATCAGCGGTCCGCTCACTTTGAACGGCGACCGTGAACGCCTCCATCAATTGCTGGTGATCCTGCTGGACAATGCTTTCAAATACACTCCTCCCTCGGGAACCATTACCTTAACCTGCCGGAAAAAAGGGAACGAGATTTATCTGCAAGTGGCGGATACGGGAATGGGCATTTCCAAAGAGGATTTACCGCGGATTTTTGACCGATTTTTCCGTGGAGACCAGGCCCGGACAAGAAGTGATGGCGGGACCGGACTGGGTTTGAGCATAGCCAAGTGGATCGTCGAAAAGCACGGAGGCAAAATCTCGGTACAAAGCAAACCGGGGAAGGGCTCCACCTTTACCGTCCGCTTTTAATGGTTGTTGCGGCGGTGTTTTTTGTCAAAAGGAGGAATATTATCACATCTTATGTCGAACGGAAGGAATCCCGGCAGACCGATGTCCAATAACATAAACCAAAGGGGGGCGATGACATGGGCAATGCCGACCAACTGGCATACAGCTTCAAAGGAAGAAGGCTCGGATACAAGTACCGGGTTTTGCGCCAGCGGATTCGTCCCTTGACGGAACGGATCTCCAGCGATCAAAACTTCCAGCTTCCTTACCGGAAATTGAACAGATCCCTGCGTGCAAAAGTGTTTTTTTCAGCAAACTCCCTTGAAAGCAGCTTTGGATGCGAGCAGAATCGTTGCATTTAATTGATTGGATCGAACAAAGGGCTTTATTCTTTCTCAGTGTGAGAAGAAGGAATTAGCTTGTCTTAACCGGAATCCTTATAATATAGCGGAGACCTTCATGCATGGAAGGTCTGTTTTTATTTATAGCTGAAAAGGGGGATTGTGATGGTGATCGATCTACAAAACGTTTCGTTCCAGCGGGAAAAGAGAATGATTTTAAAAGATGTTACCTGGCGCGTGCAAGCGGGTGAACACTGGTGCCTGGCCGGTCTGAACGGCTCAGGCAAGACAACTCTGCTCAATTTGATCAATGGCTATATTTGGCCCACAACAGGAAGCATTTCTGTTCTCGGCAAGAAATTCGGCGAATGCGATCTGCGCGAATTGCGCAGGCAAATCGGCTGGGTAAGCACGTCATTGCAGGAACGATTGCATGGCCATGAACTCGCCGAAAGGATCGTGCTCAGCGGCAAATTTGCTTCCATCGGCCTCTATGAACAGCCGGATCAGACGGATGTGGGACAAGCCGCCGCTTTGCTGTCTTTTTTGGGGTGTGAAGAGCTCAGGAAAAGAACTTATGCGACATTATCCCAGGGCGAACGGCAAAAAGTGCTGATCGCAAGAGCTTTGATGGCTTCACCCCGGTTATTGATACTGGATGAACCGTGTACCGGCCTTGACCTCATCGCCAGAGAACAGGTATTAAGCATGATCCGTAAGATCACCGAGCAACCGGATGCCCCCACTCTGATTTATGTGACCCATCATATTGAGGAGATTTTGCCCTGTTTTACACATACACTGCTCCTGAAAAACGGTGAAGTATATACGACTGGCCGTACTCCGGAAGTTTTGACCACTGAACGTCTGAGCCACTTTTATGAAACACCTGTGGAAATACAGCAAAAAAGCGGCCGTTATTGGATCTCTTTGGGAGACTGCGCCAAAATCCCCATGATCAAGTGAGATTACCTGAAGCCGAACGCGGTGATGAGAGCGGGGATCATCCTTGGCACTTATAATGATCGGACATGATCGTTTGTCACAACTTGGATGAATACGCGGGTCTTGCAATTTTCGTATCAAACGATCATGATTACGGAGACAAACCGGGAATGAAAGTGGATCTGTTTGAAGCCGCTCCAAAATCTTTTTTTGCGACTCCGTTCCGATGCTTCGCCGCAAAAAAGATTTCTCCGCTGGTTCTGCTTAGGGAGATTGCGAAGAATACAGTCCTTGACAGCTGGCCACAACCCAGCGATGAGAGCCCGCTGCGGAATTTGCTTTCCGTCTCCGCTCCGATGCAGTGGCAGAGTCGCTCCGCCGGAAAACAAATTCCTCCGCTCACACGTGTCGATCTTGCACAGATAACAGTTTGACTAGTTGATACACCTGGAGACGAAACGCAAAATCGTGCAGGGGGGCTGTGATTGGACGAAGTGCCTTTGAGGCCGCTCCCAGCGGAGGACCTTAAGCGTGGGGAGAAAGCGGATCACCTGCTTGAGCGGCAGCGAGTTTTACCCGCGCCCGTAGTGAGAGGCCGGAGCGGCCGGTTTTTTTCATCCTTGCCGGCCTCAAGAGAACGGAGACCAACACGACCGACCGCCCCGGAAGCACAAACTCAGGAGCACTTTGACCACAAAGGACACACGCACTGGAAAACCCTTATGCCTAACGTCCACCACCATGGATGAAATGGTTGCAAATATCGTATAAAAAGCCGACCCTATTTGAGCCAGCTTTGCGACTGTAGACTGCCTTGTAAAACACTGCTTTTCTATTTGTCTCCAATGGCAGACTCACCGGAAACGGTTTCCGGAACCGTTCCATGCCGTTGTTCTCATTACGCCTCCACAGCGACGCGACGCCGGTCTTTCTGCCGGATATAGAGAGCCAGTTCTTCGGTCATCTTCCAGAAGGAAAACGGAGTAATCAGATAGATGCCCCGGAATTTTTCCATGGCCACATCCAGCAATTCCTTGGCAATCTCTACGCCTTCCCTTCTCCCCGCTTCCCGGTCCTCCTGAACGGCTTCCATCCGCTTCAGCACATGTTCCGGAATCTTAATCCCCGGCACTTCGTTATGCAGAAACAACGCATTGCGGTATCCGGTCAGCGGCATGATACCGATGAAAACAGGGATGCCCACATGTTTGGTCGCTTCGTAAACATTCAGGATTCCTTGTTCATCATACACAGGCTGGGTCATCACAAAGTCGGCTCCGGCTGCCACCTTTTTCTCCAGCCTTCGCACCGCTGCTTCCAGCTGCCTTACATGAGGGTTAAAGGCGGTTCCCACCACAAAGCGGGCTTTTTGTTTTAATCTTTTTCCGGAAAAGGAAATACCGTCATTCAACTGTTTCACCATGCGAATCAATTCAAAGGAAGTGACATCATAAATGGAGCTGGCTCCCGGCAAGTCGCCCATTCGGGTGGGGTCCCCGGTAATCACGAGAATTTGGTCGATTCCCAGCGCATGGAGCCCCATCAGATGGGATTGTTGGCCGAGCAAGTTGCGGTCACGGCAAGCCACATGCACCAGCGGGTCGATGCCGAATTGTGATTTCAAGATGGCTCCCAAAGCGAGATTGCTCATACGGGCGGTGGCCAGGGAGTTGTCCGCCATCGTGATCGTGTCGACACCGGCTTCCTGCAAGCGCTGGGCTCCGGTTAAAAAGCCGCTGATCTCCAAATCCTTCGGCGTATCGAATTCACAGATAATGGTGCGTTCATTTTTCACCTTTTCGACCACTGTCGGTCGGGTCCGGACAATCTCTACCGGTTCCGTGGTTACCGCTTCGATTCGGCAAAGTTCAGGATTCACTCGTTTGACAGGTTTTTTTCCGGAAAGAGCGGCCGCTACCCGGCGAATATGCTCCGGAGTCGTCCCGCAGCATCCCCCGAGAAGGCGAACCCCCTGCTCCACTAATAAGTCTGCCGTTTCCTCAAAATAGCCGGGGATCGATTTGTATTTCAGCTCCCCGTCACTCATTCCCAATCTGCCAGCGTTGGGGAAGGCGGACAGAATGAGGTTTTCCGGAACCACTGTCTTCTCCAGGCTTCGCAAAATCTCGACCGGGCCGAGCCGGCAATTGATCCCCACTCCGTCAGCGCCATGCTCCGCCAGCAAGCGGAAAGCTTCAGTTAAGGAATACGCATCCCGTGTGCGTCCCACTTCGATGGTGGACAACTGGGCAATGAGCGGAACCCGGGTCAACGGGCGGATGGCCTTCACAGCGATCAGGAGCTCTTTTACATCCAAAAAAGTTTCCAGAATGATGGCATCCACTCCTGCATGCAAGAGAGCCGTGGCTTGTTCTTCATACATATCCCGATACTCTTCTTCATCAAAAGCCGCAACCCGGCCGGCGCAGATCGAACCGATGGAGCCGGCCACATAAGCATCCTCCCCCACGGATTCGCGCGCCACCTTCACCGCTTCCCGGTTGATGCGGATCACTTTGCTCTCCAGTCCGTACCGGGCCAGCCGCTCCCGGTTGGCTCCGTAGGTATTGGTTTCAATCAGGCGGGCTCCCGCTTCGTAATACGCCCGGTGGACTTCAGCGATCAAGGAGGGACTCGTCAGTACTAACTCTTCGTTGCAATGGCCGATCGAGACTCCCTGTTGAAATAAATAAGTGGCCATCGCTCCGTCCCCCACGATCAGGGACTCTGCCAGATACTCTTTTAACGGTTTTTTGCTCAACTCGACTCCTCCTTACACCGCATTGAAATAACGCGCCTGGGGATGTGAAAATACCATGGCCGAAACAGAAGCTTCAGGCTCCATCATACATCCCTCGGTAAGATGGATGCCGATCGTTTCAGGCTGGATCAAACGGAACAGCTTTTTCTGATCTTCCAGATTCGGACAGGCCGGATAGCCGAACGATACGCGAATCCCCTGGTATCTGGCGCCAAACCGCTCTTTCATGGTCATCTCAGCCGGATCGGGGAAGCCCCAGCGGTCCCTCATCACATGGTGCAAGCGCTCGGCGAAAGCTTCGGCCAGCTCCAGCGCCACCGCCTGCAGCAGATGCGAATGGAGATAATCCCCGTCGTTTTTCCATTGCTCCGACAGTTCCCTCACACCAATCCCGGCCGTGACGGCGAGGAATCCGACATAATCCATGACCCCCGACTCCGCGGGACGCAGGTAGTCGGCCAGACAAAGATAGGGTGGCTTGGTCTGGCGCGGGAATGAAAAACGTTCCAGTATACGGCCGGGCTCCGCCGGATCGTAGACGAGAATGTCATTTCCGTCTGCCTGGGCAGGGAAAAACCGGTATACCCCCTGCGGACGGATCAGACGGTCCCGGATGGCACGCAGGATGAATTCATCCACCCTGTCCTTTAGCTCCACTGCCTTCGGATCCCCCTCTTCCAGCAACTTCTCCACATTCCCCCGGATGCCCAAATGCTTGCTCAGAAGCATCTGCTCATTCAGATAGGGAAGCAGATGGGTGACCGGATAATCGCGATACACGTGACGTTCAAAGTCAGGCGGCACATAAACGGGGGCTTCCCTGTCCACTGTGCTTCTCGCGGCCGAAACGGACACCGTCTCCGCCCGTTCTTTTTGCTCCGCCCGTTCCAGAGCTGCCAGCCGGCTGCGTCGAAGCTCTTCCACCAGCGCTTCTCTCTCTTCGGGGTTCATCAGCCGGTTGGCCAGTTCCAGGCCATTCATGGCATCTTTCGCGTACAGGACAGGACCGTCGTATTCGGGAGCGATCCTCGTTTCGGTGAACTTGCGCGAAAGGGCCGCTCCGCCCACCAGCAACGGAATGTCGATGTCGGCCGCTTTTAAATCCTGGGCCGTCACCACCATCTGTTGCGCCGACTTGACCAGGAGTCCGGACAGCCCGATCGCATCCGGCTTTTCCTTGCGCGCCGCCTCGATCAACTGCTCCGGCGGCACTTTAATCCCCAGATTGACCACCTCGTAGCCATTATTGGACAAAATAATTTCCACCAAGTTTTTGCCGATGTCGTGGACATCTCCTTTTACCGTGGCCAGAATGATTTTGCCTTTGGTGTTGGTTTCCGTTTTATCCATGTGTGGTTCAAGGAAAGCCACCGATGCTTTCATCACTTCCGCACTCTGCAATACTTCGGCGACAATCAGCTGGTTATCGTTGAACAACCGGCCCACTTCATCCATTCCCGCCATCAGTGGCCCATTGATAATGTCGAGCGGCGCATATTTTTTCAGCGCTTCCTCCAGATCCTCAAACAGCCCGTCTTTGCTTCCTTCCACGACATAACGGGCCAGTCTCTCCTCCAGGGACAGGTTGGTGACGGGAATTTTCTTTTCTACCTTTTTCTCCCGGTAAAAAGCGGTAAATTCAGCCAACACCGCTTCGTAATTTCCGTGGTCGGTTTCAAATAAAAGCTGCTGGGCCAAGCGTCTTTCTTCTTCCGGGATGGAGGCATACCGCTCCAGTTTCTCGGTGTTGACAATCGCATAATCCAGCCCCGCCTTGGTGCATTCATACATGTAAACGGCGTTCAACACTTCGCGTCCCGCACCCGGCAACCCGAACGAAACATTGGAGATACCCAGAATCGTCGAGCACTGGGGCAACGCTTCCTTGATCAGCCGGATGCCTTCCACTGTCTCGAGAGCGGAACCGATGTACTGCTCGTCCCCTGTTCCCACCGGAAAGACAAGCGGGTCAAAAATAATATCCTCCGGACGAACCCCGTATTTACGGACAAGCAGGTCATACGACCGCTTCGCCACTTCCAGCTTGCGCTCTCTGGATACCGCCATGCCCTTTTCATCGATCGTTCCGACCACAACCGCCGCCCCGTAACGGTGAAGGAGCGGGACCACCTCGGCGAAACGCTCTTCCCCGTCTTCCAGGTTGATCGAGTTGATCACTGCCTTTCCCTGCGAATAGGCAAGGGCACGATCCAGCACCCGGGGATCTGTCGAATCAATCATCAGGGGAACCTTCACTTTTTTGGTGACAAACTTCAAGAATTGCTCCATATCCGCCAGCTCATCGCGATCCGGATCGGCGAGGCAGATGTCGATAATCTGTGCTCCGCCTTTCACCTGTTTGCGGGCAATTTCAGAAGCTTCTTCATATTTCTCTTCTGCGATGAGCCGTTTAAACTTCCTGGACCCGATCACATTGGTCCGCTCTCCGACCAAAAGCGGGCGGTTTTCCGGCTCCAGATAAACGGGTTCGATCCCGGAGACCGCAGGAGGGTGCTGTTTCGCCGGCTGACGGGGTTGCTTTTCTTTCATCGCCTCGGCAATCGCCCGGATATGTTCCGGTGTCGTTCCACAGCAGCCGCCGGCCATGTTCAACCAACCGGCATCGGCAAAGTCGGCCAGTTTGCGGGCCAGAGCCTGCGGCGTTTCCAGGTAGTTGCCGTCTTCATCCGGAAGACCGGCATTGGGATAACAGCTTACCGCACAACCGGCCAAGCCTGACAGAGTCCGGATGTGATCCTTCATAAATTCCGGGCCGGTCGCGCAATTGAGGCCGACCGCAATCGGTTTGAGGTGTTCAACCGAGATATAAAAGGCTTCAATACCCTGACCGGCCAGCATCGTTCCCATCGGCTCGATCGTGCCGGAGATCATGATGGGAAGCTCTGTCCCGAGCTCTTCAAATGCCCGGCGAATCCCGATACTGCCTGCTTTCACATTGAGCGTGTCCTGGGACGTTTCCAGCAGGAGGAGGTCGACTCCCCCCCGGATCAACGCTTTCGCCTGGAGGTAGTAAGAATCGATCAGTTCCTCAAACGTAACTCCGCCGGTGACGGATAACGTTTTCGTCGTCGGTCCCATCGCCCCGGCAACATAGCGCGGCCAGTCCGGGGTCGACCATTTGTCGCGCATTTCCACGGCACAGCGCGCCGCCGCCAGGTTGATCTCCTCCGTCCGGTGCTGAAGATTGTATTCCGCCAGCACAACGGAAGTCGCTCCAAACGTATTGGTTTCCACAATATCGGCTCCCGCTTCAAAGTAGGCGTCGTGAATCCGGCGGATCAGATCGGGACGGGTGATATTCAAAAATTCATTGCATCCGTCATACGCTTCCCCGCCGAAGTCCTCCGCCGTGAGGTTGGCCTGCTGCAACATGGTCCCCATCGCGCCGTCCAAAATGAGAATCTTTTCTTTTAACCGCTCTGCCACCGTCTTTTTCTTCATTGTCTTCATCCTTTTTTATCAAAAAATAATATTGAAAAACGCCTTTTCCACTCTGAGAGCAGAAAAGGCGTCTACATTCATTCTCGACCTCTCTCATCTCTCAGAGAAAACTTCTCTGCAGGAATTGGCACCTCATTGGAATTCCTCCAACCGGTTGCCGGGCTTCATCGGGCCAGTCCCTCCGCCACTCTGGATAAGAGAATATATATTTAATACAATATACAAACAATTCGCGGATATGTCAACTGTAGATATCTCTATTTTATTTTGTCTCCATCACGTCTGTCCAGCTTTTTTCTACATCGCCGTATAAACCGGATCGTTTTCTTTGCCGGCCGGATCACTCCATCCACCCGGGATGCGCACGAACGGCCCGCCAACACCGGTCGGAACTTCGCTGGAAACTTTTCACCCCTGTCGGAGGGGTTAAACGGGCTCCGTACCTAACTCTTTTAGTTGAATTACCTTGTCAACAAGGCTTGGTGACGATGTTTCAGTGCATGAAACTCGTCCATCCCACTTACCTTTTTCCCCTGCTTCATCCTGGGTTTGGGTTCATCTGCAAGATCCGCGAGCAAGCCGGCTGCCAGTGTCCCGGCGTTATAAAGATCTTCTTTCTGAATTTTATCAAGCGTATCCTGATCGGTATGATAATTGGGATCTTCCGCATAGTGCAGGAAAGCCACCGGTATGCCTGCATTTGCAAATGGCACATGGTCGCTGCGGTTGGACCAGGATCTTGCATGGGCGATCCCCATTTCTTCCGCTTTTTGCTCAGCCGCGTCAACCAGGTAAGACTGGTCTCCATCCGCAGCGGTCATGATGTAGAGGGTATCCCCCACTCCCACCATATCCATATTGATCATTCCGGCAATCTCGGCCTTTTGCTCCTGAGTGAGCGATTCCACATACTTTTCAGAGCCGACAAGTCCGGCCTCTTCCGCCCCAAAAGCGATAAAGCGGATCTGGTGATCCCATTTTTTCTTGGACAAGATGCGCGCTACTTCCAGCATCGTAGCCGTTCCGGAAGCGTTGTCATTGGCGGCGGGTGTATCCACCCCGTCATAGTGGGCGCCGAGAACGATCGTTTTGGGATTGCTCGCTTTTTGATCCGCTTTTAATGTGGCGATCACATTTTGCGAATAGCTTTGCCGGATCTCCGTATCCGCTTTCATCGTAACGACCACTTGACTCCCCTGATCGAGAAGGCCCTTGAGGTAAACTCCGTCCACATCGCTGAGCGCCAGCGCAGGAATACTGGAAGGCTGGCCCAGCGTTCCATTGATGGTCCCGCTCACATTGTTGTAAATAAGGACTCCGACGGCTCCCGCTTTAGCAGCGTTTTCTGTTTTTTCATAGAATGTGTAACCTCCGCGCTTGATGAGGGCGATTTTTCCTTTTGCATCAATTCTGGAGAAATCATCGGGCCCCCCAAGTCCGGCATCGACGATTTCCTGTGTGATTCCGGCATCCGGAGTGCTGGCGGAATACTCAAAAGCATGGGTCCCAAGCTCTTTAGCCTCAGGCTGGTTTACTTTCAAAGATGCCCCGCGATTGATAAATGCGGTGAACGGGAATTTTTGGATTTGCACCTCCAGCCCCATTTTGCGGAATTTTTTTGCAATAAATGCAGCCGCTTGATGTTCCCCCTCCGTTCCGGCCACCCTTGCGTCATCCTTGTATGCCAGCCGGGCGATATCCGCGTAAATTCTTTCCGCTGAAACTTTGGGCTGAACCGCCGGTTTGGCGAAAGCCGTCGTGAAAAGAAGAGAGGCTGGTAAGACCAGCGACAAAGATGCGAGCAAAAGCTTTCTTTTCATGAAGATCCTCCTTACAACGATTTCCTTAATTTTTCACGAAACAAATAGATAATTCTACACATTCGAATCTTTTCCTGTATTCAACCGACCGGCCTCGAAGCAAAAAAAATAAGCATCTCAAAAAATTTGATGAGATGCCGTCACTTGAACCTTACCATTTACTCGTCAACCCCGGGTTGAGCCTCAACTGTTTTTGCGATTGATAGAGCTTTTCTGTTGTATCTCTGAGTTCATCCCGATTCCCTGACTGCTCATGACATTGGGCAATTTCGTAGTACCCCGCGCATACCCGCTCCGCGAGTTTGTTTTTCTCAGCCAGGTACACGGATCGCTTGAGATAGGAGACCGCTTCGCTGTATTGTTTCTTCTCTTTCAGCAAACGTCCCATCATGAAAAGGGCCAGGCTTAACTCTGCATCATCCTCCAGCTCTTCTCCCCATTTGACGGCTTGCTCCAAGATCTCCTGCGCCCGTACCCATTTTTGCTGCAATAAATAGAGATGTCCCAGAGAACAGTAAACCTGAATCATTTCCTTTTTATTGGAAATCCGGTCCTTCAGGTTCATAATAAACTCAAAACAGGTCTCCGCATCCTCCCAATCGGAAAGCTCCATGTAAGCGATCCCGAGGATGTTCCATAATCTAAACATGCCGTCATAATTCTTGCTGGCGGCTGCTATGCGAATTCCTTCTCTGGCATAACGGACCGCATCATGATATAACTTCATGCGCCGGAACAGGTCGGCTCTGAGCGCATACATCCTGAGCAGTACACCCTGGTTTTGAATGTGCGGAATAAAACTCCACAGCTCGTCCAGACTTTTTTGCGCTTCATCCACGCGTCCCAACCGGTCCAGATAAACGACGCGGTTCATCATCAAGGAGTACTGAACCTGGTCATAACCGGACGCCCCTTCCTGAAAAACTTCCAATCCGCGTTCTGCAAACTTCAATGCTTGCTCCCAGTCATTTTGCGCTGAACGACACTCCGCAAGATGTTCATAACTGATCGCTTCCAGATTTGTCTTCTGTGAGTAGGCGTCCTGGTAAGACAACCGAATTGCTTCGCCAAACTCACGTTCAGCTTTTCTCCAGTCCTTTTTCCCGGCATAACATTTTCCCTTTAAAAAATGAACGGTAGCGGGGTGACTGGAAGGAGATTCCTCTAAAATTTCCGATAAATAACGGAGTGCGCCTCCTTCATTGCCTATTTCGATCATCGTTTCCACAGCTGTGAATTTCAGCTGTAAGCTCTCCATGTTTTCGCTGTCTTTTTCCATTAATTCCGGAATTTCATTGATATCGATATTTAATTTACTTAATAAATATAATACTTTTTCTTTATTGACATGCGGGACTCCACGCTCGATATTACTGATTGTCGCTGTGGAGATGTGCTCATCGGACAAATCTTCCAGGCGCAGCCCTCGCTCCTTTCTAATTTTACGGATAAATTTGCCAATTTCGTTCATTTCTAAAACGTTCAATGTCGATCTCCCTTTCGGAATCTTGTTATATCTAGTTTAATCTATCTCTTTATTGAAATAAATAAAGAAATGCATAAAAACTGGGATATTTAGGAGTGTAAATTTTTCCATACTCCGGCCAAAAAGCAAATGACTCCAATTTTACTGGTTTTTTAAGAAAATAAATTTGTCTTCCCCATTGATACGTAAACTTTATTAAAGAAAAAAGTGCCAGTTCGGCACCAAAAAAATAAAACGGACGATCACACCCCTGGATGAAAGACCGCTCCGCAATTTGTTTTCCTAGCGCAGAGTCACCCACTTATTCCTCCGCTCCGTCTGTCGATCCGTTTCATAAATAAAGACCGGGACCTGGTTCAAATCAACAACAAGTTCCGGTTCATGAATGCGAAAATCTGCCAAGATCTCTTAAAATGAGCGGGTAAATCCGCTGATGGGCATACAAAATGATCAGCGTATAAACCTTTTCCTCTCGTAAATGAATCTCTGAAGTGGCGAATATCGGTTCTTCTGTGTTAACCTGTTTGAAGACAAAACGATTTTTCACCGGAGAGAGGGTAAAATACTCCGTTGCTTCTGTGAGACCGATCCTCCGGGTCAAGACCGTTCCGTCCGAAAGGGCGATACTCAACTCCGAAACGCCTGCTGCCAGATGAATAAATCTGATTCTCACCCTATCCTTCACCGGATTGGGTTCTTGCCGGTAGGTCATCAGTCCCCCATCTACCATCCCGATCAGAGAATGGGTTCCCGCTTCCAAATTCAAAGATTGGCTGCTGAGAGGTTTAAATCTTTTTCTTCCTGTCGGGAACACATCAAATCGATATTCTCCGCCAGGCAAAAGGAAGTATTTGCTTGTCACTCCGTACGGAAGCATCCTGATCAACAAACGCCCATTCACATAGATATCCAACGGGATTTTCCCCAGGCTTGGGGACGCATGCAACAGGCGGATGGCCGTCAGTCTGCTTTCAGCTTTGCTAGCGGCAGAATGGGAGGCAAGGTTCAAGTAAGGCTGGGGGTCCAGTCCCGTTTCTTGCACATATACTTCGGCAAATCTTTTCAAGTACTCATAGTAGATTCGCTCATAATCCAGGTAGCGCCTGGTATTTCTATATCTGTAATAATCAGCGAGCTTCTTGTACAAATGGGCCCTGGCCAAATATTCCTGCCACATCATCCCCAACCTCCTCCACCCGAATTCCCTAATACAGCTTATGCGAATCTCCCGTATACTTAACAAAAATTTTCAGCGAAGAAGTTAATGCTTTTTTTAGGAGAAAACCTAAAAAAGGCGGCTTCATCAGCCACCTTGATCTCTTTTAAACTTTCAACACTGCTTGGGCTCCCCTCATCCGTGGATGGCCGTCTGGTTGGCGATTGAACAAGAGGGTAGACTTTCCAGACCAAACAGCCCTCCCGTTTCCATCATCACTCCACCCCGCAGCTGAAAACCGGGAGTTCGTCATGAAAAAAAGGCAGAACGTGAATCTGCCCTCGTTGATTTTGATCATTGGGATCAACACTTATGAATGGGAAGAGATAATCCGATACCCGGCGATTTCGGCCTCATGATACAACCGGTACATTTTCTCCGTTTCTCTTTTTACATTCTCCACCAGTTCCAGCGGCGACAATACCTTCACTTTGGAACCCCAGGTTAAGATCCAGCTGACCAGACCCTGACTGATATTTACAGACACAGTTACAATAAATGAACCATCATCCCCCTTTTCAATATGGACATCTTTTCCAAAACGATCCAGAACAATATTGATAAAGGTGTGATCCTCATCGTCATGAAACTGGATTTTTACTTGTTTTTCCGGTCCGGAAAACATGCGGACTGTTTTATTTACATAATCAACGACGTTGAATGGCTCTTTTTTAAAGCGCCGGGAAAGCATATGCACATTTCTCATCCGGTCGACGCGGTAATGGCGAAATGTTTCTTCCTCTCCGTATTTGCCAATCAAATAGTAATTGCTGTACAACCAGACCAGTGCATAGGGTTTTACTTCATACCATTCTCCGTTTTTCTTCAGCACAAATTCTTTATCCAGATTATACTTTCCGTATCGAAAGCGGATCTTTTTGCGCTCCGAGCAAGCTTGGTAAATCGTGTCCACATAATATTTTAACTGGTGATTATCCGCCTTCATGGTATAATCCAGATACCTGATTTGCTCCTGAAGCTTTTTGGAGATGTGGCTGCTGGTCTGTTTTTGCAACTTCTCAATTAATGACCTGGCATCTTCCTTGGTGATAAAATGCGAATACATCGCGGCATCGATCAGCATGCGCAATTCGTATGGCTCAAACAGCCGATGGGGATAACTGAACATTTTTTTTCCGAATTTCCCCTCATCTTCAAGGATGTCAAAACCGGCCTCCTTCAGTGCCCTGATGTCCGACAAAAGTGCTTTCTTGCCCACTGAAAAATCCGGCCCAAATTCGATCATCAGCTTTTTTTCCAACTCATCCAAGCTCAGATAATGATCTTCGTCCGTTTCTCTCTCCAAAACCTCCAACACCTTGAGCAATCGCACTTTTCCACTGATATCCCCCATTCAAGACCTCCGACACTGTTGCATTGTTTTTCAAGAAACAAATCTCCTCTGTTAAGGTATTCGTATTGATCCGAAAATTTAGGGACCAAAAACTTTGTTTCATCGTAAGAAAAGGGGATGATAAGCGCAACTTCCCTTTAATTCCATAAACTTTTTCTTTTGCATTTATTCCGAAAAACTCAAGCGGAATCTATACCTTCAGAACATCAGTGTTTTTTAATGTCACGATATGGATAAAAAAAGAGGTTACCGAGTTTTCTCAGCAACCTCACAAACACATCATTGATCAGTTTGAATTGCAGGCGACCCCGTCCTTATCCCGGTCCAGACGGTGCGGGTCCCCGGGCCCGGCCGCTTCAAAAAAGGCTTGGGCTTCCTCCGGGCTGCTGAAATCTTTGCAATCCCGGTCCGGGCCATGGGGATCATATTTTAGCTTGGGTTCCGCAGAAGGAGTAGGTGCAGGATTTGGCGAATTTGCCTTTTTCTCATCGCTAGGTGAAGGTGCGGGATTTGGTGTGCCCGTCTTTTTATCTTCATCCGGTGATGGGGTCGTTTTCCCTGGCTCCGTCTTAACGGGTGATGATTCATCTTTCGTATCCTGATCTTTTTTGGGCGCGGGCTTTACTGAATCTTTCTCGTCGCTTTCATCTGCAATCTGTGCCGCCGATTCTGTTTCTGCCGGGCCGGGTGGGTTTGTACTTAACAAACCCACCGTTACAAAAACGAAAAAAATAAAATAGAGCAATCCGACAATTGCCCAAATCCGCTGGACTCTCTTAAAATGTTCGATACTTTTCCAACGCTTATTCTGCCACGCCCACTCACTGCCTTTTAAACCGAGAACGATGGCATACAACCATCCAACCAATGGGATCGCCGCGAGTAGAGCCGAGTAAGTACGGTTTCCGATTCCCCACATCCAGTTTGCGAAAAACGCACCCCAGTTCCATTTTTTTATCTCTTTCGGTACTTGGGCTGCTTTCCCTGAACCAGAAGTATTAGTTGGTTCCACAAACATCCCTCCGCAACTAAAATAATGGATGGAAATATTTTATAAAACAAGTCATTGCATTTTTGGTATCACCCTTTTAGAGAAAATGTTATATAATATATTTTTTGCGTCAATTTCCATAAATCCATGTAAATGCAGGCCATCCTATCACTCTCGGACTAACAAAAAAGAGGCCTGTTCAATGACAGACCTCCGGGAAATGTTTTACTCCTGTTTCATTTTCTTATTAAGAGATCAATTGAGCCGTCAACCAACCTGTCAACTAATTAAGCTGAGTCTGGAATGGTGAATGTTAGACCATTTCAACTGCCAGCTTCACGCCTAGTAAATACGCTTGTCCGGGATCACTCCCCGAACTCCGCCGCGCGGATCATTTAGATCCCCGACATAACGCGGGATCAGATGGACATGAACGTGGAAAATGGTTTGCCCCGCCGCCTTCCCGCAATTAATGCCTACGTTATAACCATCCGGCTGATAATGTTTCTCCAGATGATTTCTTGCTGCTGCCAAGAGCCGGTCGACCGCCTGCTTCTCCATCACCGTCAGATCGAAGTAGTCGCTGACATGCCGTTTCGGGATGATCAACATATGCCCCTGGTTGACAGGATACTTATCATAGATGGCAAATGCCAGATCATTCTCCAGTATCTTATTTGGCTGGCTGCAAAAAACACAACTCATCGGAGACATCCTTTGCCATTTTATAAATTCAGTTTCATTGACCGGAGTCAACCCTCTTCGCTTTCTTTTCAAAATAGCGGTGCAAACGATATTCACAGATCTCTGAAACAAATTGATACAATTCGTCTGAATGGATGGTCTGATAACCGTTCACAAAAAAGCGGCCATCCTCAAGTAAAAAGTTCCCATCTGTTGATCCTGCCCATTTGGACATTGGCATCTTCAGAATCAGTTCAGCCACTTTTCTTTCATCGTATTCTTCTGCAAGCGTTTTACTGGAAATCCCGTCAATTTTTCGTCGATAAGGTGCGCTGGTTAAATAAGAGTGGAAAAAGTGAGCCACTTCAGCGGGCGAAACCGGGTGAGCCCATTTTTTAGTTCCTCGTTGCAACATGGCTTTTAACAGCACCATTTTATAACTTTTGCTCATCGAGGTTTTCTCCACTTCGCGTATCAGGCTTCCATGAGAAGTGAGAGCCGCTTCTTCATTATCGGACAGTTCATTCACTGAAGCAAGAAAATCGGCGTAGGATCCCCATTCTTGCCGGTAACCTCCCGAATCTTCCCAACCGTTCAGATGCAATTCCAGATAAGAAGGCCTTCTTCCGATCTCCCGTTTTACATCGTAATAGCTTTGGATAAGCCGCTGTTTGCGTGATGGCAGATTTTTTTTATAGTACTCCAGAAAGTCAATCGCCTTTGTATCCAGCTCAAACACGCATAGTTCAGGAACGGCAGGTTCGATTCGGTTTCCTTTTTTGATACCCGATTTTTCAAACAGGCGTAGTTTTGCATCCAAGTTTTTATAGTTTCCGATCAGATCAATAATCTGGCAATACTTCTTTCCTTCAGCCAACCTCAAACCGCGTCCGATTTGCTGGGTAAAGATGGAGATCGATTCGGTAGGCCGGACAAACAGCAGAGTATCCACAGCAGGGATGTCCACCCCTTCATTAAACAGATCGACCGTAAAAATGACGTCCATCCTTCCCTCTTCAAGCTCTTTGATGGAACTGGAACGTGCAGCCAGACCCGACTTGCTATGCAGTGCAATCGTTCTTTCCCCATGCCGGTTAAAATAATCGGATAAAAATTGGGCTTGGCGAATCGTAGAACAAAAAGCAATCGTTCTCGTTTGGCGGTACTTTTTCCACGCTTGATAAATATTGTCCGCCATCTTTTCTTGAATTTGCGCCGCTTCCAGTTGGCTCCGGTCGTAATGCCCGCCAACCAGACGAATCTTCGAATAATCAATCTCATCATAAACGCCCATATAGTGGAAAGGAACGAGAAAACCTCTCTCAATCGCTTCAATAAAGTGCATTTGGAAAGCAACGTTATTCTCACAAAGGGCATAAATATTTCCGCCATCCAACCGATCCGGTGTGGCTGTCATCCCCAGCAAAAAACGGGGTTTAAAATAATCGATCACTTTACGATAGGAGTTTGCGGAAGCGTGATGGAACTCATCAACGATGATAAGGTCAAATTCATCAGGTGTAAGAGAAGTCAGATGATGCTTCATTGACAATTTCTGAATAGAGGCAAATAAAACATCTGCATGGCGGTCTTCCCGGCTTCCATAATAAAATCCTGTCTTCCATGAGTCATCCACTTTTAAAAAAGAACGTTCAGCCTGGCGCAATATCTCTTCCCGATGGGCAATAAAAAGAACTTTATTAAAATGCTGTGCAAAGAATGCGCTTAAATATGTTTTCCCCAATCCTGTCGCCATGATAATCATTGCGCGCTTATATCCTTCTTCCATGGTAGACAGGAGAGAATCCAGTGCTGCTTTTTGCACCTCATGGGGAGTAATTTCGACCTCTGTATCCAGTTCATATTCAGGTCTGCTTTCAGCAATTTCTTCTTTAAAAATCGGGAGAACCGGATGGATTTTATGGTACTCTGTATATTCTCTCCTATAATCAGCGAGAGTCTCCAAATTGACCGGAATCGTTTGCTCATGGTGAAAAACGGCCATAAACTCTGAAAACGCCTGCTCAAATACTTCCGGATCGGCATTTTTGGAAACAGACAGGTTCCACTCAATCCCGGATGTGAGAGCACTATTAGACAGATTGGAAGAACCGATCACAATAAAACCGTCGGTTTTTGAACGAAACAAATACGCCTTGGCGTGAAACGATTGGTTCAGAGATCGAAAAAGACGAATTTCGGCTCCTTCAATAGATAAAAGCTGCTCCAAAGCAATCGGCGACGTGATATACAGATAGTCCCCCGTACAGATTTTGATATCCGCCCCACGCTTAGCTGCCCGTTCCAGCGGTTCATGTAGGAGAGAAGCACCAGATGCCATGATAAAAGAGACAAGTATGTAAATTGCATCCGACTTCTCAATTGCTTGAATTAAATGAGGATATAATTGAGATGTAGTCAATCGTACTCTGCTCATTCCTTAACCTCGACCAAAAATAGTTTTTTTGCAAACCCTCCGCGTTTCTCCGCTTTTGAGAGGCGGATTTCTTCCAGTCCCTCTTTTGATGAACCGTGCACAGCCGCAAGAGCATAAATCAATTCCATAATATCGGCCAACTCTTCCAGTGCTTCACGGTCATTCACCGCGGCTTTATACTCTTCCAGCTCCTCGTACAGCTTTTTCTTCGCCTCTTCCATATATTCATGATCAGTAAGTGTTCTGATGACAGCTTCTTTGTTGGAGGCAGCGATTATCTCAGGAATCTTGTCACGGATCAATTTATTGTAGACTGCCATGAATTCACCTCCCCATATTCAATTGGTTCGAGTTCATTGTCATTTGTTTTTTTGCAAAAAAGCATTTGTTTTTCACATTATAAACGAAAAGGGTGACCATTTTGGGTCCACCCTCTCAACGCAGTTCATTCGGTAATTTCTTATTTTAATGTTAAACCGCATAAGCTCGTCCGTAAATATAGAAAGCAAAACACAAAGTGTTTTTCTCCACACTTTAAACAGACAAAACGGAAAATTGATTCATGATTCCTCCATCGATCTCCTGTTCAGTACCGATTCCCAAGCCTTCATATTGGTAACCGAGCCCGATTAACAGCTTTTTGGGCAGGAAGTTGCGCGTATCCAACAGATAAGGAGTTTTCATGATGGAAAGCATTTGCTTCCAATCCAGCTGCAAGTATTCATTCCAGTGGGTGAGCAAGACGATGCCGTCCGCTTGATGCGCCACATCTTCGGCGGAAGCACAGTATTGAACGTGCAAGTGGGGATGGACTGCCTTGAACATTTCCATTCCTTTGGGATCGTGAACCCTTATGTTTGCTCCAAGGTCGAGCAGCATCTGGATAATGACCGAGGCTTGCGTCTGGCGGGCATCATCGGTGTTGGGTTTGAAAGTCAAGCCCAGGATGCCGATCTTTTTGCCGTTTAAGATCTTTAACCGGCGCCGGATCTTTTCCACCACAAATTCATGCATTTTCCGGTTGGATTCGATCGCCGCCTTCACGATGGAAAGCTCCGTTCCGTATTTCCGGCTGGTCTGCAAAAACTCGGCCGTGTCTTTCGGAAAACAGCTTCCGCTCCAACCACTGGAAACTTGCAAAAACTTCCCGCCGATTCTTGAATCCAGTCCCATGCCCCTGGCTACATCCAGTACGTTTGCCCCCAGGGTTTCACACAGCCTGGCCACTTCGTTAATATAACTGATTTTCACGGCTAAAAAGGCATTGGAAGCGTATTTGATCATTTCGGCGCTTTTGACATCCGTCTCAAAATAGACAGCTTTGGGAGTTAATGGATTATAAGGGAATGCAAAATCTTTGCTTATCTCCTCATACGAGACTCTCTCCACCAGACGGTGATACAATTCTCTCATGATGTTTTTGGCCCGCTCATGATTGGATCCGACCACGATGCGGTCAGGGAAAAACACATCTTCCAAGGCATAACCTTCCCGCAAAAATTCCGGGTTGCTGACAACGGAGAAGTGTTCACCCGCTTTGAGACCGGATGCTTCCTCGATAATGGCAGTGACAAGATCGGCCGTCCCCACCGGCACGGTGGATTTATTCACAACCACGGTAAAGCGGTGGGGATGTAAATAGGCTCCGATCAGTTCCGCCGCTTTTTTTATATAGGTGAGATCAGCCGTCCCGTCCTGTTTGGAAGGCGTGCCCACTCCGATAAAAACGACATCTGCCTCATGGACGGGTTGGTAGGAGGTTGTCGCAAATAAAGTCTTTCCGATATATTTCCGGACGAGCTGATCCAATCCCGGTTCATAGATCGGACTTTTTCCCGCATTTAACAGATCGATCTTCGATGGATCGATATCGATGACCGTGGTGGGGTGTCCCAACACAGCAAAGGCTGTCCCTGTCACACTTCCCACATAACCCGACCCGATACACACCACATTCATAGGGCATCCTCCAAATCTCTCGTTACTGTAAACATGTTAACCTCTGTCTGTAAACGGCGATCGTTCTTTTCAAGCCTTCTTCGAGGTCTACCGCCGGTTCCCAATCCAACAACTTTTTCGCTTTATCGATGACAGGACGCCTCACTTTCGGATCATCCTGGGGAAGCGGGTGGAAAGTGATGTTGCTTTCAGATCCCGTCAGTCTTTTTACCATCCGGGCAACCTCGAGAATGGTGTATTCTTTCGGGTTGCCGATATTGATGATTTCACCCGTCGCTTCATCTTTTTCCATCGCCAGCTCTAACGCGCGGATATTATCATCGATGTAACAGAAGGAACGGGTCTGGGATCCGTCACCGTACACAGTGATATCCTGCCCGGTCAAGGCCTGGGTGACGAAGTTGGAAATCACCCTTCCATCATCATTGCGAAGTCCCGCCGAGTAAGTATTGAAGATCCGCACCACTTTCACCGGTACGTGAAAGCGGGTGAAGTATTCATAACAGAAAACTTCCCCCATTCTCTTCGCTTCGTCATAGCAGGCCCGCGGGCCCCATGTGTTCACATTGCCGCGGTAGTCTTCCGGCTGGGGGTGTACCAGCGGATCACCGTAAGCTTCACTGGTGCTCGCGTACAACAGCTTGGCATTGTTCTTTTTCGCAAGCTCCAGCATGTTTTGGGTCCCGATCGTATTGACGGCAATTGTCTCAAAAGGGGCCGCCTGATAAAACTTCGGCGACGCAGGGGATGCAAGATGGTAGATTTCCCGGACACCATCCAGTTCCATAAGTTCGAGAATGCGGGGATCCGCCACATCAAACTCGATAAAATGAAAGTTGGGATCACTGAGAAAGTCTTCGATATTGGTTCTTTTTCCGGTAGACAGGTTATCGATTCCGATCACTTGATGGCCTTGTCCCAGCAAGTCCCTGGTGAGATGGGAACCAAGAAAGCCTGCTGCCCCTGTAACAACAATCTTTTTCATACCATCACCCGTATCTGTTTAAACATGATGACGCTTGTCCACATATCCGTTCGGATGATTCCGGTGCCAGTTCCAAGCCGTCCGCACGATGTCTTCCAGATTGTGCGTCGGTTTCCATCCGAGTACCCGATGCATCTTTTCCGAGGACGCCACCAATTTCGGTGGATCTCCTTCCCGGCGCGCTCCATATTCTACAGTTGCCTTCTTTCCTGTTACCTTTTCACACATGTCGATTACTTCTTTGACCGAGTAACCGTGGCCGGTTCCCAGATTAAAGGCTTCATTTTTTACACGGTTGTCCAAAAGTGCACGCATAGCGTATATATGCGCCTCAACTAAATCTACCACATGGATATAATCCCGGATGCAAGTTCCGTCAGGAGTAGGATAATCCGTGCCAAACACTGTAATCTTCTCCCTCAGGCCCAACAGATGTTGCAAAATCACAGGAATTAGGTGGGTTTCCGGATCATGATCCTCTCCAATTTTTCCGGATTGATCCGCGCCTGCAGCATTAAAATAACGCAACGCGACGTATTCCAGCCCGTAAGCATAGGAGAAATCCTGTAAGATCTGTTCGACCATCCACTTGCTTCTTCCATAAGGATTGATGGGATTGGCTGGTAACTCCTCTTGTATCACATCCTCCTCAGGCAATCCGTACACCGCCGCGGTTGAAGAAAATATCAATTTCTTCACGCCATGTTGAAGCATAACTGAAAGCAGCGTCAAGGTAGAAGCAACATTATTCTCGTAATACTTGAACGGATCGGTCACAGACTCGCCCACTTGGATATGGGCAGCAAAGTGCATCACTCCCTCAATGGGATATTTAGAGAATAAATGATCCAAGTCTGTCCGGCTGCCCAATTCTCCCTGTACGAAAACCGCCCGTGGATCTACCGCTTCCTGATGGCCGGTAGACAAATTATCGAACACAACAACCTGATATCCTTGATCCAACAGCAATTTCACTGCGTGGCTGCCGATATAGCCAGCTCCTCCGATAACCAAGATCACTTTGAACTCCCCCTAAAATGAGTTATTCCTGACGGTGTGCCCTGTTCCCAACGAGTTCCTTGAGAAACAATCGCAAAATAAACCATGGTTCGATCAAGTATCGTCTCCAAAGCCGTTTAGGCTCACTAAATAACCGGTAGAGCCATTCCAGCCCGACTTGGCCCATCCACCTCGGCGGAGTGGGCACAACACCCGCCACATAGTCCATACATGCTCCCGCAGGAAGAATGACATTTGCCGATATATCATTCAGATTTTCGAGAATCCATCTCTCTTGACGCGGCATTCCCATTCCAACCAGCAAAAGATGTGGGTTCACTCGGCGAATCTGTTCCAGAATGGATTGATTTTCGACGCTCTCGGGGGTGATATCAAAGTAACCGTGATGAGTGTGAATCTTCAATCCCGGAAACTCGGAGCTGAGCAATTCTGCTGCTTTCTCTCCGACACCGGGTTTGGAACCCAAAAAGAAGACTCGCCAATGGTTTTGGACCGCCTCTTTCATGAGCGGGCGAATCCAGTCCACATAGGTGACGCGGTGGCGACGTTCCAGCTGAAATCCGAGCCGTTGGCCCAAGAAAACGATGGGCATGCCATCGATATGCGCATACTTGGCCAGCTTATAAAATTCGCGCATTCGGGCATCGTGATGATAAATATAAAGGCTGTGCAGATTGTGGTTGGCAATGATCGCTTTTTCGTCGTTAGAAACGATTTTCCCGATAATCCGGTGGAGATCATCCATGGTTAGCGCATCAACAGAAACACCCAATATTTGAGGCATTCACTTTTTCCTCCTGCTGTAAACAACGTCAATATCAGTGGCCTAGATAGCTGACTGGGGATCATAACGAACAATCAATATATTTATCCGCCATATCTTCTACCCGATACCGCTTCGCTCTCTCCTTTGCCTTTTTTCCCAACCTTTCGGCCAAGACTTGATCAGCCAGAACACGGTTGACAGCTTCAATAAAGCCGACGGTATCCTCAGGTGAAACGAGTATTGCGGCATGGACGCCTTCTTCGGCTCCCGTAACCTCTCTCGTCGCAGGAATATCACTTGCAATGATCGGCAAGCCTTGGTTCATGGCTTCAATCAATGCGATTCCCATGGCTTCATAGAGCGAAGGAAATATGAATATGTCCGCCATGTGTAAGATGTTGACCACATCTTCGGGAGCCACTTCCCCGATCAAATGGACCCGATCTTCACAGCCTAACTCCACCGAAAACTTTTTCAGGTCATCCCTCAATTCTCCGTCTCCTGCGATGACCAGATGAAAACCAGGCAGAAAAGGCATCATCTCAATTAATACGCGCTGATTCTTTGGTTTGGACAATCGGCCTACGTTCACCAACAGCGGAGCATTGCCGGGAATCGAGAAGCGTTCTCTCAATTCCTCACGATCCATGGTCGGCTGAGAGAAAGGAATCCCGTTATCGATCTGCATGACTTTTCTTATATATGATTTCGGATATCTCTTCAGAGATTCATATACAGCTCCTGAAACGACGATGTTACGGGTATATACTCCCATCGAACCGATGATGCGGTCTAACAGAAGAGCCAACTTGGGATAGGATTCCACAGGGCTGTGCTGTACAGCGATTCGTCGTTTTACTCCCAATAATAGAGCAAGGGACTGAACGATGACATTGGAGTAATGTGTATGAGAGATCAGCACTTGCGGTTTGGTTTTGATGATCATAACCGCTAAAGTGAAGAGGATCTTACAAACATCAAATAAGTTCCCGGGCGGGTGGGAAAGAAACACTTTTGCCCAGGGAAGCGAAGCATAAGTGTCTCTTTTTTGATACAAAAACCAGACCTCAGTCTCATGCCCCCGCTTCATCAACTGTTCAGCTAAGAGTACGGCTACACGTTGTGCCCCCCCTCCTTCCATTTGTGTCACCACTTGAACAACCTTCATACTTTCACCCTTTTTATAAGAAAGTGTGTATGCCGCGAGATCGGCTTTCGGCATCTTTCCGGTTTCTCCTTCGATTGAGACTCCAACTCGATGTCGTTCAAACAAGTGGCCCGCTTTCCCTCTCCGCCGGGTACGCCCTCCCACATGCAACTACGTCCAATCACGGCTCGTGCAGGAGATGGCCCTTGTCAGTCCTGATCGTTTATTTTGAATGAAGTTGAATCAAACTCCTCAATTTACGCCTGGTCTCCTGGGGTATGATCCAGATGCCGAAAAAGAGCAAAATATCGATCAAAGCCGGCTTTCCGTTCGAAATCGCTTCTCGGAAAATTTGATAAAGTCCTTTCCGGTCCCCTTCTCGTGCCGCTATGCTGCTTACTACAACCATTAAATAAGCAGCGTATGCACGGGGAGTGACGAGCGATTTATTCTGCTTAATCCACCGGGCGGAATACTCCCAGTTCCCTTGCCTGCTGATACTTTGCCTTCCGTCTTCGACATACCATACAGCAAGCACTTCTTCACAATACTCAAATCCAACTCCTTCATGTAACGCCGCTCTTAAAATCCAATCCCAATCCTGATTTCTTTTTAAATCTTTTTGGAAAGGCACTTGAAGCATCAAATCACGCGGGACAAACAACATGGTTGATATAATCAACCCTTCTCCTTGAAACAGTGTTTGGCGGGCCATCAGATATTCAGAGATATGTTCATTTTCTTTCATGCCCCGTCTCGGCCAGATATAATCGCCGCGCGGCGTTCTGCCGAATAATTGACAGTACACGACAGGATACCGATAGGATGATTGCCTGGCCGCCTGATACTGAACCTCCAATTTTCGAGGCAACCATTCGTCATCATCATCTAAGAGCGCGATCCATTCCCCCCGGGCATGGCGCACCCCCACATTCCGCGCTTCAGCACCGCCTAGAGAATGTTCGTTGATGATGGTCTTTAAACGCGGGTCAGGAATTTCCCCAAGTATTTTCTCTGTCTCTTCATCACGTCCGTCAACGACTACCACAATCTCAAAATCTTGAAAAGTCTGAGCCAGTACACTTTCGATCGCCCTCTTCAAAAGAAGGGCCCGGCCCCTTGTGGGAATCACGACACTGACAATAGGAGTTTTGTTCATAGAAAAACCGTCCTTTTGCCTGATTTCGGATTAAACTTGCATCAAAATCATCACCACAAATAGTTACGCACTTTTACACGTTCCCGTCTTTAAAACTCCTGATCCAGTATCTCTTCGATCCTGGCTTTGCCCTCTCTGATAGATCCGGTTATGAACATAATGTACGGTTGCTGTATAGATCAACCAATAAGCAGAACCGTTTAAACTTAAAATACAGCTTTCCGAAATATTGACCAAAATCATAAATGTCAAGAATACCAGCGGCCACAATCCTTCCGATGTTGGAGTGGAACGCAAAAACTGTACCGCCATTTTTATATTCCTGATATATCCAAGCACAAAGAGAAGGAGTCCCAGTAAGCCCAATTCCAGCCAAGTGTCCAGATACCCGTTATGCGCATGCGGGGGGTCCCAATTGACCGTCAGCCAAACCTGTGCAGACGGGCCATCATAGCCCAGCCAAAATGCACCATACCCGTATCCAAGTAAGGACCGTTCCTGGATCATTGAAAAAACTGTCTCCCACAGCTGAGTCCGGCCAGTGAGGGTAATATCTTTTCCCAATGTGGTAAACACGGTTTCAGCATTGCTGACAAACCATGCCAGTGCTCCCCCGGCAATGATCAGGGTAAAGATGAAGAACGGGATGATTATAAGCAAATGCAGGCGCAAAGCTTTAAATAAAGGCTGCAAGACCAGGAGCGTCAGAATCACGACCAAGGCAGTTGTGGAAGTTGAGAGTAAGACAAGCAAAACGGATAGCGTAAATCCTATGAGAGAAACCCGCCGGTATTTCGTAAACGTTTGCCCAAAGAGAAGAAAGAGGATGGCACATAACGCCATCATGCGCCCCAGATGGTTCTTATGTCCGTAAATCCCTTTCCAAGCCCCGACATGAAATTCCGAGTCTATTCCGGTTTGTGGAAGCAGCAACCCGTATATCAGGCTGATTGCGGCTGCGATGCCCAATGCCCAGGCGAAAAGGCACAGCAATTCCTTCAATTCGTATCGGCTGCCGAGATAAATTCCAAACAGGGTGATAATCAGCAGCGTCAGGCCCCGACTGAAGGTAACGGCTGCATAGTCAGACCAAAAGACCGAAATAAGACCAAGGCCTGCGAGGAGTAGGATAAAGATATCTTTTCGGGCCTTGGCAATCGATTTTCTCCAATGAAAGAGGATCAAAAAAACGGTAATGCCATAGATGGAAGACCAAATAAAATTTAACACGGGCGCCTGCCAAAACTCTTCTGTGCTCCATACCAGCGGAAGGGGAGATCGGGTATAAAAAAAGATTGCCGCAACAATAAAGATCTTCTCTAAGATGGATGGAATTTCTTTTACTTTAACTCTCAACTTTAACCTCCTGAGCCGCAAGCAAGCGGGTAGGTTTTTTGTAAAGATACCAAGCCGCCCCCCAGAGTCCGACTGCAAGCAAGGTCTCGGACGCCAAACTTGCGATGGCCGCCCCTTTCCAAGAGTAAACTGGAATAAGCAAAATATTGAGCAGTATGCTCAACAAAGCGACACCCACTTGAATGGCGCTTCGAAGTCCCTGATAACCGGCACCTGTGAGTGAATTGGCAGCAAACACGTTCACAGATTTTAAAAAAGGAATCAGGGCTAACCAACGAATGGCTTCGACGGCTGTTTGATAATCATCACCCAAGACAAAGGGAAGAATCGGAGCGGTAAAATAGATTCCCAATCCGACCAGCAAACCATATCCACCCGCTGCCGGCAACAGCCGCTTGGCAAAGTGAAGGCTTCCTCTTATACCTGTTGCCCCTTGTTGGAAAAACTTCGCAAAAGAGGCGTATACCAAAGACAGCACAGGAGTAAAAGAGACCTCCACAATCCGGAAAGCCGCAGCGTAAATTCCCGCCGCTTCCAATGTGGACAAACGGGCCAGCAACGTTTTATCTATGCTGTTATAAATACTCTGTGCCGAAAAGCTGATCGAGAAATAGAAGCCTTCGATCATCTCGCTGCTCAATCCGGCCGCCTTCCACTTCGGAAGCCCCAGCTTTATACATACATAGATCACTGCCACGACGGCACTGACGACAGTGCTTAACAGATAAAGCCATCCCCAATACACCGGTGACGGAGTATTGCTGAAGATAACCAGGCTGAACGCGGCAAACAGTCTTGAAACACTCAGTAATACTTGCAGCTGTGTGTATCTTGCCATCTGTTGGAAAGCCTGAAAGGATTGAGAGCAAATATCTAAAACTCTCGCAAACAACAGGTCTGACAGAGCAATCGTAAGAGTCAACGCTACCGGGATGGAAGCTGGCAATATAAAATGAGAAATAGATAAAACCAAGACAGTGAAAAGACACCCGGACAACATCGTGACCACTAAAGCGTTGCCCCAATAATGCCTGAACACACCAGAATCTCTGGCCACATTTTTAATGAGGAGAAATCCGGTCCCCAAGCCGGAAAAAGGAGCGAGAATTGCGACAAGGGAAACGACTCCGATAAAGGCCCCGTACCCTGCATTTCCCAGACAGCGGGCGATGATGACAAAATAGATGGCTTGTATTCCAATGCGCGCTCCCTGTCCAAGCAAAGTCCACCATGTATTTCGGACCAACCCGCTGTTTTTCATCTTACCTAGCATTCTAGTCACATCCGGCTATGAAGGTAAATTTATGATGATAAAAACACAAATGAAAGAAACCCAATGCTAAATGTATTGCTCCTGACCATGACCATCACTGTTTTCAACAGGATTTTCAAATCGTTGCGGAAAGATACATTTTCGATATAGGTAAAGTCATATTGCAAGTTTTCATGAATCGGTTTGGTCCGGTCCATGCTGATTTGCCACAAACCCGTAATGCCGGGTTTTACTAAAAACCGTTGCTTTTCATAGTTTGTGTAATACTGTTCGACAATCATCTTCTGTTCGGGACGGGGTCCTACTAAACTCATCTCCCCTTTTAATATGTTCATTAATTGCGGCAATTCATCTAAACTGGTTTTTCTCAGGACCCTCCCTATTCTCGTAATCCTGGGATCATCCTCGCTTTCCGGAGATCTTCCCTGGCTGGGTGCATCCACATACATGGTGCGAAACTTATAGATGAAAAACTCTTTTCCGCCTTTCCCGATTCGGGGTTGCTTAAATATTACGGGCCCTCGGGAGTCCAGCTTGATCAAGAGAGCGATTGCGCCCAAAAGAGGGGAGAGCAAAATGAGGAGAAACGCAGCAATCACAATATCAAACAATGGTTTGATATTGTGATATATGGGCGATTTACTCTCTCGGTTGTCAATCCCGCATATGCTTGATTCTGAATCAGCCCCATACGCATGCGCCTCCGTCAACGATTGATATTTTGAAGTGAGTTTTCTTTCGCAAAGTTTGCCAAATATTGACTAAAGCTTTCGTTCAACTCTTCATTTCTAAGGGCAAACTCGATATTGGCTTCTAAAAAGCCCAATTTGCTTCCAACATCGTACACTTTGCCTTCCAGCATATAGCTGAACATGGCTTCTTGTTGAACAAGGATCTGCAACGCATCCGTCAATTGAATCTCTCCGCCAACCCCTCTTTGGGTATTTTCCAGGATTTGAAAGATCTTCGGTTCTAAAATATAACGTCCCATGATCGCCAAATTAGACGGAGGGTTCTTCTTTGGCTTTTCCACCAGGTTTTTGATTCGATTCACCCGCAGATTAATCTGTTCTCCCTCAATCACGCCATACTTGTCCACATCTTCCCAGGCAACAGGCTGAACACCAATGATACTGGCTTGTTTCTCCTCATAGAGACGGATCATTTGCTTTAAACAAGGAGTTTCGCTGTAGCAAACCATGTCTCCCAATAAGACGGCAAAGGGCTCATTTCCAATTAATTGACGGGCACACCAGATGGCATGTCCCAGTCCCAATGCTTCCTTTTGTCTCACATAATAAATATCTGCCAGATTGGTAATGCCTTCGACAAGTTTATATAACTCTTGTTTATTTTTTTCTACCAAATTGAACTCCAGTTCAATGTTTTTATCAAAATGGTCTTCGATCGCGTGTTTGTTGCGGCCGGTAATGATGATAATTTCTTCAATTCCGGACTGGACCGCTTCTTCCACAATGTATTGAATCGTCGGCTTATCCACGATGGGAAGCATTTCTTTCGGCATGGCCTTTGTGGCCGGCAGAAACCTTGTCCCCAATCCGGCTGCCGGAATGACCGCTTTTTTGACTGTTCTCTGCATGAATGATCCCACCCCTGAAAGATCTCTGAAGATATTCAAAAAGAAATCCACTTCTTATTCCTGTCTATGGTCGGTTCCAATCGTTCGCAATCTTCTCCCCAGAAAACGGCCTCGGCATTGATTCGAAACATCCGTTCCTCTTCTCTGGAAGTTATGTGTGAAATCAATTCATAGGCGGTTTTCAATTCCGGGCGCCTTCGTACTGTGTTATGTGCGTCGCTGGCGATCACCTGAACCAAACGGTGTTTAACCATATACTCAGCAACCGCTTTTGTCCGTTCTCCCATCCATCCCATCAAGCTGCCTGCCGTCAGTTGAGCGATCGCTCCTTCGCGTATCCAGTCCGCAAGGAGATCGAAATTTTCCCGAATCACTGCGTTTCGTTCAGGATGTGCGATCATCGGAACCAGTCCATTTTCCAGCAACTCATAAATGAGCTTTTCAGTAAACCGGGGGATGGTTTGAACAGGAAGCTCAAGCAAAACGTATCTGCATTGATTGACGGTAAGTACATTAAACGAAAAAATATTTCTCAGAAACTCCACATGAATGTGAACTTCCGCCCCCGGATGGACACGCAGGGGAATCCCTTTGCGATCCAAAACCGATTGAAACTCATCAACCGCTTTTAATACCTCTTTGGAGAGATTTTTATAGATACCGTCATGCGTGTGCGGCGTTGCCACGATATCGGTAATTCCGTCCGCAACGGCTATTCGGGCCATCTCCAGCGCCTCTACCATGGTTTGTGCTCCATCATCAAGTCCCGGAAGAATATGACAATGGAGATCGATCATATATTTCCTCCCATCGCTGACACCACCCGCAGAAACATCACTCAATAATAAGCAATCGTTTCAACCTCTTTATCATTTAAAACTGTACCAATCAGATTTGCCTTCACGTACTCCAGCATTGCCTTTACTTTCTTTGCGTCATCATAACTGACTTTACCGCTGCTGATCACCAAAAGCACGCCATCCACAAAGCTGGCCAATAGCTGAGGGTCCGTAACGGCGAGAATCGGTGGCGTATCGATAAAGATCACGTCATATTGCTCTTTTACTTCCTCGAGAAGGTCCTGCATCCGCCGGGATCCGATCAAATCCGCAGGGCTGCTTGGCGGTTGGCCGGAAGTGATGACATCCAGCCAGATATCCGGGACTTCGCTGATCACCTCACCGGCTTCAGCCTGATTCATCAACACGTTAGAGAGCCCCTTATTATTAGGCATTCGGAAGATATGATGGAGATCAGGCCGGCGAAAATCGGCATCGATGAGCAAAACCTGCTTTCCCGATTGCGCCATGGCAACCGCAAGATTGGAAATAATGGTGGATTTGCCTTCACCGGGAAGAGCAGATGTAATCATGATCGTTTTGATTCCCCGGTTCATCGCCGTGAATTGAATGTTTGTTCGCAAAGTTCGAAAGGCTTCCGCTATTGGGGATTTGGGATTATAGAGGCAAATCAGCTTGCCTGCTGCTTCACGGTCCTTCAACGGTTTCCCTCCTTTCGCCATCTTTTTCACACCTTCGCTTTCTTTTCTTTCTCAAAGTTGGTGATGACCCCCAAGAGTGGAGCCTCAAACAACAGTTCAACCTCTTGCTCGGTTTTAATGGATCGATCGAAAAACTCCTTCAAAAGCACAACGGCAATCCCGACCATCAACCCAAGCGCAAAAACGAGAGCCGAATATTTATAGGGACTGGGGTTTACAGGAACCGGGTTCGGTTCTTCCTTTGCTTTGTCAAAGACTGTAACTCTTGCCACTTTCATAATATGGTGAATGTTTTTCTCAAAAACTTCAGCAAAGCCATTGGCAATCATCACTGCCTGCTTATGGTTGCCATCCGTAACCTTGATCGAGAGAATTAGCGAATCTTTGACGGGGGTTACACTCACTTTCTGCAGCAGCTGATCAGGGGTAAGCTTCAAATTTAACATGCTGATAACTTCATTTGCGATCCGTTCGCTTCTAATGATGTCCGCGTGTGTGTTCAGATCCTTTTGATTGGCCAACACATCATTAAAAGAATTACCGCTGCTATATGTTTTGACATATACATATGTCGTAGCTTCATATTCAGGTTTCTGCACAAAATAGATCACCAGTCCGGTAGCGAGACTGAGCAACAATGAGACAGTCAGAATCAGCTTTAAATGTTTGCGAATGATTCTCCAAATATCAGCGAGTCCGATTTCCCTTTCCATATATGTATATAAGCTCCTCTTCCCGTAAGTTTAAGCATTTGTAAATAAGAAAATCATGAATTTAAAGCCCGTTTCTATTACGAATACATATCATAACATTTGACTGTACATGGTTGGAATGGAACAACTCCTACCCTATCTTTCGAAATCAGAAGCGATTTTGTGTCAAAAAGACCTTTCAGCAATTCCTGGTAAAATTTATGCAGTCCTATATTTGTTCATCATTTTATCAGCTTTATTCCTGAAAAACCATTTAAAAATATGTAAAAAGAAAAGAAAACCAGCAATATTTGTCATTCATTCCGGTACGGAAATCACCCAACATCCTCTTCAGTCACTGTCAATCCCCCCTCTGTTTGTATGTAGACGGATTGACATTGCATTTCCAATTCGTTGTGGTAAATTTAGTTATGAATGTTTATGAAGGAGGATCTTATAATTTGAGACTTCCGGTCAATCGAGCATTGCTGTTCATCTCCTTTTTTTTTGCTTTAGCCAACATATGTTTAATCATCCAGTTAATAAACCATACCGCTGAAACAAGAGTGAATGAAACTTCCCGAAATGTACAACCCACTCCCGCTTTAAATAACCGGTCCGGGGGTACCGATCAGCCGTCTCCTGCCTCAGGAAAACAGACCTCTCTTCGGGAGCTGGCCAAAAAGAAAAACTTGTTAATCGGAACATCTTTAAGACACTGGCCTTTTACCAGAGAACATAAGTACAGAGAAATCCTCTATCGGGAATTCAACACCATCACGATTGAAAATGCGATGAAAATCGAGAATATCCATCCCCAACCGGATCATTATAATTTTTCGGAGTCCGACTTACTGGTAGATTTCGCTTCCGATCATCAAATGAAAGTCAGGGGGCACACACTCGTCTGGGACAAAGGGCTTCCAACATGGATCACAGAAGGCAAGTACTCCAAAGAGGAAACCAAACGAATTCTCAAAGAACACATTCAAATGATCGTTTCTCATTACAAGGGAAAAGTTTTTGCTTGGGATGTGGTGAACGAAGCTTTTCATGACGATGGGACGTACCGCGATAATTTCTGGTTTCGGTCCATCGGCCCTGAGTATATTGAGCTCGCCTTTCGTTGGGCACACGAAGCGGACCCTGATGCCCTTTTATTCTACAACGATTATAATAATGAAGGATCTAACGCCAAATCTGATACCATCTATCAAATGATATCAGATTTTAAAAAACGGGGTGTTCCCATTCACGGAGTCGGATTTCAGCTGCATACAGCGATCGATCAAAAGCCGGATCTGAAAGCAATCTCCAAAAATATGAAGCGCTTGGCAGATCTCAATATCCAAGTACATATCACAGAATTGGACGTAAAAGTAAACAAAAAACAAGCAGCGACAAAAGAAGCCTGGGATCAACAAGCAGAAATCTATGGTGATCTTCTTAAAACCTGTCTGTCAGCGAGCAATTGCAAAGCTTTTATCATGTGGGGCTTTACGGATCGCCATAGTTGGCTGGAAGAATACTCCCCTCTGATCTTTGATAAAAATTACAATCCCAAGCCGGCTTATCAGAAATTAATCGACATTCTATCACAATCCGCCGGCTTCCCTGCAACATTTCGGCTTCCATCATCCGTTGCCGCAGCCCATCGATCTTGATGAAAGGAGGCCACCATTTTGTTCGAGAGGTTTCCTATAAACAGAAGATTGCTTTACTTATGCCTGTTCTTGTTTTTCATGAACTTATTGCTGATTCTATGGGTATATCTCATCTCTAAAACAAACGAAACAAAGGGCACCTCCGACCGAGGACCGGGAGCAAAAACTGCTTCCCTTCGTGAGTTGGCTAGCTCGAAAAGCTTCCAAATTGGTTCATCCGTCAGATTTGAATCGTTCATCAGTGAAAGAACGTATCGGCAACGTGTGAACCAAGAGTTTAATATGATCACCATTGCCAATGAATTAAAATTTGAAACCATCCATTCAAAACCGAATCAATTCGACTTTTCCAAAGCTGACTTTCTGGTGGATTTCGCCATGGAGAAGCAGATCCATGTCAGAGGGCAAACACTCATTCAAAGTGAAGCACTTCCCGGCTGGGTGACACAAGGAGACCATTCCAAAGAAGAAATCAAACAAATGATGAAGAAACATATCCAAACGATAGTTTCCCATTACAAAGGGAGAGTTGCCACATGGAATGTGGTCAGCGGCGCTTTTAATGACGACGGTTCGTTTCGCGATAATTTCTGGCTTCGAACTATTGGTCCCGAATATATTGAGCTGGCCTTCCGCTGGGCACATGAAGCGGACCCTCATGCACTTTTATTCTACGATGACCATCAGATGGAACGATGGAATGCCAAGTCTCAAACCGTTTATCAAATGGTATCAGAGTTTAAAAAACGAAGTGTCCCCATCCACGGCATTGGGATAAGAATACAAACAGACAGTGACCAACAGTTTTCAAGCCATGCCTTGTCAGCAAATATGAATCGTTTTTCCAATCTCGGCATGCAGGTGCAGATCATCGATTTTGATGTAAAAATAAAAAATAATAACTTACCATTTAAGGAGAATTTGAAGAAACAAGCCGAGCTATACGGAATCGCCCTGAAAGCGTGTCTGTCATCAAGCCATTGCACCGCATTTATGATGCAGGGTTTCACCGATAAATACACCCGACAGCAAGAAAGCTTTCCCCTCATCTTTGACATCAATTACAAGCCAAAACCGGCATATTTTACGTTGATGCACATTTTATCCCAAAATAATGCAGCCTCTCGGGGCGGGACGAGCTTGGTACGCTTCATCTATGCCCATGAGAGGCGGCTCCTTATTTCAACTCCAATTGTTGTTTGATCAAAGTGTTTAACCGGTTTCGTTCTTCCTGGGGAACGATGTAATAATAAACACCGTTGATCTTCGTGCCGCGGCCCTTGATTTCTTCTTGTTTGATATTTTGTGCCGCTTGCCTGTAGGTGGTGCTCATCGTTTGCATTTCCTCAAAGGTCAAGTTGGTTTTCACATTATTCCCCAGGCTGTCCAGAATTTCTCCCAGTTTGGTCAAGACCGCCGGAGTGGCCGCTTTTTGAATGACGGCTTTCAGTACCTGCCGCTGGCGTTCCGCACGGCCGAAATCCCCCCGGGGATCATCGTACCGCATTCTCGAATATTTTAAGGCCTTCACGCCATTCAGATGAAGGTCCCCTTTTGGAAAGGAATAGCCTTCATAATTAAATGAGAATTTGTTGGTGACGTCGACTCCGCCCAAAGTGTCCACAATTTGGGCGAATCCTTCCATATTGATTTCCACGTAATAGTCAATGGGGATATTGAGGAATTTTTCCACGGTATTAATGGTCATTTCAACCCCGCCAAACGCATACGCGTGATTGATTTTATCCTCTTTTCCTTTGCCCACGATTTCCGTGCGGCTGTCCCGCGGGATGCTCATCATCAAGATGGAGTTGTTTCTGGGGTTCACATTTAACAGCACCATGGAGTCCGAGCGTCCTCTGTCATTTTCCCGTTCATCGACACCCATAATTAAAATGGAGACCGGTTGTTTCTTATCAACCGAAACCTTTTCGTCGCGAAGGTCAGACTTTTCTTTCTTTAAAGGCGTGTACATCTTCTTTGCGGCAGATTCAACCGAGCTGTATAAATAGTAGGCATATCCTCCCGAGGCAAACAGGAGAACCCCCAGGGCAATGATGACAATCTGAAGCCATCTTTTGCGTTTCTGCTTTTTCACCCGCTCTGTCCGAGACTTCTCAGTGTTAATCATAGTTCTCCTCTCTTTACTATCATGATTCTGTCATGCGCCTCAATTCTTTCATCTATTATATTAAATGAACACGAAAATAAACAGGGCGGAACCCGTATTCTTCAATGATCTCCGAGTCACCTCCCATTCCGTAATAGAATGCTTGATGATTGGTAGTGCAAATCCCTTAACCTATTATTCGCATAAAATCTCTTTTTTTGGGTTCTGAAAAGACGAAGGAACAACCGGATGATGGATCACATCATTGAAATAGAAAGAGAGCAAGCGTCCCAGTTTCAACACACCGGTCGCACCTGCTCTCCATGTCGGCATCCAAAAAATAGAAACGCAAAACCACAGACCGGTTTCATCATCGGTCCTGTGATTTTGCAAAATCTGTAATCGCCCTGTACTTTCTGGAGATTTGCGTGTCTACATACTGTTTCCACATCTGCTTGGCGCATTCTGCCGAACAGATGGGGGACTCAAAACTAATCTCCACGAAACGCGCTTCTTTTCCACAGATTGAACAAGGTTCCGTCTTGGAAGCAGGAACGAGTAGATTTTCGGCTCGGTGCAGGCTGTTGTTCACGTCTTCCCCTCCTTGACCCATTGTTCCAACCTGTTCTTTCTCCCATAATGAAAATGCCATACTTTAACAATACCATACTTTTTATTTTTTATGGCCATTGATTTTTTTGCCGTTTTTCCAAACGATGCGGCAGGATAGGGATTTTTGTCATTCCGAAAACCGCATCACCCCATAACAAGAAAAACCCTTGAAATGGATCAAGGGTTTCCCGGTCGATTCGCATCTGTTTTATCGCTTAGTTTCTTGACGATGCTCACGAATAGCTGCTTGCAAGCGGTCGGGGAAGTTGGAAAACATGCCGGTGACTCCCCACTCAAGCAGCCTTTTCATATCTGCTTTTCCGTTTACTGCATAGGGGTGGATCATCAGTCCGGCCTCTCGTACCTTTTGTACATCCTCGCGGTCGATCTGATCAAAGTCCGGACCTGCACCGATCGCATATTTGAGCTCCGGATGGAGTTTTCACTGTTCCGAATCCGTGAGCCCTTCCTTCTCCCATTTGACACTTTGTAATAACCGATGTTTCATCAGCGCCAGAATGAAATCCGTGTAATAATCATGACGCACAATGACCCGGTATTCGTGGTCCGCGTATGCGTAAAACAGGACGTCCGTATACACCTCGTTATCTTCAAAAAAGTTCTGTACTTGTTTGAGATGGTCTACAAACGGTTTTTCTTTCAGGACTTGAATGTGGAACTCCACATCGTCCTTATTTACCGTTTCCCGGATTCTTATGATGTCCTGGTTATACTGGTAAGTTAACATACGTTTTATTCTCCCTTACATTAAATAACGGATGTACACATATACGCTGGACAAAATGATGGACAGCAGCATCAGCGGAAAACCGTATTTAAAAAACTGAACAAATGAAATCGGATATCCTTCTTTTCCTGACATGCCGGCTACAATCACGTTTGCGCTTGCGCCAATGAGTGATCCGTTTCCGCCGAGACAGGCTCCGAGCGCGAGGCTCCACCACAGCGGCTCCAGATTGCTGACTCCCATATTCCCCATTTCCTGAATCATGGGGATCATCGTGGCGACAAACGGGATGTTGTCAAGAAAAGCGGATGCGATGGCACTCAGCCACAAAATCAGCATCGAGGTGGCCGTCAGATCCCCGCCGGTCAGCTCGATCGCCGTCTTGGCCAGTTGAGAGATCACCCCTGTTTCAATAAGGCCGGAAACCAGAACAAACAAACCTACGAAGAAGAAAATGGTCATCCATTCCACTCTGGCAAACGCCTCTTCCATCACATGTTCCCCAGTGAAAAGAAGCAGAAGGAATGCGCCGGCCAATGCGACCGTCGCTGATTCCAGATGCAGCAGCTGATGCAGGAAAAAACCGAGAATCGTCAGCCCCAGGACAGTTAAGGACTTCTTCAACAGTTTGCGATCCGTGATTAATTGGGTTTCATCCATTTTCATCATGCTCCGCTTCAGTTCATCGGTGGTTTGGATCTGATTGCGGAATAACAGGATAAAAAGCGGGATATGCACGGCCATGATAATAACTGCGATCGGTCCCAAATTTTCGATAAAGGCCATAAATGTCAGCTCTTTGACGGCGCTTCCGATCATGATGTTGGGCGGATCTCCGATCAGCGTTGCCGTTCCTCCCACATTGGATGCGAGGATCTGCGTAATCAGAAAAGGAATGGGATTGACGCGGAGTTGGCGGGTGATGCTGAAGGTGACCGGCACCATCAATAGCACGGTGGTTACATTATCCAGAAATGCCGAGCCAACCGCGGTGATAAGAGCCAGCGCAATCAGGATGCGGACCGGCTCTCCCCGGGCCTTTTTGGCGGCCACTACCGCGATATATTTGAACACTCCCGTTTCCGCCGTGATGTTCACCAGAATCATCATGCCGATCAAAAGTCCGAGCGTATTGAAGTCAATATGGTGAACCGCAGTCTCTTGATCGACGATGCCGAGTACCACCATCAGTCCCCCGCCGATCATGGCAACAATGGTGCGATGAATTTTTTCGGCAATAATCAGTGCGTAAATGACAAGAAAAATACCAATCGCCCAAATTGCTTGTTGTTCCATAGCTCCTCCTATAAATGTAGAAACTTTTTTCATTTATGCCCAAAAATGGTGAAGTTAAATCGGATGTCCCCCTTTGTCAAACATTGCTTCTCCGGCCCGTACCGAAAAAAAGACAAAAGGAGCCTGCGGGTGGCAGGCTCCTCCTGAACAAACAATTTTTAATTTTATTCCAAGGCAATTATACGGTGATTTTTAACAAAAGTAAAGGTTTTAACTGCTTGTTTGAATATTGGTCAAGGAAAAGGCCTAAACTGATAAAAGCAGGAAGGAACAAGGAGCAGAAAGATGCAATTCAAAAATCTGACCGGGTATCAAAAAGAAATTTGCGATGCTTTTAGCGAATGTCAAAATCAGTTGCTTGGAACCCCATGCAATGATTTCGAAGTATTCATTTCCGGAAACATCATCGTGATCATTTCCAGAGGAACGCCAACGATTGACGAAGTATATACACGTATGACCCTTCGGGGAAGACGTGTCGATTCCGTCTTGCGTGATATGAAAAAAGAGGTATATGATTCGCTCATGAAAGCGAGACTGGCAGAAATCACCGGACGTCATGTCGTATGCAGCTATTCTGATATTGTCTTGAGAAGCCAAGAAAAAGTGGAGATCTACTGCCTGGAAGAGAGCATTGTGGAAGCCCTGAGCTGAGGCCATCGCGGAGGTTGGGCGTAAGCGGTAAAAAAACAACCCCCTATCCGCTATTGGACAAGGGTCGCAAGAAGAAGGATGCACTCATCCCGCAGGGGTGTTACGTTGAAATCCTTCTTTTTTTGCGTTAGTCCGTTCTTCCGATATTTCTTTTTGATACGTTTCAGAGGTCCAGTACACGGAGATGAGCGTAATCAGGCTCATAAAGATCAAGTAAACGGCGACAGCCCATGGTTTGCCGCCGGTCCAGGCGATCAGCGAGGTGGCGACCAGCGGGGCGATTCCTCCCGCAAATACCGATGCCAATTGAGCGCCGATGGAGATACCGCTGTAACGGACCCGTGTTCCAAACAGTTCGGACAGGAAGGCGGCTTGCGGTCCGTACATCGCCGCATGGCCGAACACCATCGCCAGCACAATGGCCAGCCAGATGAATAAGGTGCTCTTGGTATCAAGCAGCCAAAAGAAGGGGAAAGCGAACAGCGCGGTAAATGCGGCCCCGCCCATGTAGACCGGACGGCGTCCGATGCGGTCTGAAAGAGCGGCAAACAGCGGCATGGCAAAAAACCCGATGGCAGTGGCCAGCGTGACCCCGGTCAGCACCATGTTTTTTGCCAGATCCAATTGTTCCGTGGCATAGGTAAGGACAAACACGCTAAAAATGTAAAAGGACCCGTTTTCGGCAAAGCGAGCGCCCATCGCCTGGAGCACTTCTTTCGGATGCGCTTTGAGCACTTCCAGGATCGGCATGCGGGCTTCTGTCCCCGTTTCCTTCACTTTTTGAAAGGCTGGCGTCTCCATCACGCGCAGGCGGATAAACAAACCGACCCCGACCAAAAGGATGCTGAGCAGGAACGGAATACGCCATCCCCATGACAAAAATTGTTCGTCCGGCAAAGAGGAAAACAGGGTAAATACAGCGGTCGACAGCAACAATCCTCCCGGAACCCCCATCTGCGGCCAACTGCCGTAAAAACCTCTTTTGCCTTTCGGAGCATGCTCCACTGCAATCAAAGCCGCTCCTCCCCATTCTCCTCCCACTCCAATCCCTTGCAACAAGCGCAGGACGATGAGCAGGACGGGAGCCCAAATCCCGATGTTTTCATAAGTCGGCAACAGTCCGATCAGCGCGGTGGAAATCCCCATGATTAAGAGTGTCAAGACCAGCATGGATTTGCGTCCGATTTTGTCCCCGTAATTACCGAAAATAATTCCGCCAAACGGCCGCGCGACAAAACCGAGCGTAAAAGTGGCAAACGATTGCAGTGTTCCAACCAGCGGATCGGACTCCGGAAAGAAGAGCTTGGGAAAGACGAGAGCGGCCGCTGTCCCGTATAAAAAGAAGTCATACCATTCGATGGCCGTACCGATGAAGCTGGAAAATGCGGATTTGACGACCTGGTCCTTGGATGGTTTCATCGGGTTCACCCCTCACTCATAATTTCCAATACTTTGAAAATTATAATCATAACAAACACGATACAGCTCCACGATTTCCGCATGTGTCGGAATGCGCGGATTCATTGCCGGACTTCCGCTCTCCAGAGCATCAGCCGCCATTTTATCGACGACTTGCTCCAATTTGGCCCGGTCGATCCCCTGTTCTTTCATATTGGGAATATTGAGATCCAGGCAGAGTTGTTTGATCATGGAAACAAACTCGTCCGCCGCCCGCTCATCGGCAAGCGCTTTCAAATCATCGCAATAGACCCGGCCAATGGCGGCCAAACGCTCGATGCATGCCTCCTTGCTGAACTCCAGCACGGCCGGCAGCAGCATCGCATTGGATATGCCGTGCGGGACATGAAAAACCGCTCCAATCGGGCGGGACATTCCGTGAACCAGACAAACGGATGCGTTGGAAAAAGCCATACCCGCCTGCATCGCAGCGATGGCCATGTGTTCTCTGGCCTCCAGATCGCTCCCATTTTTATAAGCCGTTCGTATATTCCGGCCAATCAGCCGAATCGACGACAAGGCCAGCGAATCCGTGACCGGTTGGGCACGGCGTGACAGGTAGGCCTCAACCGCATGGCACAAGGCATCGATTCCGGTGGCAGCAGTCACATGGGGCGGTGACGAAACGGTCAAAACGGGGTCGACAATCGCTACTTTGGGGATGAAAGCGGGATGCTTGATCATCATCTTCACATCGTTGGTCGTGTTGGTGACCACGACGGCACTGGTCACCTCGGAACCTGTCCCAGCTGTCGTCGGAATCGCAATCATCGGGACCGGGGGATGGATGATCGCTCTTTTCCCGCCCATATAATCGCGGATATAACCACCGTTTTTCGCCACGATGGAGACCGCTTTGGCTGCGTCCAGACAGCTGCCCCCGCCGATGGCGACAAGCAGGTCGCACTTTTCTTGTTGCAAGATCTCCAGGGCTTCCGCAACATGCTGATCCGTGGTCTCCGAATTGACATCCGGATACGAAACAGAAGAAACCCCGGCTTGATCCAGTAACTGTTCACACCGCTTCACATAGCCGAGCTTTTCCATGACGCGGTCGCTGATGATCAGCGCCCTTCTCCCCAAACTTGCCGCCTGATCACCTGCCTGCGACAGAGAACCGCGACCGTACAGAATGACCGGCGGCACGCGAAATTCGTTCATCAGGTTCCTCCTTCCATGCCTTGATCTCAACGGGAATCAGCTAATAAATTAAACTTTTATTCATACTTTTACAAACTTTCTATGTATATTATATCAAATTGCTTCTGCTTGTCCCAGCCAGTCATGAAATCGAAGGTTGAGCATGGAGCCGTGCTTTCCTCAATTCCGTCAGGTATTCCTCTTTCCACCTTAATGCCACAGCAGCAGAGAGAAACCACGAATCATCCAAAAAGAAAGCAGGCGATAACGCACCAAGCGTTACCTGCCGGCTTTCGTTCTTATTGATGACGGTGAACAACACCGATGTCATATAGAGGGATTTACAGTTCATTATTGGCTATCATTTGGACAAGTTTGGGAATACCCGGGTCAAATCCGCCGAAGTCATAGGAGTTCGGATCATCCGGGTCGACCAGCGTGATATTGTAGGGCGTCAAAGTGACATAGATCGCCTTGATGTGCGGATTCACCTTGTTCCGATAATCCGCCAGCGCCTGAGAGGGATGCCTGCGCCCTGCCCAGGATTCGCTATCGGTCCAGAAACAGATCACATCCGCGTGAAAGTTTTTCTTGATCATCCAATCATAAGCAACCGAAGCGTCTGTCGCGCCGAAGGTTTGATTCTCTGCCTTCTTGAGAGCGGAGGAGAAACTGTCTTTCGCGGTGATCTTCAAGTCACGAAACGTTTCAGCAAAGCCACGAATCATGTAATTCTTTTCCGCTTTGGCAGTAACCAGCGCCATCGCGGTTGCGATTTCTGAACAGGTTAATCCGACGGAAGGAACATGGGCATAACTCATCGAGCCGGAAACGTCCACGGCATGCATGAACACCTTTCCGGTCGGTTCTTGCACCTCGAAGGACAGCTCCACCGCTTTGTCGAGAATGTCTACAAGGCGGGCAACCGGTTCCCATGTCTTTTTGCTTCTGCCGATCCTTCCTCCGGATTCATACGTTTTGAGCGCCTTCAGCACATCGATGGGGTGGATGCGACCTTTGCGCAGATGATCTTTATTGTTCAGAACTTCTTCGACCCTGTCCAGATTCGCCGTTTCATCGGCACGAAGTACACCAATTTCGGTGAGGGAGCCGAGATTCCGAAGCATCGCCGTGATCGGCATGCCTTCAAACAGCAGTTGCCATGCTTGTTTGTCCATCACTCCGACAGGCGCTGCCATTTCATGGGTCAAGCGCCCCTCCCGAATCGCTGTATGGGTTTGCTCAGGATTTCGCTTTAACCATTCATACCACCAGATTTGAGACAGTGCATCAGATGGCGGTTCTTCAGGCAAATCTGTCCATCCTTTGACGACCCATTCAAACAGACGCTGATGGTCAACCGTTGGCGGATGGACATGGAACAGACGCAACACATCCCGGTTGGAGAATCCATGACGTTGTTGGTATTTGAGAAGCTGGTAAGCCAGACCTTTCACGTCATTCCTGGACAGCCATTCGATTCCGGCTTTCCGGACGATCTTGCCGAAACCACGAATGGCTTTTGTATAGGAAAGCCACTCGTAAAAATGGCTTGCCGTTCGTACCACTTGAGGAAAGATGTCCAAAAATGCCTGCTTCGCTTCAGGCTTGGTCCCCATTGAAAGCAGAACCAAAGCGAACAAAGGAGAGCTGTTGTTCACCGAGCGACCATCGGAGGCGTAGACGATCTCCTCGGCAACTTTGCACGGATCTTCTTCGATCGCCAGTTTCAAGGTGTTTACAAAGTCTTCCGTTAGCTCGGTTCGTCCCGCATAGTAAGCTCCGTTTGCGGTTCCCGTGATCAGGCAACGTCGAACCATCGCCCAGGTTCCGGCTTCAAACATGTAGCCGCCGGAACGACCCTGTACCATCTGCTTCCCGGGAATCGGTTGTGTCTGCGGAGTGGATTTGAACAGATCGGTGAAGAACTTGTACATCTGTAAACACCTCCGGCCCTTTCGGGCAATAAATAAGGTTAAAGAATTGCAATGCTAAAATTGTTTACTACTCTACAGATCAGCATGTGACAATATGAGCGTGAAGAAATTTACGAAAATTCCACCGATGACAGGGATGATTGCAAATCAAGCAACAGCAAACAGTACACCTTTAGCGGATCATCAAGAAACTCTGGCAGTTCAACAAGTGGACAAGGAGCTGGATGTTCACCCTTCGAATCATGGTACTCATTTTAGTGACATTGATTTTTAAATAATCAAAATAAGCGGTGAGAGCTGCCGCAGGTTAACATTATTAAAAGAGGGCAAGGAATCGGATCAAGGGCGCTGGTCGGAGCCACATTCCGATACGATAACCTTGATCCCTCGGCCCTTGTTTGAGGACAGGGCAGGACTCGAACCTGCAATCCCCAGATTCAACGATAACCCTACTGTCCTTCGACCCGTGAGGGTAAGGAGTCGGACCAGGGAAACGGACTTAAAAAGTCAGTCTGGTGCCTTAACCTTTTTGGCTACCTGTCCATGTTGCGGCGGAGAGGGACTCGAACCCTCGACCTCCCGCTTAAAGGCGATAACCTTGATCCTTCGGCCTTCCAGGGCAAGGAGTGGGCAAGGATTTGCGTGGTACGCCAGTTGGGAGGGACTCGAACCCTCATGCACGCCGACCGTGTCCCGATCCACGCTTGAATTGGCGGCGATAATCCACGCCCGTCGGCCCTGTCGGACAAGAGAGCGGAACAAGGAATTGGCGCTCTGGCCACTGAGCTATCCGCCGCATTTCAAAAGAACGCAACGAGGCGGGAGTCGAACCCGCTGGTCTCACGACCACCAAGCCCCTCGATAACCCTCATTCCTTCGGCCCGGATGGGGGCAAGGGATGGAAAAGGGATCACTCACTTGGCGTCTCCACCCGAGACATCTCGCTGACATAAAAAAGAGGGCAAGGATTGATCAAGGGACGGTGGGATTCGAACCCACGTGACGAGTTTCCCCGCCTTTGGCCACAGACGATAACCCTTGATCTTCGGCCCTCTCGACATGTAAGGGTAAGTGATTGAAGGGACCATTTTTCCGAACGATCACCCATGTGCTTTTGACCCTGGATTTTCTATTGTAATGAAACGTTTTTATACTGTCAATATTGTCATTTTTCTCCCGTCAAAGACAATTTCCGTTTCTTTCCCTATCAAACCTCCTCCCAGATCCGCCGGGCATTGTCCATACTGATCTTTGAACCCAGTCGGCAATCTTCCATGCCTTCAAATTCAATCGAAATAAAACCGTCGTAACCGGAGTCTTTAATGATTTTCAGGATAGTGCGGACATCCAGATCCCCGTGGCCGAAAATGGAACCTCGCAGGAAGTTTCCGGACAATGTTTGAAACCATCCTTCTCCCGGATCTTGATGTCTGGGGCGAAGGTAAAAATCTTTCCAATGGATCATTGATGCATACGGCAGATTCTTTTCAACCGCCTGAACCGGATCCTCATCCACACACCAAAAATTACCAATATCCAGCGTCGTTTTAAAATTGTCCCGATCCACCAGATATAACAACCTCTGGATCCGGTCACTGGCCTGAACGTAATAGCCATGATTTTCAACACTGGTGATGATTCCGTATTGTTTGGCATAATCGGCAATTTGCCGGCAAGCGGAAACGATCAGGGGCAAATCCGCTTCAAATCGATGGATGTCCGTTTCATGTTTCGGACGGGAGGCGACATCGTGCCGCATCCGTCCGGCACCTAAGCGATGGGCGATATCCACATGCCTCATCACCCGTTCGATCTCATTCCGATAACCGGCTTCATCCAGCCCAATAAAGTTTGCACCGATGGCATAGTTCGAAATCTCCAGCCCGAGCTCCTCTGCTTTTCCCTTTATTTCATCAACCAGAGAAGAGTGATCTTCCAGGCTGAATCCGTGAGGCACAATCTCAACATGCCGGGCACCTTGCTGCTTCATCCAATCCATGGCGTCCAATACCGTCATTTCACCTGAAGCCATTGCCTTTGACAAACTGTACGTGCTCAACCCCAGTTTCATCGTTTTCCCTCCGTGGATGAAAATCAACATGAAAAATGGTGCCGAAATCTGTTCCAAGCTTGAACGTTGATGGATTCTGAACAGTTGGCAACCCGAACCGGGAAACCTTCCGCCTCCGATGACAAAGAAGAAGTTTCTGCGCTTCCTTCTTGGTTCTTAGGCTGGCTTCCTGTTTTCCCGTCTTTTCACATCTCCAATCGCCCTAAAAATCAAAATGCACGCACATATTGTCTGGGAGGCTCTGCTTTATGTCCTAAAGCTTCTGCGGCATGAATGGCCCAATACGGATCTTTTAACATTCCCCGCCCCACGGCAACAAGGTCCGCGTCGCGATTGGCGATCACCGATTCCGCCAAGACAGGATCATCCAGCATTCCGACGGCAATGACGGGTACATCGAGCGCTTGTTTCACCGCCCGGGCCATCGGCACTTGATAGCCGGGGAAATTGCCCGGTTTTCTGTTGGAGCCGGCCGGTCCTTCCCCACCGGAAGAGATATGGAACAGATCGACCCCCGCCTCTTTATATCGCTTGCAAACCTCAATGATATATTCCAGGTCATACCCGCCATCGGCATATTCAACAGCGGAAACGCGCATCAGGAGCGGCATCCGGCTCGGCATGACACTTTTGACCGCCTGAATCACTTCGACCCCGAACCTGGCTGGGTCTTGACCGTATTCGTCTTCTCTTCGGTTGGTTAACGGCGAATGGAATTGATGGATCAGATAGCCGTGGGCGCCATGAAGCTCGATCGTATCCACGCCCGCCTGAATGGCCCGCACAGCGGCATCCCTGAACTTTTCCACCATCCTTTTCACTTCATCGGTGGACAGCGCCCTTGGTGTTTTAAATTTGGAATTAAAAGGGATCGCTGACGGCGCGACAGGCGTCTTTGCATCTTCAGCTTTCCGGCCGGCATGTGCGATTTGAATTCCCATTTTTGCACCATGTCGGTGGCACGACTCAATGATCCGCGCAAAAGCCGGAATGTGATCATCTGACCATATGCCAAGGTCAAAATCTGTAATCCGGCCATCCGGTTCGACGTCTGTCATTTCTATGATGATCAATCCCGCTCCGCCAACCGCCCTGCTGGTATAATGTACAAAATGCCACTCATTCGGCTTCCCGTCTCTGGCTTCCACGGAGTATTGGCACATGGGAGGCATGACGATTCGGTTCTTCAGTTCCAACCCTTTAAAAGTAAACGGAGTAAATAAATGAGCCACTTTCCAGCATCCTCTCTTCGCATCTGTTTTGGATCTGTATGGGATGTAGTCTGGATCAAACGCCAAGTTCTTATTTCTCTGCTGCAATACTTTTCTATAAAATATTATAAATCAAATCGGTTTACTCTACAAAAGTACGAGTATAACTTTATTTTTGAGCCATGACAGTGCCTGATCTCCCTTCGTTCCGGGATCAGGCATTCTCACTGATTTTCCAGGTACACAGACTGGTCGTCAATCCCACCGCCGTAATGGTGATAAGGGAAAGCAATAAAGTCTCTTTGGAAATCAGCCAGCCGCCAAGGCTGATGACCATGGCATCAATCATAAAAATAAGAACCCCTACATTGATCCGAAAAACAGAGGCTAGAAGTTGGGCCAGCAGGTCTGTGCCACCCGTGCTTGTTTCATGTCTGAGCATCATACCGATTCCCCATCCGACAAGGATCCCCCCGACTATGGAACTGGATAAAGGATCCAACCGGACACAGGCAAGGAATTTAAATTGCAGCGGTTGGAGAAGATCAATGAAAAACGAAGAAATCAACATGCCGTACACACTGTTGTAGAAATAATCACGATCATAAAACCAGGCCAGCGCAAAAATCGGAACGCTCAATAAAAGGATGGTGAAACCGGCTTTCACTCCCCACAAATACTTGCAAATCAAACCGATCCCAATCATTCCCCCGTCCAGCACCCGGTAAGGAGCCAAAAAGCAATTGATTCCGATTGCCAACACCGCACTGGCTGCCATAATGATCCATACTCTTGAAAGCGACATGATTTACGTTCATCTCCGAAACAGAGGACATGCTTTATGTATATGAGGCCCCGTCTTTTATTATCCTGGCTGAACAAGATTTCCGTCTGTGCGGCGACAAGAAAAAGCAAGCCGAAGCTTGCCAGTCGGTTCTATCTTCCTGTAAACAGAGACTCCTTTGATTCACTCTCTAATCCCTTAACACGCGTAAAGCTTGCGCAGCTTTCCTCGCAAAGCTAATCGGATTTTCCACGGATTCAAAGTGAATATACATCAGACGCGGCTTCTCGAATAACCAGTGGTTATGCAGGGATGCCACAATGATCCCTTTTTTGCGCAACTCTGAAATAAACGGGTTCACTTCTGCAGGTAAGATCACGGTTTCTCCCAGGTTTAAGGCCCGGCCTTGTCTGTCGATCGATTCAAAAGTAAAGAAGGTTGGCAACACCAGAGGAGACCGGCTGCGACGCCCCAAAATCGTTACCGGGATGTTCCTGAACTTTTGCACAAAACAAACCCCATTCATCACACTGGGCTGACCCCCGACAATTCTGGCAAACTGGTTGCATAGCCGCTGTAAATTGCCCAAACTCGATTCCTCCCTTTCCATCTTGAATAAAAATCAATATAGAATATGATGGAAAGGAAACTCTTGCATCTCCATTCGCCCGAAATAGAAATATTTTTTTAGAACCGATCGCCGGACCCTTCATCTTATCAATAATCCCGTTGTTTGATAATCTATTGAAAACATGAGATTTTTGGCAGTCTTGCAGTCCGGCCCACACATACGGCTTGATGAGTCGAATGGCTTCCTTCCAATCTCTCGTTCTATTTTATATGATGATTCAATCACCTGGAGCGATCAATTTCTCCCCCCACTGTGAGCATGGCCCAACCCGCAACAAAGATGAAGCAGCTGCAGGACTTGTCTGCAGCTGCTTCATTTTTTTACCCCTATTCTCAGAGCATGACCTCATGCTTTATTTAAAATCTTCCACTTTGGTACCTGTCGCCCGGACTTGCTCGACATAGGCCTGAAACACGTCCTGGCCTTTGTACTTGGTCATTAACTCCTGGCGGTATTTCGGCCAGTTTTTGCCCGATTTTTCGTCAAACAGCATTTTGGAATGGTACTCGTGCATCTTCGCCCGGAAGTCGGCGAGGTTTAACCCTTTCGGCGGGGCCACATTGGTGCCGATCGACGGAATTTTGGGATAGGATTTCACGGTTTCATCGATTTTCCGGTCGCGCTCCGTCATGCGCGGGTCGATCACTTCCAGGCCGAGCACTTCCGGTTCAGCCGGGGTGAAGAAATCATACACATCGAGAAAATTGCCTTTCTCCACAATCTCTTTCTGGATGGCATCCGGTTTCAGCGTGATTTTGTTGCCGCTGCGCGTATAATGTTTTCCTTCCACACCATAATGGGTGAGGAGATACCCTTCTTCGCTGGCCAGCCAATCCAAAATTTGCACGGAGCGCTTCACTTTCTCCGGTTCGTTCTCTGCGACAGATTTGGGGAAGAGAAAGGCTGTTTCAGGAAGTGTTTCCGTCCAGATTCCGGGCTGATCCTTAAAGGGGTTAAACGGAATCCAGTCGGCCTTCGGATCAATGGCCTTCGACTTATTTTGCAGACTTTGCGGGTTGGCATCCCAAATCAAGTCGCGCGTATGACTGGCTACAATGCCCACTTTTCCCTGGGCCGCCCGGTCAATGTGCGCTTCTCCTTCATTTAAATACCAATCGGGATCGAGAATTCCTTCTTTGATCATCTGCACCGTTTCATCAATCACATTTTCTACGCGCGGGTCGGATTGCACATCGATAAATTTGCCGTTTTCGATCATAAACATCCCGATCAAACCGTTATGGAGATACTGGGGCAAATCGATGGACAGCCCTTTTCCGTTGCCGGATGCCGACATGCCGTACGTGTCCTTCTTGCCGTTGCCGTCGGGATCATTATTCGTAAATGCGCGCATGACGTTGATCATTTCGTCATAGTTGGTCGGTACTTGAAGCCCCAGTTTGTCCAGCCAGTCTTTGCGGATATAGTAGGAACGGTACACATTCCGCGCAAACGGAATCGGAGCGCGCACAAACTGGTTTTGTATGGCATATCGCTTTAACTCCTCTTCTTTGACCCATTTGAAATAGTTGGGCATCGTCTTCGGAGAGACAAACGGGGTCAGATCCGCCAATACTCCGTTGAGAGCCAGGGTTTGGCTCATGATGCCGGTCGACAAAAACATATCGGGCGCATCACCGCTGGCCACTTTGACGTTCAACTGATTATCCCGGTCCGGTCCAAACGGCATAAACTCGATGGTTAATTTCACATTAAACTTTTCTTCGATCTTCTTTTTCACAAAATCGTTCTGCACATCCGGCAAAACCGTGGTCGCCTGATCCACCATGGTAAACCACTTCAGCTCCAGTTTTCCCCCGCTGCCCCCTTTTTCATTTTCACTTGGCTTTTCCCCGGTAATAAACGAACAGCCGCTGAGCACAAGGGTAAAAATGAGCAGCCAAATCGCCAGACGCTGAACCTTCATGGCTTTTTCCTCCCTTTTTATCATTTCAAGCGCTGAACGCGGGAACGCGAGCGAATCCGGTTTCATTCCTTCACAGACCCGAGCAAAAACCCTTTGACGAAATATTTTTGCACAAACGGATAAATCACCAGAACCGGCAAAATCGTGACGACCACCGCGGCCATTTGCAAGGTTTCCGGGGGAAGCTGCTGGATTAGCGTCGGATTCTGCGTCAACAGCTCCTGGCTGACGCTTTGCGCCTGCAGCATATTTCGGAGTACCACCTGCATCGGATAGAGGGATTTATCCGTAATGTACATAATCCCCTGGAAATAGGCGTTCCAGTGTTGGATGCCGTAAAACAGGGCCATGGTCGCCATAATCGGCTTGGAGAGCGGCAGGACGATCCGGAACAGAGCAGCCAGCTCCCCGCAACCGTCCACTTTGGCCGCCTCCTCAATCTCCTCGGGAAGATTCTCAAAAAAGGTTTTCATGATCAGCATATTAAAGGCGGAGACCAGCCCCGGAATAATCAGTGCCCAAACGGTATTTAAGAGACCCGTGGCCCGCACCACGAGGTAGAGCGGAATTAAGCCTCCGGAAAAAAGCATCGTAAACACGATCATAAACAGGAAGAAGTTCCGGCCCGGCAGTTGTTTCTTGGAAAGCGGATAAGCGAGCAGAGTCGTTACAATCAAGTTGAGCGCCGTCCCCACAACCGTCACAAAAACGGTCACCTGAAGCGCCCGCGGGATGACAGGGCTTTCAAAAATCGCCTTATACCCTTCCCAGGTCACTTTTTCCGGGAAAATGACAAACCCGCCGTTTTTCAGGACGACATCGATCGGGGTGACCGACATGACAAACACGTAGTAAATGGGAAAGAGTGCGGCAAGGGCGAAAAGGGTTAAAATGAGGTACAAAATGGCGTCAACGATCCGGTCGCTTTTTGTTTTGTACAGTATGGTGTTCACCCCCTACCAAATACCTGAACCCCCGAAGCGTTTGGCCAGCTTGTTCGCCCCGATCACCAGAACCAGTCCGACGACTCCTTTGAAGAAGCCTACCGCCGTTGCCATGCTGAACTCGAGGTTTTCCAGGCCTCTTCTGAATACCCACGTGTCGATAATATCACCTGTTTCATACACTCTGGCGTTGAGGAAAATATATACTTGCTCAAAGCCAGCATCCATAATATGGCCGATGCGAAGAATCAACAGCAGGAGAAACACATTGCGGATGCCGGGCAAGGTAATGTGCCACAATTGCCGCCAGCGGCCGGCGCCATCGACCACCGCCGCTTCGTACAGCTGGGGATTGATGGCCGCCAGCGACGCCAGATAAATCACCGCTCCAAAGCCGGTGTTTTTCCAGATGTCCGTAGTCACGAGAATGGTCCGGAAATATTCCTGATTGGTCAAAAAGTCGATCGGATTCATTCCCAAATGGCGAAGCAGCGTGTTTACCAGCCCCGATTCGGGAGCCAAAAAGGAAAAAGCAAGCGCATATACGATCACCCAGGACAAAAAATAGGGTCCGTAAGTAATCGTCTGCACGGTCCGCTTAAACCAGCGGACCCTGATTTCGTTCAGGATCAGTGCCAGCAACAGATCGGGCAACATACCGAAAATGATCCGGTACGTGCTGATCATCAACGTGTTTCGGATCGTTCTGTAGATGTCGGGGGAGGTGAAGATCTCCTCAAAATGCTTGAGGCCGACCCAGGGGCTGTGCCAGATCCCTTTGATCAAATTGAAATCCTTAAAGGCGATCACAACACCCACCATGGGGAGATAATGATAAATGAGGAAGTAGACGAGACCGGGAAGCATCATCAAATAATACCACCGATACCGGTAAACTCTTCGCGCAAGACGAGCGAGTTTGGTCTGCTTGTGTGTGAGAGCATCCATTCCTGTTTCTGTTGCCGCGTGACGGGTCATGCCAGCGATCCCCCCTTTCTGCCTAGGAACTACAGGCCCAAGCCGCGATAGACTTTAACCAGACCGTCAATGATTTCCTGCGTATCCTGATCGGTTAACAGCGGACTGACCGGCAGATAAACGGTTCGCGGCATGAGATCGGACGCGCGCGGGCACATGTGTTCAGAATAGACGACCGGTCGCTTGAAGGGATAATCAAACGGAAAACCGCTCAGGTCAACCGTTCGCCGGTAGAGGATTTGCGGCATCATATAGACGGGCTTTCCTCCATACAACGGTGAAACGGAAATGTTTTCCGCCTGAAGTGCCTGCACAAACTTCCCGGCGATCTCGCCGGAAGGAAGGATGATCCCCAAGTTGGACCCCAGTTCTCCGTCTTCATCCACCGTTTTTCGAAACTGCACGTTCGGGATTTCCGCTGTTAACGCATCGCGGATGGTCCGGTAATGTTTTTTCATGCTGGAAGTGATCTGCTGCCATTTGTCCCACTGAGCCCGGAGTACCGCCCCCGTGAGTTCACTCATCCGGTAATTTTGTCCGATAAAGGCGTTCGTTTCATCGGGTGAATCCAGTCCGTACCGGTGTTTTTCCCGGAACATCCCCTGATCGTGGTAACGGACCGAGCGTTCAAACCACTCCCCGGACCGGGTTACCACCGCCCCGCCTTCGCCGGCGGTCAATATTTTGTTTAACTGAAAACTAAACGCTCCGATATGTCCGATCGTCCCTGAATAGTTGCCCTTATATTTCGTACCGCAAGACTGGGCCACATCCTCGATGACATAAAGATGGTGCTGTTCGGCGAACCTCATGATCGCGTCCATCTCACACGGGTTCCCCAGGATCGGCACGGCAATGATCGCCTTGACTTCGTCATCCATGACGCGGGGCAGGTCGGACGGATCCAAGTTCAAACTCTCGTCCACATCACAAAAGACAGGGACTGCGTTGCAACAGATCACGGCCCCGACCGTTGCGATAAATGTGTTGGCGGGAACGATGACCTTATCTCCGTATCCGATCCCAAGTGCTTTTAGCGCCACGATCAATGCGGCCGTACCGGATGAAACGGCGAGTACGTAAGGAATGCCCAGCTGTTGGGCCATGGCATCTTCAAACGCCCGCACCGCTCCCTGCACACGCGGCCCGTAGTAGCGAAAAGGCGATTGGGCCAGGATAGTCCGGGCCGCCAGTTCCGCCTCCTCCGCCCCCATCATCATCGCTCCCGGATAGTTGGGGGGCAAAGGCTTACTCCGGGCCGGTTTTCCGCCGTTAATGGCAAGTTCCACCTGCAACCACTCCCGTTGTTCCAGAAAAGCCGTTTCAGATGACAGTTTTCCGTTTTGTTTAAATCTTATAAAAATAAAAACCAGCCCAAAAGGACGCTTTGATGACAAAGGAGTATACTATTTTTACATGTTCATCTGCAGGTCTCTTTTTTTGCCCCAAATGGTAACCTTTATTGACCACTGACCGTGTTTTTTCGCCGGAATTCCCCCGGTGTCATCCCGAACCGCTTTCTGAATACTTTCAGGAAGTATTTGCTGTTGCAGTAGCCGACCCGATGGGCGATCAGATAAACGGGTAAGTTCGTTTGCAACAATAACTGCTTTGCCCGCTTTAAGCGGTAAGCGGTTAAGTAATCCGTAAACGACTCTCCGGTCTCTTTGTAAAACAGCCGGCTGAAGTACGAGGGGTTGATGTGAATATGTCCGCTTACTTTTTCCAATGTGAGCGGATTCATGTAATGTTCATGCATGTAAGAAATCGCCTTCTGAATCAGCGGGTGACGGTACTTGTGTTGTTGCGCCGCCTCCCATTTCTCGGAAACAGCCCGGCTTAGCTTGCGGTAGATGTCACTCACATGAAAAATATCGGTTGGCTCGTCTGCCGCTTCCCACACCAGCTGACATCCGAAACGATCCGCATAGGGTCCGAACCCGCCAAGGATTGGTCCGGGATGAACCGGGGAAAGAAACAACCATTCATCCTTTTCGCGCAGGTCAAGAAGGGCGTAACGGAGATCTCCCACCTGTTGATCCATAAACGAGTGAACGATTTGTTCCTCTGAAAGAAAGAGAGTTCTTTCCGTCCCGGGGACCTGGGGAAAGAAAATGCGGAAAAGGCAGAGATAAAACGGTTGATCAAGGACATCTGCACTGTCCAATAGGTGGGTGATGTGCGGGTCCAACGCCGAAGAGCCGCTGTCAATCAGCTGTTTGACTAACTTCTTCAAGAACATATCACGGCTTTCCCGGGCGAAATCGGCCACCATCTGCCGGAACTTTTCGGCCGATCTTTTTTTATCCAGCTCCTCGGCCGCCTTTTTTAATGTTTCGATCAGTTCGTCCGGGGTCATCGTCGGCTTATGGATATAATCGCGGACTCCGAATTGCATCGCCTTGCGGACATACCGGAAATCGTCATAACTGCTCAAGACGATGACTTCACACGGAAGTTCTTGCTGCCGAATCGTTTCAATCAGGGTCAGGCCGTCCATGACAGGCATGCGGATGTCCGTCAAGACAATGTCGACCGGATGTTGCTGTAAAACCCTGAGCGCTTCCTGCCCGTGCGAAACATCGGCGACCAGATGAAAACCGTTCTCTTCCCAGTCGATCAACGCCTTCATCCCCGAGCGGGCCAGCAGCTCATCTTCGACCAGCAAAACTTTCCTCATCCGGCTGTTCCTCCTTCTCATTTCCGATGACCGGCCACACAACGATCACCTCTGTTCCCTCATTCAACCTGCTTTTCACCTGTAAATCCGCTGAAAGTCCAAACTTGAGCCGCAAGCGATCGGAGACATTGCTCAATCCGATCTTATTGAAGTTTTCTCCCTGGTCTGATGGACTCGCCGGTAACAGGAGCGTTTTTAATTTCTCTTCTTCGATCCCCACCCCGTTGTCCCGGATCACGGCGACATTCATCCGGTCGCGGCAATACACATTCACTTCGATGACTCCCTTGCGTTCCGACGGCACGATGCCGTGAAAGATGGCGTTTTCCACAATGGGTTGCAATAAAAAGGGAACAACCAGATGATGGCGGATGTTGTCATCCACCTGGAGTCGGAAATCGAACTGGTCGTTGCGCATTTTCATCAACTCAACATAGTGCCGGAGCAACTCCAGCTCCTGCTGTAAGGTAATCAGGGCATCCTGGTTTTTGGCGCTGAATTTTAACAGATAGACAAACGAAGTAATCCAGCCGGCAATGCGGTGATTCCCTTCCATCATGGCTGCCCAGCGCAGCCCGTTTAAGGTGTTGTACATAAAGTGAGGGTTAATCCGCGCCTGCAATGCACTCAATTCGGCCTCCCGTTTTTGCTGCTCCTGCCTGCGTATTTCCTCTACCAGCATTTCAATCCGCTCGAGCATATGGTTAAATCCGTAAGTCAGTTCCCCAATCTCGTCATTTCTCACGGAAGCGCCCTCTTCCCGGCTGTTAAATTCACCGCGTTCCACCGCTTTCATTTTTGCTTTTAACCGGCGGAGCGGCTTCACGATGCCGGCAGAGATGAAGTGCGCGAGCACGGAGGCAAGGACCAGCAGCAGAACGGTGATGAACATCATGAAGTTCCGCATCTGCCTGGATTCTTTGATCAAGACATCCTTTGAAGCAAAATAGGCCGATTTCCAGCGGGTATACGGCGAGACGGTGCTTACCTGAAGAAACTCGTTTCCCTGCAGCCGGGGATCGAATCCGGTACTGGCTACGACCGGTTTTCCGTCCTGGTCATAAATGATTAATTTATTTGGGCCTGTGTTGACGCCCGCCAGGTTCTCCAATGTTTCTATTTTTACGTTAATCGCCAGCACCCCGATCGGCTCGAACGATTGCAGGCTTTTAATGACGCGGCTGAAGGTGACTACTTCCTCGGGACGCCGGTCAAATTTATTGTATAATTGCTTTTCTTCCCTTCGGCCGCTTAAGACCCATGCACCCCCCTTCGCAACCGTGTGTTTGAACCACGGTTCACGGGTAGCGTCATACGCCGCATTCCAGCTTCTCTTAGGGTGGTAATAGTAATTCCGGCCGTTGTACCCGTAAATGAGAATACTGGAGATTCCGGGCTTCAACTTGTAAATCCCCCGCAAAAAATGGGTCATTTCCTTTTCCTGCTCAAAATCATCGATGGTCGGCTCACGATGCGAATAGAGGGGTTGGCTTAATTTTTTTTGCACGATCTTCCCTTGAAAAATATTCATGGAAAGATTCTCAATATCCATGAAATACTGATCAAATTGCCGGTTGGCGAGCTGGGAAACCGTATAAAATTGGTCGACCGATTTCTTTTCGATCATATCCTTGCTCGTCCAATAATTGATCAGTGTAATGACCAAAAGCGGTACAATCAATAACAGAACATAGCTGAGGAAGATTTTATTTTTGATCGTCATCGTAAAATCCCCCTCCACCGCCGAATCGTTCTCATACTATTGTAACAAAAAAGAACGTTCGCCACATTCAGGGTCATCTTCAACATTTCCGAAAACGAAGAATTTGTGTAACAATAGATATGGATGATAAAAACAGGGAACCAATTACGGTCATGGTTGACTGGAGAGAGGAAGGAAAGAATGAAGGAGATTAAACTGATCGCACTGGACATGGACGGGACTTTATTGGACAACCACGGAAATATATCGCCGGCGAACCGCCAGGCGATTAAGGAAGCCCAGGAAAAAGGGATCTCGGTGGTATTCAGCACGGGCCGGACGATGATGACTTGCCGCGACTACGCCGAATCCCTTCAGCTGTCATCTTACCTGGTGACCGTAAACGGTGCTGAAATTTGGACCGGGTCGGGAGAATTGCTGGAAAGAAACCTGATCGAAGCGGACCTTGTCCGGTGGATGTGGGAATTGTCGCAGAAGTATTCTACCTATTTCTGGTGTGTCACCATCGACCAGGTGTGGCGGAATGATATTCCCGCGGATATTCTTGCTCATCAGTGGCTGAAATTCGGGTTTGATACCGACGATCAAGCGGCACGGGAAAAGATTTTACAGGAACTGGAGACCGAGCGGGACCGCGTGGAAATCACCAACTCCAGCCCGACCAACATTGAAGTGAATGCAAAAGGAGTCAATAAAGCGCAAGGGCTGAAGAGCGTTTGCCGTCGAATCGGCATTTCCATGGAAAACGTCATGGCGCTCGGTGACAGCCTGAATGATTTGGCCATGATCAAAGAAGCCGGTCTGGGCGTAGCGATGGGGAATGCCCAGCCTGTGGTGAAAGAGGCAGCCGACTGGATTACCGCTACAAATCAGGAAGATGGAGTGGCTCAGGCGATCCGGCACTGGGTTCTCTAACGGACGGGAAAAACCCGGCGTTCCCTGCGAGGGGGGCCGGGTTTCAACCAAGCAGGGAATCGACCAACGGGTTCCCTGTATTTTTTTGAAACACGGAAGCATTCGTGCCATTTTTATTTCCAAAATCCCTGTCTGTTACCGGCTTGGATCGCTTCATTCATCTCTTTGATCCATTGGGCTCCGCCTTTGTTCAAAAACTCTTGTACCATTTGATCCCATTCGTCAATCGGTCGCTGTCCGACGATCATTTTCGTCTGTTCATTAATGAGAAACTGCCTGAGCTCTTCGCCTTTCTGTTGTTCAATTTCCGGTATGATTCCGTTCACGGGATTGAAGTAATGCTTGGTCTGCACATGCATTTGTTCCAGTTGTCGGGTCAAATTGGCCAGTTGGGGTACATTGTATTCCATGGAATACCGGTTGGCTTCCAGACTGGGAGCCCATCCTTTTTTATCGGGCAGATAGGTTCTGGGCTGCGACTCCGGTTTTTGGGCAACGGGCTTCCCGCCTTTCATCACATACCCTTCTCCCTGATGCCCCCACAGCCAGTCGAAATCTTTGTTGTCCGGGGTTCGCTCTTCCCACGGATAAAACTTTCGCCCGAAATCGATCATTTCCAGAATGCGCTTCACTTTTTCAGGTTGATCGGCCAGTTTTGCCGACAAAGCGGTCATGCCAAAATACGGTTTTCGGGCCCTGAAACCTTTCGAACCGTCGGGAGCCTGGAACGGAGGAATGGGTACGAGTTCCGCTTCAGGATGCACCTGTAATAAACTCTGCATATACGGTTCCGACATGCCTTGCGGGGCAGCGATAAAAATCCCGGCCTTTCCTGCATAAAATTCCTTGGAGTTGACGTCCCCCCAACTCATCAAAGCAAAATCGCGCGTAAGGGCCCCTTCTTTGTACAGATCGGCGTAAAACTGAATCAGCTGTTTGCGCGCATCGGAGATGATGCCCGGGATGTACCGCCCTTGTTCGTTCTTGTGGTACCAGGCCGTATAATCCCAGTAGGCCCCCATATTATAATCGGGATCGATATTTTGGCCCATGGCGATTCCGTACGTATCATCTTTGCCGTTCCCGTCGGGGTCCTGTTTGGTGAAAGCGATCGCAACTTTTTTAAGCTCTTCGTAATTGGTCGGCATCTTCAGCCCCAGTTTGTCAAGCCAGTCTTTCCGGATCACGGGGGTAACCTCGGAAACCGGGGAGTACTCCGGAATCCCGTATATTTTGCCATCCACTTTCATCGCATCCCACGCATAATCCGGCACCATTTTGAAGGTCGGGTAATCTTTGATGTACTCGTCTAACGGCAGAAAAGCTCCCTGTTTCGCCCAAGTATAAAATTTCATCTCATTCACGCCGAAGCCCTTAAAGCCGACGATGTCGGGCACATCGCCGGAAGCCATGACGGCTGTCAGCTTTTCGTCGTAGTCGGCTTCCGGAATAAATCGGGGTTGATAATCCACTTTGAATTTCTCGTTGATTTTTTTGAGTCCCGGACCGTCGATGGGCGGAGGATCACCGTAAATATATTTCATCGCCGTAATCGTCATTTTCCCGTTCTCCGCCGACTTTTCGCCGTTATCCGAACATCCGGCCACGCTTGCGGCAAGGCATAAAGTGAGCCCTGCTGTCATAAAACGTTTGAACTTCATGATCCCCCTCCATTTGCTTGTGAAAGTGACTGAATGGCGCCTGCGGGCAAGAACCCGCGATGCTACCCCTTGATCGACCCCAGCATCACTCCCTTTGCAAAATGCTTTTGCAGAAACGGATAAATGATCAGGATGGGGAGAGTGGCGAGCAGAATGGCCGCCATTTGAACCGTCTCCGGGGGAGGCGGATTCTCCAGCAAATGCTGTCCCCCCAGCGTGGCGGTCGGCTCCCCTACAACCACAATTTGTCTGAGAACCACTTGAATCGGCCATTTGGCGGGGTCATTCAGATAGAGCAGGCCGGCAAAATAGTTGTTCCAGTGCGACACGGCATAGAACAAACCAAAAGCTGCCAGCGCCGGTTTGGATAAGGGGAGAATGATGCGGAAGAAAATTTGCAGATCGTTTGCACCGTCGATGACCGCCGCCTCGTTCAGTTCGTTGGGAATGTTCAGGAAAAATTGCCGCATGACGATCAAATTAAAGGAGTTGACGGCCGCCGGCAGAATCAGCGACCAAACAGAATCAATGAGACCCGTCGCTTTGACGATCAGGTAAGTCGGAATCATGCCGGGGGTGAATAAAAAGGTAAACAGCACCATGAACTGGAACATACGTCCGCCGGTGATCGGCCGGGACAACGCATACGCCATCATGGAGGTAACGGTGAGATTGACAAAAGTCCCGGCCACCGTAACGAATGCCGTCACATACAGCGAGCGGATAAACGCTTCAGATTCCAGGATATACTCGTAAGCATCCGTGACCCATTTTTCGGGCCACAAGATCAGGTCGCTTTGCGAAAAGGCAGACAGGGATGAAAACGAAACGGCAAAGATGTAAATAAACGGAAACAACATGGTAAACGCGATCACAGCCAATACAGCCGCATTGAGGATGTCGACAACGCGGTCGGGGAGTGTCCGGTGATGCATGCCTTTTCCCTCCTCTCCGCATGACTAATAAAGCCCTTCTTCACCGAACCGTTTGGCCAGACGGTTGGCGATGACGACGAGGACAAGCCCCACCACTCCTTTGAACAACCCGACAGCCGCTGCAAAACTGTAATCTCCCTGTTGAATCCCTTTGAAGTAAACATAGGTGTCGAGTACGTTGCCAACCTCCATGTTAAACGGATTTAACATGAGAAAGATCTGCTCGAATCCGCTGTCGAGTACAGTCCCTAACCTCAGGATGAACAAAATGACAATCGTGCTGCGGAGCGCAGGCAGGGTAATGTGCCAAATTTGCCGCCATCGGTTCGCCCCGTCCACAATCGCGGCCTCATAAAGATGTGGATTGACGCCTGCCAGAGCCGCCAGGAAAATAACGGTCCCCCAGCCGGACTCCTTCCAGATCACCTCCAGCACAACGAGCGGCATGAAATAGTCCGGATCGTTTAAAAAGGGAATGGGCTGAATTCCCAAACTGCTTAACACATGATTGACCATTCCTTCACTGCGCAAAAAGATCGTGACAATGCCGATCACGACTACCCATGACAAAAAGTGGGGCAAGTAGACGAGCGACTGAATGAGCCGCTTATACAGTTTATTCCGCAGTTCATTCAACATCAGAGCGAGCAAAATCGGAACAGGAAAAGCAAAAACAATTTGCAGGAACGACAAAAGCAATGTATTCCACAAGACGCGCACCACTTCGGCATCTTCGAAGATTCTTTCAAAGTTGGCCAAGCCCACCCAGGGACTGTCAAAGAACCCCAGAAACGGACTGTATTTTTGAAAGGCGATCACACTTCCCAACATCGGGATATACTTGTACACGATGTAATACAGCAGGCCCGGGAAAAGCAGCAAGAACAGATACCGGTCCCTCCACAAACGTGCTTTCCATTTCCCCATCTTTGATTCACCCATCCGAAATCCCCTTTTGCAACGCACGATGATGAAGGCGAGAGAGGGTTTGCCGCCTCTCCCGCTTCTCCCGAACACGTTTATTGGACCTGAACCACACAGGTCGCTTTTTTACTTCCGTCATCCGTTGTCACGGTGATCACGGCTGTTCCCGGCCCCACCGCAATCACCCGGCCATTCGGGTCAACCGTCGCCACCCCGATATTGCTCGATGTCCAGGCCACATCTTTGTTGGTCGCAAACACAGGCTCAACCGTTGCTGTGAGTGACGTTGTTTCTCCGGCGGATAAATGCAAGGCGGTCCTGTCCAGCACGACTCCGGTCACGGAAACGGTACGGTCTTCAATCGTGTATCGCCACAAGGTATTTCCATACGAAATCGCAGGCCCGTTTTTAAAATAAAAGTTACCCATCCAGTCTCGGGCCAGGCGGAACGATTCTTGTTCACGGAGGACGGTGACATGTTTGGTATAGGGATTGATCTTAAAAAACTTTCCGTCCGCGGTGCCGTAAAGATAACCGTCTTTTCCGAGCTCCAAATGAGCGCCCCCGCGCGTGGAGGCAGCTTCAACATCTGCGGCCGCACTCTCAAATGACACCTGAATCTGCGGAAATTTATCCTCTTTATAGATGACGGTATTCGTCTCGGGATCGAAGATAAACAACGTGCCTTCCGCCAGCCCCCAAATGTTTCCGTCCGGTCCGACCGTCAATGCCCGGATTACCGTTTCTCCTGGAACAGGTACCGTTTCAAATGTTTTCTCTCCCCGATCCACATCCCAGACAAACAATTTTGCCTCTTGTTCAACCGGATCTTGCCCAATGCCTCCGTAAATACTTGTTCCGGCATATACTTTGCCGTTCTTGTAGGCGAGGGAAACCACGCTCTGGTTTTGCACTATGTGGCGGTGAATATCCAGCTTTCCGGTGGCAAAATCGTACACTGAAAGCGCCCCGCCCAGCCGGCCGTAATCCGGCACGCTCCCGATAAACAGTTTCCCTTTTTCTGCCGAACCGGCCATCGCCACCGGTCGATCCTGCTCCTGGCCGTACAGGTCAAACAACTGTTTCGGGTTACTGTTTCGTTGCCATGGTTTCCCCGGGTCGTATTCATAAATTCTCGCACGGGGATAAACCCCAAAATACATCTTTTGGCCGACGGATGTCATGCCTTCCACCTGACCCAAACCCGTGTACTGTACTTTCTTCGCCGTCACGGGCGAGTATACACCCACACCGCCGGAGATATAACCGCTGCTGTAAATGTTCCCGTCCGGTCCCGAGCCCACGTGAAAAATGTCAGTGGGCTGTTTCGGCAAAGGGATGGTGAACGCTTTCAAACTGTTTGACAGAGGATTGTATTTAAACGCCTTTCCTTCGTAATTGCCGACAAAACCAAACAACGTATCGCCCGGAAAGTCCGGATCATCTAACCGCACATAGTCCCAGCCGATCGCGTTCGCTTTAAAATCCACGTCGTTCCCGCCGACTTTCACTTTTTCGGACATCTTCGTCTCCAGGTTGTAGGCATGCAAAATTCCACCGTTCGTATAGTAAACCACCTTGCCATCAGGAGATAACGGACTGACCCCCCTTGAGTGAACCGTCAGCTCTGCCTCGATTTCCCCGGTTTTTATGTCCATCACGAGCGTCCGGTAGTTCGGCTCAAGCTTGATAAACAGCTTGCCTCCTTCTAAATCCAAGTCGTAGACAGAAATGTAGTTCGCATATTCGGAAGGCAAAATATTTTCTTTTTCACCTGTCGCAATATTGTATTTGATCAGGTGTGCGTGTGCTCCGATCCCGGCATAGATGACGTGTGCCTCAGGATCATAGGCCAAACTCCTCACATATTCCTCCCCTTCCGCCATCTGCCCGAAATCGGTGAAGCCTTTCTTGGGGTCGTATTCAAACGCACGACCGCTCCAGTAAGTACCGCCGTACACCTTCCCGTCCTTGCCCGGGTTCAGTCCGTAAATCACCGTCGTATTGGGGGCGGGTTGTCCTAAATCTTCCACCTGGTCCGCCCCGAGCTGATACCTGTACAAATGCCCGTTCGGATATGTGCCGGCATAAGCGGCTCCATCGCTCGCCACCGTAATCGCCCACGCTCCTGTTGCTCCCGGAAGATCGAGCACCTTCAAGATCTCTTCCGATTCAGCATCCATCACCACCAGTTTACCGGGGTTTCCCACCACAACCGTGTAAATGACGTCGTTCCCGGATGCGTCCCGACCGAACGCGGCGGTCATGATCGTCAAGCTGGAGACTTGAACACCCAGGTCGGCAAAAGCCGGCTGGGCATGAACAACTGCCCGTTTTTTGGCGAGGAGTTCCCCTTTTTGACTGACGAGTTTAAACGTGATGAGATAGGTACCCACTTTGGAAAATTTGAATGTCCACTCGGTCGTTTCCCTGTAGTCCGGAGGCAAATCAAATCCCGGCTTGCCCCAGTCCCCGCGATTGATATACGTATGGATCTTTTGGTCGTGATCGGTTGCGCGAAAGAGGACATCTCCGGGACCCAGCGTTTTTTCAACGCGTATATGCACATTTTCGTAGCCTTCTTTACCGGTTTCTTCAGTTTGCAGCGTAACCGGTACGCTGACATATTCACCGACTCCGACCCGATCCGGCATATTAAAGCTGAATTCATATTCCGACCGGTGTTTGTGCCCTGTTTGCTGCGAGTCTTCCGCCTGAACGCCAGCCTTATTCTCCGATGACGCGATTGCCGGCGGTTCGTTTGCTGTGGCTGTCGGCACAGGCAAAACAGCCACCAGCGCTAACATCACAGCAGCAAAAAAAGCCAACCCCTTCAGTGGAATTTTCATCTGCCGTTACCCCCCTGTATTCTCTTGTTTTTACCCGTTTGAAAAACAAACTTTCATTTCGCCTCAAAAAAGCAGGACTTCTCCACCGGGCAACATGGAGATCCGTCCCTGAACCGGCGACCAAGGGAGCATCAAACCACTGAACCGCCATGAAAGGGACACCATTCCATCTGACGTCCGCTTATCCTCCTTTATACAGAATATTATATCATTTTGTTTTATTCCATATAATTGTAAAATTAAAATATCACACTCCCACAACTGCATGAAGGCTGAATATATTGACTATTTTTATAACGTCGGGTATGTTGTAAGTAATTGGTTGAAGTGGGGTGATTACGATACCGACGGATGGAGCCGGCTTTATCGATCACGGAATCCCCGTCGCCGCGGACGAGGCCCGCACTGCCGCCGTCTGTTCCAACGGGCAGGGGGAATCCCGGTTTGTCATCGCGGCCAGAGGTTACATCCTAATTGTCGACCCCGACACGGGAAAGTGCCGGCAAGTCTACTTTCCGAACCGGCTTTTCGATTATCCGTTTGCCTGCATGAGCAGTACGGAGGGTTTCTTTTACACCGGGGCCGGAGACATGTTGATGGTCTTTGATCCTTTTGCTGAAACATGTGTGTTTTCAGCCCGGCCGTGTGCGGATGAAACCATTGTCGGCTTCAGCTTTGCCGAGGATGAGCACGGCTTTGTGTTTACAACCACTTACCCGCATTGCCATTTGCTCCGCTATGATCCTAAGACCCGGGAGATCATCGATTACGGGCAAATGGATGAGGAGCAAAACTATGCGGGAAGTTTAGCTGTTGACCGTTCCGGATGGGTTTACATCGGAATCGGGACCGAACGGAAAAATCTGGTCGCTTTTCATCCGAAAACCGGGGAAAAACATTCGCTCATCCCTGAGGAAAAACGGACACAGGGGATCGGGTACGTTCATCTGGGCATCGACGGCAACGTGTACGGACATTGCAATGAACCCCGGACGGAAACCGGACAAGCGGGGTGGAAAAAATTTTTCGCCGGCAGGGCTATCCCGGCAGAAGAAGGCGAGGTCTCTCCTTCCCTTTATACAGGTCAGGGTTTCAACCGGATCCACCGGACCTTTCCGGATGGCCGGGTGATTGAAGACTTCAGCCTGTCTGATCGTGAGTTAAGGATCTCTCATCCGGCGACGGGAGAAATCCGGAAGATCCCGCTCCGCTATCATACTGAAGGAGCCGATCTGTCTCCGCTGGTGGCGGGACCGGACGGCAACGTGTACGGAACTTCCAATCATCCGCTCCACTTTTTTACCTATCAACCGAAAACCGGACTTCTCCTCGACTACGGACGAGCCGTTGTGGAAGAAGGAGGCGGCGGAAATATTTGCGCTTACGCCGTTCAAGGAGGCGTGATCGCGGGAGCCGCTTATGCCGGGGGACATCTGCATCTGTTTGACACCTCAAAGCCGCTGAACATCCACCAGCCCGACGACCGCAATCCGAAACGGGTCGCCAGTTATCCGGGAATCTTCCGGCCACGCTGCGGAGCGGCCCATCCGGACGGGAAACACGTGATCTTCGGAGGGTTTCCGGGGTATGGTGCTGTCGGTGGCTCCCTCGTGATCTTCAACATCCGAACCCGGGATGAACAGGTCATACCTGACACAGCGATTGTTCCCAACCAGAGTACCCACTCGCTGGTTGTTTTGAAGGACGGCGACCTGCTCGGAGGCACCAGCATCGAAACTCCGGGCGGAGCCCGGCCGCGGGAGCGCGCCGCCAACATCTACCGCATGCACTGGCCGACGAAACAAATTCTTTACCGCTCGATCCCGGTCGACGGGGCGAGAGAGATTTCCGTGATGGAAATCGATCACCTTCAGCACGTACATGCCCTCACATCGGATTCCCTCTATTTTGTGTTTGATCCCGAATCGCAAGACGTGATCTATGAAGAAGATCTGTCCCCTTACGGTCTGATCGTCAGAAACGGCTTATGCAAAGGAACGGATCAAGCCATTTACGCTTTGCTGAGTCAGGCCATTATCCGCATTGAACCCGAAACGTTCCGAGCACAGAGGGTGGCGGTTCCGCCCCGGACGATCACCGTCGGGGCCGCCTTTCTAAACGGCCGAATCTATTACGGGAGCGGCAGCCGCTTATGGAGTTATCAAGTCAATGCGGAACCGGAGGAGAAACGAGAATGACCTACCGATTATCCGAGCTGAATGCAAAAGGCATCCCTTCCCTCCTCAAAAACATCGAAAACCATGAGCAATGGAAGGAAAAGAGAGACGGCATCCTGCGGACATGGCTCCGTTATCTGGGCGGCCTGCCCGATCCCGTACCCGTACAGTACCGCATTCTTTCCGAAACACCGGAAGCGGATCATACGCGTCAACACATTGTGTACAATACGGTTGACGGGGATGAAGTGACTGCCTATTTGTTAATTCCCGCCGCTCTTGATCAAAAAGCTTCCGCCGGATTCCCGGCCGTACTGGCTCTTCACCCAACCGTTGCGGAAGGCAAAGCGGATGTCGCGACACCGCAAGGGCGAGAAAACCGAAGATACGGTTTGGAACTCGTGACAAGAGGATACGTCGTGCTTGCACCTGATTCCATTACAGCAGGAGAACGAATCTATGAGGGGCACGACCCCTTTTTCACGGCTCCTTTCTACGAGAAGCACCCGGACTGGACGGCAGTCGGCAAAATGCTGGCGGATCATCGCCAGGGGATCGACCTCCTGTGCCGATTGCCCTTCGTCGACCCCGGAAAAATCGGAGCGATCGGACATTCAAAGGGCGGGTATAATGCCTTCTTTCTGGCCGGAATCGACCGGAGAATCCGGGCCATCGTGTCCAGCTGCGGCTTTTGTACTTTTGCCGGTGACCCTGACCCCCACCGCTGGGGAAAAAGGGACTGGTATTCCCATATCCCGCGGTTGAGTGACGATTTAAACGAAGGAACTGTTCCGTTTGAATGGCATGAGATCGCAGCTCTGGCCGCTCCCGTTCCCTTTTTTAACTGGACAGGGCAACTGGATGATATTTTTCCTCACTGGCAACCGGCATCGGAAGCCCTGCTGGATTTAACCCGACTCTATCATCAGCTCGGCGCGGGTGACCGGTTCGTCTCGTTGATCGGAAACAGCGGCCACGATTTCCCTTCTCCGATTCGGCAGATGGCTTACGACTTTTTGGACAAATGGTTGAAACATACGCCTGTTTCCTGACAGCGATGCCCCGGTCGGCTTGACCGGGGCATATTGATTCGACAGCGGAAAAAACAGCTGTCCTTTCGTTCGGCGATGATTCTGCATCAAGGGGAAAGGTTAAATTCTCACGCCAATCACTAAAATCAGAAGGAGTGCAGAGACAATCAGTCCGATCACCACATAACCCAGTTTATTCATGATCTTGTCCATCATCGATCATTCAATCCTTTTTGACTTAGTATGTCTTTCTGTTCCGGGCATATTCACTGATGCTTTGCAAACTCCTCCATTTTCCCGGACATGTCCGATGCTCATCCCACTTCTTTCAACGGATCGCCTTGTTCGAGCTGAACATGTCCCTTTCGCTTCAGCTTGTTCCAACCGACGGAAATCCCCTTGAATGCAAAGATGAAAGATCGGACAACCACATAGGACATCAGCTGTCTGTATACAAATCGCTGGATAAACAGCCAGATCAGCGGCTTCGGACTTTCCTTTTCCAGCCGGAAGGCGAAGTAAGCGGCCAACAGATCAAACATCAGAAAACCGATGTAGAAAGTCATCGTGGTGACGGCATGATCGGTGAATAAACTTAAAATACAAAGCAGGTCTACGAACAGAGAAAATGTCTGCACCCCGTACTGAAAGATCCACATATTGGGGAGGGAAACAAATCCCAGCGCTTTTTGCTTTCTGGAGAAAAGAGCCCCCCTGTGTTTCCACAGGCACTGCAATGTTCCGTAAATCCAACGGGTTCGTTGTTTGATGAGGCTTTTCAAGTCCTCAGGTGCTTCCGTATAGGCGAAAGCGAGAACTTCAAACTCCACCTTGTAACCGTGGCGCAAGAGGGTAATCGTAATATCTGTATCCTCAGCCAGTGTATCATGCTTGAAATAACCGACTTCTTCCACTGCACTTTTGCGCCAGGCACAGATCGCACCCGGAACAACCGGGATACAGTTGAGATCATCAAAAGCTCGTCTTTCCAAATTAAATCCGGTTATATATTCCACATGTTGCCAGAGCGTGAGCAGATTCCTTACGTTTCCAACCTTCACATTGCCTGATACCGCAGCCACCTTCTCGTCCTGGAAGTGTCGCACCAAAAGGGGAATGGTATGGTCGGCGATCAGGGTATCGGCATCGATGGATACGATGATTTCCCCTCTCGCCAAGCGATATCCCCGGTTAATCGCAGCCGTTTTTCCGCTGTTTGGCTGTGTGATCACACGAACTTGAGGGTTTCCGGCAAACTCCCTTTTGATCACCGCTTCGGTTTGATCGGTGGAGCCGTCATTGACGATAATCACTTCCAGCGGCGCATATTTGCTTTGTAAAACGGAATGAATGGTTTTATTAATCACTTTTTCCTCATTGTAAGCGGCGATGACGACACTCACCATCGGATTGAAACCCAGCAGTTGCGCCCCCCGGTCCAGCCACCGCACACGCCTCTTAAATTTGATTCGCTGCCGGAAGGAAAAGTACATTAAAAAGGCGACGCGGACAAATCCAATTCCAATTCCGGTGTAGATCAGGAATGTAAAACTGTGTTGTAACAAGCCGGTCACCGTAAATACGGCTTTGGCAAACGGCAGATAAATCCTTTCTTCCGGTTGAATGGCCGGCATCACCTGATCTTTGGATTTTCCGATCAGCTCACTTGCCGTGACGAATTGATAGCCTTGTGCCTTCAGTTTTTCAATCAATTCGGGCAGGGCTTTGACCGTTTCCGAACGGTCGCCGCCGGCATCGTGCAAGAGCACGATATGTCCCAGCTTCAGCTGCTCCATGATTCTTTCGGTAATTTGGCGGCTGGACGGCTTCTGCCAGTCGAATGTCTCGATGTTTTTGCTGATCATGGTGTAACCGTATTGGCTCCCGCGCACCATCGCCCGAATTTCATCCCGGGTCTGGGGTTCCGATTCCACTTGATAAGGCGGACGGAAGGTAGTCAGGGTGTGGTCGGTAAACGCTTGAAACAGACGCTGGGTAGAATGTAATTCCAGCCGGACCAAGAATGGGGAAATTTGCCCCAAGTGCGGATGAGAATAGGTATGATTTCCGACCTCATGTCCTTCTTCATACATCCGCTCCACCAGGCCGGGATGTAAAACGGCATTTTCGCCGGTGATGTAAAAAGACGCTTTGATGTTGTGTTTCTTTAAGATATCCAAAATTTGAGCCGTATAGGCAGAATCAGGACCATCGTCAAACGTAAGAGCAATTTTCTTCTCTGCTGTTTTTCCATACCGCTGCACCTGAAGCGGCGCCGAAGGGGATTGGTAACCGACATCCTTAATCCAGTTTCCCTCTTCTAACTCAACGGAACGGCTCCCCTGTTTTTCTATAGCTGAGACAGATAAGATCTCCCCGTCTCCGATATACTCGGGAATCGGGCTGGTCACTTGCCTCATCCCCGAGACGGCGTCGGGCTTTCCTTTGAGCAAATCCCAAATGGCTTTATCTTCCGAGCCCAGCCTCCAAAACGCAATTCCTTCCGCCCCGTATTGATGGACAAGCCGAAGCTGGTTATAAAAGGCAGGGGCGTCCAAAAACCAGACGATGTGCTCTTCGCTCCCTTTTTTATAGCGAAGGTAAGGGTTACTGCTGGCCGCGTCCCACTCCACTTTCAGCTGGTAGCGGTCGGCCAGCATCATCACTTGGTTAAAGGTTAAGGCTTTCGCAGGCTTGCGGCTGCCAACCGCCCAATCGTACCCGTATGTACCCAAACTGATGATTCGTTTGCCGGCAGGGACGGGCAGGCGCTCCAGCGACTTTTTCGTCCAGTTAAAGGAAGCGATGGGGCCCGGGGCGCCTTCCTCATGGTGCTCCTCGTACAGGATGACATCCAGGTAATCGGCATAGTTAGACAGAGCCCGATAGTCGTAAGCAGGATCATCGACGGGAACACTATGGATCACTTTGAGCCCGTCCCGGTGGAAAACCGTCGACAATTCTTTGATAAATGCAGTTAATCGTTTTTTGTCCTGGGGTCTGACCTTTTCAAAATAGATATTAATGCCCGCATATCCATGTTTTTTAACATCTTGATGCAGCTCATGAATCAAGCTGGCCCGCTTTTGCGGGGAAGCCAGCATTCGGCTGACCGCGGAACCGTCCCATTTTTGTTCCGTAAAGTTATTTAGTCTGGGAATGATTTGTACATGATGTTTTTTGGCCAGCTGATCCACATTTTCTTGCCTGCTGATGTCAAGGGTTAGATCGGACTGAAGGGAATACCATTCCGGAATGAGAACATCGATATCTTTGATATGACCCAGACTATTCAAGTCAAACCAGCCCTTTGAATCCCAGGGAACATAAAACGCATACGTGGTCAAATCTTTTGGCTGTTCCCGGCTGTCGGTCTCCGGAAACGCGGGGGCTGTTTTTTTCGAGTGATCAAGCCCAGCGGGGATGGGCTGGATCGACGGATCGGAGGGTGTCTTCTGCACCAGCGGGGTAACGACCGGATGATCGTACAGACTGATCCCGAACACGGTCAGAGTGATCAGCGAGAGAACGCCTAAAATGAGCAAGATTCGCTTCAAAAACGTCCATCTTTTTCCCAAATCATGAAAGACAAACATTTTTTCGCCATTGGTTAAATCTCTGATATGTACATCTTTATAAATCCAGCGGAATGCCAAATAGCACAAAAACAAAAAAAGGATTCCCGCAATGACGTAGAGAGCCGTGGAATCAGGAGAGGAAAAGAAACGATCCATCCCTGACCAATGAGCAGCCACGACAATGAGCGGAAATAAGAGCGAGACAGAGATCCCCACATAAACGGCCAGCAGATTCAGGCGAAAAATCAGACAGAGGATCAAACCCACGATCCATGCCGTGTGGCCAATCGGCAAGATTCCAAGCAGCACGCCGAGCGTTCCGCCCACCGCTCTTCTCTGATACGACCCGAGAAAAAAGACGGAGAAAATCAGATTTGCTATTTTCCTTCTCATGTTGCAATCCCTCTCCATATGCATAGATCAATCTCTGTTGAAACGGAATCTCAAATCCCGTATCTATGCAGCGAGTGCCCACAGGCAGATGATAATAGCAAAGATCATCAGGAGGGTGATTGAGGAAGATCCCCTCCATAAGCGTCTGATGTCTATTTTACAATGAAAATCTTAACTTTCTTATAGGAAATGGAACTTATTTTTTTATTCGTTGCATCCTCGTTTTTTGATGTATATTTTTATATAAACTCACGCTCCATTTGCCGAATTGACATAAAAAAGATATCCTTTTTAAATAACCTCCGGAGAGGCACAAAAGGATTTGGCTTTGGTTGAGGGAAGAAAAACCTTTCTATTGGGGACTACTCGGCGGAGTCGTTTTAAGTTTATACGGAGTGATCGCGGCTTTGCAGTCCTTTCCTTCGTTTGGCCGGGTTTATGCTGCTTACGGGGGAGTTTTTATCATCCTCTCCGTTTTATGGGGTTGGGGGATCGATAAAAAACTCCCGATCTTATGACTGGATCGGAGCAGGTATCTGTTTGATTGGAACAGCTGTGATTCTTTGGTCACCCAGAAATTAACAGAAAAAACTGCCACTGGCCTGTCTTTCTGCGTGGCGGCTCTTCAGAAAGAACCCGGATAGGTTGGCCCTGAGTCAACCCATCCCGGTTTGAGGAGGCTCATATGATTACTTGCCGTTCAGTTCCCCTTATTATTTGCTTTCTTTGATCACCGTTTTATACGGGTCCAGGCGGGTGGGGTCGATCGTCTGGACATCACCTGAAATATTGTACCTGACCAGAAGATGTTTGCCGGGATCTTCATCTTTCGGCGCTGATTTCAATTGGTCATCATAGACAAATATTTCCATTATAACCTCATTAAAATTCATCTTTTTCAGCTCGTTCAGAAACCTCGCGATATCCTCTTTTTCCCGTCCGCCATGTTGATAAATTTCTAACACCACATCTAATGACAAATCTTTGTCCCCTTTTTTCAGCAGCTCAAACACGGACGGGAGATCCCCTGTATATTTTGGTTTCGCTTTTGGATCCTTATAACCATAGGTCATACTTTCCAATTTTCTGAGATCCATGGTCTTACTCGCAATCTTTTTCATATGAGGCTTTAATTCATTTGACCAAAATTCATCTGCATAAGAATCATTAAAGTCTTTAGGTGAAGTTCCAAGAATTAAGACAGGGGTTTTCCTTCCGTCTTTCGCATAGCCTTGTATAAAATAAGTACCCGTAAATTCATCACCTTTAATGATTTCCGTGACCACGAAGTCCTTCTGATAAGTCTCCTTCATATACTGAACCGCCGCCTCTTTGATCTTGGCTTCTTCTTGGGGACTCATTGTTGCCAGATCATTTGAAACGCTGGAAGTGGTACATCCGCTCAGCATGAGGGCCAGGATCATCACCATGCATCCGGCCCATGTCCCAAGCCTCTTCCCTACTTCTGCCAAGTTCATCACACCCTTCTCTATCGGGGAACTATATTTCCGTCCTCCCCATATTGATCCAACACTGGCGTATCTACCTGTTGCTTTGTTTTATCATCATACCCGGTAAAATTGCTGATGGAATGACTGCCGCCAATATCGAGATTGGCATCGAAGATGCCGTTATCCAACCCTTCATCCTCCGTCACATTTCCCTGTTTATCGATCACGTAGGTCTCACCCGGCCGGTAATTGACTCCGCCGACCAGATCGTTGTCATAATTCTTTGGGCACCGAGAAACTGACAGAAAAATGCCGCCACTGGCCTGTCTTTCTGCGTGGCGGCTCTTCAGAAAGAACCCGGACAGGTTGGCCCTGGGTCAACCCATCCCGGTTTGAGGAGGCTCATATGATTACTTGCCGTTCAGTTCCCCTTATTATTTGCTTTCTTTGATCACCGTTTTATACGGGTCCAGGTGGGTGGGGTCGATCGTCTGGGCATCACCTGTAATATTGTACCTGACCAGAAGATATTTGCCGGGATCTTCATCTTTCGGCGCTGATTTCAATTGATCTTCTAGAACAAAAACCGTTACTGAAACCTTATTAAAATTCATCTTTTTTAACTCGTTCAGAAACCTCGCGATATCTTCTTTTTCCCGTCCGCCATGTTGATATATTTCTAACACCACATTTAATGACAGATCTTTGTCCCCTTTTTTCAGCAACTCGAATACAGACGGAAGATCCCCTGTATATTTTGGTTTCGCTTTTGGATCTTTATAACCATAAGTCAGATGTTCCATTTTTCTGAGATCCATGGTCTTACTCGCAATCTTTTTCATATGAGGCTTTAATTCATTTGACCAAAATGCGTAGGGATACGAATCATGAAAGTTTTCAGGTGTAGTTCCGGAAATTAAGACAGAAGTTTTCCTCCCATCTTCCACATAGCCACGGATATAATGAATACCAGTAAATTCATTGCCTTTAATGATTTCCGTGACCACGAAGTCCTTCTGATAAGTCTCCTTCATATACTGAACCGCCGCTTCTTTGATCTTGGCTTCTTCTTCGCGAGTCATTGTTGACATATCAGTTTGAATGCCAGAAGTGGTGCATCCACTTATGATGACAACAAAGATCATCACCATGCATCCGGCCCATGCCCCTAACTTTTTCCATACTCCTGTCAAGTTCATCACACCCTTCTCTATCGGGGGGCTATATTTCCGTCCTCCCCATATTGATCCAGTAACGGCGTATCTACCTGTTGCTTTGTTTTATCATCATATCCGGTAAAGTTGCTGATGGAATGGCTCCCAATATCGAGATTGGCATCGAATATGCCGTTGTCCAGTCCTTCATCCTCCGTCACTTGTCCCTGTTTATCGATCACGTAGGTCTCACCCGGCCGGTAATTGACTCCGCCAACCAGATCGTGATCATAATTATAATTCCGGATCAGATCATCATAGTTGTCAAGACCTTCGTTGATGGTCTGCTTCCGGTTATCGGGGTCCAGCATGTTCACCCCGTAAACCCCCAGGATCGCTTCCGGGCCGAGCAGTGCCGATGCGTTTACGCTCGGGAACAGATTTTTACCGGCAGCATTAAACGTGACGGCCGGAATTTTATACTGGGCCGACGAATCGACGGCCAGGTAGCCGCCCAATGAGTGGCCGGTCAGCACGAACTGATAGCCCTTATAATACGGATTATTGATTGTTTTTTCCACAAACTCCCTGGCTGAGGCTGCCTGGGGGTTAAAAGAGTCAAACCCTGCCGCCAGTATGGCATCTGCCGCAAAATCATTAGCTCCCCTAAGTTCAAACTGCGTTCCTCTGAAAGCAATGACAACTTCCTTTGTTGAATCTTTTACAAATACATAAGCCTGAAGACCATTTAGTGAATTTGTTCTGTCTGCAACTATCCAACCTTCTTCCCCGAATGCTTCTACAAGATCATCACCCGAAATATTGTCTGAATAAACCAACTGTGAAACCTTAGCCAAGGCTTCATCGCTTACCCTCACATGTTTTAACCTGCCGTAAGGACGGCTGGTATCGACACCTACCAATCTTGTTCCCCAATTCCTCAGCTGGGTTAATCCGGGTTGTCCCGGCAGGAGATAAGCGGCGCCGGCAAGCAACAAGACGGCGACGCCAACGATGAATTTCACGTTTTCCACAACGAATTCAACAATCTTTGCCAGCGCTCCCTTGAGCCAATCCCAGAGGCCGGAGAGCTTGTCGGCGGTCCAGTCCCAGGCGCCGGATATGGCTTTGGCAGTCCGATCCCAGAACCCGCCCTCTTCCTTTACCGTCGGAGTGACCAGCTCCGTTTTCTTCGGGGCCGGGCCTTGTTGGAACTGGTTGAAATGGTCATTTACCTGGGGGACCTGAAAACTGCCCCCATCGGCATCAGCCGTACCGCTCCCCAGCATGCCCGCTCCTGCCAATGTCAGGAGAAAAATGATGACAAATCGATTCATACATTGAACCATATCCACCATTACGGAAAACGGGTCACATTCCCGGAATGAGTTTTCGCTTCCGCTCGTGTTTTACCATATTGATTGCGTTCGAAGCAAGGCTTTGCCATCAGACTGCACATCCGGGCCGGGCGTTCTTCGTTCTCCGCAACGGTTTCACCTCTCTTTACCAAAAATGATCCGGTCAGCCGGATGGCTTTTGAGCTGAGAAACAAATGATAAAAAGACCTTATTCCGGACCGGTCTATGTAAATGGAGATCTTCCGACCGGAACCATCCGTTGAATCAAAAAAGGACAGGTTAACCCTGGGTCAACTCTGTCCGATCAAAGTATGTTTGAAACAAGAACTGGGTATGTTTGCAACAGAACCCGATGTTTAAGCCTGGTCTGTTTGACGGAATTTGGTTGCGATCTGGGTTAATGCCTGAGAGATGTTTTCCAGAAGCTGAGCGAAGTTATCCATATTTTTCTTGGCTTCTTGGAAGTCCCGGAAAAAACTTCGTTTGGTCATCCCTTCCCATTGACCCTCAAGCGATTGGATTCTCTGGTTCAAAGCATTGATGATTTGCAGGCTTTGCTCGCGTTTGGCCTGAAATTCCTTCGCTACTGCTTCCACTTCATCCGGATTGATCAGGATACGAGCCATTGAAAAACCTCCTCTAAAATTCAATTAAATTATTTCTGCTAAAATTATACACAGATAGAAATTTATTTTCAATATTCCACTATTAATTTTGTTTGAAAAAAATGTAACATTTCAGATTCAACAGATCTTGTACATACGGTCAGCTTTTCAAGGCCAACCAGCGCTCCTTAAGGAGCCGGGTCCACTTAGAGGGTGAGAGATTTTCTGAAAAAGGCAGGGCTCCTTTCACTTTGTCGTAACGCCGCTTCGCAAAAAATCCTTCTCCCGGCCGTAATGTTTTCGGAATGGGCGAATTGGAATAGACCCTGGATTCTGAACTCGGGATCTTAAAGAACGACAAATCACTCGGGTCCAGGCTGGCAAACAAAAATCCTGTCTCCATCCCTTTGATTTCGGATAGCCAGTCATTGCTGCTGTACGGGAAATTGGATGGTGTACCCGCAATCGCCATATAGAAGTTTTTATTCCTTCCCTGGCTGACCATCCGGGTAAGGGCATTTTGCAAATCATAATTGGTCATCCGTTTGCTGAAATAATCGGCATCGTCGATAACCAGGAAAATAGCTGGATCTTGTTCCCCCGTTTCGGTATTCTCTTCAAACGCAGGCAGCACTTTTGACTTGGTCCGGCTGTTCAACAGTTCCTCCAGTTTCTGCAGAAGGTCGGCTAGTTCGCTCTCATCCGAAGCATAGCCTTTCATATGAGGGATTCCGGTTAGCGCGGTGAGCCCGCGGGCACTCGGGCGGAAGTCAATCGCATAGATTTCGATTTGTGATGGAGAATGGAAATAAGCAAGGGATAAGATCCAGGTTTGCAAAAATGATGTTTTTCCGCCTTCAATCGGACTGCCAACCACAAAATAAGGGCCGTCCTTTAAGCTTACATAATAGGGAGTTAAATCCTCCATGGAGATGGCAACCGGAACTTGCAAAGTCGGAAGTCTGGCTGCGTTTGGATCTTTCGCATGCCTGGACAGCAATGTTTCCAATTGAATCGCTTCCGGCAAGGTTTCGATTACTTTCGGGCGTTTGCCCCTCCATGAATCAGAGATCGTCTGAATCCTGCGGCGCAACGTTCTGGCGCGTTCGATTTCATCATTTCCGTGAGACGGCAGAGCGGCCTGAAACTCCAGGGGAGGAACATCTCCTTTTACATATCCGCGGCCTTCCGGCAGATTGACGGGCGGTGTTTTCATCCGGCCAACGGCAAAGTAATAGTCACTGGGATCGGCCAATTCAAAGGAAACCGCGAGGGAGAAATTGTTCCGGACCCGGTCATACATATCGGTAATCTGATTGGCCGTAATGACAAAATATATTCCAAAACTGCTTCCGGCACGCAGTAATTGTTCCAGGTCTTTGTGTTCTTCTTCATAGGTATTTTTGAAGTTTACGTATCCGTCGACCACAACCACAATCGCAGGGATCGGCTCGGATAAAGATTTCCGGTATCCGGAAAAAGTTTTGGCTCCGGTTTGGGCCATTTGCTCCCGCCTCCGCACCATTTCCTGAAGCAGGAAACGAAACAGGCGGCGAATCCGGTCCGGCTCATCATCCCGGATAATGGAACCGATATGCGGAAGATGGTCAAAGTCTCTGAACATATCACCAAAATCAAGCACATACATATGCACGTCTTCCGGCGAATGGTCCAGGGCTAGAGCGAGCAGCATCGTTTGTACGAACGTCGTTTTTCCCGTTCCGGGCATCCCATAGACCGACAGGTGACCTTCATGCAAAGGGATCGAGAGCGGTTCCTGGCGTTGATTCATGGGATCATCGAGCAAACCGACCACGGGCTCAAGCCACCGGTCTGCCGGATGCCAGGTTTGACCATCCCAGCCCTTCCGGTTTGGATGAAGCAGTTCGTCCAAAAAGAGCTGTGTAGGAAGAGGAGGAAGCCAAGGTCCTCTCAATGGTTGAATCCCCAGGTCTTTCGCCTGACTGCACAGCGCATCGACCAGGACATGCAATTGCTTTTTGACATCATCATCCGCATGTTCCGGAGACAATTCTTGTTTGAATCGGTTGATGCGCTTACCGGTCAATGTCACTTCCCTGATGACGGCTTCCTGCGATTCTGCCGCCTCCGGACGATAAGGAGCCCCGCTCCACGCAAACTGAACCAGCTCCAGCAATTCGTTGCTTCCCACCTGAAAATATCCCCGGCCGGGTGTGGTAATCCAGGCAGCATCGGGAATTTTGATCATTTCCTTGCTATCCGTTTCATCTTGGACGCGCAAACAGATCCGAAAACGGGAGTTGCTCCAGATTTTATCGTCCACCACTCCGCTCGGCTTCTGCGTGGCCAGAATCAGATGAACCCCCAATGTCCTGCCTTTGGCAGCAATCGAGATCAGTTCATTCATAAAATCAGGCTGTTCTTTTTTCAGTTCGGCAAACTCGTCAATAATGATGACAAGATGCGGCAGGGGGTGTTCTTTGCTTCGGGCCGATTTGAAATACTCATCAATATGCTGTAAATTCCCCGCGTCTTTTAAGATCTTTTCCCTTCGAATCAATTCGGCTTTCAGGGAAACTTTGGCCCGCTCGATCAAGTTTCCGTCCAAATTGGTAATCGAACCGACGGAGTGTGGCAAGTTCTCGAATGTGTTTGACATACCTCCGCCTTTGTAGTCAATAAGCAGAAAGACCACATCGTGAGGATGATAGTTAAGAGCCAGAGAAGCAATAAGAGACTGAATCACTTCGCTTTTCCCCGATCCCGTCGTTCCGGCGATCAGCCCGTGGGGACCGTGTCCTTTTCTTTCTATCTTATCGTGGATATTTAAATGAATCTTTTTCCCGGCCAAACCCGCTCCCACCGGAACGGGCAACATTTTCGGAAACCGATTCAGTTTCCAGCGATGCGTGACATTGAGATCTTCGACCTTTTCTGCTCCCAGTAAATCAAACAGAGTCAAGACTTCAGGGATGTCACGGGATTTATTTGCTTTCAAACGGATGGGAGCAAGCGAACGGGCTGTTTGATCGGCCATTTCTTTGGACACTCGATCGGGCTGAAAGGAATAGTCCCATTTTTCCTGCCCTTCTTTGCGAAGGTAATTGGTTTCCTTCAGAGACCCTTCACTCTCATGAACTTCCAAAACAGCATGACACTGCATCGGCAGGGCTTCTCTTGAATCTGCCAGAAATAAGGTGCGTACCCCTACCTGGGTTGATTCTTTCAGTAATAAATGGAGTTCATTTTCAATGAGCCCTGGATCGGCAACAATAAAAACCCAATAGGGAAGCTCCGGGCTGTTGTTCGCTTCGCGTTTATGGTAACGGCGCTTGAGGATCTCGTACAAATAGTCAACCAGCTCCCGCGCTTCCCCGGGATTGGTTGCCAAAAATCTCATCCGTCGCTGATCATCCCATACATGCGGAAGCCAGCGAATCCAATTCCACTCATCGGCTTCTTCCTCAGGAAAAAAAGAAACGATTTTTACCTCATCCGGAGAGTGATGCGTAGCCAATTGGATCACCAAGCTGCGCATCGAATTTAAAATGGATGGCCGGTCTCCGACTACTCCGACTACGTGAGCCTTGTTTAACGGCAGCAGGACGGGGACATCAGACACCTTTTGAAAATCCCGTGCAAGCTGTTCAGCCTCTTCAATCAAGGGATCTTGTTCAAAAGCATCTTGTTTGGGAGTTAACACCTTGATGGACGAAGGCAACTCGCCATTCCCGAGGCGCAAGGCCAAAAAATCCGGATCATGAGGAGAACGCTCCCACAACGAACTTTCTCGTTGCTGAATACGGCTCATACAGCGATTGGGAGAAGGATTCCATTCTCTTAACAGCTCTGCCTGATTTTCTAATTGCTTTTGCAATTCTTCCCGGTGCTTTTGCAGAATTTCCCTGTATTTCTGCTCCCGTTCGATTAGTTGTAATTTATATTTTCTCTTTTGAGACAGGTAGACAAAAAAAGGAATGAGATAGGAGAGGGCCATCATCATGGTCGAAACGAGCTGAAACAGAAACCAACTTGGGTTGTAATAGCCGTTCCCCGAAGAGTTTATGTACATATAAAGCCCGATTGTACCTGCCGTCATCAGTATAGGAATAATAAGAGAAACATAAGAAAAAGTAGGTGGATACGGTTTTCTCGGAGGTTGGTGAATTTCTATCACCGCTTGCGGCAACTCTTGCCTCAGTCTTGGCGATCTTTGAAAGAAAACGTTCACCGCTACTCTCTCCCTTGATCTCAAGTCCGCCATGCTTCCAGAGACTCTTTCAGTTTTTCTTTAGACAGTAGCTCCAGTTGATCGGCAATGAGAGCATGCCAGTCTTCATGGGCTTGTTTCGTTTGGATCCGCAGATAAGCTCCATCCGTAATCATACAGTCATCGAGTGTTTGAGTCTCGTCCAGCTTTCGCCAGTCACCGGTTTTTGTTTTGACTTCCAATAGATATGGCCCGCCACGGGCATGGAGTTCTTCCTCTGTGATGACCTTCGCCAGCATGTGGGTTACTTCGGCTACCGGCAGGTCAGACGGAATTTCAAAATCGGTCCAATCTTGCTTGCTTGACCCGGTTACAACGGTCACGATTACCCCAACTCACATTCCTCCCCCAAATAAAATAAGACCTTCCGGTCGATGAATAATATATTGATATTATAACTCAACTATCATTGTTTAATGTTGAATTTTTGTCAAATAGGCAGACAGCCGTCACCTCCTTCAGTACCGGACGACCAGATCGGGAAACAATGCCCGCGCAGAGAACGCTACCGTTTGGATGAGATTGACTCCATCAGATTTAATACCGCTTCCTTTAAAACTTCCAATTGGGTTTGACCTTCATGCCGGGAGGATTCTTTCACCCCAAAGTAAAATTTTATTTTTGGTTCGGTTCCTGAAGGTCTGAGGCAAAACCAAGCCCCGTTCTCAAGATGATATTTAATTACATTGGAAACGGGAAGGGAGATGGGTTCCGTTTGAAGTGCCTTCAAGTCTAACCGTTGACGATGGAAGTAGTCCTCTACCGCCAACACTTTCCTACCCGCTATTTCACGGATCACATGCGTTCTGAACGTTTGCATGATGTCTTCGATGCGCTTGGCGCCTTTTTTTCCTTTCAAGGTGATGGATACCAGATCTTCCAAGAAAGTTCCGTACCGGTCAAACAATTCTGTCAAGGCCTGGTACAAAGATTTGCCCCGGGATTTGTGATATGCGGCGACTTCGCAGATGAACAGCGCGGCTTGCACGGCATCTTTGTCACGGACGAAATCGCCGATCAGATAACCGTAGCTTTCCTCATAACCGAACAGAAACTGAAATTCTTTTGTCTGCTCATATTCCTTTATTTTCTCACCAATGAATTTAAAGCCCGTCAATGTATCCACGGTATGGACTCCATAATCCCCGGCGATCGCCCGGCCCAATTCGGAAGTAACGATGGTTTTCAACAGGACCCCATGAGCCGGCAAGAGATTTTTCTCCCTTCTCTGCGAAAGGATATAGTGAAGCATCAAAGCCCCCGTTTGATTACCGGTTAACACCACGTATGTCCCCTCGTCATTTTTGACGGCTACTCCAAGCCGATCCGCATCCGGGTCAGTCGCAAGCAGCAAATCCGCATCGATCTTTTCTCCGTACCGGATGGCCAGTTCAAAAGCGGCATGTTCTTCAGGATTGGGGGATGCAACAGTGGGAAAGCCAGGATCAGGCCATTCCTGCTCTTTTACAATGGTCACATGCTGAAAACCCAAGTTTTTGAGGCCTTGTGGGATCAGTTGATAGGATGTCCCATGTAGTGGCGTGAAGACAATGTGTAAGTTTTGTTTGTTCCGCTCGATGATCTCCGGATTCAGTACAATGCCCTTCAGCTTCTCCAAATAGGCCCGATCGATCTCCTCGCCGATGACTTTCAAGAATCCGGACTTTTTTAAGGTTTCCTCATCGGCAACCGGAATGGTCAGTTCATCCTCCACACTGTTCACCAATTGGATCAGCGCATCCGCCGCCTGCGGGGTCAGCTGTCCGCCATCTTCCCCATACACTTTATAACCGTTGTATTCCGGCGGGTTGTGACTGGCTGTCAGTACAACGCCGCCAAATGCATGTAGATACCGGACAGCAAATGACAGTTCAGGCGTGGGCCGCAAGTGATCGAAAAGATAAGCCGGGATGCCGTGAAAGCCCAGTGTTCGTGCCACTTCCAAGGCAAACTCCCTCGATTTATGACGCGAATCATAGGCAATGACAATTCCGCGCTTCATCGCGTCAGGCCCGTGTTTCTCCATATAACGGGCCAACCCTTCCGTCGCTTTGCGCACCATGTAAACGTTCAGACGATTGGTGCCCGGCCCGATTTCCCCGCGCATGCCGCCAGTCCCAAATTCCAGGTTTTTATAAAAGCAATCTTCAAGTGCTTTTTCATCATTTTTCATCCGGTTCAAGGTTTGCTTCAATTCTTCATCCAAAAGCGGATATTGAATCCAGCGCATGAATCTCTGTTTCCAATCCATTTTCAATTCCCCTCATTGTCCGTTTTGCAGGAAGTCGATTCTCTACGGACCAACTTGGACGGCAACAAAATTTCGACGAAAGGTTCATCCCGGTTCTGCATTCTCCAACACAATTGCTCTACAGACTTCCTTCCGTAATATTGCAAATCGATATCCATGCTGGTGATGTTGGAAATCCGGGAGAGTTGACCATTGTCAAAACTGCAGATCGAAACGTCCTCAGGAATCCGTTTTCCCATCTTTTGCAGACAGGTTTTGGCCAGAAATCCCAGCCCGTCGTTCACGCAAAACCAAGCTGTCGGCTGGTTTGGGATCTGTTCAAGCCACTTGTGAATAAAATCTTCCTTTTCTTGAGCATTTTTCAGGATATACTCCTCATTTACCGCGATTCCGTTCTCGCTTAAGGCGAGAAGATATCCTTCCAGGCGTTCCTGATAGCTTGGGGAAAAGGATATATTCCCCATAAATCCGATCTCTTGATGGTTCAGATCAATTAAATGCTGCACCGCTGTATAAGCACCAAACCGGTTATTGGTGAGAATGCAGTCGGCATGGATCCGTGGATCATGGTGATCGATCAGCACCGTCGGGATCCCTGTGTCGACAACCTTCTGAATATATGCCGTACTGATATGCGAAAGGATCAGCAATCCGTCGATTTGGCGGTTTTCTATAAACGAAGGAAGGATGAGCCGCTCTTTTGTTTCCTGATCAATGGATTGCATAACCAGATTCATATCTCGTTTTAAAATCTCTTTCTCAATGCTGAGATAAATTTCGCCAAAAAAGGTAAGGGAGAAAGCAAAATCGGAAGCGATCAATCCGATCTGTTGAAAAACACGCTGCGGGCTTTTCTTTTTTACCGCGTATTCATACCCCAATTCATCCGCGACTTTAAAAATCAGTTTTCGCGTTCTTTCACTCACTCCGGGTTTTCCTGATAATGCCTGCGAAACGGCATTCTTGGATATATTTAATCTGTTTGCGATATCTTGCATGGTAACTCTTTTTTTTTTGACATTTGGACCACTGCCTTTCTCATTTTTGATCTGGGCAAGGAGACAAAGCAACTTTGTTTGGTATTTGTAACTTTACAATAAACCAATAATCATTATTTTGTAAAGTTCCTTTCTGTTGTTCTAACGGACTTCCGGTGCATAGGTTAAGTTGCAAAAATAAAAAAAGGGTTGACTTTATTCTGTCATCGGTGATAGCTTTTTTGGTAAAGTTAATGAAATCCCTTTCATGATGATTTGTAACGTTACAATCCCAAAGAAAGAGTCCCCAAACATATCCCATCATCTGAAGTGGAGAGATGAGAATTAAAAAAGCGGGTATGATCTTTCTGATCTTTTTGGTATCCCTCACTTTCCTGACAGGATGCAGAGATAATGAAGAAATCGGCACCTCAGCAACTGGAGTGACCACGATCGAGTTCTGGACGGCCCCCAATCCCCCACAGCAAAAATATTGGGAGCAAATGGCACGGGAATTTGAAAAAGAGAATCCCGATATCAAAGTGGTTGTCACTCCGATGAAAGAAACTCCTTCTTCCGAGGCATACGTGATTTCTGCATTAATCGGCGGAAAAGGGCCTACCCTTGCTGAGAACATCTCCAGAGGTTTTGCTGCGCAACTGGCTGAAAGCAGAGTGCTGGAGCCACTCAATTCGTTAAGGAATCTGAATGTGATTCAAAGCAGAAAAATGGAAAAAACCATGAAAGCCTGGGTATTTCCCGATGGAAATCAATATGTGATTCCGGTTTATTCCAATTCCATGCTGGTTGGCTGGAGAATCGACATCTTGCGGGAAATCGGTTATGACCAGCCGCCTGAAACATACAGTGAAATCATCGAGGTCACCAAAAAGCTGAAAGCAAAATATCCGGACAAATATTTCTGGGCCAAAGCGGATTTGGCGGATCCCACCGCCTGGAAGAGATGGTTTGATTTCTTTTTGCTTTACCATGCCGCGTCAAACGGCAATGCCTTGGTTCAAGGAAACCGGTTCATTGCGGACAAAGAGGCGGGCATGAAAGTGTTTCAGTTCATGCTTGACTTGAACAAGGAAAAGGGGTTGTTGTCCAAACAGGTGAAGGATCCCTTTGAAACAGGGATCGGCATATTCACTGATCTGGGACCATGGACGTTCAGCTATTGGAAGGAAAAGTTTCCTGAAATGAAATTAAATGAAACCTTTACCCTGGCTCCCCCACCCGTTCCGGACGGCATGAAAGCAGAACATCCCAAAACATTTGCCGATTCCAAAGGGATCGTCCTGTTCTCCCAAAAATCGGAAGCTGAAAAAAGAGCGGCGATTCGCTTCCTCAACTGGGTGTACAAAGATCACAAGCATGATCTGACCCTGATGGAAACCACCCTGATGCCTGCGGCGCGGGATGATTTGTTGTCCAATGAGACCTTTCGGCCTTTTTTTGAACAAAATCCGGTATTGAAACCTTATGCCGAAGCGGTTCCGGACGGGGTTCCCGTAATGGCAAACCCGAAGTACAACCATATCCAAACCATCATTGGACAGCAAGCATTCAACCAGGTAGTGAAAGGCAAAAAAACAGCGGACCGGGCTTGGACTGATATGAAAAAAGAGATCGAAGAGGTGCTTGAGGATGAGTGACAAAAGATCAAACGGCATAGGATGGGTGTTTTCCGGTCCCTACTTGATCTACACGAGCATATTTTTCCTGGTCCCTCTGGTAGCCTCCGTTTTTCTCGCCTTTACCAACTGGAATCTCATCTCTCCCGAATATGATTGGGTCGGATTGAAAAATTTTCTTAAAGCGCTGAAGAGGCCGGAAGTGTTTGCCGCTTTTGTCAACACCTTCAAATTTATGGCGCTCTTTATCCCCGTTTCCCTGGCCTTATCCATGCTGATTGCGGTGATCGTACACAGCTTACCGAGATTCAGAAGTATATATTTAGCGGGTTTTTTTCTCCCTTACCTGGCTTCGGGGGTCATTTCCTCCCTGATCGCAAAGGGCCTCTTGTCTTACAACAGCGCTTTCAATGTTTTCTTAAGGGAAAAATGGGGGTTGGATATCGACTGGCTCGGTTCCCCTTTTTTGGCGCTGCTGGTTGTCGTCCTGATGCTGGCATGGAAGTTCAGCGGCTATTACGCATTAATTCTTACCGCAGGATTGGAAAGCATCAACAAAGAGGTATATGAAGCAGCGATGATCGATGGAGCCACATCCTGGCAACAATTCAGCAAAATTACGTTGCCACTGCTGTATCCAGCCATTTATACGGTGCTGATCCTGGCTGTCGGTGTTACGTTCGGCATCTTCACGGAGGTATACCAACTCACCGGCGGCGGTCCGGACAATGCCACCACGACATGGCAATTGAACATATTTATCGAATCCTTTACGAACCTGCGTGCCGGGTACGCGTCGGCAATCGCCTTAATCGCGTCAGCGGCCACATTCATCTCGATTTTCATCATTCGCAAAATATTGGAGTTGTGGGGGAAACGACATGGTTGGGGTTAAGAAAAAATTCATCTGGATTCGTTACTTATTGGCGACCTTCCTGCTTCTATGCATGGTGTTTCCTTATCTCTATATGGTTTTGCACTCATTTGCCGATTGGTCACAAGTGGATCGGGAATGGATTCCGACCCAATTTACCTGGAAATCGTATGAGTGGCTGTTGACCGGCGGCGAGTTTGCTACTCCCCAGCCCTGGATTCGCGCATTTGTAAACAGCCTGATTGTGACCGGCGCATCTACTCTCCTGATTCTCGTTTTTGGGATGATGGCTGCCTACGCTTTGGCCAAAATCCCGTTTAAAGGCAGGGGATTTCTCAATCACGCAGTTTTGTTCCACATGTTTTTTCCGGCGATTATTCTGCTCATTCCGCAATTCCTGATTATCCAAAAGGCCGGTTTGTACGATACCTATTGGGCGATGATTCTGCCTAAAGCTTTGAGTCTCTGGGCCATTTTCATGCTCGCTAATTTTTTCAAGGCGATTCCCGATCCGTTCATCGAAGCAGCAAAACTGGACGGGGCGAATCATCTGCAGATTTTATCCGATGTCCAAGTCCATTATTGTCGTGGTCTTCCTGTTTGTCTTTATGGAAAGATGGACCGAACTGTTATGGGATATGATTGTGGTTCGCGACCCCAACCTGTATACCTTAAACGTGCTCCTTTCACAAATGTTCGGTCCTTACGGCGGATATCCGGGGCCGTTGTATGCTTCCGGAGTATTGTTAACGGTTCCGATTATTCTTCTGTTCCTATCGTTTTCCGGTAAGTTGAAAAACGGGATGCAGTTTCATTTGAAATAAACCTACACATTCAAACGATGAAGACAAGGGGCAATGATCCATGGTGCTGAAAAAAGGCGAAGTCAAAACTTGTTCCATGTTGCTGGATGAATATCGAAAAGCAGATCGGAAGCCGTTTCTACCCAGTAAATTGCAGTTTGCCGGGGTCGGCGGAAAGGATGTGTACAATATCACCGCCCCTTTTGAAGATGAAGGGGAACAAGTCATTGCCGGCCGCGTTGAATCTCGCGACAGCGAGCATTCCGAAGTGCATTTTTTCGTTCAACTGGGTGAAACATGGGTTCCCAAAGCAGGTTTACCCTCATTTCAACTGCAGGATCCCTTTTTTACAAGAATTGACGGGGAGCTCATTTTTGGAGGAGTGGAGATTTTCCCTCACCCGACCATTGAAAATCAATTGCAGTGGCGAACCGTTTTCTACAAAGGGTCCAATCTCCGCAGTCTGCAAAAGTTCTTTACCGGGCCCATCGGCATGAAGGATTTGCGGCTGATTCAATTAAAGGACCGCTCCATCGGCGTTTTGACCCGCCCTCAGGGCAAGAAAGGAGGAAGGGGAAAAATCGGTTTCACCCGGATTCCGTCTCTGGCTCATCTGACGCTGGAAGTGATCGAGGAAGCTCCTTTGCTGCCCGGTCAGTTTATCGATGAAGAATGGGGCGGGGCCAATGAAGCGCATCTCCTTTCCAATGGCTTGATCGGTGTCCTCGGCCATATCGCTTGTTTTGACCATCAGGGAAACCGCCACTACTATTCGATGGTGTTCGCTCTGGATCCCGATACGGGGGAATGTTCGGATATCGGGCTCATTGCCGTACGGGCAGACTTTTTGAAAGGCCCTGCCAAGCGCTCCGATTTGGTGGATGTGGTGTTCAGCGGGGGGTTGGTTCGGAAACCCGATGGAACGGCCGATCTTTACGCAGGCATTAGTGATGCGGAAGCCCAGCGAATCACCATCCCGGACCCCTTTACAATATTTGAGAAAGGAGGAGAGTAAAGGATGAAGGTATATCGTTATGAACAAAATCCCTTGATTACGCCGAAAGACGTCAAGCCCCATCGTGAAGATTTTGAAGTGATCGGCGCCTTTAATGCCGGGATCGCCGAGTATCGCGGAGAAGTGCTGATGCTCTTGCGCATCGCAGAGCGACCGGTCACCCATGATAAGAATCTAATAAAAGCACCGGTTTTCAATCCGGAAAAAAATGAACTGGAGATCATCCCATTTCGCAAGAATGATGAGAGATATGATTTTTCTGATCCCCGCGTGATTCGGCGTACGGATCATCCGCATGGTTTTGAATGCCTGACATCCTTGTCTTACATTCGCATTGCCCGGAGCCGGGATGGACGGCATTTTACCATCGATGAAAAGCCGTTTATTTATCCCTCCAACCGGTACGAAACGTTCGGCATAGAAGATCCGCGGGTCACCCGGATCGAAGATACTTATTATATCTGCTATACAGCTGTTTCTCCCGTCGGGGTCGGAGCAGCGATGGTATCCACCAAAGATTTTATCAACACCCGGCATCATGGATTCGTGTTCGCCCCGGAAAACAAAGATGTATTGATTTTCCCGGAAAAAGTGAACGGAAAGTATTATGCCCTGCACCGCCCCAGTCTGAAAAGCATTGGGAAACCGGAAATTTGGATTGCTGAATCGGAGAACCTTCTTCACTGGGGCAATCACCAACATCTGTTTGGATTACGGGAGGGGATGTGGGACAGTGGCCGCATTGGCGCAGGTGCGGTTCCCATCAAAACGGAGAAGGGCTGGCTGGCGCTGTATCACGGTGCAACTCCCGAAAACCGTTATTGTATGGGGGCTGTATTACTTGATCTGAATGATCCGACCCGGGTCATTGCCCGGTCTGATCAACCGATCCTGGAACCGGAAGCGGAGTATGAAAAAGAGGGCTTCTTCGGCGATGTCGTGTTTTCTTGCGGCGCCATCGCCAGAGGTGACACTGTCAAGATGTACTATGGCGTGGCAGACTCGTCGATGGCCTGTGCGGAATTAAGCCTGAGCGAGATTTTGGATTCTCTGGTGTATGCTTGAAAACGAGTCTGAAGCTCCATAACCAATGATGTTGAAGTTTCAAATGGCAGTAAAGCCACTTCTGAACCGGTCTTCAGAAGTGGCTTTGAATTGAGCGGTGAAGAAACCGACGAAATCGGCCGTTTTTTCCCGCTATTTCTTAAAATATGTATACTGTTCAGCCGATCTTGAACTGGATCCGATCGGAAATCAAATTGATCCTGCCGGTCAAATTTTCCTGAAATATAGGCCTTACGCCACTTGTCATACAGAGTTTGCACCATCCCGTTCTCTGCAAACAGCGGAGAAATTGGACTGCGATTCCCTTCCTGCCGCCACCATTTCCCATTTTGTGCCCGGCTGAAAAAGTTATTGATGCGTCCGGTTTTTCTCCAAAAGTTCAATGATCCGGTCCAACTTCTTCTCAATATTCGCTCCGTGTTCAACCGATTTCTTCTGAGTGGTTAACAGAGTATATATAAAACGCACAAAGGATATGAAAAATAAGATCACCAGAGAGAGGACCACGAATTGATAGATGAGATTCGTTAATTCCAGTTGCACAAGAATCATCCCCTTTCAAAAGCAAGTGATCAGAGAAACGGGTTTAATTCGTAACATGACCCATTTTCTTTATTCTGTTGATTTGCCCTTCCGGAAATGCCACTCCTCATATTCTCCCCAGATGATGTATGCAACTCCGATCACGAAAGCCAATATACTCAAATGAGTCAGCGTATCTCCAACAATACCCAACAATCCGCTAAACAGCTCGATATTCCAACTAACTTGATTGGAACCGTATATGGCAGCACTGATATATTTGGATGAAATGAAAAATGCAGAGATGGCAATGAATGAAACACCGGCTCCACGTTTTGTCACATTGCTCACCCATTACTCACGTTAAAGTATTTATCAATTTCTCTTCCGTACAAACCGTGTCCTCTCCCGTGCAGCAAAAAAGAGGAACCGCGCAGGCTTTCGCACTAAAAGCAGGCAAATGTTCGATAAAATGGAGCGCAAGCTGAATACCGGTTCGAGGCCGGAAGCGGGAAAAAGGCACCTCATCGTTTGAGATGCCTTCACACCCGGATTCAGCTTATTCAGTTAAGTGAACCGTTTGATTCTGCACATTGCGGCGCCGGCGTATTCGCATCATCCAGCTGCCAAACAGCATCAGGGCAAGCGGATAGAACAGCCACCAGCCAAACGTGCCCATCGTCAGCATGACGACAGCCAAAGTGAACAGGCCAAACGCTTTGAATACCGGCCGCCTGACCAGCTTCAGATAGGCGATGACGCTCAGCCCGTACAGAATAAAGAAGTTTTGGCCCGCTACTTGTAACAGGATGCCCAGGGACACGGCTCCGCTAAAATGCAATGCAATCACTGCGCTAAACACGAGGATGACAGTGAGCAGAGCCATCTGTGGGGACCGGGTCTTTTTATCGACACGGCTCAGGAATCCCGGCAACAGACCTTCGCGGGCAGAGGCAAATACCAGCCGCGATGCCGCCCATGTCGCGCCGATCAGATTGGCGGCGATGATGACAACACCCACCACGGCAACAAACTTGCCGCTCAGGGGGCCAAAGACAGACATGAGCAACGCCGCAATGGGGGCAGTGCCCAAGCGTGAATCGCCGTGCGGCAGCGTGTACTGGACGGCCAATGCGATCATCAGGTACACGAGGATGATGGTGACGAAGCTGATTCCGACGGCAATGGGAAAGTCACGCTTCGGATTTTTATACTCTTCTGTCGTGAAGGATAGCATCTCCCAACCCGTGTACGAGAAAAAAACCATGCCAAGCGCGGGAACGGACAGCATCCAATCCTGGATCGGTGCCACACCCGTTCCGATCGTACGGTCGCCGAACCAGAGCGCCAGCAGGGCCGTGAACAACAACAATCCCGTCAGCGAATACGACAACACCTGCTGAACATTCCCGGATACTTTGGCTCCCAAGTAGTTCACCATGCCGGCAAAGATCAGCAGACCAAGCGAGGCGATGAGAGAGACCCCTTCGCCGCCGCCGATTGCCATCGCAAAATAGTTGCCGCCCGTCACGGCAATCGACGGGATGCCAAGAGAGAAAGTGCCAAGCAACAGCACTTCCGTTGCGGCGCCCATGGGCCGGGAAAACGCCTCTTGCACAAAACCGGCAATCCCGCCTGCCCCCGGATAGTTTGCACCCAGATATGCGAAGATCACTAACAGCGGGATCACCAACAGCGCGTCAATCACCCAGGCATAAATCGCCGCGCCGCCGACCTGTTGATACGCAAGACCCGGCAGCACGAGCAAGCCGCTTCCGACGACAATGCAAATGGCCAGACCGACCGCCTGGCCCACAGTCAGTGTTTTGGATAGTTCAGTTGCCTTTTGGCTCATTCTACTCTACTCCGTCTCGTGCAGTCTGATAATGTACACGCACCCCTCTTCTCCCGCGATAGACGAATGCAGGGTTCCTTTTGGCAGGATCAGACGGTCCCCCGAAGTGCACTTCCAAGACTCTTCACCGATCGTAAAAGTGATCGAGCCCGAGACAATCAACAGCGTCTCGTGCGTCGGGTGTGTGTGCGTCGGATGCTCTCTCCCCGGTGTATCCCGTTGTACCTCCACCGAACCGGTTACCGGCAGCAGTTCCATCACCGCCTGTTCGAGCGTAACCTCTTCGCCGCGAAGCACTCTCGGTCTATCAAAAATCGTATTCATCACTGTTCGACTCCTTTCCCCCGTCATGAAGATTTTTATCTTTTGATCGCAGCAAACCATGAAGGAAGCGGAACGGACATCTGGAGGGGGATTCATTGCTGTCTGTAATGTAGTATTGCTTCCATTCTCTGTTTTTCGGGTCACCGTAAACACCCATCGCCGGGTGAACATCTACCTCGTCGTACTTGACTAAGCGTCGGCGAACCGCTTCACGCCCTTTTTCTCCTTTTGGACCCTGAAGTTCTTCAAACACCCAGCGTGGTTGAAATGTGATCATGAATGTGGCACTGTGCCGGCTTCTGCGTTTGATGTGGGCCGGTGTATTACAGACGACAAAGATCGGTTCCCCGTTGAAGCAAAACTCCCATAGCGGATCGTCCCAGTCCGCCGGAATTTCTTCCGGCCACGGCTTCGGATCATGTTCATGCAAGAATTGAAGCACACTCCAGAATTTCCGCTGATATTGTTCCACTGTCAACTCTTGATGGTACGGCTTAAAAAAGACGGCCAGGGATGTCATCCGCCCCAACCGGCGGAAGATTTCCGTGTATTGAAGCAAACCGTTTCTCAGTTGCATCCATCCCGATTCGCTGTGGTCTTCCACAAACAGATAGCGCAAACCGTCCTTTTTAAGAGCTTCCACACCGAAGATGCAAGGGAATGGAGTCTCTTTAGACAGGAGATCGCGCTCAAAAGCCTTGAACGCCGTCAACCCCCACGACGGGATCTTCCCGGCAACCAGGTCGGCCCGCCGCAGCAGTTGCGTATGCAATAACTCTCCCATTTAACAGCCTCCTAGCGGTTCCGCTGAGTTACACAAGGAGCTGAATGTTTTCAAATTCGTTGATCTCCCAGCACAACCACCTGTAGTCTTTTCTCATTGAGGCGCAGAAGCGACTTCAGTGATGAAACGATCATTTCATCAAAACTTTTTTGGAGTTGCTTAATTTTGTATACCAACCTCCTCACATGCGTCTTCCGGAAAACTCATTCGTCACCGCGAAATAAAGCTGTCATTCCCGTCCTGACCTCCACACCGCATGAAGAGATCCGGAACCATTCGTTCTGGTACTGAACCAATATCATTACAAAAATTAAAGTTCGGACTATTTTAATCATAATAAACAAATTTGAATGAATCAAGAAAATTATATGTTAATTTAGATATTTTATTTATATATTAGTTATTTGTCTGCTTGTATTTGTTCATTTACTGAGAGCTGGAATTCCACCGATAAATTAAATGAGCTGTTGTTGTTCAGAGAATGTTGATTTTTTGACAGCTCTCGATTTCTATCAATAATTTCCGATTTGATTGATCGAAAGGAGATGGATTTCCCTTTGCAATTTTTAAGCACCTAACGGGTCTGTTAGGTGCTTTTTTGACTGGATGACGTTAAACCGGTCGTAATGAGGTGAAGTTAGCTCTTTGCAAGGTTTAATTGCCACGAAACACCATATTTGTCGTTCACCCAGCCGAACTTTTCACTAAATGGATAAGAAGCCAACGGCATCAGAACTCCTCCACCTTGAGATAACTTCTCAAAAAGGTCATCAATTTCTTCTTCTGTATCACACGTTACGTACAGCGACATGGCCGGAGTAAACGTAAAATCATGCTTAACGTTACTATCTATACACATAAACACTTGACCGTTGAGTGAAAATGTGGCATGCACCACTTTTCCCTCCATACCGCCCTCATCGGGACCATACCGGGTTATACTTATGATCCCCGAATTCTTAAACAACGAAGTGTAAAAATTCATCGCTTCTTCCGCCTGACCATCGAACATTAAAAAGGTAGTAATCTTTTGATGTGTATCCCCCACTTAAAACTTCCTCCTTTTATCAAAGGTATAAGCATCATTTCCATTGTAGTTTCAACAAAAAAAAAAAGAGCAAAACATACGTTCCTATTATCCGCGAGTGGAAACAGATTGTCAATGACCATAATGAAAATAATTCAAAAATTTACAATACAAGCGGGGTTACGGAACAATCGATCATCGCGCTCCACTTGCTAGAAGCGATCTTCGTATAGGTACAGCAACCAGAGCGAACGGGAAAACAAGCGGAATCGATGAGAGTGGCTCGAGACGGCCGAAAAACAGGCCGCTGCGAAGGACACATAAATAACCCCTTGCGCTCATTTTCATGTCCCAGAGTGAGATTAAATATTTAATGCGAGACACAGCAAATCCAAGAATTCACAAGCATTTCCGTGTCGAATTTTGTCGAATTTTTAAAAACATGGGTAACACTTTGTAAATTATAATTATTATGTAAGTCAGGAGAGGTCTGAACAACCATACAAGAAGGGAGAGTAGGATCAAGAATCCCGGTCCACCTTGATCATTATCTCCGCGGTGGAATGAGGTGCCCAAGAAAACCAGTGTCACGCATGGGGGTGCTCAAGCGGATCCGAGTTGTAAAATCTTTATTATTGAAAGGGGAACAAGGAATGTTCAAGAAAATTTCCGCTGTTCTGCTCATCGCTACTTTGTTATCTATAGGGTCTTTGGGATTTGCCGCGGGGGATACATTTGCCGCCACTTACTATTGTGATAATGATCGTGCAGCGAGTATGTACCCCTACTGTGATAATACCTATGATGGAGCTTGGGAAAAACTCCTTGGCTACAGCGGGGATGCGAACAGAGACAGTCGTTTAACCAAAGGAAATAGTGGGGCTCAGTATTTCTGGAGATTTTGGAATATACAATCCGGCGAGTATAATCTGAATGTATGGTTAGCAAACTATCGGTTCACCAACACATGTGCCGAATATGCCGCAAATACGGACGCGATACATTCATGCTTTGATCAGAACAGTGCCGCATGGGGATGGAATAGCATTTGGAACAAGTTTATTACTTATGGGAGTCCGCTTGTAGAAGTGAACGCCTTTAATGCCCCGTCTTCTTCGTCAGGTACAGGTGCAGACTTAGTCAGGATCATACAAGCTTCAACTTTATCAACGACCCAGGAAAAAGCTTACCATTCAAACCCGGAAGTGGCATCCATTCAAAAGAAAATGCTGAATGCGATCGACAACTATAAGGATATTCAAGGCAGTTTTCGAATCAAATTTGCCAACATCAATCAGGATGAACGGGTTGATTTTATGGTTTCTGAAGATCATGCCCCAGGAAGCTATGTAAAGATCACTCCAAAGAACGGAACAGTGAAGGAACATAAATCGAATGGAAAGACATTGATTCAATTAAATCATGAAACGAAAACTTTAAGGAAACAAACATTAGCCCCCGTTCAAAAGGTTCAAGGTCCGCGTCACTTTACTAACCAACATGGAGAACCTGTCTATGTTCACCGTCAAGATCCCGCTGATGCCCATGCCGCTTCCAAGGTTACATTCCCCCAAAACTATGCTTTCTGGTTAAAGAATCCGGAAAATAAAGTCGTCGGCCATGAAAAGCTCCTGCAACGCAATGTAACTGTTATCGAAGGAAAACACGATGCTTACATGAGCAAAAAATTAGGTGCAGTAACCTATAAAATGTGGGTCGATACGAAAACAGGGGTATTGTTGAAATTGTCCGGGAAAGACGCGAACGGCAAGGAAGTCTACAGCATCCATGTAACTGACATCAAATTCGACCAAGGTGTTGACAAAACAAAGTTCTCCACCGCCGAACCGCTGGGGTGGAAAAACCTCAGTCAAAACAAGTAAAAAAATAAGCGCAGCCCGGTTCTTCTTATCGCAGGACCGGGCTTGTTTTATAAAATAAATCGCTCATAGGCGATCAGATTCGATCCTTGTGAGAGAGATTGTGCCTCAATCGTTCCCGTATACGATAAGATGAGAGCTACCAACACAGTTAGACTTTTTAGCATTTTTTAACCTACCTCCAAATATGGAGATAGTTTAACCAATCTCGTTTCCCGAAATCGCCCATATGTCGCTGTTAACGATAAGTGCACGTTAGTTCAAAACGATATCAGTATTGAACCATCTAAAATCACATACCACAACGCCCCACCTGCAAAGAAAGGAAGCTCCAATCATGAGCTTCCTTCTTTCCCATAGCTGTTTCCTAGCCACCTTAATAGTATAGAATCTTTTTCGCTTCTAATCCTTCTCGCCATCCCTTCCATTGATTCCAGTCTTGTTCGGAAGTTACATCGACTTTCCAACCTAGTGGGGTTCTTTTTACAGTGATTGCTTCATTGACTCCAGCTCCACCAATCACATATATGTAACAATCTTCACCCTTTTTTGCTTCTTCAATGGATAACTCCCTTTTCTTTCTCGCTTCCTTTACCTTGTAAAGTCTGCCATCCCCGGAATCATTCCAGTCTACTTCTGACCAACTTTCCTCTCCTTTTTTCGTGATATATTTTTTATAATCAGCAGTGATGAATTGAGCTAATCATTTATAATCCTCATTTTTTTGCGCATCTATTGCTTCAATCGCAATATCCAGAGGAATTTTTCCATTGATTTTCGTTTGCACGGCAGAATGATATTTTCTATGTTTTTCCCTGGCTTGATCCCCTTTTTTCTTGTCTTCGATATAATCTCTCTCCAGGATCTCTTGGTATAAAGGTTCATCCTCAAAATCTTTGAGGATCACCGGTTCGATATTCTGATGATACAATAGATAGCTATAGGCCTCACTTGCGGTACGATCTGACGGGCGTGTTGATTTGCACAAAATGAAAACCATGGATCATATCCTGTTCTTTGATATTTAGAAAAGTTATACATATTGTTAACCATTCCGCGGAAATTTTCTATTAGATGGAAATGGGTGAAGGACGGAGCTTGTGCAGAAAATTCGTGTAGTTGAAAAGTGAAATGAACGAAAATAGTTAGATCACTCCTTATATACAATGCAAATAGTTGAGACTTCACACAACTTTCCGTCGAATGAAGTCTCAACGATCCTGCTATTTTTTATCCGTCTATCGTGGGAGAAGACATGGAAACCCCGACCCTGGGTCCCAATTCCTGCAGTTTATTCCATAAGCTCTTAATGTCCTCGAATGTAGTATGAATGTTTCCGATTGAGATTCGGATCACATAACGACCCCGAATAACTGCATGTGAGGCATAAGCCGTTCCAGACTGATTTAATTGTCTCAATAGTTCGTCGTTCAACCGATTCAAATATTCACTGAGAACTCTTTGTTTTTCAGGAGCTGCTTTTTGCCATATAGTCCGAATAGTTTGAGGTACATACCGCAGACAGACTAGTGCAAACGGAGAAGAGGCAGCACAAACAAAATTTGGATGAGCAGAAATTTCCTTGGTCAACCAACGAGTAAGACGAATGCTCTCACCTAAACGGTTAGCTAGTCCCTCACGACCAAAACTTTGAATTACCCACCATATCTTAAGAGAACGAAAGCTACGTCCCAGTTGCAACGTATAATCCATATAGTCGACACTACCATCTTCCTTTTGCGTATTAAGATATTCTGGGATCAGACGAAAACTGTTCGCAAGAACCCCTTTTTGGCGACAGAAGAGTGCTGTAACTTCGAGTGGTGTGTAAAGACATTTGTGGGGGTTCACCACAATGGAATCACCTAATTGCAGATCCTCTGCATTTTCTTTAACTTCTGGTACCAGATACCAGAATCCACCGTATGCTGCATCAATGTGTAACCAGATCCCGTACTTCTTACAGATTTCCGAAATAGAAGAGATGGGATCTACTGCTCCGGTAGCGGTGGTACCCACAGTTGCAACAACTGCCATTGGACGATACCCGTTTTCTAAGTCTAAACAAATTGCTTCCTCCAGCTTCGTTGGAATTAAGCGATAGCTTTCATCTGTTGGCAATCGCACCACATTATCAGTACCGATCCCCAGGGAAATGGCTGCCTTATCTACGGAACTGTGAGCCTGATCAGAAGTATAAAGCCGTAGCCGAGGTACAAAATGTCCAGTTAATCCCTTTGTACGTACATTGAGATCTGAGAGGGAATCCCGTGCAGCTACCAGTGCATAGAAGGTAGCTAAGGATGCTCCGTTTACCAGTACTCCATCTGCTTCATGATTGTATCCAATCATTTCTGCTAACCAGCGGAGAACGATCGTTTCCAATGCAGAGGCTGCTGGAGCGGATTTCCAAACCATTGCATTTACATTTAACGCTGAAATCAGAAGATCTGCTAAGATTCCAGGAAAACTAGCTGAGTTACTGAAGTATGCGTGAAATGAGGGATGATTCCAATGAGTTAAGTGAGGGATAACCTTGTTCCAAGTCTCATTCAGAGTAACTTCGAACGGTACAGGTTTTTCTGGTAGAGGTTTGTCAAGCAAGTTCATTAATTCCTGTGGAGAAATATGAGTGGTAATAGGAATATTACGAATCTGTTCAAAATGTCCCCGAATCAGTTTCATAAGTTTCTGACCATTTCTTTCAAACTCCCAGGGACTCCAATCACCCAAGTCTGCTTGTTGATTCACAGGCAATCTCCTTTCAGTAGATCTCTATTCTTTGCTTAAATCCGGTTTGTTCGCGTAAAATTCACGAAGTAGTGAGGTTCCTCCATCCACAAACTTTTGACAGACCAACCCATGATGCTTGCGATTGTAAACCTGGGACTTTACAAGAGATGTCCAAGCTTTCGCTAAGTCAGCAGGCCATTGTTGTACTTCTCCTAATTCTTTCATTAGCATGGTACGAAGATTCCGGAAGTTTTCCAACATGACATGGTGCTCGGTATTCAACTGGCCGCTAAAACCAGGGCTAAGAAAAGGCGGCATCATGGAGGGGCGGATTAAATCTTCGTAAAGATGCCGAGGAAAATCTGCTGAATACTTCATGACGGCGGTAGAAGCGTTGAAAAGTACGGTAAGACGTTGAAGTGAAGAAGATACACAAGACCAATCACGATGTCTTACCGAGTCCAGACTGACTTCCAGTGCCGTATTCATTACCACCAAAAGCACATGAAAAATTTGGTGACCCTGCTTCCAACGAAGTACTGCCTGTTGATAAGCAGAAGGGATCGAGGTGGCATCTGCTTTCAATTCTTATGTCCCCTTTCCAGAAGCCTCGCAAATCTTCACCCATCTCTCCAACGTGACCTGAAAGACGACTAACCATCCCAAAAGAATCTCGTATTTATCCTTATCCTCAAGACTTGTCTTATCTAAATCCCTGGTTTGTTTCTCATATAAGCTGAGGCAAGCCCTTGACCATTCTATGAGATCTGGCGAGCTTCTCAACAAACGAAAGTATAAGTCATATTCTGTTGGTGTGGAAGATCCATGAATATCATCAGGAACTTTAGAATCAGCCGGGATGGATAGCGGTTGAATTAAACTATAGTCAGGTAAAACTTTTGAATCTCTGTCCTCATTCATCATTTCTCCTCCTTGTACCTAATATGGGCATGGAATTAGACATACTCAAAGCCTTACTGTTCATTTTGCATGAGGTAAACTCTTTTTGTTATATCCAATTGTTTTTATCTAAGTAAAATTATACAACATAAATTAGAGTACTACAAGTATTCTGAGAACAAGCAAATTGAATCAAGCTCGGTAAAAAAAACAAGCATAAAAAAAGCCCTCTCCACGAGTGGCTCAAAAAAGAACGTATTCTTGTTACCCCCTCTTGATACTGAAATATATAATACAAAAACCCCCTCGAACTATCGAGAGGGAGTTGGTTGGTGGAGCATAGCGGGCTCGAACCGCTGACCTCTACACTGCCAGTGTGACACCGCCCGATAATCCTGGTGAATTTTAGTGTACTTCAGTTGAAAAACCCGCATGAAATCGGGAATCTTCGCAGCCCAAATCTACTCTGGTTCACCCTAGTTATCAGTAGTGCGTGATCAAAATGTGATCAAGGTCTGATTAGGCCAAATTCCCTCAAAAATGAGCCCCCATTTTTGCTTCACAGCGCCATTTTTATTGAACATTTTTTGAACTTAACCATCGCCCTTACATCAGGTTCTACAATAAGATCGATAGTTTTTTCTAATGTCTGAAGTACCTTATCGGGGATTTCTGTCTTGGATCTCTAATCAATAACCTTTGTTACCACTAAATCCACAACATCCTTTAGCTCATTCCAATAATCACTTATCCACAATATCTCCTCAAAAAAGCGAACCGATTCATGATTCCACTCCTCAACATCGGCCCAACACCATTTAGGAGATTCATAACACCACAAGAGTCTTAAAGAGCGAATTAGATCCTCTTTCGATAATGGAAGATGCTCATTATATCCAGATACAAATGATGAAACTGTTTCTAAATTCAATTGCGATGAATAGGAATCAAAGGTACAAGACAAGAGAGCACGAGCAATGTCTAATTCACAATAACCTACTTTTACCCGATCAAAATCCAATATGGCCATACACTTCGTAGGAGAAAACAAGAAATTATCAACCCACAAATCCCAATGAATCCAATGAGGATGACATTTTCTTAAGTCATCTAATTGTATTTGGTTTACGATCTTCCACTGATTTTCTAATGCTCGAATAACGCGGCTTGACGGTTGTAATATTTGTGCCCTTTCCCATTGATCTCTCCAGCTTTTCAATATTTTTTCTTTATCCAATGACCATGATGTTTTTGTAGCTGGTATCTTTTTTAAAAGGGTATGCATATATCCAATAGCTTTTCCCAAGTCATAAATCTGTTCAATGTTTACCTCTCCGGGCTTAACTAAAACCCCTTCAATGTAATCCATTAATGTATAGTTAATCCCATCGTTTGTTTGTAAAACAAACCGATCTCGGAATCGGTAAAGCTTCGGACATGGGATTCCGTTTTTGTTGAGTCTATCTTGAATAGTTAAAGAAACTTCAATTAAAGACAACCGCTCCAATGAATACCGCATAGGTGAATATTGTTTTGCAAATAATTTTCCAACATTCGTCTCCAATACCCACTTGAAATTCTTCCAGCCTCTATAGACCGGGATCGTTGAATAAACTCGTATTTCAAATTTCCACTCTATATCGCGAATAATTTTCTCCATTATTTCATTCTCTTTTAATTCCATTGGGAGTTACCCCTTTCTCCAAAATGCTTCTAACCTCATAAGTTGTTCATCAATCTTATTCACTAATTGAGTTTCTACCTGTTCAAAAATCTTGTATTCAACCCGCTTGTCTTCTTTCCTCCATAACCACTTTCCAATGATCCTACCATTTAAAAGGATGCAGGAGGAAATTTCTCCATTTTTCAAAAATACTTCTTTGGCTTTTTGATCAGCATAACGCCATCGTGACTCATAATATCCTTTTAATGTTGGGTCATCATACGCACAAATTGAAAAAAACGGGTAATCAAAAGGTTTAGTCAAAATCAGCTCCTCAGCATTTTCCTTTGTGATGTAAAGTTCAGAACCGAAAGAATCGATTAGAATCTTTTGATATCCCTTTGCAGAAAGATGTTTTTGAACAACCCGTTTATCCAAACCAGTCCACCAGCATATATCCTTAAATGAAACGGGTCCATAGTGTTTAATATAAAGATCAATTAGCTTCTCTTCAGCCTCTTCTTTCTCTACCGAACTCAAATTCAGTTCAGGATAGATATTTGGGGTATACCCATAGGTTCGAGATTCCTTTGTCCACTGGCTACTATCATTTATGTAACAGAAAGTCCCTTCTTCCCAACAGTGCTTAATAATTCTCCTTAGTAAATAAATTGGATTTGATAACTGCTTCTTAATACGTTCAAAAAACGGTTGTTCAAGAATGTTATGTATCATGTCTTCAGCCGAATATGGTTTTAATCTAACTAGTTCAATGAGATATTCTTTACATAGGGCAATATCGCGTTCATTGACACCTATCTTCTTATAAGATCTTGTGCAAATGGGTAATCGCTGTTTTAATGTTGCTTGATGTACAATAGGGGCTACTTGAATCGGGACAATATGTAACGTTTTTCTCATACAGCGAAGCTTTATTAAAGATGATCTCATTTGTTGCTCTAAGTCTATAGGTTGGAACCCTTCGATTCTTGTAAAAAGTGAAACAAAAGGTGTAGAGATACGGGCAGCGTGTAGCCCAACTAAGCTGGAGATCGCCTGCTGGACACACGCTGCTTTTGCATGAGGGGCTAAATGATGTTTCTTGAGAAAATAACTTCTTAATTGATTTAAAGGAATACGTTCAGACATTTTTTCGCCTCGATTGTAGAAATGTTAGTAACTCAGGCTTGTTGTCGATGATCATATAAGACTGAGGGGCCACAAACTTAAACCGATCTCTAAGCTCTTGTAATGAAACCGGATCAATCTTCTCGACAGATAAAACTGGTATCGCAAATCCTTTTTCAAGTCCTTCAAGATACTTTAATGTTGCTTCATATGCACCCGTGCCAGGTTCTTCGTTTTCACAAATCTGAGCAATCTCATGAGCCGACCCAATAATAGGTTTTCCTAATTTTACTATACCTGTGACAGATTTAACAGGTGAAACCAAATAGATGAACGCAGTCACTGGTCGGTTAATGAATTTCCGCCGATATTCATACCTTTTATATCCATCCAGCATTTGTTCAAAGTATTTCTCTTTCAAACTAAGCACAATAAACGTCTCACTAGAATGAGGTTTCGTTTCGATCCCCAAGGAAAGTTGCTCATTTTGCATATCGATCTCCCTTACTTGTCCAAAATGAGTTGAAAATAATCAACCGAATAGTTTCGGAAAAGTTTACTGGGCTTTTTAACCCACTCCTGTACTTCACCCCAAAGCTTATCAAATCCTTCCATACCATACATGGACAAAAAGGCGGAAAAGTCAATCAACCCCTTGGGCAAATAATCATAAGCACCTTTCCGAACATATAAAGATTTCGAAAACTTGGCTCCTGACCAATCTACAATTACAGGTGCAAATACCCTTGTTGCAATTTGCGAATACCCCAATTCAAGAAGCCCCTCACAATGTACACGAAGGGCCCAAACCCCTGACCAATCTCCGCCATCAACCATGATGCTTAACGTTTCATTTTCTTGATCTTCTTCTATGATAAATGCTCCCTTTATGAGATCACGCAGAGCTGCATTAAAGTCCACAAAATCTTGATTGTCTTCACGAATCGTAATTTTATGTTCACCATGTTCAAAACAACGACTTACCAGCGATATGGAATCTTCAGTCATATCCATAATTTTTATTGTCCGGGCGTGCTTGTCTGCAAACTTACATACAGGGCAAGGAAACCGTACATGAAGTTTCTGATCACTCGGGCTAACAATTCTTGCAAATCTATCATGATTTTGCAAAATTTGAAGCAAAACTCTTCTCACAGTAGGCAGTTTTTGATATTCCTCATATGAACGAATAATATGAGGAACTCCTGTTTTCTTCGATAATTCTGCAAAGATATAACGAAAGAACTCCATATTTTTATCCGCCAATGATTGACCGTCTTGGATGATGTCGGCAAGACTTTTTTGATAAATAACACCATCAACCGTCAATTTCTGTGCAGGACTGTTTTCCAATTGGTCAAATATAACTTTGACTGGTAATGAATAATAATCTCCCAAGTATTTACCAACAGCAAACGAGGTCATCATCGTTGTTACCGTTCCCAGATGAGGATGGCTGTTTGGCTGAGCGGAACAGTTGATAATAATCTCTTTCTTGCCTTGTATTTTGTTGTGAACAAGATCGGCAATGTCTGACATGATATATCCGATTCCTCCAGGAGGATAAAAAACATTATCCAAGCTTGCTAAGGTTCCCATTATAAATTCCTCCATATGATTGATTTTCAATGACTTAGTGCAAAAACAATCACCGAATCATAATAAAGATCATTGGTTATATTCACTTTCTCCAAATGGAGAACTTCATAAGAATAACGATGCGCGACATAATCTATCAACTTTAGATTTAAATAAGAATTATCGAGGCCTTCTTTATCAATCAAATGGGCACTCCTTGTCCAATTTGCACCGATAACCCTGCCCCCAGGTTTCAAATATTTCTTGAGAAACCCAAAACAGTTTATAAACTTTTCAGGCGTTTGAGCCAACCCAAAAGTACCGAACTCGGTAATTAAATCATATTTACAATTGTCCAAGATGGCAGGCCAATCACTCATCGCATCAAAAATCAGATAATTTTGCACCTTCTTTTTCATTTCTAAGACATGCTGATCCGTTTTGTTGCATAGTCTGAGAGCTTCTTGGTAACACGGCGGGACTTCATCACTTTGAACAAAATCATTGAGAACCTTTAAAGCCTCGACGGAGATGTCATTGCAAGTAATTGACTTTACATCATTTAAAGGGATTGACCACAATAAGGTAGATGGACCTGCACCAAGATCGAGCCAATCACCTCCCAGTCCTAACTCATCCAAAATCATAAGTATGTTTTCGGTTCCTTGACCAAAACGAAATTCTCCATAGTAATAGTTCTTGAAGTAGTTCTGAAAATAGTCCAATCTTTTCTGATTTAAAACTTCCGACTGAAAATCGGTTACCTTCACCCTGTTTTTCAATTGGGAAGTTCTCATAATGAAACCCCTCTCAACATTAATTTCTTTTTCAGCAGTAAAATCATTCTCTCAGAATCGGTAGTATAAGAGGCCCGATTATAATCTCCATAAACCTCTGTAACTTCCAAAGCAGTTTCCTTACACAATGAACGAAAATGGTCAAAATCGTATTTTCTTAGTAACATGTTTGTCACATAGGTTTCTTTTTGGTTGTTTCCTTCAATTTCGTAGAAAAATTCAACAATCAATGAACTTGGCAGATCATGTTGAATGCGAGAACGAGTTAACGATTTTCCATTAGGTAATTGTCTCGTCCATTCCCTAATTAACTCACCGTTAGGAAAAGACGGGTCATAGTAGCTTGGTCCAATATGGCTTTTTGATTTATGAGAAAATGTAGCCAGATCAATCATGATAGTTCCATCCATTGAAAGATGCTTACGAAAAGATAGAAGAGCTTTAATCGCATCATGTTCATTGGCCAACAATTGAAAAGCTTCTTGAGGGACAAGAACTAAATCAAATTCCCTTTCTAAATTCATGTCCCTCATATCTGAAACAATTGCCAGCATTCGGTCTTGACGATTCGCTTGCTTTATCTTTTCCTTCACTTTATCAACCATGGATTTCTCAAGATCCACTTGTGTAACAAAACACCCTGTCTCCGCTAACCAAGAAACATTACGGCCCGAACCACACGGAACCTCTAGGATAGAATAGACATCGGAACTCACTAAACTTTGCAAAAAATGTTGATCTACATCAGTGACGTATTCAACATCATAAAACTGCGCACGTTCTTGATACGTAATTTTTCTCGTGTCCGAGATAGTTGAAAGATTAGGCATTGTGTACCCTCTCTCGATTAACCATTTCCATATGCCTTGCTACTTCATGATGAACAATTCTTCCATTTTCAATGATTTTCCCAGCAGCCGATATACTGTCACAGAAGGTCGGGTTGAAAATACTCTCCCCTAAATTAAGAAGATAAGGTGCAACTAAAGGACTTACAGCTCTCGTTGTAGTTGCGGGCACTGCTGCTGGCAACAAATCAATTTTGCAATGAAGCACACCAAATCTTTCATAAACCGGTTGATCAAACGATGTAAACTTAGAAAATGTGGGGAGATAACCTGAACCATAACCACAAGTTACATCTACAATCATCGAACCGGGCTTCATCATTTTTACCATTTCCTCATCAATCATTGGTGGCGTATCATATGTAGAAATTTGAATCGCACCAATTACGAGATCCGCATCTTTTAACTCGTTGACCAAAACTTCGCGCGAATTAACCAAACATCGTACAGAAGGAGGAACTGTAGCCTGAAACCGACGCAATTTTTCTCGATTTGTTCCCAATACGACGACTTCTGCACCTAATGCAACCGCAAGGCGAATTGCTGCACCTCCGGCTGTTCCATAACCAATAACCACAACCTTTGGGGGTTTCACTCCAACAACATCACTTAATAAAACCCCTGAACCTCCCAAATGGCTCTGTAAATGATAGGCCCCATAGAGGACAGCCATCTTATACTGACCCCATAAGACCCCAGACAAACTCTAAGTTATTATAGAATAGGGTTGAAAGGGGTTTTTCTTATGCCTAGAAGAAAGTGGTCTGCTG
>NZ_FOCQ01000020.1 GCF_900110165.1 Lihuaxuella thermophila
CTCCGCTTTGAATTACAGGTCTCCAAGAGAATTTAGACAAATGCTAACTCAAAAAGTTGCATAATTGTCTGGACTTATGGGGGGCATTAAGGATTAAATTACACTCTTGCATTATCTATTTCGAGCGTAGCTGCTACTAACGGTATGCCTATATTACTTACTCAAACCGATACAATTCCAACCTCAATTGAAACATATATTAAAAATCACCCAGAACAACGGTAATGGTCGTTGATCCTTCCCCGATGTTTGGCTTTCTTTTTTGAAACTTGCTCTCTCTTATTTGATCCAACTCTTTCTTCTTTTCACGACTCAAAATTTACTTTTCTTCTTTGCGGACGCTTATTTCCATTTTGATTGCTTCCTGCACGTAAGAAGGGGTTCCTGTTTGCCCGCATCTCCTTGGCCGCCTGAAACGGCTGAAGGAAAAGTGAAAGTTTGATGAATGCCTCTTATATGAGCTGCATCCATCATGCCCCTTAAGCCCGGTTCGATGCGAAACAACAGCCGGTTCATGGTATAAAAGAAAGAAACTTAGCCCATATTGGAATGTAGATTATGGAAAGTGAGGAAAATAAATTTGACCGAAACTTTCTTGAATTTGAAGGATATATTGAGCCGTTCAAAACAAGCGCTGGCGGATTTTATGCAAATGTTGGAGCCGGTCATCGAAAATGCAAAAGACGAACACGAGCGGTTGTACTTTCACCACATTTACGAGGAAGAAGAGCACCGCTCTGACCGGTTGCAAGATTTATTCCCCAAGATTGATGCCTTGATTGAAAACCCGGCGGTGCAAAATACGAGGAATCCCGAATTTATTCATGTTTTGCAAGACCTGAGCCTGGAAAAGTTCGGACTTCACAATTTTTTGGAGCATTTGGATTTGGCTCTCTATCAGTTTAAAGATACGGAGCATGCCCATCGGCTCCAGGAGATGCGGGAGATGACGTTTGAGGACTACCAGGAGACAAAAAAATTGATGCAAGTGTTGAATGAACAGTTTGACGGAGCAGCTTCCAAAGGAGGTTCTGTCCCGATGGATGATAAGGAAGATGTGAGAGAGGAATTAAAAATTGATATGTACACGGATGGTGCCGATGATCGGGTGGCAACAGAAACGCAATCCCTGATCAAAAAGAAAAGTTTGACGGTGGGAAGCCTAAAAAACTTACGGAGGTAAAAAAGATGGATAAAGTCACGCGTTTCCCGGAAGTTCCATTTAACGAAGAACAATGGGAGTCTTTAGAGACGACTGTGATTGAAAGCGCCAGAAGGCAACTGGTCGGAAGACGATTTATCGATATTTACGGCCCGCTGGGCGAAGGCGTTCAGACAGTAGTGAATGACATCTTTGAGAGACCGGAAACGGGGAAACTCAGCCTGCACGGGGAGGTTCCGGATCTGTCCCAGCCCACGGGTCGCGTCAATTTGACCATCCCCATGTTGTACAAGGATTTTATTTTGTACTGGCGCGACATTCAACAAAGCAAATCCATGGATATTCCGATTGATTTTTCACCGGCCGCCAATGCCGCCCAGCAATGTGCCCTGCTGGAAGACGACTTGATTTTCAACGGCTCCGATCAATTTAACCTTCCCGGCCTGATGAACGTTAAAGGAAGGTTAACCCACATTCGCAGCGATTGGATGAAATCAGGCAACGCCTTCACCGATGTGGTGGAAGCAAGGAATAAATTATTAAGCATGGGCCACAGCGGTCCATATGCTCTGGTGGTGTCTCCTTCTCTCTATGCTTTATTGCACCGTGTGCACGAAGGAACGCATGTCCTGGAAATCGAGCATGTCCGCGAATTAATGACGGACGGAATTTATCAGTCCCCTGTGATTTCCGGTGAGGCCGGGGTTGTCGTAGCCACCGGAAGGCAAAACCTCGATCTGGCCATTGCCGAAGACTTTGACACCGTTTTTCTTGATGTTGAAAACATGAATTACCTGTTCCGGGTGTATGAAGCTCTCGTCCTTCGAATTAAACGCCCGAGCGCCATTTGCACGTTGGAGGATCCGGAGGGCAACACCAAGTGAAAGCAGGAGCGATGATTCCTGCTTTTTTTACGTTCAATCAATGAAATGATGAATTTCTTAAGATGCGATCTGGACCGCTTTTTGGTGCTCCCGGAGGAGACTCACATTCAGTACGCCTTTCGCGGATTCCAGTCCGATATCATTGACGATGGCTTGAACCTCTTGTACGAACGGCTCTGTGCAACAGCCCTCGTTTACTTCACAGAGACGTTTGAGATATTTTAGCTTCTCCTTCACCTTGATGGATTTGTAATAGCTGTTTCGAAGCTCATGAATCCGTTTATGCACGGGAGAAACAATACTGCTGATTTCCCTCACGTTGACGATCATTTTGAGACCCGAGTCCGAAACAAAGCCGATCGTATAAAAAACGGAGCCCGTATAATCAATGCTGGTGATAACCGGATTTTTAAATACTTCGCCCGAGCTCAACCGGATGCTTTCCGCTTCGATGGCCCCGCCCACTCTTCGCTCATTTGCCAGAATTGTATATATATCTGTCAGACCATTCACCTGATAGTTCACGTAGAACCCTCCCCGGAGGAATTCCCACCCGTTGAAATTAATTCTCATTATCATATTAATTGAAAATGATTTTTAGCGTCAAGCAGCTTTCGGATGGTACCGCTCGGTAAATGTTTCCTTTAGAAATCCTTTTTCATTTCCATTAGAATGGGGAATAAAAAGCGAAATGAAATGGGGAAATGATGTTGAGTAAGAAGCGATTGACCGTAGGATCTTTGCGCCCTCAAGCAAAGGAAAGCCTTCCTCGCAAAGTAAATCCATCGTCTGCCCACCCTGCGCCCGGGCAACAACATACGACCCGTCAAACGGCATCCCGCCCTCTGATCAAATTAAAACAACATGACCGCACCTTCACCTTGATTCCTGTTTCAGGGACAACCCTGTTAGACGCCGCTCTGAGCCAACATCAACCGATTGATTATAAATGCAGAAAAGGAGATTGCGGGAAATGCAAGGTACAAGTACTGGAGGGATCGGCTTGCATTTCTTCGCCCGCTCCGGAAGAGATCAGCACATTAAAAAAAGAGCTGGCGAAAGGTTATCGCCTCGCCTGCCAGACCAAGATTTATTAACCGGGATCACAGACCAAACTGACTTGCCGCATAGGTGAACGGAGAAATTCGGCAACAGCTGGACAGAACCCATTCAGCCCGAAACATAAAAATGCCCGTCACGTGATGCAACGGGCATTGACATCTTTACACTGATTGCGATCGAACGGTGATCAATAATGGAGTCCGCCATAAATCCAGGAGGCGTTTCCGGAGACATTGACCACTTTGATTTTATAATAGCCTGTAGCAAGTCCGCTCAACGTATGTTTAAAGGTGGTATGGCCGACCGCTTCATCTGTTTTGGACAATACCAATCGGTTATTCCGGTCATATACCTCGAAACGGATTTTACCCGTCTGTTTGGGATTCACCGGGCTTTGCACTCCGATCAGGTAATCATCACCGGTCAAATAAAACTCTTTTCCATCATTCAACCAAAATCCATAGGAAAAATTACTGCTGCCAAAATCATATGTCCGGCCGTCCGGATGCGAGAGTGATGCTGAGATTCCCGCGCGAATCGCACCCGCGAATTTGGCAAGCTGTGCCCTTCCTTCTTCTGTATCGGCACGAAGTACATCACGCAGCCCCCGGGTGATCTCCAATTGGACGCCTTTTAATGTCCGGCCCTTGTTACAGATGTTATTGGGACTGGTTCCGGCCAGTTCCGGCGGGGCAGGCTCCACGCGAAATCCGGCCTGCGACAGCTTGTCGCTAATGATATTTTTCATATGGGTGTTTAATCCGCCCATGTATACAATCTTCTCACTGCTGCCTGCGGCACCGTGGATGGAAACTACTTTGTTTTTCTGTGCCGTCATTTTGATGGCAGTCGGTTCATCAAAATGGGTAGAGGTCACATGTAAATCATTTCGCCCATCCTGATTGGAATCAACGAAAATGTTTGCTTCAAACAAATAATAGCTGTGGTCGTCCTGGGCAACTGCCTTCACAATTTCAGAGGTTCCTGTTTCGATTCTTCCGCCGTGAATGCCTAAAATAATCACATCGTTACTACGGGATTGCGTCGTGATATCATAGTCTTCCCCCAACTGGTGATGAGCGGCAAGCTCTTCATAGTTGGCATACACATCTTCAGCCGCTGACACGGAAGGAATGTTGGAAAAGGTAAAAGCGAGTAACGATCCCAGAACGAAGACTGCTTTTTTCATCGGCATCCCTTTCTTATTTTTTGAATCAAAATGCATTTCTAAGTATAATCCATTTTGTTACGGGATGAAAATATCACTTCATAAAATTTACACTGGATTGCAAAAATTCAATTGAACCGCCGGAATTTGTGACACATCCCCACCAAGGATATGGTTCAAAACAAGAAAATCCAAATCACGGGCAACATTCGTGACTTGGATTTTTTTACGTTAAAAGCCCCAATAGGCGCGGAACAGATTGGTCGTTTTTCCTTCGGGAAAGATCTGAAACAGAAGCAGATAGACGAGTACCCCGGTTACAGCGGTAATCAGCCAGATCCTGGCGGTCCATGGCCCGATTTTTTTATGTTTGTCAAATCTCTTTTTGGCGGCATAATACAGGGTCATCACTGCCAGCACAGGCGCAATGACGGTTAAAATGATGTGAAAAGTCAAAAAGGCCTTATAGTACGGGCGCCAAGCCTCAGGCCCTCCAAAATCGGTGTTTCCGATGAAAATCGTACGCACCATATACAGGATAAAAAACAGAGCGGCAAATGCCACGGATGCGATCATCAAACGGCGATGGGCATCCACTTTTCCCCTCCGGATCATCACCCATCCGATCGCCATCAACACGGCACTTGTTGCGGTACACGAAGTGCTCATCAGAGCCAGTGTACTACCTTCCATACGACTTTGCTCCCCCTTTAAATGGAAGGCCCTCTGCCAGCCAGTTGGACAGAGGGCCCCGGGATGTTACATCAAGATAATCCCCACTGCGGAAACCACCGCAATCAGGATCCCGGCCATGATAAAAAGCGTATAGTAGCCGGAACCTTTTTGATCAAGGTGCATGAAAGTGAATAGCTGCAAGAAGACCTGGATCGCCGCAAAGATGATGATCAGCGGCAATACCCAGCCCTCGGGAACCACATCGGTGGCCACCAGATAAAAGGCCAGAGCGGTCAGAACAATCATGATTGCGAATGAAATCAAGTGTTTCATTACGCCTTCAGGTTTCCGGGACGCCGGTTGATTGGTGGTAGATTGTTGATTGTGCCCAGCCACTTCTCAGCCCACCTTTCCAAGAAGATAAACAAGAGTGAAGATGAATACCCAAACTACGTCGATGAAGTGCCAGTACAGGCTCGACACAAACAGTTTGGGAGCCATCTCGGTGGTAATCCCCCGCTTGGCTGCCTGGAGCATCAGAGTGGAGATCCAAACGATCCCGAAAGTTACGTGAGCACCGTGGGTTCCTACCAGTGCATAGAATGAGGACCCAAATGCACTGCTCATAAAAGTATGCCCTTCATGCACGTAATGAATGAACTCGTAAATCTCCAACACAAGGAAACCCAAACCGAGGAGAACGGTAACGCCCAGCCAGAACTGCATGGTTTTCAACTTTAACTGGTTCATTGCATGCATGGCGAGAACGCTGGTCAAGCTGCTGGTGAGAAGGATAGCAGTTGCAAGGGCTACCAATTTGAGATCGAATAAATGCTCCCCGGTGGGACCGCCCATCGTCTGGTTTCTGAGAGCCAGATAAGTTCCAAACAAACAGGCGAACAGCACGGTTTCGGCTCCGAGGAAGAGCCAGAAACCCAACACCTTATTTTTTCCATCTAGCGATGCCGTTTCCAAATGGCCGTTCTGGGGGGCTGTGTTTTCGTGTGTATGTGCTGCCATTATGCCTGAACCCCCTTATTCGCATCTTCGATTTCTTCCGGTTCGATATGGTAGCCGTGATCCTGTTCAAACGAGCGCATGAACATGGTAATCACAACGACAATCAAACCTAAGATCCCCACTGCATAGTTGCCGCGTGCGATAAACCCGAATCCCGCGATAAAGAATCCAAGCGACATCAGAACCGGCAGATATGAAGGGGAAGGCATATGGATAGACCCGAGCGGTTCTGCCGGCGTCATGCCTTTGTTTCCAGCTTGCTTCTCCAGCCAGAACGGATCCAATCCGCGTACGCGCGGCAATTGGGCAAAGTTATATTCCGGCGGAGGAGAAGGAATCGCCCACTCAAGGGTGCGTCCGTTCCACGGGTCGGCAGGAGCCTGTGCCTCCACTTTAAATGTCTTATAGATGTTATAGATAAACGCCAGCGTACCAATGGTCATTCCAAATACACCGATCGTGCTGATCAAGTTAATCGTTTCCAGTCCGACACCGCTTTGATAGGTAAATACCCGGCGCGGCATACCAAAGAGCCCCAGGAAGTGCTGCGGGAAGAAAGTCAGATGGAAACCGATCAGGAAAGTCCAGAAGTGGAATTTACCCAACTTCTCGTCGAGCAGCTTTCCAAACATTTTGGGCCACCAATAGTATGCGCCCGCAAACATGCCGAATACGGTACCACCGACCAGTACATAGTGGAAGTGCGCCACGACGAAGTAGCTGTCCTGATACTGGTAGTCAGCCGGCGGCAGAGCGAGCATAACCCCGGTCATCCCACCCATGACGAAAGTGGGAATAAATCCGACGGCAAACAGCATCGCCGTTGTGAACCGGATCTCACCGCCCCACATGGTAAAGAGCCAGTTAAAGACTTTAATCCCGGTCGGTACAGCAATCGCCATGGTTGCCACCGCGAACAAGGAGTTGGACACCGGTCCGAGACCCACGGTAAACATATGGTGCACCCACACCATGAAGCCCAGGAAACCGATCAATACGGTTGCGAAGACCATGGAGGTGTAACCAAACAGGCGTTTCTTGGAGAAAGTGCTGATCACTTCGGACATAACTCCGAACGCCGGCAAAATCACGATATATACTTCCGGGTGACCAAAGATCCAGAATAAGTGTTGCCAGATTACCGTGCTTCCGCCCATGGTGTAATCGAAGAAGTTTGCACCGAACAAGCGGTCAAACATCAGTAAGAGAAGGGCTACGGTCAACGCCGGGAAGGCGAACAAAATCAATGCGGAGGTTACGAATGAAGTCCATGTAAAAAGCGGCATTCTCAAGTAAGTCATGCCGGGTGCACGCAAGTTGATGATGGTTACCAGGAAGTTCAATCCACCGATCAACGTACCGATCCCGGAAATCTGCAACCCGAGTACGTAGTAGTCAATTCCGGGGCCCGGGCTGTACTCGTTGAGTGCCAGAGATGTATAAGAGGTCCAACCTGCATCCGGAGCGCCACCAAAGATCCAGCTGAGGTTGAGCAGGAGTCCGCCCGCAAAGAACAGCCAGAAGCCCAAGGCGTTGACAAACGGAAACGCAACGTCACGCGCACCGATCTGCAGGGGCACAATCGCGTTCATGAGACCGAAAATCATCGGCATTGCTGCCAGAAAGATCATGGTCGTCCCATGCATCGTCAACAATTCGTTAAAGGTATCGCCGACGAAGAGATCGTTATGAGGAACGATCAACTGCAAGCGCATGAACAACGCTTCAATTCCACCGACGATGAAGAAAAAGAAACCAGACATGAAATACAAAATCGCGATCTTCTTATGGTCCACCGTGGTGAGCCAGTCCCAAACCTTGCTGGTTTTGACCCGATCCAGGAAGTCTTTGTTATAACCCCCGGTGAAGATCGCGGTCAAAAACAAGGCCAGTACGAGAAGTACTATAAGCGTCCCCAAGGTGATCCCTCCTTCTTTAGTCTTCTGTGATTCTCAGTTACGATGAAATATGTTATTATTTTCTGCTCATCAGGTACTCGGTCAGAGCATCCAGTTCTTCTTGTGTTAAGTAATCGATTTTCGGCATTTTAGCGCCCGGTTTCACCGCTTCCGGGTTTTTCAGCCACTTTTTCAGATTTTCTTCCGTATGCGGCAAAATACCCGCAATGGTCGTACGGGTTCCAAATTTGCTCAAATCCGGCCCCTGGAGTTTCGGGTTTACCCCTGCGTGACAGCCCATGCAGTTTTGCAAGAACAGCTGCTCACCCTCTTTTTGGGCGGCAGTGGCCACTTTGGCGGGCTGTTTCATCTGGGCCACCCATTTGTCAAACTCAGCCGGCTCTTTTGCATACACGACGAAGTCCATCAAAGCATGGCCCGCACCGCAAAGTTCCGCGCATTTGCCCTGGTATTTACCCGGTTTTTTCGCATCCAGCCACATGGTGTTGACGCGGCCGGGAATCACGTCGGTTTTACCTCCCAGGGCAGGAACCCAGAAGGAGTGCAGCACATCCTTGCCGTGAATTTCCAGATGAACTTTTTTCCCGACGGGGATGTAGAGTTCTTGCGCCGTTTTGACGCCCAAGTCGGGATACTCAAACTCCCACCAGTATTGATGCCCGGTCACTTTGACGCGAATCGAATCCTCATCCGGTTTCGCATCAGCCAGCTCAAAGGTGTAATTGACAGTCGGAACAGCCAGAATACCCAACAAGACAATAGGAATAACTGTCCATACGATTTCCAAAAGCGTACTTCCGTGAGTTTGTTCCGGCATTCTGTCTTGGCCTTTGCGCTTCCTGAACCGGATCAGTACATATACAAAAATCGTGATCACGACAGCGAAAACGCCCAGCATCAGGAAGAAGCTCCACATGATCAAATTCAGCTGCTTCTCTCCGGCGGTGCCTGAAGGTTCCAGAACGTTCAAGCTGGGATCACCGCTGCAACCTGAGAGTGCGAGAGCTGCCAGCGAAAATACCAGAAGCGCTCGCCACAAACGTTGTCGACTCACCTTGATCAAACCTCACTTTCTGTTACATGGATCCGGCCCGGCCTCTTGCCGCAACCGGATCATTTCTTTTCACAGTGCATCGGATAAATCTATTTTAAGCTCTTGCAAGCACTGTTATCAGGATGATTAAATGTTCATCGCATCTTGTATCGCCACATCCACTACCATGGCCAGAAGGATCACTGTCAGGTAGATCAAGGAATAAAAGAACATCTGTCTGGCCCATTTGTCATCCTCTTTGGTATAGAAACCTTTGACCGCAAGAGCAATGTAGATTCCATTCAGGATCAAGGCAGTAATCAAGTATAGCCAACCGGCGGCCCCTGTATGGAAGAGCAGGTAAGAAGACGGAAGCAGTAAGATGGTAAAAATCAACGTTTGCTTCTTGGTTTCAGCATGGCCTTTGATTACCGGCAGCATCGGAACACCCGCTTCCCGGTAGTCATTCACTCTCATCATCGCCAGTGCATAAAAATGTGCCGGCTGCCACATGAAAAGTATCAGGAAAAGAGCCCATGCAGACAGGTCTAATGAATTCGTTACCGCGACCCAGCCGATCACGGGCGGAACCGCACCGCACACCCCGCCGATCACTGTGTTCCAGACACTTGTTCTTTTCAACCACATCGTGTAGATGAATACGTAGACAAAAAAGCCGATGAATCCAAGAAAAGCGGACAACGGATTGACTCCCGCGGCAAGCACGATGATACCCAAACTGGTAAGGAGAATTCCATACCACAACGCCACAGTCGGTTTAATTCTGCCTTCGGCCACCGACCTTGTCCGGGTCCGTTCCATCAACGGGTCAATATCACGGTCATAGAAATTATTCAGGGTGCAGCTGCCTGCGATGATCAGAGCGGAGCCTAACAGCGTGAACAGACAAGTCCAAACATCAAATAACGAAAAACCTGCAGCCAACGAGTAACCCGCGAAGGTAGCAAATAAATTGCTCTTATTAATTCCCGGCTTGGTTACCTCAATATAGTCACGCCATGTGGCTTTACCCGCACCTGAAAACGGCTCGATAGCGAGATCTCGATCTGCAGTGGTTTGCTGGGAAAAGGACCGTTCCACTTCACAGACCTCCTTTCCACGAAACAGGGAGTGAGCGAATCCGGCTGAACAAAAATTAACCGTTTTCACTCTAGATAGAAACAGCTTCCCCTATAAAATCTGCTCTCCAACAAAGGATGCGTAAAAAACAGCTAAAACATACAAAAAATGTAATATCATAGGCCCGAGAACCTATGATTTTACATTTCCATTTCTCACATATGGGATGTTGAGAAATGTATACAACCGCCCTTTGTACCATCATCATTTTAGTTGATCAAGATGTTTCATGCAAGGGCAGGTACAAAAGGTTCAAAATATGGAAACATCAACGGAACCTGCCTTCCTCTTACTAAATAGTCTAGCTGATGGACCTTCCTTTCTGGTGACGTATATGTGAACATTTCTTGATCATCAAATTCATAAAAATGGAAATCAAACAGGATTTTATGATGAACAAAAAGAAAACACCGCCATGTTCATACACAGACGGTGTTCAGATTTGTGATTTATTCCAGTATCTGCTTGGAGGGTTTTAACCATTTGGTCGCTTCTACACAAGTTCCTTCTTCCACGGGAACACTTGTCAGTTCATCCATGAGCCGGTTCACATGCTGCAAGCCGGAAGTCTCGCCGATATTTTGTCTCTGCCCTCTTGATACCAATTCCTCAAACTTGGGTATTCCCGGTCCGGTATCCCGAACCTGAATCCGGATTCCCTTTTTCCCTTCTTCTTCCACAGCACAGATGGTGATCGTGCCTTCTTCGGCATGCTCGATCACATTGCGTGCCAGTTCCGATATCGATTGTACGATCCTTGCCTGATCCAATTCGTCAAATCCAATCTCCCTTGCCATTTCACGGGCTTCACTGCGTATGTGGACAATTTCCCATTCAAACCGAAGCGGGAATGTTTTTCGCATACTTTCCCCTCCATCAATCAACGGGCATCCAATTTGACTTGCAAATGGTTATCCTTCGGGGGTGATTGCAGATGCTGCACATTAAAGAGCTGCGCATACAGCCCATTTTCAGCCATAAGCTCTTCATGGGTCCCGTGCTCTTTCACCTGTCCGTGATCAATCAGGTAAATTTGATCCGCATGGGTGATGGTGGACAAGCGATGAGCAACAATGATGGTCGTCCGATTCTTGGCCAATCTTTCCAGCGACTCCTGCACCAGATGCTCGGATTGCAAATCGAGGGCCGAAGTGGCTTCATCGAGAATCAAGATGGCGGGGTCCTTCAGAAACACACGGGCGAGAGCGAGCCGTTGCTTTTGGCCGCCCGACAATTTGACTCCTCGTTCCCCGATTTCCGTCTTGTACCCGTTCGGAAGCTCCATGATGAAATCATGGGCATTGGCCGCAACTGCTGCTTGCATGATCTCTTCCATCGAGGCGTTTACTTTTCCCATCCGGATATTTTCTTCAACAGTACCGCTGAACAAAATATTTTCCTGAAACACCATTCCAATCTGCTCTCGCAAACTTCGCTGGGTAAAGTCCCGGATGTCCCGGCCGTCGATTTTCACTTTTCCCTCGACGACATCATAAAAGCGGGGAATTAACGAAACAATCGATGATTTTCCGCCTCCGCTCGGTCCGACCAGAGCAACGGTTTGTCCGGGTTCAATCTTGAAACTCACCCCGTTTAACACCCAATCCTGCTTTTCATTATAGCGAAAACGCACTTCCTCAAATTCAATCATCCCTTGAACGTTATCGATGTCCTTCGCATGAGGAAGATCGACGATTTCATAGGGTTCATCCATAAACTCAAACACGCGGTCCATGGAAGCGTGGGCTTGGGTAAGGGTAGTGGAAGAGTTGACCAGGCGTCGAATCGGATTGTAAATGAGTCCCATATAACCGTAAAAGGCCGTCATCTCACCGATCGTCAAATTTCCCCGGATGACGAGATAGGCTGACACGGTTATGACCAAAATGGGAGCCAGATCGGTAATGGTATTGATGGCGGCAAATGTTTTGGCCACCCATCTGGAGTGCGTGACCGCTTTATCCAGAAAGTTTTGGTTGTGTCTGATAAAATGCTCCTGTTCGCTCTCTTCCAAATGAAAAGCGCGAATCACCTGGATTCCTTGAACCCGCTCGTGCAAATGACCTTGTAACTCGGCGAGGGCCTGGGAACGATCCTTGGTAAACTTTCTCATATTCTGAAAAAAATACTTCACCGACACCGCGTAGAGAGGAAAGATCGCCATCGATACCAGGGTCATCCACGGATCGAGCCATAGCATGATGGAAACGGCGATGATCAAGGTGGTTAAGTCCAGCCAGATGTTCATCATCCCCGTGATGACGAATTCCTTGGTCTGCTCCACATCGTTAATCACCCTGGAGATAATCTGGCCCGTTTTTTGATTCTGGTAAAACTGAAGCGACAGTTTTTGAATATGATCATAAAGCCGGTTTCGTATGTCAAACAACACTTTGCTGGCTGTCGTTTGGGCAAAATACTGCCGGTAGTATTCCACGGGAATTCGGATCACGGTAAAAACAAAGAAAGCCCCGGCGATTGCCCAGGCCAGTCTCTCTAGTTTTTCCTGCGCGGGCATGGGTGAAAGAAGCAAATCATCCACAACGTATTTCAACAAGAGTGGCAGCAGGAGCGGAATCCCAAACTTCATGACTCCCACAACCATCGTCAAGAAAATTTCTTTCCAGTATGGTTTCACAAACCGGAGATACCTTCGAACACTCCCCATCACTTTTCAACCCCTGACAATGGTTTCCACCAGACTGTTATCATTATATCAAAATATAGAGGGGGGGATGTTGACGGGTATGCCGGCGAAAAAGCATCTCTAATTGTTCAAACGGGAGAAATATGAAAAAGGGTTCAGTTCAGTTAATAGTTTTACGGTAACAGCCCGTATCATTTGTCAAGAATGGATGAAAATACGGCTTCGGCGATTTGTTTCCTTACTTCGGATACATTGGGGCCCGTCCGGGTCGGGTGGACGCGGTTGGTCAGCAGAATGACCATCACATCCCGTTTGGGATCAATAAACAGCGAAGTCCCGGTAAAACCTGTATGGCCAAAGGCTTGGTTCGCGGCAAACGGCCCCATATACCAATCCTGGCTCAGCTCCCAGCCCAGACCGCGAAAAGCGTCGGGAATATGCCCGGTTTGCAGCCTGGTCATTTCATCCACCGATTGAGGCTTCAAGATGCGCTTTCCATTCCACTCTCCCCGATTCATAAAAGCCAGTCCAAACTTCGCCAAATCTTCCGCAGTTGAAAACAAACCGGCATGCCCGCTGATCCCGCCTAACGCCCAGGCATTTTCATCATGTACTTCCCCCCATACCATCCCTCTCCTGCTGGCAGACTGATCCTCGGTTGCGGCAATACTGCTTCGCAAATTGAACGGAGGGGTATACAGGGTCGCGTTCATTCCCAGCGGTTCGAAAATGTTGGTTCTCAGATAATCTGCAAGCGATATCCCGCTGATTTTCCGCACCAGCTCTCCCAAAACGATATACCCGATATCACTGTAGATCATCTTGCTTCCCGGTTTCACCACCGGTTTGGAGGTGAAGACCAGCGCCAATTTTTCTTCCCGGTCCCCCGGCAGTCGGTCCAGAGGAAGCGTGGCCGGCAAGCCGCTTGTGTGGGAGAGCAATTGCCGTATCGTGATCTTTTCTTTTCCGTTCACACCAAATAATGGGAGATATCGCGCTACGGGATCGTCCAAAGAGAGTTGCTTCTTTTCCGCCAGTTGCATCACTGCGGTGGCCGTGAACAGTTTCGTGATCGAGGCGATATCATAAACGGTACCGGAATTAACAGGAATTGGATTTTCCGAAGGTGTTTTATTTCCATTCTTGTACCGGTAAGCACTTCCATATGCTTTTTCATAGACGATGCCACGTTTGCTCGCCACCAGAACAACACCGCCGGGAAAAACCCCGTTCTGAATGGCTTTTTCCATAATGGCATCCATATTCTCCAGCGCCTGTTCGTTCATCCCTTCCTCCCGGGGGTGCAGATGCGGGAGGGAAAAAGAATCTGATTTCCCGCCAAATACACTGAAGCAGGCAACCAGCCCCGAAATCACGATTCCCGCACATATTGCCGCCAAAAGCCGACGATTGATTTGAAACACGCATTTTCCCCCTGATCAGTGCCACATCCGGCATTTTTCTAAAACATTATACAATACTCTGTTTATTCATCACAATTTAATACAAAAACAACAGCCCGGAACCTTTCCTGACGGTAAGGTTCCGGGCGTCAAACATCGCGAATCAAGCCGGACGAATCCCTTTGCCTCTCTGGCTTGGCAGCCCAGGGCCGGCTTGTCCGCTACTTGTCTTAGTGACGGGCTTTTTCAAGAGCCGGCAAGAGTTTGGGGTTTAAGATTTTGATATAGGTTCCTTTCATCCCCAACGAGCGGGATTCAACCACGCCGGCGCTTTCCAGCTTCCGGAGAGCATTGACGATGACGGAGCGGGTAATTCCCACGCGATCGGCAATTTTGCTGGCAACCAGCAACCCTTCCATTCCATCCAACTCTTTGAAGATGTGCTCAGCCGCTTCCAATTCACTGAAGGAGAGCGAGTTGATCGCCAGCTGGACGACAGCCCGGCTGCGGGCCTCTTCTTCAATTTGTCCGGCCCGTTCACGCAGGATTTCCATTCCCACAACCGTTGCACCATACTCTGCCAGGACGAGGTCATCCTCTTCAAACTGATCGTTCAAGCGGGAAAGAACGAGCGTTCCCAGATGGTCGCCTCCTCCGACAATCGGCACCAATGTGGTGAAACCGGTTTTAAAAAAGTCTTTCATCTCGGTCGGATAAGCGGTATAGGGGCTGTCCACACCGATGTTGGGCATGGTTTTATCCGCTTCCATCAGGAGTCTTGCGTATTCACCCGGGAATTCGCGGTTTTTCAGATACTGTTGCATGCGTTCACTTTCGATTTCGTGATTCAAGGCCAGTCCCAGAATTTTTCCTTCGGGGCTGACGACATAGATATTGGCGGAGATGACATCACAAAGGGCTTGTGCCACATCATCAAAGTCGACCAGGTGATGCCCTACATTTTTTTGTAGAATCTTGGAAATACGCCGTGTTTTGTTAAGTAAGTCCATCGTTCAAATCCTCCTTAAGTAAACTCATTTTGTATGTTGAATGGGTCGCCCAAAGTCATTCAATGCGAACTTGAGCATTGGACGATTGACAGAATTGACACGGGGGAAGAAATTAAATACCTTAACTATTATGCGACATTTGAGCAAATAGGCAATTTCATTTTTGTGAACAGTTTTTGACTTTTATACCTTTTTGAAATTGTTTCCTCTCCCCGTCACGCTAAAGGGATGCAGCGAGGGAAGGGCGCCACAGGATGAGTTCCACTTTTCCGTCAATATTGGAAAACGGAACCATACCCACACTCTCGTAGCGGCTGTCTCTGCTCGCGTACCGGTGGCGGTTGTCTCCCATCACGAAGACTGTTCCCGGTTTCACGATGACAGGACCGAAATTGCCATCCTCAATGAGGGAATCGATGTAAGATTCCTTGACTCTTACACCATTTCGAAACAGGTTGCCGTTTTTAATCTCGATCTTGTCACCGGGAACCCCCACTACCCTTTTTACCAGATACCGGCTCTCATCGGAAGGATCTTGAAACGTGATCACATCCCCGACGGACGGCGGTTCCAGCAAGAACTTGAATTTGTTGACCAGCAGGCGGTCACCATTTTGCAAAGTGGGTTGCATGGATGTTCCGTTGACCACCGATAAAGCAACCCCGTACTGGTTGAAAGCAAACGCGAACAATGTCGCGAATAGGAGGATGTACCCCCATCTTTTGAACCGTTGAACCTGTAATTGAACCTGTACAACTTTCACCTCTATCTTCACTCCATTACCTATATTCAGTTTTTAGAGAAAGATATTGATGATACCAGGTTTGTGCGAAATCGCGGGTAAACGGTTCTTCTCTCTGATGAATGGCTTCCACTAACTGCCGCCTGGCCAGTTTTACCTGTTCGATCACACCGGCCGGATATCGGTAGCGGACGCTGTTTTCGCGAAACTCATCTTCGTCCACCCACCGGTAACCCAGGTCGGGCTCCACGATGAGATCCAGATCATAATCGATATAGGTAAGCGTTTTTGGGCGGCCATCAACGAATTGATAAGGTGACGCAATGTTGCAGTAGTAGTTTTTCAGCCGAAACTGCTCATCGTATAAAAGAACCGTGTGAAACCATTGTTGGCTGGAAAAATGAACAATGGACAAACCTGGAAAAATCCATTCTTTTCCGTCTCTTTCCACCACCTGAGCATTGTAATTGGCAAGAATCAATGGTTCTCCATGCTTGAGGATGACCGATTCTTTCCAAATCCGGTGGATCTTTTTTCCGTGTTTGTAGCTCTCGATGCGGACAATCTCTCCTGATTGGAGCTGCAAGCTGACTCACCTCATCAACTCTATTTATTTTATTTCCAAAATACGGAGATTGTAAAACACCTAAAACTCAGAATTTATTTTTTCGTGAATATTGTTGCATGGATTCACTTGAAGACCGCAGCTCTCTCCACGCCCTTTCCGATGCTTGCACCGGGGATCTTGCGTGCTGTGGTGCTCCAGGCTCCACATAAAAAAACCGAATCAAAGGATCCGGTTTCAAAGAGGCGGAAAAGGATGGTCCCAACACAGGGGGTTGAAGGTTTGTTCCCACCAAAACCACGGTCTGTTCAAACAAGCCGTCCCGCATATTCCGATATTGAATTATAACAAAGAATGGTGGCCGATTGACAAGGGCAACCACTCTGCTGCCAGGTTTTACCGCGTATGATGCAAAGCAACGGCGTATTGTTCTCCCATCTCTTTGGAACGCTCCTTGGCACGCAGAACCGCCTGAATCACTGCTTCATCAAAGCGATATCGGTGTAACACTTCCAGCGCAGCCATGGTCGTGCCACCGGGGGATGTAACTTCATTCCTCAGATCAGCTGCCCCTTTACCGCTTGTCATGAGCATTTGGGCCGCTCCGAGCAGTGTCTGCACTGTCAGGTTTCTCGCTGTCTCCGGGGTTAAGCCGGCTTGGACTCCCGCCGCCTCGAGTGCTTCCACCAGGTAATAAACGTACGCCGGGCCGCTGCCCGATAAACCCGTGACCGCATCCATCATCTCTTCCCGCACAGTGATCACGGAGCCAATCGCCGAAAAGATGCGGCAGGCTGTTTCCAATTCCTCCTCCCGGACCCATTGGCCCCGGCAAATTGCAGTCGCCGACAGCCCGACTGTACAGGAAGTATTGGGCATCACCCGAATCACGGGAAGCTTTTCCGCCAGGGCGCCTTCAATGCAGGAAGTGGAAATACCGGCGACGACAGAGATCAGCATCTGCCCTGCCCGAAACTGTTTCCCCCAATGATTCAGCACATCGGCCATATCTTTGGGTTTTACAGCCAAAATCACCACATCTGCCTCCAGAATTCGTTCCGGTTTATGGTTGCTTTCATCCAAACCGTAACGCCTGCTCAAACTCATCAGCCGCTCTTTGTCAGAACGGTTTACAAGCGCAACGTTTTCTGGCAATATTTCGCCTTTTTCCACCAATCCGGCCAAAATGGATTCTGCCATCGAACCCGCTCCGATCAATCCGAGCTTTCGATCCCGCAACATATGAATCCCTCCCTGGATCATCTCCATCGAATCTATGAGAAACAAAAAACCCCCTTTGTCCAAAGGACGAAAGAGGGTTCTTCCGCGGTACCACCTTTATTAGCGCGAAAAAGATTGCGCTCAGCTTACACACTCCGATAACGGGGAGACACCGGCCTGATTTATCATCATCCGCATCAGAGGGTGGGTTCAAACAGCCCATCATGGCAAAACCTTTCAGCCGACGGGTTTTGCTCTCTGGACAGATGGAGATGTTTTACTGGCCCTCGTCATCGCGTTTCATCCGAAAATATTTCTAACCATTTTAAGGGATCCATATCATTATTGTCAAGCGGATCATTTACTTGGGACCTGAGGAGTTTGGGGTAACGGCCGCCTCATCCGGCAAAAATTTATATAATTTTTTCCGTCAACACCGTTTTCATTAAAAAACACATCAAAAACTCAACAATAAAAAAATGAAACCGTCAAATAATTTTACTTTGAAAGCGCATTCAAAATGTAGTATTCTAATGTTATATTCATTATGCTTTACTACGAGAGGGTTTGGATCCAAAACATAAAAAAAGCTGCCCTCAGGCAGTCATAAAATCAGATCAGCTCATCTTGTGAAAAAACAGACAAACATTCATGGACACTCAGCCCGTTTTGTGCTGTGCAGAGATCAGCAAATCCTTTTCCAGCCGGGTACAACAACTGTTGCGGTACCCCAGGTGCTGGTAAAAAGGCAGAAGCTTTTGTGTCCCTTCGTCAACCGTGATCCAAATCCTCTTCACACCTTTTTGCAAAAAGCGTTCTTCCAAAGCATTGACCAGCCTCGTGCCAATTTTTTGCCGTTGGTAATCCGGGTGGACAGCCAAGCAATAAAAAAAGCCACTGCTTCCGTCGATCGTGCCGACAATGGCGCCGACAACTCTTCCATTGGGCGCTTCGGCGACCAGGACCAAATCGCGGTCAACGCCCAATTGCTCCGACAGAACTTGCAGTGTCTCTCTTTCCTGCTCATGAGATGCTGTCAGTTTCCAAATCTGTGAAACATCATATGCATCGGATAGCTGAAAGGAACGCAGTCGCATAATTGTTTTACCCTCCGTCAGGAAGTTTCACAATATCGTAGCTTTTTTATTTTACTTTAGATTAAATTTGTTTTCAATTGGCAGTTATCGACATTCATTGAGAGAGCTGCGGTTTGACTTGTTCACCTACATACCAGAGCCAGGGGATGTAAATGAAAATGACAACCCCGAGCACGACAGGGACGATTCCGTGGATCCAGCGATAAGCAATTGTCCCCAGCAGCAATATGGTCCAGACGAAAAATGACCACCAAGAAAGTTTACTGGAAAAATCACGGGTGCGGAACATGACCCCTGTGTAGATTAAACCGCTGATCGCAAAACAGGAGAGGCTGAAAATCCCGACCAGTTGGGACAACAGTTGGTCCCATTCAACCATGTGTTGGGCCAATCGGATGGAAGGCATGACCAAAAACAGCTCGGATAAGGCCGGAATCACAGTCATCTGAATAAAGTGGTTCACCACAACTGCCGATCCGCCGATGACACTGATCATCCAGGCCCATTGCAAGATCAGCCGGTACGTTTTATCCAGCGCAAATGTCAGGATGGTAAAGGTGCCGATCAGGGAAAGGACCGCTAAGGTCGACATCACCCAGGAAACGATCACCAGCGTTTCATTTTGGGAAATGTAGGCGGAACGAACCGGGACTGTACCACCGGCACTCTGGACAAGCACAAACAACATAAAGACAGACGCGGCAAAATGAAGGAAGGCTGAACCTCTAAAAATCCATGAAAACCAACCTTTCCTCACTCCAGTTGCGTGAAGCTCCATGCTACCAACCTTCCCCCTTTCCTTACCCTTTCCTCCGGCTGTCTCCCAATGCGCAAACAACTGGGAATATTTCTTTTTTTGTGTTTTTTGTATACTTATCTTATATTATAACCGATTCTCAGTCGAACTAATCGTGATTCTTCAGATATTATTTTTCAACCGTGTCGTCGCCTTGGTAAATAAGCTGGAGAAAAGGGTTATCTCATCAGGATGCCGGATGTTAACGATCGACGGTACATGAACCTCATTTTAACTGAGAAAGGAAAACACATAGTGAACAAGCGTTGGGAGAATATTCATGCCTTCCTTTATAACCGGATCCGTCATCTTGGTGAAGACGACTTGATTGATCTGGACTATGCGATCAACAAGATTCTTCGCATCATGAACAAGTTGGATTGACACGCTGCACGGCCTGAAGCCGCCCTTTCAGAGGCTGATCATCTGATCATTGGTGCGAATATACAGAGAATCGTATGGATAAATCCCCTTCTCATGTGAACTTGAAGGGGATTCTCTCTAATCAAATCCTGTTCGATCATTGAATGATTCCGTCTATGTCGCAGGAAGCGGAGAGATTCGATCTGGAGTCACCCGTCGGGAAATGGACAGGATCCCTCCATAGGAGTCTGAATTTTTCATAAATGATAAAGGATTTCAAACTCAAATGACGAATCTTAGGTGTAACGAACGCATGTTCCGAAAAAGGATCGATGCGGGAAAAGGGAGGAGCTTCAAGTGAAGCATCACGCATTACAACTGTATGATTATCATGTGTGGGCAAACCAGAGAATTGTCGAACGCCTCAAAGAGCTGCCGGAAGAGATTTGTCATAAGGAAATTCAAAGCGTCTTTTCTTCTATTTCAGAAGTGCTGACCCATATTTATCTCGTCGATACCTTGTGGTTGAGCGTGATGTCCGGGGACAGTTTTGATGAAACCATGGTTAAGCTTGAGCGGACGAAGGAAGAAACAAAAGGAAAGACGACCGGGGAAATGCAGACGATGTTTCTCGACCTGTCCAAACAGTACAAAGAATTTCTCGACCGCCGAGAAGATTTGGACCAACCCGTAACATACGAACACCCCCGCTTCGGAAAATTGGAAGCCTCTCTGTCCGAACTGGTCCAGCATGTTGTGAATCACGGGACCTATCACCGGGGGAATATCACAGCCATGTTACGGCAATTAGGACATGCCGGGGTTTCGACCGATTTTGTTTTTTATTTGTATGAAATGCGGCACGATACCCCGCGCTGACCCAAGAAGCGGATAATCAGAGACCCGTTTGGAACAAACTACACAAGGAGGAGATATGATCCCATCAAATTCAGCGAGGAGGAAAATGTCTTGGAAGAGCGGGAATTGTACCGCAATGTCCCGAATCCGGAAGTTTGTGAAATCCCCGGGGTTTGCGGCAACGGTGAAGAAGCTGCGGGCAAAGGGAAAAATGATCCATACAAACCCTACTATACCGCCAGATCGCGTAACCGATCGCCATTCAATGATCCCCTGAACGGGCCCGAAAGGGATTGACCTCTTTTGGGACCGGGATGCGTTTGGCCAACCTAGCGATCCTCTCCGGATCAGCTAGGTTTTTTATATTGGATCAAGCGGAGGCTTTAACCTGAATGGATCCCGTTTCCTCATGTGCGGGGAACGCTTGACGCTTGCAAATGGGCCCGGACAATCGCCTGTTTTAAGGCAAAAGCTTTGTCCATTGTCTCCTGGTATTCTTTTTCGGGATCCGAATCGGCGACAATCCCCCCGCCTACGTGAAAATAAGCTTTTCCTCCGCGGCAGATCAAGGTGCGGATCACCATGGAGAGATCCAATCCGCCTCTTAAGTCCAAATAACCCAATCCTCCCGAGTAAATTCCTCTGGCGACCGGCTCCAAGCCATGAAGAATCTCCATCGCGCGTATTTTGGGGGCTCCTGTCATCGATCCGCCGGGGAACGCCGCCTTGACCGCATCCAGAGGTCTCTGGCCGGATCTGAGCTCCCCTTCCACAATCGACACCAGCTGATGAACGGTCGCATAGCTTTCCACCCGCATCAGCGCAGGCACCCGGACGTGTCCCGTTTCACAAACACGCCCCAAATCATTGCGAACAAGATCTACGATCATGAGGTTTTCCGCCCGATCTTTTTCACTCGTTTGCAGTTCCCTCCTCAGCTGCTGGTCCTCGTCCGCCGAGGCTGATCGCGGGCGTGTTCCCTTAATGGGCCTGCTTTCCACGATTCCCCCGGCGCTGCATTTTAAAAAGCGTTCGGGAGACGAAGAAACGATATGGAGATCTTTCATCCGCACATAGCCGGAAAAAGGAGCGGGATTGATCCGGCGCAGGACGCGGTACAATTCAAACGGATCTTGGCCAAGGGATGCGGTTATTTGATGGGTGAAGCAGGCCTGGTAGATATCTCCCCTGGCGATATGCTCCTGGATCTCTTTTATTTTTGATATATAGGAGGCATAGGTTTCCCGCTGCTCAAACCAATGTTGATATGACGGCAAGTCCACCGGCGCAAGATCGGGTTCCGGAATGGAAAGAGCTGACGCCTCAGAGATTTGCCGCAAACGTTTTTCGCATTCCGCCCGTGCTGAGTCCAGTTCTGAGGAATCGGCAACCAAACGGCTCAAATAAGCTTTTTTCTCCACTTGGTCGTAAATGAGAACCTGATCGACAAACATCCAGAAAGCTTCCGGGGCTTCCGTGGGGTCGAATGAACGGACCGGAACGGCTTCCACATATTGATTCATTTCGTACCCAAAATAACCGACCAGCCCGGCGACAAACGGGATGCTTTGATGAAGGGAAGGAGGAAGCGGGTAATCATCCAAGATTTGCCGCACAACGTCAAAAGGATTTCGATCCGTGAGGTCCGTATGCGTTGGATACACGATTTCCGTTTTTCCCTTACGGGTAGAAACGAGAAACCGCGGGTTCGCACCCATGAAGGAATAGCGACTCAATCCGGGGATGATCCGGTTTCCATCCAACCAGAAGGCATAGGGCTGATCTTTATAGCAATGGGTAAACACCTTTTCGGGATCGATCCCAAACGGGATTTGCTGTAACAGTAATGGCATGGTAGAAACCTCTATTCACGGAGTATTTTTTTTGCGCTTTGTCTCATACTGAAACCGAGGAGTGATGTAAAGTGTATACTGGCCGCATTTTGGAAGAGCTCACCATGGTCCCTTTATCTGAATGGGATCTGCAAGAATTGTCTTATCATCATTCTATCATGGCACAAATGTCACCTTTCATGAACCAGCAGGGAATCAGCCTGCACCATCAATTGATCCGGGAAATCGAGCGCAGAGGCGGTCTCGCCGCCCTGGACGATCCGCGTTTGCAATTGGATTCTCCCTCTTTAGAGTAACCGAAACAGAAAAATCGTCCACACACATGGACGATTTTATTTTCATTTCAGTTATTCGTTTTGGGCAATTGATCGGTCGGCTTGTCAGGGTCTACTTGAATGGTCTTGAAGGATTCAGGCGCATCTTCCACCTTTTTCGTGTGAACTTTCGCCCCCGGAACCGTATAGGTATAGACCGTGATGGAGTTAGCTCCCACCTTGATCTTAATCAGCACCGGTTTATTCAAGTTGTTCCGGAATTTAAAATCAGGACCTCCCCAGGAGACCGTGGCGTCGCGTCCGGGCGGAACATAAGTGACTTCCGCGCTGTGATGGTACCGGGCTACGATTCGAAGGCCCGCTTCATCCACACTGTTAAAAAGCGTTGAAGATACCTGGCAAATTCCGCCGCCTATTCCTTCGCTAAATTCCCCTTTGACAATGACGGCTGCTTTTTTATAACCCCTGGCTGCCGTACGCGGGCCGACGATCTGGTTGAATGAGAACTTTTCTCCGGGCATCAGGATCAAACCGTTGATCGCCTTGGATGCCAGGCGGATGTTGGTGGTCCGGTTTACATTGCTGCCGTCAAATTTGGTGCGGTAATCCCCGATTAACTTCCCGTTGACTTGCCTTAAATCTTCAGCAGTGACCAGCGGTTCGACGGAAATCATCGGGATTTCCTGTGGCTTGTTGATCAGCGGTTTCAAGCTGGTTAACCACGCTTCCACCGCTTTCACATCCATTTTCCGTCCGGGTTTTTCCGGTGTGATCTCCTCTCCCCATCTTCTCATCTTGGCATTTTGCGCGGGTTGATACACCTTCATATTTACGTCTTGCAGCCAGTCGCGCAGTTTTGCTTCATCAATGGTGGAGGGATCTTCTCCGTTGTACCCGATCGTTCTCAAGTCCAGCTCAAACTTTTCGTCCTCCAGATAAAGCTGCAACTTGGCCGGCTGTGGTTTGGGTTTTGCCGGAGCCTGGGCACTCGGCGCATTTGCGTTGGAATCGAACGCATCAAACGCGTAAGCTCCCACACCCAGCGTGCCGAGCAGAATCAATAAAACAGCGACAGCCACTGCCCATACTTTCTTTTGATTGATTCCCGGTAAGCGGAGTTGCCCCATCGTTTCCTCTTTTCGGGACTCCTCTTCCTTCTTGCTGAACGCCTGTAACCCCGCCGGCTTTGATGACGGACGATCCTGAGCGGAAGAAACAGAGGGCGGGTTTTCTGCGGCCTCTTTTCCTTCCATCTTCTTCCCCTCTTGGGCGGGCCCGTCGTTGGGCGATTCCGCTTCGCTTGCCTGGTCTTTGTCTTTTGTGTTCCACTCATCCAGCGATTTCATTTCCACAGTATTGAAAAGACGATCCTCTACAGAATGAATGAACTCCTTTGGCTCCGGCTGTTGATTCTCATTCCCGGTTGCTGATGCCGGATCTTCTTCCTGCTTATTGCTTTCCTCGTTTTCAGCAGCAGAGACCCGCTCGCCCCTCTCCTCCTGCGATCCGGCATCTTCTTTCACAGGGCTTTCGTTCTTTAATTCGTTGGATTCGGATGAATGATGTTCCCCGGATTGCGGTTTTTCTTCAGGTGTATGGCCCCCAGCATTTATTTTTTTGTCTTCCACCCGTCTCTCTCCTCTTGTGTTAAAAAATCGGTAATTCAGAAGATCGTGAAATGGACGGCATTTTTTGTATACAAAAGAACCGGATAAAAAGTCCGATTTTTTATATAAGTTGTTTTAAAGCTTTACGGTAGACATTGGGAAACGCTCTTAAGCGGAGATCTTCCTTTTTCACCCATTCCCAGTTTTCGGGTAGCGGAAAATCGGGCTCCGATACCTCTGCCTGAATCATCACCACCTTCCAATGCCGATGGCTGAAGATATGCTCTAATCGGCCCTTTACTTGATAATTCGAAGCCGGGACTCCTTTTTTGTCACAAAAATTTTCCATCGTTTGCTCAAGCGTTTCTCCAGGGACTTGCTCAAATGTAGGCAGCCCCCACATACCGGCCAGTAAGCCCGTTTCAGGACGCTTTTCAACCAACACCCTTCCCGCACAGATGAGCCAGGCAAAGATCACATCCACCGGCTCCGGCGGTTTTTGCTTTTTCTTGCGAGGAAGTTCATGCTCAAGCCCTTCACGATATGCATGACATACCGACTGAACAGGACAAAATAAACATTGCGGGGACCCCGGAGTGCAGATCAACGCTCCCAATTCCATCAGCGCCTGGTTAAAATCGCCGGGAGCAGAATCCGGAATCAGGGCTTCGGCGATTCGTTCCATTTTTTTGCGCGTTGACTGTTTGGCGATGTCATCTGTGATCGCAAAAAGTCTTGAAAAGACACGCATCACATTCCCGTCGACGGCAGGGACTTTTTTATCGTAGGCAATACTGAGAATCGCACCTTTTGTATAAGGGCCAATCCCTTTCAGTTTGGCGATGGTTTCCGGTTCACTCGGGACTCTTCCGCCATAATTGGCCACAACTTCTTTGACGGCGGAGTGAAGATTGCGGGCTCGGGAATAGTAACCAAGCCCCTCCCATGCCTTGACGACTTGATCATCTGTAGCGTTGGCCAAATCCTCCAGTGTCGGGAACTGCTCCATGAACCGTTCGTAATAGGGAATAACCGTATCCACACGGGTTTGTTGCAACATAATTTCGGATAACCAGATCCGATAAGGATCCTTATTTTTTCTCCATGGGAGATCACGGCGGTTTTTCCGGTACCAATCCAAGAGCTCGCGCCGGATGACTTCTGCCGTTTCCGGGGAAGGCAACATATTTTTCCTCCTATTCTGCTGCATCTGATTGTAGTTGAGGCGGGAGATGAACGAGGCGGATCCATTGTCCCCGCGAGTCGGATTCGTGCACGATGGCTCTCTTTCTGTCATACGTTAAACGGAAACCGAGCAGTTGCCGGGAGGTTTTGTAGACTTCCCGTTCTTCGAATTGATCGCTCACGAATAATATCCGGTGATTCCGCACCAGCCAGATTCCGTTCAGATCCGGGCAGAAATACGGAAGCCCTTTCGTCTGTTTCCGGACAAATCCATCATACACCCTCGACTCCTGGGTATCTAAGTTAACAATTTTTAAACGGCCATCCAGGATATAAGTTAAAAACTTTCCGTTTTTACTTAACGTCAGAGAGCTTACCAGCTCCGGTTTGGCTGTGATTTCTTGTTCCACGTAATGAAACAACCGGGTGTCCATGACGTGGATTCTTTGCAGGCATTTTTCTCCCATTCGGACCCGCGTCACAAACGAAAAATAATAGCCATCCGGGTCCCAAACGGGATGTCCCATGACCGTCTCATCTTTTCCGGTCACATACATGGTATGCTGTTCCCCCGAATCCGGATTGAACAGCTGCAACTTCCCTTCTTGATCCACATAGAGCAGGTCCGATCTTCTCGGTGACCACACACCGCGAGATCCGTTGAGGAGGAATGAAGTCCATCCATCGGGGAGGCGAATCACCCTCTGTCCATTCACCAGCAAATATTTTTGATCCGCCGACCACTGGATGAATGTGGAAGAAGACAGGGCTTCGGGTTCTACCTGATCCGTGAGCGGAACATTTTGTGCTTGACCCGTTTTATACAGGTAGAGAGACCATTGGTTTTTCGTGTTTTTTCCTGCCCATACATAAGCGCTTCGATCTGGTGAAAGTGACAGGATCTGTCTGTTCAGTTCACCTGTGCCTCCGGCTGCCCGCTGAAGCAACAAGGATTGAAGCGTGTCTCGCGGCTGTCGTTTTTCCGCTTGAGTCAGCGAGACCGGCACAGGATGCAATTGACCTGTACGGAGATCAAATGACCAAAGGGATCGATTCGCCGCTTGTGAGATCAGAAAAAAGTATTGATGATCCTGTTCATGGATGGGAACGAATTGGTCGACACCCATTTCCAAGCCGGGAGAAGGGAGAGGAGGCCAAGAGGATGGATTTCCCGAAATCATAAAGAAGCTGTTCACGATTCCAAGCAGCAAAAGCCATACCACCGGTACGATCCAACGGGATTTATCGCTGGTGAACACTTTTTTACCAGCCTTCTTTATGTTGGGGATGATTGTTGTACAATAGGTTCAAATGCCCAAATTCGAATTCCGGATCTTCCTCCTTTGATCAAAGACTCCCATTCACAGCAGCCTCCGTGTTCCCGAAGTTCCCGAATTCGCAGGTAATCATTCCAATCGGCAACTTGAAGGATCTCGACAACGAGAAAGGGCTGTTCCGATCCGGTCAAAAACGAGTGGGATAGAATCCCGGCGGAAGACCGGGTCGTTTCCCGGATCACCGGAACCTGAGAGAGAAATTTTTCCCACTGTTCAGGCAGAACCTGGTATTCGATAAAAACGGTGTATGCAAGTTGTCTCATACATTCAACCCCTTATCTTTATCTTAGCAAATGGAACATAGAACCGTTAACAAAAATTCTCCATCATTCTTTGCATAGTTCCTGATTGCTTATAAAATGTTCTGCGGAAGATAATAGAGAATGACATTTTTGAGGAGGATCGCTATGGATACAAGCACACATTTCGTGATGGGACTCGGACTGTTCGGCTTGGCCCATTTGGACCCCGCCGTTACCGCCCATCAAGAGGGAGCCCAAGCCGTTTTATTGGCAACCGTGATCGGATCTCAGATTCCCGACTCGGACATCCTGTACCGTATTCGCGGAAACGCCTCCTATATCCGTAACCATCGCGGATGGACCCATTCTCTTCCCATGCTGCTTGTCTGGCCAACCTTGATCACGCTATCGCTTTCCCTTTTCTTTCCGGCGACCCATCACCTCCATCTTTGGTTTTGGGCTTTTCTCGCTGTATTTATCCACGTATTTATCGATCTTTTTAATACATACGGAACCCAAGCGCTGCGCCCCATTTCCAACAGGTGGATTTCATGGGACGTCCTCAATATATTTGATCCATTTATCTTCATCATTCACTTGGCCGGTTTTGTTCTCTGGTGGTCACTCGCGGTAAACCCGGGCTATATTTTTGCCGTCGTTTATCTCGTGCTGATCGCATATGTGGCATGGCGAACCTGGGTGCATCACAAGCTGGTCATATGGCTGAAAAAGCAAGTAAACGAGCCGGGCCGGTACACGGTCACCCCGTCGATCAAATGGAATGTGTGGAATATGATCGTGGAACAGCCTGATCTGGTCAAAATGGGCGAAATCCGAAAAGACCAGCTTTATTGGACGGGACAATTATCCACCAAAGATTTAAATCACCCGGCGGCGATCCATTCCAAAAAAGCGGACCCGATTCGCGCCTTTCTCGCGTTTACTTCTTACGGATACCCGCTGGTATACTGCCGCCCCTTCGGATACGAAGTCAGATGGCTGGACGTGCGATATCATTATAAAAAACATTTTCCCTTCGTCGCAGTGGCCCTCCTGGACCGGGATTACCAACCTTTTCACTCTTTTGTCGGCTGGATGAGTGAAGATCAGTTAGAAAAACGGGTCAAACATCTGTTATCATAAAATGGTTAGTAGGGGGTGACGATATTGTTCCTGCGTGATGAAAACATCATGCCATTCACGAGTTTCGCTGCACCGACGATCGGAAAAGTGGCTGTGGAAACGAAATCGTTTTTCGCGAAAGTGATCCAAGATCCGGTCTCCCATCTGCTGATCCCGATCGGTCAATTGCTGCTCATCATCATATTGACGATCATCGCTCTCCGCTTTCTTGACGGGGCGATCGATAAAATATTCGCTTTAAGCCGGATGGAAAGTAAGAAAGCCCTGACCTTGCGCAAGTTGATCAAATCGATCCTGCGTTATTCCATTTATTTCATCTCCGTTCTTACAATTTTGATCAATATGGGCTTCGATCCGATGCCGGTATTGGCGGGAGCGGGAATTTTAGGTTTGGCGATCGGTTTTGGCGCACAAAACCTGGTTCGGGATGTCATCACCGGTTTCTTTCTCATTTTTGAAGGGCAACTGGAAGTGGGCGATATCGTGCAGATTAACGGCCAAATCAATGGAACCGTCGAAGAAGTCGGACTGCGCGTAACGAAAATCCGCGAGTTTAACCAACGGCTCCATTATCTGGCCAACGGCAATATCACACAGGTGACCAACTATAACCGGGAAAAGATGAGGGCCATCGTTGCCGTAACCGTTCCATACGAATCCGATCTCGATGTGGTGAACAAAGCATTGGAGGAAGTATGTGAGAGCATCGGCAAGAAATACGCCCCGTTTTTGATTGAAAATCCCGAAGTGATGGGAATTACCAGAATTGATCAGACCGGGGTGGAGTTTACGATCACCGCCTTAAGCGAACCGGACGAATATTGGAGACTGGAAAGAGAGATGCGGAAAGAAGCGGTGCTTGCCCTCCATCGCAACGGGATCGAGATTGCCTATCCGAGAAGTGTGGTATACCATCCTTCCGAAATACATCAGATGAAGGCAGAAAAAGAGTCTGTCCGGCAATAAAAAACGGTCATGGCGATCAGGGCCATGACCGTTTTTTATTGCCGGACCTCTCAAAAAACGGTTCGTTGAATCACGGCAAGGACGGCGACTACTCCAATAGCGATTCCAATCCACAACACCGTGCTCTTTAAGTCACGCACCAATACAGTTACGGGATCCACCGCCGCGATTCGCGGTTCTTTTTTCTTCTTTTTGGCCAAGGTATCTCGATCCCCTTTCACGTTACCATATGCTTTTCCAGAACGATCATAACATATTTTGCAAGAATAAACGAATTCACCCGTGCTGACTCAGCGTATCCCAGAGATAAAAGGTGGCATAACTGCGATACGGGGCCCACGCCTCCCCGATCCGGCGCACCTCTTGTTCGGAGGGCTGTTCATCCAGGCCGTATACCCGACGGACGGCGTTGCGCAGCCCGATATCCGCTGCCGGCAGGAGGTCAGGCCTTCCCAGGCCGAACAGCATGACACATTCCACCGTCCACCGCCCCACTCCCCTCAAAGGCAACAGCGTCTCAGCGATCTGTTCGTCGGATAAGGAAGACAGTGCGTCCAAATCTAATTTCCCTTCAGCCACCTGTCGGGAAATATCAATGATATATTCCGCTTTCCGCCGGTTAAATTGCAACTGCTGCAAATCTTCGTAATTGAGTCGTGCCACCTGTTCCGGGGAAGGAAACACAGGCAGCGTCCCACCCTGAAATTCTACGGCTTCTCCGGCCAATTGAATCAACCGCTTCAGCAGAGTGGCGGCAAAAGAAATATTGAGCTGCTGACCCACAATGGTCTTGATCAAACATTCATAAACGGTCGGGTCCAATACGATGTGCATCCCTTCCCGTTCACGAACCACCCGTCCCATCAAGCTGTCCTCCTGCCACTGGCGGTAAAAAGGGGTTAAATCCACTTCCGTGGAAAACATATGACGCATCGTTGCCTTTAATTGTTCCTCCTCCCCTTCAGCCAGATCTCCTTCAACCTTCACCAGGAGAACCGACGGTGTCCGGGATTCCGAAACGGAGACCACAAGCGGCCCCTTTTTACCCCTCAGTGTTCGCGTAAACATCCCGTCTTGATAAACATACATGCTCTTTTCAAAGTAACGAAGGCGTTTGGTCGTCTTTGGGAATGAGTAAGGGTAATTGCATTCGATCATAAATTCCAACAACCTGTTTCACCTCTCTCCCTTTTTCCTATTTTAAACAAAAACCAACAGGACTACTGAAACAATCGTGGATGAAAGCCCACTCCGGCATTTGTTTCCGTCTCCGCTTCGATGCAGTGGCAGAGTCACTCGTCGCACGGAGACCAACACGGCCGGCCGCCCCGGAAGTACAAGCACAGGAACACCCTTCCCACATAGCACACATTCACAAAAAAAGAGCCCGGCAGGCTCAGTCCACGATCTCCACTTTTATATTTTTCTTGACGCCGAACTTTCTGGCTTCAGTCACATCATCCATATAAAGGTCAATCTTTTTTCCTTTAATGGCCGATCCTATATCCTGGGCGACCCGGTAGCCGATCCCCTCAATATAGACGCGGGACCCAAGCGAAATGACGGCCGGGTCGACGGCGATGGTCACACCTTCAACCGCTTTGCCCCCGCTGGAAGTAATTCCATATCCTGCATCTCCCGGCCGTTTACCCGTGGATTCCGGACCTGATGTATAGGCAGTCAAGGTAAATTCACCGAGCGAACGCCCGCGCGACATGACCGGCATGGCCATGGATACGGGCACGGCATCGGTCAGGCCGGAACCCCTTTCCTTTTGATGCAAGTGTTCGGCGAATGCGGGAAGAGGAAGGCGCAACACTTGTCCCGCGCGGATCAGGGATGGATTGTTCAATCCGTTGAGTTTGGCGATGGATTTTACGGTGGTTCCGTATTTTCGGGCGATCCGGTAAACGGTATCCCCTTTTTTCACCGTGACTGTCCGATATTCACTTTCTTTGGCCTCAACCGTAGGATGCAGGGATTTTGCCTGCTGAAATCCGGCCACGAACACCACAGCGGCAGCGAGAATCAAGTGCCGGAGCTTGATCTTCATCTGTTACCCCTCCACTGTTCATAGATAGAATGATAGAGATGGTAACAGCTTCGTCGGGAAAAACCATTTTTATACTCTGTCAACCGAAGGAATAAAAAACAAATGAGTTGGGTTTTATCCCCCAACTCCCTTTTCATGCATCCTAGGCTCTTTTCTTATATGCCAACAGCCACCCGGCAATGGTGCTCAGCCAGCCGCTTTTCATCAAAAAGTAAGCGGCGGTTGCGGATTTGTATGAAGCCTTGCCGGTTTTTCCCCGCTCCCGTTCACTCCACTCCGGCCGGGTCAGACAGCGTCTCTCGTATTGTGTATGGATTACGATCACGCTGAGCATAAACAATAGGCCGACCTGGGGAGAAGTGATGGGGTAATCATACATCCCATGCCCCAAGAGAGCGATGGTCTGTGAAATAAGCATACCCGCCAACCGCTTTTCTTCCTTGCTGTTGGCTGTTTTCCGCCAATGGCGCGCCCGGCGGATCGTCGTAAACACCAATGCCAGAAACAGGATCAGTCCGACCGTTCCGTACTCGGTGGCAATGCCCAAAATGACGTTATGGGCATGGTAAACGTAAAACCCTGCCTTCTTGGCAAAAATTTGCCCAAAATGAAGGGGCAGTGTACCGATCAGCCAATGCTCACGAAAAATATCGAAAGCGGTCGACCAGACTTTAAAGCGGTCGCTAATCGTGTAGGCCAATGTATCTTTGCGCGGGATAATCTGGGGATAAGCGGCCACTACACTGATCAAAAATAACACCAGGCCTACCGTTCGCTTGCGGTGACCAGTCATCCAGACCTGTACGATAAAGCCGACGACAAGCCCCACCCACGCTCCTCTTGAACCGGTACACCATATCGCCGCGCAGAATACGAAAAACAGAGCCAGCGCGGCCATTTTTTGCCAGCCTTTTTTCAGGACTGACGAAGCGTAAATGGACAGCAGAGCAAAACAGATGAGCAGGGCGGCTGCCAGGTTGGAATTTCCCGATGTGCCCACACTGCGAACAGACCGTTCCGATTGCCAGCGAAAATCGTTATAGAAATCCAGCAGGATTCCCAACCATGATTCATTGAGGACATCCCAGTCCACTTGTTGGATAATCACAATCGCCGCGACATAAATGCCGCCCAGCCAAAATTGAAGATACATTTTCTGAACGTCCTGCCATGACCACTTGACAATATGCCTGACCCAGAAGGTTAGAAGGTAGAAGAGGCAGAACGTGAGAATGGGAATAATTCCGATGGGAACCCAGTAAAACCAAGACGGATTAAAATACCAGCTGATGAGAGATAACAATAAAAAGCCAAAGAATATCGCTTCCGGCCATCCCTTTATGCTCCATTTTCCTTTATATATAAAGAGAGTCACCATGCCCACCAGAAGTAATGCAACGGGAGGTAAGAATGGTGAAACCAGGATGGACAGGTATAAAAATTGAGTTAACCGTAAAACCCAAGCTTTATTTATGTCGGATTTCAAGAGGACTTATCTCCCTTTTTCAAAAGAAATACAATGCCTAATGTATTATAGCCGTGCATGGACAGATGAGCAAGATTTCATTTCTTGCTAAACAATGGCATCAGCCCGCTCTGGGCCTGGCTTTTGCTTGCTCTGACCAACGGCTTCTGCCTTCAAAGCCGTGGAAAAGGGATGAAATCACCAGGGTAATGGAACTTTTGTTTATTTTTTTCAAAATACAGGTGTTTATTCTTGATTGACGGTTGTGGTTCCTCTTTCTTTCAACATCTCCTTTCATTCCAATCCCTGGGGAGATGATGAAATCTTCCCCATTTTATGAACGATTTCTGAAAAACAATGGTTTCAATTCTTCTTCAATCATTTCTTTCATTTTCCTCATTTAGTCATATAGGGATAAAAATGTCCTGGAACGCCATTTGAAAATTATAATCATTCCCATTGACGACTGAAAATGTTTCTCATAGAATGAAAACTGATAGAATCCCGATTTTCAGATACTCCTTCATGGAGGCGATTTCCTTGTCTAAAGGGTTGGCCGCGAAAAATTTGACTCTTTCCTACGGTTCATCGACCATCATCCGTGAACTTAATCTCATCATTCCCCACGGCAAGATCACCGTATTAGTCGGCAGCAACGGCTGCGGAAAATCAACGCTGCTCCGTTCGCTCGCCCGCTTGCTCAAGCCTCGGAAAGGCTGCGTCCTGTTGAACGGAAAAGAGATCGCCAAACAATCCACACGGGAAGTAGCCAAGCAGCTGTCCATCCTTCCGCAGAGTCCCAGCGCCCCCGAAGGGCTGACGGTTCTCCAACTGGTCAAACAAGGGCGTTATCCCTATCAGACATGGACCCGTCAGTGGTCGGTGGAAGATGAAGCCAAAGTCAATTGGGCACTTCAAGTGACACAGATGTCAGCGCTAGCCGAACATCCGGTCGATTCACTGTCAGGCGGACAACGGCAACGCGCGTGGATTGCCATGACCCTGGCCCAGGATACGGATATCCTTTTGCTTGATGAACCGACTACCTATCTCGATCTTACGCATCAGATCGAAATTTTGGATCTTTTATACGATTTAAATGTACAACAAGGCCGGACGATCATCATGGTTTTGCATGATTTAAATCTGGCCTGCCGATATGCCCACCACATCGTCGCCATTCAAAATCAACAGGTTTACGCACAGGGACGGCCGGAGGATATCGTGACCGAACAAATGGTTGAGGATGTGTTCCATTTGAAATCGCTGATTACGACGGATCCTCTGTTCGGCACCCCCCTCTGTATCCCGCAGGGAAAAGGAAAAAACAACGGCAAGAAATCATTGACCGCTACGGGAAGTTAATAAGCTTCCCAAAACGGTTTTTTGGCAGAACAACGCAATGCCGGAGGTCGGTGGCCATGGCCCCTCTCCGTTTGAACCGCCGGAGATGGCTCCTTTCATCTCCGGATCGGACCCGGGAATGATGTTCCCAGGAAGTGAGTACCCAACGGTTCTTCCATCACCCGTCCTTGGCGCTGGCAAACCCGGTACGCTTTTGCCTCTTTTCTGGAGCTCACCGCTCTCATGCACTTCGTATCCGCAAAATGGACGGCGGCCCCGTCGTCACAGGCGATTCCCGCTTTTATTTGGCCTGTGGACAGTAGATGATGATAGACGGGTCTTTCGCTCTTCTTCCCCGTCATAATGCGGACAAAAGCTCCCCTTCAACATTCCCAGGGCGGAAATCGCCGTGAGCCCCCCTGGATGGGAGTCTGTCTGTCCCTCTTCAAACCAGCAAATCCCTCCCGCGCTGATTCCCGCCAAGATGACTCCCTGTTCCCAGGCCTGGTGAACGATCCGGTCAACGCCCCATTCCTTCCACAAGGTGAGCAGATTGCGCGTATTTCCCCCTCCGACGTACAGAATATCTTGCGAAAGCAAAAAATCTTCCATGTCCGTCACATTGGGACGAAACAGGGAAAGATGCGAAGGTGTGCAGAGTTGTTTCTCAAAAAACCGGTAAAACCGCTCTATGTATTCTTTTGAATCTCCGCTGGCGGTCGGGATCAAACAAATCCTGGGCCTCTCTTTTTCCGCTTGCGACAAAATATACAGGTCAAGAAGTGGATTCTCCGGCTCCATGGAGAATCCTCCTCCGCCCATGGCGATAATTTGCTTCATTTTCAAGCTCCTTTCAGGTCCGCCCCACCTGCTTTTCAACCCCTTCGGATGGAAGGATAAAGGATGGTTTTATCTTTTACCCTCATCAGCCCGTTCGCCGTCAAACGAACTTGGGGAAGATGAGTGGATGATAAAAACAGGAAAGTATAAAGAGGATCCGAAAACGGATATCCGAAGGCGCGAAGTTTTTCCACAAATGGGCCCAATTGCTCAATCAGCCGATCCACCGGATCATCGTTCATCATTCCGGCGATTGGAAGGGAAAGGTCAAAATACACGGACTCCCCTTGCACCCAGACAATGCCCCCTCTCTTGTCAATCACAAGGTTGGCCGCTTTTGCCATCGATTCCGGATCTCTCCCGATAATGAGCAAATCATTGGAGCCGTTGTAACTGGATGCCAGACCGTCAATCCCTTTGGCAAACCCCCGCAGGACCCCTGGCGTCATCCATTTCCCGCACCGGTCCGCCAGAAACACCAACAAACGGTCATCCTCGTCATTCCAGCCGGTCGGATCATCCCAAAGTTTGAGATTTTCTTCTGTCAATTTGGTGATGACGGGATTTATCAGCTGGATGACCGGGAAGTTCCCCTCCCATTCAGGCAGGCGAAAATCGGCGGGGGCCAGGCGCAGATTGCTTTTCCAGGTCAATTTTTCATATTTGCCCCAATCAAGCCGATGAAAAGATTGGAGCAACCGGCCATTTTCAGCGATTTTCTTTCCTTCGGCAAAAACGGTGTCCGGAGTCGGTTCGTCCAGCGAAGATAAGAAATTAATATCGGCCAAACGCCCGGGAGCCAGTCCCCCCAAATGCTCGTCCAGACGGTAATATACAGCGGGATTTACCGTCACCATCTGATAAGCGTGTACGGGATCACACCCATTCTCGATCGCCGTGCGGATCAGATCGTCGGTAAATCCCGGTTTCAGGAAGAGAGGAGTTGCCCCGTCCGTCGTCATCATGAGGCGATGCCAGGGAACCCGTTCTTTTTGCAGCAATCCTTGAATGAGCACCGGCAAATCCGGGCGAATGGAGCTATGGCGCAATGTAACCATATACCCCAATTCCAGGCGGTTCCATACTTCTTCGATCGATATGCTCTCATGATCGCCGGTCACCCCTGCCGCGGCCAACTGGGATAAAGTCCGGTACGAAGCACCCGGAGCGTGACCTTCTACCCGTTTCCCCAGTTTTTTCGCTTCAAGCATCCAGCCGTTCATCACCGGGTCCTCCCGTAAAAGAGGAAGCCAATCGGTTAATTCACCCGCCTGGAGCACGTTCCGGTGGGATAAAAACGCTGCGACTCTCTCAGATGAAAACAGGTGGCGGCTCTCTTCGGGAAGTTCCGTCTGCGCATCCAATCGCGCCCACCAGAAGTGCTTGACAGGGGAATCTTCCAGGCTTTCAATCATCGAAAACAGTTCATCATTGCTTAGCCGCGTAAAAAAGTACAGATTATCGTGGATCAGTGTGGTCGTACCTAAAGAGGCTGCTTTTTCGCCCAGAGTCACCGGGTGATAAAGTTGAAACGGGTGGGCATGAGGTTCAATATAGCCCGGCACTAAAACGCTGCCGGATGCATCGATCACTTCCGTTGTCTCATCGATCTTCAGTCCGCTATTCGACGCATCCCCTACATAGGCGATGCGCCGTCCGGCCAAAGCGATATCTTTGCGCTCCAGACGGCCCGTATATACATTTAGAACCTCTCCGCCCTGAATGAACACTGTAGAAGCTTTTCTGCCCATGGCGACATCCATGAGCAACTGTTGTTCTTGCGCTGTTTGCAGGATGCTCAATGAATTCCACCTTCCTTTTTTTAATATGGGCGATCCACTGAGAAATTTCCTTCGTATAAGTGGTTTTCGGGTGCAAATACTATCTATACGGTTAAGGAAAGGAGTTGTGTCCATTGCAAAAAAACATAGGGACCGTTGATGCCATCATGCGAATCAGTTGCGGCCTGGCGGGTTTGGCATGGAGCGCATCCCGCGGGCGCAGAGATTTCCCCTATGTGTTTGCAGCCATGTCTGCGATGAAAGTGGCCGAAGGAATTACCCGTTACTGCCCGATGCTGGCACTTTTCGGGAGAACGACGGCAGAACAAAAACCTGCCATCCCGGGTCCGGGAAAAACCCCGGGTGAACGACCGAAGCCCGCATGAAGCAATGACTGACCACAAATCCAGCCTTAACCTTACCACCCTCTTCCGCTGAACACAGGAAGAGGGGATTTTGTCGGCTGACCCATTCCATCATCTTCCCCGATTTCTGCTTGTTCGACAAAATTTCCGTCAGAGAGTGAGCCTAAGTGGACCGCGAAATAATTTAACAAGCTGTGAATGAAAATATAAAAAAGTAAAATCAAACCTCTTGTCTGTATTCAGACTTTTTTGTATAATAATTTCCAAGATGAGTAGGGGAGGGTTAGGAAGTCAAGAAGAATTTTTTTCTGATTATTGTGTCTGTTTCCAGGTTCTGCAAGAATTTGTCAAACTTTAGCTTTCTCAGGAATCGCAGCACCATCGGCCGCCCTGTTCGAAAGTGCAGTCACAATCAGAAATATGAAATGAAAATCAGGTTCCTGAACATCTCGCTCTGCTCATCTTGATGGTTTGGGAAGCAAAATATACTTAGCTGGTACAGAATCGTTTACCCACATAAATGGAACAACCCGCTCTCTCCATCTCTGTGCCAGGACGCGGAGCAAAACCCGCCATAGCGATGTTTCACTCGGTATGCAGTCTCCTCGCGGTCAGTCAGGTGGACATGGTGTCGGGGTTGCTTCTACAAACCAACTGTCCCGTGAAACAAGGTAATAGGAGGGGATGCGGGCTGGTAACCCAACTGCACCTGAACTGAATGACCTTGGTTTGCACGAATAAATGTTCTTTCATGTTAAAAAAAATCAAGATCCGCCGTCCTTTGCACAAGCTTGATCCGTTCACGAACAGGCATCTCTGATCAGGTCGCCGCCAAACGCGAAGCGGAAAAACCCCGCCGGCAACATTGACCGAATCGCGACAATGTCTTATGATTAAGCTTAAAACTTGCAATTTCGATTTGTCGCTGATTTACGACTGGCGTCTGTAGTTGATGTTTCACACCATTCGCTCTGAGGGTTCGGTATACCTGCCGTCAGGTGACACTATTTAGTTTAACATAATCCGCCTCATGAAAAGCGAATTTTATAAATTGGCGGAATGGGTTTGTCATTTTTTATCGAAAAAAAGAAGGCAACCTGTAACCTCGCGTCGAAAGAATGGGTACATCAAATTTTTAAGATTTTTGAAGGTGGCAAATTGAGGGCAACGTGGTAGAATGAGATTACAGGTGAGAACATGTGATCGGTTTTCCTCATTTTAAACCGGTTAAGGAGTGTGGAAAGTTTATGTCACTTAGCGAAATGGAAAAAGAAACAGTGATCCAGTTTGACGAATCCACCAACCTCGCCACCGTCTATACGGCCAGTTGGACTGTCGCCCGCTCTCTGAAGAAAGCAGGTTACAAGCCGGTGAAAAAGAACCAGGGCGGCTGGTGGTTTAAGATCCCGGTGAACGGAATCTCCATTGAAGGCGAAAAAGAAACCACAAAGATCGGCTAAATAAACCGTTTCTGACAAACAGGAGCACCCAGTCGGGTTGCTCCTGTTTGTTGAGGTGGTTTCAGAATATCTTTGGGAGAACGGCCGGCTATGGGAAAGAACGAGCGTCAGACAAGAGCGGGTGCATCCTTCCCGCAATATGGGGTTGTCCGCTAGAGGCTGCGAACTTAAGCCCATCCTCTTACATGTAAAAGGCGGCGTGTACCGATCCGGCCAGGCTAAAACGCGAAAAACCAAACCATAAGTACAGCCCGTGATGTAGCAATGAAAGCTCTTTGGTCCACGGGGTCCGCTTGGTCCATTTCTCTTCAAATGGAAGAGGTTGCCCAAGAATCCCATGCCTTTGGGCATGGAAAGGGGTCAATCCTTGTCGGACATGAGATTAATCAGGCCCGCATGGCAAGCCGGATGCTTTTTTCCATGAATAATCCCACATATGTACGATCCTGACATCATATAAAAAACCGGGCCGATGGAAGCCCGGTTTTCTCCATCTATCCGTTCTTTACCCTCCATCTCCAGATCACGCTCTGGAAATCCCCCGTCAAATCCGGAATGGACAGTCCTACATGCATCAGTTCGTCCCCTCCGTATGTTTGACCGTCTTCCAGCGAGACGTAGTCCAGCATGGGGTCCAAACCTTTCAGGCAGAGTCGCCTCAGGGGAGCATTACTTTCCGACAACACCCGGTAGTAAAAAACGATTGCCTCCCGCCGGTCTTCGGAAACAAACATCCATGCCGCCTCGTTGCCTTCGAAGGGGCTTTTCAACCGGTAAAAGTCTCCAAACTGGATCAAATGCCGGATTTCTTTGTACAGGGCCACTTGTTTTTTGACGATCTCCTTTTCTTCCTCCGTCAGCTTCGTCAGGTCCATCTCATATCCGAAGTTGCCGGCCATCGCGACCGCCCCCCGCATCTGCAACGAAGTGACGCGGTGCACCTGATGGTTGGGCACGGCAGATACATGCGCCCCCATGGTTATCACCGGATAGACGATGCTGGTCCCGTATTGAATGCGCAGGCGTTCCACGGCATCCGTGTTGTCACTGGTCCAGGTCTGCGGCATGTAGTAAAGCATGCCCGGATCAAAGCGGCCTCCGCCTCCCGAACAGCTTTCAAACAGCACATGCGGAAATGAAGAGGTGAGTTCCCCCAGCACGCGGTAGAGTCCCAGCATGTACCGGTGGGCCGTCTCCCGCTGCCGTTCCGGAGGCAGTGCGGCCGAGCCGATTTCAGTCATGTGCCGGTTCATGTCCCACTTCACATAGGTGATCGGTGCCGACGACAAGATGCCGGACAGCATTTGAATCACCGCATCACACACCTCCTGTCGGGAGAAATCAAGGATGAGCTGATTTCTTCCCTCGGAACGGGAGCGTTCAGGCACATGCAGACACCAGTCCGGATGCTCACGATAGAGGTCGCTGTCCGGGGACACCATTTCCGGCTCCACCCACAGACCAAACTCCATCCCCGGCTTCCGGACGCGCTCCGCCAAATCTTCCAGCCCGCCCGGCAGTTTTCTCCGGTCCACAAACCAGTCACCCAGTGATGAAGTGTCATCATCCCGTCTTCCAAACCACCCGTCATCCAATACGAACAACTCGATTCCCAGCTCCCGTCCGGTGCGGGCGATTTTTTCGATCTTGTCCGCGTCAAAATCAAAATAAGTCGCTTCCCAGTTGTTCACCAGGATCGGGCGGACTTTGTCCCGGTAAACACCGCGGCAAAGGCGGCTGCGGTACAGTTTGTGGTAGGTTTGCGACATGCCGTTTAACCCTTCGTCCGAATAGACGAGCACCACCTCGGGTGTTTGGAAGGATTCACCAGGATGTAACAACCAGGAAAAATCGAACGGATGGATTCCCATCTGGACGCGGGCCGCATCATATTGATCCACCTCGATTTGAGCCAGGAAATTGCCGCTGTACACGAAGCTGAACCCGTACACTTCCCCTTGATCCTCACCGGCTCCCTTTCGCAGCAGGGCAAGAAACGGGTTTTGCTGATGGCTGCTGGCCCCCCGACGACTCTCGATGGCCTGTGTGCCCACCGTAAGCGGGCGTTTGACGATATGCCGTTCCCGGCAATGGGCCCCTGACAATTGCATCATGTCAAATTCGGCATCGGGGAAATCGATGCTCATGCTGAGTGCCCGGAGCAATTGTAAGCTATTGTTCCCTTCATTGACAAAGCGGACAGAGCGGGTCATCACATTCCTGTCTTCATAGACGGTATAGGATAAAATCACCTTCAATCCGATCAGCGCATCCTCCAGCTCTATTTCCAGTGTTTCCGCCTCATCGTCTGTTTCCACGTAAGTGGCCGGCAATCCGGCCAATTTTGGCTTGCCGCGAAGAATCCGGTGGGAGACATACCGTAAATCAGTAATCGTCGAACCGTTCTCCAACTGAATGTGATAAGCCGGCGAGCGCAGATCGGTTCGTCCGTACGCGGGGTATTCCTGAGGCAACACATCCAGTGAAAACGTCCGGTCACTCGGATCAGGGTTGGCGGAAAACGCCCGGTCCTTGAAGGGAATCTGATACGTCAACGGTGTCGCGCGAATTTTCTTGCCCCAGTATAAGTGGGCCAGATACCCTTCATGGACGATTTGCATCACATAACTCGTATCTTTGCCTTGAAGATGAATGGTTCGGCTGGCGGCATGATAACGAATACTCATATGAAACCTCCCCGCATCTGACTTGGCTGAAATTGTTTTATCCCTTGACTGCACCGGACGCGAGTCCGCGAATAAAATATTTTTGCAAAAAGAGGAACAGGACAATCGGAGGCAACGCGCTCAACAACGATCCGGCGGCCACCCATCCCACATTGCTGACATATTGGCTGAAAAATGTGGACAGCGCCACCGTGAGGGTTTGCGACTCCGAACTTTGCAGGAAGAATACCGAGAATTGATAGTCGTTCCAGACCCCGATTCCCGTCAAAATCATCACAGTCGCCGTAATCGGCTTGAGCAGGGGGAAAATGATCCGGAAAAACAATCCCAACCGGCTCGCCCCGTCCACCATGGCTGCTTCTTCCAGCTCCCGGGGAATGGTTTGAATGAACCCGGTGAACAGGAAGATGGACAAAGGCAGCTGGAAGGTGACATGAAGGAGGATCACCGCCCAATACGTGTTCATTCCCCCCAGATCCGCCACCAGCTTGTACAATGGGACCAGAATGGTGAGCGGCGGAACAACCATCGCCGATACAAACAGATTGTAAACCCATTTGTTGAGCCGGGTCTGAACCCGTGCCAGCGGATAACCGGCCAATGCACCCAAGATCACCACGAATACCAGAGAGATGGCGGTGATCACCAGATTATTGATAAAAGCGGAGCCCATGTTCGCCTGCTCCCAAGCATTTTTGAAGTTATCCGGATTCCACGTTTCGGGCAGGACCCACTTGGAACTCAAATCATCGATCGGTTTGAATGAAGTGGTGAACAACAGATAAAAAGGGAGAATATGAAAGGCTCCAATCAACAACATGAGCAACATATACACCCAACGGCTTCTGCTCTTCATCATGCGACCTCCCTCCGGCGCAGATAGGTAAGTGCCACCAAACTGAACACCGAAATCAGGACAAACATCAGATTCCCCAGGGCAGCTGCGTATCCCGCATCCTGGCTGGCAAAGTACACTTTAAACATCATGGTGGAAATCGATTGGGAGGCGTAACCGGGGCCGCCTTTCGTCAATGCCATGATCACATCAAACAACTTCAATCCCCCGATCAGGTTCAATACGATATTGACGGTAATCGCAGGCATCAACAGCGGTAAAGTGATATGCCAAAAGCGTTGCCGGCCGGAAGCGCCGTCCAATTCGGCAGCCTCGTAGTACTCCTTGGAAATCGATTGCAGACCCGCCATATAGATCACCATCGCAATCCCTACATACTGGTAGGTATTGACGAAAGTGATGATCCAGACGTTCCATTTTGGGTCATCCAGAAAATTCACGGGTTGATTCCCAAACAACTGGACCACGTCATTCAATGCCCCTCCCTGCAGTTGAAAAAAGAAATACCAAATATAACCCATGATCAAAGGACTCACAATGACAGGCAAATAGACGATCGTCCGAACAATTCCCCGGCCCTTGACGCTTTGATTCAACAACAGGGCATACGCCAGCCCGATGATGTTTTGAAACACGGTGCTGCAGACTCCGTAAATCAACGTATTTTCGATCACCGTTCCGATATTGGGATCGTTGATCATCCGCCGATAATTGTCCAACCCGATCCAACTGAACGTCTGTGAATACCCGTCCCAGTTCGTGAAGGAAACCTGGATTCCTTTGAAAAAGGGGTACAGAATAAAGACCGCAAACAGCACCAATGCCGGAACATACAACAGGTTCAACCAGGCGGACGGATGCAGCCTTTTGTTTCGCCCGACCATGCCGGCAAGCCGCTCCGTCTGTTTTTCCCGGTTGAGCACGCCTCCCACTTCCATGCTTCCACTCCCCTCTAGAAGAAGCGGGTACCCCCTGTCGGAGCAACCCGCCATTCTGGTTATCTGGCCTGATTACGAAGGCGAACAAATTCCTCTTTCATCTTTTGTGAGTATTGCTCGGGCGTAATGCTTCCTGCCAGCAACTCTTGTGATAACGTACCCATGACATCCCACATTCCGTTTGGCAGATATACGCGGTCGAAGTAAGGGAACACCCGGGTATCCGCATACTTTTCAAAATAGGGTGTGAGAACGCCCAAATCAGCCGTGATGTCTTTGATTCCCGGAGGCAATTTGCTCGCTTCGGCGATTTTTTTCAGGTTTTCTGGCTGAGCGACAAATGCGATGAATTGCTTCGCTTCCTTCAAATGTTTGGAATCCTTCCACGCTCCCAGCGTATACCGCTCTCCGCCGGAGAAGGACGGCTGGTCTCCCGGAACAATGGCCGGTACAGGCATGTACCCCACATTGATATTAGGGTTGATTTGTTTCACTTGCTCCACGAAAGAGGGTCCCCCCACGTTAAAAGCCACTTTTCCCTGCGCAAACCATTGCGGCAAATCCGTACCTCTGGCCGTTAACACATCTTTGTTCATGTAACCCTTCTTATGCATTTCCAGGAACTTCTTCGGCAGGTATGTCCATTTGTTCCAGTCGAACTGGTTATTCAATAAGGCTTGTGCTTCATTCTTCTGCGGGCTGATCAACAGCGGTGTGGCAAATTGGTCAAAGAATTGTGCAAGTGAACCGGTTTCCGAACCGGCGAAGAAAAAGGGAGTGACTTGCCCGTTGCTTTTCTTTTTGATCTGCTCCGCTGCCGCCATCAGCTGATCAACTGTCTGGGGCGGTTCAATCCCGTATTGTTTGAGCAGATCCGCGTTATATGTGATCCCGTCTTTGGCTTCATTGAGCGGAAGCGCATACACTTTTCCCTGTTCGTCAGTCAGCACGGGTTTGATCGTATCCGTCATTTTGGATGCCCACGGTTCTTGTCTCAAATCCGCCAAAAACTTACCATAGCGGATTTTGGCCCATCCATGGGTGTCAAACACATCGGGCAAATCATTGGCGGCCATTTTGACTTTTAAAATATTTTCATAATCATTTCCGGGAAATTGAAACTCTACTTTGGTCTTGTATTTTTTTTCAAATTCTTTTCCGATCTCTCTCATCGCTTGTTTGACGGGTTCTTCACCGACTGTCATATATACCGTGATCTTCTTTTCAGCGGAATCGCCTGCATTGCTTCCTCCGGAACACCCCGCGATCCATCCCGTCACCAGGAGCAACATCATCGTAACCGAAAGAAATTTTTTCATACTCCTTCCCCCATTCAAATGATTTTGACTCGGTAGAGTGTAAGATTCCGCCTACTCTTATCCTTCATTATATCGATTGATGAAAGCGTTCCCATATGTCCCAAATCTACGATCGAAGCGCTTATTTTTCATGTCCGGGATGTTCTGTTCCCTTCCATTTGACGCCGAGACGGTTTTCGGTTATCTATGTTGTAAAGGAAAGAAAGGATACAATCTATGAAGATTTCCCGTTCGCTTCGTTCGCAACTGCTGATCCTCTATTTGATTGCCATCGCGGTGCCGATCCTTACCATTTCATTCGTGATTCCGTATTACTATCAATACCAAATCGTACATCAAACCCAGGAATTAACTGATAATACACTCAATTCCCTCAGCAACCAGATCGGCACCTATCTCCAGGATCTGGGCCGGCTGACCATCGTTCCCTATTTGAACGATCCTATCATACAAGCATTGAAGCTGATCACCCATGGCCAATATCATACAGCCGACCCGGCTACCCAGCTGAAAGTCAACCATGCCCTCATTTCGACTCTGCCCAATTATTTGGGAAACACGCGGGATGAAATTGCGGGAACCATCATCGTCACCCTGAATGGTTCCTTATATGCCCATTCGCGTTACGGATCGGCAACCGTTTCCGACTATCCGTATCAGCAAAAGGAATGGTACCGGCAGGCCGTGGCCGCAAACGGCAAAGTCGTGTTCATTGCCACTCATCCGCAAGATTACCTGACCAATTCCGGAGTCCCTGAAGTGTTCAGCGTTGCCCGGCTGATCAAAGATCCCGACACGCAGGAGCCTCTCGCAGTCATGATGGCAGACGCCGACCACCAAATACTGGACCGGCTGATCCGGCAAGTTCGTTTCCATGTCCAATCCATTGCCGTCATCACGGACACCCGCGGTAATGTGCTGTATGCCAACAAACCGGTTTCCCCCGGTATGCTGAAACAGATTAACCAGGGCAGCGCCTTTGTGGAGGGGACAAATGATTCTTTCACAGTGGTATCGAAAACAATTCAGCCGTCCGGTTGGGAGATCCATGTCTTACTGTCGAACAACGCATTGCGTTCCAAAGTGAGATGGTTGTATGCAGCCGGTTTCCTCTTTGCCGTCGGCGGGTTTGTCCTGACTTGGTCGCTGTTCTCCATCCTGTCCCGCAGGATCGTCCACCCGTTCCAAGACATGCTCAGGGCGATGAGACAGGTGCAGCGCGGAAATTTGGAAGTGCGAGTGCAACCTTCGGGAGATGATGAAATCGCCCAACTGGGAAAAGCGTTCAATCATATGATCAGTCAGCTCAACGAGCTGATCGACCGGGAATACCGGGCCGTTCTCAGCCGGCGAAATGCGGAATACCGGGCATTACAGTCCCAGATTCAACCCCATTTTCTGTACAACACGCTCAATGGACTGATCGGCCTCAACCGGCTTGGCAAACAAAAGGAGCTGGAAAACGCCATTCTCTCCTTAAGCTCCTTGTTGCGATACAGTTTGGATGCCGGAGATTGGGTCACCATCGACGAGGAATTTTCCTTTTTGAAAAAATATTGTTCACTCCAGCAAATGCGGTTCCAGGACCGCGTCGATGTCGTGATCAACTGTGAGGAAGAAGTACGTCATTACCTGATCCCCAAATTGCTGTTGCAACCCTTGATTGAAAACACTTTTATCCATGGGGTCGAACCATGCGATGATCCTTCCAAAATTGAGGTAACCGCAAAACGGCACCGACACGCGGAACGTTCCTATCTGATCATTGCCATCCGCGATACCGGAATGGGGTTTGATGCGGGCAAAGATCCCGGGAAAACGGGAATCGGACTGGCCAACGTTCGCGAACGTCTTGAAATCAGTTATCCCGGCTCCTCCTTTCAGCTGGAAAGTCGGATCGGGGGTGGTACACGCGTGCGAATCATGATTCCCGAAGAGGAGGTGCGACGAAATGAAGATTCTCATCGCGGATGATGAACAGCTGGTCCGGACAAGCCTGAGGAGCATGTTGGAGGAATTGGGGGTTCCCCTGTCGATCCGTGAGGCGGAGAACGGCTCCCGATTGATTGAGGAGATCAAAGCGGAGCGTCCGGATCTCGCTTTTGTCGATATTCGGATGCCGAAGGTGAACGGACTGGAAGCGATCGAGATCTGCAAAAACCTTTCCCCCGATACGCAGTGGATCATTCTCACCGGCTATTCCGAATTTGACTACGCCAGGGAAGCCCTCCGGCTTGGAGCCGCTCATTACCTGTTAAAACCGGTAAGCACGGATGAACTGAAAGAAGTGATTGCCTCGCTTCAAACGACCGTCAAAGAGAAATGGATCGAACGAAACCGGCAATTCGAGCAGGAAATGTTCAGCATGTGCCACAGTCTTCTCCCCCTGCAGGAAGATGTGCGGGAAAATCAAACCGACTACTTGGCTGCCATGATCTATGTGGACAGCCGCTTGGAGGAGCAGAAAAAAAACGCCCGGCTTTTGACATTGACTACAACCTTGCGGGAACATCTGCTTGAATGGGCTGAAGGAACCCTGCAAATCTCCCTGTTCCCCCTCCCCGCGGGCGAATGGACACTCATCGCCGCATGGGAAAACCCGTCTGCCGGCGACTGGATCTCTTTTTGGAGCAGGGTGGACGAGCTCGTCGATCCATTTCGTCAAGCCGATTTTGCGGTAACAGTGATCAAAGGTAACCCCTGCTCATCCCGCCAGGAGCTGCTGGAACAATTGGACCGAATCAAGCAATGCTCGCCACTGCGTGTGGTAGCGGGGATCAACCGCACACGGAACATCGCCGAGTTGGAGCCGGATCGGGATCATTCGACTGCCTGGAAGTTTTGCCGCCAGTTCATCGGGTTGACCGATCATTATCGCGAAAGGTCATTTCTTCATTTTGCCAAACTGGTCAACGAACTGGAAAGTGGTTGGAAGCAATTTAGCTTATCGGAAGAGCAGCAAAAAAACATTTTGCTGTTTGTTCAAGCCGTCTTTTCATGCCCGTTTGAACCGGGGGACGATTTCCCCGCATGGCTGAGGATGATTCAAGCCCATGCCGAACAAGCCTTCATCCACAATGAAAAAGGCAAGTATGCCTCTCACGATCTCATCGAAGAAGTGAAACGCTATATCGACCAACATTACATGCATCAAATCGGGATCGGGGAAATCGCCGATAAACTGGGGGTGACCCCCAATTATTTGAGCACTCTGTTCCACAGGAAAACCGGCACGACGTTTGTGAAATACCTGACCCGGATCCGCATGCTGAAAGCGAAAGAGTTGCTGAAAAACCCGTCCATCCAGATCCAGCAGGTGGCCGAACGGGTAGGGTATTACAGCCCCCGCCATTTTACCAAATTGTTCGTCAGGTTTTTCGGGTGTTACCCGTCCGAATATCGGGACGGTCCCAAAGCCAAGTGATCATGAAAAAGCCGCTTCCCCCACAATCCGGGAAACGGCTTTTTCTTGTACGACCCGCATTTATTTTAATGCTTTTGCCGCAATATCGGTGCGGTAGTGGGCATCTTTGAAGGAAATTTTTCTTACCAGCTGGTACGCTTTTTCTCTCGCTTTGGCAATGTCCGGGCCGAGTCCGGTGACCCCGAGGACCCGCCCGCCAGCGGTGACGATTTGCCCGTTCTCTGTTTTAGTGCCGGCATGGAAGACCACTTGTTCATCCGAGTCCTGGGGAAGACCGAAAACGGGATTTCCTTTTTCATAGGTTCCGGGATATCCGCCGGAGGCCATGACCACACAGACAGCCGCATCCTCTTTCCATTCAATGGGTTGCTTGTCCAAACGGCCTTCCACGACAGCGAGTAAAATATCCGCCAAGTCCGTTTTGAGCCTGGGCAGCACCACTTGCGTTTCCGGGTCACCAAACCGCGCGTTGAACTCGATCACTTTCGGCCCTTGATCCGTAACCATCAATCCGGCATATAAGACTCCCTTGTACTCGATCCCTTCTTTGGCAAACGCTTCCGCCATGGGCAACAAGATGGTTTCGACCGCCTGATCCACAACCGTTTGCGGGATTTGCGGCACAGGGGAGTACGTGCCCATTCCGCCGGTGTTGGGGCCTTCATCATGGTCATAAACCGGCTTATGGTCTTGGGCGACAACCATCGGTTTGATCGTAGGCCCGTCAACAAAAGCCATCAGCGAAATTTCCTGTCCGCTCAAAAATTCCTCGATGACCACTTCTTTCCCGGCCGCGCCAAAAACGAGCTTTTCCATCGCTTCGGAAACCGCCTGTTCGGCTTCTTGAACGGTACGGGCGACCACCACCCCTTTGCCCGCTGCCAAACCGTCCGCCTTGACGACGATGGGAGCCCCTTTCTCGCGGACATAGGCCTTGGCCTCCCCGGCATCAGAAAAAGAGCGGAAACTTGCGGTCGGAATTCCGTATTTTTGCATCAATTCTTTGGCAAAGCGCTTGCTTCCCTCGATTCGGGCCGCATGTTTCCGCGGACCGAATATTTTTAATCCTTCCGCTTCAAAACGGTCCACGATTCCTTCCAAAAGGGGAACTTCCGGACCCACCACGGTTAAATCAATCTTGGTTTCTTTCGCAAATTGTACAAGCCCCCCGAGATCGGTGACCGAGAGCGGAATACAACGAGCAACGGACTCGATCCCGCCGTTTCCGGGAGCGCAATAAATTTCGGACACTTTTTCACTTTGAGCCAGTTTCCAGACCAGAGCATGCTCACGGCCGCCATTACCAATCACCAAAACACGCAAAACAGGTCCCTCCTTCGCACGGGCGAACATCGCCCGGGAAATCCGGACGATGTTTTACGATAATAGGAAACTGATGCCAAACAAAAAGACGGTAACCAAAATACAGATGAATGACCATTCTTCCCTGTAAAAGAACCGCTTGCGATTGCGGTAAGCAGAATCGGTGGTCAATACCCCGCCGACGATCAGGGCGATCATGAAGAAGATGCTCCCTGCCGTCCTGAGCTGGGTTTGCCACGCAGCCAAATCCAAATCATAGGCGATATATGAAAGGAAGCCAGTTATCAGGATAACCAAAGCGATCCAAATCGCTGACCACTTGAAAAGACGCATACTGAGGGGCCCTCCCTTGCTTTTTTTCCTAGTATACGCAAAAAGAGTTGCCCCCCATACAAAAACGGGCGAATGTGACCGATCAGTGTTTAAAATGGCGCATTCCCGTAAATACCATCGCGATGCCATGCTTGTTCGCTTCGTCGATCGACTCTTGATCGCGGATGGAACCACCCGGTTGGATGATCGCGGTAATGCCGGCTGCAGCCGCTTTTTCTACGGTATCCTTCATCGGGAAAAAGGCGTCGGAAGCCATCACGGAACCAGCTGCTTCTTCACCGGCTTGCCGGATGGCAATCTCCGCTGCCCCGACGCGGTTCATCTGCCCGGCGCCGACTCCCAGCGTACGTGAGTTCTTAGCCAGCACAATGGCATTGGATTTGACGTGTTTGACCACTTTCCAGGCGAACAGGAGCTGCTTCCATTCTTCCTCGCTTGGTTTCCGTTCCGTCACCACGGTGCAGTCTTCCGGGCGGATGGAAGCGAGGTCCGCTTCTTGCACCAGTGCACCGCCCCCAACGGACTGGACTTTCAGCGAAGGTGTGCGCCCGGCGGCAAACTCCTCACCCAGCTGCAGCAAACGCAAATTTTTCTTTGCCCTGAGGATCTGCAGGGCTTCGTCGTCAAAAGAAGGAGCCAGAATAATCTCCAGAAAGATTTCTTTCATCTTTGCAGCGACCGCAGCCGTGATCGGGCGGTTGGCCGCGATAATGCCTCCGAAGATGGAGACCGGGTCGGCTTCATATGCCTTCTGGAAAGCTTCTTCGATCGTTTCACCGATCCCCACCCCGCAGGGGTTCATGTGTTTGACCGCGACAACGGCAGGTTCGGCAAACTCGGCGACGATCTCCAGAGCAGCATTGGCGTCATTGATATTGTTGTAGGAGAGTTCTTTTCCGTGCAGCTGCTTTGCTGAGGCAATCTGTCCCTGCCCGGCCAGCGGTTCGCGGTAAAATGCAGCTTGTTGGTGCGGGTTTTCACCGTAGCGCAACTCTTGCTGTTTTTGGAAGGTGATGGTGAACTGATCAGGAAACATCTCACCTGTCAGCCGGTTCAGATAGCCTGAAATCAGGGCGTCATAGGCGGCCGTATGGCTGAACGCTTTGGCCGCCAGGCGCAGCCGGGTTGTTTCATCCGTGTTTCCCTGCTTTTTGATTTGCTCAAGTACGACCGGATAATCTTTGGGGTCTACCATCACCGTGACAAAGCGATGGTTTTTGGCTGCCGAACGAACCATGGACGGCCCGCCGATATCGATATTTTCGATCGCTTCCTCAAAGGCGACATCCGGCTTGGCAATCGTTTGCTGGAACGGATAAAGATTGACCACTACCAGGTCGATCGGCTCAATACCGTTTTCTTTCATTTGCTCCTGATGCGATTCGTTGTCGCGCACGGCAAGCAGTCCACCGTGAACCATCGGGTGAAGGGTTTTGACCCGCCCGTCGAGAATTTCCGGAAACCGGGTCACTTCTGAAATGCCGGTTACCGGTACACCCGCTTCCCGCAATACGCGATATGTTCCGCCGGTCGAAATGATCTCTATCTCCAGCTTGGCCAGCTCACGGGCCAATTCCACAATCCCTGTTTTATCTGAAACGCTGACAAGCGCGCGGCGAATGCGATCCAATCGTCTTCCTCCTTCTCTTCAAACAACCTCTTTTCGCGTGACCAACAGACGAACGAGAAAAACCGGCTCCAACATCATTTTTCACTGGCTGAAAGCGGAACAGGCGGCCGTATTTTTCCCGTAATCAATTGATAAACCACATCGGGATAAAGAGAATGTTCTGCCTGATGAATTTTCTCCGCAAACGATTCCAGGGTGTCGTCTTCAGTAATCGCGACCGGAACCTGGGCGATAATGGGGCCCGTATCCATTCCTTCATCCACAAAATGGACGGTCACCCCCGATACCTTGACGGGATACTCATAGGCTTGCCGGATGGCGTCTTTGCCGGGAAAAGCCGGCAGCAACGACGGGTGGATATTGACAATCCTCCCTGCATAAGCCTCCAGGAGCACAGGTCCGATCAGTCTCATATAGCCCGCCAGCACGATCCACTTGATCCGGTGCAGGCGGAGCAGGTGAAGCACATCCCGTTCATAGTCCGCTTTGCCGGGATACTCTTTGGGCGCGAAACTTGCTGAAGGAACACCCAGTTTTTCCGCCCTTTCCAGCACTTTGGCTCCCGGTTTGTCACAGATGAGCAGTGAAACGGGCTCCGGCCAGTCTTCCATTCTGGAACGCTCAACCAGTGTTTGGAAGTTGCTTCCGCTTCCCGATGCAAATACGGCAATGCTCATCACACGCCGCCTCCTGCCCAGGAGAATCCTCTTTCACCCGATGTGACCCGTCCGATGACAACAGCTTTTTCTCCCAGCTCTTCAGCAGCTTTCACCACGGCATCCGCTTCGTCCACCGGAACGGCCACCACCATGCCAATCCCCATGTTAAACGTGCGGTACATATCTTCGGTAGAAATATTGCCCAACTCCTGAATCCACTTGAAGATGGCAGGCGTTTCCCAGGTTGACCTGTCCACTTCGGCCCGGCATCCTTCCGGCAGCATGCGGGGAACGTTCTCGATCAGCCCTCCGCCGGTGATATGGGCGCCTCCTTTTACCCTAAACCTCCTGCTCAATTCAAGAAAGGGCCGCACATAAATCCGGGTGGGGGCCAACAGGGCTTCACCCAGGGTTTGTTCACTTCCGGGAACTGGTTCTGAAAAGTCGGCTTCCCGGTCATCCAGCAGCACTTTGCGGGCCAGGGAAAATCCGTTGCTGTGTAAACCGTTGGAAGCAAATCCGATCAATACATCCCCCGGCACGATGTCGGTACCGCTCAATATTTGATCCCGCTCGACGACCCCGACGCAAAAACCGGCCACATCATATTCTCCGGGGGCATACATCCCGGGCATTTCCGCCGTCTCTCCGCCGATCAGCGCGCAGCCGGCCTGTACACAGCCGTCTGCAATCCCTTTGACCACGGCTTCCGCCTGTGCGGGAGACAATTTTCCGGTTGCCAGGTAGTCGAGGAAAAAGAGCGGTTCCGCCCCCTGAACGACGATATCGTTGACGCACATCGCTACACAGTCGATGCCGATCGTATCATGGCGATCAAGGGCAAACGCCACTTTCAGCTTGGTGCCCACGCCATCCGTAGCTGAAACCAGGACCGGATTTTTATATGGTTTCAGGGCGAACAGACCGCCAAAACCGCCGATATCTCCGAGCACTTCCGGGCGGAAGGTTCGTCTGACATGCGACCGGATTCGTTCCACCGTTTCATTTCCGGCATCAATATCGACCCCGGCCGCTTTGTACGCTTCACTCATCGTTTCCCCTCCAACACCATCTCATCCTCAATCGCCGTCGGATACTGTCCGGTAAAACAAGCCAGGCAGTGGCCGCGATTCATCTCCCCCAAGGGGCGGCCGATCGCCTCAAGCATACCTTCCGGGCTGATAAACGCGAGCGAATCCGCGCCGATTTCTTGGCGAATCTCTTCCACTGTTTTACTTGAAGCCACCAGCTGCTCACGGGTGGGGGTATCAATTCCGTAAAAACAAGGGTTTTTGACCGGCGGTGAGCTGATGCGCACATGCACTTCCGTTGCCCCCGCTTCGCGCAGGAGATTGACGATGCGGCGGCTGGTGGTACCTCGGACGATTGAATCGTCCACCATGACCACCCGTTTGCCTTCCACCACTTTGCGGACGGCGCTCAGCTTCATTTTTACCCCTTGTTCACGCAATTCCTGGCTGGGCTGGATAAAGGTGCGTCCCACATACCGGTTTTTAATCAACCCCAGTTCATAAGGAATTCCGGTTGCTTCTGCAAAACCGATCGCCGCTGAGATGCTGGAATCCGGGACTCCGGTTACCACATCCGCCACTGCGGGTGCTTCCTCCGCCAGTTTGCGCCCCAACCGTTTTCTGGCAGCATGCACGTTGATTCCGCCGATGTCGCTGTCCGGACGGGCGAAGTAAATATACTCGAACGAGCAAACGGCGCGTTCGGCCCGGGGAGCAAAGCGGGTGGATCGCATGCCGTTCTTGTCGAGGATCAACATCTCCCCCGGTTCAATTTCACGCAAAAATTCAGCCCCGATCACATCGAAAGCACAGGTTTCCGAAGAGAACACATAGGCATCCCCGAGCATGGCCAGCGAGAAAGGCCGCAAGCTGTGCGGATCTTCGGCGACAATCAGTTGATCATTGGTTAAAATCAGAAGCGCATAGGCCCCCACCACCCGGTTGAGCGCCTCTTTAACCGCTTCCTCCAGAGTGGCAGCTTTGGAACGGGCGATCAGATGTGCGATGACTTCTGTATCGGTGGTCGTCTGAAAGATGGAACCCGATTCTTCCAGCTCTCTGCGCAGGCGTTTCGCATTCACCAGGTTTCCGTTGGTGGCGATCGCCAACTCTCCTTTGGCATAATTAAACACCAGGGGTTGGGCATTGGCCAGCCCGGTTCCGCCCGCCGTCGAATAACGGACATGGCCGATGGCGATTTCCCCCTTCAACCTGGCCAGCGAGTCGTTGTCAAATACTTCCGTCACCAGACCGGCGCCGCGCTGAACATAGAACCGCGTCCGATCGGTGGTCACAATCCCCGCGCTTTCCTGGCCGCGGTGCTGCAAAGCGTGCAATCCGTAATACGTTAACTGCGCCGCGTCCGGGTGGCCGACAATCCCGAATACACCGCACTCTTCATTTAGTTCGTCGAGTCCGAAGATGGATTCATCGCGCATGGGATCGCCTCCTCCCAGAGCTTCGTCAGCTCTTCCACAGAACGGTGAATGGCGGTTTCTCCGTTCACTTCGATGTTCAGCTGCAGATCACCGGTAACTTCACCGATTCGGGCACACGGAACCCCATTTGCCCGGGCCAAGGCCATCACCGGCTCCGCCTGCTCGGCAGAAACGCTGAGAAGCACACGGGACTGGGATTCGCTGAATAAATGAACGACCGGTTGGAGAGTCGTTTCCACTTGCACCTTCGCCCCTTTTTGCCCGCTGATGCAGCATTCCGCCAGGGCAACGGCCAGTCCGCCATCCGCCAGATCATGCGCGGAATGGACCCGTCCGTCCCGAATCGCCTGCAAAACGGTTTGATGAAGAGCCCGTTCTTTTTCCAGATCAAGCAACGGAGGGCGTCCGCTCACATTCCCGGTCACGACATGCTGCAGCTCGCTGCCGCCCAGCTCCGCATACGTTTCCCCCAGGAGCAGGATGACATCTCCTTCGTTTTTAAACCCTTGGGTGGTGATGTGTTCCCGGTTCTGAATCAGGCCGACCATGCCGACAATCGGGGTCGGGTAAATCGCTCGTCCTTTGGTCTCGTTATACAGGCTTACATTTCCGCCGACGACAGGAGTATCAAGGGCGCGGCAAGCGTCGGCCATTCCGTCAATCGCTTTGGACAGTTGCCAATAGATTTCCGGTTTTTCCGGGTTGCCGAAGTTGAGGCAGTCCGTGATGCCGAGCGGCTCGGCCCCGGCACAGACCACATTTCTCGCCGACTCCGCCACGGCAATGCGCCCGCCTTGCTCGGGATCGAGGTAAACATAACGGCCGTTTCCGTCGGTGGACATCGCCAGGGCTTTATCCGTACCACGAATCACCACTACCGCCGCATCCGACCCCGGACGGACAGCCGTGCTGGTTCGCACCATATGGTCATATTGCTCATAGACCCAGCGTTTGCTGCCGATATTGACCGAAGAGATCACGCGGTTGAGTGCTTCTTCCGGGTCGATCTGCGCGACTTGCTCCTCTGGACGTACCTCTTGATTTTCTTTATAATAGGCGGGGACTTTTTCTTCCCGTACATAACAGGGAGCATCATCGACAAGCGTTTGGACCGGAATATCCGCCACCAGTTCACCTTTAAAGAAAATACGGTAACGGTTGCCTTCCGTAACATGACCGATCACGGCGGATGGCAGGCCCCATTTGTCGCAGATCTCCTTAATTTCGTTTTCGCGGCCCTTTTCCACAACCAGGAGCATCCGTTCCTGTGACTCTGACAGCATGATTTCATACGGGGTCATGCCTGTTTCCCGCTGCGGGACCAGATCCAGATTCAAGTCCATCCCCTGTCCGCCTTTTGCGGTCATTTCAGCGCTGGAACAGGTGAGGCCGGCGGCCCCCATGTCCTGGATTCCGAGCAGCAGCCCTTTTTTCACCATTTCCATGCAGGCTTCCAACAGCAATTTTTCCATAAACGGGTCACCCACCTGCACTGCCGGCCGCTTCTCCTCGGATTGTTCATTCAGCTCTTCAGAAGCGAACGTGGCTCCGTGAATGCCGTCGCGGCCGGTGCTGGCGCCCACATAGATCACCGGGTTTCCGACCCCTTTGGCGATCCCTTTCTGCAAATCGTCATGGCTCAAGATGCCCACACACATGGCATTGACCAGCGGATTGCCTTCATAACTGGAGTCAAAGACCACTTCGCCCCCTACAGTTGGGATGCCGATGCAGTTCCCGTAGTGGGCGATGCCGGCCACCACATGTTCAAACAGATAACGCACGCGCGGATTTTTCAGATCGCCAAAACGCAAGGAATTCAGAAGGGCCACCGGACGCGCGCCCATGGAGAACACATCGCGGATAATGCCGCCCACACCGGTGGCCGCTCCTTGAAATGGCTCCACAGCAGAAGGGTGGTTATGGCTTTCAATTTTAAATACAACGGCCTGGTTGTCTCCGATGTCAATCACACCGGCCCCTTCGCCGGGCCCCTGCAATACGCGCGGACCCTGTGTCGGAAAACGCCTGAGCAGCGTTTTGGAGTTTTTGTAGCTGCAGTGTTCCGACCACATCACACTGTAGATGCCGACTTCGGTCCAGTTGGGCAGGCGGCCGTCCAAATGCCGGATGATCTGCTCATATTCCGCATCGGTCAAACCCATCTCTTTATACAGTTTTTGATCGCGAATCTTCTCCGGACTCGGTTCATGGGGAAGGCTTTTCACCGTTTGTTCAAGCTGCACCGCAATTCTCCTTCCAATATTGAAGCATCGAAGTAAATACGCGGGCTCCGTCTTTGGATCCCATCCAGTCTAAAATCGCCCGTTCCGGATGCGGCATCATGCCGAGGACATTCCCCTCGCGGTTGATGATCCCGGCGATGTCCGAAACAGAACCATTCGGATTTTCTCCGGCATAAGTGAAAACAATCTGGTTGTTTCTCTTTAACTCGGCAAGCGTGGCATCATCGCAATAGTAATTGCCTTCCCCGTGAGCGATCGGAATCGAAATCAGCTCACCCTGCTCATAGTCACAGGTAAACGGGGTCCGGGCATTTTCCACGCGTAGGGTCTGGAAATTGCAACGGAATTTCAGCCGGCTGTTTCTCCTCAAGGCTCCGGGCAAGAGGCCCACTTCCGTTAAGATTTGAAAGCCATTGCAGATTCCGATGACCAATTTGCCTTCCCGGGCCGCTTTTTTGACGCCTTCCATCACCGGGGAGAAACTGGCCAACACACCGGTTCGCAAATAGTCCCCATACGAAAAGCCGCCGGGTAAGATAATGGCATCATACCGGGACAAATCCGATTCCTGGTGCCAGACCGGGGTCACGGAGGCGTTTAAAACATCTTCGACAGCGTGAATGCAATCGATGTCACAGTTGGAACCCGGAAAAATCGTTACTGCGAAGCGCATGAAACAACCTCCTCCAACTCGTAAGTGAACGTTTCGGTGACGGGATTGGAGAGAACTTTTTCCGAAAACTCCTTGACTTGCGCCTCTGCTTCTTCCCGGCTGCTGCCTTCCAGGATCACTTCGATCTTCTTGCCGATGCGGACATCTTTGACTCCCTCGTAGCCAAGCGTTTGCAAGGAGCCTCTGACAGCAACTCCTTGCGGGTCCAAAACACTTTCCTTCAGCGTTACATAGATGGTGGCTTTAAACATCTTTTTTCCCTCCCAGTCGGGTCCAGATTTCTCGGTATGCCTCTACCACTTGCCCCAAATCGCGGCGAAAACGGTCTTTATCCAGCTTTTCGCCGGTTTTCGCATCCCAGAACCGGCATGTATCCGGTGAGATCTCATCGGCCAGCAACAGCTTTCCTTCCGCATCCACACCGAATTCCAGCTTAAAGTCAACGAGCAGGATCTTTTCTTGTTCCATCAGCTGTTTCAACAGATCATTCACTTTGAGGGCCATTTCCCTCATCTCTTTCAGCTGTTCTTCCGTCGCCAGCTGCAGAACGGAAACATGATCTTCATTGATCAGCGGATCGCCCAGAGCGTCATCTTTATAGTAAAGTTCCACCACCGGATGCCGGAGCTCTGTTCCTTCGGGAAGCCCGGTTCGTTTGGACAGCGTTCCGGCCGCGATGTTGCGGACGACTACTTCCAGCGGAATAATATCCACTTTTCGCACCAGCTGCTCAAGCGGAGAGATGGCATCGATAAAATGATTGGGAATTCCATGCTCATTTAAATAACGGAAAAAGAAAGTGCTGATGCGGTTGTTCATTTCTCCTTTGCCTTCCAGCACCGCTCTCTTTTCCCCGTTAAATGCAGTAGCCGTATCCTTATATTTCACCCGGACCACCCCGGGGTCTTCCGTCAGGAACAGCTGCTTTGCTTTACCTTCGTACAGCATATCTCCGGCTCGCACAATGGTCGGCTCCTTTCCCATGCTCCATGGAGGTATTGAAATAAAAGAGTAGGTTATAAATGCTTTTTGCTGTTGGATCTGTTTCCTGAAAGTGTGCTGTTTAAATAAGATTGTATCTGTGCTTGTGGATCGGGGCGGTCGGCCGTGTAGGTCTCCGTGCTCTTGAGGCAGGCGAAGAAGTAAATACTGTTCGCTCCGGCCTCTCACTTCGGGCGCGGATCAAACTAGTCCGCGTGGGACGGATGATCCGCTTTCTCCCTTCGTTCGCGGCCTTCGCTGGGGACGGCCTCAATGACACTTCGTCCAATCACGGCCTTCCTGCACGATTTTTCCATTCATATCTCCAGGATGTCGGCTGGTCATGAAAGCTTTTGTGTGAAAGTGCAATCACCAAACGAATGAGCGGAATTTGTTTTCCGTCGTAGTGACTCTGCCACTGCATCGAACCGGAAACAGAAAACAAATTCCGAGTAGTCCTCCATGCAAAGTTTCAGCCAGTTAACGATGGCCGTTTGGGGTAACATCCTCTCATTTGAGACCCAACCGATTGAAAATGGTGTCCACATGAGACAAATGATAGCTATAGTCAAAGCAATCGTCGATCTCTGATTGGGTTAATGTTTTCCCGATCAACTCGTCTTCTTCCACCAACGGCTTAAATGGGCGCTGCTCCTCCCAGGAGCGCATCGCCAGTTTTTGGACCCGATCATACGCTTCTTCCCGTTTCAGCCCTTTGTTGATCAAACTGAGCAACACCCGCTGGGAATAGATGAGGCCGAAGGTGCGTTCCATGTTGCGCTTCATGTTTTCCGGGAAAACGGTCAACTCTTTGACGATATGGGTAAAGCGATTGAGCAGATAGTTGAGCAAAATGGTCGCATCCGGCAAGATGACCCGTTCCACTGAGGAATGAGAAATATCCCGTTCATGCCAGAGAGGCACATTCTCATAAGCCGAAATCATGTGTCCGCGAATCACACGGGCCAGACCGCTGATATTTTCACACCCGACCGGATTTCGTTTATGCGGCATCGCTGAAGAACCTTTTTGTCCTTTTTTGAAAGGCTCTTCCACTTCCCGGGTCTCACTCTTTTGCAGACCGCGGATTTCCGTCGCAAACTTGTCCAGCGAAGTGGCGATCAAAGCCAGGGTGGCCATATACTCGGCATGGCGATCCCGTTGCAACGTTTGCGTGGAAATCGGGGCCGGTTCCAAACCTAACTTTTCACATACATACTTTTCCACAAACGGGTCGATATTTGCGTACGTGCCTACTGCCCCGGAGATTTTTCCGACACGGACCGTTTCGGAAGCACGTACCAATCGCTCGCGATTCCGTTTCATTTCGGCATACCAGAGGGCCATTTTTAAACCGAACGTCGTCGGCTCCGCATGAACCCCGTGAGTCCGGCCCATCATCACCGTGTATTTGTGTTCTTCCGCTTTTTCTTTCAACGCTTCAATCAGACGGTCGACATCGCGGAGCAGGATTTCATTGGCTTGTTTGAGGAGATAAGATAAAGCCGTATCCACAACATCCGTAGATGTGAGTCCATAGTGCACCCACTTGGATTCCGGGCCAAGGGTTTCCGCCACCGCCCGTGTAAAGGCAACCACATCATGACGGGTATCCAATTCAATCTCGTGAATGCGGTCTACATTGATTTTGGCGTTCTGCCGGATCAAAGCGACGTCTTCTTTCGGAATTACACCCAATTCCGCCCATGCTTCACAAGCGAGAATCTCCACTTCCAGCCACGCCCGGAATTTGTTTTCCTCTGTCCAGATGGCCGCCATTTCGGGACGCGAATAACGTTCGATCATCAGCTACTCCTCACTTCCTGTAGTTGTTTCATCTCATTTTGTATCGCATCTTTTTCTTTATCCGTTAAAGGAGGCCAAATGTCAACCGATTCGATGATCTGGAGCGCCTGCTCCACGGTGTCGGCGAGAACGGTCACATGTCCCATTTTCCGTCCGGTTTTCGCTTCTTTTTTCCCGTACCAGTGAACTTTCATTTCTTTCGGCAAACGGTGGAATTGATTCATCAGCCGTTCTGCATGTTCACCCAGGATGTTGACCATCACCGCAGGGGAGTATGCGGCGGGAGAACCAAGCGGCAATCCGGTCACGGCGCGCAAAAACTGTTCAAATTGCGATGTATGACAGGCGTCATACGTATAGTGGCCGGAATTGTGAGGCCGCGGAGCCAATTCATTGACGAGCAGGCCCCCGTCCGGGAGTACAAACATTTCCACGGCAACCAACCCGACCACTTGCAGATGCTCCGCCACCCGGACCGCCATTCGTTCTGCTTCTCTCATAATTTCAGCGGAAACAGGGGCAGGGGTGATCGACATATGCAAAATGTGGCGGCGGTGCAGGTTAACCGCAGGAGGAAATGCGGCCACTTCACCGGTGACGCTTCTGGCCACAACCACCGACATTTCTTTGACGAAAGGGATAAATTTCTCCAGGATATACTGCCTTTCGCCATTGAACATGCCTACCGGCAGGGAAGCAACCTCCTCGGGTGTCTGGATCCTCCACTGCCCTTTGCCGTCATACCCGCCTGTCGTCGTTTTCAACACCGCAGGATAGCCCAACTCTTGGAGGGCGGAGGTCAGATCTTCTCTTGTTTCTATCACCCGGTAGGGAGCGACGGGCACACCGGCTTGTTCCACTGCCCTTTTTTCCTCGAGCCGGTGCCGGGTAATCTCCAAAAGACGGCTTCCCTGTGGAACGCAGTGGCTCTGTTCCAATTGGCGAACGACATCCGGAGACAGGTTTTCAAATTCGTAGACGATGAGATCCGACCGCTCTGCCAAACGCTGAGCGGCAGCGAGATCATCATACGCTCCCACAATGTGTTCGTCTGCCACCTGACTGCCCGGACAATCCCGGGCGGGATCCAGCGTGATAAAACGGTAACCCATTTTCCGCCCTTCCAGGATGATCATTCTTCCAAGCTGGCCGCCCCCTAAAATGCCGATGGTTTGGCCGGGCAACATTTTTGTTTGTTTCAAGTTTTGATGTTTCATGTGAGCTCACTTTCCTTTAGGACACGCTGGCGTATTTCTTCCCGGCGACGTTTTAGCCGCTCCCGGATCTGTTTATCAGCTATGCTTAGGATCTCAGCTGCCAGGAGCCCGGCATTGACAGCTCCCGCATCGCCAATCGCTACCGTTGCCACCGGGACTCCCCCGGGCATTTGTACAATCGACAAAAGAGAATCCAAGCCGCTTAATGCAGATGACTTCACGGGGACACCGATGACAGGCAACACGGTTTTTGCCGCGACCATACCTGGAAGATGGGCGGCACCGCCCGCTCCGGCGATGATCACCTCGATTCCGCGACCTTCCGCTTCTTCTGCATACCGGAACATTTCATCCGGTGTCCGGTGGGCTGAAACCACTTTTGCTTCGTAAGCAATATCCAGTTCGCTCAGCACATCACAAGCTTTTTTCATCGTGGGCCAATCCGACGTACTCCCCATGATAATTCCGACTTTCGGCTGTTTCATGGCGTTGAAACTCCTTAGAATCCTTTTTTCGTTAGTCTTTCCTTTTTATATAGAAAAGCCTGAACAGCAAAACCCGAAAAAGATGGAAAAATCTGCTGTTCAGGCTAAAAAGCAATACAAACCCAAACGAGATTTTTCTCATAGCCGGGAAATTTACGGTTTCCTGGTAGAAACGCTTAGGCCATATTCCTAAGCATATATGAGAAAGAACTCATTTCATTTCAGTTGTATGAAGTTCATTTTAAGTGTAACAAGGAAAGCGATGGGAAGTCAATGAAAAAACGAACATTATTTTGTCATATATAAAAGAGCGTTCGTTTTTATGTAAGAAAACATACCGTTAAAGGATATTCATGGAATGATCATATCACTAAACAAACTGGTATTCATTTTTAAAAAATTGTCCCAAAAACAGGGCCTCCCTTCGAATTAAAATATAAAAAAGTTGGATCAATGCAACTCGGCAACCTTGCGTGATCAATCACGTTTTCGTCTCCGGAAGGAAGGTGCATGGCGTGTCCCCATCTGTATGGCATGAACTCACTTTATATGTTTTTATCCTGTATCTCTGTTACAGCTTGATGGTCTTTTTTATCGGAAAGCAGATTTACAAAAAGCAACGAGAGGAAGATAAAGCGGTCACGATCCGGTTGGGGATGGTCTGCCTGTTTCTGCCCCTGCTGGGTCCCCTGATTTCTTGGGTCACTGTTCTTCTGACCAAGCGTCCCCTGCTCCGCCTGCAAAAACAAGAAGACGAAGAAGAATGGACTTTTGTCCATTCCTTTGACACCATGCTTTCATGGAAAGAGACAAAAGAACGGCATGGAAGCGACTCCTTTATCCACTCCTTAATCACAGGCACCCTTGACAAGCACAAATGATTCACTCACATAAAGATCAAAAGCAGAAGCCGCATCGAACCAGTCTCAACAGGAGGCATTACCGGTAGCCGTTGACTGAATCCGATGATTTGCCATTCGCAGGGTGAAGTTTCGGAACCGAAATTTGCACCCGAGGTTCATTGTTTGAAAAACGATGAATGATCGGCAGGATCGGAGGCGCCGTTTACGAATGCATCCGGCTTGATGCATGAAGAAGTGAATGTCAGGATTTTCACGGATAAATCAAAAGCCACCCATTGAATGGGTGGCTTTCATTCGCCTGGCAACGTCCTACTCTCCCGGGGGTCATCCCCAAGTACCATCGGCGCTGGAGGGCTTAACGGTCGTGTTCGGGATGGGAACGAGTGGA
>NZ_FOCQ01000026.1 GCF_900110165.1 Lihuaxuella thermophila
GAGTGAAGAGAGGCTTCCTTAAATGGGATATGTCAAAAAGCCGGTTTTATATCGAATGGGAAACCGTTTGGCAAGCATAAATTACGGGCGGCGGCCGATCGCCCCGCCCTTCTCCCAAACCTTCCGGGAATTTCCCGGAACTTCCTAAACAGTCTAAGAAACTCAGGAGTAGGTGAGGAAACCATGGCAGAGCGCAGGATGATTAGTAAAAGTATTAGTGTGTCGGAAAAGGTCAATGCGATGTCAATATTTGCCCGATTGCTGTTTACCTGGATGATCCCGCATACAGACGATTTTGGAAGAATGCCCGGATCACCAGCAAAAGTAAAAGCCTTAGTCGTGCCAATGGCCGATGAAACAAAGCAAGACGTTGAAAATGCTCTTTATGAGATGGTCGAACAAAATCTAATTGAATGGTACCAGGTTGATGGTAGCCAATACATCCAGATCGTTGATTTTGAACGGCACCAGACAGGGCTTCATAAACGCACAAAATCAAAGTTTCCCGGCCCTGACGATCCGAATGCCAAGAAGGTTTCCGAACCTTTCCGGGAAATTCCGGGAAACTCCGAAATTTACCGCCATGAAGAGAACAGAACAGAAGAGAATAGAAAAATACTACAACAGCCTTCGGCACCGTCTGGCGACGGTGTGGTTGTAGCTGATAAACCACCAAACAATAAAGAGCTCATTGCCGAGTTAGTTTCCAAATATCGTAGTATCCCCGGAGTCAAACAGCACAAAGGCGACTATGCTTTCATCGGCAAGATGTATAACGAATTTGGTTACTCCGAGGTTTATTCTGCCATTGACACTCTGGAAGCAAAGATGTTGATAGAACCGATTGATAAAACATTAGCCTACCTGAAAGGCATCTTAGAAAATAGCCGTGGGAAAGTGCTCCCGCTGCCGCAGAGGCCACCTAAAGAGCGATCATGGAACAAAGAACCGGTCCGGGTGAACCAGCCGACAGACGAGGATCTTGAGCGTCAACAGCAAGTCGAGGAAGAGATGCGCCAGCTGATGCTTGAACGCCAGCAGAGAAGGAAGGGTGCCGTGAATGGAGATTAAACCGGCATTTGATACAGCACTCGAAGAAGAAATCATTGGAAGCATGATCTATGATCCGGCCTGTATCGCTGAAATTGCAGATTTTATTAAGCCGGAATACTTCTATCATCGCCAATACCAGCTGTTGTATGAACATATCATTGAGCTCTGGCAAGACGATGAGACTCGAGTTCATCTAGTTGAAATGGCACCGTTTTTGCAAAAACACGGAATTGATATCGCAAAGCTCAACAGAATGATGGGCGCCATAACAACTACGGCCACCATTGTCTATCATGCTACCCGGTTAAGGGATTTATGGGCGTTGCGCGAAGCCATGAAAGTTGGGTATGAGCTTATCCAAGCTGGACATCTGCGGGATCGGGATGACATCAAGGAGGCCATTGGACAGGCGGAAGCAAAGCTGGCAAAGATTACGGATACGACTGCTTCCACCGAAACAATGACAACGATGATGTCTGCATTGATGGAGTTTAGTGAGGAATTTGATGAGTTGTATCACAAGGGTGAAGGGATTGTTGGGCTATCAACGGGTTTTAAAGATTTAGATCTAAAAACTACTGGTCTTAAAAACGCCGATTTCATTGTAATTGGCGGTCGCTCGAGTATGGGGAAAACGGCATTCGCTCTTCAGCTGGCAAGAAATATTAGTGTCGATCAAGAAAAGCCCGTTCTTTTCTTCTCGTTGGAGATGAGTAAAAAGTCATTGGTTCGACGGATGCTTGCATCAGAAGCAATGATCAACATTCAAAAAATGAATTCAGGTTTGATCCAACCCGATGAATATGAACGGTATACAGAAGCAATGGGGATTCTTAGCAGAGCTCAATTGGTCATTGATGACCAGCCGGGGCTCACTGTTGCAGATATGAAAGCTAAAGCGAGGAGGATGAAACGAGAACGAGGGCTCTCATGTATCATTATCGACTATTTGCAGTACGTGAGAGGATCGGGTCGGCAAGAAAGATACCTGGAGCTTGGGGAGATCACTTCTCAACTCAAGGGCATGGCTAAGGAGTTTGATATTCCTGTTATAGCCCTGGCTCAGCTGTCTCGCGGCGTAGATCAACGTCAGGACAAACGGCCAGTGATGAGTGATCTGCGGGAGAGTGGAAACATCGAGCAAGATGCGGACCTGATTATGCTTTTATATCGGGATGAGTATTACAATCCTCAAACCGAAAAGAAAAACATCGTTGAAGTGATCATTGGTAAACAACGAAACGGGCCAACCGGGGTTGTAGAGCTTGGATTCTTCAAGGAAACCAATAGATTCTTTGACGTTGAGAAATTGAAGAATAGAGGGGGATCATCATGAACCGTTGGTGGGTGTATGAATTCATGAAAAATCGATACTTGGAGACCGGGGTTATCCCGCAAAGGCGCGAGATATTGGCGAAATTCTCCGGGATGGAAACAAAAGAGATCAGCGAGGGAATGATCGAATTCCACCTGGCTTACCCTCGGTTTAAAGAAATACGGGACGACTACGAAGCTCTGAAAAAAGAAATGGGAGCGTGACATCATGGAAGCAGCAATCACCTGGAAGCAAACACAACTTAAGAAGCCAATTAAATCATCGCTGCCGGCAGACGATGAGGTTATCATTCCCGGAAAATGGCGCGGGAAAGACGTGAAAGAGTTTGTGCACATGTGGAAGTGCGGTCTGGCTCTTAAAGATATCGCCAAAGGGTGGCCGGATCGAACCACCAATGATTTAAGGTTTCTTCACGATTACGCGCTTAAAAAGGGATGGATCAGCGAGAGACCAGGCGGGGAAGACGGCCGGCGGAGGTGTGGTGCATGAAACAGCGCATCAAGGGCAGGGTCAGCAAAGAAGGCTTCTACTTTGAATCTTTACGCGGCGGTCAAACGTTCTCGGTTCGAGAAGGAGGGCCGCAAGGACGATTCATCGGTCATGTGACGAGGCTCAGTCAAGGTTGGTGGCGTGCTCACCTTCCAGGCGGAATCACCGCAAAAGGGCAGAGCCGGTCACAGGCGGTTCTGAAGGCAATGAAGACGCAAGGAGAGGGAGAAACAGCATGATAGCAACAAGATCACCACTCATCTGGATGGGCGGGAAAGCAAAACTTGCCGTGGAGATCATCTCCCGGATGCCTGACCACAAAGTGTATGTTGAACTGTTTGGTGGTGCGGCCCATGTGATGGCCCAAAAGTCTCCATCTGCCCATGAAATATATAACGATATTGACGGACATCTGGTAAATTTTCTCCTCGTTGCCAGGGCGGATCCGGAAAAGCTCCGGCAGGCTTGCGAGACGCTGCCATATTCCCGATGGCTTTACGAAACATGGCGGGATGAATGGAAAGCTGGAAAGTGGCCGGCGGATCCGTTTGAGAGGGCGGTAAGGTGGTTCTATCTTAACCGGTCGGCCATTGCCAAAGGGAATTCACCTAAGAACAAAAACACTGGATGGCGACATAGCACAACCAGCAAAGAAAATCCAGCAAGGAGTTATCAAACAGCATGTCAACGTATCGAAAGTTTTGCTAAGAGAATGCGTCCTGTGTTAATCGAAAACTTGGATTTTCGCAAGGTTATTGAGAAATACGACTCCCCGGATACTTTGTTCTACTGCGATCCACCTTATTTTGATTGCGAGCATTACTACATGGGTGAGTTTAGCGAAAGGGATCACAGAGATCTGGCGGAGATGCTGAAGCAGATAAAGGGGAAGGCGATTGTCTCGTACTATGATCACCCAATGGTTTACCGCCTCTATGATGGATGGCGCATAGAGACATTTGATACACATAAGCAGGTTATCACGAACAAAAGCACCGCGGACAATCGTGCCAGAGAAGTGCTTCTCATGAATTATGATTTGCAAATGTCGCTCTTCGAGTTTGCTTCAGGTGGTGAGGTAAGTGGGACAGCTTGAGCTCTTTCCTGATGAAGTAACATCACTAAACACCATGAAATGTGTTTGCAAGCTATGCGGTACCAGTTTCAGAGCCGTTTGGAGGAACGATCTTTCCTTAATCTGCGAGAACTGCCAGCAGAATGAGCCGAATCCAATGAGGAAGACACACGGGCCTGGACCAGATGGAGCCAAGTGCAAAACATGCAAGCACCTGTTTGCAAAACGATGGGATAGAACCTATTACAAATGCGCTCTACGTGGCAACACAAACGGAGCCGGCACAGATCATCGGGTGAGATGGAACGCATGTGCGAAGTATGAGGAGGACAAAGAGTGAGAATGGTGGACCTCTTCTCCGGAATCGGCGGGATTAGTTTAGCAGCAGAATGGGCCGGGATCGAAACGGTTGCCTTTTGCGAAATAGAACCGCATTGTCAAAAGGTTTTGCGGAAACATTGGCCGTATGTGCCGATCTATGATGATGTTCGGAAGTTAACTCGGGAGAGGTTGGAGAGAGACGGAGTGATAGATGATGCACGAACAATTGACATTGTTTGTGGAGGATTCCCCTGCCAGCCATTTAGTGTTGCCGGGAAGCAACGAGGCAAGGAAGATGACCGCCACCTCTGGCCGGAAATGTTTAGAGTTATCAAGGAACTTAGACCCACTTGGATACTTGGAGAGAACGTTGCTGGAATCGTTAGATTGGCACTCGACGATGTACTTGCTGACTTGGAAAGTGAAGGCTACTCCTGCCGGACGTTTATTATTCCAGCTTGCGCCGTCGGTGCGCCCCACAGACGGGACCGGGTCTGGATTGTGGGCCACTCCGAGAGCAAACAAAATCGGAGGGTACAGCAGTCCAGGATGGAGTCCAACTTTGGAACAACAAGTGAAACTTTGGCCGACACCGAAAGCAAGCATTCGGGGAGATTGCCCATCGGAGAGAAAGCGGAGAACTCCAGATTTACCAGCAGCAGTCAAGATGTGGCCGACACCGACGGCGCAGGACAGCAAAAATGCAACGTTACCTCAATCGCAGAAAGATCGGGATTCAGTACCTGGAGCGTTGATCCGAGAAGGGCAGAAAGGCCAGCTGAATCCGGACTGGGTAGAGTGCTTGATGGGTTTCCCACCGGGATGGACGGACATCGATGGCCGGCAGGATTAGGTCAGGAGCAGTATGATTGGGAGCCACCCAGGGTAGCGGAAGGGGTTAAGAACCGGGTAGCTCGGTTGAAGGCGTTGGGTAATGCCGTTGTACCTCAGCAAGTTTATCCGATTCTCAGGGCTATGGTTGAAGCGGACTACAAATAAAAAGCACCCTTCTGGCTTCCACCAGAGGGGTGCATGACCCTAAAGAAAAGGTGATACAAGTGAATTTTAGCAATCACAAGAGTGAAAAGCAAATTAGCAAACCAAAAACGGTTTTATGGGAGCTCACCGAGGAACAGGTCAAAGTGCTTCAGCTGATATTCAATCAGTGGTATCTATCTGATAGTCAACGCGAGATCCGCGATCAGCTTGCAGATGAGCTTACTGATTTGGCAGTGGCGTTTGAGGAGGAGTGAACGTGAAAAAAGCGATTCAACGCCGGCTTAAAAGCCTGGGAAGATGGGAAGTCATCCAGATCGGCAACTATGTCATCCAACGATACAGCCAATTTTATTCTTACATCTGCTACGACGCTCACACTGGGCGTAATCTTGGCGGCGGAAGCTTAGGTCTTATTTCTCATAAATTAAAAGATCTCATCAAACAAGATAAAAGACCTATAAAACAAGCCGACTTTTTACACAGCTTATAGATTACAGGGCGGCCACTGTCCCTTTGGAGGAGGATAAAAAATGGGTAAACACACTCTCAAAAAAGGCGACAAAGTTGTCATGCACACATGCGCCGAGGCGGAAAAATACAACGGCAAAATATGGACTTGCAGCACGGATGAATACACAGTGGGCGAAGGAAGACTTAAACAACGTCTGATTTTCCTGGAAGGTTTCAGCGGTGCTTTTGCAGTCCAATATCTGCAATTGGTCAGATTGGAGACGGAATGAAAAGACGAAGAAACAAACGGGCGGCCATCCGCCCTGATCGGAGGTGTGGGAGTGGCAAGTGGTTGCATATTAGGCGATTGTCCTCTTTGCACCGATTTGATTTATGAGGATGAAATGGCCTGGGATGATGAATTAGGAATATGCCATGAATCATGCTTAAATAACGTCTTATGGAGAAGTGTTCACGGAAGCATTGTTCTAGTGGCGGTTAGGAGAAAGTCAAAACAGGAGGCGACACCATGAAAGGATTATCTGGATGGCTGGCACTGGACGGGCAATTTTACCCGTGCCGGTACGGGGAACATCACCAGCTGGCAGAGCTGATCTATGATGCCCACGAGAGAGAAATGAACCGATTGAGAGAAAAGTTGTCCAAGGAAAGAAAAGGGTATGTGGATCGGGAGTCGGTTATTCAATCCGGTGGTTTTATAAAACTCGGTTGTGATTCATTCGGCAGCGGTTATATTTTCTTCCCTGTGAGCGAACCGATGACGAAAGAGCAAGCCTGGTGGTTCTACTACAACCAAGACAAGTTGTCTAAAGAGCAGCGGGAAATGTGGGAGTGGTACTGCGACCAAAATTCGATCGAAACGGAGGAGATGGCATCGTGAGTTAACCCCCTGCCTCAACAGCAGGGGAGCGGCAGAAAAGAGGTTTCCCATGGACCACTACATTATATGAGACATAACTACCTAGTGTTACTGAAAGGGGAGGTCGGAGGGTGACTAAGTTCCATCTGATTTACCGGCCAGCGACAAAAGAATATGTCCAGTTTTGTGATATCGAATCGTGTTTTGGCCCGCACGTTGTTTGGACTCGTGATCAATCATACGCATATCAGTTTGAAAGCAGGCGAAAGGCTGCTCAAGTAGCTGAAACAATCACTCAAGCAGACAAGATCCGGATGCAGATCATCACATTTAAAGAAGAAGGGAGAAATACCATTGAGTGTGCATAGTACTAAACGGTTGAACGATTACGAGCTTACTGTTGGAGTTTACTTAGGAAAGAAAGATCGGTTGATTCGCTCTTGGCACCAAACGTTGCCGAAAGGAAGCTTTTCAATGCTAACCAAGCTTTGTATTCAGGCGTATCTACAAAAGCAATATTTCCCTCTGCAAACCGTTTGCGATGTTCAGTCACTGAAAAAAGAGATGGAAAAGAACAGATACTTCCGCCCTCAACAGCGCAATATCACTTTTACACCCGAAGACGGGCCCGTTTATGAGTGGGTCAAAAGCTTGGAAAGTGGCTATCGGAGTGAGGAGATCAAGGAGATTCTGAAAGAAACTATAACTCAAACCCTGAATCTCCATCCTTTCCGATCAGGCTCGGGCATCACCAATCGATAGAAAAGACAAACAAAAAATCCCCGCTTTCGGGCGGGGAAATTGCGCGATCTTCGTGCTATTTCATTATAACATGGGGTGGGAAAATGGAGAAACTATACTCTGATTTGTGCACGGAGATTGACATCCTGACATTGAGAATCAAAGATTTGGAAATGGAGTATAAGTTTTGGTATCGTGCATGTTTCGGAAATCGATCTTTCCCACTGGACATCTGTTTAAAGCGGATGGAAGAGATATGTGATCAAGTGGAAATGTACAGCACTCTCCTAGAAGAAAAAGAGAAGACGAGAAAAGAGATTGAAAAGCGCATGTCCGAATTTGAAGGGCTTGAATATAAAGTCAGCTATCTACGGGATGTTAAGGGAATGACCTTGGCTGAGATTGCGGCTGAACTTGGATACAGTTATATCTGGATCAAACAGATCAGCGCCAGGACGCGGAAGAAGAAACATACCAAGAACATACTTTCTGGTTGATTATTTCGTGTTATTATGGTATCGGAAGAGTTTGCCAAATCACCCGGAAGGTTTGGTAGGCTTTTATCATAAATGATACCCCTATACTTGAATAGGTTTTTGGGGGATCATCCTTGAAAATCCCCCTACCAAAGCGAGCGGGAAAAACAAAAAAATTCATCAAAAGGGCAGGTGGGAATTCCTTTCCCATCCGGATTTCCGTTATCTTCCCGCTCAAATTTAAAGCGCCGAACCGATAAAAAAATTGGAGGTGAAATTCCTCCAATACAGTGGGCGAATCGGCGCTTTCTTTTTTTGTGTTTCATTTGCATGATCAGTGATTCACTCCTAAGTGGTGTTTTAATGCTTCTTGGAGAATTTGCGAAAAGTTTACATCATGTTTTTCACCAAGATCATTTAACCATTTAGGGATAGTTAAAGTTTTCTTGACTGATTTTTGCCCGATTTCCTGAACCGCTTTTTTTGAAACAGAAACGAGAACTAATGCTACCTGTTCACCTTCTTCTTTGTATTCTTCTAAGTTAATTTCACTGAGTTTAGAAGGGGCAGGAATTTCTTCTTTGTTTTCCATCATGGTATACAAGTGTCCGGCAAGTGCTTCCTGGGCCATGCGAAAAGCGTCCTCTTCATCCTCACCATGAGAAACGCAGCCCGGAAGATCGGGGAAGGTTACACCTACACCCTTAACGTCTGGATCATAATGAAAAACAGCCGGATAGATATAATAAATTTTTGCCATTAAAATCATCTCCTTTGTGTATTTGAAGGGAAAGGGGCGGGATCAAAGAATCTTGATCCCTGATTGTCGCTCAATACTTTTTATTGTCCCTTTCGGTAAATCTTTCTTAGGATGAGGTATTGTTACAGTACCTTTTTTTGTTGGGTGTCTGAAGTGGTGATGATCACCTGTGACCCTTGCTAAGTACCATCCATCTTTCTTTAATGCTTTGATAATTTCTCGTGACGACTTTGGAATTAGAACCCCTCCCTTCAGTATTAATTATAATACGTATTTGATGCGTATTCAATACGTATTGATACGTACAAAAGCCTTTTTTATGTAAAACTCAGCCCCCGAGCGGTGCTTTTTATTTTACTCAAGTAGGTTGTGTAAAACTTGGTTAACGCTTGATGAATAGATATACTGTTAAAGAGGTGATGAACATGGAAGGAAAGCGGGAATGCCCTTACTGCGAAGGAACGGGTAAAGAATGGGATTATGCCTATAATTCCGAGATAGGCGAAGAGGTCCGCGTAGTCCTTGACGATCCTTGCGAAGAATGCGGAGGTACGGGGTTCATCCAAGATACACCTGAAAAGCGATAATATAACAGCACCCAAGCGGTGCTTTTTATTTTACTGAATGTAATTGTGTAAAACCCATTTTGTATGGATGTGGTACGATGCCTAAACGACCGCTAAGACCATGCAATAAACCCGGTTGCCCAAACCTTACACAGTCGCGGTATTGTGATAAACATGCCAATGAATATAAGACGCAGGAACGACAACGGAAACGGGAGTACAATCGGAAACGCCCCACCCCTGCGCAGCTAGGCTATGATCGAGAGTGGGCAAAAGCGAGGCAACGTTTCCTGAAAGCAAATCCATATTGTGTAGTGTGTGGGGATAAAGCGACGGTGGTGGATCATATCGTGCCGCATAAAGGCGATAGATATTTATTCTGGCAAGCAAGCAACTGGGCTCCTATGTGTTGGAGTTGTCATAGTAGGAAGACAGCGAAATATGATAGTGGGTTTGCTAATAAAAAGATTAAGTATACAAAAGGAAATTGATGTTTACGAAAGAATAGTTAATCAAAATAAAAGTTCCTGCGGTGCTGCAACACCCAGGAACGTGACCAACACCTGACATGGAGGCGTTGATAGTTGAATATTACCATATGCGCAACTTGTGGTAAACAATTTGAATACCTCAGAAAGAAAGGCCCTGCTCGAAAATATTGTTCTGATGAATGCAGAAACAAACAGCCTAGAACAGTCAAAAATATGACCGCTGAAAATATGACCGCTGTTTGTGTTGTTTGTAATGCGGAGTTCGCCCCGCGTTACAAAAGCCAAAAATGTTGTTCTCGTGAATGCGGAAAGAAATCGGCTGGTCAGGTTCTTAGTCAAAGGTTTCAAACACATATTTGTAAACATTGCGGATCTGAATTCAAGCATAAAAGAAGTGGGAGAACAAAGAATATATTTTGTTCTAGAGAATGCGCCTATAACCATAGAAAAGGAAGCACTACATCGAACAAGCGTAAAGAATATAAAGATTTACTTGAAGAACCCAAAAAGAATTGTGGAACAAAGCCATATGTAGAAAAGAAATGTCGTCACTGTGGAACATTGTTTAGAACTAACTACATGGCAGAAAGAAGGGTTTATTGTTCTATTAAATGTTCCAACAGAGCTAATGCATTGAACAGACAAAAACGTTTAAAAGGGAAGTTTGTTGAACGCGTTTTTTTTAATGGATATATTCGAAAGAGACGGCGGTATATGCCAAATATGTAACAAAAAAGTATCTCTTGAATATGAGTATCCTCATCCTCTAAGTGTTTCACTTGATCATATCA
>NZ_FOCQ01000021.1 GCF_900110165.1 Lihuaxuella thermophila
CTCACTCCGCTTTGAATTACAGGTCTCCAAGAGAATTTAGACAAATGCTAACTCAAAAAGTTGCATAATTGTCTGGACTTATGGGGGGCATTAAGATCTTACCTGCAATCTCACTATCCGCAAAAGACATCGGAAAAAAGCCATCTGTTGTCCGAAAAAACTCAAAAGCATAAGCTGTTACTCCGGAATCGCAAAGCACTTTTGTCAACTCGGGGTTTCCTTCCGCGTGAAAAAACGCTCCTATATGCATTTTCTGATGCAAAAAATGATACTCATGGGGGCCAGGTGACTTAAATTTTACGACGAACGGACTTGCCAACCAGGCTTCCGAAGTTGAAACGATCTCCGCACCAGCTTCTCGATATTCATCATCAGAAAAACCTGATCCATTTCCTGCACCAGTTTCAACGTATACTTGATAACCAGCTTGAACAAACAGTTTCACTTGATCAGGCATTAAAATGACCCTTTTTTCGTCATCTTTTGTTTCCTTCAATACAGAAATGCTTTTATTGTTTTTCTGAGCCTCCATTTTAACCCTCCATTCATTCTGTCCAACATAAGCCCTTTAATTATTAAAAATTTCATTTGGGAGCTTGTCGCACGGTTCAGCCACATTTAGAGGCTAACTATACAACAAGCTCTCCATATTTATTTGTGAACCCGCACTTTTTTGAATAAATGTAGTCGATCAATATCCTCGGTTACTCCCTTGCATTCTACTAATGTTGCCTCATACGCTTGCAAAAAACGTTCGATTCTCTTTGGATTTTTGATTTTCTTAGTCTTTCCGCTCGGACAATGGAGCACAACCAACTTTTGTTCCGACCAGTCATACCAATATTTGATAGGTTCCAGATGACTTTTCGTTTCCTTTTGAAACAGTCTCATGAGCAACTCCTGGGAAAGTTCGTTTTTAGATATACCTTTTTTGGAAATTCCTTTTTTCTTTCCAGCGACTTCTCTTGAGACTCTCCAACTCCCATCCACGTAAGAGACTTCTTCATTCACTGATTTTCTTAAATCTACTAACTGTAATCGTTCCAATTGCAATCAGCGGAACTGTTTTGTATGGTGCATTGCGCAGTAGCTGTTGTTTACGCTCATGGTCATCGATAGTGTTTTTACGCTCATACCGGATTAAAAATTTTTCTTCCTTGTTGCATTTCGCGCTGTAACATACGAATTTTTGTACCGGTTGAGGTTTCCATTCTTGAAAGTGATTGTTTTTGATTTTTCTGCCACAGTCTTTACATTTCACATCTGACAAATACAGTGTTTCAATTGCCAGTTTCATTGTGTAAGACCACCTGACTCCTGCTGGTTTGAAAGAGTAAAGGGAAGTACCTTTGTCCACTGGGAGTTTAGTTGGTCCAGAATATAATTTGTCCGGTCTACTTCGTGTGCAATGAGAAGTTGAGCAAACGTATGTTGAACCTCCGCCTTTTTCAGCAATTCTTCCAGGTGTTTGTTGAGTAAACGGCAAACCATTTGTTTCGATTCGATGTCAAGCTTTAATACGATCTCTCTTTGTTCCACAGCATTTCCTCCCACAACTGCAATTACTCATTCCAAGAGCCCCGATGCTGCCTCTCCATTAATAGAAATTCTGTTGCCGTCCCGAATCACATTACCCTTTAGCAGTGTGAAGCATAAATGTTTTCCGTTTGTTGTTCTGAACATAACAGTAATGGGCTCGTTGATTTCTTTTAAAGGGTAGTAGACAAAGCTACAATTCATCTGAATCTCGCTCGTCCCCAAACCCTTCTTCAAATACTGTGCTGACGTAGCTAAAATTCGATGTTGCGGAAGAAGTGCAAAGTCTTTTAGAAATGCCCGCACTTCTTCTTCCGGTCCTTCTACACTGAGCCGTAACACAATCAAACTCCTTTTGTGTTATAATGAAGTTATCGAAAATTGTTTTTGAGAGCCTTTTTTATCTGGCTCTTTTTTTCATGAAAAAATGTCAAAATACTTACCAAAAACCACCTGAACTCCTTCATCGATCTCCACCTGGGTCACATCCAGTAATGGAATTCGGATTTCTCCTCCTTCCATAGTGGTAATTTGTAACATCCGGAGCCGCCGATCCGGCAGATACTTAATGTAACATGATACGCTTACATCTACCTGCCCAGTCATTCCACCGTTGTGAACTTCTTGATGAATCAGTTCAATCTGAGGACGTTGCCCAATGTCTTGCAGAAATGATTTGACCTGATTTGGTTGACCTTCTATTTGAAGTTTCAGCACAAAAATTCCACCTCCTCCTATAAAAAAATTTCATTAAAACACGAAGCAATGTCGAATAGCAAATTGCAATCCATTTCTGTCTATGCTTAAATTATAGTATCATAGTTCAAATTTTCTCAATATTTATTTGGTTTAAGTTTAGTTCTTAAACAGACTAGCTATTTAGGAAACGATAGTACGAAATCATGCGCTTTTTCCACCTCTTTAATCAATCGTTCAAAGTTTTGTACTTAAAGGCGAAATCATTTGATATTTCTACGTATTGTGTATACCATAATTTCGTGAGGTTTTTTCAAATTTAAGGAGGGCTTGAATGAAAAACGTTAGTTTAGATGACGAAATCGCTCGGTATGTGGTTAGAAGAAGGAGGATCAAAGAAAAGAATCTGACGTTGGAAGACATGGAGGATTTGAATATTTCTAAAGGAACTCTAAGCAACATTGAGAACGGAAAGTCAGTAAGAGAAGACTACTTCAATCGTTATCTCAAAAAAATAGATATGAAAAAAAGTGAATTAGATAAACTGGTTCAAGAAGTTACTGAAGAGGTTAAAGATGGGTAATTGCAGCTACTTTCAAAACGATCTTGAACAGGCAATCCAATACATTAACAAAGGTTTAGAAGCGTATGATGAATCAAAGGAACGGGAGCAAATAAAATACAACCTATTCAGCAATAAAATTTTTTACTTAATCAATTCCTCACGTAGTGACGAAGCCTTCTTAATACTTAATGAAATTTGGCCGCTAAGATCAAAGATAGATAAAAACAACGGCGCACTTCTGGACCTTTATACCTTTAGAGCCAGTCTTTTTCGAGACAGGGGAATGAACGAGGAAGCGATTCAGGTTTGTGAGGAAGGTTTGAAAATTGCCAAAAGTGTCCGAAGACGAAATCGTTATCTTGACTTACTAACAATTTTAGGAAGTATACATTTGTACCAAAAAGATTTTGATACAGCTTATGACCGTTTTCATCTGGTACTTACTTTAGATAGCGATTTCAAGCACCCTCGAAGACATGTCGAAGCCCATACTTGGCTCGGGATATTACACAACAGCAAAAAAGAGTGGAATCTAGCAAGAGAACACCTTGAGAAAGCAATTCAAATTTCACGGGAAACACCCAACGTACTGAGTTGTGCCAAGGCGTTAATAGCTATGGGCAATCTCTATGCATTTCAAGAACAGTATGCCGAAGCCATTCCTTTTTATCAGGAAGCAGCAGACCTTTGTGAAAAAAGATACAAGCACAGACAGTATACAGCTTTGTTGAAAAAGGCATACTGTTTTGTTAAGATGGGAAAGACAGACGATGCTGATTTCGTTGATTGTTTAAAAACGAAGCTTGACTTGGAAATTATACTTAGATTGAAAAGCGAGGATGAGGTTTATGAAATTCTTTAATGTATTTTTCGCCCAATCCTTCCAAACTAAAGTTTTTAACGGAGCGAAAGAACAGGCTTTAATAAAAATGGGCGACGATGACGAGCCTCCTTCTAACGACATCTGAAAAAAAGTAATAGGTAGTCGATTCCGTTCGATTACCTTTTTTGTTTGTATCTCTCTGATACGTGACAATAGCGCTAGTTCCCGTTAATTTATTTTAGTGTATCATCGCAACGATCTTGTTTCTCAATACTCATTAAATCATTTGTTTATAAACGATTCATCTAAGGTTCTTAGTTAGATTGCCTTCTGTAACGTCCCTACGACCAATAGGACTTCTTTGCCCATGACTGTGACACAAGAATATTAAATAAAAAAATGGCCCGCCAACTTACTTGGCAGGCCATTTTCAATGTTTTGCTTTCTCACTGTTGCCACATCCTCATCATTGATTGCCAAATCATAAAATGGCGGGGTGGTGTGATTGCTTTTCATTTCAAGCCAATAGCTTGAACTAGTTCTGTACTTATAGAATCAATCCCTCTCATTTTGTATTTAAAAGTGATGGAGACTCCAGAAAGTTATGTAGTGCTGAGCATATAACGCATTTTTGTAGACTAACAAAACAATTCGGTAGTTTACAAATAATGTAAACTAATGCTATAATTTACATAAAAGGGAGGGACGTAAAATGCAAATAAAAATATACACAAAACGCGGTAAACTACGGAATACTATAGGCATTCCTTACATAACAACCAACCAACACGGACGCATTACATTTCCTAAAACAACAAGAGAACTGCTTTTAAAACATGGAAACTTAACACATGTGGTGCTAGGTTATTATGAAGATAAAAAGGGTATTGCAATTGCTCTTCCCGAAAAATACCCTAAAGCTGCTCTTTTTAAATTATCAAAAAATCACACTCAGATTTCTTGTAAGGATTTTCTTAGAGACAACGGTTTACTACCAGAAAAAAACGGGGAGACTTTCTTTTTAGAGAATGAAAAGGATGGATTATTCATCTTTGTAAAGGAAAAACAAACTTCAGAAAAAAAAGCAACTGAAACTTCAAGTGATAAAAATGCTTTCCCTGAAATCACAAACCTCGACGAGAAGACAAAAAGAATGTTATTAGAACAATTACTAAATGAAACAAAAACATATAATAACAGCTAACCAATAACTATTGGTGACTCAATTTTTGTAAAAACCACTTCTGAACAGCGCGATTTGAAGTGATTTTCTTATTAGTTGGATAAAAAATATTGACTCGCAAGATATTATGCGCATCAATGAAAGTTGTTAAACTGAAAGCTGTTACTGTAGAGAGGTTTCAGTCAATCTTAGTTTACCTAGTATCAAGTGAACAAGACTATTAATCATACCAGTTGCTTAGCTGATTTAACAAATTTAGTTATCAGAAACCAAAAGCCTCTGAATCCGTCACTTAACAATCAGACGAGATTCACAGGCTTTTTCTTATATAACGTCTAATGCACTTATAGATTCCTATAAGTGCGTGATCAAAATGTGATCATTTGGCCATTTTCTCCTCAATTCCATTTCCTTACAAACGCGAAAACCCCCGACATGTCGAGGGTTTGGTTGGTGGAGCATAGCGGGCTCGAACCGCTGACCTCTACACTGCCAGTGTAGCGCTCTCCCAGCTGAGCTAATGCCCCATGAATGTTTAATTAGTTTGGTTATCGCTGACGACAAAACTAAGTATATAGCAGCACAACCATAAAGTCAAGCATATTTTTCACGGTTTTAAATGGAAATATACGACTGACTCGCTTTTTCTGATTCCGCTGATTGAAGACGGAAAAAATAAACGGCCGGCAACGCGAAATGGGAAGCCGGCCGTTTTGATGATTCGTCGCATCACTGATCTTTTTTCCTTCGGGAGATCCGGTCATACTGCATTCTGAATAACTTGCATAATGTATCGAAGTCTTCCGCCCCTTTGATCCAGTAACTGACCCATCCGGAGTCAGGATAAACATGATGGGGTTTGGCCAGTCCCTGTTCAATGATTTGGTCTCTGACAGACTTGGGGAATGGCAAATCGGCAAGCTTTTCCCCGTGCAAGTGGCCCAATTCTTTATTCATGTAACGAAATTCAACCCCGCCAAAACGATGAGGGTGTTCGGTTACCCCTTCCCAACTCAGCAACTCTTTTCTGAGCAGTTCCAGCACCATTCTCTTCGCCTCCCATCGGTTTCATGCTACTTACCTTTTCCCCGACAAACCTTTTAATAAACTTAATATAACAATATATTTAAAAAGTTATAGATCCCTTCTTCTCACTGATCACCAGTTACACATAAAACATTTCATGGCATGAGCTGCGCTCGGAGAGAGTCCGGCATAGGCAGGCAAGAGGTCGGCGGATGGAGACAGGGTGACGAAAAAATGATCCTTTCCAGCACCTTTATGCATACGTTTCTCTTTTTATTTCTGTAGCCGGAATATTATTCTATTGACATTTAACAAAGTGAAACATTATGATGGTAATGTTTCGCATATAAAATATTTAATCTCATAAACATTTATTGAGGTGAACCTTTTTGTGGTTAGCGACAAACAAATCATTGAGCTGCTTACATCCCTGCAACGGTGCATGATCGCCTACCGCCGCGTGGTGCAGGAAAAATTGAAAACATATAACCTGACCATTTCGCAGGCTAAATTATTGCGAGTGTTAACAGAAGAGGGGCCCCAATCGTTGGTGGAACTGAGCAAAAAGCTGGAAACGGCCACCAGTTCCATCAGCGGGATTGTAGACCGGCTGGAGCGGATGGATTATGTTTACCGCCAACGGGATGAACAGGACCGGCGGGTCGTCCGGGTCGGTTTGACCGAAAAATGCGAGGAGTTGTTGGCGGATTTTCCGATCAGTCAATCTCAACAGTTGCAAAGGCATCTGACCAACATGAGTTCGGACGAAGTCCGGGTGTTAACGGAATTGCTTCAAAAGTTCACGCAATGTCTTGATGGAAACACTTCAACCGAATCACAAGCAAGGGGTTAAAAAAGATGAAACGACTGATGATCAGCGTCACCGCCCTTGCCTGTATACTGGCTTTGGTCGGCGGTGGCGTCTATTCCTGGAATCAACATTCTCAGTACCTCACGACGGACAATGCCCGTGTCGAGGCGGACATCATTCCCATCACCGCCCCCGCCACAGGTAAACTGAGCGAGTGGTCGGTGCATGTGGGAGAACAAATCGGTGCACATGCGCTGCTCGGCAAAGAAGAGGTTTCCGTCAATGGCCTCCCCATGAGACCGGGTTCCAAGAAACCGGGCCAGGAAAAAGGAAAGCCCGTCGTGCATGAACTGCTGTCACCCATTGAGGGAGTGATTCTGGAGACTCACGCGGTGCCCGGAGAAGTCGTGAGGCAGGGAGAGACGATCGCCATGGCGGCTGACTTATCCAATCCTTATGTGCTGGCTTACATCGACGAAGAGCAAATTCTCGATATCAGCACAGGCAAAGAAGCGGATATCTTTCTGGATGCTTATCCGGATGAGACGTTTCACGGTAAAGTAACTGAGATCGGGCGCTCCGCCGGGAACTTCCTGTCCGGAAACGCATCTGCCAGTGATTCCAAAGAAATCGAACGAGTGCCGGTAAAGATCGTGGTCGATGATTTTTCAGGGAAATATCTGGCCCTGGGAATGAACGCAACCATAAAAATCCATAAGTAAGATAGATATGTGGAGAGGAGAGATTCTGCATGAAGACCGGAAAGTTTTTATTGTTGAATGCACTGATTTTCCTTGTCATCGTCGGATTGGGGATCGGAGGCTATTATTACTATTACGATCAGCAAAACTACATTACCACTGAAGATGCCAAAGTGATGGGGGATATTGTTCCTGTTGCGGCGGAAGCGGGCGGGAAATTGACAGCCTGGAACGGCAAAAACGGCCTGGTTGTCGCCAAGGGGTACGTGCTCGGGAAAGTGGCGGCAGGGAATGCAACCGTTGACGTAACGGCCCCGTCAGAGGGGACCATCGTGCAAAGTAAAGCACTGGAAGGTCAAATGGTTTCTCCCGGCCAGCCGCTGGCACAAATCGTGAATATGAAAAAGCTCTACATTACCGCGAACATCGAGGAAACCTCGATTGAAGATGTGAGCGTTGGGCAAGAGGCCGATATTACCGTGGACGCCGTGAACGGAACGAAAATCAAAGGGAAAGTGACCGAGATCGGACTGGTCACCAACTCCGTCTTTTCTCTTTTACCGCAATCTCATGCCAGCGGTGACTACACCAAAGTGGTTCAGCGGATTCCGGTAAAAATCGAGATGGAAAACTACCCGTCAGGTATTGTGCCGGGCATGAACGCAACGGTGAAAATTCACAAATAAAAAGTGCATGTTACGAATGAAAGGAGGGCTGCCTGTTGTCAACGGAAAGCACGAACGCATCCAATCAGGGAATTGCCCGCCACATTCCTCTTTTAGCTGTCTTGATGCTGGGGATGTTTCTAGCGATACTCAACCAAACCCTGCTGAATGTGGCGATTCCGCCTATTATCAATGAAATGAATATCACTGCTTCGACCGCACAGTGGCTGCTAACGGGCTACATGCTGATCAACGGGATCCTGATTCCCCTGTCCGCCTATCTGATTGAACGTTTCGGCGTCCGGCTCCTGTTCCTCGCGGCCATGTTCTTCTTCACCGCCGGATCGCTGATCTGCGGCGTTGCTCCCTCATTCGCAGTTTTGCTCATCGGCCGTCTGGTCCAAGCCATTGGGGGAGGCATTCTCATGCCGCTGGTGATGACCATCATCCTCTTCATCTTTCCCCCGCAGATGCGCGGAAAAGGGATGGGAATTTTCGGGCTGGGTATGATGTTTGCCCCTGCGATCGGGCCGACTCTTTCCGGCTGGATCCTCGAGCACCACAGCTGGCGCCTGCTCTTCAACGGAATGGTGCCGCTCGGAATCTTCGTCACCCTGGTCGCATTCTTTGTGTTAAAGGATCTCGGACAACGAAAAAAAACACGTCTCGATTTGTTGGGTTCCGTCATCTCCACGCTCGGCTTCGGCACGCTGTTGTACGGACTGAGCGAAGCGGGAACCAGAGGCTGGGCTGACTCGGTCGTAGTCTCTTGCATCGTGCTGGGGGTTCTGCTGGTGGCTCTGTTCATCATCCTGCAGATTCAATCCCCGGAACCTCTCTTGGACTTCCGTGTTTTTAAATACGATATGTTTTCTTTGTCCAGCGTGGTCAGTGCCATCGTTACCGTCGCCATGTATGCGGGGATGTTTCTGCTGCCCATCTATCTGCAAAACCTGCGCGGCTTCACCCCGTTTGAATCAGGACTCTTAATCCTGCCGGGAGCGGTGATCATGGGGATTATGTCCCCCATTTCCGGTTCGCTGTTTGACAAATGGGGCCCCCGCCCTCTGGCTGTGGCTGGTCTGCTGGTTACAGCGGTGACCACTTACGAGTTTACGCAGTTAACGCTGGAAACCAGCTACTCCCATATCCTGATGCTAAACATGATCCGTTCGTTTGGGATGTCGCTTTTGATGATGCCCATCATGACTGCCGGGCTCAATCAGCTTCCCCGGGAAAAGAACAGCCACGGAACGGCCATGTCAAACACGTTGCGCCAGATCGCCGGGTCGATCGGCATCAGCATTTTCACGACGATCTTCAGTACACGGACGACTTTTCATCTCGGGAAGTTAAGTGAACAAGTCAACATCATGGACCCGGCATTTGCTCAAACCTTTGCGTCCCATGCGGCCGCTACCGGTCTGCCCGCTGCCGAAGCTGAGAAAACATTGACGGCCTATTTGTACGGTCAGGCCCAAATGCAGGCGGCAGTACAAGGAATTGATGACGCCTTTATCTGGGCAACCGGAGTCACTCTGGTGGGACTGGTCCTCAGCTTCTTCCTCCGCGACGTGAGGAAGGACAAACCGACAAAGACCACTCAGGCAGATCCACCCCAACCGGACGGGCCTGCGGCAGACGTGAAAAAAGAAGCTGTGGTTGCCGGTTGAGTTTATAAAAACAGCAGCCGAATGAATCGTTGCTGTGTTTTATGTTTCTGTGTCCTGAAACCGGATCGGCAGTCTGGTTTGCATACGATTATCCAATCAGGGTCAGAGTACACCGTCAATCGGACGGAGGAGATGGAAAGAAAATCTTTTCCACATCCCGTTCAACGTTGAAGAAAACTGCATTCAAAAGAGAAAGGACCACGGTCTCTGTGGTCCTTTCTCTTTTGAAGAACAATCCGGATCACGCCTTTCCCCTGTCGGAAGCCGGAGAGTGGTCTACTATTCTTTCCATTTAATATTGCAGCCCATACTTGGTTTTTGCTTTACTGTGACAGGTTCGTCGCTGAGGATGCTGTCCAGCGCAGCCCGGATGGATTCGCCCGTGACCGGTATATCGTTTCCGGGGCGGGAATCATCCAATTGCCCGCGATAAACGCATTCCAGATTCCGATTAAAGATATAGAAATCCGGTGTACACGCGGCTTGATAGGCTTTGGCCACTTCCTGTGATTCATCAAACAGGTAAGGGAACGGATAACCAAGCTCTTCAGCCACTTGCTTCATTTTTTCCGGTGAATCCTCCGGATATTTTTCCGCGTCATTGGAGTTAATGGCAACAAAGGAGACTCCTTTGGGCAGATAATCATTGGCCAATTGCACCAGCTGGGATTGTACATGCTTCACATAGGGACAGTGGTTGCAAATGAACATGATCACCGTTGCCACATCTGATTTTACATCGTCCAATGAAACCTGTTTTCCCGACACGACATCCGGCAAGACAAAAGAAGGAGCTTGCTTGCCCAGCGGGAACATGGTGGATTCAGTCAGCGCCATATGTATCCTTCCCTTCCTTCAGAGGATTCGATCATACCTGTTCATTCCCCATCAGCCATCTCCTTATGCCGGTCGAAAACCATGCGAGTACAAGGAGTGGCTGATTCTATTTTATCACTTTTCAGGCATGAGCATAAATAGCAGTTGCACGATCCTGAATGATTATGAAGGAAATTGAAGTTAAGCGAAAGAAAATGATTGATTTTATGAAAGGGTTTTCGTTATGATAATACCAAAGTGAGGTGGTCGCCATCCTTACTCCGCAGAGACATCAACTGATTTTGGACTTATTGAGAAAACAGGGAGTCGTAAAAATACAGGATCTCGTCGCCGCCACCGATTCCTCGGAATCAACTGTCCGGCGGGATCTGATCCAACTGGAAAAAAAACATTTGCTCAAGCGCATTCACGGCGGGGCCGCACTCTTGCAAGGCAAGGGCTCGGAACCGGGCATGGTTGAAAAATCAGCCAAAAACCTTCAAGAAAAAAAACAGATCGCTGCCTTTGCCGCTTCTTTGGTAAAGAACGGCGATTGCATTTACCTGGATGCCGGCAGTACGACATTTGAAATGATTCCCCACTTCATCGACAAGCAGGTGACAGTGGTCACCAACGGAGTGAATCATTTGGAAGCTCTTGTCGCAAACCACGTGAAAGCTTATGTGCTGGGCGGCAAGATGAAAGCTTCCACGAAAGCGCTGATCGGCAGCGTCGCATTGGAAAATCTCCGGCGCTACCGATTTGACCGGTGTTTTTTGGGAGCCAATGGCATTCATCCCGAACTGGGTTACACCACGCCCGATCCCGAAGAAGCACTCTTAAAACAATCCGCTATGCAGTTATCCGGCCAAACGTATGTTTTGGCTGATCACAGCAAGTTTTCCGAAATCTCATTTGCCAAATTCGCTGATCTTGAAGAAGCTTGTTTGATTACAGATCTAGTTCCTGAAGACACAAGAGAATGCTACGAACAGAAAACATCTTTGTTTGAGGTAGGAAAAAAATGATCTATACTGTCACGCTCAACCCATCCGTTGATTTGACCGTCGAAGTGGAAGATTTTCAGCTTGACCGGCTGAACCGATCGAGCCGGGAGCTGAAGTTTCCGGGCGGGAAAGGGATTAATGTTTCCCGCGTCTTGCACCGCATCGGGGCGGAAACCACCGCCCTGGGCTTCATCGGGGGATTTACCGGCCGCTTCATCCGGGATTCCCTGATCCGCGAAGGGATTCACGTCGATTTTATTGAGGTGGAAGAAGATTCGCGCATTAATATCAAGCTGAAATCACCCGGCGGCGGAGAAACGGAGATCAACGGCTCAGGCCCGACGATCCCCGGCCACCATTTCCGGCAGTTTCTCGCTAAGCTCGATTCGATTCCGGAAGGGGAAATGATTGTTCTTGCCGGCAGCATCCCCCGCTCACTGCCCGTCAATCTCTATGAAGAACTGACGAAAAAGTGCAGCGGACGCGGAATCCATGCAGTCGTCGATGCGGCGGGAACAGCGCTGCTGCACGTCGTCAAGCACAAACCGTTCTTAATCAAACCCAACCATCACGAGCTGGGGGAACTGTTCGGCGTCACCTTTCAATCAGTGAATGAAATCCTTCCCTATGGCATGAGACTGGTGGAAATGGGAGTCCGAAACGTCATCGTATCGATGGCCGAAAAAGGTGCTCTCTTCTTCAGCCGGGAAGGCATCTACTCAGCGAATGTCCCCCAAGGGAAAGTGGTCAACTCCGTCGGCGCTGGAGACTCGCTGGTTGCAGGGTTTATCGGAACCTATGCCAAAACAGGTGATCTTCTCAAAGCTTTTCAATACGGAGTCGCCGCCGGAAGCGCAACCGCTTTTTCCCGGGATTTATGTACAAAAGAGGAGATCGAGGCGTTATACCCGCAAGTGCAGATTCAAAAGATTTGAGGGGATGCGACATGAAGATTACCGAACTTTTACAGAAAGATACCGTGATCATGAATCTTCAATCAACCAGCAAAGATTCAGTGATGGATGAATTGATCGACAAACTGGATGCCGCTGGCCGCTTATCCAACCGGGATGAATTTAAAGAAGCCATTTTAAAGAGGGAAGCTCAAGGCTCCACCGGGATCGGAGAGGGAATTGCCATTCCGCACGCCAAAACGAAAGCGGTTAAAACCCCGGCCATCTGCTTTGGGAAAAGCGATGAAGGGATCGAGTTTGATTCCTTGGACGGCAAACCCGCCCACTTATTTTTCATGATCGCGGCCCCCGAAGGAGCCAATGAAACCCACCTGGAAACCTTATCGCGCCTGTCTGCGATGTTGATGGACAACCATTTTCGGGAGCAGCTCAGCCGGGCGAAAACCGCCGATGAAGTGATCGCGCTCGTGGACGCGAAAGAAAATGAAGGCGACGAACAGACCGATCAACGGAAAGAAGCCGGACATGAAAAGCTGATTCTCGCCGTCACTGCCTGCCCGACAGGGATTGCTCACACGTATATGGCAGCCGATGCGCTGACAGCCAAAGCAAAGGAGATGGGAGTCCCGATCAAAGTGGAGACCAATGGTTCCACCGGTGTGAAAAACGCCTTGACCCGGGAGGAAATTGAACGGGCCACGGCCATTATCGTCGCGGCAGACAAGCAGGTGGACATGGATCGTTTCCATGGAAAACGGGTGATCCAGGTGCCCGTCTCGGAGGGAATTCGCAAGCCCGCCGAATTGATCGAACGGGCTTTAAAACAGGAGGCCCCCGTTTACGAGCGAACGGGCGAAATCACAAAAGCTGACACCGGAGAGAAACGGCTTGGCTTTTACAAGCATTTGATGAACGGGGTCAGCAATATGCTGCCCTTTGTCGTCGGCGGCGGTATTTTAATCGCTCTCGCTTTTGCTTTCGGCGGGATTGACGCCAAAGGACCGATCGCCGAAACGTTGATGAAAATTGGCGGCGGCGACGGCGCTTTCCACTTCCTCGTACCAATTCTGGCCGGATTTATCGCCAGCAGCATTGCCGACCGTCCCGGTTTCGCTCCGGGTGTCGTGGGCGGCTATCTGGCGGCAACCGCCGGGGCTGGTTTCCTTGGCGGTCTGATTGCCGGTTTCCTGGCCGGTTATATCGTGGTAGGGTTAAAGAGAGTGTTGGCTGTTCTTCCCCATCAATTGGAAGGAATCAAACCGGTTCTCCTGTATCCGGTGCTCGGAACCCTGATTACCGGCGTTTTGATGATCACTGTCATCAACGGGCCCGCAGGTGCGCTGAACAAAGCGATGACTGCCTGGTTGAATGATTTGAGCGGCAGCAATGCCCTGATTCTCGGTTTAATCCTGGGCGGAATGATGGCGGTCGACATGGGCGGTCCGGTCAACAAAGCCGCGTTTACCTTCGGCATCGCCGCCATCGAAGCCGGCAATTTCGCCCCCCATGCGGCAGTCATGGCCGGCGGAATGGTTCCCCCGCTCGGCATCGCCCTGGCCACCACTTTTTTCAAAAGCAAGTTTACCGATGCAGAGCGCAAGTCTGGTTTGACCAACTATGTCATGGGTGCATCCTTCATTACCGAAGGAGCCATTCCCTTCGCAGCCGCTGATCCGATCCGGGTGCTCGCCGGCTGCATCACCGGATCGGCTGTTGCCGGCGCTTTGGCCATGATGTTCGGAATCACTCTCCCCGCGCCCCATGGAGGTATTTTCGTCATCCCACTGGTGAACAAACCGCTGTTATATGTGCTGGCGATTCTGATTGGTTCCGCGGTTACCGCTGTCATGCTGGGCATTTGGAAAAAAAGGGTCAAATAATTGCTTTGTTGATGGAAACGGACAACCTCCGGCAAACCAGGGTTCGAACGCATCCGATGCCCTGGTTTGCCGGACTTATTTCCCAACGAGTTTGCCCATATTGGGTATTTTTTATATTTAAAGAATTTGCCGCATAATTTTTACTTGTGTACAATCATAATAGATGACCATTCTGAAACAGGTGGGATGAAGATGAGCCACTTTTTAATCGCTCAATTTGAGATGTTTCGCGGACGGATGTACCAGCTTCTGGAAACCGTTTCCGAAACGGCAGCCGACCAGCAGCCAGCGGGATTCAATAATACCATCCGCTGGAATACCGGTCACATTTTAACGGTTACCGACCGCTTTTTCGGTTTGAACATGCTTCCCGAGAACTATAAAGAGTTGTTCTGGGCGGGAACCAAGCCGGCAGACTGGACCGGAAACGCCCCTTCGTTGGAAACATTACTTTCCCAATTGCGGGAACAGGAAGCGCGAATCAAAGAGACCATCCCCGAACGGTTGGATGAGAAGCTGCCACAGCCGATCCAATTCCCCAACGGCTTTCAACTGACGACGATCAGTGAAGTACTCGCTTTTAACAATGTTCATGAAGGGATCCATACCGGCTATATGAATGCGTTAAAGCGGGCGATCGAGGGACAAGGCAAATAAATATTAAAAAAGATGCGAACCCCTCTGGAACACAGGGAGGTTCGCATTTGTATTAACGTCCACGAGCATTCCTTAAGCAACAGGCCAGGAAACGGCCCGGCAAATGGTTCAAATCGCTGGTCTCGGATGACAACACGCTGGCAGCTGAACTAAAAAACGGGATGAATCCGGCACAAAAAGCCGATGATGAAGTCACCTCCAACCTTCTGCTCGGCATGGAGTCCCGGATCGAGAAACATCTGTGGATGTTAAGCGCATTTTTCAAATGAAAACCAAAAAACCGTGTCAATCTCTGGTGAAGCGATTTACACGTTCATTTTTTATGATGAAACGGGAGATTTATGCCGGGACCATTGCCGGCCGTTATATCACCCCTTTCTCCTTCAATCGTTCAATCTCGGTTTCGGTATATCCTAATTCACGTAAAATCACCCGATTATGTTCCCCCAGCAACGGAGCGGGGGTTTCAATGGAACCGGGGGTCTTGGAAAGTTTAACCGGGATTCCCGGCATCATGATCCGACCCGCAACGGGATGATCCTGGTACACGACCATGTCCCGGGCAAGCACCTGGGGATGTTCCACTGCTTTGGCGACATCATTGATCGGTCCGGAAGGTATTCCGGCTTCCTCGAAGAGATTCAGCCAATCATCCACCCTTTGCTTCCCGATCACCTCACTCATGATCGGTTCCAATTCATCCCAGTGTTCGGTTCGGTCAGCATTCGTTTTAAATCTGGGATCTTCGACCAGGTCTTCCCTGCCGACCACGCGGCACCACTTCTGCCAGAGCTGATCATTGCCGGCCGCCACAACCAGGTATCCGTCCGCAGCCCTGAACACAGCAAAGGGAGTAATGGACGGATGACGATTCCCGGTGGGTTTGGGAGATTCCCCGGTGACAGCCAGGCGGGCAATGGCATTTTCCAAAATCGCTAATTGGCAATCCAGCATGGCGACATCCACTTTTTGCCCCCGGCCGGTTTCTTTCCGTTTATGGAGTGCGGCCATTATGCCGATCACCGTGAACAGACCCGACGTAATGTCAGCGATGGACGCACCTGTTCTCGTCGGCGGACCGTCAGGCTCACCCGTCAGGCTCATGATTCCGCCCATTGCCTGGATGATCAGATCATAAGCCGCTTTTTGACTATAAGGCCCGGTGTGCCCAAATCCGGAGCTGGCAGCATAGATCAAACGCGGATTTATTTTTTCCAGTTCCCCGTACCCCAGCCCGAGCTTTTCCATCGTTCCCGGGCGGAAATTTTCCATGACGACATCGGCTTTTTTCACCAGTTTTAAAAAGATTTCCTTTCCTTCCGGCGATTTCAAATTCAGGGACAGACTCTTTTTATTACGATTTAAGCTGATAAAGTAAACGCTTTCTCCATTGACAAAAGGCCCGTATCCCCTTGAATCATCCCCTCCGTCCGGATGTTCAATTTTAATCACGTCCGCACCCAGGTCTCCCAGAATCATCGATGCGTAGGGGCCCGCCAACACCCTGGTCAAATCCAACACACGAACACCCTGCAATGCTTTTTCCATCGCTCTCCCTCTTTCCTTTACCCAGTTGGAGATGGCTTGTTGCTGCAAGAACCTTGCGATTGCCCAGCCGGATACCCGTTCTTTTCCATTTGTTGACCGATCGTCGCCAATTTTATTATACAGAATATTTAAAAACAATGTAATATTATTTTCAATTTAGATATTAAAATTTCACATCAATCTGACTTATCCATAAAAAATCGTCTGTCTATTTTTTCAAAAATGCACATTTCGGTATTGACAATGGTTTTATTTAATAGTATATTCATCCTAACAAGCGGAAGATTAATAATTTATTTGAATGTAATGTTGACTATTCCGCTAGGATTTATTATAAAACCTGTTTCAACTACATATCACCAACCGCACCAAAGTTACACCATCATCTTTCTGCCATTTATACCGATTCACCAGTCTAAATAGTGAATTTTTTTCATATAAAACCCGTGTAAATTGATTGGTTTTATTAAATTTGAGAAGAGATGGTTGATGATCTGTCACGTACTTTTGGCTACCCGCATACGATGGTATAGCATATCTAAAACCCGACTAATAAACTCAACATTCTCAGGTTTTTTCGACTACAGAAATAATTCTCGGATGATTCGAAATATTGCTCCGGTTAAGGAGGAAGATGAACATGCAAAAGCTTATTGTTTTGGCGATAATAGGTTTTGCTGCCCAATTGGTCGACGGCTCGCTGGGAATGGCTTATGGCGTAACCTCCAGTTCGTTGTTGCTGATGTTTGGGATCGCCCCGGCCGTGGCTTCCGCTTCTGTCCACATGGCAGAGGTGGTGACGACGGCAGCCTCAGGCATCTCTCATTTGCGGTTTGGAAACGTGGATAAGACAATCGTAAAAAGATTGATTATCCCGGGGTCCATCGGTGCCTTTGCCGGAGCTTGTTTTTTGAGCAGCCTGCCCGGTGATCTGGTGAAACCATATGTAGCCGCCTTTTTGTTTCTGCTGGGTTTTTACGTGCTCGGACGGTTCCTGTTCGGAAGTCCGACTGTATCCGGTGAAGCCAAAATCTCCAAGCGCTTCCTCACCCCTCTGGGCTTGGTGGCCGGGTTTCTGGATTCCACCGGAGGCGGTGGATGGGGACCCTTAACCACCCCGATTTTGCTGAGCAGAAAAGGAATCGAAACGAGAAAGGTCATCGGTTCGGTCGACACAAGCGAATGTGCGATCGCCATTTCCGCAACGGTTGGTTTCATCATTTCCCTGGGCTGGACGAGTTTCAGCTGGACATGGGTAGGCGCGTTGATGCTGGGCGGGATCGTGGCAGCCCCGATCGCTGCCTGGCTGGTAAGAGTGATTCCGTCCCATCTGCTCGGGGTCATGGTCGGCGGATTAATTATCCTGACAAATGCCAAAACCATGCTGAACAGCTTTAAATTCATTCCTGCGTCGTGGCACGGAACCGTCTATGTGGCCCTGGGCATCATCTGGGTGGTCAGCATTGTTTATGTGGTCTACAGGCACAAAAACGGATTGAAGAGCGAAGTAACGGTTTCGGTACCGGAATAATCGGTTGGTTGAGGTTGAGACCGGTCCTATTTGTTAAAAGGAGACAAGATTATGAAAGTATCTACGAGAGGGGAATATGCCCTGCGCGCCTTGATTGTCTTGGGGCATCGGCCGAACACTGTAATGCCCATTGCCGAGATCGCTGAGAAAACCCTGGTTCCGGTTAACTATCTGGAGCAAATTCTTCTACAGCTCAAAAATCTTGGCTATGTGAAAAGCAAGCGGGGAATACGAGGCGGATACAAACTGCGCAAGTCTCCTGAACAGATTGTGATCGGAGAAGTCATCCGGCAGCTGGAAGGTCCTCTTGCGCCGATGGGATGTGTCAGCGTCACTGCATACGATCCGTGTCCGCTGGAGGAAGGCTGTTTGTTAAAACCGCTTTGGACCCTGATTCGCGATACGGTCGCCCACCTTTTGGAACAAACGACTTTGGATGATTTGCTTTCTGAACGTATTCCAAATGTAAAGAAGAAGGCGGGGATCAAATGAAACCACGATCCATCCCTGATGAGCAAATCAACAGCATTTTAAAGGCATTGGAAGGGTTGAAATTCGGTTCCATCCTGATTACGGTTCACGACTCCCATATTGTCCAGATTGATCGCACGGAAAAACAACGCTTTTCCATGGAACCCTCCTCCCTTTCGAAAACGCGTACCGCTGCAGGGAACAAAAAATAAGAAAAAACTGGCCAGCATTGCCGACCGGACCACCGGAGGCCCCGTCCCTGGAAGTTTTGACCCAGGGTGATGGGGCCTTGTTGTTTTATGAGGGTATTGTGGCTGACCGATGGTGACTGGCCCGGCCATCCTCCCTCTTACCAAAAACGCCGGTTGGCACGAAGATTTCCCAAACGCATAAACAAATCCGGCCGATGAGGTGAATGCGATGAATGTAACACAGATGATCCGTGTAACTGCGATGTGTCTTTTGGCAACATTCTTTGCCGCCCTTACCGCCGGTTGCAACCCGGAAGCATCCGGCAAAGGAGACCGTGTGATCCGCATCGGATATCAGAAATTCGGCACATTAAGCATTTTAAAAGCCCGCGGAACCCTGGAAAAACGCTTGGAATCCCGGGGCGTCCAAGTGAAATGGACACCGTTTCCCGGAGGGCCGCAGCTGTTGGAAGCGATGAATGTGGGCAGCATTGATATCGGCCATACGGGAAACACCCCGCCCATCTTTGCGCAAGCGGCAGGAACGCCCCTGGTGTATATCGGTTCCGGGATTCCCAAACCCGAGAATGAAGCCATTGTCGTGCCCAAGGATTCCCCCATCAAGAGCGTCAAAGACTTGAAAGGAAAAAAAGTGGCGCTGAACAAAGGGTCCAATGTGCACGATTTGTTGGTACAAGCGTTGGAAAAAGCCGGCTTAACGTATACCGACATCAAGCCGGTCTATCTTCCTCCGGCGGATGCCCGGGCGGCATTTGCCAAAAAAAGCGTCGATGCGTGGGTGGTATGGGATCCGTATTATTCCGCGGTGGAGACGGAGTTGGAAACAAAAACGATTACGGATGCCACAGGGTATACCACCAACCGTGAATTTATCCTCGCACACCGCACTTTCGCCGAACAACGTCAGGATGAAGTCAAGATCGTGTTAGATGAGCTGAAAAAAACAACTGATTGGTTCAACCATCATCCCGATGAAACGGCCAAACTGCTCGCCAAGGAAATCGGAATGGATATCCAACCGGTGAAAAAAGCGATTGTACGGTCCAAATACGGACTGGAACCCATAAACGATTCCATTGTCAACGAACAACAGCAGATTGCCGACACATTTCTGCGAATCGGTTTGATCCCCAAAAAGATCCGTGTCCAAGACGCGGTCTGGCCTCATCATCGATAAAAGGAAAGGTTGTGGAAATATGCAAGTATTCTGGTTTATTCCTACCCATGGCGACGGCCGGTATTTAGGTACAGCCACTGGAGGCCGCACGGTCAACTTCCCGTATTTGCGGCAGCTCGCCCAGGCAGTGGATCACCTGGGTTTCAGCGGAGCCTTGCTTCCCACCGGAAGATCCTGTGAAGATGCATGGATTGTGGCCTCCTCCCTGTTAGCGGTGACAAAGCGGATGCGCTTTTTGGTCGCCGTCCGGCCCGGTCTCATCTCCCCTTCTGCCGCAGCGCGAATGGCGGCCACCTTCGACCGGCTGTCCGGGGGCCGGCTGCTCATCAACGTGGTGACTGGCGGAGACCCTGTGGAGCTGGCCGGGGACGGTGTCCATCTCGACCACGATACGCGGTATGAGCTGACCGACGAGTTCCTGACCATCTGGCGGGAAGTAATGCAGGGGCGGGAGGTTGATTTCAACGGTCAACATTTAAAAGTAAAAGGTGGAAAGCTGCTGTTTCCTCCTGTGCAACACCCGTATCCTCCCCTGTATTTCGGAGGCTCCTCCCCTGCGGGCCAGAAGGTGGCAGCCAGACACGCGGACGTTTACCTGACCTGGGGCGAGCCCCCGGCACAAGTGGCGAAAAAGATTGACCAAGTACGCAAATTAGCGGGCGATCAGGGCAGAACCCTCCGCTTCGGCATCCGGTTGCACGTGATCGTGCGGGAAACGGAACAGGAAGCCTGGGACGCCGCCGACCGGTTGATCCGTTATGTTGACGACGAAACGATTGCGGCTGCCCAACGCATTTTTTCCCGGTTCGATTCAGAAGGGCAACATCGCATGTCTCAACTTCATGGGGGAAAGAAATCCAATTTACAGATCAGCCCCAATTTGTGGGCGGGAGTGGGTCTGGTCCGTGGCGGAGCAGGTACGGCTCTGGTTGGAGATCCGCGCACCGTAGCTGAACGAATGAAGGAATATGCTTCTATTGGAATCGAAACCTTCATTCTCTCGGGCTATCCCCATCTGGAAGAAGCCTACCGGACAGCGGAACTGCTGTTTCCTGAGTTGCCGGTGGCGAAAAAAACTGCTGATTCATCTCCACATCTCTACAGCCCCTTCGGGGAAATGGTGGCCAACGATTATTTTCCCAAGCAGAAAGGTGTGGTTGCGGATGGCTAAGGGCTCTTCTCTCCATAAAACCGCAGATTCTCTCATTTCCTGGATCATCCCGGTTGTACTGGTGATTCTCTGGCAGATTTTGAGCACTCTTGGCTGGATTTCGGGACAAACGCTGCCGGAACCGATCGGCGTGATAGAGGCTGCTCTCCGGCTGTCAGAGTCGGGTGAACTGTTCCAACATATCGGTGAGAGCACCAGCCGGGCGCTGGTCGGGTTGGTGGTTGGCGGCGGGATCGGTCTGGCACTGGGTTTTTTAAACGGACTCATCCCGGCAGCTGAAAAGCTGTTGGATACCACCGTGCAGATGCTGCGAAATATCCCTCACCTGGCTTTGATTCCGCTGGCCATCCTCTGGTTTGGAATCGGTGAAGAGGCCAAATTGTTTCTGGTCGCCCTGGGGGTGTTTTTCCCTCTTTATCTGAATACCTTCCACGGGATCCGCTCAGTGGACCCCGGCTTGATTGAGATGGGGAAAGTCTACGGGCTGAACGGCTGGCCGCTGTTCCGGCAGATCATCCTGCCGGGCGCCATGCCGTCCATCCTGGTAGGTCTCCGCTACTCGCTGGGGATTATGTGGTTAACGCTGATCGTGGCGGAAACGATCTCATCCGATTCCGGGATCGGATATATGGCGATGAATGCCCGGGAATTTATGCAGATGGATGTCGTTGTGTTGAGTATATTCATGTATGCCTTGCTCGGAAAATTAGCCGATATACTGGCAAAACTGCTGGAAAACCGTTGCCTGCGCTGGCGTATGTAGCGAAACACGTACAGGAGGTGTCTCAAGTGGACAGCCATATTTCAGGAACGCGCCTGTTCATACAAGGATTGCAAAAAAAATTCGGCAATCGCCTTATATTAAGCAGCGTGGATCTCGATGTGAAACCGGGTGAATTTATCGCGATCGTCGGCCGATCAGGATGCGGGAAAAGTACGCTTTTACGGTTGATCGCTGGTCTGGAGACTCCCACAGGGGGAGCGATTATCCAGGACGGACACCGGATTTCCGGGCTGAACCCTGCGGCCAGAGTGATGTTTCAGGATGCCCGCCTGTTGCCTTGGCGGAAAGTCATTGACAATGTCGCGCTTGGTGTGGGCGGTGCCGGAGACAGTCAGAAAGAATCGGCCGGACGCCTGCTCCGACAAGTTGGCTTGGCGGAATACGCGCAGGAGTGGCCGGGGATTCTCTCCGGCGGACAACGCCAACGCGCAGCCTTGGCGCGGGCACTGGTCAGCCGCCCCCGCCTGCTATTGCTGGATGAACCTTTAGGCGCCCTGGATGCGTTCACACGGATCGAGATGCAGCAATTGATTGAAAAACTGTGGCAGGAACAGGGATTTACTGCCCTGCTGGTCACCCATGACGCGGAAGAGGCGGTTGCTCTTGCGGACCGGGTGGTTTTGCTGAAAAACGGAACCGTTGATCTCGAAGTTCCGATCTCCCTTCCCCGCCCCCGTCAGCGAAGCAGTGCTTTGTTTGCTTCCCTGGCCGGTAAAATTCGGGATCAGGTGATGGATTCCATCCCGACGTCACAGAAGCCAATGGTGAAGACAATGTCGTTCATCCGGTCCAGGAATGGATGAACGACCCGTATACGGCAAGTATACGGGTTGAGAAATGGAACCCGTTTCATCGGTAAGTTCTCATGGCTGTCAGCGGCGGAGAGTAAACGTGAAAAGTAATCAGCCTTTCCTCGGAAGGATTGCACATTTTGTGAATCTGTCCTTTGACCGCATAAAAGAAATCGCCTTTCAGGAATCTGTTTTGCTCATAGCAGAAGAGTTGGTTCTCTTTATCAAGTACGTACAACTGGTTGATCAGGCTTCCTTCCACGACATATGCACAACCAATCGAATTTCCGTGATCATGAACAGGTGTTTCTTGCTTCCCCGGTATATGAATCACAATCGCCTCCATCACATCGGACCGGAAAATGACATTTCTGCCGTATGGAAGGATGTCTGCATGAGTGAGATGGGGAAGGATTCGTTCACGGGTACAGCCGATCGAAGAAATCGCCTCTTTCAGTTCGCGAAGTGTCGGCTGTGTTAATTTCGCTAAAACATGATGAACACATTGCAGAAAATCCATATCGCTTCCTCCGTTGAATGTTTTTCAATGTAACGAGAGACAACCAATTCTTGACAATCTCTAGTTATTTAGTCAGGATTTGATGTCTCCTTTCAGCATCAGCGTATTCAGGTCAGCCAACTTTGGTCACTCATGCTGTTTTCGACGATGGCGATCAATTGAAGGAAGGATGATCACGGTGAGTTATATCAACTTGAAAGAGAGATACTTTCTGGCCAAAAATCTGATGAAATTAGCCGGAAAGTCGAAGAAAAAAGACCGGTTCATCATTGCTTCCATCCTGAACAAAATCGGCGATCCCGACATGGTGCTTACTCATGAGGAAACCGGCTTCTTAAAAAATAAACTCGACTGTTACCTGGATGAGGCGATGGACAATCGGGATGAGCACAGTATTGAATTTTTAAAAAATCTGAAGACGAAAGTATAAAGTCTTTGGTCTGCGAAGAGCGTCCTGAAGGAAAAATGGTCTTGGGAGGCCTGAAAAGATGGATGAAAACAAACCGATGGTAAAACCCTGTCCCCTCACCATCAGTCTGGAACCGGAGAATCAGGAAACACCCATTCATTTTGTGGAGGATTGGGTGACACCGGAAGAATTTTTTTACAAGCGAAATCACTTCCGCTATCCATCTGCATCCGAAGCTCCAACTACCCTTCAAATCGACGGCATCGTCCAACGCCCCTTGGTGTTCGACCTTGAACAATTGTGTAAGTTGCCGTCCAAGACATTGGCCGTCCCGTTGGAGTGTGCCGGAAATAAGCGGACCATGTACCATCCCCGCGTCTATGGCGTTCAATGGCAAAAGGGGGCCATTAGCCAGGGTATATGGAAAGGGGTTCCTCTCCATGTTCTGCTAGAGAGGGCCGGAATCCAAAGCGGAGCCAAAGAAATTGTGTTTACCGGCGCGGACCGGGGGAACCACACCGCTTACCAGAGAAGCCTGCCCGTTGATAAGGCCATGCATCCGGATACGATCGTGGCCTACGAACTAAATGGCGCTTCCATTCCCCTGAAGCACGGATTTCCTTTCCGTTTAATCGTTCCCGGCTGGTATGCGATGGCCTCGGTCAAGTGGTTATGCAGAATCTCGGTGATCGACCAGTCGTTCGAGGGACCCTTCCAGACAACCGATTATATGTATTACCCCCACCCGGATTCAGACGATGGAAAAAGCCCCGTTACCACCATGAAGGTCAACTCGATCATCCGGCAGCCACAGGATTATGACATATTGGCCAGAGGGACCAACCTGATTAAAGGAATCGCGTGGACGGGAGAAGGCAGGATCTCCGAAGTAGAGGTGAGCACCGACAACGGTGTTTCCTGGGAACCGGCCACCCTCCTTGGCGACTCCCGGCATCCGTATGCTTGGGTGTTTTGGAGCTATGAGTGGGAAGCGAAACAGAAAGGAGAATACGTCATCCTGGCCCGGGCGCGGGATTCCGCCGGCCGAGTCCAGCCCATGCAGCCGGAGTGGAACCGAAAAGGCTACGGGTACAACGGAGTATCCAGAATACGCGTGAAAGTCGATTGAAGAAAAAAAGCCTCTTATTACGCAAGCGCAATAAAAGGCGTAGCAGGCATAAACCCTATAATCATGTTATTTAGCCGGCATTATCCCATTTTAAACGACATGCCGTACCCTCCTTTGGGATAGACCCATTCGATGTTGTCCGACGGGCAAGCGATTCTGCATGTGCCGCATTCAATGCAGTTTTCAAAGGCAACCGTGGTGAGCTTTTGTTTTTTGTCCCACTCGTACACATCGGCCGGACAGAAAAAGTTGCAGTCTTTGGTCGTGCATCGGATACAGACATCGCGGTCTTTGATCGTCAAATGGGAAACTTTGTCGCATTTAAAACGGATCGTAAAAAGCTTATCGGAAATCGTTTGACTCATCCGTTCATCGCCCTCCATCCTTTTATTCCCAGCTTCATCAGATTAACGGTTCCGCCGGCCGCCTCCGCAATCTTTTTCAGTGCCATCTTTTGCTTATCCGCCTTCGGCACCCCGTCGACCAAAAACATATTGTATGCCGCTTCATTGAGAGCCCGGGGCAGTTTGGTAAACAACAGCTCCGGATCTTCCTCTTTCAGTAACTTATGCATGCCTTTATATTTTCTCAAATCTTTCATGATAAACGAATTTTTCACCTTTTCATCGTACAGCCGCAAGGTGGCGGCGGAAAAATCGCCTCTGTTTTTGGCTTCGATCACGGTTTCCCCTGCCATCCGGCCTGAAGCCATAGCCAGGTTGGTTCCTTCACGGTGGACAAAGTTGACCAATTGTGCGGCATCCCCAACGATACACCAGCCGTCGCCCGACAGCGGAGGAACGGAATGATAGCCGCCTTCTGGAATCAGGTGTCCGGAGTATTCCAGCGTTTCGCCTCCCTGGATGAGCTTCTTGATCATGGGATGCTGCTTGATGGCTTCGAGAATCGCGTACGGCTTGATTCGCTTGTCCCTGAGGTGGTTGACCATGACTCCCACACCCAGGGAGATCGTTTCTTTATTCGTGTATAAAAAGCCCATTCCGGCCATCCCGAGCGAGGTTTCACCCATAAATTCAATCGTGACTCCTTCGTTTCCCTCCACATTGAAGCGATCTTCGATTTTTTCTTTGGGAAGGGCAATCACTTCTTTGACAGCCAGGGATACTTCGTCCGGACGCCACTCTCTGTGGATGCCCATGGATTTGCCCAAGAGGGAGTTGACACCATCCGCAATCACAACCACATCCGCATAGAGCTCTCCGTCTTCGCGGTCCGTTTTGACCCCAACCACCCTGTTTCCGTCCCGGATCACATCGAGAGCAACCGTTTGGTAGACCGGCAGTGCTCCAGCCTGAACCGCCTTGTCGGCGAACCACTGGTCAAATTTTACTCTGAGTCCGGTAAAACAGTTGTAAGGTTCTTTATAGGCTTCGTTTCGATGGCTGAAGGTGACCATGGACTCTTTTCCCATCACCCAAATCCGCTGTTCTACAATATTCCGTTCCATCGGGAAATTGCGTTCTTTCCAAAATTCAGGCACGAGCTCCTCAATCTGTTTTCGGTACAGGACCCCTCCAAAAATATTTTTTGCGCCCGGAAATTCACCACGTTCAAGCAGTACCACATTTAACCCGGCCCTGGCCATCGTCAGAGCGGCCGCAGTGCCTCCCGGACCCGCTCCTACGACCACTGCATCAAATTTTTCATTCACTGTGCATCGCCCCTTACTCATCAGATCGGTAAACATCAGTTTGATCAAACATGAACATGAAATCCCGGGAACAGATCAACCGCTGTCCGGTGTTTTTTACTCACCCGGATTGAACCGAAGACTTGGCAAGATGCCCACCCCTTCAGCAAGGTCAGGCTCTGAATGCCGCAGTCGGATCTAACTTGGCCGCTCTTCTTTTCTTCACTTCTCTCGTAATCGCGGGCACAATGGTAAATAAATCACCGACAATCCCGTAATGGGCTATCTGGAAAATCGGAGCGTTCGGATCTTTGTTAATGGCCACAATCACCTCGGAGTTTGACATCCCCACCGTATGTTGCACGGCTCCGGAGATGCCGATCGCAAAGTAAAGTTTGGGTCTTACTGTGCACCCGGTTTGCCCCACCTGGTGTTCGTGCTTGATCCAACCCGCATCCACACAAGCCCGGCTCGCCCCCACGACACCACCCAGCGCATCGGCCAGTTCCTGTAACATCTTAAAAGGTTCCGGACCGCCCAATCCCCTTCCGCCGGCGACAATAATCTCCGCGTCTTCGAGATTCACCCCGCCTCTTTGCTCGATAAACTCTACGACCTTGGCGGCAATCTGATCTTCGCTCATCGGGTTGTCGATCCGCACTATTTCTCCCTGGCGGCCGGGATCCCGCGGAAGCGCCTGAAACACCCCGGCACGGGCGGTAGCCATCTGCGGGCGATACTGTTTACACAAAATCGTGGCCATCATCTTCTCCGAAAAAGCGGGACGGCTCGCCAACAGCAATCGGGAGGGATGAGGCTCCACATCCAGTTCCGTGGTATCGGCCGTCAGTCCGGTCGGCAAGTGTGTAGCGATCGCTCCCGCCAAATCCCTGCCCGTGGCGGTCGCGCCGAACAGACAGATTTCCGGCTTGATCTCCTCGATCAACTTTAAAGTAATGCGGCTGTACGGACGGGTCCGGTAATCCTTTAACTCAGGCCCTTCACACAAAAATACTTTGTCAGCCCCGTAATAGACCGCTTCCCGGGCCAAGTGTTCCACCTGATCGCCGACGACCAAAGCCATAAGCGAAACATCCAGTTTGTCGGCGAGCTTTTTGCCCGCTCCCAGGAGTTGCCATGACACATTTTTGGCGATGCCGTTCCTTTGTTCCACAAAAACAAGGACTCCACGGTAATTGGACCAATCGGGCATTTGATCGTTTGTTCGTTCTCTGGCCATCATGATCGCCTCCTTCTATCAAATCCAGCCCAATTTCTCTGCCAAGTCACTTTCCCACAGTTTTGCCGTCAACTGTTCGGCGATCTGTTCCGGCGTGTCACCGCTGATCATTTCGCCTTCAATTTTTCTGGCCTCCGGCACCCAGGTCTTCGCGACAATGGTGGGTGACCCTTTCAGCCCGATTTTGCTGACCTCTATGTCCGGAAAATCGGCCGTCGTCCATGTAACCGGCTTATATCTGGCAGCCCGGATCATCCCCGGCAGCGATGCTCTCCTCACTTCGTTCAGTTCTTTCAGAGCGGTGATGAGGACCGGCATGGAAGTCTCCACCACTTCAATGCCGTCCTCCAGATACCTGTGAACCCTCACCCTCCGCGCTTCGGGATCGACACGGACCACTTTCCCCACATAGGTCAACTGCTCCAGATTCAGCCGGCAGGCAATGCCGGGGCCCACTTGACCGGTATCTCCATCCAGCGTCTGTTTTCCGCAAAAAACAATATCTGCCGGTCCCCATTCCTGTTCCACCTTTTGAATGGTTTTCGCCAGCACGTAGGAAGTAGCCAGCGTATCCGCACCGGCAAATTTGCGGTCTGTGACGAGAACGGCTTCATCCGCTCCGAGCGAAATACATTCCTTCAGCGATTTTTCCGCAGGAGGCGGTCCCATGGTGACCACCGTAATCCGGGCTCCATGCTGATCTTTGATGCGCAGCGCTTCCTCCAGCCCATGCAGGTCATAAAAATTGACGATACTGGGAACTCCCTGCCGGATCAATGTGTTCGTATTGGGATCAATACGAATCTCTCTGCTGTCAGGGACTTGTTTGATACAGACAACGATATGCAACATGCAGCTACCTCCATTTATGCAAGATCATCATTTTGGAATGCCCGCTGTTTAAAATGTTCATAATTGATGGAAATCTTCACTTGCGATCCGGTGAATTCGTTAATCTCCCGGTAAAATAAACGGGTGGTAAGCAAGTCTTTTTGCGAATGGGTTTCCAGGATGCCCGATAGTTTCAACGCAATTTCAAAAGCATACAGAGAGCTGGTTTCATAATAGGGAGATAACAGCCAAAAAGGTCTGTCTGAACAAACGGGATACACTGAAACCTTCCATCCGGTTACCGCTTCGGTTTCACACCAGATCAAGGCAATCAGCCAGTGGGTAACCGATTCATATAATCCTTCTTCTCCGTGATTTGATTTTCCCAGTGTAAGTTTATCTTTTTCTCCAACAGGTATGAGCGACTTATCAAAAAAGTCTTTTAAAACGGGGATCGCTTGCACTCCTTTCTCCCTCCCGTCAGTTGTGTTGAGACTCGGATCCGGCAGCAAACCCGGAAAGAAAGCGTTTTCCGGCTTGATGAAAAATGATGAATTCCACCGCGCGTCCCCGGGACGCCGAATAAGCAAACGAATCATCGCGTTTGAACTTTCTTGCCCCTGCAAAACGAGAATCTGCACAGGTTGAGGAGGATCCATGGTGAGGCTCATAATCACGAACTGTGCCGCATTGGAGAGGTCATTCAGGAGATTTTTTGAAAAGAGCTGTTATTTTCTATTTGTATGACGAGATGACTGGAGGAATGTTAGGGCATGGCGGATTGTTCCGGCACACCGGGCGTGATCCTGCCCAATGTGTGAAACCCTTGTAGTTTATATTTTACACTAATTCACCCGTGTGATTAATAGCAAATATCCAAATTATCAAATAAATATTGTAGTCATTTTGCCATCATGCTCCGGAAAGCCCCTTCTTGCCTGCTCCTATAACTGAATTTTCGACAAACAAGTCAATAGAAACAAACTTTCTGACCACACCATCCGTGCCATGAGTCAGAGTTGGGTCAGCTTCTGGCTGGGCGCTACGTTCAACTTGTCAAAAAAAGCCCCGCATCTGAAGCGGGCCCAATACGCGGAAAATACAGGATACCTGTTTGCCAACAAGATTCCGCCTTCACAAACAGCGGCCGGAAGTGAACACACATCACACAAGATAAAGTTCCATACAACGACATCACATACACAGGTTGACCATGAGCACCACTTCTTCAGAGGCAACCAGTCTGTTCTTCCATTTCATCCTGGCAATGCTTCTATGCTGATCTGACCTCTTCCGGTTCAGCCGCTTTTGGCAACGGATCGGCAAATTGAGTCCAATCCATGTTCATCTCTTCATCTGTAAGCAACAGGCGGTCTAATTCTTCCTCCAACTCCTCCCGGTTCATCTCCATCCCGATCAAAACAATTTCGTTCATCCGGTCTCCATGTGTTTCATCCCACCATTCTTTGAGTTCCGGCTGTTCTTTCAGAATTTCCGCTTGTTCTTCGTTTGGCAGGGATGCAACCCAGTGTCCCATCACTCCGAGCTGAATTGAGGGGCCCGCCTGACTGAAGCTGAGCGCCGTGTCGTTTCGTGTGGCCAGCCAGAGCATCCCTTTCGCGCGCACTACGTCTTCCGGCCATTCTTCGAACCATCGGGTTAAACGCTCGGGATGAAACGGCCTTCTCCTGCGATAAACAAAGGACGAGATCCCGTATTCCTCCGTTTCCGGAGTATGTTCCCCTTTTTGCAGCTCTTGCAGCCATCCGGCGGACTGGCTGGCTTTTTCAAAGTCAAAAAGACCCGTGTTCAGAATTTCATCCGGGTTAATTTTTCCTTTTATACTTCGGATGATTTTCGCCGAGGGCTGCAATTTGCGCAGCACGGCTTCCAGCTTCGCCAGTTCGGACTCGCTGACAAGATCACACTTGTTCAGGATGAGCACATCACAGAATTCAATTTGATCGATTAACAGATCCACGACGTCGCGGGTATCTTCCTCCCCCAGCGCCTGCTGCCGGTCCAACAGCGATTCACCGGAGGAAAAGTCATGCCAAAAGCGGTAGGCATCCACTACCGTCACCATCGTATCCAGCCTGCACAGGGAAGTCAGATCGATTCCGAGTTCCTCATCTATGTAGCTGAATGTTTGGGCAACGGGAACCGGCTCGCTGATTCCGGTTGACTCGATCAATATGTAGTCGAAGCGCCCCTCTTTGGCTAATCTCTCCACTTCAACCAGCAAGTCTTCCCGCAAAGTACAGCAAATACAACCGTTTGACATTTCCACTAACTTTTCTTCCGTCCGCGAAAGATTGGTTTCTCTCCCGACCAAATCGGCATCGATATTGATTTCACTCATATCGTTCACGATAACTGCTACCTTCAATCCCTGCCGATTATTTAAAACATGGTTCAAAATCGTTGTTTTTCCTGCACCCAGGTACCCGCTCAACACAGTGACGGGAATTCTATCTTTTCCCACACAGACCTCTCCTTTGTCATGTTCTGAATGTCATCATTCATATAAGATATATATCGTAATAATTCCTATTTGTAAATGGTAGTTTTTACGACTTTCCAGATTACACACCATTATTTGTTCCTAGAGCTTTTCATTTATCCGGAATTATTCTTGTAAACCGTGGAAATGGAGGGGGACGACCGATCTGCCTTTAAGATCAATCTCTACGCCAAAGCGGTGGCATATCGTGCGTCGAACGGGGATCCTGCCGTGGAGATAAGTGGTGAGAACGCGAATGTTGAGAGGAAAATTGACAGGAGAAGAAGTTAAGAAAGTCCCCCTGCTTGGGGGACTTGCATTTTAGCTGCTCATTCGGATCTATTTTGATTTGGACTTTTGTCATCAGCTAATCCTTAATATCCGCTTCACTTCTTATTTTCAAAATCGGTTCTTAATAAACCATAAACATGTATATCCTCAAATTTACCTTTGGCAAAAAATGTGTTGTAACAAGGTCCCTTCTTTTTTGAAACCGCACTTTTCCAACACTCTGCCGGATGCAGGATTTCTTGTCATAACAGAGGAGGTTCATTTATTTAAGTTTAATTCCTCAAATCCATATGGAATGATTCTTTTGCATGCTTCCGTCATATATCCATTGCCCCAATACGGAGTGCCTAACCAATACCCGACTTCTGCTTTTTGATGCTCTTTACTCAGGATCAAACTGATGGAACCCATCAACCGGGTACCTGTTTTTCTTGTAATAGCAAATCCGATTTCCGGGTCGTTTTTATTTAAATACTCGATCCAGGATTCTGCCGCACCATCCGGATAAGGATGGGGAATTGGCGGGATTTTATCCGCTATTTCCCAATCACCCGCCAAAATCTGAACCGTCTTGGCATCTTTCGGCTCGAAAGGTCTGAGAATTAGACGCTCCGTCTCCAAAATAGTTGGCAATCAAACACCTCCTTCCAATCATCTCCTGCTGCTATTGAATAGAATGAATGAGTTGAACTACAAAGGGGAAAAACCGGTTCATTGCGAACAGCGTTCTTCTCTCACCTTCATGAGAAAACCTCTCTGTTGATCGCCTTCCTCCTTTCCATGTTTACTTACTTTTTTCGATAAATGAGGTGATTTTCCAGCAAATAAACCGGATTCCTGTCATTATTTCCCGGAAAATAGGAGATGTTGAAACCATTCTGTGCGGGTCTATTCTTTGAATGTTCCCTCTTTCCGATCGACCGCATAGCCTTCCTGAATCAACTCCTGTCCAGTTTATCCTCCCCATACCTCAGTCAAGGCAGCACGAAACAGTTCATCCAATTGGCGATCCAGATTGCGATCTGCAACGGGCAACATTTTGGCTGTCCGTTCAAAATGCCCGATCTTCTCATGAATAAAGTCGTGGATGACGGCGATCTTTGGTTCCAGGTCCAGTTCTTCTCCGGATTTTTTCCGCTCCAGCAGCTGAGCAATTTCGCTTCTCAATTCGCTATTCGCCGGCAATAACTCTTCTACCAATTGTGCAAACTCCATCGGTGGCATGGTATTTTTCTCTTCAATCCACATGCAGCCGAGAATGGGGCGCAACACATAAAAATATTTCTTGATTTTCACCAGGTCCCCTTGGAGATACTCACGGAAATTGCCTTTAGCCATATTGAGATAATGGTACATGCACGATTTGGGCGAAAAGGCTGAGGAGGACAGTTGCCGGAGCTGTCCGGCAACCGAATAGTTCTCATCATATTGGATCGGCGACTGCAGCCACTCAAGCAACGGGGGATTCGATTTTCGGAATAAATTCAAGGCTTTCCGCAAATCCCATCCGTTGATGTCAAGCATGCCGTGAATAGGCCGTTCAATCACGTCCCTTTTTTCAAAGATGGATAAATACCACTCGATTCGCCGGACATAGAGAAACCGGACATCATAATCACTATCCTTCGAAGGGAAGCCCCATGCCCGGCTCCCAGACTCACAGGCATAAAGTATACGCACTTGTTCTTCCTTCTCGATTTTCTTCAGTTCCTCTAAAATCTGTCGATGATGGTTCAATATCTCCATGATGGCCCTCTTTCATTGTTTAAATGAGATTATGCAGTTATTAAATACGATGGCTTTGCTTGATCTCCCTCTCAACCTCTAAATACGGTAAAAACAGATTTGAATCACGTGCCCGAAAAATATACCCGCTGCCAGATGAAAAAGCCCCGCATCTTAAGCGGGGCCCTGAAATACGCGGAAAGTGCCGGTTGCCATGGCCAGAAGGGTTCCGTCTTCGGTTTCCACACGGGCTTCCGTGGTGACCGTTCGCTTGGTGCGGTGCACCACCCTGCCGCGGGCATAGATCTTGCCCGTGTCCGCCGAAGCCAGAAAATGAACATTCATGTGAGTCGTCGCCTGGTAACGTCCGGCCGCGGCCCGTGAGGCCAAGCCCATTGCATTGTCCAGCAGGGTTGCATAAACGCCGCCGTGAACGGTCATATTCCCGTTCAAGTGATGCCGTTCGATGGCTAAAGACAACACCGCATGTCCGTCACCGACTTCCTCAATCACACAGCCGGTATACTGCCAAAACGGCACATTGGAAAAGTATTCGCGAAGCTCCCGCAAATCGTTTTCGTCTGCCATCACGCACCTCCTGTTCCTTTACCGCATCACTCGCGCCATCCTGTTATGGTTGGGAGTATGTTTTCCGTCCCTCCCGCTTTTTGCCGCGAATGCCGTATTTGTATGCTTTCCGGATCGCTGTCGACTGGCTGATTTTTAACGCCTTTGCCACTTCATAGGAGCTGTCATACCGCTCAAAAGCGGCTGCGAGAATCCGTTGTTCCAATTGTTCCAAGGCCGCCTGCAGACCGTCCGACTCCCCGATCTTTTCCAAAACGCCGAAATCGGGTTCTGCCGGTCCTTTCCTCCGCTCTTTCTCAGAGATGGAGTTTTCCCTCCCTGGCAGATTTCCTCCAGTTAAAGGCGGCAAATGTTCCGGTCGGATCTCGTGGGAAGGCGTGGTGACCAGCAGCCGTTCCACCAGATTGGACAATTCCCTGATATTTCCCGGCCACGAATATTCCTTGAGGAGGTTCAGCGTGTCTTCCGTAAAGTGCTTGGCCGTTTGGTATTTCCGGTTAAACTTGTCCAGAAAAAACCGGATCAACGGCAAAATATCCTCCCGGCGTTTCCGCAGAGGCGGGATTTCGATCGGAACCACATAGAGCCGGTAATAAAGATCCTCCCGAAACGAGCCTTCTGCCACCATCTTTTTCAGATCCCGGTTGGTCGCCGCTACAATCCTCACATTCACCTTGACCGGCTTCACTCCCCCCACGCGGTGAAACTCCTGATCCTGAAGCACCCGAAGCAATTTCACCTGCAGGTGGAGCGGCAACTCCCCGACTTCATCGAGAAATAATGTTCCTTCATGCGCCAGCTCAAACATTCCCGGCTTGCCGTTTTTCTTCGCGCCGGTAAATGCGCCCGAATCATACCCGAACAGTTCGGATTCCAGGAGCTCCTGCGGGATGGCCCCGCAATTGACTTTGATGAAAGCCCCCTTTTCGTACCGTTTGCTGTTCCGGTGGATCATGCGGGCCACCACTTCTTTCCCCACTCCCGATTCGCCGAGCAGCAATACGGTCGTATCGGTATCGGCAACCCGGTTGGCGAGCTCGATCACCCGCTCCATCGCCTTGCTGGCGATCACGACCGGTTCGTCTCCCGCATGGAATTTGCGTAATTGCAATAATTCCTCCCTCAACCGGTTTAATTCGGAGATATCACGCAGGTTGGTCACAACCCGGATCACTTCTCCCTGCTCGTTGAAGACCGGGCTGCCGGTGATCAACAACACTCTGCCCAGCGCGTTTTCCTGAATGACCGTCACCGGATTTTTTTGTCTGATCACCTCGAATGTAACGGATTTTTCGACAATCCCCCGCTTTTCCAGATAGCGAAGATCCTTCCCGATATAATACTCTTTGGGTATTCCCGTCAGCCGTTCGATGGCGTCGTTGGTCTTCAGCGTGATTCCGTTCGTATCGGCGATGTAAATGGCGTCATACGAATTTTGGATAATCGCGTCCAGTTCATCCCCGGCCGCCTTGGCCTCTGCCAAGCGTTCCTGCATCTTCTTCAGCGGAGTCATATCATAAGCGACGAGCACGATCCCCGGTCCGGACGGGGCACGGCGGTCCGGATGGGCGCTCACGTGCAGATCCAAACCGGACAGCGTGGTCCGCCAGTGGACCGCCTCCCCGGAATTCAGAATGTCGGATATACGTGACTTCGATATCAGCAATTCCAATCCGGCTTTCATCCACGAATCGGTAGGACCCAACCAGTGGCGAATCGTATCATTGGCGTATCTGACAGCTCCGGACTGATCCAGAAGGGCGACACCGATATCGACCCCCGTAACGGTCTCTTTCGCTTCTTCTGTTTTTCCTTTGCTCATCCCGGCTCTCCTCCCCCAATACACCCTTTTCTAAAGGATTATCTGTTAATACGCAATATTCCTCTGGCAATGGATGAGCATTTATCCCAAAAGGAAACCGGAGAGAAAAGCGGGAACGCAGATGGAGCGAAAACCAGGGAGCAGGAAAAGACCGGAGCCGAAATTGGCACTTATCGACACAGATTCACCACGATCATCTCCAGGTGATCGGCAAGTCATGATCGTTTTCTGTACTCTTTGATCAATTGGGCTCCGATAATATTTCGCTGAATCTCCGACGTGCCTTCGTAGATCCTGGTAATTCTCGCATCCCGGTAAAACCGCTCAATCGGATACTCCGCGTTATAGCCGATTCCGCCGTGGATTTGCACAGCCTTGTCTGCAACGCGGTTGTACACTTCCGATCCGTACAGTTTGACCATGGCCGCTTCTTTGATCACATTCATCCCCTGATCGGTCATCCAGGCTACCCGGTATGTCAACGAACGGAGGGTTTCCGTCTCCACCGCCATATCGGCCAGCATATGGAGAACCGCCTGCTGTTCAATGATCGGTTTGTCAAATTGAACTCTTTCCATCGCATACTGGATGGATTTGTCGAGCAGGTATTGGCAGGACCCCAGATTTCTCGCAGCCAGGCCGGCACGCCCGTTGGTCAGGATTTTCAATGCATTGACATATCCCTCTCCTTCCTCGCCCAGCCGGTTTTCGACGGGAACCTCCAAATCCTCAAAAAACAGTTCACAGGAATGGGAGCCGTTCAGCCCCATCTTTTTCTCCGTCTTTCCGACGATGAATCCCGGAAAATCTCTCTCGACAATAAAAGAAGTAATCCCTTTCGGGCCCTTGGACGGATCGGTAACAGCCATGACGGTAAAAACATGGGCATCCCGCGCGTTGGTGATGTAATGTTTGGAACCGTTGATGAGATAACGGTCACCTTTGCGGACAGCGGTCGTTTTCAGGTTGGCTGCGTGGGAACCGGCGCTCGGTTCGGTCAACGCAAAGGCTCCGATCCACTCGCCGGTTGCCATTTTGGGCAAATAGCGCCGCTTCTGCTCTTTATTGCCCATTTGCACAATCCCCACCGTGCCGATTCCGGTGTGCGCACCGATCAGCGAGGTAAAACCGTTGTGCGTTTTCCCCAGCTCCTCGTAAATGGCGCACTTTCCGACCATCGAAAGTCCCAGCCCGCCGTATTCTTCCGGGATGCTGAGTCCGAACAAGCCCATCTCTTTAGCCATCTGAACGATCCGCCGGGGGATTTCGCCGCTTTCCTCAATTTCCTGAGCAACCGGCTCCACCTCGTTCCCGACGAAATCCCTGACAATCCGCCGCAACGACTCCATCTCTTCAGGCAGTGTGAAATCCATCGTCTCTCTCCTCCCCCATTCAACAACGCCCGTCCTACTTTTCCAACATTCACACTTTTTTCACGTGCAACTCTCATGCCATCAAGCTACAGATAGATGAAAACCGCCTACATCCATAACAAACGGACCGGCCCGACTCGCCTGAATCCACTCTGTTAAGTCACAACTGCATGACATCATCCAATTTAGACTTATCATTCAATGATGACTTATCAAGTGACTGAAACTGCCATCCCCCTGCCAGGAGAGGCGGTCGTTCAAAAAAATAATGATCCGTTTGTTCATGGATGCTGTCATTCAAGAGAAAAACTCCGTCCAATCAAGCGAACGGAGTTGAATGGAACGCTGTGAACAGGTCGAAACCGGAATTAGTCTTCAAACGGCCAGGATGGGAGCATCTTGTTCAGCTTTTTGTCGGTGCGATATCCAAGCGCATATTCTCCCTGCATGATCGTATGAATTTCGCGGGTTCCTTCATAAATGACGGGAGCTTTTGAGTTGCGCAAGTACCGTTCGACCGGATATTCATTGGAATAGCCGTATGCCCCGTGGATCTGAACCGCATCATTGGCCGCGTCAAAGGCAGCATCGCAAGCAAACCATTTGGCCATGGATGTCTCCCGCGTATTTCGTTTGCCCTGGTTTTTTAACCATCCGGAACGGAAGACGAGCAGACGGGAAATATCCAGATTGACCGCCATCTTGGCAATCATCTGCTGCACCAGCTGGTGTCTGCCGATTTCTTTGCCGAATGTTTTGCGCTCATGGCAATACTTTACGCTGGCTTCCAAACAGGCGTTGATCAAACCGCATGCTCCCGCTGCCACGGTAAAACGCCCGTTATCCAAAGCCGACATGGCGATTTTAAATCCTTCCCCTTCCTCCCCCAATCGGTTTTCAGCCGGCACGTGAACGTCCTCCAGGAAAACTTCACCTGTATTGCCGGCACGGATTCCCAACTTTCCTTTGATCGCCCGGGTGGACACCCCCGGAAATGTCCGCTCCACAATAAAACAACTGATTCCGGCATGTCTTTTGTCCGGGTCTGTCTTGGCAAAGATCAAGAAATGGTCGGCGAGGTCACAAAGCGAAATCCATGTCTTCTGGCCGTTTAAAATATAATGGTCTCCATCTTTCCTCGCCGTGGTGACCATGGCGGCCACATCCGAACCGGCATTCGGCTCCGTCAACCCGAAAGCTCCGATCTTCTGCCCGCGCGCCTGGGGAGTCAGATATTTTTCTTTCTGAAACTCATTTCCCCACTGCAGAAGCGTCATACTGTTCAGTCCCGTATGAACCGATACGGCCGTACGGAATGCGGTATCCCCCCGCTCCAATTCTTCGCAGACAATGGCCAGCGTATTATAGTCCATCCCCGCTCCGCCGTACTTTTCGGGGACGCATACGCCCATCAATTGCAATTCGGCCAGCCTCTTTAAAATATTGGGCTCAAAATAGCCGTTGGCATCCCATTCCTGGATATACGGATTGATTTCGCGGTCAACGAAGGCTCGTACCAGCTTGCGTACCGCTTCCTGTTCTTCACTGAGGGCAAAATTCATCACAGTTCGCTCCCCTCTCCCCGCTTGGGCTCTCATTAAACAGTGTCCAGCACCCTTTTGCATTCTTCCGTCCACAACGGCACAACCTCAACGAAACGTCCCAGTCGGCAACCCGGAAGAACGGGGGTTCCGGATCTTATGGATCCAATCCGCACAAGGTATTCACATTTGTTGGGCTCCCTTTGATTGTGGATTCAAGATTGATCAAACGAATACCATCACCGATCCACATCCATCTCTCCTGTTTGTCTATGACATTCCTTCCATGCGTCCCGCTCCGGCTCTAGCGAAACGACCTTCGATTCAGCCACTGTCCGCCGTCGATCGTCACGCAATCCCCGTTGATAAATTCAGACCCGGGCGATAAGAGAAAATACGCCACATGGGCCACTTCTTCCGGCCGGCCCAACCGCCTGGCAGGGATGCTGTCGATCGTTCTCCGGTATGCTTCTTCGGAAGGCCACAGGCGCTCGGCTCCTCCCGTATCCTCGATCGGTCCCGGAGCAATGGCATTGACTCGTATTCCGTATTTCGATCCCCACTCCACCGCCAGTGTCCGCGTCATCGCCAATACCCCCGCCTTGGCACAGGCCGAATGAATCACTCCGGCCCCGGCTGTCCAGGCATAAGTGGCGACAATATTGACAATGCCCCCCGGTTGCCCGTTGGCAATCCACTCCTTGCCCACCGCCTGTGAACAATACCAGGTTCCGTTCAGCACGATGTTGATCACCGCATTCCAGCCGTTGACCGAAAGATCTTCCGCAGGGCAGATAAAGTTGCCCGCTGCGTTATTGACGAGAAAGTCCATTTTTCCGAACCGGTTTTTGACCGCTTCTACCATCGCCTGGGCCTTGGCCGGATCGCGGACATCCATCTGAAAAGCAAAAACCTGGCCGTCAAACCGTTCCATTTCCTGTTTGGCCTGCTCCAGACGCTCCGGTGTGCGGCCGGTGATCACGACCAACGACCCCTCAGAGGCAAACTTTTTCGCGATCGCCTTCCCGATTCCACTGCTTCCTCCGGTTACGATGACCACCTTGTCTTTCATCTTTCCTCTCCTTCTCTCCATTTTTCATAGAGTGATGAAAGGGCTTACAAAACTCTTCTCTTTTAAAAATAAGCAAAAAACATGCCAAAAAACAGTCCCGTTCCGTCTGTCGGCTGCCACAATCTGTTTGCTCCAATTTATTTACTAGACATAGATTAAGAGTGTTATAGTATTATGGATAAGAGAAACCAGATGGAAAACCATGTGCAAAGCTTGGGGCTATGATTCTGAATGCGACAGGACCAATGCTCGTGAAGACCAACGAGAACGACGACTCGGAAAACGAGTCTATTTTCTTTGCCGGCACGTCTCGCCGGATCAAATCAACCGCGATAAAAGAAGAAAACAGGGATGCAAGTCCAATCATCGAATCATTTCAGTGACAGGTTTTCAACCGCCCAACAGATCGGGGGCGCAACACAGGTTGTTGATTGGGGGTGTGATGATGTCTGCCGAGCTGATTCTCAAGCTGTTTCAGACAGCCTCTCTGCCGCAGGATTGGCTGCAACAGCATTTTCGACAGGCACGCATCTTGAAAGTCCAGGTAAGCCGGAAAACCAACAGCTGGCTGATACATTTACAACTTCCGGAACCTCTCCCTCCGGAAATCAGCCAGGAATTTTTAACCCGGTTGCAAAAGCATTTTGCGCCCATCCACGTCATGGTCCGGTACCATTTTGACAGGATCGACCATGAAGTCGTTTTGATGAAAACAAAATACTGGATTCAAAAGCAAATCCAGGAAAATGTCGCCCCCGCTTCCGCAGCCTGGTTTGGCCAGGCGGAATGGAAGGTTCAGGGTGAGCGGATTGAAATCATGTTTCCCAACCCGGCTGTCATGAACATGGCACGCCAGCGCTCCATCGACCGGTATGTGCGCAAATACTACCAGGAAATCACCGGCGTATCCGTAAATGTTCATTTGACGTGTAAAGAAAACACGGAAACCGCGGATCAAGTGGAAGAGTTTCAGAAAAAGCGGACGGAACAAGAAAAAGCCCTGATTGAACAAGCATTGGCCGAACAAGCGCAATCAGCGGCCAAGAGAGTGGAAGAGCCGGAAGAAGAGACACCGCTGGAAAAGAAGATCGGCTACACGATTCAGGAAGAGCCCGTTCCGATCGTGCAGATCACCGAAGAGGAGCGCAGGATTGTCGTACAGGGAAAAGTTTTTAAAAGCGAAGTGCGCGAACTGAAAAGCGGCCGCAAACTGCTCACTTTCAATCTGACGGACTTTACCAGCTCCATTGCCTGCAAAATGTTTGCCCGGGACAAAGAACAGGCGGCAGTCTTTTCCCTGATCAAAGACGGTGACTGGCTCAAGGTACGGGGCTCTGTGCAATTCGATACGTTCAGCCGGGACCTGGTCTTGATGTGCAACGACCTGGTCGAGATTGAACCGGTCGAGCGCATGGACACCGCTCCCGAAAAGCGGGTGGAGCTTCACCTTCACACCACGATGTCCGCCATGGACGGAGTCTCTGATGTGAGCGACCTGATCAAACGGGCAGCCAAATGGGGACATCCCGCCGTGGCCATCACCGATCACGGAGTGGCCCAGGCCTACCCGGAAGCGTTTGACGCCGGCAAAAAGCACGGAATCAAAGTTCTCTTCGGAATGGAAGCCAACATCATCGACGACGGCGTTCCCATCGTGATGAACCCGGAAGACCGGGTGCTGGCGGATGATACCTATGTGGTGTTCGACGTGGAAACGACAGGGCTTTCCGCCCATCATGACGTGATTATCGAACTGGCTGCGGTGAAGATCAGAAACGGTGAAATCATCGACAAGTTTTCAGAGTTTGCCAATCCGCACCGTCCCCTGACCCAGCAAATCATTGAACTGACCCATATCACCGATGACATGTTAAAAGACGCCCCGGAAATCGATGACGTCATTACCCGCTTTCTCGATTTCATCGAAGGATGTACGCTGGTCGCGCATAATGCCCGCTTTGATATGGGCTTCCTGCAAGCGGCCGTCAAACGGCTGGGCAGGGATCCGGTCCAAAATCCCGTGGTGGATACGCTGGAACTGGCCCGTTTTCTGTTCCCCACCTTGAAAAACCATCGCCTGAACACCCTGTCGGATAAACTGGGCGTCAAACTGGAACAACACCACCGGGCGATCTACGATGCCGAAGCGACCGGGCATATCTTGTGGAAGATGCTGGAGGAAACCATCAAAAAAGGCATCAAAAATCTGTCCGAACTGAATGACCGCATGGGAGAAGACAGAGACTTAAGCCGGCTCCGCCCGTTTCATGTCATCCTACTGGTCAAAAACCAGACAGGGCTCAAGAACCTGTACAAACTCATCTCAATGTCTCATCTCAACTATTTTCATCGCGTGCCGCGGATTCCGCGCAGCGAGCTGATCAAGCATCGGGAGGGGCTCATCATCGGCTCCGGGTGCGAAAAAGGCGAACTCTATGAAACCGCGCTCAATAAGTCACCGGAAGAAACCAAAAAGGTGGCCGAGTTTTATGACTACATAGAGATTCAGCCCGTCGACATCAACATGCACCTGGTGGAAAAAGGATTGGTGGAAAGTCCGGACCGCCTGAGAGAAGCCAACCGCCTGCTCGTCCGGATCGGCGAAGAGCTGGGCAAACCGGTGGTGGCGACCGCCAATGTCCATTACCTGGACGAAACGGACGCCATTTACCGCGACATCATTGTGGCCAACTCCGGAGGCGGATTCAGAAACAGCGGCCCGTTGCCCAAAGCCCACTTCCGCACCACTGATGAAATGCTGGCCGAATTTCAATATCTGGGAGAAGAGAAAGCGAAGGAAGTGGTGATCACCAATCCGAGGATGATCGCCGATCAGATTGAAGAGATCAAACTGTTCCCCGACGGGACGGCCACCCCCATCATTGAAGGAGCCGAAGAAGAGCTGCAGGAGATCTGTTACAAAAAAGCGCACGACTGGTATGGGGACCCGCTCCCGGAAGTGGTGCAGAAACGGCTCGACCGGGAATTGACCAGCATCATCAAGCATGGATTCGCCGTGATTTACCTGATCTCGCAACGGCTGGTGACCAAGTCGCTCCGTGACGGCTACCTGGTCGGTTCGCGGGGTTCGGTCGGTTCCTCGTTTGTGGCGACCATGAGCGATATTACGGAAGTGAACCCCCTTCCCCCTCACTGGCGTTGCACCCAGTGCAAACACAGTGAATTTATCCTGGACGGCTCCTATGAATCCGGCTTCGACTTACCGGACAAAGACTGCCCCCAATGCGGAACGCGCATGAAAAAAGACGGGCAGGATATTCCGTTTGAAACCTTCCTCGGCTTCGAAGCGGACAAAACGCCGGATATCGACTTGAACTTCTCCGGGGAATACCAGCCCCGGGCGCACGCCTATACCGAAGAACTGTTCGGAAAGGACTACATTTACCGCGCGGGCACGATCTCCAAAGTGCAGGAAAAAACCGCCTACGGCCTTGTGAAAAAATACGCGGAGCAAAACAACCTGCAACTGAGACAAGCCGAAATCGAACGGCTGGTGGCCGGCTGTACCGGAGTGAAGCGGACCACCGGGCAGCATCCGGGCGGACTGATGGTCATTCCGCAATACAAAGATGTCTATGATTTTACCCCTGTCCAGCATCCCGCTGACGACGTGAAATCCGGAACCCGGACCACTCACTTCGATTACCGCTCGATCAGCGGAAAACTGTTAAAGCTGGATATTCTGGGACACCAGGACCCGACCACGATCCGCATGCTCCAGGACCTGACCGGAATCAATCCGCAGGAGATCCCGCTCGACGACCCCGAGGTGCTTAAAATCTTCAGCGGCCTCGAGTCACTCGGCATCACGCCCGAACAAATCGGCGGAGTCAAAATGGGCACGCTGGGCATTCCGGAATTTGGCACCCAGTTTGTCCGCCAGATGCTGGAAGACACCAAACCCAAGACCTTCTCCGAACTGGTGCGGATTTCGGGACTCTCCCACGGAACGGACGTATGGCTGGGCAATGCGCAGGAATTGATCCGCAGCGGGACGGCCACCCTGTCGGAATGTATTTGTTGCCGGGACGACATCATGCTGTATTTGATCCTGAAAGGCTGCCCGCCCAAAGATTCCTTCAAGATCATGGAAAAAGTGCGGAAAGGAAAAGGGGTCACCGAAGAAGAAGCGGAACTGATGAGACAGCACGGAGTTCCGGACTGGTACATCGAATCGTGCCGCAAGATCAAGTATATGTTCCCCAAAGCCCACGCCGCCGCCTATGTGATGATGGCGGTGCGGATCGCCTGGTTTAAGGTTCATCGTCCGCTGGAATACTACGCCGCCCATTTCTACCGGCTGTTGGACGACTTTGATTGCGAACTGGTGATCAAAGGCCCGGAAGCCGTCAAACGCAAAATGAAAGAAATCCAGGAAAAAGGCAATGCCGCCTCAGCCAAAGAAAAAGGACTCTACACCGCTCTCGAGTCCGTGCTGGAGTTCTTTGCCAGAGGCTTCACCTTCAAAAACGTGGATCTCTACCGTTCTCACGCTACCCAATTCGTGATCGACGACAAAAGCCTCATTCTCCCCTTCGCCTCCATCGCCGGAGTGGGGGAAAACGCCGCCATCAACATGATGGAAGCGCGTAAAGACGGGGAGTTCCTGTCCATCGAGGACTTCCAAGCCCGGACACGCGTCTCCTCCACGGTGGTAGAGGTATTGAAAAACATGGGCTGTTTAGACGGATTGCCGGAGAGTAACCAGTTGATGCTGTTTTAACAAGGAACCCGCTCCTGGGGATGGGAGCGGGTTTCAGCTTGTCGACAAAGTCTGTATTCTTTTTTCTTCAGACAGTAAAGACGAACAGGAACCAACACCTTTCGAAATATGATTCGGAAAAGGTAAACCTAAAGGTGTACCAAAAAGAAAAGGTAAACGAAAAGGTATACCTAAATAAAAATAAGGATGAAAAGGGACAGGAAAACAAAGCAAAACATATTTCTTAACTCATTTCCCTAAGATATTGATACACTTCATTTATAACAGATATAAATGATCTAAATACTTTCGTAATATCTTCAACAAGGGTGATTAAATGTTTTGTTGTGGTAATCATAAAAATCGAGGCTGAATCTTGTGCTGATCCGGTATGGTGTGCTGTTTGCGGATCTAATTTAGATTTAGATGAGTTTCCTTTATCTAAAGAGTTAACTGATGAACTATGGCAATGGAACTTGCAATACCATCATTGGCTAGTCGAAATTGATTACGAGGACATCAAAAAGATGGATGCGAAATGGGTTACACAGCATAATGAATGGGGATTGATACTGGCTGAAAAAGTACAGAACGAACTGGGCTCTCCATTTCGAGTCACTTTTTCCCCTATACATCTATGAGCATATTTTCCTGTTAATCATGGAGTTCCTATTCGGTCCCCGGTAACCGCTTTTTGTTCCATAACGTCCATCCTATGCACACGAGCGGTATAAGAAGCAGCAAATTAGTGGCATGCGCAACGAGCTCCAATCGCGGAATTCGGCTTACGGGAAACAAAAGTGCACCCGCTGCCAGAAGGATTCCCGCCCACACGGGCACTTCCCGCTTCCATATCAATACGACGGCAACGATGGCAAGGCTAAGCGGGAAGAGAGGCCCCGCCCAATAAAGGGACATACTCAAATGGAGAGGATATTGTGTAAAAGCTTGCAGGGACTCATCGTGAGAAATGTGAAATATGGCGTCGTATATATCCGTAAATCCAAACAGCGCACCGCTGACACATCCGTAGATGGCAATGAAGAGACCCATGTTGGCGTAGTAAGGCATTTTATTTTTCAGCATACCGAACAGCCCCATAAAAGCAGGGATCCAGAACACGCTTGAAATGATCGTCAGTAACCCCCCGTTGACTCCGTATTCCCCGTTTTCCCAGAAAAAAACGGAAATAGATCCGATTAACGGAGCAATGATCATGCAAATCCCCCAAAATTTCATTTCAATCGTCGAATTCGATTTCATAGATTGTCTGCCTCCTCTTTCTTCTGTTATGGATAAGTGATAGACTGTTTCACCCGCTTCACATACGCTGAACGAACAGCCGCAAAGTAGAAAACGTGAGCCGTCAAGAAGGCGCCCAATACCGCCATCGTCTCTTTCATCAGGTTGTATTGGATCGCATGCTGCAAGATCATCATCGCAAAGGAGCTGTGAACGAGGGCAACGAAGAAAGGCGTGAAAATAAGCAGGATCAGCTGCAACGTAATCACTTTTGACAATTCTTGATCGGTTAGACCAATCGTATTCATGACCGCAAACTTCCGCTGATCCTCCTGAAGGTTCGTGTACAACCGAAAATAGAGGAAACTCCATGAGGCGGCAAAAAAAACAGCGCCGATAAAAAACAGAGCAAATAAGCTGCCTCCATAAACCTGCCGGATCTTCCCGAGCGTGTAGGTTAATGAAAAAAATGTAAAATCCACTTTCCCCTCGCCAGTAGGACCGAATCGCTGTTTCAACTGCCTGGCAACGCCTTCTGTCTGCCTCCAATCATCCACATCAAACAAGTGAAAGCTCACTTTCCTTGTGTAATCGTTCAGCAGCGCGTATACATCATCAGACACGACCAAATAACTATCGAAATCCGGGAAGGAATACGCTTCCATCACACCCGTGACCTGAAGCGCCAATAATCCTACCCGTAAGGTACTGCCGCCTGTTCCTTGGACCGGCCCCTGGGAATCGTCATTCGGTACCAGGATCGCTTGGGTGCCTGTCGGTGCCACCGCAACATTCCCTGCAGCCCTAGCAATCGCATTAAACTCGGATGCCGGAATGATTCTGAGCGAATTGTTGCTTTTCGCTATCGGCAACTCCTTGATTGTCGCTTGCAGCCTCTGAAACGGAATCCCATGCTCCTCAAGCGCCCTCTCAATTTCCGCGACATCTTTCGTTTCACGCATATTCCCTGAACTCGAAGCATAGACAAGGGCGAAAGGATTTTCCTGCGAGATACGATTTTTGATCATCCCCTGATAACCGGCCATCATACCGATCGCGGTCATGGCGATCATGAACAAAATAGAAATCATAAACAAGGTACGTGCGCAGTCCTTCATGCGATTGGCCAGGTCGGACAGGAGCAATAAATTGGTCCTTCGCCAAAAGAAATGCCGGTTGCGTTTGTAAGTATGAATGATGCAGACACCCAGTTGATCGAACAGGAAATAGGTGCCGATCGCCTCGCTTACAACCACACAAACGATCATGAAGGTTGAGGGTGATTCCGGTAACGACAGCGCCATTCCGTATCCGCCTGCAAGGAAAATGGGGGCCGATACCGCAAGCGGTCTTGACGCGTTCGGCTCTTTGGACGATTGTTTATTCCATTGTTGCGGAAATAGAATCCACCGTTCTCTGTCGAGGAATAAACCGGCGCATACCGACAACACGGCGAAAAGCGCAATAAATGCCCCGAAAGTGAGAGCCAATGCCTTCATCGGAAAGTAAAAGTATAGGCGAAAATCAAGCCCCACCACATTTTCCGCAATGAGAAGCACCATCTTGACAAAGGACAGACTAAGGGTGAGGCCGGTCATCGTGCCGATCAAGCCGATCAGCATATGTTCCAAAAATATCATCAATTTTAACTGACCTGGCGTCATTCCGAACGTGAGGAACAGCTTGAACTGATGCTCCCGCGATTTCAGAAAAGCGCGCATGGAGAACCAAATGAACAGAACCGAGAACAGATAGATGACGGTTTCAGCCAAGTGGAACCCAGCAGCCACTTTGGTATCCATCACGGGGGCTGTCAGCATGGGATGGAAAGCGAACACGGCATAAACAAAAAAACCATGACCGCAAAAGCGCAGCTCCCCAAAAAAGCGGCATACATACGCAGGTTGCGCGTCACATTACGATAGGCGAAATGCCATACGGTCATGGATATTCCCACCCATCAACGACAATGTGTCCATGATTCTTTGAAAGAAATGCTGCCTATTCTCGCCGCAGATAATTTCGTTGTACAATTGACCGTCTTTGATAAAAACAACCCGCCGGCAGTAACTGGCAACCATCGGGTCATGTGTAACGAGCAAAATGGTCGCGCCATCCGTCTGATGAACGGCTTCCAGTACCTCCATCACGCCCTGCGACGACTTGGAGTCGAGATTCCCTGTAATTTCGTCGCACAACAGCATTCCCGGTCCGTGGATAATGGCCCTCGCGATCGCTGCCCGCTGTGCCTGCCCGCCGGATATCTCGTGCACCCGCTTGTGCAGAATGTTTCCGATTCCCAACTGATCGGCTACCATTGCCGCTTTTTCCGCCATCTCACCGTACTGAACACCTTCCAGCGCAAGCGGCATCACGATATTTTCCTCAACGGTCATAGTGTCCAGCAGGTTGAAATCCTGAAGAACCAGTCCCAACTCTCGCCTCCGGAAACGGGCTAATTCATTCCTTGGCAACAAATGCGGGTTTCTGCCATCAATGAGCACCTCTCCGCTAGTAGGAACATCCAAAGCGGCAATCAAACGGAGCAATGTCGTCTTTCCGCTCCCGGACGGCCCCATGATCCCCAGGAATTCCCCACGATCTACCGTCAGATCGATATCCTTCAGTGCCGTACAGAGAATGCTACCGCCGTATACTTTGCCAAGCCGATTCAATTGAAGCATTGCACCATTCCCTCCTTCCCCACCCCTGATTTATGATGATTTTGAATCTTGATAATAGAATAGAGGATTTATGCGTATTGTTCTATCGATCTTTCTTTCGGTTTCCTTACATTCGTGTAAGGTTCATTGCGGCAGGTCAGAAGATCAGGCGAACGGTTGTCCCGACTCCCGTTTCCGATTCCAATTCGATGGAATGTCCGAGGCGCTTGCATACTTCCTGCACCAAATACAACCCTATTCCTGTCGATTCACGATGGATGCGCCCATTCTCACCAGTAAAGAACGGACGAAATACCCGTTTAAGATCCGATTTCGGGATCCCGATCCCCTTGTCGCGAATTTCCAGAACCATTTCCCTTCCCCGCGGCTCGGATAATACTGTTACGTATTGATTGCTGCCTGCCGAGTACTTGACTGCATTCGTTACCAATTGGTTGAGCACAAACGCCAGCCATTTGGCATCCGACCGAACGATGACCTCCGGATCCACCAAGACTTCTGGATAGACATGATTGTTTATAAACAGACGCTTATTTTCATGAATCACTTTATCCACGACTGTCCTTAATTTGACGGCTTCAACTGCAAAGTCTTGCTCGAATGATTCAAGCCTCGCCGCATGCAAGATCAGCTCAAGCCCGGCGCTGATTCGATCGGATTCTTCACGAATCATGGCAAACCGCGAATCGTCTTCCTCTTGGACGATGAGCTCAATCACGGATACTGGCGTTTTCATCTGATGAACCCACTGGTTGATAAAAGCCAGATGATCATTCCTTTTCCTTTCGTAGGTTTTCAATTGTTGCTGATAATGACGGTATTGGGCCAGAAGCAGCTGCTCCAACGCCGCTGCGAGAGGAGCGTCCCCCACTTTCCCAAGGCTATCGTCCAGGGAAGCTAGGGGTTTAGTAAGTCTCCGGTAAAAGTCGCGAAGGAGGCAAAAACGATAGATCAAAAAAGTGGTGAGAAGCAAAACGCCCAGAAAAACGGAATATAGCACGGTAGGCAAATTTCGGGATCCGTCCAGCCAATTGACGAGCAGAACTATAATAAGTTGAACGAGCGACAAAACAATCATCAAAAGATGGTCACGTATAAACAGTTTCATGGTCGCTCCCACGTTTCCCCGGTCTCCCATGTGATCAAAAAGCGATAGCCTTCCCCTCTTACGCTTTCGATTGCATGTTCAATTCCCAGTTCCTGCAGCTTCTTGCGCAGACGGGTGATATTAACGTTGAGCGTGTTCTCATCCACAAAGGTGTTGTCGTCCCAAAGCTTCTCAAGCAACATGTTCCGACTGACAACCCGGGGAAATCGCTTGAGCAAAATTTCAAGCGCCGCCGCTTCTTTCCTCGTCAATGGAACTCTTTTGTTTCCCCATTTCATTTCAAATCTTTCCGGATACAATTTCAGTCCTGACAGCTCGATGATCCTTTCATTCATCGCAAATTCGCCATACGCTCTTCGCAGGTGACTGCGGATTTTGGCCATCACTACCTCTTGGTGGAATGGCTTTGTGATGAAATCGTCCGCCCCGTTGTCGAGCGCCATCACCTGATCCATTTTCTCCGAGCGGGCGGAAATGAACAATATCGGACATTTGGAAACGAGACGAATTTGCCTGCACCAATAGTACCCGTCGAATTTAGGCAAATTGATATCCAGAAGTACCAGATGAGGTTGAATGTTGTGAAAAATATCCATGATATGGACGAAATCTTCGGCAACAACGGGGTGAAATTCATATTTTTCTATATACGATTTGAGCAGCGCCGAAAGGTTAAGGTCATCTTCGATGATCAAGATGCGATACATGCTTTTCACACTCCATTTTTCATTCATATATTAATATATAAAAGCTGAATGTCTATGATCCTGCAGCCAAACAAAAAAAAATCCATGTGCAATTCTGCAAACATGGATGAATGGGGTGAATTCGACCTTTTCGCAGGAGGTCCTTGTTATTCAGGACTTGTTCGACCCTGTCCGGATTCGCTGTATCATCGGCACGAAACACACCCATTATACAAGGCGATCCGCCAGACCCCTAAGAAAACTGAAAGTGAAAAAGGAGGCGTATGATGGCACACCCGTTCATCAACTTACAAGGCGACCCGCCGGATGACTAGACCTCCGCTGTAAAGACTCTGACACTTTTCTCTACATAATGTCAGAGTCTTTTTTGAATTTAACCGTGAAGTTTTAGTCTATGATAACAGATTGTTTCCGTCATTTTTTTAATGCTGACTAAGTACACCGAATGAAAGTAAACTCTCTGCTATCATTGTGGTGCGTTCATCGATTTTTTAAATTACTTGTATGGAATGTGTATGGAATGATTTAATAGAATCAGGAACCACTTTCTGCCAGGTATTATCGTCTCTACACTTTACTGGGTTATCCATACGTGTTTTGTTACTTTGGAGAAACGGAGGAATCAGATCAGGCCAAGCAGAAGGAAAAATGGAACGAAAGATTGGGAGAATCTTAATGGCGGTAAAAGGAGCATCCGATCAAGGGGTGGGAGAATGATTCGCCCATTTAAATGGAAGGATATCTATTACATCATCCATTCACATTATGAGATTTATCACAACGAATATGGTTACGACCTATCTTTCAGAGATTTTATTCTCCGCCACCATTACCGCCTCCTCCATCACTACAACCACTGTCTCCACTGTCTCCGCCATATGAACTTCCGCCATCGCCAGACACAAATTCTGTTCCACCATTCTCTGTAAGCTCTAAAACAACAAAAGCAACGACAACAATAAACACTATAAACCCATAAGCACCGGAAATATCTATGCTTGTATGCTGATCTATGACTCCTAAGAGGACAAAAGAACCGGCAATGAAAAAGAATATAAGTCGATACCAATTCAAAGATATCCCCTGCCTTTTTATTTCAATTCTATTGAGCAATTTTAATACTCAAACATAGATCTTCTCGGTAAATGTCTCACAATAGCAAAAATCGTTGCCTATGCTTACTTAACTTTGTCCAATGGAGAGCAACCGCTCCCTCCGCGTTGGAGTTCTTGATCAAGGTAGATTTACAGCTTCCGTGCTAAGTGGAATAACCAAGCCAATTACTAAATGAAAACGTGAAGTTAAATGCTCCTTAATAGTACTGAATTACACTAACCATGTATGATTATTTTTTCAACAAAGGAGATGTTCGGATGTCCCGATGGTTAAGCGTGTTGCTGGCTTTGCTGGTTGTGGCCGGCATGCCCGTTGCATCCTACGCCAAAGCGGTTGAAGAAGGTTACGGTCCCAAAGGGTTTGATCTGCAGGCGCACCGGGGCGGGCTTGGGCTGACAGTAGAGTCAACGATAGATGCGTTCTCTCACGCACTCGAGATCGGGGTAAGCACACTCGAGCTGGATATCCAGATCACTGAAGACCATCAGGCTGTAGTCACGCACGACCGGAAGGTTTCAGATGCCAAGTGCCGGGACACAGGTCCGGCGTTCCCCGGTGATCCCGAGTACCCGTACGTCGGTGATTACGTCAAGAACCTCACCCTCGCCCAGATCCGCATGCTCGACTGCGGGTCACAGACATTGCCGCAATATCCGGGGCAGAGACCGAGTCCGGGTGCCCGAATGCCGTTATTAAGCGAGGTGTTCGACCTGGTCAAGCGCCATCGCGCAGACAAGGTGTGGCTGAACATCGAGACCAAAGTGGAAGCGGGAGCACCTGAAGAGACCGCTCCCCGTGAAGAGTTCGTCCAAATTGTTGCCCGGGAGATTCGCAAGGCCGGAATGCTCGACCGGGTGTCGATTCAAAGTTTCGACTGGGGCGCCTTGATGCGCATGCGCGAGATTGAGCCGCGCCTGCCGATCGTGGCCCTCACGAACGGACCGCAGTTTCTCCAGCCGGGTCAGCCGGGAGCCTCTCCGTGGCTGGGCGGCATCGACATCGACGACTTTCATGGAGACCCTGTAGCGGCGGCCCATTCATTCGGCGCAGATGCCATCTCCCCCGTTCACGGTTTCCCGCAAAACGGCAAAGTCACCGACGGGAACTATACGCCCTACGTGACCAAGCGCATGGTCCAAGACGCCCACAAGTACGGGATGAAGATCATTCCGTGGACAGTGAATGACGCGCCCACCATGCACAAACTCATCGACGACGGGGTTGACGGAATCATCACGGACTACCCCGACCGGCTGCGTGAGGTGATGAAGGAGCGTGGTTTCAAACTGCCCAAGCGTTACCCTGCTCCCAAAAAGCCGGATGGCCAAACTGCCGCAGAAAACATGGCTTTCTCCATCCCGGAAACACCTTTGAGGAATATTCGGGTTACTTCTTAAATACCTCCGCTTTTTTAGACTCTGACATTTTCCGCCTAATGTCAGAGTCTTTCTGAATTTTACCGGGAAGTTTCGTCTGGACAATCAGGTGGATCAAAAAATGAAAAAATCCTGCAAGAATTACTCTCTCGCAGGGTAAAAAGCCGATAATCCCTTTGCATTTTTCTCATTTCTTTACTGATTTTTTCAGGCCGTTGACCAAGTAATTGCCCCACTCTCTCATAGCAATTACTTCCCCCTCTTCGGCCGCTTTTTTGAGCCATTTTTCTCCTTCTTCAATGTTTTGTTTCAGCCCTTGCCCCACTAACAAACGGTAACCCAGGATTCGCATGGCAATTCGTTCGCCAACCTGGGCTGCCTTTCTGATCCATTTTTCCCCTTCCTCCAAATCTTGCGCCAATCCGTCTCCTTCCAGCAAACGATAACCTAAAATCCTCATGGCTGCAGGGTATTGTGATTCCGCCGCTTTCCTTAGCCATTTTTCCCCTTCCGCCGGATCTTTTTGCAAGCCAAGTCCGGTGAGCAAACGATAGCCCAACTCTGTCATGGACCAGGACTCACCTGCCTCCGCCCCTTTTCTCAACCACTTTTCTCCTTCTTCCGGATTTTGCGGCACCTTTTCCCCCGTCAGCAACTGGTGGGCCAATTCTGCCATCGCCCAAGTATCTCCGGCTTCGGCCGCCCTCCTTAACCAGTTGATGCCCTCTTCAATTTTCTGCCGCTCCTTTTCCGCCTGAACTTCCTGCAAAAGAATGACATCTCCAACCGTTGTTTCTTTTTCTGATCCGCTCACTCTGGATCCCTCCCCAGTCAAAAGCTTTGCCAGTTCCCTTGACGCTATAGCATAAAGATAGCCATCGATTTTATGAAATTAAAAGTCATTTTTGATCATAAATCATTGCATCCTCTTTGAAAAGACAGAATCAATGAATCACATCCCAAAAGCTCGATCTCAGAAAAAATAAAAGCCAACTTAAGATCTTTGGAAGCCGAGTGCCGGGAGACAGGTCCGGCGTTCCCCGGTGACCCCGGGTACCCGTCCATTGGCGACACCGTCAAGAACCTAACCTCTCCCGGCTCAGCATGCCTGGATGCGGGTCACACCCTTTGCCGCAGTATCCGGGGCAGAAACCGGGTCCCGGCGCTCGAATGCCGTTATTAAACGAGGTATTCGAGTCCTTTTGAATTTGCCGGGAAGTTTCGCTATGGAAAAGGTGGGATCATTCGGTTGATAAAGAAATGAAAAAAACCTGCAAGAACCACCCTCTTGCAGGTGTATAAATTTAGTCCTTTAACTCCTTATACTGATCCTTTAGTGACTTTGGTGCAAATTTTACCATCAGCTGGAGGATGAGCGAAGTGACGACTATATCATCTGTAAATCCGAAAATCGCTAAGAAGTCGGGTACAAAATCCATCGGGAGCAGGATATAGACCAGTCCAACTACAACCGGCAACAGCTTTTTTCCGATCGTAACCTCGTTTGAGAAGAAGTAAGCCTTCAGGAAGGGCAGAAGCTTCCAAAACTTAAACACAAATTTGAGGCGCTTGAAAAACTTCATCAATTTCACCTCCATGCCGGGCACCTTTGCCTAGCGGAAAAAGCCAACCCGTCAATCGTAATATTACCGAAACGACTGGCCATCTACAGGGTCCGATTTATCCTGTTTTACGTTTGTAAACTTGAATGGATGCAATGGTAAAAGCCATGAGAATACCTGACCACCATAAAACGGCAACGAGAGCACCGTTTTCGGCAGACGCGTTCATCAGCAAGGAACGGACGGTTTCAATCATGGGGGTCATAGGCTGGTGTTCAGCAAATGAACGGACGATTCCCGGGCATGGATTCGGTTGGCACGAATGCTGAACTCACAAAGAGCAGAAACAACAATGGATAGGCAAAAGCTCCCGCAGTTTCAACACTATTGGCCAACAGGCCGAAGAATACCGATATCCATGTGATCGCGAGCGTAAACAGCAACAGAATCCCGATCACAATGATCCAATCGATGATGCCCGCATCCGGACGGAATCCCATGAATAATGCAACAATGACGACCAGCCCGCTTGATAAAGCATTGAACACGACGGATGCGATGACGTGTCCCGTCAATATCGATGATCTCGCGATGGGCATCGAGTGAAACCGGTCGATCATACCACTTGTCATATCGTTGTTTACACGAACAGCGGTGTAGACTGCGCCACTGGCGATACACATGAGAAGAATACCAGGCACCTTGACCACTCCCCATGCCTAAAGGCAGGGGATTCTTGGGTAATCTCCCGCAACCGGGAGAAATAGACCAAGCTCAAACCGTGGGCCCCACGGCGATGAATCTTAAACCTTCTTGCAGAATGTTTTTGGCGGCATTGATGTCCCGATCGTGATGAACACCACATTCCGGGCATGTCCAAT